>NZ_FWFY01000002.1 GCF_900172345.1 Limimaricola soesokkakensis
ACGTTCGAACCTCTGCACATCGTCCCATCCGGCTGGATGGGACAGTCATCCGTCTGACTGTGCTTCCAGGTTTCATCAGAAACCGAAAGTCCGTCAAACGGTGAAGCTGACACCGGTCATCGGGGCAAGCCCCTACCGGCGCGACATACAGACGTTGATCCATCGAACTGAACCAAGCCGCCCGCATATCTCTTCAGATATCTGCGATGTCAAAGAGCGAGAAGAAAACCAAACAACCGCGCCCTAACTTCCGGCGCGCCGCCCAGTCCCCTTCGGAATTTCCCACCGACGCTGCATCTCTGCGCCGCCGGTGAGGGGCTATTTAGGCCCGGGGGACGTGAGTCGCAACAGCAAAAACGCTCCTCGACCCAAAAAAGTTCACTCCCGGCCAGAAAACGGTGCCTAGAAAGTGCCTCTGCTGGTCCTAGAGGCTCTCACGCAGCACTGCCTCCAGCGCCTCCTCCGAGAGGTCGACCGGGTTGCCTCGCATTGAAGAGGAGGCGCGAGAGGCCTTGGCCAGTTGAGGAATCTCCTCCGCAGCCACGCCCATTTCGGACAGGCGTAACAGGCCCCACTCCGTGATACGGGCCTCCAGCGCGTCGAGCGGATCGGTCGTGACACCCAAGGCCGCAGCGATCCAGCCCGCGACCTCCCGATGGCGGGTGATCTCACCCCCCTGCTTCTCAACCGCTTGGACGTTGGCGCGCAGCACGCCCGGCAGCAATCGGCCGCAAAGCGCGCCGTGCGGCGCACCGGCCTGCCCTCCCAGCACGCCCGCAAAGCCATGCACCGCGCCCAAGCCCGCATTGGCGAGCGCCAGCCCGCCGAACAGGCTGGTAAGCGCGAGATCGTCGCGAGCGCCTTCGTCCTCGGCCTGCATGAGCCGTGTTAGCGCGGCAAGGCCGCGCGGGATCGCGTCGCGGCACAGCGCGTCGGTGAAGGGGGTGGCACGGCACGACAGGTAGGGCTCGATCACCTGCGTCACCGCGTCGAGCCCCGAGGCCAGCGTGACGGAGCGCGGCGTATTATCGGTCAGGCTTGGGTCGATGATCGCCAGATCGGCCAGCATCCGGTCGTCACGAAGGGACACCTTGCGACCATGCGAAGGCACGCCGATAACCGCGTTCTTGGTGACCTCGGCCCCGGTACCGGCGGTGGTCGGCAGGGCTATGAACGGCAAGGGCGCGGCATCGAGCGGCCGCCCCTCCCCCACCACTTCGAGATAGCTCATCGCGGGACGGGCGGCGGGGATCAGCGCCGCGACCGCCTTGCCCATGTCGATCACCGATCCGCCGCCCAGCGCCACCACGGCCTCGGCCCGAAGCGCGCGTCCCCGCGCCACCGCCGCGTCGAGATCGTCGATCAGGGGCTCGCCCTTCTGGCGGATCTCCTCCACCGCGGCCCCTTCGGCGCGCAGTTCGGCGGCGATCCGGTCGGCGGCCGGGTGAGAGCCGCGCAGCAGAATCACGCGCGCGCCCCAGGTGCGAACCGCCGCGCCCGCGCCTTCGGCGCGCCCCCGACCGAAGACGACGCGGCCCGCGGTCAGGATCTCGAAGCCGTTCATGCCGAGCGCGTCGCGGCGACGGCGCGGCGCCAGGCGGCATAGCCCGCTTCGCGCTTTTCCTCGTCCATCTCGGGAGCGAAGCTGCGCTCCAGCTTCCAGCCCTGCGCGAAGCTTGCCATGTCAGGATAGATGCCGGCGCGCATCCCCGCGAGCCAAGCCGCGCCCAGCGCCGTGGTTTCGGTGATCTCGGGGCGATCCACCGGTGCGCCGGTGATGTCGGCGAGGAACTGCATGGTCCAGTCGCTGGCGCTCATGCCGCCATCCACGCGCAGCGTCGCGCGCTCGGAGGCGTCCTGCCAGTCGGCGCGCATCGCCTCGAGCAGGTCGCGGGTCTGGTAGCCCACGCTTTCCAGCGCGGCGCGGGCCATCTCGCGCGGGCCGGTGTTGCGGGTGAGCCCGAATACCGCGCCGCGGCAGTCGGGATCCCAATAGGGCGCGCCGAGACCGGTGAAGGCGGGGACCATGATCACCCGCTGCTGCGGGTCCGAGGCCTCGGCCATCGCTTGGGTCTGGGAGGCCTTGTCGATCAGGCCAAGGCCGTCGCGCAGCCATTGCACCACCGCGCCCGCGATGAAGATCGAGCCTTCGAGCGCATAGGTCGGCTTGCCATCGAGCTGGTAGGCCACGGTGGTCAGCAACCGATGGGTCGAGCGCACCGGCGTCTCCCCGGTATTCAGGAGCGCGAAGCAGCCGGTGCCATAGGTGGATTTCAGCATGCCGGGGGCGAAGCAGGCCTGGCCCAGCGTCGCCGCCTGCTGGTCGCCCGCGACGCCGAGGATCGGGGTTTCGCCGCCCAAGAGATCGGTCGTGCCGAAATCGGCGGCGCAGTCGCGCACCTCGGGCAGCATTTCCATCGGAATGTCGAGCATGCCGCAGATGGTGCTGCTCCAGCATCCCTTGTGGATGTCATAGAGCATGGTGCGACAGGCATTGGTGGCGTCTGTGGCATGCACGCGCCCGCCGGTGAGGTTCCAGATCAGCCAGCTGTCGACCGTGCCGAACAGCAGCTCGCCCGCCCGCGCCCGGTCGCGCGCGCCGTCGACATGGTCGAGAATCCATTTCAGCTTGGTGCCGGAGAAATAGGGGTCGATGATCAGGCCGGTCTTGGCGGTGACGGTTTCCTCCTCGCCCCGCGCGCGCCAGTCGCGGCAGAATTGTGCGGTGCGGCGGTCCTGCCAGACGATGGCGTTGTGGATGGGGTGGCCGGTCTCGCGCTCCCAGACCAGCGTCGTCTCGCGCTGGTTGGTGATGCCGATGCCGGCGATGTCGGCGGCGGCCACGCCGGTCTTGTCCAGCACCGCGCGGCAGACGCGCAGCGTGCTCTGCCACAGATCGTCGGGGTCGTGCTCGACCCAGCCGCTGTCGGGGTAGTGCTGCGGAAATTCCTCCTGCGCCATCTCCACGATCTTCATCTGCGCGTCGAAGAGGATGGCGCGGCTCGAGGTGGTGCCCTGATCGATAGCGAGGATGTGGGTCATCGGAAGCTCTTGTCTTGAGTGGACGCGCCGCGGAGGGGAGGCTCCGCGGCGCGGGAGGCCGGGGCCCGCGGGCCCCGGTCGTTCACGGGCTTACTGCCAGGACTTGATCAGCTCTTCATAGCTGATGGTCTCGGGCTCCTCGTCCTCGTTCTCCAGCTTGGGCTTCGGCGCGCCGGGCTGGTCGAGCCAGTACTGCGGATCCTGCTCCTCGTTCATGACCGGGCCGAGATCGCCCTGGATGCCCGCGCGCTCGAGCCGCTCGAGCACCTGCTCCTGCTGCTCGCAGAGGCTGTCGAGGGCCTCCTGCGCGGTCTTGGCACCCGAGGAGGCGTCACCGATGTTCTGCCACCAGAGCTGCGCCAGCTTGGGATAGTCGGGGATATTGGTGCCGGTGGGCGACCAGCGCACCCGGTCGGGCGAGCGGTAGAACTCGATCAGGCCGCCAAGCTCGGGCGCCCGCTCGGTGAAGCTCGGGTGCTGGATGGTCGACTCGCGGATGAAGGTCAGGCCCGCATGCGACTTCTCGACGTCCACGGTCTGCGAGGTGACGAACTGGGCGTAGAGCCAGGCCGCCTTGGCGCGGTCGACCGGGGTCGATTCCATCAGCGTCCAAGAGCCCGCATCCTGGTAGCCAACCTTCATGCCCTCTTCCCAGTAGACGCCGTGCGGGCTGGGGGCCATGCGCCATTTGGGGCTGCCATCCTCGTTCAGCACAGCCGCCGCGCCATCGCCGACCATGTCGGCGGTGAAGGCGGTGTACCAGAACATCTGCTGCGCGATCTGGCCCTGCGCCGGAACCGGGCCGGATTCCGAGAAGGTCATGCCGGCAGCCGCGGGCGGGGCGTAGTTCTGCAGCCAGTCGGTGTATTTCTCGATCGCGTAGACCGCCGCCGGGCTGTTGGTCGCGCCGCCGCGCGCCACGCAGGAGCCAACCGGCTGGCTGTTCTCATTGACCCGGATACCCCATTCGTCGACCGGCAGGCCGTTGGGCTCGCCCTTGTCGCCCATGCCGGCCATCGACATCCACGCATCGGTGAAGCGCCAGCCGAGGCTCGGGTCCTTCTTGCCGTAATCCATGTGGCCGAAGACCTCGCCCGACACGCCCATGTGGCTCAGGTCGCGGCCGGTGAAGAAGGCGGCGATGTCCTCATAGGCCGACCAGTTGACCGGCACGCCGAGCGGATAGCCGTATTCGGCCTCGAAATCCGCCATGTTCTTCTCGTCGGTGAACCAGTCATGGCGGAACCAGTAAAGGTTCGCGAATTGCTGGTCGGGCAGCTGGTAGAGCTTGCCATCCGGGCCGGTGGTGAATTGCAGCCCGATGAAATCGTCGAGATTGAGGTTCGGGTTGGTGACGTCCGCGCCCTCGCCCGCCATCCAGTCGGTCAGGTTGCGCGCCTGCTGGTAGCGCCAATGGGTGCCGATGAGATCGCTGTCGTTGATGTAGGCGTCGTAGATGTTCTCGCCCGACTGCATCTGCGTCTGCAGCTTCTCGACCACGTCGCCCTCGCCGATCAGGTCATGGGTGACGTTGATGCCGGTGATCGCGGCAAAGGCCGGGGCCAGCACGTTGGCCTCGTATTCATGCGTGGTGATGGTTTCGGAGACCACGTTGATCGACATGCCCGAGAACGGCTCGGCGGCATCGACGAACCACTGCATCTCGGCTTCCTGCTCCTCGCGGGTGAGGGCGGAGCGCTCGATCTCCTCGTCGAGGAAGCTGATCGCGGCCTCCATGTCGGCCATGGCGGGCCCCGCCATGAGACCGAGCGCGAGGCCCAGCGCGGTGGTGGATTTCAAAAGCGGGTTCATATGGTTTCCTCCCATTTATCGAACCATCACGCCGTCCTCCCCGAACGGCGCTTCGTTGAAACTCGTCAGACCCAGCGGAACACCGCGGCGGCGTAAACGAGGCAGACCAGCATCGCCCAAGGCTGCGGCGCATCGACAAGCCCCAGCCAGGCGAGATTGATGAAGGCGGAGCCCAGGAGCGTGATGAAGAGCCGGTCGCCGCGCGTCGTCTCGATCCCCAGAACGCCGGTGCGCGGCGTCTCGGGATAACGGATCGCCAGCACCGTGAAGATGATCAGCAGCGCCGCGATCGAGCCGAAGAAGATCGCCGTGGGGATCGTCCATGCCATCCATGCCATGTCGTCTCTCCTCTCTCAGACGCGGCCCAGGGCAAAGCCCTTGGCGATGTAGTTGCGCACGAACCAGATCACGAGCGCGCCGGGCAGGATCGTCAGCACCCCCGCCGCCGCGAGCACGCCCCAGTCGAGGCCCGAGGCCGAGACGGTGCGGGTCATCGTCGCCGCGATCGGCTTGGCATCGACGCTCGTCAGGGTGCGCGACAGCAGCAGCTCCACCCAGGAGAACATGAAGCAGAAGAAGGCGGCGACGCCGATGCCGCTCGCGATCAGCGGCATGAAGATCTTCACGAAGAACTTCGGAAAGGAATAGCCGTCGATATAGGCGGTCTCGTCAATCTCGCGCGGCACGCCGCGCATGAAGCCTTCGAGAATCCACACCGCCAGCGGCACGTTGAACAGCGTATGCGCCAGCGCCACAGCGATGTGGGTGTCGAACAGCCCGACCGAGGAGTAGAGCTGGAAGAAGGGCAGCGCGAAGACCGCCGGCGGCGCCATGCGGTTGGTCAGCAGCCAGAAGAACAGGTGCTTGTCGCCCATGAAGCTGTAGCGCGAGAAGGCATAGGCCGCGGGCAGCGCCACCGAGATCGAGATGACGGTGTTCATCGTCACGTAGATGATCGAGTTGACGTAGCCCATGTACCATGAGGGATCGGTCAGGATCTTTTCGTAATTGGCCAACGTCAGGTTACGCGGCCAGAGCGAGAAACCCGACAGGATCTCGGCATTGGTCTTCAGGCTCATGTTCAAGAGCCAGTAGATCGGCAGCATCAGGAACAGCAGGTAGAGCGCCATCACGATCATCGAGCCGTTCGGCCGGAACCGGCGGCGGCTGCGGGCGCGCGGCTCGGCGGCGCTGACGTCGCCGGGGATCGAGGCCGCACCGGGGGCGGAGGTCGTCGCATCGGACATCAGACACCATCCCTTTTGTCGAGGTTGGTCATGACGGTGTAGAACACCCAGGAGATCAGCAGGATGACGAGGAAGTACATCAGGCTGAAGGCCGCCGCCGGGCCGAGGTCGAACTGACCCAGCGCCATCTTCACGAGATCGATGGACAGGAAGGTGGTGGCATTGCCCGGCCCGCCGCCGGTAACGACAAAGGGCTCGGTATAGATCATGAAACTGTCCATGAACCGCAGCAGGATCGCGATCATCAACACGCCGGCCATCTTCGGCAGCTCGATGAAGCGGAACACCTTCCAGCGCGAGGCCTGATCGATCTTGGCGGCTTGGTAATAGGCGTCGGGGATCGATTGCAGGCCGGCATAGGCCAGGAGCGCCACCAGCGAGGTCCAGTGCCAGACATCCATGATGATGACCGTGGCCCAGGCGTCGATCACGTTCTGGGTGTAGTTGTAGTTTACCCCCAGCTTGGCCAGCACGTAGCCCAAGAGCCCGATATCGACCCGGCCGAAGATCTGCCAGATCGTGCCGACCACGTTCCACGGGATCAGCAGCGGCAGCGACATCAGCACGAGGCAGAACGAGGCCCAGAAGCCTTTTTTCGGCATGTTGAGCGCGACGAAGATGCCCAGCGGCACCTCGATCGCGAGGATGATGCTCGAGAAGACCAACTGGCGGCCCAGCGCGTTCCACATCCGCTCGCTCTCGAGCATGTCGCGGAACCAGTCGAGCCCGGCCCAGAAGAAGACGTTGTTGCCGAAGGTGTCCTGCACGGAATAGTTCACCACGGTCATCAGCGGGATCACCGCCGAGAAGCCGACGAGGATCAGCACCGGCAGAACGAGGAACCAGGCTTTCTGGTTGACGGTCTTGTTCATCACGCGGCCCTCCCCTGCAGGCTCTGCGGCGCGACGCGCCAGTCATCGGCATAGACGTTGATCGCCTCCGCATCGAAGCTCACCCGGTCGGCACCCGCCGGCACGGGCGTACCTTCGTCAAGGATCGCGTTGGCCGCGGTGCCGCCGACATCGAGCCGAACGATCTTGTGACGGCCTACATCTTCGACGCGGGTAATTCGCGCGGGCAGCCCTTCGCCGCCCGCATGCAGCCGGACGAATTCGGGTCGGACGCCGATCTGCACCTGACCCGCGACGGGGGCGTAGCTGTCGCCCAGCGGCACCGCCACGCCCTGCACGGTGGCAGTTGCGCCCGACACCTGAGCGTCGAACAGGTTCATGCCGGGCGAACCGATGAAGAAGCCCACGAAGGTATGCGCGGGCCGCTCGAACAACTCCTGCGGCGTGCCGATCTGCACCACGCGCCCATCATACATCACCACCACCTTGTCGGCGAAGGTCAGCGCCTCGGTCTGGTCGTGGGTGACGTAGATCATCGTGTGGCCGAAATCGTGGTGCAGCTGCTTGAGCTGGGTCCTGAGTTCCCACTTCATATGCGGGTCGATCACGGTGAGCGGCTCGTCGAAGAGAAGCGCGTTCACGTCCTCGCGTACCATGCCGCGACCAAGGCTGATCTTCTGCTTGGCGTCGGCTGTGAGCCCGCGCGCCTTGCGCCTGAGCTGATCCTCCATGCCGATCATCGCCGCGATGGCGTTCACTCGCTCGGCGATGTATTTCGGATCAGCGCCGCGGTTCTTGAGCGGAAAGGCGAGGTTCTCGCCCACCGTCATGGTGTCGTAGACCACCGGAAACTGGAATACCTGCGCGATGTTGCGCTCGGCCGTCGGCGCGTCGGTCACGTCGCGCCCGTCGAACAGGATTCGACCCCGGCTCGGCCGCAGCAGCCCCGAGATGATGTTGAGCAGCGTGGACTTGCCGCAACCCGACGAGCCCAAGAGCGCGTAGGCCTCGCCATCGGCCCAGTCGTGGTTCAGCTCCTTGAGCGCCCAGTCATCGTCGGATTTCGGCTGCTTGAGGTAGGAATGCGCGAGGTTGTCGAGCGTGATCTTGGCCATGTCAGGCGGCCTCCACGTAGGATGCAGGGGCGACGAGCGGTCCGTCCTCGGCAAAGACGTAGACATGCGCCGGGTCGAGATAGGCGGTGAGCGCCTGCCCGGGGCGCAGGTTGCGCACGCCATGGATCAGCCCGACCCAGCGGGTGCCGTGATGGTCGAGATGCACGAAAGTTTCGGAGCCGGTGATCTCGGTCACCGCGAGCCGGGTTTCGAAAGTGATGTCGCCCTCGTGCCGGCGCTCCAGCTCCATGTGGTTGGGGCGGAAGCCCCCCTGATAGCGACCATCGCGCAAACCGCCCAGCGCGCCCGCCGCCGGCACTTCGCGGCCGCCGTCGAGATGCAGGACCGCCCCGCGCTTCTCGAAGGGCAGGAAGTTCATCGGCGGGTCGGAGAAGACCCGCGCCGTGGTCGCGTCCACCGGGTGGCGGTAGACCTGCGGCGTCTCGTCGAACTGGGTCACCCGCCCCTCCCAGAGCGTGGCGACATGGCCGCCCAGCAGCAGCGCCTCCTCCGGCTCGGTGGTGGCGTAGACGAAGATCGAGCCCGCCTCCTCGAAGATCTTGGGGATTTCGGCGCGCAGTTCCTCGCGCAGCTTGTAGTCGAGGTTGGCCAGCGGCTCGTCCAGCAGCACCAGACCCGCATCCTTGACCAATGCGCGGGCCAGCGCGCAACGCTGCTGCTGGCCGCCCGACAGCTCGAGCGGCTTGCGGTCGAGAAGCGGGGTCAGCTTCATCATTTCGGCCGATTTTCGAACGGCGGCGTCGATCTCGTCCTTCGACTTGCCCGAGATCCGCATCGGCGAGGCGATGTTCTCGTAGACCGTCATCGACGGGTAGTTGATGAACTGCTGGTAGACCATCGCCACCTTGCGGTCCTGCACGCGCACGCCGGTCACGTCCTCGCCGTTCCACAGGATGCGGCCGGTCGTGGGCGCGTCGAGCCCCGCCATCAGCCGCATCAATGTGGTCTTGCCCGACAGGGTCGGGCCCAGCAGCACGTTCATCGTGCCGTTTTGCAACGTGAGGTCGGTGCGGTGGATATGGGTCTGCCCCTCCACCCGCTTCGACACGCTCTCCAGCGTCAGCGTCATGATCGTCCTCCCCGGTCGCGCGGCCCGTCTCAGCCGTGCCGCGCGGCCCTCTCTCCCTGCATCCAGTCTTCGAGGGCGGCGGCCTGATCTCCCGTCAGGCGCAGCCCCAGCTTCGATCTTCTCCACAGCACGTCATCCGCGCTGCGAGCGTATTCCTTTTCGACGAGCCACGCGACCTCGGCCTCGGTCAGCGTCGCGCCGAAATCGCGGCCCAGATCCTGCGCGCTCTTGGCCTTGCCGAGGATCGACCGCGCCTCGGTGCCATAGGCGCGCACCAGCCGCCGCGCCCAGCGCCGGTCGAGGAACGGGTAATCCGCCTCGAGCCCCTCGATCAGCGCCTCGACGCCGTCGACCGGGAAATCCCCGCCCGGCAGCGCGACGCCGGCGGTCCAACGGCCCTTCGTCGTCTCGAAATAGGGCGCGATCTTCTCCATCGCGCTCTCGGCGAGGCGACGATAGGTGGTGATCTTGCCGCCAAAAACGTTGAGCACCGGCGCGCCGCCTTCGGCATCGACCTTGAGCGTGTAGTCCCGCGTCGCCGCCGTGGCGCTCGACGCGCCGTCGTCATAGAGCGGACGCACCCCCGAATAGGTCCAGACGATGTCGTCGCGCGTCACCTCGCGCTCGAAATAGCGGCTCGCGAAGCGGCACAGATATTCCTGCTCCTCGGGCGTGCAGACCGCCGGCTCGGAGGGATCGGGGTGGTCGGCATCGGTGGTGCCGATCAGCGTGAAATCGGTCTCATAGGGGATCGCGAAGATGATCCGCCCGTCGGTGCCCTGGAAGAAGTAGCACTTGTCGTGGTCGTAGAGCCGCTCGGTGACGATGTGGCTGCCGCGCACGAGGCGCACGCCCTCGCGGGTTTCCACGTCGATCGCACCCTTAAGCAGCTTGCCGACCCAGGGACCGCCCGCATTGACCAGCATCCGGGCCAAGTGCGTGCGCCGCGCGCTAGTCTCCCGGTCCTCGACCTCGACGGCCCAGAGATCGCCCTCGCGCGTCGCATGCAGCACCTTGGTCCGGGTCATGATCCGCGCGCCGCGCGCCTCGGCGTCGCGGGCGTTCAGAACGACGAGGCGCGAATCCTCGATCCAGCAGTCGGAGTATTCGTAGGCGGTCTCGAATTTGGGATCGAGCGGGCCGCCGGCCGGGTCGCGCCTGAGGTCGAGCGTGCGGGTGCCGGGCAGGATCTTTCGTCCGCCCAGATGATCGTACATGAACAAACCGAGCCGGATTAGCCAGGCCGGGCGCCGCCCCTTCATCCAAGGCATCACCGTGCCCAGAAGCTTCGAGGTCGGGGTATCGCTCTCGAACCGCATCGACGGATGATAGGGCAACACGAAGCGCATCGGCCAAGAGATGTGCGGCATGGCGCGCAGCAGCGTCTCGCGCTCGATCAGCGCCTCCCGCACCAGCCGGAACTCGAAATATTCGAGGTAACGCAACCCGCCATGAAACAGCTTGGTCGAGGAGGAGGAGGTCGCCTGCGCAAGATCGTCCATCTCGGCCAGAACCACCGACAACCCGCGCCCGGCAGCGTCGCGGGCAATGCCGCAGCCATTGATGCCGCCACCGATCACGAAGAGATCGCTGACATCTTCGGATGTCTGGACTGCCGACAAGTGGATGCCCCCCGCCCCAAGTTCGGTTCGCCGTAATCCTGACTCCGAGATGCGCGCCAAGCAAGAGGAATTTTTCGTTTAGGTTCGCTTTCCTCGATCCGCGCCTGTCCCGCTCACGGATGTAGAAGCCGGAATTTGCAAAGCTTCTCGCACGTTTTGCGCGAAAGACGGGCGTCGGGTCTCTGTGCACTGCGGGGAGCAATCCCGCGTTTGCGTTGCATTCTGCCGGATTCCGCGCATTATGGAACATCCATAACGGGATCCGCGCGATGTCACAGAGCTTTCGGCAGCCAGAAATCCTCGAGATCGCCCGCCGCGAAGGGCGGGTCACGGTCGAGGGGCTGGCCGAACATTTCGGGGTGACCCTGCAGACGATCCGCCGCGACCTGACCGATCTGGCCGAGGCCGGCCGGCTCGACCGGGTGCATGGCGGTGCGGTACTGCCATCGGGCACCGTTAATATCGGTTACGAACATCGTCGCGGCCTCAATCCCGGCCCCAAATCCGCGATCGCCGCCGCCTGCGCCGCCGATATTTCGGACGACGCCTCGATCTTTCTCAACATCGGCACCTCGACCGAGGCGGTGGCGCGGGCGCTGCTGCGCCATCGCGGGCTGATGGTGGTCACCAACAACATGAACGTCGCAACCATCCTCGCCGAGAACGCCGAGGCGCAGGTGATCGTTACCGGCGGCGCGCTCAGACGCTCGGATGGCGGGCTCGTGGGCTCGCTCACCACCCAGACGATCCAGCAGTTCAAGTTCGACCTCGCGGTGATCGGCTGTTCGGCGCTCGACGAGACCGGCGACCTGCTCGATTTCGACATCGAGGAGGTCGGGGTGAACCAGAGCCTGCTGCGCCGCTCGCGCCGTACCGTCCTGGTGGCCGACCGCTCCAAGTTCTCGCGCTCCGCGCCCGCACGCATCGCCTCGCTGCGCGAGATCGACGTGTTCTATACCGACGCGCCGCCGCCCGCCGAGCTGGCGCAGCGCTGCGCCGAATGGGGCACCCGCATCGTCGTCGCACGACCGGACTAGCCCTGCACTGGTGATTCACCCCTTCGAGGCATAAAGGGGGATGCGCCTTTCCTGCCCGCGCGCCCGGAGTGCCGATGCGTACCACCCTGCCCCGACTGGTCCTGCGCCTCGCGCTGGTCGCGATCCTGATCGCGGTCAATCTCTGGCTGGCCTTCTGGCTGCGCGACTTCGCCGCCGAGATGGCCGCGCAGGGTCGGATGGAACTGCTCGGCCTCACGGTCGCGGGTCTGCTCCTGCTCTACGCGGTAGTACTGGCGATTCCCTTCGTGCCGGGGGCCGAGATCGGGCTGGCGCTGCTGATGGCGCATGGCGCCGCCGCCGCACCCATCGTCTGGGGCGCGACAGCGGTGGGGCTGATGCTGGCCTTCGGGGCCGGTCGGGCGCTCGCCGCGCAGCGGGTCTGTCTGGCGCTGGACCGGCTGGGCTTCGACCGGGCTGCCGCGGCTTTGGCGCAGCTGCGCGAAACCGACCCAGAGGCACGGATGCGCAAGCTTGAGGACAGCGTGCCGCGCTGGGCCCGGCGCTGGGTGCTGCGGCGGCGTTATCTCGTTCTGGCACTCTTGGTGAACCTGCCGGGCAATTCGCTGATCGGCGGCGGCGGTGGCATCCTGCTGGCCGCCGGGCTGAGCCGGTTGTTCCAACCGGTTGCCGTGGCGCTGACCATGCTGCTAGCCACCGCGCCGTTGCCGCTCGCGGTGATGCTGATCGGCCCCGGCATACTGGGCTAGGTCCGGCTGCCACTGGCCGAACCCCGCGAGGCGGCGTAACCAAGCCCCAGTTGACAGCGATGGGAGCGCGACTTGGCCTATCTCGACAACATCCGCACCTTCGTCAGGGTCTACGAGCTGGGCTCGATGTCGGCGGCGGGGCGCGATCTGCGGGTATCGGCCGCCGTGGCATCGGCCCGGATCGGCCAGCTCGAGACGCATCTGGGCGTGCGGCTGTTCCAGCGCACCACACGCAGCCTCGCCCCCACCGAACAGGGCCGCAGCTTCTACGAAGGCGCGCGCGCGGTGCTGGAAAAGGTCGAAGAGGCGGAAGCGCTGGTCTCGCGGATCACCGAAAACCCGCGCGGCACGATCCACGTCGCGGCCCCTCTGGGCGTCGGGCGGCGCCTGATCGCGCCGGAGCTTCCGGGCTTCGCCGCCACCTATCCGCAGGTCGATCTGCGGTTGCGGCTGTCGGACCGGATGATCGATCTCGCCGCCGAGGCGATCGATCTGCGGTTTTTCCTCGGTCGCCCCGCCGACAGCGATCTGACGATCCGCCAGATCGCCAGCTGCGCAAGGCTGCTCTGCGCCGCGCCCGACTACATCGCCCGGCGCGGCAGCCCGCGCGACGGCGCGGCCTTGGTAAGCGGCGCGCATGACTGCCTCAACCTGCGCTTTCCCGGTGCCACCGAGTTCCGCTGGACCCTGATGACCCCTGAAGGTCCGCGCGCCTACCCGGTGAGCGGGCGGCTCGAATGCGATGATGGCGACGTGCTCACGGATTGGGCCCTGGCGGGGGCCGGAATCGCGCTCAAACCGGTCTTCGAGATCGCCGATCATCTGGCGGCGGGCCGGCTGGTGCCGGTTTGCATCGAAACGCCGCCCCTGCCGGTGCAGATGGCCTGCCTATTCACCCATCGTCGGCTGCAGGACCCAAAGATGCGGCTCTTCATGGACCATATGGCCGAGCGGATCGGGGGTGCGGTTGCGGCCGCCGAGGCTGTCGCCGGGGCCTGCTAGGCCCAAAATCGGCAAATTTTCGCCCATCACACGGAGATGCTGGAACCGTTTCTGCCCGCTCTACGCGACTCGGGTATAGCGGGGGGCAGAGACAGAGGAGAGCGCCCTTGTTCGCAGCCGTCCGGTCCATCGAGGCCCCCGAACGTCCTGTCAGCCCTGCGGAAACCGGTCCGCTCGTCCGCACTGCCGTGCTGCTCGCCCGGGTCTGGGAGCTGCGCGATGCGCAGATGGTGGCCATCCTCGGTGGGATGCAACCCGAGAGTTGGCGCCGCTGGTGCGCTGGTCAGGTCGAGATCGTCGACCGCGAGCGGCTGCGCCGCATGGCGCTTCTCCGCGACATCCACGTCGCCACCCGCGGCGCGAGCGCGACGCTCGGCGCTGCCGACTGGATCCGTGCCCGCCAGCCCGCCCTTGGCGGCCGCAGTCCGCTGCAGATGATGGGGTCGGGCCGGATCGAGGATCTGATCCGGCTGCGCGACGCCTTCGCTTCCATCGCCGCCTGATCGCGTATCCCGGGCGCGGGATGCGTCCGCGTTGACACGGGCCCGCCAGCGGCTAGGAGAGCGCTCCCGCCCCTCCTGACGCCCGGAGCCCCGCCATGGACCTGCCCCTCGCCCCGCTGCTCGCGGCGCTCGATCTCGTTTCAGCCGTCTCCTTCGCAGCGACCGGCGCGCTGGTCGCCTCGCGCAAGGAGCTCGACATCCTCGGCTTCGTCTGGTTCGCGGTGATCACCGGCGTCGGCGGTGGCACAACGCGCGACCTGATCCTCGGAGAGCCGGTGTTCTGGGTCGAGGATCCGACCCCGGTGATCGCCTGCATCCTCACCGCCATCGTCACGCATTTCGCAGCGCACATGATGGAATACCGCTACCGATACATCCTGTGGCTCGATGCCTTCGGCATGGCGCTGGTGAGCGTGGTGGGCACGCTTAAGGCGCTCGATGCAGGAGCGGGCGTCACGGTGGCGATCGCGATGGGCGTGATCACCGCCAATGTCGGCGGCATCATCCGCGACACGCTGGGCCATGAGCCCTCGGTGATCCTGCGCCGCGAGATCTATGTCGCGGCCTCGATGCTGGGGGCCGCGGCCTGCGCCGCGCTCGTGCTTTCAGGCGCGGGGCGCGAGGCGGCGGCGCTGGCGGGCTTTGGCCTCGCCTTCACGCTCCGGATCGTGGCGCTGTGGCGCGGCTGGTCGCTGCCGGCCTACCGCTCTCGCCCCGGCCGCAAGAACCCGCCCACCGGCTTCTGAAGCATCCCACGAAAAAGGGGGGCGTCGCCGCCCCCCTTTCGATCTCGTCGCCTGATCGCGCTCAGCCGAGCGGCCGGGTCCGGGCCGGCACGGCCCATGCGGCGCGGTCGATGTCGAGATCGGCGTAATCCTCGATCTCCAGCACCGGCTCCACCGCGCCCGCGCGCAACTGCCTGCGGTAGTCGTTGAGAAGCCGCAGCCCGACCGGGAACAGCATGGTCAGTGCCAGCAGGTTGACCAGCGCCAGAAGCCCCATCAGCGGGTCCGAGAAGAAGAACACCGCCGTGGCGCCGGGTGCCGCCGCCCCGAGAAACACCACCATCGGCACCGCGAGCCGCAGAAGCACCCGGGCGATGCCGTTGTCCCACAGCACGCTCAGCGCGGTCTCGCCGAGATAGTAGTTGTAGATGATCGAGCTGAAGGCGAAGAGCAGCACTGCGCCGGTCAGGAAGTACTGCGCCCAGCTGCCCAGATGGTCGACCAGGCTCTGCTGGGTCAGCGCGACGCCGTCCACATCCGTGGCGCCGGGCACGTAGACATCGCCCAGAAGGATCACCATCGCGGTACAGGTGCAGATGATCATCGTGTCGATGAACACCGAGAGAGACTGCACGATGCCCTGGCTGACTGGGTGCGGCACCGCCGCCGCCGCCGCCACGTTCGGCGCCGAACCGAGGCCCGCCTCGTTCGAGAACAGGCCACGCCGCATGCCTTGCGCCACCGCCGCGCCGACACCGCCACCGACGGCTTCCTCGAGGCCCACCGCGTTGGCCACGATGGTCCAGAGCGCCGCCGGCACCTCGGTGATGTTGAGCACGATCACTGCCAGCGCCAGAACGATGTAGCCGATCGCCATGATCGGGATGATCACGTCCGAGACGCGGGCGATCCGCTTGATGCCGCCGAACACGATGACGAGCGTCACCAGCGCGAGGCCCGCGCCGACGAGGATCGGGTCGAGCCCGAGGCTGTCCTGCGCGGCCACCGCCACGGTGTTGCCTTGGAACGCCGAGAAGCCGAGCCCGAAAGAGGCCAGCAGGCATATCGCGTAGAGGATGGCGAGCCAGTTGAAATGCGCCCCGAGCCCGTGGATGATGTATTGCGCGGGCCCGCCACGGAAGGTGCCATCGGGCTCAGCGCGCTTGTAGAGCTGCGCCAGCGCGCATTCGAACAGCGAGGTGGCCATGCCGATCAGCGCCACCACCCACATCCAGAACACCGCGCCGGGTCCGCCCAGCGTGATAGCCACCGCGACACCGGCGATGTTGCCGCCGCCGACACGACCGCCCACCGATACCAAAAGCGCCTCGCGCGAGGACACGCCGCCTTGGCGGTCGCCGCCATCGGAGAGCACGCCCCACATGCGCCCGAAGAAGCGCAGCTGTACGAAGCCCGAGATCAGGGTGAAGGTGCCGCCGAGTATCACGAGGAACGGGATCAGCGCCCAGCCCCACGTGGCGTCCCCGATCCAGCCGAATAGCGTCTGCAATTGTGTCATGCGGTCCTGTCTCCCCTGTCGCGCGCAACTTCAACGGTGCGGCTCTGTGGCGCGTTTGCGCAAGGGGCGCAACGCATTGTTCCGATACAAGCGATCATAGAAGCACCAGTGCCACGGAGCCCGCATAGAGACCCAGCACCAGAACGCTTTCGAAGCCGATCCGCACCGGGCCGGTCTTCTCGCGTCGCAGCATCCCCAGAAGCAGCACCCCGGTCATCAGCATGGCGATGAGCGCGGTGGTCCGGTCGGCCGGGGTGAGGGCGCCGTAGATCGAGCCTTCGTCGAAGAAATCGGCGGCCGAGAGGAACATCACCTCGAAGGCATTGCCGCCGATCACGTCGCCCACCGCAAGGCTGACCGCGCCGATCCGCACCGCGGCGATGGCGGTAACCAGTTCGGGCAGGGAATTGGCGACGCCCGCAAAGACCGTGCCCACCGCGCTTTCACCCATGCCGGTCAGCTCGACGAGGGCGAGGCTCGCCTCGCCGATCACCCAGCCCGCCACAGCCGTCACCCCTGCATAGAGCGCGAAGCGCAGCCAGAGCCCGCTATCCGACCTGCTGCCCTCGCGGTCGGGCTCGGAAACCTCTTCGCGAGTTTCGTCGGTCTGGACCGGATGCCACATCGGATCGTCATGGATCCGCGACAGCAGCCGCAGGCCGAAGGCATAGCCGACCGGGATCAGCAGCGAGGCGGGGTGCACGCCCCAGATCGCGATCTGCGGCTCGGCCGAGGCGATGAGCGGGATCGAGAGCAGCACCACCAGCAGCACGCCCTGCGCGAGGCCGGTGACCGAGGCGGCGGCATGTTCGAGATTGGCGCGGCGATAAAACAGGTCGGCCACGGCGATGAAGGCAGTCTGCGCGGTCAGCCCGCCCAGCGCGTTGCCCACGGCAAGGCCGGAGGCCCCCTGCGCGGCGGTGGAAATGGAGGTGATGGCGCCGGGCAGCGAGGTCGCCGCTCCGACGAAGAGCGCGCCGGCAACAACCTCGCCCATGCCGGTTCGGTCGGCCAACGCATCGGCGACATGGGCGAGCCGTACGCCCGCCAGCATGATCGCCGCCGCCGCCATCGCGAAGATGCCGGCGACGGCCAAGAGGGAGAGTCCCGACAGGTCCATTCAGCGAACCGGACGGCCGGTCATTCCGCGATCGTGAACTCCCGCCCTTCGAACAGGGCACAAGAGCCGTCGCTGTCACCGATGGCGAAACCGCTTTCGCTCGGGGCGAGCTCGCAGCGCATGGGGAAGATCGCGGAGCCGGTGTCGCCTTGCACCTGATCGAGCGTCAGCACGCCGTTCTCGACGACATAGCGCCCGTTGACGCGGCCCATCTGGTCGCTGCCCGCCATGGTGAAGCGCCCGTCCTCCGAGAATTTCACCGCGATCGGGCCAAGCGTGTAGAGACCCGGCGACAGGTTCGCGACTTCCGAAGATGCAGCGGTGGGCGCGTCGCTATCGGCAGGCGCGGCGGCGGGACCCGCGGGCGGGGTGCCGGGTTCACCGCCGATGACGGTGTCGGTCGAGGCGGTTTCGGCCTCGGCGACCTCCGCGAGATCGGCCTCGGTCGACGCTTCCTGCTCCGGCAGATCGGTGACCCGCGGACGCGCCACGGCCTCGCCTGCTTCGGGGGCCGCGGCTGCTTCGTCAGTGGGCACCACCTCGGTTTCGCTTTCCGCCGCATCGGTCGTGTCACCTGCCAAGGCGGCATCGCCTGCCGGGGCATCCACGCCAGCAGCGGGCACGATCGGCTCGGCCGTCTCGGTTTCGCCCCCTTCGGCCACTGCTGCGGCTTCCTCAGGCAGATCGGTCACTTGCGGACGCTCGGCGGCAGGCGCGGCATCGGCGGCCTCGTCCGTTTCCGTAGCTTCAGGCTCCACTGGCGCTTCCGAAGCTTCGGTCTCTGCGGGCAGATCGGTCACTTGCGGACGATCGGCAATCGCCACCCCCGGCGCCGCCACGCCAGCGATGCGACGCTCGACCCGGGCCAGTTCCTCGGCCCGCTGCGCGAGGTTCTGCGCCAGCTGCGCCACCTCTTCCTGCAACAGCTGTCTCTGCTCCCGGGCCGCCGCGACTTCCTGGGCGAGCGAGTCCTGCTCCTCGCTCAGCGCGCTGACTTCGGTTTCAAGATTGTCGCGGCGCTCGGTCAGCTCGGCAACGCGGGCCTCCGCTTGAGCCAGTTCGGCCTTGATGGTGTCGCTCTCTTCGCGAACCGAGCTCAGCTCGGTCTCGGCCTGCGAAACCTGCTCGGTCAGTTCTGCCGCCTCGCTGCTCAGCGTGGCGATCAACTGGCGCAGCTCGGCCTCCTCGCCGCGTGCCTGCTCAAGGCGCTGTGTGACCTCGTTCAGCTCGGCGGTCGCGGCCTCGGCACGCGACTGGGCCTCGGCGCGACGCGTCTCGAAGCTATCGAGTTCGCTGCGCAGTGGCGCGAGTTCCTCTTCAAGCGTGCGGGTCTTTTCCTGCGCCGCCTCGAGATCGGCTTCCGCCGTCTCGATCTGGCCCGACAGCTCCTGCAGCCGCGCCTCGGCCGGAGCGATCTCGGCCTCGATGGTGGCGCGGCGGTTCTCGAGCTCCTGCTCCTCGACCCGGAGCCCTTCGAGTTCGGCGCGCAGCGCCTCGATGCTGCCCATGGTCTCGGTCTGGATCGCCACCTGATCCTCGACCTCGACGATCCGCGCCTGCGCCGCTTCGAGATCGCCGCCGATCGAGGCGCGGGCGATGAGCAGCCATAACACCAGGATCCAGCCGATCACCGCGGCGGCCACCGCGATCCAGAATCGGGACGAGCTTGGCCGCTTCGCGGGTTCAGCTGTATCGGTCATGTCGTGCAATCTCCCCTCGTGACGCCTTGCGCGCGCCGCATTCTTCTCGCCAAGGAGCAACAGGGGCAAGCGCGAAGGGGTTCCGGGCAAAGGTGAAAAATCCTCAGCGCCTCGGAGGCCAGACCGTCTCGACCGCCTCGCGCACTGTCCTGAGCGGGTGCGCGACTGCCGCAGTGGGCAGCGGCACCACTGCGCCGTCCGGCCCGTATCCCAGCGCGTCCATCACCGCCGCCGCCCCTTTCGGCAACGGCATGGACGCGCGCAGATCGTAATCGCGATTGCCGTCGCGCACCGGCTCCGGCGCCGCGCCGTCGCAAGGTCTGTCGCAGAACGCGGCCAAGGCCCGGCGCGCGGCGTCGGGGGCGGCCACGAGATCCTCGTAGCGCAGGATCAGCCGCGCATGGAGCCGCCGGGCATCTCCCAGTGCGATCCGGTAGGCTTGGGCCCAATGCGCGACCAGATCGGCCTCGCTGCGATCGCTCCACTTCGCCGTGGCCCGCGCCACCGCGAGGGGATGGCGCGCCACGATGACGAATTGCGACAGCGGGAACAGCTGCTGGTAGAGCCGCATCCGCAGCAGGTTCACCGGAGACTTCTCGACGCGCCAAGCCGTGTCGGGGAACCACGGCGCCCAATCCGCCTCGATCCGCTCGCGTACCTCTAGCCGGTCGAAACGACAGCCCTCGACGAGATGCTGATCCGGGTCGAAGGCGAAGGCCCCCGGCTCTCCCGCCAGCGCGTCATGCGGGATCGCGCCTTGCAGGTAGACCCCCTCGTTTTCGGGAACAGGCACGTTCGAAAGCGTACCCAGCCCGGCGATCGAGCCGGCAAGTCGCGCCGCCAGCGAGGTACCGGAGCGGTGCAACCCACCGATAAAAAGGTAACGATGCTTCATGTTTCTTGGTCCCCGCGCCTGCCTGCAGCCCGCAAGCTAGCGCGGCATGGCATTTGATCAGCCTCGGCTTGAACCGGAACGGGGAGGGAACCCGGCGGTCGCCAATCGCATTGGGGCGCCAACAGACGAGACACACCGAAAGTCCCCCCAATGTTCGTGATGCAGATCGCGCTCGGCGGTTGCCTCAAGGCGCCGCCGATCCACTATGGCCTGACCGACGATACGGGCGGTCATATTGCCTATGTGCTTGCCGCGACCCGCGCGCTCGAGGCGCGGTCCGACATCGATCGCATCGACGTGGTGACACGCCGCTTCCACCGGCCGGATCTGGGCATCGCCCATGCCCGCCCGCATGAGAGGCTGGGGCCGAAATCGCGTATCCTGCGGCTGGACGACGGCTGCGCCGACTACCTCTCCAAGGAGGCGCTGGAGGCCCGGATTCCCGCGATCACCGAGGCGTTTCTCGACCACCTCGCCGGGCTCGCCCGCAAGCCCGACGCGATCCACGCGCATTTTGCCGATGCGGCCGAACTGGCTCTCGCGGCCCGCGAACGCTTCGGTATCCCGGTGATCTATACGCCGCACTCTCTCGGGCTCGACAAGGCTCGGGCGATGCAGGGCCAAGGGGACGCGATGTCGCGGCGCATCGCAGCCGAAACCCGCGCCATCGCGGGCGCCTGCGCCACCGTCGTTTCCTCCCGCGACGAGGCCGAGCGGCAAGTGGTGGCCTATGACGGGGCCGACCCCGCCCGAATCCACTGCATTGCGCCGGGCGCCACACTGCCCGGCCCCGCCGACATGCAGGCCGCAAGGGCGTTGATCTCGCCCGAACTGGCCCATCCCGAACGCCCCTTCATCCTCGCCGTGGCGCGCCCGGTCGAAAAGAAGAACCTCGCCGGTCTGGTGACCGCCTATGCGTCGGCGCCGGGTCTGCGCGATCGTGCGAACCTCGTGATCCTCGCCGGGCTGCGCGGCCCGGGCCGTCAGGGCAGCGAGGAGCAGCGGCGCGTGATCGTGGGGATCCGACAGGCGATACGCACCCACGGGCTCGAAGGACGGGTGGCCCTGCCGCCCGAACATGACGCGGCGAGCCTTGGCGGCCTCTACCGTCTCGCCGCCGAGCGGCGCGGCGTCTTTGCCAATCCGGCGCTGACGGAACCGTTCGGCCTGACCATCCTTGAGGCCGCGGCCGCAGGACTGCCCGTGGTCGCGACCTGCCATGGCGGCCCTTCCGATATCGTCGCGCGGATCGGCCACGGGCTGACCGCGGAGCCGAACGATGCGCAGGCCTTTGGCGCGGCGTTGTCGCGGCTGATCGGCGATGCCGAGATGCATGCGCGCTGCCGCGAGGCCGCCGCGTCGCACGAAACCGCCTATTCATGGGGCCACTGGGCTGCCCGGGTCGCCGCGCTCATCGCGCGTATCGCCGCGCCGCGCCCCCTGCCCATCCCCACCCGGATCTTTGCCAGCGACATCGACAATACGCTGACCGGCGATCGCGACGCGCTGCACGGCTTCGCGCAATGGCGCAAGGGAGGCCACGCGCTCTTCGCCGTGGCGACGGGACGCACCATCACCGAGGCGCGGCGTATCCTCGCGGAGTGGGAAATCGACGAGCCCGACGCCTTCATTACCTCGGTCGGCACAGAGATCTACCGCCGCGACGCGACCGGTCGGCTGATCTTCGACAAAAGCTGGGCCCACGAGATCGAGTGCGACTGGCGCTGCGATGCGATCCGCGACGCGCTCGACAGCCCCTCGATCCGGATGCAGCCCGAGATCGAGCAGCGGCGCTGGAAGCTGGGCTATCTCGGTGATGCACGACAGGCGATGCGGATCCGCAATCGGCTCGACATGGCGGGGCTCGCGGCGCGGGTCATTGCGTCGCATGGGCGTCTGATCGACGTCGTTCCCGTCCGCGCGGGCAAGGGCGCGGCGCTGGGCCATCTCGCGCGCAGCCACGGGCTGAGCCTCGACCACTGCGTGGCAGCGGGCGATTCCGGCAATGACGAATGCATGCTGCGCGCGGCCGGGCGTGCCATCATCGTGGGCAACGCCGATGGCGATCTCGCCCGCCTGCCCCGCCGGCCCGGCCTTTACCGAAGCCCGCTGGCGTATGCGGCGGGGCTGATGGACGGGCTGAGCTGGGCCGGGCTGACGCCGCAGGAAATGAATGAGCCGGTCATGCGGGTGGCTGCGGAATGAGGCCGCTGGGTTACTTCGTACACCACCAAGGGCGCGGCCATGCCGAGCGTTGCGCCGCGCTGGCCTGGGCGCTGCCGCCGGAGCGGCCGATCACCATCTTCTGCGCCCGCGACGATATCTTGCCGTCACTGCCGTCCCACGCGCAGATCGTCACCATCCCGTCGCTGTTCGAGGCAAGCGGGGCCGAGGCGCCGGGCCTCGCCGATCTCGACACGCCTGACACGCTGCATTGCGCACCGGTGGGCTGGCCCGGCATCCGCGAGGCGATGGGTCTAATCGCGGGTTGGTTCCGCGAGGCCGATCCGGCGCTGATGGTCTGCGACGTCTCGGCCGAGATCGCGCAACTTGCGCGGATCTGCTCGGTTCCGCATGTGAAGGTGCTGCAGCATGGCGACCGGAGCGATCCCGGACATGTCGCCGCCTATCGCGGGGCCTTGGGACTGCTCGCGCCCTGCCACGAGGATCTGGCGCAGCCCGACTGGTCGGGCGGAATGCGGGACAAGACGCATTTCGCGGGCGGTCTCGGGATCGCCCCGATGCCCGGGCGCACCGAGGCCCGCGCCCGGCTGGGCATCGCCGCCGATGAAAGGGTTACTCTGGTCGTCTCCGGCGGTGGCGGCTCGGGCTTTGCGCAGGCGCCGATTGGTGTCGGCGCCCGCGCCTTTCCCGATTGGCAGTGGCACAGCATCGGCCATGTTGCGCGCGATTGGCACGCCACCGAGCCTGGAAACCTGATCCATCACGGCTGGGTCGATGACGCGCCCGACAGGATCGCGGCCGCCGATCTGGTCATTGCCTCGACCGGCAACACCACCTGCCATCAGGTGATGGCGGCTGGGGTGCCGTGGATCGCGGTGCCGGAATGGCGCTACTTCGACGAGCAGCACGCCAAGGCCCGCGCCCTCGATGCGGCCGGTGTCGCCCATGTCGAGCCGCATCTCCCCTCCTCGGTCCATGCTTGGCGCGCGGCGGTCGATGCGGTCTTGGCGCGCCATGACGCGGCGCGCATGCGCGCGCTCGTCTCCCCCGATGCCGCCCAGAACGCTGCCGCATGGCTCGAAACGCTGATCCGGCGGGGCTGGGACCAAAGCGCCCCGCTCGCCCTCGTTGCCGAATGAACCCCAGGAGTTACCCATGACCGCTTCCGTCCTGACCATCGCCCGCGGGCGCGATGCGCATCTTGCCAATCTCGTGCGCGGGCTGTCGCGCCAGACCGAGATGCCGACAGAGCTGGTGATCGTGCGCATGCAGGAAGCGACGTACGCCCTGCCCGACGCCCCCTTCCCGGTGCGGCAAGTGGCGCTGATCCGCGACAGCCTGCCGCTCGCCGAAGCGCGCAACCTCGCCGCCGGCGAAGCACAAGGTAACGAGTTGCTGTTCCTCGACGTCGACTGCATCCCCGATCCGGATTTCGTAGCCGATTACCGCCGCCACCTCGCCGGTTTCAAAGGGCTGGTGATGGGCGAGGTCATGTATCTGCCCGATGGCGTGAACCGCGACGGCTGGGACTATGCCGATTTCGAGGCCGTGGCCGAGCGCCATTCCGACCGACAGGGCCCGCCGCCGCAGGGCATCCGGGATTGCACCGACTACCGCTGCTTCTGGTCGTTGAACTTCGCGATCCGCCGCGCCGATTTCGAGCGTATCGGCGGCTTTGACACGCGGTTTCACGGCTATGGCGGAGAGGATACCGATTTCGGCCGATCGCTCGAGGAAGCGGGAATGAAGATCGGCTGGGCCAAGGGCGCGCGTGCCTATCACCAGTACCATCCGCACCACATGCCGCCCGTGCACCATCTCGAAAGCGTCGTGCGCAACGCCGAGCTGTTCCGCGGGAAATGGGGCCATCGTACCATGGGGCACTGGCTCCATGCCTTCGAACTGATGGGGCTGATCGCGCAAGACGAAACCGCGATCCGCATTCTGCGCGCGCCCTCCGAGGGGGATCTGGCGCTGACCCGGCACCAGAGCTACCGGCCTTACTGCAACTCGGCCGAGGTGATCCGCGAGATCGAGCGGCGCCGTGCGGTGCCCAGCGCCGCCCCGGTCGCAGCGGAATAGAGGGTCTCAGGCCCCGGCGGTCACGACCTCCGGGGCGACCTCCAGCTCGTGCGGTGCATATGCGATGCCCGGCCAGTCCGCCTCGCGCGCCGCGACCGCCTCGGCGTAAAGCGCCTCATAGCCATCCACCATCGCGCGGATCGAGAATTTTTCCTCGACCCGGGCCCGCGCCGCTTCGCGCGGCAAGCTCATCGCCTTGACGAGCGCTTGGGCCAAGGCCTCGGCATCATTCGGCGGGGCATAGGTGCCGCAGGGGCCGATCACTTCCCGTACCGCACCCATCTCGACTGCCGCCACCGGCAGGCCACATGCCATCGCCTCGATCGCCGCAAGGCCGAAGGGCTCGTCCCAGAGCGGGGTGAAGAGCAGGGCGGAGGCTCGTCCGAAGGCCGAGGCCAGATTCGCCCCTGCGAGATGGCCGCCATAGCGGATATCGCCTCCCAGAAGCGGCGCGATCTCGTCCTTGAAGTAATCGCGGTGCTCGATCACCCCGTAGAGCGTCAGCGGCACGCCCGCGATCCGCGCCGCCTGCACCGCCAGATGCGTGCCCTTTGTCGGCGTGATCCGCCCGGCCCAGACCGCCGATCCATCGCCCGAGGCCGAAAACGGCCAGTCCGCCAGGGCGATGCCGTTGCCCACGACCCGAGCCGAGGCCGGCGGAACCTCCCACCAGCGCCCGAGCTGCAACCGTGAGCAGGTGGTGACGAGGTGCCACGGTGCCACGCTGTCGCCCATCGCCCGGCGCAGCGCCACGAAGGGTGGCACATGCATCGACGACACCATCGGCAGCCGCCGCGCCCGCGACAGGCGCGGCGGAAAGCGGTGCAGCGTGTTGTTGTGCACCACGTCGAACGCCCCTGCCGCCACATCGCGGCAGGCCGCCGCGAACGTGGCATCGAGCAGGTCGTTGAGCGTGTCGGTGCCGTGAAAATCATGCCACGGGTAGCGGCGGTCGTAATGCTCCTCCAACACCGCATGCAGTCGCACTTCCGGCGGCGGGGCGCTGTCGCCGCTGGCGAACAGCGTGACCTCGTGACCCCGGGCCGCCAGTTCGCGCGCGAGGTGCCAGCCATGCGCCTCCATGCCCCCCATGAAGGGCGGCCGCAGCGGGTGGCGGATATGGGTCATCAGGGCGATCTTCACACATACGCTCCCTAGCGGTCTTTCATGGCTGACAACTGCGCTCCACGCCGGAGGGGTCAAGGCCGGGTGCGGGGCCGCACCGGCGCAAAGCCCACGGAACGAAGCGCCCGACCGCGTCGTTCCACCTGCGAACCCAGGCGGAAAGGATGATCCCATGAGCCTCAAACGGATTCTCGGCGTCATGCTGGCCTCGCGGATGGCCGGGCGCGGTCGGCGCCGCGGCAGCCTCGGCAGCGCGGCGCTGCTCGGCGGTCTTGGTGGCCGCGGGCTGCGCGGCAAGGCCGGCGTCGCGGCGCTGGGCTACATGGCCTACCAGGCCTATCGCGATCACCAATCGCGCCAACGCGCCAGCGGCTCCACCGCCCATGCGGCCTCCAGCGGCTCCGGATCGGGGCTAAGCGGCATCTTCGACCAGATCGCCGGGGCGCTGGGCGGCGAGGCGCAATCGACCGAGACGCCCGATCCGCGCCACCAGCAGGCCGCCGAGGCGATGAGCGACGACCGCGCCCTGCTGTTGATCCGGGGCATGATCGCGGCGGCCCATGCGGACGGCAATCTCTCGGCGGATGAGCGGCACCGCATCGCCGGCCAGCTCGACGAGGCCGAGGCCAGCGCCGATGAGCGGCGGCTGATCGCCACGGAAATCGAGAACCCCAAGCCGATCGACACGTTGCTTTCGCGGATCGACGACCATGATACGGCGATCGAGTTCTACCTTGCCTCCCGCGCCGCGGTGGATTCCGAGACGGAGGCGAACCGCGCCTATCTGACGCTGCTCAGAAATCGGCTCGGCATCACCGAGGAAGAGGCGCGCGAGGCCGAGGAGCTCGCTCCCTGATCCCGCCTTGTCGCGTCTTGAAACGCGAAAGGGCCGCTTCCACTCGGAAGCGGCCCTTTTTCTGTCATGCCCGTTCGGCATCCGGCCTCAGCGGGTTTCGCTCGGCCCCTTGGCATAGGCGTCGGCGGTCTTCTCCGGGCCAGAGCGCACGGCCCGGCGGGAGACCTTCTTTTCGCCCGGTTTCACGGTGTTGCCGCCCTCGGCCGCCCCCGCCTTGTCGGGATCGACCTTGGCACTCTTGCGGGGACGACCACGCTTGGGTGCGGCGCCGGGCTCGGTCTTCTTGGCAGCGCTCTTGCGGCGCCCGCCGGTGGCGGGGGTTGTGTCGGCGATCTGCTCGCCGGGGGCCTCCGGCATGCCTTCGCGGGCCTGCTGCACGTCCATCTCGTCGAGCCCGTCCGCGTTCAAGGGCAGGTCATCGCTGCGACCGGCAAGCCCCGCCGCGGCAGCCGTATCAGGCGCCACGTCGGTATCGGTCGCGTCCTCGGCGTCGATCTGCGCCACCGCTTCGTGCCAGTGATCCTGGTGGCGCCCTTCGGGCGCACCCTCGCGCTGCCACAGATCATAGGCGCGCTGCCGGATCCGTTCTTCCCTGTCCTCGGCCATCGGGGTCCTCCCGGTTGAATCCACGTTCTTTTCCGGAGGTATCGCGGCTTCGCAGGATTTCGAGTCCCCGGTCTGAAAAGATAGCATTTGAAACGACGAAAGCCCCCGGAGGGGCTTCATCGATCTCTCGTTCCGAATGGGAGGAAGTGGCGGACTGGGGAGGATTCGAACCCCCGACCCCTTGATTCGTAGTCAAGTACTCTATCCAACTGAGCTACCAGTCCGCTGTAGAGTGAGGCCGATCTACCGTCCGGTGCCGGGACATGCAAGGGCCGTTTTCGAGAAATCTTCACGTTTCTGCCCGACCTCCCTCCTGCCGTGGCGGCAGGCCTAGCCGACTGCCAACTGTGGAGCGCTGCGCGGCAGGCAGATCGCGAACTGGGTGCCGGTCTCGTCGCTGCGCGTCAGTTCGAGCCGGCCGCCATGGCCGCGCACCAGCTCGGCGGCGATGGCGAGGCCCAGCCCGGTGCCGCCCTTGGCCACGCCGCCGCGAAACGCCCGGAACAGATGCTCCCGCGCCTTGGGCGGCAAGCCCGGCCCGGTATCGGTGACATAGATCCACCATGCATCCTCGTCCTCGCGCGCCGAAACGGTGACGCGCCCGCCCCCGCCCTTCGCCATGATCGCCTGGCGCGCGTTGCGCACGAGGTTCGACAGCACGCGGAACAGCTGCTCGGCATCGGCGCGCAGCACCAGCCCCGGCGGCACCTCGTCGTGGAACTCGACCTCGCCGCCCTCGCCCGCGGCCAGCCGCTCCGCCTCCAGCACTTCCGTGACCAAGGCCGCCAGCGGCAGCCGGGCGAGCTGTGGCGGCGGCTCCTCGGCACGGCCGAAGGCCAGCGACGATTCGCACAGGTTCACCGCGCGGGTGATCGAGCCGACCAGCTTGGGCGCCATGCGCTTGACCAGCGGATCCTCGGAGCTGTCGAGCCGGTCGGCGAAGAGCTGGGCCGAGGTGAGGATGTTGCGCAGGTCATGGCTGACCTTGGCCACGCCGGAGCCTAGCTGGGCCAGCCGGTCCTTCTGGCGCAGCGCCGAGGTGAGCTGCGTTTCCATCGCCTGCAGCGCCGTCTCGGCCTCGCGCAGCTCGCGCAGCCCGGCGCGCGGCGCGATGATCCGGCGCGCATCCTCGGGCGCGTCGGCATAGCTCTGGATCTGCGCAACCACCCGCTTGATCGGGGTCACGAGAAAAGCCTGCACCGCGGCGAAGAGCAGCGCCGCCGTCACCACCGAGATCACCGCCGAGAGAATCAGGATGCGCAGACCGTATTCCAGCATTTCGGCGCGCAACGGCGCCTCGTCCATCGTCACCTCGATCAGAAGCCCGCCCTGCTGCACCGGGTCGCCGATCACCCGGATGATCCGCTCATCGGCGTCGAGAAGGGTGCGCAGAGCGTCGCGGATCAGTTGCAGCGCGGAATCATTGCGTAGATCGTAGGTGGCGTGGATCGGCTCGGGAATCGGCGAGGACAGCGCGAGCTGGCGTACCTCGTCACGCCGGAGCACGACGTTGTAGACGCCGGCATTCTCCAGAAGCTCCGCCTCGAGATCGGCATCGAGCGTCTCCGAGGCCAACAGCGCCAGCGAGGCGATCTGCGCCCGCTCGAGCCGCAGCTGCAGGTAATCCTGCCGGAACCGCGCCACCGAAGGGACGAAGATCAGCACCTCGGCCAGCATCACGAAGACCGTGGTCAGAGCGAGGAATCGTCCGGAGAGGGTATTGAACATCTGGTCCCTTTTGCGCCGCCGGGCGGCCGGACCCTCAAGGAACCCAGCGCTGGACCGCCCGGACGGCTGTCTTCACCCATTCGTTATCAAACAGGCTGGCGCTGAAATAGTTGCCCGCTGCACGTTTGTTGATTTCACCACGGCTCGGATAGGGCAGCACGGCGCCGGCGATCTTCGACAGCTTGGTGCCGCTGGCGATGGCGATGGCCCAGACGCCGATCAGGTCGCCTGCCTCCGGCCCGAGGATCGTCGCGCCCACGGGGCGGCCCTTGACCGCCATCAGCTTCAGCATCCCCTCGGTGCGGCCCTCGGCGATGGCGCGGTCGTTCTCGTCGAAGCGCGCGCGGATCACCTTGAGCGCATCGCCATGCCTCTCGCGCGCCTCCGCTTCGGTCAATCCCACCTGCGCGAGACCCGGATCGGTATAGGTGGCCCAAGGGATATGCGCGGTCTTGGCCTTGGATGGCAGGCCGAACAGCATCGAGCGGATGATTACTCCGGCATGGTAGCCTGCCACATGGGTGAACATCAGCCCGCCCGCGGCGTCGCCGACGGCATAGACGCGACGATTCGTCTCCGAGCGCAGATCGGCACCGACGGCGATGCCCTTGGGGCCATGTTTCACGTGTGCCACCTCGAGCCCGAGCCCGTCGGTCACCACCTCGCGGCCCACGGCAATCAGCAGATGCGTGCCCTCGAAGGCGCCCGTCTCAGTTTCGACCCGGATCGCGCCGGCCTTGCCGGAAACGCGCGTGACCTTGGCCTGCTCCTCGATGCGGATGCCCTCCTCGCGCAGCATCGACAGAAGCTGGCCCGCCAGCTCGGGGTCGTCCTTGCCCAGCGCCCGGGCGCCCTCGATCACCGTCACCTCGCAGCCGAGCCTGCGATGCGCCTGCGCCATTTCGAGGCCGATCGGCCCGCCGCCGATGATCAGCAGATGATCCGGCTTCTCGCGCAGATCGAAGATCGTCTCGTTGGTAAGGAAAGGCGTCTCCTCGATGCCGTCGATCGGCGGCACCAGCGGACGCGAGCCTGTAGCGAGCACGAAGCGGCGCGCCTTGACGGTCGTATCGCCCGCCCGGAGTTCGTCGGGAGAGGTGAAGCAGGCATGCTCGCGGATCACCGTGACACCGAAGCCCTCGTAACGCTCCTGCGAATCGACCGGCGCGATGGTGGCGATGCTGCGCGCGACATGATCCTTCACCGCGGCGAAGTCGATATCGGGTACGGTCGGCGTGATACCCATCTCGGCGCCCTTGGTCATCGCATGCGCCTGCTTGGCCGCAGCCAGCATCGCCTTGGATGGCACGCAGCCACTATTGAGGCAGTCGCCGCCCATTTCGCCCTTCTCGATCAACACCACGCGCGCGCCCATCTGCGCCGCGCCGGCCGCGACCGAAAGCCCGCCCGATCCGGCGCCGATGATGCAGGTGTCGCAGTCGATATGGCTCATGCGAGGCCTTTCCGGCCCTTCACGGCCTTGATGAGAAGCGGCAGCGCCGAAAGCGCGGCCAGACCGAGCAGCGGCAAAAGCACCTGCGGCTCGAAGATAATGCCGAGATCGGGGGTTTCGCCGGCGGCGAAGACCGCGCCCAGGCCTGCACCGACGGATGTGAAGACCAGCGCACCCGGCGTGATGCCCAAAAGCGTGGTGATCGCGAAGGGCACCAGCCCCACGCCGACCAGCGCCGGCAGCAGGTTGGCCACGAAGAAGGGCACGATCGGCAGCAGGCGCATGAGGAACAGCATCGACCACTGGTTTTCCTGGATGCCTTCCTTGATCCGTTTCAGCCTGCCTTCGGAGGTGTCCATGCCCTTCGATAGCCGCCGCCCCAACCCGGCGCGCGCCGCGAGGAAAATCAGCACCGCCCCCAGCGTCGCGCCGACGACATTGAACAGCACGCCTGGAAAGGTCCCGAACAGGAAACCGCCGGTGAGCGTCGCCACGGTGGCACCGGGCAGCGAGAAGGCCACGATCGCCACATAGGCGGCGATGAAACCCGCCACGGCAAGCGCGTAGTTGGCGTCACGCCAAGCGATCAGCGCCTCGCGGTTGTCGCGCAGCGTCTCAAAACTCAGCACGTCCCGCAGGAAGAAGGCGCCGATCAGTGCCACCGCGCCGATCACGAGAATCGGCAGGTAGCGGGTCCAGCCGGAGCGCGCAGGCCCCGGCTCATCTGTGTTTTCGCTGCTCATAAGTGCCTCACCGGACATGTCATATCTCCAGACATGCACCGGCGCCGGGGCCGCGCCCAGCCCCCTCGCGCCCTGTTGATCCGTAGCGCGCGACTGTAACATTGCGCATCGGGCAGGATTCCGGCCTGCCCCGCGTTGACAGGCCGCCGATGCCTCTTTATGGCACGGGCTTCGAATGATGGCAGGCCCCGAATCCGGCATGGACGGCGGACGGCGCGGCCCCTTGAGACGGAGAAAGCGCAATGAAACGCACGTTCCAACCCTCGAACCGTGTGCGCAAGTCGCGTCACGGCTTCCGCGCCCGCATGGCCACCAAGGCCGGCCGGAAGATCATCAACGCCCGCCGCGCGCAGGGCCGCAAGGTGCTGAGCGCCTGATCACCCAAGTGGTGACGGACCAGAAGACCCCCGTGGTCGGCAGAGATGCCGCCGCGAAGGGGTCTTTCGGCGTTGGTGTCGACAAGATCCGCAAACGTCCCGACTTCCTGCGTGCCGCCCGGGCGCTGCGGCAGGGTACGACCGGATTCCACCTGCAGGCCAATCCGCGCGGCGATGGCTCCGAGGCCATGCGCGTCGGTTTCACCTGCTCAAAGAAGGTCGGCAACGCGGTCGCGCGTAACCGGGCCAAGCGTCGCCTGCGCGAGGTGGCCCGCAAGGTGCTGCCAGAACAGGGCCGCGCCGGCTGGGACTATGTGCTGATCGGTCGAGCCGAGATCACCGCCACGCATGATCTCGCGCAGATGGCCCGCGATCTCGAATGGGCGCTGTCCCGCGTCCATGCCCAGGCATGAGCCCGCTCGCGCAGGTCATAGCCCTGCCGGTGCGGCTCTACCGCCTCACCTTCTCGCCGATGGTCGGCCATGGCTGCCGATTTCACCCGACATGCTCGGCCTATGCGCTCGAGGCGCTGGAACGGCAGGGCGGGCTCAAGGGCGGTTGGCTGGTGCTGCGCCGCCTCGCTCGCTGCCACCCATGGGGCGGCAGCGGCATCGACAACGTGCCTGACTGACGCCTAAAGGGCCGGTTACTGCCGAAGCGTGATGACGCCGCAGGCGATCCGAACGCCGGCCCCGGCCTGGTAGGTGTCCGGGTTCATGTGGATGACGATCGCCAAGCCGCCTTCGTCGAAGAGGCTTTCCTCGGCACCCTCTTCCAAACCGCCCGCCCGCCCCCTGCTCCCGGGCCTTTCCTCGCGGGCGCGCGCGTGGCATATCCCCGCCGATCGAAAGGAGCCCCGATCATGCTCGACGACGCTCAGGACGACCTTCAGGACGACATCCACCCGCTCTTTGCCGGCGCGCCCAAGACCACGGAGTTCCGCAAGCTGCGCAAGCGGATCATCCGCGACACCCGCGAGGCGATCGAGAAATACGGCATGGTCGAGCGTGGCGCGCGCTGGCTCGTCTGCCTGTCGGGCGGCAAGGACAGCTACACCCTGCTGGCGGCGCTGACCGAGCTGCAATGGCGCGGGCTGCTCCCTGTCGAGATCCTGGCCTGCAACCTCGATCAGGGCCAGCCGGGCTTTCCGGCGACCGTGCTGCCGGAGTTCCTTGAACGCATGGGCGTGCCGCACCGCATCGAGTATCAGGACACCTATTCCATCGTCATGGACAAGGTCCCGCAGGGGCGCACCATGTGCGCGCTCTGCTCGCGCCTGCGCCGCGCCAATCTCTACCGCGTCGCCCGCGAGGAGGGCTGCTCGGCCGTGGTGCTGGGCCATCACCGCGACGACATGCTCGAGACCTTCTTCCTCAACCTGTTCCACGGCGGCAAGATCGCGACGATGCCGCCCAAGTTGGTCAATGACGAAGGCGACCTGTTCCTCTACCGCCCGCTCGCGCATGTGGCCGAGGCCGATTGCGAGAAGTTCGCGACCGCGATGAACTATCCGATCATCCCCTGCGATCTCTGCGGCAGTCAGGACGGGCTGCAGCGCCAGCAGATCAAACAGATGATCGACCAGTGGGAGAAGAACGCGCCCGGCCGACGGCAGAAGATGTTCGCCGCGCTTAGCCAGGTCCGGCCAAGCCACATGCTCGATCCGGCGCTGTTCGACTTCGCGGGGCTCGGCCTGAGCGGCAGCGGCGATGGGGCCGGCGATTGAGGCAATTCTAACAACTCCCCCTCCCGGCCGTTAACGCGCCGCTCAGATCGCTATCCTAACCTGCAATCCGTTCAGGCTGGGCGCCGCCGCGCTCCGCCACCCATCGCGGAATGGATGCATGGATGCGCAGCACGGCTCGAACCCACCTGCTTCAGGGATGCGCCCCAATTCTCGGGCGAATCGGCGGGCCGGCGCGGCTGCTGGGCCAGGTCCTTGCACCGTTGCTACTGCTGGGCGCGCTCCTTCTGGGCGGGGCGCCTGGCGCCGCAATGGTGGCGGTAGCGCTGCCGCTCACCATCGCCGCCGCTCTGGGCCGGCCGATCCTGTCGACCTGCACCGCGCGGGATTCGCTCACCGGGCTGGGCGACCGCCGGTCCCTGACCGCCGTACTCGACCGGATGCTGCTGCGCCGCCACGGCGGGGCGCAGGGGTTGGCAGCAATGGTGATCGAGATCGACGACTTCAAACGGATCGAGCAGCGCTGCGACCGCTTGGCGGTCGAACGGGTGCTGCGGAAGGTGGGCGAGCGGCTGCAGGACGGGCTCCGCGCCGATGACAGCCTGTCGCGACTCGACGGGCCCTGCTACGGCGTGGCGCTCGCCCCCGACCGTCGGCTCGACCTCGAAACCGCAATCCAGCTGGGGCAGCGGTTGCAACAGGCATTGGCCGAACCGATCAAGGTGGGGGACACGCAGGCGCATGTCACCGCCTCGGTTGGCTTTGCGCTGGCGGGGAAAAGCCCGTCCTCCGACGGAACCGCGCTGCTGCAGGCGGCGACCCTGGCTCTGATCGAGGCGCAGCGCGGCGGCGCGGCCTCGATCCGCAGCTATTCCAGCGCGATGCAGCACCGCGTCAGCATCCGCAACAGCCTCTCGGACGAGATCGCCGCGGCCCTTGATCGCGGCGACATCACCGCGCATTTCCAGCCGCAGATCTCGATCCCGGACGGTCGGGTCAGCGGTGTCGAGGCGCTGGCGCGCTGGCACCACGCCGACCGGGGCTTGATTCCCCCCGCCGAATTCCTGCCCGTCGCGGAACAGGCCGGGCTGATGGGGCGGCTGGGCGAAGTGATGGTTCAGGACGGGCTCAACGCCTTGCGGCTTTGGGACACAGCGGGGCTGGCGGTGCCCCGGGTCGCGGTCAATTTCTCGCAAAGCGAGCTGGCCGACCCCCGCCTGATCGATCGGCTGGCTTGGGAACTGGACCGCTTCGACCTGTCGCCGGACCGGCTCGTGATCGAAGTGCTGGAGACGGTCGTGGCGCAGCGCATCGAGGACATGGTGGTGCGCAACCTCTCCGGGCTGGCCCGGCTGGGCTGCCGGCTCGACCTCGATGACTTCGGCACCGGCCATGCCGCGATCACCGCGATCCGCCGCTTTTCGATCCAGCGCATCAAGATCGACCGCTCCTTCGTCAGCCGCATCGACTGCGACGCCGAGCAGCAAAAGATGGTCTCGGCGATCCTGACCATGGCCGAGCGACTCGGGCTCGAGACCTTGGCCGAGGGGGTCGAGACCCAGGGCGAGCGCGAGATGCTGGCCAAGCTGGGATGCGGCCATGCCCAAGGCTTTGGCATTGCCCGCCCGTTGCCGCGCCCCGAGGCCGAGGCCTGGATCCGGGCCCGCCTCCCGGATGCGACCGCCCCCGATCGCGCCCGCCGCGCCATCTGAACGCCACGCGCGAGCCCCTGCCGGAACGGGCGAACGGCGCTGCGGCAAGGGCGCGCCGCGGGCGAAAGAGCTTGACCTTCGGACCCTCGCCCTGTTGAACCGCCACTGACCTTTTCCGGCGATCCGAGGCGGCTTTTCATGGACGATCAGAACAAGAACCTGATCCTGGCGACAGTGCTCAGCCTGGTGGTGATCCTGGGCTGGTTCCTGATCTTTCCTCCCGAGGAGCAGGCGCCCTCGCCGGAGATCGACGAGATCTCGACCGCGCCCACCGAGGATCTGGGCCCCGGCACCGCCTCTGACGCGGTACCCGGCAGCGCCCTGGAGCAAGCTGCCCCGGTGGCGCAGGAAGCGCCCCGCGTCACCGTCGAAACGCCGAGCCTGACCGGTTCGCTGTCGCTGCGCGGCGGCCGGATCGACGACCTGTCCCTGGCCGACTACCACGAGACGCTCGATCCCGAGAGCCCGCTGGTGCGGCTTCTGTCGCCGGTCGGCTCCGACACGCCCTACTACGCGGTCTGGGGCTGGGCCCCGGTCGGCGGCGAGGCCGGCCCCCTGCCCGGCCCGGACACGCTGTGGACGCTTGAGAGCGGCGAGACGCTGACCACCGACAGCCCGGTGACGCTGTCCTGGGACAATGGCGAAGGCCTCGTTTTCCGCCGCACCGTTTCGGTCGATGACAAGTTCATGTTCGATGTCGAGCAGACAGTCGAGAACACCACCGACGCGGCCGTCACCCTCGCGCCCTATGGCTTCGTGGCGCGGCATGGCGAGCCGGATACCCAAGGCTTCTTCATCCTGCATGAAGGCGTGGTGCGGATGACCGACGGCACGCTCGAAGAGATCGACTACGGCGACATGCCCGATCTCGAACCCGATGCCCGCGGCGCGGGCCGGGTCGACGTGGCCGAGGTCGCGGGCAACGGCTGGACCGGCTTCACCGACAAGTACTGGATGACCACGCTGATCCCCGAGCCGGGCACGCCGTTCCGCTCCGTGGTGCGTTATTCCGACCGCTCCGAGGTGTACCAGACCGACGCCGTGCTGCCGGCGGTCGAGGTTGCGCCCGGCGCCACCGCCTCCTCCGAGACCCGCCTCTTCGCGGGTGCCAAGGAATGGGAGGCGATCCGCGGCTACCAGAACGAAGGCGGCATCGAGGGCTTCGTCGACAGCATCGACTGGGGCTGGTTCTTCTTCCTGACCAAGCCGATCTTCATGCTGCTGCATTTCCTCAATGGGCTGATCGGCAACATGGGCTGGGCGATCATCGCGCTGACCGTGATCCTCAAGGCGATCGTGTTCCCGCTGGCCTACCGCTCCTACGTCTCGATGGCGCGGATGAAGGAACTGCAGCCGGAGATGGAGAAGCTCAAGGAGCAAGCCGGCGACGATCGCCAGAAGATGCAGCAGGGCATGATGAAGCTCTACAAGGAGAACAAGGTGAACCCGGCCTCGGGCTGCCTGCCGATCCTGCTGCAGATCCCGATCTTCTTCTCGCTCTACAAGGTGATCTTCGTCACCATCGAACTGCGCCATGCCGAATGGTTCGGTTGGATCCGCGACCTCTCTGCGCCGGACCCGTCCTCGATCCTGAACCTGTTCGGCCTGCTGCCCTTCGACGCGCCCGATCCCACCAGCTTCCTCGCGATCATCTCGCTGGGCGTGCTGCCGATCCTTCTGGGCATCTCGATGTGGCTGCAGCAGAAGCTGAACCCGGCCCCCACCGACCCGACCCAGAAGATGGTCTTCGCTTGGATGCCGTGGGTGTTCATGTTCATGCTGGGTAACTTCGCCAGCGGTCTGGTGCTGTACTGGATCACCAACAACGTGATCACCTTCGTCCAGCAATACGCGATCATGCGCAGCCACGGTGCCAAGCCGGACGTGTTCGGCAACATCCGCTCGGGCTTCAAGCGCAAGCCCAAACCCGCCGAGGCCAAGGCCGCCAACGCGCCCGGGAAGCCGAAGAAGTGAGTGGCATGCAGATGAGCTTTCCCGAGGCCGCCCCGCCCGAGCCCGATGCGGCCGAGGCGGGGCGGCTTCTGTTTGCCGGCGAGGTCGAGTTCCTCAAGGGCGTGGTCGCGATGTCGGGCCTGCCGCCCGCCGACCGGCTGGAGGTCTGCTTCGCGGGCCGCTCCAATGTCGGCAAGTCCTCCCTGATCAACGCACTCACGGGGCGCAAGGCGCTGGCGCGTGCCTCCAACACGCCGGGGCGCACTCAGGAGATCAACTTCTTCACCGCCGCCGACAGCCACTACATTGTCGACCTGCCGGGCTACGGCTTTGCCAACGCGCCGGTCGCGGTGGTCGAAAAGTGGCAGCGGCTGCTGAAGCAGTACCTTTCGGGCCGACCGACCCTGCGCCGGGCCTTCGTGCTGATCGACGCGCGCCACGGTGCCAAGAAGGTTGATGAGGAGATCATGACCCTGCTCGACCGCTCCGCCGTGCCGTTCCAGGTCGTGATGACCAAGATCGACAAGGTGAAGAAAAGCGAGCTGGAGCAGAGTCTCGGCCTGACTCGCGCCGCGCTGGCCAAACACCCGGCCGCCTATCCCGAGCTGGTGCTGACCAGCTCCGAGAAGGGCGACGGCATCGAGACGCTCCGCGCGATCATCGCGGGGCTTTCCTGACGCCTTTCCTGACGCATTGAACAGGGGCCTCTGATGAGGACGCAGAAGATGGATCGAGACTGGATCGCCACCGCCAAGACGCTCTCGGAAGCCCTGCCCTACCTGCAGCGCTATTCCGGCGCGATCGTCGTGGTGAAGTTCGGCGGCAACGCCATGGGCGACGCCGATGCGATGGCCGAATTCGCCCGCGACATCGTGCTGATGCGCCAGGTCGGCGTGAACCCGGTGGTCGTGCATGGCGGCGGGCCGATGATCAACGAGATGCTCGGCAAGCTCGGCATCAAGTCCGATTTCGTGCGCGGCAAGCGTGTCACCGATCAGGCCACCGTCGAGGTGGTCGAAATGGTTTTGACCGGTCTCGTCAACAAGCGCATCGTTCAAGCCATCATGGATGAGGGCGGCCGCGCCGTCGGTCTCTCGGGCAAGGATGACGACCTGATGGTCGCGGTGGCCGACGACCCGGAGCTGGGCTTCGTGGGGCGCCCGGTCGAGATGAACGTGCAGGTGCTGCGCGACATGTTCGGCGCCGGCATCATCCCGGTGGTCGCGCCGGTGGCGACTGGCATGGACCCGAACGAGACCTTCAATGTCAACGGCGACACCGCCGCCGGTGCCATCGCCGGCGCACTCAAGGCGGACCGGCTGCTGCTGCTGACCGACGTGTCGGGCGTCAAGGATGCGAGCGGCGAGGTCGTCACCCAGCTGTCCCCCGAGCAGGTCCGTCAGATGACCGCCGACGGCACCATCGCCGGCGGCATGATCCCCAAGACCGAGACGGCGCTGATGGCGCTGGAGCAGGGCGTGCGCGCCGTGGTGATCCTCGACGGCCGTCTGCCCAACGCCTCGCTGCTGGAACTGTTCACCGAGCATGGCGCCGGTTCGATCATCCGCTCGAGCGAGAGCCGGATGAAGCCGCGCAACGAGACATGAGCCTCGAGCTCGTCCTGATCCGCCACGCCAAGTCCGATTGGGGCGATTCCGGGCTCCGTGACCACGCCCGGCCGCTGGCGGCACGCGGCCGCCGCGATGCGCCACGCATGGGTGCTTGGCTCGCGGCGGGCGGACACGTGCCCCAACTGGTGCTCTGCTCGGATGCCGTGCGTACGCGCGAGACGCTGGCGCTGATGCAGCCAGAATGGGCCGAGACGCCCGAGATCCGCCACGAGGCCACGCTCTACGCCGCCCCGCCGCGGCAGCTTCTGGCGGCCCTGAAGGGCGTGCGGACCCGGCGGGTGGCGCTCGTCGCGCACAACCCCGGCATCGGCCGCCTCGCCGCCGATTTAGCGGCCGAGGCCCCGGCGCATCCGCGCTTTCACGACTACCCGACCTGCGCGGTCACCGTGCTGCAATTCGATGCGTGGGACTGGGCCGCGATCGGCAAGGGCCGCGTCGCCGCCTTCGCCATACCCGCCGACCTCTGAACGGCGAAAGGGGCCGCTTTCGCGCCCCCTTCCCTGCTTCGTTTCGTGACCGCTCGTCTTCGCGGCCCTTCGAGCCGCGTCGCGGTCAATGGCCGAGGATCTGGCTCAGGAACAGCTTCGTCCGGTCGGATTTCGGGTTCTTGAAGAAGGCCTCCGGCTCGTTCTGCTCGACGATCTGGCCCTGATCCATGAAGATCACTCGGTTGGCGACCTGCCGCGCGAAGCCCATCTCGTGGGTCACGCAGAGCATGGTCATGCCTTCCTCGGCCAGCTCGATCATGGTGTCGAGCACCTCCTTGATCATCTCCGGATCGAGCGCCGAGGTCGGCTCGTCGAACAGCATGATCCGCGGCTTCATGCACAGGCTTCGCGCGATGGCGACGCGCTGCTGCTGACCGCCCGAGAGCTGGCCGGGATACTTGTGCGCCTGCTCGGGGATCTTCACCTTCTCGAGGAAATGCATCGCGATTTCCTCGGCCTCGCGCTTGGGGGTCTTGCGAACCCAGATCGGTGCGAGGGTACAGTTCTCAAGGATCGTCAGATGCGGGAAGAGGTTGAAGTGCTGGAAGCACATCCCGACCTCGGAGCGGATCTTGTCGATGTTCTTCAGATCCGAGGTGAGCTCAATCCCGTCGACGACGATCTTGCCGGCCTGATGCTCCTCGAGCCGGTTGATGCAGCGGATCAGCGTCGATTTGCCCGAGCCCGAAGGCCCGCAGATCACGATCCGCTCACCACGATAGACGGTGAGGTCGATGTCGCGCAGCACGTGGAACGAGCCGTACCACTTGTTCATGTTCGAGATCTCGATCGCGACCTCGTCGGAGACCTGCATCTGGCTGCGGTCGATGGTGCGGGCGGCGGTGGTGTCGGTCATCACACCCTCCTCAGTTGTGGCCGCGCTGGAGCTTTTTCTCCAGGTACAGCGAATAGCGGGACATGCTGAAGCAGCAGATGAAGAACAGCAGGCCGATGAAGACGAAAAGCTCCCAGTAGATGCCGTTCCACTCGGTCGAGGCGCGGATCGCGTTGCTGAGGCCGATCGGGTCCAAGAGGCCGATGAACACCACCAGCGTCGTGTCCTTGAACAGGCCGATGAAGGTGTTGACGATGCCGGGGATCGAGATCTTCAGGGCCTGCGGCAGGATGATCAGCCGCATCGACTGCCAGTAGGACAGGCCGAGGCTGTCGGCGCCCTCGTACTGGCCTTTGGGCAGCGCCGCGAGGCCGCCGCGCACGACCTCGGCGATATAGGCCGCGGCGAAGAGCGTCACCATGATGATGACCCGCAGCATCAGGTCAAAGTTGGTCCCCGGCGGCAGGAAGTAGTTCAGCAGCAGGGACGCGGTGAACAGCCAGACGATCAGCGGCACGCCACGGATGATCTCGATGAAGCCCACCGAGATCTTGTTGATGATGAACAGGTCCGACTGCCGCCCCAGCGCCAGGAGGATGCCCAGCGGCAGCGACAGGATGATGCCGGCGATGCCGATGATGAAGGACAGCATGAAGCCGCCGAAATCCTGGCTCGGCACGTATTCGATGCTCAGCGCCACCGCCTGCTCCAATTCCCGCGCGAGCGGGCCCGCGGTGTAGAGCCAGTAGATAATGGGCAGCGCCGCTGCGACGATGGAGGCGATGAGCGTGCCCGCCAGAGGCGCCAGCGCCCGCCACGCGGCCCAGCCCAGCACGAAGCCGAGTGCGACCGAAACCGGGAACCAGACCGAGCCGCCCCAGAGCAGCCAGAACATCACGAAGGGCGAGATCGCGGTAAGCGCGAGCGCCTTGCGCGGCGTATGCGGGAACAGCACCGGCGCGATGGCGGCGAGGAAGATGATCAGTGACAGCACCGGGCGCCAGTAGAGTTCGCGCGGGTAGAAGCCGAACATCAGCTGCTGCCAGCGGTCGGTCAGCACTGCCCAGCAGGCGGCGGAGGTGCCCTCGGGCAGCGTGGCGTCGCGGATCTCGCGGCATTCGGTGAGCGACGAGGCGTCCCAGATGCCCCTGATCACCCATGGCATGGTGTGCGACAGCGCCCACCAGATCACGTAGAGCGAGATCAGCGTCGTGATGATGTTGAACCAGCCGGAGAACAGGTTCTCGCGCATCCAGAGGACGGCGCCGCGGTTGCCCGCCGGCGGCTCGGATTGCGGGATCATGCTCTCGCGGACGAAGGAGACGGTCTGCGCATGCGTGTCGGACATCTCAGCGCTCCTTCAGTTTCACGCGGGAATTGTAGAGGTTCATGGCGCTCGAAATGATCAGGCTGGTGACCAGGTAGAACAGCCCCAGCAGCAGCATCCCCTCCAGCTCCTTGCCGGTCTGGTTGATGGTGATGCCGCCCAGTGTCGAGCGCACGTCCATGTAGCCCACCGCGATCGCCAGCGACGAGTTCTTGGTGAGGTTGAGATATTGCGAGATCATCGGCGGGATGATGACGCGCAGCGCCTGCGGCAAGATCACCAGTCGCATGGTGCGCGAAGGCTTGATGCCCAGCGCATAGGCCGCCTCGGTCTGGCCCTTGGAGACCGACAGGATGCCGCCGCGCACGTTCTCGGCGATGAATGCGCCGGTATAGAGCGACAGCGCCAGCCACAGCGCGATCAGCGAGTTGCGAAGCTGCAGCCCGCCCTCGAAGTTGAAGCCACCCAACACCGGGCGCTCGAACTCCACCGGCATGCCGCGCCGGATCGTGTCGGACAGCGCCACGGCGCCTGCGGGCACGGTGGCGAGATCGACCGAGGCCGGCAGCGACAGAATGTTGCAGTTGCCCGCCTCGAGCGCGGCGAGCGCGCCTGCGGCATCCTCGACAGCGACGTAGTTGAAGCGGATCTCCTGGCTGCGCATCAGCCGGCGCAGGTTCAGCGATTCGGTGGAGAACGGCACCGCGCAGGCGTTGATCGTCTGTTGGCTGGCGGCGTAATCGGTCAGCGTCATGCCCTCGGTAGCGCCGGTGGCCAGCACCGGCTGCGTCACCCGGCCCGAGGTCATGCCCAGCGCCAGGAAGGCGACGGCGGTCGGAACGATCAGCAGTCCCAGCGTACCCCAGCCGATCGGCAGGATGCGCCCGGTCTGCTCCTGCGTGCGATGCGCGTAGCGCCGCCAGAAGAAGATCGCGACCAGCGACACGAGGAACACGGCGAGCAGGATGCCCGCGCCCGCGCCCCAGAACGGCGCCGGGATGAACACGCCGCGATTGGTGATGGCGATGGTGTCGCCAAGGATCATCGAGGCGTCGCCGCCCTCGCGGAAATCGCGGGGCTGCGGCGTGGCCTCGGTCATCAGGGCGAAGATGAGGAGGATCCACAGCAGCACGGGGATGTTGCGGAAGCCCTCGACATAGACGGCCATCAGCTTGGCCACGAGCCAGTTCTTGGACAGGCGCAGCACCCCTGCCAGAACGCCGACGACGGTGGCCAGCGCGCAGCCCAGCACCGCGATCAGCAGCGTGTTGAGAATCCCTACCAGCGCGGCGCGGCCATGGGTCGAGGCGCTGTCATATTCGATCAGGCGCTGGTTGATATCGTAGCCCGCGCGCTGGCCGAGAAAGCCGAAGTCGAAATCCTTGCCGAGCGCCGAGAGGTTGGCGATGGTGTTCGATACCAGCCAGCTCAACCCCAGCATCAGCGCGATGAAGGCGATCACCTGGATCGTGAGGGAGCGGTAGCGGGTATCGTAGATGAGCTGGCTCGGCCGGAAACCGGCCTTCGGAGCATCCGAGGTCGTGGTCATGCAATGGTCCCCGTTGGTCCCCTCGCCGGTTGCGCGCCGGTTGCTCCGGCTGCGCCCTGCACTCGGGGGGCGGCGGCGCTTCGCGCCTTGTCCGTGATTGGTGGGGAGGGGCGCAGAACGCCCCTCCCGGGATGCTTAGCGGAACGGCGGCGCGTAGATCAGACCGCCATTGGTCCACTGCGCGTTCAGACCGCGCGCCAGACCGATCGGGGTGTTCTCGCCGATGTTCTTCTCGAAGATCTCGCCATAGTTGCCGCCGGCGGCGATCGCGTTCTTGGCCCACTCGTTCTCGAGGCCGATCATCGCGCCCAGCTCGCCCTCGGTGCCCAGCAGGCGGTTCACCTCGGGGTTGGTGCCCGGCGCGGCCGCCAGCTCATTGACATTGGCCGAGGTCACGCCGAATTCTTCGGCCGCGATCAGCGCATTGAGGGTCCAGCGCACGATGTCGCCCCACTCGTTGTCGCCGTGGCGCACCAGCGGGCCGAGCGGCTCCTTGGAGATGATCTCGGGCAGGATCACGTGCTCGCCCGGGTTCTCGAAGGTGGCGCGGGTCGCGGCGAGGCCGGAGGCGTCGGTGGTGTAGGCGTCGCAGGCACCGGCGAGGTACTGCTGCTGCGCCTCGGCGTTGGTCTCAACCGGGACCGGCTCGTAGCTGATGTTGTTGTTGCGGAAGAAGTCCGCGAGGTTCAGCTCGGTGGTGGTGCCGGTCTGGATGCAGACGGTGGCGCCGTCGAGATCCTTGGCCGAGGACACGCCCAGCGCGGTCGGCACGATGAAGCCCTGGCCGTCATAGTAGTTGACGCCGGCGAAATCAAACTTGAGATCGGTGTCGCGCGAGAAGGTCCAGGTGGTGTTGCGCGCCAGCATGTCGATCTCGCCCGAGGCCAGCGCGGTGAAGCGGGTCTGGCCGGTGGTGGGCACGAAGTTGACAGCGGTCGGATCGCCCAGCACGGCGGCGGCGACGGCGCGGCAGACGGCGACGTCGAAGCCCTCCCAGACGCCGTTGGCGTCGGGGGCGCCGAAGCCGGCCAGGCCGGTCACCACGCCGCAGTTCAGCTCGCCCCGCTCCTTGACATCGTCAAGCGTGGCGGCCTGCGCCGCTCCGGCGACGAGACCGGTGACGGTCAGCGCGCCGAAGAGTACGGATTTCTTCATGAATAACCTCTTCCTGAGTTGCGGCCCCTCTTGGCGGGGGCGGCATTCTTGTTGCCGGGCCGCCGCGCGGCACGACGATCTGCAAGGACCGTTAAGATCCCGACGGCGCCAGTTGGGCAATCTTTCGCCGTCAGGTCAAGGGCTGCCCCCTGTCCTTGCCGGACACAGACGCGGGGTAAATAAGCAGGGGCGCATGCAAAACGGGCGGTTCATCGATGAACCGCCCGCTCAGGATGCGCAGAACCGGTTGAGGTGCCGCCTAGTGCAGCAGCCGCCAGAAGGAGGCCGCGTCGAGAAAGGCGGTGCGCTTGACCTGCGCCATCGCCTCCGCCTCCTCATCGGCACCCCATTGTTCGATCTGCCATTCCTCGTCGAGCCGCGACAGCCGCCAGGCCTCCTCGGCCTCCAGACGCTCCTCGATGACCGCGAGCGCCAACACCAGCGACCCCGACAGCGCCACGAGATCGTGAAAGGCCGCGAGGGCGAATGGCTCCATCTCGCGCACCGGGGCGGACAGCCGCTCCAGCGCGGCCGCGTCCTGCGTCACCGGCATGACGCCGGATACGGTGGAGAGCTCCGCGCCGTAACGCTCCCTGACCCAGTCGAGCAAGGGGTCCCACTCGACCGCCTGCCGGGCCACCAGCTCGGCCGGGCCCAGGGCGCGGTAGCACAGGAGGTCCGAGCCGCCATAGGCCGCCAGCATCTCGGCCACCTCGGCACGCTGCAAGGCGACCTTGTCGATCGCCGAGTTCGAGGTGCGGGTGACTGGCATGCTGCGGGGATCGATCCGTTCCTCCTGGGCCTGCCACTCGGCAGCGACCGCCCGTGCCAGCGCCTGCGTTGGCAGCACCAGCGCCGCCTTGGCGGGGGTGCGCACAGGCCGGCTGTCGAGCAGCACCTGCCAGCCGCCCTCTGCGGGGGCGATGCCAGCCTCTTTCCAGAACCGCTTGGCCTTCCATTCGCTCATCAGGTCGTCTCCGTCAGGTCGTCGAGCGCGGGCGCGAGCCCGGCCCAGTCGTGGATGATCCGGTCGGCCATGAGCCCGGCCGCCGGCTGGTAGCCCCAGCCCACCCCGATCGAGGCCACGCCTGCGGCGCGCGCCATGTCGACGTCGAAGCGGGTGTCGCCCACCATCACAGCCCGCTGCGCCGCCACGCCGGTTTCAATGAGCGCGGCTTGGATCATCGCCGGGTTCGGCTTGGAGGGGTGGTCGTCTGCGGTTTGCCGGCTGTGGAACATCCCCTCCAGCTCATGCGCCTCGATCAGCCGGTCGAGCCCGCGCCGCGACTTGCCCGTTGCCACCGCCAAAAGCGTGAACGGCTCGCCCGCAAGCCGGTCGAGCGTCTCGCGCGCCCCGGGATAGAAGGGGCTGCTCTCGGGCCCATGCGCCCGCCGCAGATCGGCATAGGCGGTGCAGTAGGTCGCGATCATGCGGGCGCGGGTGTCGCTGTCTCGATCGCCGGCCAGCCTCAGGAAGGTCTCGGGCAGCGACAGCCCGACCCCCGACAGGACCCGCTCGCGCGGCGGCGTCTCCAGCCCCTCCGAAGCGAAGGCGGCCGCCATGGCGGCGAGGATGTCGCGCTGGCTGTCGACCAGCGTGCCGTCGACGTCGAAGATCACCAGCCGCAGGTCGCTCATGCCAGCGGGTCGTTCGGATCGAAGGGGTCCATCGGCGCCTCGCGCGCATCCCAGCCGAGAAAGTCCCAAGTCCGCTCCATGTGCTCGGGCAGCGGCGCCACGAGCTGCAGCACCGCCTTGGTCACCGGGTGCTCGATCTTCAGCGAGCGCGCATGCAGATGCAGCTTGCGGTCGATCTCGGCGCCAAGGCCGGACCCCCAGCCATCGCCGAGATTTTCCTGGCTCGAACCGCCATATTTGCCGTCGCCCACCACCGGGTGGCCGATCTCGGCCATGTGGGCGCGCAGCTGGTGGGTGCGCCCCGTCACCGGCACCAGAGCCATCCACGACACCCGCTGTCCCAGCGCGCTGATCGTGGCGAATTCGGTGGTGGCGCGCTTGGCGCCCGGCGTCGTGTCGACCTCGGCGGGGTGGATGCACTGCATCTTCTCGCCCTCGCCGCCCTTGCCATGGCCCATCGCCTTCACGAGACCATACTTGATGATGCCCGCGCGCGGCTGCGGCGCACCGGCGACGGCGGCCCAGTAGATCTTGCGGGTCTCGCGGTGCTTGAGGTTCTCGGTCAGACCCTTGGCCGCCATGCGGGTGCGCGCCAGCAGCAGCACGCCCGAGGTGTCCTTGTCGAGCCGGTGCACAAGGCGCGGCTTGTCCTCGAAGCCGTCGCGCAGCGCCTCGGCGAGGCCGTCGACATGCTTGGAAACGCCGGATCCCCCTTGGGTCGGCAGGCCGGCGGGCTTGTTGATCGCGATGATGTGGTCGTCGCGGTAGATCACGCAGCCGCGGATCATCTCCGCGTCCTTCTTGGAAATCTGGCTGCGGTCGACGGGCCGGCTTTCGACCTCGTGCGCCTCGGGAATGGGGGGCACGCGCACGCTCTGGCCGACCTCGAGCCGCGTCGCGGGCTTCACGCGACCGCCCTCGACCCGAAGCTCGCCCTTGCGGCACATCTTTTCGATCCGGGTCTGGGCCAGATGGGGAAACCGCCGCTTGAGCCAGCGGTCGAGCCGCTGATCGCCCTCGTCGGCCCCGACGGTGATGGTCTGCACGCCGCTCATGAAAGGCTCCTTGCGATCCAGAGGCCCAAAGCACAGGCCACGATTGAGAGAATGACCGATCCCGCCACATAGGCCAGCGCCGCGCTCATGCGGCCCGCCTCGACAAGACGCAGCGCGTCGAGCGAGAAGGCCGAAAAGGTGGTGAAGCCGCCCAGCAGCCCGGTGATCAGCAACGGTGCCAGCGGCGCGCCGCGCCCCGCAAGCCACACGAACAGCGCGCCGATCGCGAAGCTGCCCGCGACGTTCACGGCGAACGTGCCCATGGGAAAGGCCACGGCCTGCCCCACGAGAAATCGCAGGCTCGCGCCTGCGGCGCCGCCGAAGGCCACCAATGCAAGGGATGTCATCATCCGCGCGGTGTCGTTGGGTGCGCCCTGCTTGTCAAGCGGCGGCCCGCCCGGCCCGGTCCGCAGCGGCCCACAAGTTCAGCCCGTGCCGGATGACGCGAGGTGCGGCGGGTGGGCGACCCCTCTCCGGAAGGGCCGTGCTAGTATTGATCGGGCCTGCCCCGAGCCGGGGCGAATCGGCCATGCGAAGGAGTGAGACCATGGGACTGCTCGTCGAATACAGCCTTGCCGAAGGCCAGTCCGAGGCCCAGACTGCGGCGCTGAAGGACCTGGTCTCGGGCCTGAAGGCCGAGGGGCTGGAGGGCTTCAGCTACACCGGCTACGCCACCGATGATCCGACACGCTTCATCGGCGTGCTCGAGTTCGACGACGAGGCCGCCAAGCGGCGCTTTCTCGACAGCCGCGCCTTCGCCGCCTATCGCGACGGCGCTGGGCCTCGATTTACCGCGCCGCCGAAGACCACGCAGATCACGCGCGTCGCCTCGACGCTGGCCTGACCGGCCCGGAGTTCTCCACCGATGGACGAGATGCTCCTTGCCCGGGAACCGGTGATCCGGCTCGCCGCCTTTCTCGGGGTGCTCGCAGCGATGGCTTTCTGGGAGATCCTCGCACCCCGGCGGCGCCGCGAGATCCCGCGCCTGCTGCGCTGGTCCAACAACCTCGCGCTGGTTGCGCTGGACGCGGTGGCGTTGCGGATCGCCTTTCCCATCGTGGCGGTGGGTCTCGCGGTCATTGCAGAGGAGCGCGGCTGGGGCCTTTTCAACGCGTTCGGCACCCCCGGCTGGATCGCGGTGCCGCTGTCAGTGGTGGTGCTCGATTTCGCGATCTATCTCCAGCACGTGCTGTTCCACGCGGTGCCCGCGCTGTGGCGGCTTCACCGGATGCACCATGCCGATCTGGAGTTCGACGTGACGACGGGGGTACGGTTTCACCCGGTCGAGATCCTGCTGTCGATGGGGCTGAAGCTGGGGCTGGTCGCGGCGCTCGGCCCGCCCGCCGTCGCGGTGCTGATCTTCGAAGTGCTCCTCAATGCCAGTTCGATGTTCAACCATTCCAACATCGATATCCCTTCCCGCACGGACCGGTGGCTGCGCTGGATCGTGGTGACGCCGGACATGCACCGGGTGCACCACTCGGTGCTGCCCGAGGAGGCCAACAGCAATTACGGCTTCAACCTGCCATGGTGGGACCGGCTGCTCGGCACCTACCGGGCGCAGCCCAAGAGCGGGCATCTCGGGATGACGCTGGGCATCGACCGGTTCCGCACGCGGCGCGACCTCTGGGTCGACCGGATGCTGCTGCAGCCGCTGCGGCGGCGGTAGGACCTCAATGCCCCTCGCCGCGGCGGCGCTTCTCGCGTAGCCCGGAGAAGAACTCGACCCGCTTGCGCAGTTCGCGCTCATGTCCGCGATCGACCGGGGTGTAGTAGACCGGGCGCTTCATCGTCTCGGGGAAGTAGTTCTGCCCCGAAAAGGCATCCTCGGCGTCGTGGTCGTAATCATAGCTTTTGCCATAGCCCTGCTCCTTCATGAGCCGGGTCGGCGCGTTGAGGATGTGCTTGGGCGGCGGCTCGGAGCCGGTCTTGCGCGCCTCGGCCATGGCCGCCTTGAAGGCGGCGTAGCCCGCATTGGATTTGGGTGCGAGAGCGAGGTAGATCACCGCCTGCCCCAGTGCCAGATCACCCTCAGGGGAGCCGAGCCGCTCGTAGGTTTCCCAGGCATGCAGACAGATCGTCTGCGCCTGCGGGTCGGCAAGACCGATATCCTCGACCGCCATGCGGGTGATGCGCCGCGCAAGATAGCGCGGGTCCTCGCCACCGGTCAGCATCCGCGCCAGCCAGTAGAGCGCGGCGTCCGGATCGGAGCCGCGCACGGATTTATGCAGTGCCGAAATGAGATTGTAGTGCTCGTCGCCGGACTTGTCGTATTTCGCGGCGCGCTTCATCAGCCGGGTGGTCAGCGCCTCGACCCCAAGCCGCGTCTCGGTCTTCCACGCCGCCACCTGCTCGATCAGGTTCAATAGCGCCCGGCCATCGCCATCCGCCATCTCGAGCAGCGCCTCGCGCGCCGCACCGTCGAGCGGCAGCGATCGGCCCAGCTCCTTTTCGGCACGCTGAGCAAGGCGCTCGAGATCAGCGAGGTCGAGCCGGGTCAGCACCAGCACCTGCGCCCGGCTCAGAAGCGCTGCGTTCAGTTCGAAGGAGGGGTTCTCGGTGGTAGCGCCGACGAGGAGGATGGTGCCATCTTCCATATGCGGCAGGAAACCGTCCTGCTGTGCCTTATTGAAGCGGTGTATTTCGTCGACGAAAAGCAGCGTGCCACGCCCCTGCCCGCGCCGGAGCTTGGCCGCCTCGAACACCTTCTTGAGATCGGCCACGCCCGTGAAGATCGCGCTGACCTGCACGAAGGCGAGGTCGGTGGCGTCCGCCAGAAGCCGAGCGATGGTGGTCTTGCCAACGCCCGGCGGCCCCCAGAGGATCAGCGAGGAAAGCGATTTGGCGGCGAGCATGGCGCCCAGAGGTGCCTCGGGCCCCAGAACCTGCTCCTGCCCGATGACGTCACCGAGGCTGCGCGGGCGCAGCCGGTCGGCCAGGGGCCGGTGCCCCGACGGTTCAGGCACAGCCGCCGGAGCGCGCTCCTGCTGGATGTCGGGCAGGTTGTCGAACAGATCGGCCATGCCCCAAATCTAGTACGCCTGTGGATAAGTGCCAAGGGATTTGGTATCGCTACCGAAATCTTGGGGGAGGTAGGCAGGGAATGGCCGATCCTCAGAGCAGGCGGTAATCCCGCGCCCGCTGCACGGCTTCGGTCGTGGTCCGCGCGAGAAGCGTCGAGCGCGCCGAGGCGAGACGCGCCTTCAGCGCACTTTCGGAAATGCCAAGCTTGGCCGCGGCGGCGGCATAGCGATCCCCCTCGGCGACGCAGCGCAGCGCCTCGACCTGCGCCTTGCTCAGCGCCGTGGGCGGCTCGGTGATATCGTGCAACTGGACGATCAGCTGCTCGAACTCGGCCATCTCGTCATCGGTGAACTCGCGATCCGCGCGGCTGGCCGAAGCGATGGTTCGCGACTTCATCGGGCCGCAGGACACCGCGAAGCCATAGACCATGCCGAAGCTGCGCGCCTGTCCGAAGATGTCGAAGGGATCAGGGATCTCGATCTCGCTCCAGCGGCAGCGCCCGGTGGTGCTGAAGCCCCAGGCGATCACCGGGTCCCGCAGGGCGTAGGCTTCCTCGGTATAGCGCTCGGTCCAAGCCGCGGGATAAGTCTGGTGGCTCAAGAGCGGCAGCGCGAAACGGATATGCAGGGCGAAGAAAAATCCCCCGGGAGCAAGAGCCTCGAGCTTGCGCGTCTGGATGTCGATTCCGGCTCTAAGAGACATGGCGCCCTGATCAGCTGATATATTTAAAGGATAACAGGCATCTATGCCTTGGGTACGCCGCCATTCCACGCCCAGGCCCATGACGTGACGGCAGAATCGAAAACGCCTCGCCCTTTGCGGGGCGAGGCGTTTCCATATCACTACCGTGGCGCGATCACTCGGCTGCGGCGTCTTCGGCCTCGAGCCGGGCGCGGTCGGCCGCACCCTTGGCGTCGACGTCGCGATCGACGAATTCGATGATCGCCATCGGCGCCATGTCACCGTAGCGGAAGCCGGCCTTCAGCACGCGGACATAGCCACCCTGACGCTCGGCGTAGCGCGGCCCGAGGATCTCGAACAGCTTGGCGACGTGGGCGTCCTGCTTGAGCTGCGCCGCGGCCTGACGGCGGGCATGCAGGTCACCGCGCTTGCCCAGCGTGACGAGCTTCTCGATCACGCGGCGCAGGTCCTTCGCCTTGGGCAGCGTGGTCTTGATCTGCTCGTGCTCGATCAGCGAGCCGGCGAGGTTGGCGAAGAGCGCCTTGCGGTGCTCGTGGGTACGGTTCAGGCGGCGGTAGCCACTTCCATGACGCATTGGGTGTCTCCTTTAGCGTTTTGCTTTGTCCGGCGGCCGATGCGTGTCGACCGCTCTCCTTGGGGCGGGATGCCCGGGTGGGGGGAGGGTTTCCCCTCCCCTACGAGTCTCAGAACTGGTCTTCGAACTTCTTGGCCAGGTCTTCGATGTTGTCCGGCGGCCAGTCCTCGACGTCCATGCCGAGATGCAGGCCCATGCCCGAGAGCACTTCCTTGATCTCGTTGAGCGACTTGCGGCCGAAGTTCGGGGTGCGGAGCATCTCGGCTTCGGTCTTCTGGATCAGGTCGCCGATATAGACGATGTTGTCGTTCTTCAGGCAGTTCGCCGAACGCACCGACAGCTCGAGCTCGTCGACCTTCTTGAGCAGCAGCGGGTTGAACTCGAGACCGTCGTCGAGCGCGCCGGCCGAGGCCGATTCCGGCTCGTCGAAGTTGACGAAGATCGACAGCTGGTCCTGCAGGATGCGGGCGGCATATGCCACGGCGTCATCCGGGGTCAGCGAGCCGTCGGTCTCGACCTTCATGGTCAGCTTGTCATAGTCGAGCACCTGCCCCTCGCGGGTCGGCTGCACGTCGTAGGACACCTTCTTGACCGGCGAGTAGATCGCGTCGATGGCGATCATGCCGATCGGCGCGTCCTCGGGCTTGTTGCGGTCGGCCGCGACGTAGCCCTTACCGGTGTTGACGGTCAGCTCCATGTAGAGATTGGCGCCGTCGTCGAGGTGGCAGATCACGTGATCCTTGTTGAGGATCTCGATGCCCGCGGATTCGGAGATGTCACCGGCGGTGACGACGCCCGGGCCGGTCGCCTGGACGGAGAGGCGCTTCGGGCCCTCGACTTCCATGCGGATCGCGACGCCCTTGAGGTTCAGCACCACGTCGGTCACGTCCTCGCGGACGCCCGAGATCGAGGAGAACTCGTGCAGCACGTTGTCGATCTGAACGGAGGTGATGGCCGCACCCTGGAGCGACGACATCAGCACGCGGCGCAGCGCGTTGCCGAGCGTCAGACCGAAGCCGCGCTCGAGCGGCTCGGCGACCACGGTGGCCTGCCGTGCCGGATCGTTGCCCGGCTTGACGTCGAGCTGCGTCGGCTTGATCAGCTCGGCCCAATTCTTGTGGATCATGCGTCCCTCCATTCCTGTCCGTGCTCCATGGTCCCGAAGAGCCGGACGCCCGAGGTTTCAAAATGACGGATCGGGGCCGCGCAGACAGGCGCGGCCCCGAACAAGTGGTATTGCCTCAGACGCGGCGGCGCTTCGGCGGGCGGCAGCCGTTATGGGCGATCGGCGTCACGTCGCGGATCGACGTGATGTTGAAGCCGACGGCAGCCAGAGCGCGCAGCGCGCTTTCACGGCCCGAACCGGGGCCCTGCACTTCGACTTCCAGCGTCTTCACGCCGTGTTCCTGCGCCTTGCGGCCCGCATCTTCGGCAGCGAGCTGGGCGGCGTAGGGGGTCGACTTGCGCGAGCCCTTGAAGCCCATGGTGCCGGCGGACGACCAGGAGATCGCGTTGCCCTGCACGTCCGAGATCAGGATCTTGGTGTTGTTGAACGAGCTGTTCACATGCGCCACGCCTGCGGCGATGTTCTTGGAGACCTTCTTCTTGCCTCCGCGACGGGTATCACGTGCCATGGATGCGTCCCCTTATTTCTTCTTGCCGGCAATGGCCTTTGCAGGGCCTTTGCGGGTGCGAGCATTGGTGTGGGTACGCTGGCCGCGGACCGGCAGGTTGCGACGGTGGCGCAGGCCACGGTAGCAGCCGAGATCCATCAGGCGCTTGATGTTCATCGTGGTTTCGCGACGCAGGTCGCCTTCCACGGTGAGGTTGGCGTCGATGTGCTCGCGGATCGCCAGAACCTCGGCGTCGGAGAGATCGTTGACCCGGCGGGTCACGTCGATGCCGACGGCTTCGCAGATCTGGCGGGCGGTGGTGTCACCGATGCCGGTGATGTAGGTGAGGGCGATCGGAACCCGCTTCGCGGTCGGGATGTTCACGCCGGCAATACGTGCCACGTTTAGCGTCCTTTCGTTGCGGCTCCGTGATGCCGGAGCCTTTTTTCACAACTGAGGCCCGGAAGATCCGGGCCGCATCCTGCGAGGTGATCCGCGCGGATCCGGGAGCGACCCAACAATTCGCGCGAAATGATTCCCTTTCGGGATGGGGCTGTCTATGGGCTGCCGGGCAGAGGGTCAAGCCCCCTGCCCGGGGCCGGCCGGAACCGGCCTCAGGCGTCCTGGGTCTGCTGCCCCAGAAGACCGGCGATCTCGGCCGAAACCTCCTCGATCGCGGCCAGACCGTTGACGCTCTCGAGCTGGCCCTTGGCGTGGTAGTAGCCGATCAACGGCGAGGTCTGCTTGTAATAGGCCAGAAGCCGGGTACGCAGCGCCTCCTCGTTGTCGTCGGCGCGGCGCTTGATCTCGGTCGAGCCGCAATTGACGCAGACGCCGTCCGCCGGCACCGGGCGGGTCACGTCGTGATAGACCTCACCGCAGTTGCCACAGGTGGAACGACCGGTGATGCGGGAGACCAGCACCTCGTCATCGACCCGCATCTCGATCACGTGGTCGAGCTTCTGTCCCAGTTCCGCCAGCAGCGCGCCGAGCGCGTCGGCCTGCGCCAAGGTGCGCGGGAAGCCGTCGAAGATGTAGCCGCCCGATGCGCTCCCGGAGGTCAGCTTCTCGCGGATCAGCCCGATGACGATCTCGTCGGTCACCAGCTCGCCGCGATCCATGACGGCGGCGACGCGCTGGCCCATCTCGGTGCCGGAGGAACGGGCCTCACGCAGCATGTCCCCGGTCGAGAGCTGCACCATGCCGCGCTCCTCGACCAGACGCTTGGCCTGCGTGCCCTTGCCCGCGCCCGGCGGCCCCAGAAGAATGATGTTGATCATCGACGTGCTGGCCCCCTCGCCTTGGTCTTGTTCGTCTTGCCGCCGCGACGGCCGCGCAGCTGCGATTTCTCGATCAGCCCCTCGTACTGATGCGCGAGCAGATGGCTCTGGACCTGCTGGATCGTGTCCATGCCGACCGAGACGATGATCAGGATCGAGGTGCCACCGAAGTAGAACGGGATCGCCAGCTGGCTGCGCAGGATCTCGGGCAGCAGCGCCACGAGGGCAAGGTAGGCCGAGCCCAACACCAGAATCCGGTTCAGCACGTATTCCAGGTATTCCGAGGTCCGCTTGCCGGGTCGGATGCCGGGGATGAAGCCGTTCTGGTTCTTCAGGTTGTCGGCCACGTCATCGGTCTTGAACGCCACTTCGCGGGTATAGAAGTAGGTGAAGAAGATGATCATCGCCGCGAAGAAGATCAGGTAGAGCGGCTGGCCCGGCCCGAAATAGGCGAGGATCGTCGACATGACCGGCCCGGTGGAGCCGCCCGAGAAGGTCGAAAGCGTGGTCGGCAGCAGCAGGAGCGCCGAGGCGAAGATCGCCGGGATCACGCCGGCCGGGTTCACCTTGATCGGCAGATGCGAGGAGCCGCCATCATAGACCTTCATGCCGACCTGGCGGCGCGGGTACTGGATGTGGATCTTGCGCAGGGATCGCTCCATGAACACCACGAAGGTCAGCACCCCGATCACCATGGCGATCACCAAGAGGATCACCGCGGGGGAGATCGCGCCGGACCGACCTTGGCTCAGGAACTGCGCCAGCGCTGCCGGGATCTCGGCGATGATGCCGACGAAGATGATCAGCGAGATGCCGTTGCCGATGCCGCGCGCGGTGATCTGCTCGCCCAGCCACATCAGGAACATGGTGCCGCCAACGAGGGTGATCATCGTCGAGGCGCGGAAGAACAGGCCCGGATCGGTGACGAGATCGCCCGCTTCCAGCGAGACGGCGAGGCCGTAGGCCTGGAAGGTCGCCAGCACCACGGTGAAGTAGCGGGTGTACTGGTTAATCTTCTTGCGGCCCTGCTCGCCCTCTTTCTTGAGCTGCTTGAGCGGCTCGTACATCGAGGCCATGAGCTGCACGATGATCGAAGCGGAGATGTAGGGCATGATGCCGAGGGCGAAAATGCCCATCCGGCTCAGCGCGCCGCCGGTGAACATCGACAGGATGCCGCCGATGCCGGAGGCCGCGCCCTCCATGAAATTGCGCAGCGCGGCGCCGTCGATCCCCGGCACGGGGATGAAGGTGCCGAGCCGGTAGACGATCAGGAGACCGATCGTGAAGAGGATCCGCTGACGGAGCTCGGTGGCCTTGCCGAAGGCCCCCCAGCTCATGTTGGCGGCCATCTGTTCTGCTGCTGATGCCATCGGGGCTCTCTTGTCATGTCAGCGCCGCCGGACCGGGGTCTTCCGGTCGGCGGCGCGGGAACAGTCGGTGACGGGGGCGGGGAGCGCAAGGCCCCCCGGCCACCGATTATTCGGCGGCGGCCGCCGGTGCGGTGACGGTGAGCTTGCCGCCCGCCTTCTCGACCGCCTCGATCGCGCCCTTCGACGCGCCGGTGACGGCGATGTTGGCCTTGGAGGTGAACTCGCCCTTCGACAGGACGCGGATGCCGTCGCGCTTGCGACGGATCAGGCCCGACGCGACCAGCGCGTCCTCGGTGATGTCCTGACCGGCGTCGATCTTGCCCGCGTCGATGAACTTCTGGATCAGGCCCAGGTTGACGACGGCGTATTCGCGGCGGTTCGGCTTGTTGAAGCCGCGCTTGGGCAGACGCTGGTAGAGCGGCATCTGGCCGCCCTCGTAGCCCTTGATGGCCACGCCCGAACGGGATTTCTGACCCTTGATACCACGGCCGCCCATCTTGCCGGTGCCGGAGCCCGGACCACGGCCGACGCGCTTGGCTTTCTTGGTCGCGCCCGGATTGTCGCGCAGTTCGTTGAGTTTCATGTCGCTTCTCCTTGATGCCGGAACTGCCCCCCAGCGACGGATGGGGCAAACACGGCGTGACGAATGGGATTCGGCCCGCAAAGGGGCACCGGCGGCGTATACGACCCTCGGGCCCGGGTTTCAAGCGCCCTGCCCTATGGCAAGAGCACGAGCCCCCCGGATATCAGGAGGAGCGCGCCAGTGATCCGCCTCCATACCGCTCCGCCGGGAGACAGTTTTTCGAGCAGCACCAGTAGCGCCAGACCGGCGATCCAGAGCGGGCTCATCACTCCGCCCACGAAAAGCAGCAGCATCAGCGCCCAGCAGCAGCCGAGGCAGTACCCGCCGTGACCGAGGCCCACGGCCAGTGCGCCGCGCCAGCCCTGCCCCCGATGCCGGATCAGCCAGTCGACCGGGGATCGGCAATGCCGCAGGCAAGCCGCCTTGGCGGAGCTGAGTTGCCAGATGCCGGCGGCCAGCAGCAGCAGCCCGGACAACCCGTCGCTGGCGCTCGCCATACCCGGGGTCAGCAGACCGGCCCGCGACAGCAGGGCCTGCGCCACCGTCGCAGCGAGGCTGAAGCCGAGCCAGACCAAGAGGTAGCCCGCCACGAAGATCGCCGTCGCAGGGAAAGGCGCGGTGCCACTGGCACGCCGGTTCAGCGCGGCCGCGAGCAGGATCACGGGCGTGGCCGAGGGCAGCATCATCGCCACCATCATCACCCACCACATGACGATCATCGCCAAGCCATGACCCAAGGACCGGTCGAGGCCAGCCGGGGCCGCCTCGCCCCCGTGACCGAGCATCATGCCGTCGCGCGGCATCACGCCGCCCCCCGCAAGCGTGTAGGCCCATGCCAAAAGGCACATCGCAGCCAGCAGAACGATGCATAGCGCACGGTCGCGCCGCAGCAGTCCCGCCATCACGGCGGGCGCCATCTCAGGCATGAACGACGCCTTGGCCGCTATGGTGCAGCCTGTTGAACTGTCCATAGCTATCGGAGAGATCCAGCGCGATGGCGCTGTCGGCACCGCTGCGCGAGGTGGCGCTGCCGATTTCGGCAAGCTCGAACTCGATCCCGCCGGGGATCTGGATCCGCACCCGGTGCTCGCCATCCGAATGCGGCGGGCGGATCGGCCGACCCTCGCCGGTGAGAACCCCGGGGATCGAGAGACGGGCGCGGCGGGCGTCGATGTCGAGGTCGAGATCGATTGGTCGGTACAGCGTCGGGTGGAGGAGGTCCGACATGGCCCGGAACACCCACCAATGAGTGGCCGCCTCCTCGGTCTCCTCGCCATGCAGCACGCGTTCGAGCGCGTTGCGCTGGTCGGCCGCCGCGCGCTCGTCGATCACCGCCTGCAACTCCCCGCCCCCCTCGAAGATCGGGCCGGGCCATGCGTAGAGCAGCGCGATCCTCAACCCGTCGAGACGGATGTCGCCGAAATGGCCGGTGTCGATGCTGAGCGCCTCGAAGCCCCTGCAATGGCCATGGGTCGGCAGATCCTCGAACTGGCACGGGCAGCCATAGCCGCAATTGCAGTTTCCAAAGGAACTGCCCTCGATGGACCAGTCGATCATGGCCGCCTCCCCCTGCTGGGAACCGCCCGCCCGCGCGGGGCGGGATCGAGGCCGGGCCGGACCGCCACGCGGCCGCGCGCCTGACGCAATCATAGCAGCGCCGTCCGAGTCGCGGGAGATCCCATACGAAAGGGGCGCCGCGGTTTCCCGCGACGCCCCTCCATCCGCGCTGAGCCGGTGGCTCAGGCTTTCTCTTCGACGATCTGCACGAGGTGCGGGATCGAGTTCACCATGCCGCGCACCGAGGGGGTGTCCTCGAGCTCGCGGGTGCGGTGCATCTTGTTGAGGCCCAGGCCCTTCAGCGTGGCACGCTGCGAGGCGGGGCGACGGATCGGCGAGCCGATCTGCTTGACGACGATGGTTGCCATGTCCGCTCTCCTCAGGCTTCGGCGACTTCGGCGCCGGCCTCTTCGGGCTTGCGCAGAATGTCGGCGACCTTCTTGCCGCGACGCTGGGCGACCGCACGCGGCGACTGCTCGGCCCGGAGGCCGTCCAGCGTGGCGCGGATCATGTTGTACGGGTTCTGCGAGCCGAGCGATTTGGACACGACGTCCTGCAGGCCCAGCATCTCGAACACCGCACGCATCGGGCCGCCGGCGATGATGCCGGTACCCGCCGGAGCGGCACGCATCACGACGCGGCCGGCGCCGTGGCGACCTTCCATGTCGTGGTGCAGGGTCCGACCCTCGCGCAGCGGCACGCGGATCAGGTTGCGACGCGCCTGCTCGGTGGCCTTGCGGATGGCCTCGGGGACCTCCTTGGCCTTGCCCTTGCCGAAGCCGACACGGCCCTTCTGGTCGCCGACGACGACGAGCGCCGCGAAGCCGAAGCGCTTGCCGCCCTTGACGGTCTTCGAGACCCGGTTGATCGCCACGAGACGATCGGCGAATTCCGGGTTCTCATCGCGGTCGCGGCGACGGTTGTCACGTTCTGCCATGTTACGTCTCCTCAGATCTTCAGGCCGGCGTCACGGGCCGCGTCAGCGAGCGCCTTGACCTTGCCGTGGAACAGGAAGCCGCCGCGGTCGAAATAGGCTTCGGACACGCCGGCCGCCTTCGCACGCTCTGCGATCGCCGCACCGACCTTCGCGGCCGCCTCGACGTTGTTCTTCCCGACGATGCCCAGATCCTTCTCGAGCGAGGAGGCCGAGGCGAGAGTGACGCCGTTCACGTCGTCGATCAGCTGGACGCTGATGTTCTTGTTGCTGCGGTGCACGGAGAGGCGCGGCCGCCCCGCATTCACCTTACGCAGCTTGCTCCGGACGCGCTGACGGCGCTTCAGGAACAGATCCCGTTTGCTGTTTGCCATTTTTTCGCGTCCTTACTTCTTCTTGCCTTCCTTGCGGAAGATGAACTCGCCTTTGTAGCGGATGCCCTTGCCCTTGTAGGGCTCGGGCGCACGCCACTCGCGAATGTTCGCCGCAACCTGGCCAACCTGCTGCTGGTCGATGCCCTCGACCACGATCTCGGTCTGCTTGGGTGCCGTCACAGTGACGCCCTGCGGAACCTCGAAGTTCACGTCGTGGCTGTAGCCGAGCGCCAGCTTCAGGGTGTTGCCCTGCATCTGCGCGCGGTAGCCAACGCCCTGGATCTCGAGCTCCTTCTTGAAGCCCTCCGAGACGCCGGTGACGAGGTTCTGGACCATCGAGCGGGACATGCCCCACTGCTGGCGGGCGCGCTTGGACAGGCCGCGCGGCGTGACCGAGATCGCGCCGTCCTCGAGCTTCAGCGTGACGTCGTCGGTGGCGGTGAAGCTGCGGGTGCCCTTGGGGCCCTTCACTTCGACCGTCTGGCCGGAGACGTTGGCGGTGACGCCGCTCGGCAGAGCGACCGGGCGTTTACCGATACGAGACATTCCGGACCCTCCTTAGAATACGGTGCAAAGCACTTCGCCGCCGACATTGGCTGCGCGTGCATTTGCATCCGACATCACGCCGCGGGGCGTGGAGACGATCGAGACGCCGAGACCCTGGCGCGGAGCCGGGAGGTCCTGGACGCTCATGTAGACGCGGCGGCCGGGCTTGGACACGCGCTTGAGCTCGCGGATCACCGGTGCGCCTTCGTAGTAGCGCAGGCTGATCTCGAGCGCGGGGTGCCCGTCCTTGCCGGTCGTCTTCTCGTAGCCGCGGATGTAGCCCTCGTCCGCGAGGACGTCGAGCACCCAGGCGCGCAGCTTGGAGGCGGGGGTGATGACGGTGGACTTGTGACGCATCTGCGCGTTGCGGATGCGGGTCAGCATATCACCGATGGGATCGTTCATCTGTGGACCCTCCTTACCAGCTCGACTTGACCATGCCGGGGATTTCCCCGTTCGAGCCGAGCTCGCGCAGCATGATCCGGCTGAGTTTCAGCTTGCGGTAATAGGCGTGCGGACGCCCCGTCAGCTGGCAGCGGTTGTGAAGACGGGTGGGCGAGCTGTTGCGCGGCAGTTGCGCGAGCTTCAGGTTCGCCTTGAAGCGCTCTTCCACGGGCTTGTCTTTGTCGTTCGCGATCGCCTTGAGCTCGGCGCGCTTGGCGGCATACTGCGCTACCAGACGCTCGCGCTTCTTCTCGCGTTCGATCATGGATTTCTTGGCCATATCTCTCTTTCCTCCCGCGGATCAGCTGTTGAACGGCATGTTGAAATGCTTCAACAGCGCCTTCGCTTCCGCGTCGGTCTTCGCGGTGGTGCAGATGACGATATCCATGCCCCAGACCTCATCGACCTTGTCGAAGTTGATCTCCGGGAACACGATGTGCTCCTTCAGGCCCATGGCGTAGTTGCCACGGCCGTCGAAGCTCTTGCCCGAGACGCCGCGGAAGTCGCGGATCCGGGGCATCGCCACGGTGATCAGGCGATCGAGGAATTCGTACATCCGGTCGCCACGCAGGGTCACCTTCGCACCGAGCGGCATGTCCTCGCGGACGCGGAAGCCGGCGATCGACTTCTTGGCCTTGGTGACGACGGCGCGCTGACCGGCGATCGTCGAAAGATCGTCCTGGGCGGACTTGGCTTTCTTGGAATCGCGGACGGCCTCGGCCCCGGCGCCGATGTTCAGGACGATCTTGTCCAGGCGCGGGATCTGCATGTCGTTCTTGTAGCCGAACTCTTCGCGGAGCTTGGCCTTGATCTCGTCGGCGAAGGTCGCCTTGAGACGCGGGGTGTAGTTCGCGGTATCGAGCATCAGATCACGTCCCCGGTGGTTTTGGCGAAACGCACCTTCTTGCCGTCTTCCTCGCGGAAGCCGACGCGGGCCGGTTTGCCGTTGGCATCGACGATGGCCAGGTTCGACAGCTGGATCGGCATCGCCTTGGGCTGGCGGCCACCTTGGTCGGTCTGGCTCTGCTTGACGTGGCGGATCGCGACGTTGATGCCCTCGACCACGGCCTTGCCGGCCTTCGGGTCGACGGACTGGATCTCGCCGGTCTTGCCCTTGTCCTTGCCGGTCAGGACGACGACCTTGTCACCTTTGCGGAGTTTGGCAGCCATTACAGCACCTCCGGCGCGAGCGAGATGATCTTCATGAAGTTCTTCGCGCGCAGCTCGCGAACCACCGGCCCGAAGATACGGGTGCCGACCGGCTCGTTGTTGTTGTTGAGGATGACGGCCGCGTTGCGGTCGAAGCGGATCGAAGTGCCGTCTTCGCGGCGAACTTCCTTGGCGGTGCGCACGACGACGGCCTTGCGGACGTCACCTTTCTTCACGCGGCCACGGGGGATCGCTTCCTTGACGGACACCACGATGATGTCGCCGACCGACGCATACCGGCGGTGCGAACCGCCGAGGACCTTGATGCACTGCACCCGGCGTGCGCCGGAGTTGTCAGCGACATCCAGATTGGTCTGCATCTGGATCATGGGTTTCTCCCGACCTTTGGGGGGCTCTCAATGGCCTTCTCCCCAGGGTTTCGTTCAAGCTGGAAGATGAGGCGCCTTACTCGGCGATCACTTCCCAGCGCTTGGTCTTGGACTTCGGGGCGCACTCCTGGATGCGGACGGTATCGCCGACATTGAAGGTGTTCGCCTCGTCGTGAGCCCGGTACTTCTTGGACTTACGGATCGTCTTCTTCAGAACCGGATGCGTGAAACGACGCTCGACCGAAACGGTGACGGTCTGCGCGTTCTGGTTCGAGGTCACGACGCCTTGCAGGATGCGTTTGGGCATGGGCTCAGGCCTCCGTGCCGGCGGCCGCGGCCGCCTTCTGGTTCAGAATGGTGTGGATACGGGCGACGTCACGCTTGACGACGCGCATCCGCGCGGTGTTCTCAAGCTGGCCGGTGGCCTGCTGGAAGCGCAGGTTGAACGCTTCTTTCTTCAGATCGACAAGCTGCTCGCGGAGCTGGTCCGCGGTCTTGTCGCGGAGTTCCTTGGCATGGAGCGCCATGGGGCTTTCCTTTCGACATCACCGGAAGGCCCCTTTCATCATCGAGAGGGTCACCCTGATTCCGGTGGACTAGGTGAATGAGCGCTGTCCCTAGACGACATGGGCACAGGATGCAAACCCTTTCTCCCGAAGGGGCGCCGCAGCCTCGTACAGGCGTCACGGATCAGGCGGGACCCGGGAGCGGTGCCGCCATATCTCGGGGTCGGGCCAGCGGGGGTGGTGTCGCTCGAAGCGCGCACCCAGCCGTCGGGCGACCGTCTTCGAGCGGTGATTGGCGGGATCGATATAGCTGACCGGAGGCGGCCAGCCCAGATCCTCCAAGAGATCGTGCACCGCCTTGGCCGCTTCGGTGGCGTAGCCCCTCCCCTCATGGCCCTCCAACAGACTCCAGCCGATCTCGGCCTCGTCCCAGCCTTCGGGATGCCAGACACCGGTCAGTCCGATCGGGACCTCGTGGCGCAGCAACGTGTAATTGCCGAACCCCTTGATGTCCCAAAGAGCCATTTCGACGCAGAGCGACTCGAACGCCTCCGGGCGGTCCATCGGCCCCAGCGCCATCGCCGAGCGTTTGCTCGCGTAGAAGCTGACATAGGGTTTGAGATCGCGGGGCTCCGGTCGCCGCAGCACCAGCCGCACGCTCCGCAGACGTTCGGGGATCAGTGGTCCGAGGATGTCGGCCATGGCACCTCTTCGCGGCGAGACACATGCGACGCGCCGCTGTTCGTTGCATCAGGCACCATACCAGAATGGTGCACAGGCGAGGCGGCTCGAGGCCAAGCGCGCAGTTGGCTCCTAGGCGCGGTACGAGAAAGCCCCCGCCGATCGCTCGGCGGGGGCTTCGATGTCGTCGTCGGAGCCGAAACTCCAGACCGGCTTACCAGTCCTCGCGGACCACGGTGCGGGTCTTGATCGGCAGCTTCATCGCGGCGAGGCGAAGAGCTTCGCGGGCGATTTCCTCGCTCACGCCGTCGATCTCGAACATCACCCGGCCAGGCTTGACCTTGGCGGCCCAGAAATCGACCGAACCCTTACCCTTACCCATCCGGACTTCGGTGGGCTTGGAGGTCACGGGCGTGTCCGGGAAGATCCGGATCCAGACCCGGCCCTGACGCTTCATGTGACGGGTCAGGGCGCGGCGGGCAGCCTCGATCTGACGCGCGGTGATGCGCTCGGGCTGCACGGCCTTCAGGCCATAGGCGCCGAAATCCAGGTTGAAGCCACCCTTGGCCTCACCGTGAATGCGGCCCTTGTGCTGCTTGCGGAACTTGGTGCGCTTCGGTTGAAGCATGTCTCAGCCCTCCCTTACCGGCGGCCGCCGGCGCCGCGAGGCACGGGGCCTTCCTGCAGCTCGGCCTGTTTGCGGTCACGCGCCTGCGGATCATGCTCCATGATCTCGCCTTTGAAGATCCAGACCTTGATCCCGATGATGCCATAGGGGGTCTCGGCTTCGGACAGCGCGTAGTCGATGTCGGCGCGCAGCGTGTGCAGCGGCACGCGGCCCTCACGGTACCATTCGGTCCGCGCGATCTCGGCACCGCCGAGGCGGCCCGCGACGTTGACGCGGATGCCAAGGGCACCCATGCGCATCGCGTTCTGCACCGCGCGCTTCATGGCGCGACGGAACGAGACACGACGCTCGAGCTGCTGGGCGATGGACTCGCCGACGAGAGCAGCGTCGAGCTCGGGCTTGCGGACCTCGACGATGTTGAGGTGCAGCTCGGACTTCGTCAGGTTCGACAGCTTCTTGCGCAGCGTCTCGATGTCCGCGCCTTTCTTGCCGATGATGACGCCCGGACGCGCGGCGTGGATCGTGACCCGGCACTTGCGGTGCGGGCGCTCGATGATCACGCGGCTGATGCCGGCCTGCTTGGCTTCCTTCTTGATGAAGTCCTTGATCTTGAGGTCTTCGAGAAGAAGATCGCCGTAGTCCTTGGTGTCGGCGTACCAGCGGCTGTCCCAGGTCCGGTTGACCTGAAGCCGCATGCCGACGGGATTGACCTTGTTACCCATTAGGCTTGCTCCTCGACCTGGCGGACCTTGATGGTGAGTTCCGAGAACGGCTTGACGATCTTGCCGAACCGGCCACGGGCCCGCGGACGGCCGCGCTTCATGATCAGGTTCTTCCCGACCCAAGCCTCGGCGACGACCAGCTCGTCGACGTCGAGGTTGTGGTTGTTCTCGGCGTTCGCGATCGCGGATTGCAGGCACTTCTTGACGTCGCCGGCGATGCGCTTCTTCGAGAAGGTCAGGTCCGACAGGGCCTTCTCCACCTTCTTGCCGCGGATCATCGCGGCAACGAGGTTGAGCTTCTGCGGGCTGGTGCGCAGCATCCGGGTCTTGGCCATCGCCTCGTTATCGGCGACGCGGCGGGGATTCTTGTCCTTGCTCATGGCTTACTTCCGCTTCGCTTTCTTGTCGGCGGCGTGACCGTGATAGGTGCGGGTCGGCGAATACTCACCGAACTTCTGACCGATCATGTCTTCGCTGACGTTGACGGGGATGTGCTTGTGACCGTTGTACACACCGAAGGTCAGTCCCACGAACTGGGGCAGGATCGTCGAACGGCGCGACCAGATCTTGATCACTTCGTTGCGGCCGGACTCGCGCGACGCTTCGGCTTTCTTGAGCACGTAAGCATCGACGAAAGGGCCTTTCCAAACAGAACGAGCCATGTGTTAACGGCCTTTCTTGCGAGCGTGGCGCGAACGAAGGATGAGCTTCGACGACGCCTTGTTCTTGTCACGGGTGCGCGCACCCTTGGTCGGCTTGCCCCACGGCGTCACCGGGTGACGGCCACCGGAGGTCCGGCCCTCACCACCGCCATGCGGGTGGTCGATCGGGTTCATCGCGACGCCGCGAACGGCGGGGCGCTTGCCGAAGTGGCGGTTGCGACCGGCCTTGCCGAGATTCTGGTTCGAGTGGTCCGCGTTCGAGACCGCGCCGACCGTCGCCATGCATTCCTGACGCACGAGCCGCAGCTCGCCCGAGGAGAGACGGATCTGGGCGTAGCCGCCATCGCGACCAACGAACTGGGCGTAGGTGCCCGCCGAACGTGCGATCTGGCCGCCCTTGCCGGGCTTCATCTCGATGTTGTGGACGATCGTGCCGATCGGCATGCCCGAGAAGGGCATCGCGTTACCGGGCTTGATGTCGACCTTGGCGCCGGCCACGACCTTGTCACCGATCGAGACGCGCTGCGGCGCCAGGATGTAGGCCTGCTCGCCGTCCTCGTACTGGATCAGTGCAATGAAGGCGGTACGGTTGGGGTCGTATTCGATGCGGGCGATGACCGCCTGCATGTCGAATTTGTTGCGCTTGAAATCGACGATCCGGTAGAGGCGCTTCGCACCACCACCACGACGACGCATCGTGATCCGTCCGGTGTTGTTCCGGCCGCCCGACTTGCTCAGACCCTCGGTGAGGGCCTTAACGGGGCGTCCTTTCCAAAGCTCCGAACGGTCGATCAGCACCAGCCCGCGCTGGCCCGGCGTCGTCGGCTTGTACGACTTGAGTGCCATGCTTTGTGTCTTCCGTTGCTTTGCGGGCCACCAGGGCCCGGTCGTTGAAGGGCCCCGAAGGTCCCCGATTCAAAGGGCCCCGAAGGTCCCCCGGTTGTCAAAAGGAGCGGCCCCGGACGAATCCGGGGCCGCGCCGATGGGGTCACCTATTAGAGACCGGTCGAGACGTCAATGCTGTTGCCCTCTTCGAGGGTCACATAGGCCTTCTTGACGTCCTTGCGGGTGCCCAGCGTGCCGCGGAACCGCTTGACCTTGCCCTTGGTGACGACGGTGTTGACCGCCTTCACCTTGACCTGGAACAGGGCCTCGACGGCTTCCTTGATCTGCGGCTTGTTGGCGTCGATCGCCACCTCGAAGACCACCGCGTTGGCCTCGGAGGCCAGGGTCGCCTTTTCGGTGATGACCGGCTTGCGGATCACGTCGTAGTGTTCGGGTTTCGCGCTCATTTCAGGCGAGCCTCCAGAGCTTCGACAGCCGCCTTGGTGAGCACGAGCGTGTCACTGCGGAGGATGTCGTAGACGTTGGCGCCCATCGAGGGGAGCACGTCCAGGTTGGCGATGTTGCGCGCGGCCTGGGCGAAGCCCTCGTTGATCGCCGCGGCGTCGATGACCAGCGCCCGCTTCCAGCCGAGGTTGGCGACCTGCTTGGCGAGCACCGAGGTCTTGCCCTCGGTCTCGATGCTGTCGAGAACCACCAGCTCACCGGCCTTCACCTTCGCCGAGAGGGCGTGCTTGAGGCCGAGCTTGCGGAACTTCTTGGTCAGGTCGTGCTCGTGGCTGCGGGGCGTCGGGCCCTTGTAGGTGCCACCGTGACGGAAGATCGGCGCGCCCTTGGAACCGTGACGTGCGCCACCGGTGCCCTTTTGGCGGTAGATCTTCTTGGTCGAGTAGCTGACCTCGGAGCGGCCCAGCGTCGAGTGCGTGCCCTGCTGGGTACGCGCACGCTGCCAGCGCACGACGCGGTGCAGGATGTCGGCGCGCGGCTCGAGACCGAAGATCGCGTCGTCGAGATCGACGGAGCCCGCGGAGGCGCCGTCCAGCTTGATCGCTTCAGCCTTCATTGTTCTCACCCTTCTCAGCGGTGTCGATCGCGGCCTGCTCGGCCTCGGCAGCGGCCTTGACGGCGGCTTCCTCGGCAGCCGCGGCCTCGGCAGCGGCCTCGTCGGCGAGACGCTTGGCTTCATCGGCATGGCTCTTCAGCGCGGCCGGGAAGACCACGTGCTCGGCCAGCGGCTTCTTCACGGCGTCCTTGACCGTGACCCAGCCACCCTTGCCGCCCGGCACCGCGCCCTTGACCATGATCAGGCCACGCTCGGCATCGGTCTTGACGACCTGGAGGTTCTGGGTGGTCACGCGGGCGGCGCCCATGTGACCGGCCATCTTCTTGCCCTTGAAGACCTTGCCCGGGTCCTGACACTGACCGGTCGAGCCGTGCGAACGGTGCGACACGGACACGCCGTGGGACGCGCGCAGACCGCCGAAGTTGTGACGCTTCATCGCACCGGCAAAACCCTTACCGATGGAGACGCCCGACACGTCGACGAACTGGCCTTCGAAGTAGTGCGCGGCGATGATTTCCTCGCCCACTTCGATCAGGTTCTCGGGGGCGACGCGGAACTCGGCGACCTTGCGCTTGGGCTCGACCTTGGCGGCGGCGAAGTGGCCGCGCATCGGCGCGCTGACGCGCTTGGCCTTGGCGGTGCCGGCACCGAGCTGGACGGCGGTGTAGCCGTCACGCTCGATCGTGCGCTGCGCCACGACCTGCAGGTTGTCGAGCTGGAGCACGGTCACCGGGACCTGCTTGCCGTCCTCGAGGAACAGGCGGGTCATACCCACCTTCTTGGCGATGATTCCGGAACGCAACATCGTTACCCCCCTCAGACCTTGATTTCGACGTCGACGCCGGCGGCCAGGTCGAGCTTCATCAGCGCGTCCACGGTCTGCGGGGTCGGATCGACGATGTCGAGCAGCCGCTTGTGGGTGCGGATCTCGAACTGGTCACGGGATTTCTTGTCGATGTGCGGTCCACGGAGCACCGTGAACTTCTCGATCTTGTTGGGCAGCGGGATCGGCCCGCGGACCGAGGCGCCGGTGCGCTTGGCGGTGCTGACGATCTCCGCGGTGCTGGCATCCAGCACGCGGTAGTCGAAAGCCTTGAGCCGGATACGGATATTCTGGCTTTGGGCGGCCATGTTGTTCCCCTTCAAGGGTTCGGGTTGAGAGGTCGGCCGGGCGGAATTGCCGGTCCACGTCGAACCCGTCGGAAAAGTGGTGCGGGGCGGGCGAAACACCCGCCCCGCGGCGACGTCCCGGTAAGGGGCGTCCTTACTCGATGATTTTCGAGACGACGCCGGCGCCGACGGTGCGGCCGCCTTCGCGGATGGCGAAGCGCAGGCCGTCTTCCATGGCGATCGGTGCGATCAGCTCGACGTTGAACTTCAGGTTGTCGCCCGGCATCACCATCTCGGTGCCCTCGGGGAGGACGACGGTGCCGGTGACGTCGGTGGTCCGGAAGTAGAACTGCGGGCGGTAGTTCGCGAAGAACGGCGTGTGGCGGCCACCCTCTTCCTTGGTGAGGATGTAGGCCTCGGCCTCGAACTTGGTGTGCGGTGCGACCGACTTGGGCTTGCACAGCACCTGGCCACGCTCGACGCCTTCACGGTCGATGCCGCGCAGCAGCACGCCGACGTTGTCGCCCGCCTCGCCGCGGTCGAGCAGCTTGCGGAACATCTCGACGCCGGTGCAGGTCGACTTCTTGGTGTCGCGGATGCCGACGATCTCGATCTCGTCGCCGACATTGATCACGCCACGCTCGACGCGGCCGGTCACCACGGTGCCGCGGCCGGAGATCGAGAACACGTCCTCGATCGGCATCAGGAACGGCAGGTCGACGGCGCGGGCCGGGGTCGGGATGTACTCGTCGACGGCCTTCAGCAGCTCGCGGATCGAGTTCTCGCCGATCGCCTCGTCGCGGCCTTCCATGGCGGCGAGCGCCGAGCCCTTGATGATCGGAATGTCGTCACCCGGGTAGTCGTAGGACGACAGCAGCTCGCGGATTTCCATCTCGACGAGCTCCAGGAGCTCCTCGTCATCCACCTGGTCGACCTTGTTCATGTAGACGACCATGTAGGGGATGCCCACCTGGCGGCCGAGCAGGATGTGCTCGCGGGTCTGCGGCATCGGGCCGTCGGCAGCGTTCACCACCAGGATCGCGCCGTCCATCTGCGCCGCACCGGTGATCATGTTCTTCACGTAGTCGGCGTGGCCGGGGCAGTCGACGTGGGCGTAGTGCCGCGACTCGGTCTCGTACTCGACGTGGGCGGTCGAGATGGTGATCCCGCGGGCCTTCTCTTCCGGCGCGCCGTCGATCTGGTCGTAGGCGCGGAAGTCACCGAAATACTTGGTGATCGCCGCCGTCAGCGTCGTCTTGCCGTGGTCCACGTGACCGATGGTCCCGATGTTCACGTGCGGTTTGGTGCGTTCGAATTTTGCCTTGGCCATGATCGGCTCCTTCAAATTGTCAGGCGTCGTGATGACGGGGCCCCGTGCGGGGCCCCGCCGACCGTCACGCGTATTTCTTCTGGATCTCTTCCGAGATGTTCTGCGGCACCGGCTCGTAGTGATCGAAGATCATCGAGAACTGTGCGCGACCGGAGGTCATCGACCGCAGCGTGTTGATGTAGCCGAACATGTTGGCGAGCGGCACGAAGGCGTTGATCACGTTGGCGTTGCCGCGCGTGTCCTGCCCCTGCACCTGGCCCCGACGCGAGGTCAGGTCGCCGATGACGCCACCGGTGTACTCCTCGGGCGTCAGCACCTCGACCTTCATCATCGGCTCGAGCAGCTTGGCGCCGGCCTTGCGCAGACCTTCACGCATGCACATCCGCGAGGCGATCTCGAAGGCGAGGACCGACGAGTCGACATCGTGGAACTTGCCGTCCAGCAGCTCGACCTTGAAGTCGATCACCGGGAAGCCCGCGAGCGGACCGGAGTCCATCACCGACTTGATGCCCTTCTCGACGCCCGGGATGTATTCCTTGGGCACCGCGCCGCCGACAATCTTCGACTCGAACGAGTAACCCTCGCCCGGCTCGGTCGGCATGATGTTGAGCTTCACCTCGGCGAACTGGCCCGAACCACCCGACTGCTTCTTGTGGGTGTAGGTGTGCTCCACGGCGTGACCGATGGTCTCGCGGTAGGCCACCTGCGGCGCACCGATGTTCGCCTCGACCTTGAACTCCCGCTTGAGGCGGTCGACCAGGATGTCGAGGTGGAGTTCGCCCATGCCCTTCATGATCGTCTGGCCCGACTCGAGGTCGGTCTCGACGCGGAAGGACGGGTCCTCGGCGGCAAGCCGCTGCAGACCGGCGGACATCTTCTCCTGGTCGGCCTTGGTCTTCGGCTCGACCGCGATCTCGATGACCGGATCGGGGAAGGTCATGGTCTCGAGGACGACCTGGTTCTGGGGATCACACAGGGTGTCGCCAGTCGTGGTCTCCTTGAGGCCCGCGAGCGCGATGATGTCGCCGGCAAAGGCTTCCTCGATCTCTTCGCGGTTGATGGCGTGCATCATCATCATCCGACCGACACGCTCGCGCTTGCCCTTGGTCGAGTTCATCATGGTGTCGCCCTTCTTCACCACGCCCGAATAGATGCGGGTGAAGGTCAGCGAACCGACGAAGGGGTCGTTCATGATCTTGAACGCCAGACCCGAGAAGGGCTCGGAGTCGTCGGCATGACGCGGGATGTTACGGGTCTCGGTCTCGTCGTCCGGCGAGAAGCCCATATAGGCGGGCACGTCGAGCGGCGAGGGCAGGAAGTCGATGACGGCGTTCAGCAGGGGCTGCACGCCCTTGTTTTTGAACGCGGAGCCAGCGGCCACCGGCACGAAGGACAGCGACAGCGTGCCCTTGCGGATCAGGCTGCGCAGGGTCGGCTCGTCGGGCTCTTCGCCTTCGAGATAGGCCTCCATCGCGGCATCGTCCTGCTCGACGGCATTCTCGATGAGCGTGGCGCGCCATTCGGTCGCGACGTCCTGGAGCTCGGCACGGATCGGCTGACGGACCCAGGACGCGCCCAGATCTTCACCCTTCCAGACCCACTCTTCCATCTTGATCAGGTCGACGATGCCCTCGAGGTTGTCCTCGGCGCCGATCGGCAGAGCGATCGGAACCGGGGTCGCCCCGGTGCGGTCCTTGATCATCTTCACGCAGTTGAAGAAGTCGGCGCCGATCTTGTCCATCTTGTTGACGAAGACGATGCGCGGGACCTTGTAGCGGTCGGCCTGACGCCAGACGGTCTCGGTCTGCGGCTCGACACCGGCGTTAGCGTCGAGAAGGCAGATCGCACCGTCGAGCACCGCCAGCGAACGCTCGACTTCGATGGTGAAGTCGACGTGGCCGGGGGTGTCGATGATGTTGAAGCGGTACTTGGTATCCGAAGTGCCCTCGGCGGTCGGATCTTCCTGGCGCTGCCAGAAAGTGGTCGTCGCCGCGGACGTGATCGTGATGCCGCGCTCCTGCTCCTGCTCCATCCAGTCCATGGTCGCGGCGCCGTCATGGACTTCGCCGATCTTGTGGGACTTGCCGGTGTAGAAGAGGATCCGCTCGGTCGTGGTGGTCTTGCCGGCATCGATGTGGGCCATGATGCCGAAGTTGCGGTAGCGCTGCAGAGGATAGTCGCGTGCCATGTCTGGACTCCTTCCCGCTTACCAGCGGTAGTGGCTGAACGCCTTGTTCGCGTCGGCCATCTTGTGGGTGTCTTCGCGCTTCTTAACCGCGGTGCCGCGGCCGTTCACTGCATCGAGCAGCTCGCCGGCCAGGCGCTCTTCCATGGTGTTCTCGTTGCGCTTCGCGCTGGCGTCGATCAGCCAGCGGATCGCCAGCGCCTCGCGGCGCTCGGGGCGGACTTCGACGGGGACCTGGTAGGTCGCACCGCCGACGCGGCGCGAGCGGACCTCGACCGACGGCTTGATGTTGTCGAGCGCCTCGTGGAACACCTCGACGGGCTCCTTCTTGAGGCGGGTCTCGACCCGGTCGAACGCGTTGTAGACGATGCGCTCGGCGACGGCTTTCTTGCCGTCGATCATCAGGTTGTTCATGAACTTCGTGACGACCCGGTCGCCGAACTTGGCATCGGGCAGGATCTCACGTTTCTCGGCGGCGTGACGACGCGACATGGCGCTCTCTCTCCTTACTTCGGACGCTTCGCGCCGTACTTCGAGCGGCGCTGCTTGCGGTTCTTGACCCCTTGGGTGTCAAGCACGCCGCGGAGGATGTGGTAACGGACGCCCGGAAGGTCTTTCACCCGGCCGCCACGGATCAGGACCACCGAGTGCTCCTGAAGGTTGTGGCTTTCGCCCGGGATGTAGCTGATGACCTCGAAGCCATTGGTCAGACGCACCTTGGCGACTTTCCGCATGGCCGAGTTCGGCTTCTTCGGCGTCGTGGTGTACACCCGAGTGCACACGCCACGCTTTTGCGGGCAGGACTCGAGGTGCTGCGACTTGGACTTGGTGACTTTCGGCTGCCGCGGCTTGCGGATCAGCTGCTGGATCGTTGGCATTGGGCGTCTTTCCCCGTTTCCTGCACATGTGTCACGGACCGGACGGCCCGCCGATTTCGATTCCTCGCACTTCACGCGTCCGTAAAGCACAAAAACCCGCGAACGCGCCCCTCTTCCGGACACGATGCGGTGGGTCTCCAGAGGATCGGGGCGCAAGGCCCGGATCGTGACCACTTCAGCTCTGATATCAGGGCGGAAAGCGGACTGCCCCCTGCCCAAGTGGTGGCCGTATAGGGGGAGTCGCGGAGGGTGTCAACTGCGCCGGGGGCCACCCGTCCCCGGGGCCGCTCCGGAGCTGCAATGACAGGCGTTCGCGCCCATGCTAGTCTGCCCGCCGGAGATCGTTTCAGCCAGATGGAAAGGGCCGGGCCGCAGATGTGTGTCGTTCTGGGAAGGCGTCCGGGCCATCCGCATGCGAAGGCCTATGACTGGTGGCCGCCGCCGAGGCAAGCCGTGCCGACCAAGACCGATTCCCACTGACATCACGGAGACGATCCATGCGACACATGGCACGAGCGCGCCTCGAGGCGCGGCAACTTTGGCTCGACTGGGCCGATGGCGGCAGCGATGCCTTTCCCTATATCTGGCTGCGCGACACCGACCCGGCCGGGTTTCACCCGCGCACCGGCGAGCGGGTCTTCGACCTGACCTCGGTGCCGCTCGATCTCGCGCCCGAGGCGGCGCGGATCGAGGACGAGGCGCTGGTGCTAGACTGGCCCGGTGACGCCGCACCGAGCCGGTTCGACCTGAACTGGCTGCGCGAGAATCGCCCGGGCCGGCGGCGGCCCGACCCGGCCCATGTGCCCGCAAGCAGCTGGCGCGGCGATCTCGGCGCGGCCGGGATACCGCGCGCCCGCGCCGCGGATGTCGCCGAGAGCGACGCGGCGCTCGCCGACTGGCTGCGGCGCAGCAAGGCCATGGGCCTGTCGATCGTCGAGGGCCTGGCCGACGACGTCGAGGCGGGCTGCCGCATCGCCCGGCGCATCGGCTTCCTGCGCGAGACCAATTTCGGCGTCACCTTCGAGGTGGTCTCGAAGCCCGACCCGAACAACCTCGCCTACACCGCGGATGCGCTGCCGCTGCATACCGATCTGACCAATCAGGAGCTGCCGCCGGGCTGGCAATTCCTGCACTGCCTCGCCAACGAGGCCGAAGGCGGCGGCTCGGTATTCTGCGACGGCGTCGCCGTGGCCGAGGATCTGGCGCTCGAGGACCCCGAGGGCTTTGAGCTTCTTGCCAGCGTCGACATCCCGTTCCGCTTCCACGATGCGGAGACCGACATCCGGACCCGCAAGACGGTGATCCGGCGCGGTGAAGGCGGCCGCGTCGAGGAGATCTGCTTCAACGCGCATCTGGCGGACATCCTCGACATCGATCCGGCGATCATGCCGGGCTACTACGCCGCCTATCGTCGGCTGATGCAGATGACCCGCGACCCGGCCTATCTGGTGACGCTGAAGCTGAAGGCCGGCGAGATGGTGGTGTTCGACAACCGCCGCGTCCTGCATGGGCGCGCCGCCTTCGACCCGTCGACCGGCTTTCGGCACCTGCGCGGCTGCTATGTCGATAGGGGCGAGTTCGACAGCCGGATGCGGGTGCTCGCCCGCGCCGCCGCTCGGACCGAACCCGTCTGAGAACACGTGGAGGGCGCCGCGCGCGTCCTCCACCCGGGATGGACGGCGGCGGCCATCTGTGCATCATCCGCCGCATGTACGATCGCCCCGAACGCTTTCTCGTCTTTGCCGGCATGCGCGACGAGGGCGCGTTTCTCGTCGAATGGATCTCCTGGTACCGGATGCTGGGCTTTGAGATCCTCATCGGGGTCAATGACTGCACCGACCGCTCCCCTGCCCTGCTCGACGCCTTCGCCCAAGCCGGTTGGCTGCGCTGGTTCGAGCACCGCCCGCCAGAGGGCACGCCGCCCAAGCAATCCGCGCATCGTCACGCGCAGCGCCACCCCGCCACGGCCGAGGCCGACTGGCTGCTGATCTGCGATGTGGACGAGTTCCTCGTGCTGCACCGGGGCGACGGCACGATCGCGTCCTATCTCGACGATCTGGGCCGGGACTTCTTGGGTGTCGCGTTCCACTGGCAGTGCTTCGGCACGGGCGGCTGGAAGCGCTACCGGCCGGGCCTCGTGCATCGGCAATTTCGGCGGCGCGGCCCCTCGCAGCGCCCCGCAAACGTCATGGTCAAGACGCTGTTCCGCACCCCGCGCCGCTTCGAACGCTGGAGCGATCACATGCCTTGGGCGTTCGACGGAGAATGGGACCGGGGCACGAACCGCATCGTCGACAGCGAAGGGCGGATCATCGAGCAGCTTCTCACCGGTCCGCATCCGATCCGCTATACCGATGTCTCACAGGTGACGCATCGCTATGCGCAGATGAACCATTACGTGCTGCGCTCGGTCGAACAGTTCGAGGCCAAGCGCGGCACCCTCTCGGCCACGGCGGCCAAGGACCGCTATACGCAGGCGTTCTTCGACGCGCGCGACCGCAATGGGCGACGGGACCTATCGGCGCTGGCCCATGCCGCGGCCTTCGACCGCATTCATGCCGAGGCGTTGGCACTGCCCGGCGTCGCGCGGCTGCATCACCTGTGCTGCGCCGATCTCGTGGCGCGGCTCTGCGCGCATCAGGGCCGCGCGCCGCAGGACGATCCGAGATGGCACGCGGAGATCGCGGCGGCCGAGGCGGCGGATTGAGTGTTTCACGTGTGGCGGCGGCCTAATCCTCGGGTTCCTCGATTGCCCGTCCCCGTGCCAAGGCCGTGCGCAGCGCTTCGGGCAGTTCCATGAAGGCCGGGTCCGGCCGCGTGCCGAGCGCGTCGAGATACTTGCTGAAATAGCAGCGCAGCGACGCCGCCGCGGCGGCCTGCGCGATCTCATCGTCCGACAGCCCATGCGCCCTGAGCCCCGCGATCCGCGCCGGGCCGATCGCCGTGGCATCCTCGACGATATCGGCGGCATAGCCCATCAGATCGGCCTCCTGCGGGGTGATCGAGGTATGGCCCCGCTCGGTCGCGATCCGCTCCAGCTCTTCGGGTGTCATGCCGTTGTCGAGCAACACCTTGCCATGGGCCAGCGCGCAGTACGAGCTGCGCAGCGCCAGCGCGGCGGCCAGCGTGACGAGTTCGTAGCGCCGCAGCCCCATCCGCTCCTTGAGCGCCGCCGTCATGGCCTCGAAATGCTCCGCCAGTTCCGGCAATCGCACGCAGGTCCGGTGCAGGTTGTAGATCTGCCCATGCTGCGTCTTGGCAGCGGCATAAAAAGCGGCGGCGGGACCAGACGCCTCCGCCTCCCCGATTTCGGCGATGAAGCTCATCTGCGCCTCCATGACAGGACCATGGGCCCGGCCAAGCGGCCTTGGGCCCCCGCATACAGTATCCGCCCGCGCGACGATCCTGCCAACGGGCTTGCGCGGAGCCCGCAGCAAAAAGGGCCCCCGGTTTCCCGGGGGCCCTTCGGCGTTTCACGATGATCGACCTGCGATCAGTCGCGGCTGTCCTCGGCACGGGCCGAGATCGTGTCGAACTGGTCGTCCGACATCGGCTGCTCCGAGGGAGCCGCCAGCGCCGCGGCCTGCTCTGCGGCCTCGCGCTTCTGCTCGATCACCGAATGATCGCGGTCGTGGGCGATCTTGCGAACGCGGCTGGTCGCGCCGCCGGTGCCCGCCGGGATCAGGCGGCCGACGATGACGTTCTCCTTGAGACCCACCAGCTTATCGCGCTTGCCTTGGACCGAAGCCTCGGTGAGCACGCGGGTGGTTTCCTGGAACGACGCCGCCGAGATGAAGCTGCGGGTCTGCAGCGACGCCTTGGTGATGCCGAGCAGGACCGGCACGCCCTGCGCCGGACGACCGCCCTTGGAGATCGCCTTCTCGTTGGCCTCGTCGAACTCGGCCTTGTCGACATGCTCGCCCTTCAGCAGCGTGCTCTCGCCCGAGTCCATGATCTCGATCTTCTGCAGCATCTGGCGAACGATCACCTCGATGTGCTTGTCGTTGATCTTCACGCCCTGCAGTCGATAGACGTCCTGCACCTCGGCGATCATGTAGTCGGCCAGAGCCTCGACACCCATGATGGCGAGGATGTCGTGCGGCGCGGGGTTGCCGTCCATGATGTAGTCACCCTTCTGCACGAAGTCGCCTTCCTGCACCGGGATGTGCTTGCCCTTGGGCACCATGTACTCGACCTTGTCGCGCCCTTCCTCGGTGGGCTCGATCGCGATGCGACGCTTGTTCTTGTAGTCCTTGCCAAAGCGCACATAGCCATCGATCTCGGCGATGATCGCGTGGTCCTTGGGACGACGAGCCTCGAACAGTTCCGCCACCCGCGGCAGACCGCCGGTGATGTCCTTGGTCTTGGCACCCTCGCGCGGGATCCGCGCCACCACGTCGCCGGCCTGGATCTGCTGGCCGTCCTCGACCGAGAGGATCGCGTCCACCGACATCGGGTAGGTCACCGGGTTGCCGCTGTCGGTGCGGACCGGTTCGCCATCCTCGCCCACCACGATGATCTCGGGCTTGAGCTCGTTGCCCTTGGGCACCGAACGCCAGTCCGTGACGATCCGCTGGGTCATGCCGGTCGCGTCGTCGGTGTCCTCGCGCACGGCGATGCCGTTCACCAGGTCGACGAAGCGCACGGTACCGGCCTTCTCGGCGATGATCGGCAGGGTGTAGGGGTCCCACTCGAACATCTTCTCGCCGCGCTTCACCTCGGCGCCTTCCTTGAGGAAGACCTTGGTGCCGTAGCCGATCTTGTGGCTGGCGCGCTCCTCGCCATCCTCGCCCATGATCGCGATGACCATGTTGCGGCCCATGACGATCTGCTCGCCTGCGGCGTTCTCGAGGAGGTTGGCGTTGCGGAACTCCACCTTGCCCGACTGGCTCGCCTCGAGGAAGGACTGCTGGCCACCCTGTGCCACGCCGCCGATGTGGAACGTCCGCATCGTCAGCTGGGTACCCGGCTCACCGATCGACTGCGCCGCGATGATACCGACGGCCTCGCCCTGGTTCACCATGGTGCCGCGCGCAAGGTCGCGCCCGTAGCACATGGCGCAGACGCCGTCCTCGGCCTCACAGGTAAGCGGGCTGCGGATGCGCATCTTCTGCACCGCGGCCTGCTCGATAATGTCGGCGCGACGCTCGTCGATGAGCTCACCCGCCGCCACCAGCACCTCGTCGGTGCCCGGACGCAGCACGTCGTCGGCCGAGACCCGGCCCAGAACGCGCTCGGAGAGCGGCGAGACCACCTCGCCGTCATTGACCGCCGCTTCAGCGGTGATCGCCCGGTCGGTGCCGCAGTCGTGCTCGCGCACGATGCAGTCCTGCGCCACGTCGACGAGACGACGCGTCAGGTAGCCCGAGTTCGCGGTCTTGAGCGCGGTGTCCGACAGACCTTTCCGCGCACCGTGGGTCGAGTTGAAGTACTCGAGCACGGTCAGGCCTTCCTTGAAGTTCGAGATGATCGGCGTCTCGATGATCTCGCCCGACGGCTTGGCCATCAGGCCGCGCATGCCGCCCAGCTGCTTCATCTGGGTGACCGAGCCACGCGCACCGGAGTGGGCCATCATGTAGACCGAGTTGGGCTCGGCCTCGGCACCGTTCTCGTCCTTCTTGTTGGCCGAGATGGTGGTCATCATCGCTTCGGTGACCTTGTCGTTGCACTTCGACCAGGCGTCCACGACCTTGTTGTACTTTTCGCCCTGAGTGATCAGGCCGTCCATGTACTGCTGCTCGAAGTCCTTGACCTGGTCGCGGGTCTCGTCGACCAGCGTCCACTTCGCGTCGGGGATGACCATGTCGTCCTTGCCAAAGGAGATGCCTGCCTTGAAGGCCTCCTTGAAGCCCGCGGACATGATCTGGTCGCAGAAGATGACCGACTCCTTCTGGCCGCAGTAGCGGTAGACGGTGTCGATGACCTGCTGGACTTCCTTCTTGCGCAGCAGACGGTTCAGCAGCTCGAACGGCGCCTTGGCGTTGAGCGGCAGCAGACCGCCGAGCCGCAGACGGCCCGGGGTGGTCTCGAACCGCTTGACGACCTCGTTGCCCTCCTCGTCGATCTGCTTGATCCGCGCAGTGATCTTGGCGTGCATGTGCACTTCACCGGCGTTCAGCGCGTGCTCGACCTCGTCGATCGAGTTGAACGACATGCCCTCGCCCTTCATGCCTTCGCGCATGATGGTCGTGTAGTAGAGGCCGAGAACCATGTCCTGCGACGGCACGATGATCGGCGCGCCGTTGGCGGGCGACAGAACGTTGTTCGTCGACATCATCAGGACGCGCGCTTCGAGTTGCGCCTCGAGCGACAGCGGCACGTGAACAGCCATCTGGTCGCCGTCGAAGTCGGCGTTGAAGGCCGAGCAGACCAGCGGGTGAAGCTGGATCGCCTTGCCCTCGATCAGCTGCGGCTCGAAGGCCTGAATGCCGAGACGGTGCAGGGTGGGCGCGCGGTTGAGCATCACGGGATGCTCGCGGATCACCTCGTCGAGGATGTCCCAGACCTCGGGACGCTCCTTCTCCACCAACTTCTTCGCCTGCTTCACGGTCGAGGAGAGACCCTTGGCCTCCAGCCGCGAGTAGATGAAGGGCTTGAACAGCTCGAGCGCCATCTTCTTGGGAAGACCGCACTGGTGCAGCTTCAGTTCGGGGCCGGTCACGATGACCGAGCGGCCCGAGAAGTCGACCCGCTTGCCCAGAAGGTTCTGGCGGAAGCGGCCCTGCTTGCCCTTGAGCATGTCCGACAGCGACTTCAGCGGACGCTTGTTGGCACCGGTGATGACGCGGCCGCGGCGACCGTTGTCGAACAGCGCGTCCACGGATTCCTGCAGCATCCGCTTCTCGTTGCGCACGATGATGTCGGGCGCGCGCAGCTCGATGAGCCGCTTGAGGCGGTTGTTGCGGTTGATCACCCGGCGATACAGGTCGTTGAGGTCCGAGGTCGCGAAGCGGCCGCCATCGAGCGGCACCAGCGGGCGCAGCTCGGGCGGGATCACCGGGATCACGGTCAGCACCATCCACTCGGGACGGTTGCCGCTTTCGATGAAGCTCTCGACGATCTTCAGACGCTTGATGATCTTCTTGGGCTTCAGCTCGCCGGTCGCCTCCTTGAGGTCGGCGCGCAGCTGCTCGGCCTCGCCCTCGAGGTCGATCTGGGCCAGCATCTCGCGGATCGCCTCGGCGCCGATATTGGCCGAGAACGCGTCCGCGCCGTACTGGTCCTGCGCGTCGAGGAACTGCTCCTCGGTCATCAGCTGGCCATAGGTCAGATCGGTGAGACCCGGCTCGATGACGACGTAGTTCTCGAAGTAGAGGATCCGCTCGAGATCACGAAGCGTCATGTCCAGCATGAGGCCAATCCGGCTCGGGAGCGACTTCAGGAACCAGATATGGGCGACGGGCGCGGCCAGCTCGATATGGCCCATGCGCTCGCGACGGACCTTCTGCAGCGTCACCTCGACGCCGCATTTCTCGCAGACGACGCCGCGATACTTCATGCGCTTGTACTTGCCGCACAGGCATTCGTAGTCCTTGATCGGCCCGAAGATGCGGGCACAGAACAGGCCGTCGCGCTCGGGCTTGAAGGTCCGGTAGTTGATCGTCTCGGGCTTCTTGATCTCGCCGAAGGACCAGCTGAGAATCCGTTCCGGCGACGCCAGCGATACCTTGATCTCGTCGAAGGTCTTGGCCGGGGTCAGCGGGTTGAACGGGTTGTTGGTGAGTTCCTGGTTCATTTCAAATCCTTGAATCTAGGCAGAGGGCGACGGCGTGCCGCGCACCCCCATCGGGGGCGCGCGGCGGGACGCCGTTACTCGTCCTCCGCGTCCAGGAGTTCCATGTTGAGGCCGAGGCCCCGGACTTCCTTCACGAGAACGTTGAACGATTCCGGCACGCCGGCCTCGAAGTTGTCCTCGCCCTTGACGATGCTCTCATAGACCTTGGTCCGGCCCGCCACGTCGTCCGACTTCACGGTCAGCATTTCCTGCAGCGTGTAAGCGGCGCCGTAGGCTTCCAGCGCCCAGACCTCCATCTCGCCGAAGCGCTGGCCACCGAACTGCGCCTTGCCGCCCAGCGGCTGCTGGGTGACGAGGCTGTACGGCCCGGTCGAACGCGCGTGGATCTTGTCATCCACGAGGTGGTGCAGCTTGAGCAGGTACTTCACGCCCACCGTCACCTTGCGCGAGAACTTCTCGCCGGTGCGGCCGTCGAACAGGTCCGACTGGCCCGAAGTGTCGAAGCCGGCGCGCTTGAGCGCGTCGTTGACGTCGGGCTCCTTGGCGCCGTCGAAGACCGGGGTGGCGATCGGAACGCCGCGATGCACGTTGGTCGCGATCTCGGCGACGCGCTCCTCGTCCATGCCGGCGATGCCCTCTTCGTAGACATCGTCGCCATAAGCGATGCGCAGCGCCTCGCGCACCGGGGTGAGATCACCCGAGCGGCGATACTCCTGCAGCGCCTCGTCGACCTGGATGCCGAGGCCGCGCGCGGCCCAGCCCATATGGGTCTCGAGGATCTGACCGACGTTCATGCGCGACGGCACGCCCAGCGGGTTGAGGCAGAAGTCGACCGGCGTGCCGTCGGCGAGGAACGGCATGTCCTCCATCGGCACGACGCGGGAGATGACGCCCTTGTTGCCGTGACGGCCGGCCATCTTGTCGCCCGGCTGCAGCTTGCGCTTCACCGCGACGAAGACCTTGACCATCTTCATCACGCCCGGCGGCAGGTCGTCGCCACGACGCACCTTCTCGACCTTGTCCTCGAACCGCGCGTCGAGCGTGCGCTTCTGGATCTCGTACTGCTCGTTGAGCGCCTCGACGATCTTGGCATCGTCCTCGTCCTCGAGGGCAAGCTGCCACCACTGGCCGCGCGACAGCGTGCCCAGCAGTTCCTCGTCGATGGTCGAGCCGGCCTTGACGCCGCGCGGACCCTTCACCGCGGTCTTGCCGAGGATCAGGTCCTTGAGACGCGCGTAGATGTTGCGGTCGAGGATCGCCAGCTCGTCGTCGCGGTCACGCGCCAGACGGTCGACTTCCTCGCGCTCGATCTGCAGCGCCCGCTCGTCCTTGTCGACGCCGTGGCGGTTGAACACCCGGACCTCGACGATGGTGCCGAAATCGCCCGGCGGCAGACGCAGCGAGGTGTCGCGCACGTCGGAGGCCTTCTCGCCGAAGATGGCGCGAAGCAGCTTCTCCTCCGGCGTCATCGGCGATTCACCCTTCGGGGTGATCTTGCCCACGAGGATGTCGCCCGGTCCCACTTCGGCACCGATATAGACGATGCCCGCCTCGTCGAGGTTGCGCAGGGCCTCCTCGCCGACATTGGGGATGTCGCGGGTGATCTCTTCCGGCCCGAGCTTGGTGTCGCGGGCCGCGACCTCGAATTCCTCGATGTGGATCGAGGTGAAGACGTCGTCGCGCACGATGCGCTCGGAAATCAGGATCGAGTCCTCGTAGTTGTAGCCGTTCCACGGCATGAACGCGACGACCACGTTCTTGCCGAGCGCCAGCTCGCCCATGTCGGTCGAGGGACCGTCGGCGATCACCTCGCCCTTGCCGACCCGGTCACCCACCTTCACCAGCGGACGCTGGTTGATGCAGGTGTTCTGGTTCGAGCGCTGGAACTTGCGCATCCGGTAGATGTCGACCCCGGCATCGCCGAGCTCGAGATCCTCGGTGGCGCGGATCACGATCCGGGTCGCGTCGACCTGGTCGATGATGCCGCCGCGGCGCGCCATGATCGCGGCGCCCGAGTCGCGGGCCACGACCTCCTCGATGCCGGTCCCGACCAGCGGGGCCTCGGCTTGCAGCAGCGGCACGGCCTGACGCTGCATGTTCGAGCCCATCAGCGCGCGGTTCGCGTCGTCGTTCTCGAGGAACGGGATCAGCGAGGCCGCGACCGAGACGAGCTGCTTCGGGCTGACGTCGATCAGGTCGACGCTCTCGGAGGGCGCAAGCATGTAGTCGCCCGACTGACGGGTGTTCACCAGCTCGTTGACGAACTTGCCGTTCTCGTCGAGCGAGGCGTTGGCCTGGGCGACGGTGTGGCGCATCTCCTCGGTCGCCGAGAGGTAGTTCACCTCGTCGGTCACCTGCCCGTCCACCACCTTGCGGTAGGGGGTCTCGATAAAGCCGTACTTGTTCACCCGCGCGAAGGTGGCGAGCGAGTTGATCAGGCCGATGTTCGGGCCTTCCGGCGTTTCGATCGGGCACATCCGGCCATAATGCGTCGGGTGCACGTCGCGCACCTCGAAGCCGGCGCGCTCGCGGGTCAGACCGCCCGGCCCGAGCGCCGAGAGACGACGCTTGTGCGTCACTTCCGACAGCGGGTTGGTCTGGTCCATGAACTGCGACAGCTGCGAGGAGCCGAAGAACTCGCGCACCGCGGCGGCGGCGGGCTTAGCGTTGATCAGGTCCTGCGGCATCACCGTGTCGATCTCGACCGAGGACATGCGCTCCTTGATCGCGCGCTCCATGCGGAGCAGGCCGACGCGGTACTGGTTCTCCATCAGCTCGCCGACCGAGCGCACCCGGCGGTTGCCGAGGTGGTCGATGTCGTCGATCTCGCCCTTGCCGTCACGCAGCTCGACCAGCGCCTTGATGCAGGCAACGATGTCTTCCTTGCGGAGCGTGCGCTGGCTGTCCTCGGCGTCGAGGTTCAGGCGCATGTTCATCTTCACGCGGCCCACGGCCGAGAGATCGTAGCGCTCGGCGTCGAAGAACAGCGTGTCGAACAGCGCCGAGGCGGCGTCGACGGTCGGCGGCTCGCCGGGGCGCATGACCTTGTAGATCTCCATCAGCGCCGTTTCGCGGTTCCAGGCCTTGTTGTCGGCGGCGACGGTGTTGCGGATGTAGGGGCCGACATTGACGTTGTCGATGTCGAGAACCGGGATGTCGGTGATGCCCGCATCCATCAGGTCCTTGAGCGTACCGCCCGTGATTTCGCCATCCTTGTCGGTCTCGATGGTCAGCTCGTCGCCGGCCTCGACATAGATCGCACCGGTGTCCTCGTCGATGATGTCTCGGGCGACGAACTTGCCGACGATGTTGTTGAACGGCACGAGCAGGTCGGTGACCTTGCCCTCGTCGATCAGCTTCTTGACGGCGCGCGGGGTGACCTTGTCGCCAGCCTTGGCGATCACCTCGCCGGTGGCGGCATCCACGAGGTCATAGGCCGGGCGGGTACCGCGCACGCGCTCGGGGAAGAACTTGGTGACCCAGGAGCGGGCCTTCTTGTCGAAGCTGTATTCGACCGTGTTGTAATAGGCATCCATGATGCCTTCTTGGTCGAGACCCAGCGCGTAGAGCAGCGTGGTCACGGGCAGCTTGCGGCGCCGGTCGATGCGCGCGAAGACGAGGTCCTTGGCATCGAATTCGAAGTCGAGCCAGGAGCCGCGATAAGGGATGATCCGGCAGGCGAAGAGCAGCTTGCCCGAGGAATGCGTCTTGCCCTTGTCGTGATCGAAGAACACGCCGGGGCTACGGTGCATCTGGGACACGATCACCCGCTCGGTCCCGTTGACGATGAAGGTGCCGTTCTGGGTCATCAGGGGCATGTCGCCCATGAAGACGTCCTGCTCCTTGATGTCCTTGACGGACTTGGCGCCGGTGTCCTCGTCGACATCGAACACGATCAGCCGCAGCGTCACCTTGAGCGGCGCGCTGTAGGTCATGTCGCGGGCCTGGCACTCCTCGACGTCGTATTTCGGCTTTTCCAGCTCGTATTTCACGAATTCGAGCGTGGCGGTCTCGTTGAAGTCCTTGATCGGAAAGACCGACTGGAACACGCCCTTGATGCCTTCGCCGTCGGTCGGCTGCGGCTGGTCACCCGATTTCAGGAACAGGTCGTAGGAGGATTTCTGCACCTCGATGAGGTTCGGCATCTCCAGCACTTCGCGGATCTTGCCGTAATACTTGCGCAAACGCTTCTGGCCGAGGAAGGACTGAGCCATGGGTGTCGTCACCTTTCAGGTCTCTGCGGATCGGCGCGACCGGCGGGGAAGGCCGCGTCATCCTTGCGAGAGGGGAGTTCCGGTCCATTCGCGATCACCGTCCCACCGATGACCTCCCGACCATGGAACCTGCCCGAGACGAGGGTCGCGCGCGACCCCCTTCCAAGACGGGTTCGGCTGGACCCGCGAAATCCGCGGATCCAGCCAATTCTTGAGGCGTGGCGCGCTTGGCGCGCGCCCGCCCGGGATCAGGCCAGCTCGACCTTGGCGCCAGCAGCTTCCAGCTTCGCCTTGATCTCTTCGGCTTCCGCCTTCGGCGCGCCTTCCTTGACCTTGCCGCCGGCCTCGACGAGGTCCTTGGCTTCTTTCAGGCCGAGGCCGGTGATGCCGCGGACTTCCTTGATCACGTTGATCTTCTGAGCGCCGGCGTCCTTCAGGACGACGTCGAACTCGGTCTTCTCCTCGGCAGCGGCGCCAGCGTCGCCACCGGCCGGGCCAGCCATCATCACGGCGCCGCCGGCGGCGGGCTCGATGCCATACTCGTCCTTGAGGATGGTTTTCAGTTCCTGCGCCTCGAGAAGGGTCAGACCAACGATCTCTTCGGCGAGTTTCTTCAGATCAGCCATTTTACTTTTCCGTTCGTTCAATTGTGTTCCAACGCGAGGGCTTTCAAGCCCCCGAGGTGTCGGGTTGCCTTAGGCAGCCTTCTCTTCGATGGTCGAGAGAATGCTTGCGATGTTGCTTGCGGGCGCGCCAATGGCACCGGCGATGTTCGATGCCGGGGCACCGATGCAGCCGACGATCGAAGCGATGAGCTCCTCACGCGACGGCATCTGGGCCACGGCTTTCACACCGGCGACGTCCAGAGCCGAGTCTCCCATCGCGCCGCCGAGGATGACCAGCTTGTCGTTGGTCTTCGCATAGGCGTCGACCACCTTGGCAGCTGCCACGGGGTCTTCGGAGTAGGAGAGCACGGTCATGCCCGTGAGGTAATCGGCGATGCTTGCGCAGGGCCTTCCCTCAAGGGCGATCTTGGCGAGCTTGTTCTTGGCAACACGCACGGACCCGCCCGCTTCACGCATTTTCGCGCGCAGGTCCTGCATCTGGGCAACCGTCATGCCTTCGTAGTGGGCAACCACTACGACGCCAGAGCTTTCAAAGATCTGGCCGAGTTCCTCGACCACTTTCTCTTTCTGGGCTCTATCCACGGTTTACTCCAAGTTTGGGGGTTTCCCCCCGGCTCTGTCTGACCCCCTGATCGTCCGGGGGCCGTTCGGGTCCGCTTCAGGGTCCCGAGGCCGCGATCGCCCGAAGGAAAGCAGTGCGCTTCCGAACGGAAATCCAACTCTCGTTTCCCATCTCGGGAAGGCCTTAGCGGGGTCTCCCCCTGCCCTCCGTCTCGGACAGGACGGGGCGCGAACGCCCCGCCATTCATCCCCGCCGCGGCAGGGGTGAAATCTCTATCAGGCCGCGCCGGTGGCCGAGGCCAGGTCGACGCTGACGCCCGGGCCCATGGTCGAGGAGAGCGCCACCTTCTTGAGGTAGGTGCCCTTGGCGCCGGCCGGCTTGGCACGGCTCACCGCCTCGACGAAGGCGCGGATGTTCTCTTCGAGCTTCGAGGCTTCGAACGAGGCCTTGCCGATGCCGGCATGGATCACGCCCGCCTTCTCGACGCGGAACTGCACCTGGCCACCCTTGGCGGCGTTGACCGCATCGGCGACGTCCATGGTGACGGTGCCGATCTTCGGGTTCGGCATCAGGTTGCGCGGACCGAGGATCTTACCGAGGCGACCGACGATCGGCATCATGTCCGGCGTCGCAATGCAACGATCGAACTCGATCTTGCCGGACTGCACGGTCTCCATCAGGTCCTCGGCGCCGACGATGTCAGCCCCGGCCTTCTTGGCCTCTTCCGCCTTCTCGCCACGGGCGAAGACAGCGACGCGCACGGTCTTGCCGGTGCCGTTGGGCAGGGTGACCGAGCCGCGGACCATCTGGTCGGCGTGGCGCGGGTCAACGCCCAGGTTCATCGCGATCTCGACGGTCTCGTCGAATTTCGCGCTGGCGTTGGACTTGATCAGCGAAACGGCTTCGGAGAGCTGGACGTTCTCCTTGCCGGCGAAGGCCTCGCGGGCGGCGCGGGTGCGTTTACCGAGTTTTGCCATGATCTTAGCCTTTCACCTCGATACCCATCGACTTGGCAGAGCCAAGGACGGTCTGCATCGCACCCTCGATCGAGGTCGCGTTCAGGTCCTTCATCTTCGCTTCCGCGATCTCGCGCACCTGGGCGAGGGTCACGGTGCCGGCGGTCTCCTTGCCGGGCTGCACGGCGCCCTTGGGGCGGTTGCGCTTGCCGACGGGCTTGAGACCGGCCGCCTTCTTGAGGAAGAACGACGCCGGCGGCGACTTGATCTCCATCGTGAAGGACTTGTCCTGGTAGTAGGTGATCACGGTCGGGCAGGGCGAACCCTTTTCCATATCCGCGGTCTTCGCGTTGAAGGCCTTGCAGAATTCCATGATGTTGATGCCGCGCTGACCCAGCGCCGGGCCCACCGGCGGGGACGGGTTGGCTTCGCCTGCCTTCACCTGGAGCTTCAGCTGCCCCATCACTTTCTTGGCCATCGGGCCTCTCCTTGTCACAACACCCTCCGGACGCGTCCGGACGGCTATGGTTGGCGTGGTGCGGCTCGACCGGGCGCGCCCGGCTCGCCTCCCACATCCGCGAGGCGCGCTTGGCGCGAATCGCGGCCGGAGATCGGCCGAAACCGTCCCCGGGGAAGGTCGCCGCATAGCCCGGCAACGGCCGGGCGTCAACCCCATGCCTGATCCCCGTCGATCACCCTCCGCGATAGAACGGGCGAGCCTAGACCCGATCGCGCGGGCCACCCCGAGAAGCCCACTCTTTCGAAGTGAACAGCGGGACGTCCTTCGCGACCCGATCGCTCGGCCGCTAGCAATACCGCCCTACCCCGGAAGCGAAGAAAGGGGCCCACGGGGCCCCTTTCGGAAAACAAAACGCGTGGCGGCCGGGGCGCGCTCAGCCCTGCTTGGCCACCTGAGTGAACTCCAGCTCGACCGGGGTGGCGCGGCCGAAGATCGAGACCGTGACCTTGAGGCGCTGGTTGTCCTCGTCGACCTCCTCGACCAGACCGTCGAAATCCTCGAACGGGCCGTCCTTGACCTTCACCTTCTCGCCGACCTCGAAGCGGATCAGGGTGCGCGGGCTCTCCTCGCCCTCCTGCACCCGACCCAAGATCGCCTCGACCTCGGCGTCGCGCATCGGCATCGGCCGACCCTGCGGCCCAAGGAAGCCGGTGACCCGGTTGATCGAGGTGACAAGGTGATAGCCCTTGTCGGACATCTCCATGTGCACCAGCACGTAGCCGGGCATGAAGCGGCGCTCGGTCGAGACCTTCTTGCCGCGACGGACCTCGATCACCTCCTCGGTGGGGACGAGCACCTCGTCGATCACGTCCTCGAGCCCTTGCTCGGCGACCTTGGTCCTGATCTGCTCGGCGATCTTCTTCTCGAAGTTCGAGAGCACGGAAACCGAATACCAGCGTTTCGCCATGTTGCCCGACACCTTCCGTCGCAGCCGGCGAAACGCCGGAGCCTCGTTGCAATTCCCGGCCCCCGATCGGGGCCTCTCAAACGGCAAAGCGGCGCGCACTCGCGCGCCGTTTCCCAAGTCCGCCGGTCAGTAGCGCCCGGCGCGGCGCAGATCAAGCCCCACGGCCCGATGCCCGATGGGCGGGATCAGCCGGCCAGCCCTTCCAGCACTGCCTGGAGACCGGAGCGGATGCCCAGATCCACGAGGCTGAAGAACAGCGCGGCGACGGCGGCGAGGATGAAGATCATCACCGTGGTCAGCAGCACTTCGCGGCGGGTCGGCCAGACCACCTTGGCGATCTCGGCGCGGGTCTGCTGCGCGAACTGGACGGGGTTGGTTCTGGCCATCATCTACACCTTTCCGGGGATCGATGCGGGACATACGGGGACGCCGCGCGATCTGCAAGCGGGCGCGCCGCAGTGGTCCTGGCAGGGGCAGGGGGACTCGAACCCACGACCCTCGGTTTTGGAGACCGATGCTCTACCAACTGAGCTATACCCCTAGGACCGCCCCCCGAGTAGTCGCAATTCGCGCCGGGATCAAGGCCCCCGGAACTCATTCGGACGCCAAAGCCCCCTCCCCCGCCCTTGCCCTCGCGGCGGGGCCTTGCAAGATGCGCGGCGCAGCCCGGAGGAACCCCATGTCGATCGGCAAGAGACTGGCCAAGAGCGCCGCCGTGACCCGCGGAATGGGGGGAATCGCCCATGCGTGGCTCGCGCATTGCCAGCGCAACACGTCGTGGGAACTACGCGGCGAGGACGGGTTGCGCGCGGCACTGGCCGAAGGTCCGGTGCTGCTGGTGCTGCGCCATTCGCGGCTGATGCTGGGGCCGTTCCACTGGCCGCGCGAGGCCGGCGATCTCTCGACCCTGCACGACACCTCGCCGATCGCGCGAATCGCCGGCGACACGCATCGCAGGCGCGGGCTGACGCCGGTGGCGATGTCGCGACGGCTTTCGAATCTCGCGATGTCGCGCATGGTGATGGAACGGCTGCGCGCCGGCGCCAGCATCGGCATCACCGCCGACGGCCCGCTGGGCCCCGCTGGCGAGATCAACGATCCGCCGCTCGACTGGGCCCGGATCACCGGGCGACCGGTGTTCTTCTACGCCTACTCCACCGAGAGGCAGAGCCGGGCGAATAGCTGGGACCGGCTGCTGCTGCCGCGCCCGGGCGGCCGCGGCGCGGTGGTGTTCCGGCCCTGGGACCGGCAGATGCCGCGCAAGGCGGACGAAGCGGCGCGCGAGGCGGCGCGGGCCGCGATGAAGGCGGCGCTCGACGCGACCACGGCCGAGGCCGACGCGATGCTGGGCCTGCCCCCGGGCGACTGAGCCCCATCCCTCGAATGCGAAAAGGGCCGCCCCTCGGGGCGGCCCTTCGATCGTGACGGGTCCGGGCGGCGATACCGCCCGGAGACCGGGATCACTCGATGATTTTCGAGACGACGCCGGCGCCGACGGTGCGGCCGCCTTCGCGGATGGCGAAGCGCAGGCCGTCTTCCATGGCGATCGGTGCGATCAGCTCGACGTTGAACTTCAGGTTGTCGCCCGGCATCACCATCTCGGTGCCCTCGGGGAGGACGACGGTGCCGGTGACGTCGGTGGTCCGGAAGTAGAACTGCGGGCGGTAGTTCGCGAAGAACGGCGTGTGGCGGCCACCCTCTTCCTTGGTGAGGATGTAGGCCTCGGCCTCGAACTTGGTGTGCGGTGCGACCGACTTGGGCTTGCACAGCACCTGGCCACGCTCGACGCCTTCACGGTCGATGCCGCGCAGCAGCACGCCGACGTTGTCGCCCGCCTCGCCGCGGTCGAGCAGCTTGCGGAACATCTCGACGCCGGTGCAGGTCGACTTCTTGGTGTCGCGGATGCCGACGATCTCGATCTCGTCGCCGACATTGATCACGCCACGCTCGACGCGGCCGGTCACCACGGTGCCGCGGCCGGAGATCGAGAACACGTCCTCGATCGGCATCAGGAACGGCAGGTCGACGGCGCGGGCCGGGGTCGGGATGTACTCGTCGACGGCCTTCAGCAGCTCGCGGATCGAGTTCTCGCCGATCGCCTCGTCGCGGCCTTCCATGGCGGCGAGCGCCGAGCCCTTGATGATCGGAATGTCGTCACCCGGGTAGTCGTAGGACGACAGCAGCTCGCGGATTTCCATCTCGACGAGCTCCAGGAGCTCCTCGTCATCCACCTGGTCGACCTTGTTCATGTAGACGACCATGTAGGGGATGCCCACCTGGCGGCCGAGCAGGATGTGCTCGCGGGTCTGCGGCATCGGGCCGTCGGCAGCGTTCACCACCAGGATCGCGCCGTCCATCTGCGCCGCACCGGTGATCATGTTCTTCACGTAGTCGGCGTGGCCGGGGCAGTCGACGTGGGCGTAGTGCCGCGACTCGGTCTCGTACTCGACGTGGGCGGTCGAGATGGTGATCCCGCGGGCCTTCTCTTCCGGCGCGCCGTCGATCTGGTCGTAGGCGCGGAAGTCACCGAAATACTTGGTGATCGCCGCCGTCAGCGTCGTCTTGCCGTGGTCCACGTGACCGATGGTCCCGATGTTCACGTGCGGTTTGGTGCGTTCGAATTTTGCCTTGGCCATCTGCGCTGGCGCCTCGCGTGTTCGGGGGCCTCCCTGGCCCGGTTCGACATCGCGGGCGATGTATTTGCATCGGAGAGGGAAATCAAGCGCCAAGAGGCGCGCGGCTTGCACCGCGCGCCTCTTCCCTCGACGAAACGAGATCAGTTGAAGCGGTTGTCGCGCGGGAAGCCGCGCGGCGCCATGCGCCCGGCGGTGGCGCGCTTGGCGGTCCAGTCGGCAAGGTCGCTCTCGGTCCGGGTCCGGCCCGCCGGGTCCTTCCAGGACAGCCCCGCCTCCAGCACGAAGGTAGTGGCGTCCGACAGCCCGCCATCCTTGTACTTCTGCAGCCGCACGCCCTTGCCCCGGGTCATCTCGGGCAGCTCGTCGAGCGGGAACACCAGCACCTTGCGGTTGTCGCCCACCACCGCCACCGCGTCGCCGGTCACGGGCTTGCAGATCTTCGCCACCACCTCGTCCTTGACGTTCAGCACCTGCTTGCCCGCGCGGGTCTGCGCCAGCACCTCGTCCTCGTTGACGATGAAGCCGTCACCGGCCGAGGAGGCGACCAGAAGTCGCCGCTCCGGACGGTAGAGATGCAGCGCCACGATCTGCGCCTCGTTCGGCAGATCCACCATCAGGCGCAGCGGCTCGCCCATGCCGCGCCCGCCGGGCAGGCTGCTGGCCGAGACGGTGTAGAACCGCCCGTTCGAGCCGAACACCAAGAGCCGGTCGGTGGTCTCGGCATGCAGCACGAAGCGGCCCTTGTCGCCATCCTTGAACTTCAGCTCGCTGTCGAGCGCGATATGGCCCTTCATCGCGCGGATCCAGCCCATCTCGGAGCAGACGATGGTGATCGGCTCGCGCTCGATCATCGCCTCGATCGGCACGTCTGGGATCTCGGTGCCCTCGGCGAAGCCGGTGCGCCGCTGTCCGCCGGGCGAGGCATGGCCCATCAGCTTGCGGGTCTCGCGCAACTGATCCGCGATCGACTTCCACTGCTTGTCCTCGGAGGCGAGCAGGTCCTCGAGCCCGGCCCGCTCCTGCATCAGCGCGTCCTGCTCCTTGAGAAGCTCCAGCTCCTCCAGCCGGCGCAGGCTCCTGAGCCGCATGTTGAGGATCGCCTCGGCCTGCACCTCGGTGAGGCCACCGCCACCCAACGCTTCGGTCAACGGCGAGCGGTAGTCGCGCTCGGAGACGGCGCGGACGTGGTCGCGGTCCCAGTCCTCGGCCATCAGCGCCTGTTTGGGCTGATCGTCGTAGCGGATGATGTCGATCACCCGGTCGAGGTTGAGGAAGGCGGTGATGAAGCCCTCGAGCACCTCGAGCCGGTGGTCGATCTTTTCCAGTCGGTGCTGCGAGCGCCGCTGCAGCACCTCGCGCCGGTGATCGAGGAAGGCACGCAGCACCTCCTTCAGCGAGCAGACCTTGGGCGTCAGCCCGTCGATCAGCACGTTCATGTTGAGACCGAAGCGGATCTCTAGGTCGCTGTTCTTGAACAGCATCCCCATCATCATCTCGGGCTCGACCGTCTTGGCGCGCGGCTCCAGCACGATGCGCACATCCTCGGCGCTCTCGTCGCGCACATCCGCCAGAAGGGGGATCTTGCGGGTCTGGATCAGCTCGGCGAGGCGCTCGATCAGCTTCGATTTCTGCACCTGGTAGGGAATCTCGGTAACCACCACCTGCCACTGGCCGCGGCCCAGCTCCTCGACCTCCCAACGCGCGCGCAGCCGGAAAGAGCCGCGCCCTGTGCGGTAGGCCGTGAGAATGTTCTCGCGCGGCTCGACCAGCACGCCGCCGGTCGGGAAATCGGGGCCGGGCACCAGATCGACGAGCTTCTCGTCAGAGACGCCCGGCGTCTTGATCATGTAGAGGCAAGCCTCGATCAGCTCGTGCAGGTTATGCGGCGGGATATTGGTCGCCATGCCGACCGCGATTCCGGACGAGCCGTTGGCCAGCAGGTTCGGGAAGGCCGCGGGCATCACCACGGGCTCTTCGAGGGTCCCGTCGTAGTTCGGGCGGAAATCGACCGCGTTCTCGGTCAGCCCTTCCATCAGCGCCTCGGCTGCCGCCGTGAGGCGGGCCTCGGTGTAGCGCGCGGCGGCCGGGTTGTCGCCGTCGATGTTGCCGAAGTTGCCCTGCCCGTCCACGAGCGGGTAGCGCACGGCGAAATCCTGCGCGAGGCGGGCCATCGCGTCGTAGATCGCGGCGTCGCCATGCGGGTGATAGTTGCCCATCACGTCGCCCGAGATCTTCGCGGATTTGCGGAAGCCGCCGGTCGAGGAGAGCTTCAGCTCGCGCATGGCATAAAGGATACGCCGATGCACCGGCTTGAGACCGTCGCGCGCGTCGGGCAGCGCCCGGTTCATGATCGTGGAGAGCGCATAGCTCAGATAACGCTCGCCTATGGCACGGCGCAGCGGCTCGGTCAGGTCCTGCTCCGGCAGGGCCGGGAGGGCGTCGTCAAGGGGGTCTGGCATGAAAAGCTTCCTATCGACGGGAACCATCGGCGTAAAGTCGCGGTTGGGCAGGTAACGGATCAGCGAGATCCTGCGCCGCGGAGAGCGTCACATGAGAGTGACCAAACCGGCGGGGTGTTGAGCAGAACAAGAGGTTTTCATGAAACATGTTTTCGGCATCGGTGCCACTTTTCTCCTGCTCGGCGTGGGCTATTACGAAATGTCCGGCGGCGCCGATTTCCGGCCGCAGACGATGATCGGCGCGGTGCAGGCCAGCACCCCGTCCCCCGAGATGATCGCCCGTCACGACGTCGAGCGCGGCGAGTCGGGTATTCCGGTCACCGCGATGCGCGAATTTCCCGAGAATGTCGAGTTGATCTCGGCCTCCTTCATGCCGAAGCCGGCCAAGGCCGAGCCGGTCGAGACCGTCGCCACGCCGGCCGTTGCCGAAACCATGTCGGATATCCAACTGCGCCAGATCAGCGGCGATTGGGTCAACATGCGCCAAGGCCCCGGCACCAGCCACGCCGTGCTCGACACCCTGCCCCGCGGCACCGAAGCCCGGCTGATCGAAAGCGCCGGTGGCTGGGCCAGGATCGAGATCACCTCGACTGGCGAGACCGGCTGGATGTCCGAACGGCTGCTCGCCCCCGTCGAAGGCTGAGCCCGAAACCAATCTGCCCGAAGAGGCGCCCCCAAGGGGCGCCTTTTTCGTTGCACCCTGCCCCCTGCCCCGCCATGAGACCCGCATGGACACCTCCCGCTCCCTCCTCGTCACCGGCTCCTCCTCCGGCATCGGTCTTGCCTGCGCGCGCCACATGCGCGACCGGGGCTGGCGTGTCTTTGCCAGCTGCCGGGCCGAGACCGATTGCGCGCGGCTGCGGGCCGAGGGCTTCGAGGCACCGCGGCTCGACTATGCCGAGCCGGACAGCGTGGCGGAAGGGCTGGCCGCGGTGCTGGAAGCCACCGGCGGACGGCTCGACGCGCTCTACAACAACGGCGCCTTCGCCTGCCCCGGCGCGGTCGAGGACCTGCCGCGCGAGGCGCTGGCGGAAATCTTCGAGACCAACCTGTTCGGCTGGCACGACCTGACCCGGCGGGTCATCCCGGTGATGCGGGCCCAAGGCGCGGGCCGGATCGTCAACTGCTCCTCGGTGCTCGGCCTCGTAGGGGTGAAGTGGCGCGGCGCCTATGTCGCGACCAAATTCGCGCTGGAGGGTCTGACCGACGTGTTGCGGCTCGAGATGGCCGGGACCGGCATCCACATCTCGCTGATCGAGCCGGGCCCCGTAACCTCGCGGATCCGCGCCAACTCGATTCCGCATTTCGAGCGCTGGATCGACTGGAAGGGTTCGGCCCGGCGGGCGGAATACGAAGGCCTGCTGCACCGGCTCTATGCCGAGCGCGGCCCGGACCGGTTCGAATTGCCGCCCGAGGCGGTGGCCGACAAGCTCGCCCATGCGCTGGAGGCGCGACGGCCGCGACCGCGTTACTACGTCACCACGCCCACGCATGTTTCCGGCACGTTGCGGCGGCTGTTGCCGACCCGGGCGCTCGACTGGGTAGTGGCCCGGGGGTGAACCCGCGACACCGCGCCCCGCTTTGCCTCGAGCCACACGGCCGCTAGATGGTAGGGCAACCGCGAAAGGCGCCCCATGTTCGAAGATCCGCTATTCATCCTCGTCGTTCTCGCCGTCCTGATCGTCGCCGGCATCCTGATGTTCGGCGTCGGCACCTTCGGAAAGGGCGGCGATTTCAACCGCAAATACGCCAACAAGATCATGCGTTGGCGCATCGGCGCGCAATTCGTCGCGGTGCTGCTGATCCTGCTCTACGTGTTCCTGCGGGGGGTGAACTGATGGTCGTGCTGAACCGCATCTATACCCGTACCGGCGACAAGGGCGACACCGCGCTGGGCGATGGCAGCCGGGTGAACAAGGACGCGCTGCGGGTCGAGGCCTATGGCACGGTCGACGAGACCAATGCCACGATCGGGCTGGCGCGCCTGCATGCCGAGGACGAGATGGACGCCGCGCTGGGCCGTATCCAGAACGACCTGTTCGATCTGGGGGCCGATCTGTGCCGGCCGGATCCTGACCGGGATTCCGAGGCGAAATACCCGGTGTTGCGCATGACCGCCGGCCAGACCGAGCGGCTGGAGCGCGAGATCGACGCGATGAACGAGGCGCTGGAGCCGCTCCGCAGCTTCGTGCTGCCGGGCGGCTCGGCGCTGGCCGCGCATCTGCACCTGTGCCGCACCGTCTCGCGCCGGGCCGAGCGGCTGGCGGTGGCGCTGGGTCGCGCCGAGGCGGTGAACGCGCATGCGGCGCGCTACCTGAACCGGCTCTCGGACTGGTTCTTCGTCGCGGCGCGGATCGCCAATGATTCGGGCCGCGCCGACGTGCTGTGGCAGCCCGGCGCCAACCGCTGATCCCCCGCCCTTAACCCTGCCGGACGGTTCCGGGCCATAAGCCCTTCGCCTCATGCGAGCCTGCACTTCGCCCTCGTCGCGGAGATTGCCATGCTCGCCCTGCTCGGACTGCTCGGTCTTGCCCTTACCGGTGCGGCGTTGCTGCCGCCCATGATCACCGAGGGCGGCCCCGAGGCCGACACCGATGAGTCCGACACCGACGGGCCCGACGCGCCGTCGAGGACCGTACCGCTCGAAGCAGCCTTCGAGCTGGACGGCGATTCCGCCCTCGAATCCGCAGCAACCTTGCCGCAGCGCCTGTCCGACACGGGCAGCGAAGCCCCCGACGTGATCTACGGCGACATCCTCGCCTCGGGGATGGCCGACCATGTCGAGGCCGGCGCGGGACACGATCATGTCGATCTGCGCGATGGCCCAGACCGGGCCGATGGCGGCGCTGGCGATGACGAGATCCATGGCGGGCGCGGCGAGGATAGGCTTGCGGGCGGCATCGGCGATGACGCGCTGTGGGGGCATGTCGGCGACGACCTGCTTCGTGGCGGCGCCGGAGACGACGCGATCCGCGCCGGCTCCGGCCATGACCGGCTGTTCGGGGGTGCGGGTCACGACGCGCTGGGCGGCGATCTGGGCGACGACATGCTGCATGGCGGCGCAGGACGCGACGTGCTGCATGGCGGCGCCGGCGACGATCGGCTCGACGGCACCGGTGACGGCTCGGGCGTCGGGGCGAGCGATTTCCTCAATGGTGGCGCAGGCGACGACGTCATCGCGGCGGGCGCTGGCGACACGGCGCATGGCGGAACCGGCGGCGACATCTTCGCGCTGCGCAGCGTCGAGGCGGGCGACCCGGCGGTACTCGCCGATTTCGACGCCGCCCAGGATCGGATCGTGGTGCTGCATCCCGAGGGCGCCGCGCCGGAACTGACGCTGGAGCCGTGGCCTGAGGGGCTGCTGCTGCGCGCCGACGGCGCGGCGCTGCTGCGGCTCGACGGGATCGACGCGCTCGCGCCGGGCGCGGTGCTGCTGCTTACCGATCCCGTCGCCTGAGTCCCGCCGCGTCCCCGCGCCACAGCAAACCGCTTTCCTTTTCGGACGATTTCCCCTATGGGCACCCATCCGTCGTCCTATATGGAGACGGTACTCCATGGGCCCTGCTGGACGACATCCCGGCTTGCGCCATCACTCTCATCCCGAAAGGAGACCCCGATGTCGATCACCGTGGAAGACAAGGCCAAGGTCATCAGCGATTTCGCCACCAAAGACGGCGACACCGGTTCGCCCGAAGTGCAGGTCGCGATCCTGACCTCGCGCATCGCGACCCTGACCGAGCACTTCAAGACCCACAAGAAGGACAACCACGGTCGCCGTGGCCTTCTCAAGCTGGTCGCCCGCCGCCGCAAGCTTCTCGACTACGTGAAGAACAAGGACGTCGAGCGTTACCAGGCCCTGATCGGCCGCCTCGGCATCCGCCGCTAAGGTTTTCAGGGACCGCGCCACGGCGCGGTCCCTTTGCTATCCGGGATGGCGCGGACCGGGCTCGACCCGCGTCACGGAAACACGAGAGCCAGGGGCATCCGGCCCCTCCGCAACCCGCCCCCAGGGACTGTTCACGCATTAGGGGGGCACAAGGGCCCGAAGGTCGGGCCAGAATGGAAAAGACGATGTTTCACGACGTGAAAAAATCGATCCAGTGGGGCGAAGAGACGCTGACGCTGGAAACCGGCAAGGTCGCGCGCCAGGCCGACGGCTCGGTCATCGCGACGCTGGGCGAAACCAGCGTGATGGCCAACGTCACCTTCGCCAAGGCGCCGAAGCCGGGTCAGGACTTCTTTCCCCTGACCGTCCACTACCAGGAAAAATACTACGCCGCCGGCAAGATCCCGGGCGGCTTCTTCAAGCGCGAGGCGCGCCCGACCGAGAAGGAGACGCTGACCGCGCGCCTGATCGACCGGCCGATCCGTCCGCTCTTCGTGCCGGGCTTCAAGAACGAAGTGCTGGTGATGTGCACCGTGCTGAGCCACGACCTCGTCAACGATCCCGACGTCGTCGCGATGATCGCCGCCTCGGCCGCGCTGACGATCTCCGGCGCCCCCTTCATGGGCCCGATCGCCGGTGCCCGCGTCGGCTACGTCGATGGCGAATACGTGCTGAACCCGACCGTCGACGACATGCAGAACCTGCGCTCGAACCCCGAGCAGCGCCTCGACCTGGTGGTCGCCGGCACCAAGGACGCGGTCATGATGGTCGAGTCCGAGGCCTACGAGCTGACCGAGGACGAGATGCTCGGCGCCGTGACCTTCGCGCATGAGCAGATCCAGCCGGTGATCGACCTGATCATCGATCTGGCCGAGGAATGCGCCAAGGAGCCCTTCGACTTCACCCCCCCGGACTACTCGGCGCTCTACGACGCCGTGAAGGCCGCCGGCGAAGAGAAGATGCGCGCCGCCTTCGCGATCACCGACAAGCAGGAGCGCACGGCCGCCGTCGCTCAGGCCCGCGAGGACATCAAGGCCCAGCTCACCGAGGAACAGCTCGAGGACGCGAACCTCGGCTCCGCGCTGAAGAAGCTCGAATCGAGCGTGCTGCGCGGCGACGTGGTCAAGAAGGGCCAGCGCATCGACGGCCGTAACCTCGACACCGTTCGCGACATCGTGGCCGAGACCGGCCTGCTGCCGCGCACCCACGGCTCGGCGCTGTTCACCCGTGGCGAGACCCAGGCGCTGGTCGTGACCACGCTCGGCACCGGCGATGACGAGCAGTTCATCGACGCGCTGCACGGCAACTTCAAATCGAACTTCCTGCTGCACTACAACTTCCCCCCCTACTCGGTGGGCGAAGTGGGCCGCGTGGGCTCTCCCGGCCGTCGCGAGATCGGCCATGGCAAGCTCGCCTGGCGCGCGCTGCAGGCGGTGCTGCCGGCACCGACCGACTTCCCCTACACGATCCGCCTCGTCTCTGAGATCACCGAATCGAACGGCTCGTCCTCGATGGCGTCGGTCTGCGGCGGCTCGCTGGCCATGATGGATGCGGGCGTGCCGCTGAAATCGGCCGTGGCCGGCGTGGCGATGGGCCTCGTGCTTGAGGACGACGGCTCCTACGCGGTGCTGACCGACATCCTCGGCGACGAGGATCACCTCGGCGACATGGACTTCAAGGTCGCGGGCACCGAGACCGGCATCACCTCGCTGCAGATGGACATCAAGGTCGCTGGCATCACGCCCGAGATCATGAAGAAGGCGCTGGCGCAGGCCAAGGCCGGCCGTCTGCATATCCTCGGCGAGATGAACAAGGCGCTCTCCGGCGTTGGTGAGTTCTCGGTCCACGCGCCGCGCATCGAAACGATGCAGATCCCGACCGACAAGATCCGCGAAGTGATCGGCTCGGGCGGCAAGGTGATCCGCGAGATCGTCGAAGTCTCGGGCGCCAAGGTCGACATCAACGACGACGGTGTGATCAAGATCGCCTCGGCCAACGGTGAGGCGATCCAGAAGGCCTATGACATGATCTACTCGATCGTGGCCGAGCCCGAAGAAGGCAAGGTCTACAAGGGCACTGTCGTGAAGCTCGTCGACTTCGGCGCCTTCGTGAACTTCTTCGGCAAGCGTGACGGCCTCGTGCATGTCAGCCAGATCGAGAACCGCCGCCTGAACCACCCCTCGGACGTCCTCAAGGAAGGCCAGGAGGTCTGGGTCAAGCTGCTGGGCTTCGACGATCGCGGCAAGGTGCGCCTGTCGATGAAGGTCGTGAACCAGGAGACCGGCGAAGAAGCCAAGGAAGATGCGCAGGCCGACTGATCCGGCTTGCATCAAGACGGAAAAGGGGCCTTCGGGCCCCTTTTTCATGTCCGATCCCTGCGCGTCGCCAGACCTGCGGCGCCTCGACCACATGTATTGGTGATCGATAGGGGCAGGCCGCCCTTGGGTTGTGGCCACCCTGCCGTCTTCGGCAGATGCGCCTGCAAGACAACAAGGATCCCCCATGCGTCCCAGCCTCCCCCTCGCCGCCGCTTTCCTGCTCGTCGCCACGACGGTTCAGGCGCAATCACTCACCGACAGCGTCGAAGGCGCCTCCACCGGCTTCGGCGTTTCCAGCTTCGGTCTCTACGGCTCTGCCGCCTACGAGGTGATGCCCAAGCTGCGCTTGCGCGGCGTCCTCACCGGCCTTCCGGATTTCGAGTTCGAAGGCGACAAAGATGATTTCGGCACGGAGATCACCGCCGATGGCAGCTTTGGCGGCATCGCCGCGCTGGCGGACTACCACCCCTATGGCGGCGGCTTCCGCGTCTCGGGCGGCCTGTTCTTTTCCAGCAGCGATCTCGACGGCAGCGGCCGTGGCTTCGAGGCGGATGACGGCATGACCTACGACGATGCGCGTGTAGATGCCTCGGTCCGCTTCGAGAACGAGGTCGCGCCGATGCTGGCGCTTGGCTACACGAGCGGCGGCGCGCATGGTTGGGGCTTCGAGAGCGAGATCGGCCTGATCGGCATCGGTGGCGTCGAGGTGGCGCTCGACGGCACCAGCGGCGATCCGAGCGTCGATGCGGAGTTCGAAGCCGACCTGCAGGAGATGGAAGACGACGCCAACGAGACCGGCAGCGATCTGGTCGTCTATCCTTGGCTCTCGCTCGGCGTCAGCTACCGCTTCTGAAACAGGGCCTTATGCCTCTTTAGTCGGCCCCTTCCGGGGCCGGCCATTTTTCTGCGACGAGCTTAACCACGGCGCGGCGATTCGGTGTTATGCTGCCCGGACAGAGGCGAAACGGGCCGCAGAGCCCGGACAGGAGCAGGCATGAAACTCTCGAGACGAGGCGTACTTGCGGCTGCCGCCGCGATCGTGGCCACCGGACCGGTTCTGGCCGCCCCCCCGCGCGTGGTGAAGATCCCGCGCGAGTGGCTGCCCACCGAGATCAACGTCAACGAGGCGCTGGCGCCGGGGCAGATCCATGTGCGGATCGCGCAGAACAGGCTCTACTGGACCTTGGGCAATGGCCGGGCGATCCGCTATGTCGTGGCGCTCGGCGCGGCGGGGCGCAACTTCACCGGCACCGCCCAGGTGGCGCGCAAGGCCGAATGGCCGGCCTGGACCCCCACCGCCAACATGATCCGGCAGGAACCGGCAGTTTACGGCCCCTATTCGGGCGGGCTGCCCGGCGGCCATGCCCGCAACCCGCTCGGCTCGCGCGCTCTCTATCTCTATCAGAACGGGCGCGACACCTATTACCGCATCCACGGCACGCCGCAGCCTTGGACCATGGGGCGCAAATTCTCGTCGGGCTGCGTGCGGCTGATCAACGAGCATGTCGAGGATCTCTACGACCGCGTGCCGATCGGCACGACGGTCGTCGTCATCTAAACCCGGCGCGCCCCTCTCGACGGGGCGCGCCGCGCGTTTCGCCTTACTGCGGCGATTTGGTCATCCGCAGATAGGGCAGCACGGTCTCGAACTCGCCGAACTTGGCCTTCGCGTCCTCGTCCGAGAGCGTGGCCGGGATCACCACGTCCTGACCGACCTGCCAGTCGGCCGGCGTCGCCACGCCCTTGCCGGTGGTGAGTTGCAGCGCGTCGAGCGCGCGCAGCACCTCCGAGAAGTTGCGACCGACGGTCATCGGATAGGTCATCGACAGCTTCAGCTGCTTGTCGGGACCGATGACGAAGACGGCACGTACGGTGGCGCTGTCATTGGGGGTGCGGCCGTCGGGCAGATAGGCGTCGGCGGGCAGCATGTCGAAGGCCTTGGAGATGTCCAGACCGTCATCGGCGACGATCGGGAACTCGGGCGCAACGCCGCCGGCCTTCTCGATGTCCTTCTTCCAGCGGACATGCTCATCGACTCCGTCCACCGAGACGCCGAGCACCTTGGTGCCTCGTTTCTTCCACTCGGCGTCGAGCCGTGCCACGGCACCGAACTCGGTGGTGCAGACGGGGGTGAAGTCCTTGGGATGGCTGAAGATGATCGCCCAGTTATCGCCGACCCAGTCATGCAGGGCGAACTCGCCCTGGTCGGTCTTGACGGTCAGATTCGGAATCTCGTCATTGATGCGCAGGGCCATGGTAACCTCCTGTAACACTGTTCCCGTGGCCAACATAGGAAGCCGCGGCACCGCCTGCCATAGCTTGCGGCCCCGATCCGCCGGTGACACTCTGCGCCGCGACACGGAGGAGATCCCCATGATCGAGAAACGCGACTTCTACATCGACGGCCGCTGGACCGCGCCCCTGGACGGGCGCGACTGCGAGGTGATCGACCCCTCGACTGAAGAGCCCTGCGCCGTCATCTCTCTCGGCGGTCAGGCCGACACCGATGCTGCCGTCGCCGCTGCCAAGCGCGCAGGCCCCGGCTGGCGCGCCACCCCGCCCGCCGAGCGGCGCGCCGTGGTCGCGCGCATCCTCGAGCAATACGAGGCCCGCAAGGAGGATCTGGCGCAGGCGATGAGCCGCGAGATGGGCGCGCCGATCGATCTGGCGCGCAACAGCCAGGCCACCTCCCTGCCCTATCACCTCGAGAATTTCCTGACTGCTTTCGACAAGATCGACTGGCTGCGGCCCTTGGGCGATCATGCGCCCGACACGATGATCTCGCTCGAACCGATCGGCGTGGTCGGGCTGATCACGCCGTGGAACTGGCCGATGAACCAGGTCACGCTCAAGGTGATCCCGGCGCTGCTGGCGGGCTGCACCGTGGTGCTGAAGCCCTCCGAGGAAGCGCCGCTGTCCTCGATCGTCTTCGCCGAGATGCTCGACGCGGCCGGCGTTCCGCCGGGCGTGTTCAACCTTGTCAACGGCGATGGCGCCGGCGTCGGCACGCAGCTGTCGACCCACGAGGACGTGCAGATGATCTCCTTCACCGGCTCGACCCGGGCCGGCCGCGCTATCTCCAAGGCCGCGGCCGAGACGCTCAAGCGGGTAACGCTGGAGCTGGGCGGCAAGGGCGCCAACCTGATCTTCGGCGATGCCGGGGAAAAGGCGGTGGTGCGCGGTGTGCGGCACTGCATGCAGAACACCGGCCAGTCCTGCAACGCGCCGACCCGGATGCTGGTCGAGCGCGGTTTCTACGACGAGGCGGTGGAGATCGCCGCCCGCACCGCGCAGGAAACCGGCGTCGGTCCGGCGAGCCAGGAGGGCCGCCATATCGGCCCGCTCGTCAACAAAACGCAATGGACCAAGGTGCAGGATCTGATCGAGACCGGCATCAAGGAGGGCGCGCGGCTCGTCGCGGGTGGCCCCGGCCTGCCCGAGGGGGTCAATCGCGGCTACTTCGTGCGGCCCACGGTCTTTGCCGACGTAACGCCCGATATGACCATCGCGCGCGAAGAGATCTTTGGCCCGGTGCTCTCGATCATGCCCTTCGAGGACGAGGCGCAGGCGATCGAGATCGCCAACGACACGCCCTATGGCCTGACCAACTACGTACAGTCCGCCGACCCGGCACGGCGCAACCGTCTCGCGCTTGCGCTGCATGCAGGCATGATCGAGATGAATGGCCGGCCGCGCGGCGCAGGCGCGCCTTTTGGCGGCGTCGGCCAGTCGGGCCGGGCTCGCGAGGGCGGGGTCTGGGGCATCGAGGAGTTTCTGGAGGTCAAGGCGATCTCCGGCTGGGGCCTCGACGCCGCGGAATAGCCATGGCGGCGCGTCCCTCTCGGGGCGCGCCCGTTCACGCCTCGGTTCCGGCCAAGCATGTGCGACCTGTGCGCCCATGCACCGATCCCGCGCCCGGACCGGGGATTTCGGCTCGACCGTGCTAGCTTATCTCTGAGCCGAGCACAGGGGAGCCAATGCCATGCTGGATCAGATCAGGGGCCTGCACCACGTCACCTCGATGGCGTCTGGGGCCCGGGCCAACAACGCCTTCTTCACCGATACGCTCGGCCTGCGCCGGGTGAAGAAGACGGTGAATTTCGACGCGCCCGACGTCTATCACCTCTATTATGCCGATGAGATCGGAACGCCCGGCACGGTGATGACCTATTTCCCATTCCCGAATGCCGGGCGGGGGCGTCGCGGCGCGGGCGAGGTGGCGCTGACCGCCTTCGCCATTCCGCAGGGCAGCACCGATGCGTGGGAGACCCGGCTGCGCGAGCGCCATGTCGAGAACATCCTTCGCGACAGCAGCTTCGGTGCCCCCCGCCTCCTGTTCGACGGCCCCGATGGCGAAAGGCTGGCGCTGGTCGAGGCAGCGGCAGACGGGCGTTCGCCGTGGACCGCCGGGGGCGTGTCGGAAGAGATCGCGATTCGCGGCTTTCACTCGGTCGAAATGCTGCTGCGCGACAAGGCGGCGACGGTCGAGCTGCTGGAATTCATGGGATACCGCGAAGCGGCCGCTGACGGAGCAGTGACACGCTACGAGATCGCGGGTGGCAACCCGGCGAGCCGCATCGACATCCGGGTCGATCCTGCGGCGCCGCGTGCACAGGCCGGCGCGGGCTCGGTGCACCACATCGCCTTCGCTGTCGAAAACCGCGCTGCGCAGGCCGAGGTCGCCGAAAGGCTGGCCGGGGCCGGCTGGCCCACCACGCCGCAGATCGACCGCGACTACTTCTTCGCGATCTATTTCCGCAGCCCGGGCGGCGTGCTGTTCGAAGTGGCGACCAACGAGCCCGGCTTCGACCGCGACGAGGATCGCGCGCATCTGGGCGAGGCGCTGAAGCTGCCCAAGCAGCACGAACATCTGCGCGCCGAACTCGAGCGCCGGCTCGAGCCGTTGGGAGATGGCGCGTGACGCTTCACGCCGCGCGCCAAGACGGGCGCCCCGGCGCGCCCCTCCTCCTGACCTTTCACGGCACGGGCGGCGGCGAGCAGCAGTTCCATCGCTTCGGCACCGAACTGCTACCCGGTGCGCATGTCGTTTCGCCGCGCGGCACGGTGAACGAGGGCGGCGCGCTGCGCTACTTCCGGCGCCGTGCCGAGGGCGTTTACGACATGGAGGATCTGGCGCTGCGCCGCGACGAAATGGCGGAATTCGTTGCAGCCGAGATCGCCCGGACTGGCGCCACGCGGGTTCTGGGCCTCGGCTATTCCAACGGCGCAAACATCCTCGCCGCCGTGGCGCTGGAGCGGCCCGATCTATTCACCGATCTGGCGCTGCTGCACCCGTTGATCCCGTGGACCCCGGCACCGCAGCCCGGCCTCTCCGGTCGCCGCGTGCTCATTTCCGCTGGCGAACGCGATCCGATCTGCCCGGCGCCGATGACACGGGCCCTCATCTCCTATCTTCAGGCGCAGGGGGCCGAAATCACCCAAGCCTGGCATCCCGGCGGCCACGAAATCCGGCCCGCCGAGATCGACGCTGTGAGAGACTTCGTCGGCTAGAACGGCGCCTTGGCGGTATAACGTACGCCCTTGCCGCCATCGGGGTGACGGAACTGCAGGGTTTCGGAATGCAGCATCAGCCGCGGATGATCGCGCGCCTTGCCCTCGGCATAGAACGGGTCGCCAAGGATCGGGTGACCGAGCGCCAGCATGTGCACGCGTAGTTGGTGGCTGCGCCCGGTCTTCGGCATCAGCCGCACCCGGCTTTCGTCCGCATCGGCGCGCAGCACCCGCCAGTCGGTGACCGCCTGTCGCCCGTTCTCGTGATCGACCATCTGCCGTGGCCGGTTCGGCCAGTCGACAATCAGTGGCAGGTCGACGGTGCCGGTCGCGGGCTCCAGCCGTCCCCGTACCCGCGCGACATAGGTCTTCTTCGCCTGGCGCTTTTCGAATTGCAGCCCGAGATGGCGCTGGGCGTGCGGCGTCAGTGCGAAGACCATGACGCCCGAGGTATCGCGGTCGAGCCGATGCACCAAGAGTGCCATCGGATAGGCTTCCTGCACCCGGGCCAGCAGGCAGTCGGCAAGGTGTTCGCCCTTGCCCGGGACCGAAAGAAGCCCGGCGGGCTTGTCGACGATCAGCACCTCGTGGTCCTCGTGAATCACGACGAGCGGCTCCATCGGCGGGTCGTAGGCGCTGCCGATATCGGGTTCGGGCGGGGTGTCAGGCGTCCGGGTCATCCCGCAGCGGTGCCAGCAGCCAGACCACCGTGCAAGGGGTGTCGTGGGGATTGAGCCAGGATATCTCCTCGCCCCGGGCCCAGAAGCTGTCGCCGGGGCCAAGCGCATGATGCCGCCCGCCGATCCGGATCTCGAACCGGCCCTCCAGCACGTAGCCCATCTCGACCCCGCCCCTTCGGCTCGGCTGGTCCGAAGCGGAATGGGCGTCGAGAGTGCTGCGATAGAACTGGATTCCGTGGACGAGCGGTGCGAGCAGGTCATCGATCGCCCCGGTATTGTCGGCCGGCAGCGGACGGCGCTGACCGGCGCGCAATACGTTGCCCGCCTCGGGGATCGGCTCCGCATCGCGGAGAAACAGCTGCGACAACGGCAGATCGAACGCCCGCGCGATGGCGACCAGATCGGCGTAACCGGGCTGGGAGCGATCCCGCTCCACCTGGCTGATCCAGCCGGTGGAGCGGTTGGTAAGAGCCGCGAGATCCGCGATCCTCAACCCCCGCGACTTTCGAAGGCGTCGCAGGTCCCGCCCCAAACTGCCGCGTTCTGGCGAAGCGTCACTCATCAACCACATGGCCTTTAGTACAGGGCACGGCGCCTTCTCTACCAAGGCGAAGCACACCGCAACACGATTCAACCGCGCGCGGCGCGCTGATGTCCAAAGAACACGGTTTTCATGAGCGCCTCCAAGCGTGCGGCATCCTGCGCGTCGAAGGCATCCGGTTGGTCGCTGTCAATGTCCAGCACGGCAAAGACTTCGCCCTGCGAATCGCGCAGGGGAATCACCAACTCCGAACGGGTCGAAGCCGCGCAGGCGATATGGCCCGGGAACGCCTCGACATCCGGCACGAGTTGGGTCTCTCCGCTGCGCGCGGCGGCGCCGCAAACACCGCGGTCGAAGGGAATGGTCAGGCAGCCATGGCCGCCTTGATAGGGCCCGATCTTGAGAAGGCCGGGCGCCGTCACCCGGTAGAAGCCGGTCCAGTCGAAGCGGTCATCGGCGTGGTGCAACTCGCAGGCGATGGTCGCCATCAGCGCGATCTCGTCGGTTTCCCCCTCGGTCAAAGCGAGGATACGCGCGCGCAACTCGTCGAAAGGCAGTGTGGTCGTCGTCATGAGGGGCTCCCGCTGAGGCGATCCAACAGGTGTAACGAGCGGCGCGGCCCGCGCAACCCTTTGACGGCGCCCCTCTAGTTGAGATCCACCTGCAGGGGATAGTGCCCGTCCTCGAAGGGACCGAAAAGATCGTCCAGATCGGGGTGATCGACCGGCTCGCCGGAATAGTCGGCGACGAGGTTCTGCTCGCTCACATAGGCCACGTAATAGCTCTGCGCGTTCTCTGCGAGCAGGTGGTAATAGGGCTGCTGCTTGGCCGGACGGCTGTCCTCGGGGATCGACTGATACCACTCCTCGGTGTTCGAGAAGATCGCGTCGACATCGAAGATCACGCCCCGGAACGGGTGCTTGCGATGGCGGACCACCTGACCCAAGGAATATTTCGCGCGCGACTTCAGCATGGCAGACCGTCCTTTCCACCAGTAATACCCGCAAAGCCCCTCACAGGTCCATGCGGGGCGGTCAAGTAGGGGAGAAACAGTCCGTGAACCTTGTCCTGACAGTGCTGGAGATCACCGCGCCGGTCTTCGCCCTCGCCACGATCGGCTTCGTCTGGGTGCGACTCGGCCTCGCCTACGACGTGCCCTTCGTCAGCCGCATGGCGATGACCATCTCCGTACCCTGCCTGATCTTCGTGGCGCTGATGCAGACCGAGATCGACCCCTCGGCGCTGGCCACCCTCTCGTTCGCCGCCGCCCTCAGCTACGCGGTGCTGGCGGCGCTCCTCGCGGCGCTTTTGGCGGTGATGCGGCTCGACATGCCGACCTATCTGGCGCCGCTGATCTTCGGCAATACCGGCAATCTCGGCCTGCCGCTGGCGCTCTTCGCCTTCGGGCAGGAGGGGCTGGGCTACGCGGTCGTGGTCTTCGCGGTCATGGCAATCGGCTCCTTCACATTCGGCATCTGGCTGGTGGCGGGGCGCGGATCGCTGGGCCGGGTGCTGCGCGAACCGCTGGTCTGGGGCACGGTGCTGGGCGCGCTGTTCCTGTGGCAGGGCTGGCAGACGCCGCAGGTGGTCACCAACACGCTGGAGCTGGTGGGCCAGATGGCAATTCCGCTGATGCTGATCACGCTGGGCGTCGCGGTGGCGCGGCTCAGGCCCGGCACGCTGGCGCTCTCGACCGGGCTCTCGGCCACCAAAATTGCGCTCTGCGCCGGTGTCGCCGTGGGGCTGGGGTTGTGGTTCGGCCTGCCGCCGGTGGCCTTCGCGGTGCTGGTATTGCAGATTTCGACCCCGGTGGCGGTGACCTCCTACCTGCTTGCCGAGAAATACGGCTCCGACGCGCAGGCCGTGGCGGGTCTGGTGGTCACATCCACGTTGCTCTCGGTGATCGCTTTGCCGCTCATACTGGCAATCGTGATCGCTTGATCTACCCTGCCCTGTTCCACGGCGGCCCGGCTTCGGCTAGGCTCGCAAAAAAACGAGCACTTGCGAGGGGCAGATGAGCAGACTCTTTCGCGCCATGATTCTGTTGGCCGTCCTGGCCGGATGCGGGCCGCGCGACTTCGCCGCCCCGCGCGAGCTGGACGACGCCTGCAGCATCGTGCGCCAGCATCCCGACTATCTCCGTGCCTTCAAGGCGACCGAGCGCAAATGGGGCGTGCCGGTCCCGGTCCAGATGGCGATCATCTACCAGGAGAGCAAATTCATCGGCAACGCGCGCACGCCGTTCCAGTGGAAGCTCGGGGTGATTCCCGTCGGCCGGCAATCCTCGGCCTATGGCTACAGCCAGGCGCTCGACGGCACCTGGGAGGAGTACATGGAGCAGGAGGGCGGCTTCCGGCACAAGCGTGACCGGATCGAGCACGCGACCAACTTCATGGGCTGGTACATGAACGGCACCCAGCGCGAACTGGGCATCCCGCTCTACGATACCCGCAACCAGTACCTTGCCTATCACGATGGGCGCGCGGGCTACCGGCGTGGCACTTGGAAGTCCAAGGGTTGGCTAATCAACGTCTCCGACGCACTGGCGCGGCGCACGCTGCTTTACGACAGCCAGCTGCGCGCCTGCGGCAAGCGCTGAACCACGGATGCGGGCGGCCCTAGGGCCGCCCTTTCCTTGTGCGGCAGGCCGATGCAGTCCCTTCGGGGAGCTGTGCGACTCGGGGCGCGAAGCCTACCCTGCGGCACGGGCCGAGTTGCGGCCCGATCATGGGAGATACTCGACATGTTTCGATTCCCAGATCACCCGTGGCGCGGCGGGGGCATCGCCCTTGTCCTCGCCCTGACCGGCTCCATGGCCTTCGGCATGGACGACATGGCGAAATCGATGGCGCCGGATATGCTGGAGTGGGGCGCCGGGCCGCCCACCCTGCCCGAGGGCGCCGAGCTTGCCGTGCTGAGCGGCAACCCGATGGAGGCCGGCCCCTTCGTGGTGCGATTGCGCTTTCCAGACGGCTTCGCGGTGCCACCGCACACCCACCCCACCGCAGAGCACGTGACGGTGATCTCCGGCACCCTGCTCTTCGCCCATGGCGAGGACCCCGCAACGGCTGAGCCGCAGCCGGTCGCGGCCGGCGGCTTCATCATGATCCCTCCCGACCACCCGCACCGGGCGACGGCCGAAGGCGAGACCGTGATTCAGATCAATGGCGAGGGGCCGTTCGCGGTGACCTACCTCGATCCCGCCGACGATCCGCGCGGCCAGACCAACTGACCACGACGAAAAGGGCCGCCGGTCGGATGACCGGCGGCCCCGAGAGGGTTCAGGCGTGGCCCGTCACCACTTCGACATCTCGGAGCGGATGTTGAACTTCGCATCCGAAATGCCCGCGCCCGGCCGCAGGTCGTTGAGCACCACGGTGGTTTTCTGCCCGGCATTGTCGGTGACGATCCACTGGCGCAGTTCCACCGGATCGGCGGTGAACACCATCTGGATCGAGCCGTACTCGGGATGCGCCGGGTCCTGCGCGGTCACCGTGGTCTTGGTGCCGTCGGAGGTGTGCCCCGTCACCATGCCCGCCCGTCCGAGATTTACGTTGCGCTCGAGGATGATGTTGAGCGGCGTCTGGTTCAGCGGGTAGCGCTCGGGCCCGGTGTTGGAGCGGGCGTCGAACACCGCGACCTGACCGCCACCGGCGATCATCATCGAACGGTCGCCCGCGTATTCGAAGCGGATCCGGCCGGGCCGCTTGATATACATCGTGCCGGTCTTGATTGAGCCGTCGCCGTTGATCTGGGTGAAGCCCGCGGTCGCCGACTGGAGCTGGTTGAGATAGTTCGAAATCTCGCCCAGCGAGAGCTGGCGCGCAAAGGCCGGCCCGGTGGTGACCGCCAGCGTGGCGGCCGCGGCGAGCGAGGCGAGGAAGCTGCGTCGGATCATGGTCATGTCTCGCGTTGTCCTTCATGTCGTGGCCCCGAATGGACAGCAGGGCGCCTTGGCACTCGATATAGGGTCGGTCTGCCGGATTGTCCGCCGCTAGGCGATATCGCGCGCGCCGCCAGTCAATGACCGCGCCATGAAAAGCCCCCCGCCCGGCGGGGCAGGGGGCTTAACCCATTGGAAAATCTAGGATCACGGCCCCCTCACGGAGGACTCGCGGCAATGTCAGTGCACCTCGGGCACCAGCACTTCGCGCTTGCCGACGTGGTTCGCGGAGGAGACCACGCCCTGATCCTCCATCTGTTCGACCAGCCTCGCGGCCTTGTTGTAGCCGATCGCCAGCTTGCGCTGGATGTAGGAGGTGGAGCATTTGCGATCCTTGGCGACGATCTGCACCGCCTGGTCGTAGAGCGCGTCCTCGCTGTCGGAGCCGGAGGTCGAGGAGCCGCCCCCCGCGAGGCCCAGCACCGCGTCGATATCCGAACTCTTGTCCTCGTCCGGGCCCTCGACCACGCCGCCCACGTAATCGGGCGGGCCGAAGCCCTTGAGGTAGGTCACGATCTCCTCGACCTCCTCGTCCGAACAGAACGGCCCGTGCACGCGGGTGATCTTGGAGCCGCCCGCCATGTAGAGCATGTCGCCCATGCCCAGGAGCTGCTCGGCGCCCTGTTCGCCGAGGATCGTGCGGCTGTCGATCTTCGACGTGACCGAGAAGGAGATCCGGGTCGGGAAGTTGGCCTTGATGGTACCGGTGATGACGTCGACCGAGGGGCGCTGGGTCGCCATGATCAGGTGGATGCCGGAGGCCCGCGCCATCTGCGCGAGGCGCTGGATGCAGGCTTCGATCTCCTTGCCCGCGACCATCATCAGATCGGCCATCTCATCGACGATGACGACGATGTAGGGCAGCACTTCGGGCTGGAACTCGTCGGTCTCGAAGATCGGGTCGCCCGTCTCCTCGTCGAAGCCAGTCTGCACCGTGCGCGAGAACATCTCGCCCTTGGACAGCGCGTCGCGCACCCGGCCGTTATAGCCGTCAATGTTGCGCACGCCCATCTTCGACATCTTGCGATAGCGCTCCTCCATCTCGCCCACGACCCATTTCAGGGCGACGACCGCCTTCTTGGGGTCGGTGACCACGGGCGAGAGCAGATGCGGGATGCCGTCATAGACGCTGAGTTCCAGCATCTTCGGGTCGATCATGATCAGCCGGCATTCCTCGGGGGTGAGTTTGTAGAGCAGCGACAGGATCATCGTGTTGATCGCCACCGACTTGCCCGAGCCGGTGGTACCGGCGATCAGAAGGTGCGGCATCTTGGCGAGGTTGGCGATTACCGGCTCGCCGCCGATATCCTTGCCGAGCGCCAGCGGCAGCTTCATCTGGTTGTCGCCGTAGTCGCGCGCGGTGAGGATCTCGCGCAGCGCCACCATCTCGCGCTTGGCATTGGGCAGTTCGATGCCGATCACCGAGCGGCCCGGCACGGTCGAGACCCGCGCCGAGAGCGCCGACATGGAGCGCGCAATATCGTCGGCGAGGCCGATGACGCGGCTGGCCTTGAGGCCCGGCGCGGGCTCCAGCTCGTACATGGTGACCACAGGGCCGGGGCGGACCGAGACGATCTCGCCCTTGACGCCGTAATCCTCGAGCACGCTTTCGAGCTGGCGCGCGTTCTCTTCGAGCTGCGCATCCGGCAGGTGGTGCCGCTCGATCGCGGCGGGGTCCATCAGCAGGTCGAGCGGCGGGTACTCGTATTCGGGATAGGCGACCTGCGGCGTTGCGGGCTGGCTCGGCGGCGCCACCGGCGCGGGCTGCGGCGCGGCGCGCGCGATCTCGGCGGCCGGGCCCTGGGGGGCAGACTGACGCGCGGCGACCGGCTCGGCGCGGTGCGCGGCAAATGGCGGGGCGGCGGGCGCGGGTGTGCGGGCCGGTGCAGCGGGCTCGCGGCGCGCGGTGAGCGGCGGCTCGGCCGGGCGCTGTGGCGCGACGGGGGCGGACATCGGAGCCTCCGGCTCCTGCCAATCCTCGGCCTCGACCGGCTGTTCGGATCCGTCCGCCCACTGCGGTTCGGCGGACACGTCCCAGTCCTGATGCGGTTCCGCCTCAAGCGCCTGCTCGGGCATCTGCTTCCAGTCGTCCTGCGGCGCGGCCTGCTCGGGCCATCCGGCGGTCGCGTCATAGGCCACGTCATCGCCCGCCTCGACCGGCTGCGGCTCGGGCATGGTGCCGAACGGATCGGGTCGCGCCATGTCGCGGGCCAGCGGCGGCTCGACCCGGGGCACCGGGGCCGCGTCCGCGCGGGCAGCGCCAAGCGTCTGGCCCGCGAGCGCCTGCCCGGCGGCGGCGAGACCGGCCCCGGCAGCGGCGAGCCCGGCGCCGGCCACGGCGCGCGGCGTCTTGTTGATCATCAGCGGTTTTGGCCCACGGCCACGGGTCAGCGAGGGCTCGATCCGGCCATGCTGGAACGGCGGCATCGTGTTCTGCCCGGTGCGCGCCCGGATCGCATCAGAAATGCGCGAGCGGATCCGGTCGTCATCGGCGGGACGCTCGGCCGCGGCCTGCGCGGTGAGCGGCGGCTCGACCGGGGCGGCGGGCGACGTCTCACGCGGCTCGGTGCGGCGCAGCAGCTGCGGCATCCGCGACAGCAAGCCGCCAGAGGGTTCCTCGGTGCGAGCCGGGCGCGGCGGCGCGGCGAGCGTGCCCGGGGGCGCCGGCGGCAGTCGCCGCGCCGGAGCCGCGTCCTGTGCGGCGGGCGCGGCCCCGGACCAATCGTCTTCGGGCCAGTCGCCCCGGGCCTGCTCATCGTCCGACCAGCCATCTTCGGCCCAGCCCGTCTCTTCCGTCATCGGCGGCGCGGGGGGCACGGGCGCGGGCTGGCGAGGCATGACCCGGGACACGGCCGGCGGCATGCGTCGCGCCGGCGCGCTGTCCTCAATCAGGGCTTCGTCCTCCTCCGCCTCCGAAGCGGCGGGGGCGGGCCGGGCGGCGGCGCTGATGCTGGCCATGCGCTTGGCGGCATGGGCGCGCACCACGGCAGCGACGCGCTGGGTCTGGTCCGGTTCGGGCACCGCGCGGGCGGCGGCGTCTTCTTCGGCGGCGATCGCCGCATCGCGGCGCATCTGCTCGCGGCGCGACTCGATCTCGTCACCGATTCGGGCGCGCAGCACCTCGGCGGCGCGCATAGAAACCGTGGCGCCGCGCCCCATCAGCCGCAGACCGAGCGCATAGGCCAGCACCAGCCCCAAGAGAATCAGCCGCCAGAGGCCTTGCGTTTCCTCGCGGGTGAAACCGGTGACATAGGCCCCCGCCGCCAGCGTGCCCGCACCAAGCAGCAGCGCCAGAAGGTTCACCCCGAGCCCCGGGCCGAAGGGCAGCACCGTGAGCAGCAGCCCCAGCACCGTGTCGCCGAACAGGCCGCCAAGGCCGAAATTGTGGCTCCAGCCATCAGGCGGCGTCAGCGTCGCGGCGAAGACCGCGGCCAGCGCCACGACGATCGGCGCGAACATCAGCCGCGACATTGCCCGGTCCTCGCCCCGATGCAGCGTCAGCCGCGCGCCCCAGGTCAGGAACACCAGCGGCAGCATCCAGGCGCCGCGCCCGACGATCATCACGATCGGCTGCGCCACCGAGGCGCCGAAACGCCCCAGCCAGTTCTGCACCGGCGCGTCCGAGGCCAGCATCCAGTTCGGATCATCGGGGCTGTAGGAGCCGATCATCATCGCGACCATCAGCCCCAGGGCGATCAGCACAAGTCCGAGCAACTCCTTGCCGCGCTTTTCCAGCGCCGCTTGCGTGTTACTGTCGAAGAGCGGTTCGCGCCCCCGCGTCTGATACGCCATTTCGCCTCGTCCTCTCAGTCGTAGAGACAGTCGCGGAGCGTCTCGAGCCCGCGCTGCATCTCGTTGGCCGGGGCCACCATGGCGACCCTGACATATCCCTTGCCGGGATTTTCTCCGTTCACGTCACGCCCGAGATAGGCGCCGGGCAGTACCCGCACTCCCGTCTCGCGCCATGCCTTCAGCGCCGCCGCCTCGCCATCCGCGACCGGCAGCCACAAAAAGAACCCTGCCTCCGGCGCCGCATAGCCCGGGACATCGCCCAGTACCGCGTCCGCGATGTCGTATTTCGCGGCATAGAGCGCGCGGTTCTCGATCACATGCGCTTCGTCCGACCACGCCTTCGCGGCTACCGCCTGCAGGGGCAGCGGCAGCGGCGCGCCCGCATAATTGCGCAGCTGCCGCATGCGGCGAATCGATTCGGGGCCTCCCGCGGCGAAGCCCGCGCGCAGGCCCGGCAGGTTCGACCGCTTGGACAGGGAGTTGAACACCACCAGACGCTCAGGATCGGCGCCCATCGCCGCGGCGACGGCCAGCGCGCCCGGCGGCGGCGTCTCGCGCCAGATCTCGGAATAGCACTCGTCGGCGAAGACCCGGAAATCATGGCGCTCGGCCAGTTCCAGCAGTCGCTTGAGATAGGCTTCCGAGGCCACCGCGCCCTGCGGGTTCGAGGGCGAGCAGAGATAGAAGATCGCGGTGCGGTCCAGCGTCTCGGGCGCGATCGCGTCCAGATCCGGCAGGAATCCGGTCTCGTGCGTGGCGGGCAGGTAGCGCGGCTCGGCACCCACGGAGAGCGCGGCCACCGCATAGACCTGGTAGAACGGGTTCGGCATCAGCACCAGCGGCGCCTGCCCGCCCTTGGCCTCGGGGCACAGCGCCATGGCGGCGTTGTAGAGCCCCTCGCGCGTGCCATTGAGCGCCAGCAGCCGCTCGGGCGCCACGGCGATGGCATAGCGCCGCGAAATCCAGCCGGAGATCGCGCCCAAGAGCATCTCCGAGCCCTCGTTGACCGGGTACTTGCCGAATCCCGCCGCCGCCTCTGCGATGGTGGGGCCGACCCAGTCGGGATAGGGGTGCTGCGGCTCGCCGATGGTCATGGCGAGCGGCGCGCCGCCCGGCTTGTGCGAATCAAGCAGGCTCCGCAGACGCGGGAACGCGTATTCCGGTAGGTCCGAGAACCGATCGGGGAAATCCATCGCTGCCTCATGAACGGGGGTCATGCCAGTGCCCCTCTTGCCACGAAACTACCCGCGCGGGCAGGACGATGTCCAGCTTTCGCCCCCTGCCCGCCCCGCATGTGTCTTTCGGGTCAGGGCTCTGTCAGGCGAGGGCCGCCTCGACCGCCGCCGCCAGACGCCACAACGCTGCGTCCCGCCCCGCTGCGCCGTTCAGCAACAGCCCGCAGCCCGGATCGCCGAAAGGCAGCGCCGCCGAGCATAGCCCCATCAGATTGGCCAGCCGCGTGTTCCGCAAGGTCTTGAGGTTGGTGAGGCGGAAAGCCTCGGCGTCCTCGAGGAGCGGCGCGACCTTGGGAGGCGTGATCGCCACGCCTGGGCAGATCACCGCGTCGAACCCCGCCGTCGCGGCCCGGAAATCGCGGCGCAGCGCGTGCAGACGGTCCCAGCCGGCGATCCAGTCGGCGGCCGACACCCCCTGCCCCGCGCTGACCCGGTCGAGAATCGGCGGGTAGAGCGCATTCCTGTCGGCCTCGATCCGCTCGCGCCACCAGGCCCAGGCCTCGGCGGTATAGAGCGCGCCCGACAGGTCATAGGCCTCCCCCAGCGCCGGATGCGCGCGCCGCGTGATCACGGCGCCTGCGGTATCGAGCCGCGACAGCGCCGCATCGAAGCTGCGCGACACGGCAGGCTCCAGCCCCTCCATCACCACCGTGTCGATCACCAGAAGACGCCGTCCCTCGAGCCCGGCCCCGCGCAGATCGGCCGAAGGCCCGCCCAGCGCCGCGAGGGCGATATTGGCGTCCTCGACGCTGCGCGCCAGCGGGCCGATGGTATCGAATCGAGCACAGAGCGGCACTGCGCCCGCGAGCGGCAGCGCCCCGTGGGTCGGCTTGAGCCCGACGAGCCCGTTCCAGACCGACGGCACCCGCACCGAACCGCCGGTGTCGGAGCCGATGGCCAGCGGTGCCAGCCCGTGCGCCACCGAGGCCGCCGCGCCGGAGGAGGAGCCGCCAGGCGCGGCCTCGGGGTCGAAGATGTTGGGTGGCGTCGCAGTGCGCGGGTTGATCCCGAGCCCCGAGAAGGCGATTTCGGTCATGTGGGTTTTGCCGAGGCAGACCATCCCGGCGGCGCTGGCGCGCGCCAGCACCTCGGCGTCGCGGTCGGGCACGCGCCCCGTCATTAGCCGGGTGCCCGCCTCGGTCGCCACGCCGGCGCTGTCGAACAGGTCCTTCCAGCTCACCGGCACCCCGTCGAGCGGGCCGCGCCTGCGCCCCATCCGGGCCCTTTCGCGCGCCGCCTCGGCCTCGGCGATGGCGCGCTCGGGCGTCAGCCGGGCATAGATCCGCGCGGCGGCGGGATGCGCTTCGGCGGCATCGAGAAAGCTTTGGGCCAGCGCGACCGGGTCGATGTCGCCCGCCGCGATGCCGCGCCCCAGCGCCGCCGCGCCCATCCGCCGCCATTCGTCCATCGCCGCCTCCGCCATATCCCGCCTTGATCGGGCGCGAGGCTAGCGGCGCCGGGGCGCATGGACAATCCCGCCCCCCGCCCCATAGTCAGCCCCATGAACCAAGACAGCGACATCCTCATCGCGGGCGGCGGCCTCAACGGCCCGGTGCTCGCCCTCGCCCTCGCCCGGGCCGGGTTCTCGGTGACCCTCGTGGACGCGGCCGCCCCCGCCGCCCGCCTCGCCCGTTTTGACGGGCGCGCCTATGCCATCGCCGCAAGCTCGCGGCGGATGCTGGCGCGGCTGGGCTTGTGGGATCAGCTGGCACCGCAGGCGCAGGAGATGGTCGAGATCAAGGTCACCGACGGGCGCGCCGGCGAAGGTCCCTCCGCCTGGTGGCTGCATTTCGATTCGGCCGAGATCGAGGAAGGCCCGATGGGCCACATGGTCGAGGACCGGCACCTGCGATCGGCTCTCGCCGCGGCGCTGAAGGCGACGCAAGGCGTCACCCTGCGCGCTCCGGCCAAGGTGGTCGCGCAGGAGACCTCGGCGGGCGGGGTATCCGTCACGCTCGATTCGGGCGAGGTACTGCGCGCCGGGCTGCTCGTGGGCTGCGACGGCCGCGCCAGCGGCACCGCCGCGCGGGCCGGGATCAGGCGCAACGGCTGGGGCTATGGCCAGAGCGCGGTGACCTGCGCGGTCGAGCACGAATTGCCGCACAAGGGCATCGCACACCAGTTCTTCATGCCCGGGGGGCCGCTGGCGATCCTGCCGCTGACCGGCCGGCGCAGCTCGCTGGTCTGGAGCGAGCGCACCCCGCGCGCCGAGCGTCTCGCGGCAATGCCTGAGGCGGAATTCCTCGACGCGCTGCGTCCCGCCTTCGGCAATTTCTTGGGCGAGATCGGTCTGGTGGGCAGTCGCGGGCGGTTTCCGCTGGGTCTCAGCCTCGCGGAGCGCTTCACCGCCCGACGCGTGGCGCTTGTAGGAGACGCGGCGCACGGGTTGCACCCGGTCGCGGGGCAAGGCCTCAATGCCGGGCTGCGCGACGTCGCGGCGCTGGCCGAGGTGCTGAGCGAAGCCCGCAAGCATGGCGAAGATGCGGGCAGCGCCCTCGTGCTCGACCGCTATGCACGGTGGCGGCGCTTCGACACCACGGTGCTGGCCGCCACGACCGACCTCACCACGCGGCTGTTCTCGAACGACAACCCGCTGCTGCGGCTGGCGCGCGATGCCGGGCTCGGCGCGATCAATGCCGTGGCACCGCTGCGCCGCGCGATGATCCGCGAGGCGGCAGGGCTGACCGGGGAATTGCCGCCGCTGATGCGTTGAGGCGCGGCGGGCTCAGTCGAGCGGGCGCGCCTCGTCGGCCAGCATCACCGGGATGCCGCCCCGGATCGGATAGGCAAGATTGGCGGCCCGGCTCACCAGTTCCTGCCGCTCCGCGTCGTAGCTGAGCGGAGCTTGGGTCTGCGGACAGACCAGCGCCTCAAGCATGCGCCGGTCAAAGGCGGCCCGGCCCGCGCGCGGATCCGGCTCGGGATCGGGCAGCGGATCGATCGGCGGGACCGGTCGGGGCGGCGTGTCGGGCGGCAGGTTCGGATCGTCGCTCATTGCATTCTTTCCTCGCCCGAGCCGCCGCGCAGGGCGAACTCGATCAGCGTCACCAAGGTCTCGCGCCGGCCCGGCAGGTCCGGCGCTTCGAGCAGCGCTTGGCGCTCCTCGCAATCGAAGGGGCAGAGCATCGAGAGTGAATTGATCAGCAACTCGTCCTCGGCCTCGCGCAGGTTTTCCCAGTCGGTCTGGAGCCCCTGCTCGTCGAAGAACCGGGCGAGCAGCTTCAGGAAATGATCCCGCCGCATCCCCGGGTCGGCCTCGACCGCACCGCGGTCGCGCTCGAAGCCGGACCAGTCCACGGCGCAGCGGCGATAGGGCGTGAAGCCCTCGACCTCGCGGCGGATCCTGAAACGCGACACCCCCGCGAGGGTGATCATGTAGCGCCCGTCCTCGGTCTCGGAAAAGGCGGTGAGCCGCCCGGCGCATCCAATGTCGTGCAGCCGCATCTCGCCCGACGGGGTCTCGTAGGGCTGGATCATCCCGATCAGCCGCTCCGGCGTCTTCATCACGTCCTCGACCATGGCGAGGTAACGCGGCTCGAAGATGTGCAGCGGCAGCCGGGCGCGCGGCAAGAGCAGCGCCCCCGGAAGCGGGAAGACCGGAATGGTGTCGGGGAGGTCCGCGCCAGTGATCATGAAAGGCGACCTAGCCTGCTGGGCCCCTCAGGCAAATATCATCGATGAGAGCTTGCGCCGACCCGCGAGCGCGATCGGATCCTTTGCGGGCAGCGCCTCGAAAATGGTGAAGAGCTGGGTCTTGGCCGCGCCCTCGTTCCACTCGCGGTCGCGACGGAAGATCTCGAGAAGCTGCTCCACCGCCTCGGCGGTCTCGCCCTTGGCATGCAGCGCGGTGGCGAGGTCGTAACGCGCCTGCAGGTCGCCCGGTTCGGCCTCGACCCGGCCACGCAGCTCGGCCACGGGACCGGCATTGCTAGCCTGCTTGGCCAGCGCGATCTGCGCATGCGCCGCGTCCAGTTCGGGCGTCCGGGCGATCTCGGCCGGGGCACCGTTGAGGATCGCCTCGGCCTGCTCGACCTGATCCAGCGCCAGATGCGCGCGCACGAGGCCGGCATAGGCGGCGGCGTTCTTGCCATCCTCCTGCAGGATCGCGCCGAACACCTCGGCCGCGCCGGTGGCATCGCCCTCGTCGAGCATCGTCTCGGCCGCCTCGATCGCCTCCGACAGGCCGCCATCCTCTTCGCCGCCGCCCAGAGCGACGAGCTTCTGCACGAACTTGTCGATTTCCGATCCGGGCAGCGCGCCCTGGAATCCGTCGACCGGCTGACCCTGCCAGAAGGCATAGACGGTGGGAATCGACTGCACCTGAAGCTGGCCCGCATAGGCCTGGTTCCGATCGACGTCGATCTTGACCATCTTCACCTTGCCGCCGGCCTTGGTCACGGCCGCCTCGAGCGCCGGGCCCAGCGTCTTGCACGGCCCGCACCACGGCGCCCAGAAATCGACGATCACCGGCACCGTCTTCGAGGTCTCGACCACGTCCTGCATGAAGGTGGCGTCGGAGCCCTCGCGGATCAGGTCGTCCTTGGGGGCGGCGGGGGCGCTGTCGTTGAGACCGAGCATGTGAAGCTCCTGCTGCTGTTTGCGGCCCTGTGCGGGCGATGTTCAGAGGTGAGTATATGTGCGCGGAGACGCGCCGCGCCAAGCCCTAGAGGTCGAAGCTGGCGAAGACCGGGGCGTGGTCAGAGGGCTTGTCCCAGCCGCGTGCCGATTTCAGAACCCGGCTGCCATGCCCTGCCTTGGCGATGTCGGACGTGGCCCAGACATGATCGAGCCTGCGACCGCGATTCGCTGCCTCCCAGTCCTTGGCGCGGTAGGACCACCAGGAATAGAGCTGGCCCTCCGGGATGTCCTGCCGGGTCACGTCGACCCAATCGCCGCTGTCCTGCACCTGCGCGAGGTGCTCGACCTCGACCGGCGTATGGCTGACCACCTTCAAGAGCTGCTTGTGGCTCCAGACGTCGTCCTCGCGCGGGGCAATGTTGAGATCGCCCACGAGGATCGCGCGCTCGGGCCGGTTGGCGTGAAAATCGTCGCGCATATGGGTGAGGTAGTCGAGCTTCTGGCCGAACTTCTCGTTCTTCTCGCGATCCGGCTCGTCACCGCCCGCAGGAACATAGAAATTGTGGATCGTCACGCCGTTTTCCAGCCGCCCGGCGATGTGGCGGGCGTGGCCGAGCTGCGCATGATCATGCGCCGCGACCTCTTCGATCGGCAGGCGCGACAGGATGGCGACACCGTTATAGCCCTTTTGGCCGCGCGCGATCATGTGGTCGTAGCCCAGTGCGCGGAACGCCTCGAGCGGGATCTTCTCGACCGGGCTCTTGCATTCCTGCAGGCACAGAACGTCGGGCCCCTCCTCCTGCAGAAGGCGGGTCACCAGCGTTTCGCGCAGGCGGACCGAGTTGATGTTCCAGGTGCAAAGCGTGAAGGGCATGCGCGGTCTCCGGCTGTCGGGCCGGGCCTGCCTAGCCTCTCGCGGCGCCGAAGGCCACCCGCCGCCGCTGCACCGGATTCACGCTCGGACAGCGCGGCTCAGGGCTGGATCGTATAGCTCTCGGCCGCGCAGACATCGACACGGTCGGGTACCACGGCGCCGTCCGAGAACATCATCAGCAGGTCGTAGAGGCATTCCGACACGTTGCGGATGGTGACGTCGGCATTGCTTCCCGACGGCACGACGTATTCGCCCAGCAGGTCGTCACGCCAGTACTGGTCCGTCACCGGAGAGGCGAAGAGCCGCATCAGATCCACCCCCGAGCGATTGCGCACCCGCAGCGTCTCGGTCTCGGCCAGAACGGCAGTGCCGAGAAGCGGGATCAGCGCGATGGCGAAGGCGAAAGGGCGAAAAACGGACATCGGGCAACTCCTGTCGGTACATGTCCAGCCTAGCCCCTCGGCTGCGCCGACCCCAGAGGCGTTTCGTCCCGCTCACGCCAGCGCGACCGGAATTCTGCCAAGATCCTTCGATTGCACAGAAAAAAGCCGGGCACCGGGCCCGGCCAAGTCCAACAGGGAGGTATGTGGCGTGACCCCGCCACGGGGGCTTCGGCATGGCAACGCGCGGCCTTGGGATCGGTTCCCGCCGCGCTCAGGCCACGAGCCGATATCCCCCCGATTCCGTAACCAGAAGCCGCGCATTCGAAGGATCGGGTTCGATCTTCTGGCGCAGCCGGTAGATGTGGGTTTCGAGCGTGTGCGTGGTCACGCCCGCGTTGTAGCCCCAGACCTCGTGCAGCAGCACGTCGCGCGGCACCACACCCTCGGAGGCCCGATACAGGAACTTGAGGATGTTAGTTTCCTTCTCGGTCAGCCGGATCTTGCGATCATCCTCGGCCACGAGCAGCTTCTGTGCCGGGCGGAAGCTGTAGGGCCCGAGCTGGAACACCGCGTCCTCGGACTGCTCGTGGGTGCGCAGCTGCGCCCGGATCCGTGCCAGGAGAACCGGGAACTTGAACGGCTTGGTGATGTAGTCGTTGGCGCCGGCGTCGAGGCCGAGGATGGTATCGCTGTCGCTGTCATGGCCGGTCAAAATCAGGATCGGGCATTTCACGCCCTGCTTGCGCATGACCCGGCACAGCTCTCGGCCATCGGTATCGGGCAGGCCGACATCGAGGATCACCAGATCGAACAGCCCGGCCTTCACCTGCGCCATCGCCTCGTGGCCGTTTCCGGCTTCGAAGACGTCGAAATCCTCGGTCATGACGAGCTGTTCGCTCAGCGCCTCGCGCAGGTCGTCTTCGTCATCCACCAGCAGGATCTTCTTCACTTGTGCCATATCGACGCCTCCATGACCTTCCGGCTCCACACATGTGTAACGATCACGTGTGGCTCAAGTTTCGTGGCAATCTCTCACGCCGAGTTGTCGCGCCCGGGGGAAATGTTACAGTCGCCTCCCGCGCCGGGATCGCCCGGCCTTCCGCAAGGATGCGAACATGCCCTTTCGCCCCGATCCCGTCGAGCGCCGCGCCCGCGCCCTGACCGATCTTCGCCTCGGCGTGCCGGTGGTGCTCGGTCAGGACAAGGGGGCTCTCGTGCTCGCGGCCGAGACGGCGGGGCCCGACCGGCTGGCGGATCTGCGGAAGATGGGCGGGGCGCCGGTGCTGGCGATCACCGGGCGACGCGCCACGACGCTGCGCGCGCGGGCCTATGATGGCGATCTGGCACGGGTGGCGCTGCCGGCGGATGCCGATTGCGGCTGGCTGCGGGCCGTGGCCGATCCGGCGGGCGATCTGAACACCCCGATGAAGGGCCCGTTGAAGACCCTGCGCGACGGCTCGGCCGAGACGCACCGCGCGGCGATCGCGCTGGTCAAGGCAGCGCGGCTGCTGCCCGCGGCACTGGTGCTGCCGCTCGAGGATGCGGCGGGCTTTGCGGCGGCGAACGAGCTGACCCGGCTCGACCTGCCGCTGCCGCCGGCACTGACGCCAGCCTATGCCCCGGTCGCCGCTGCCCGGCTGCCAATGGAAGCGGCGGAGAAGGGCCGGCTGCACGTGTTCCGCCCCGGCGATGGCGGCGAGGAGCATTACGCGGTCGAGATCGGCAAACCGCTCCGAGACACGGCGCCGCTGGTGCGGCTGCACTCGGCCTGCTTCACCGGCGACGTTCTGGGTTCGCTCAAGTGCGACTGCGGCCCGCAGCTGCATGCCGCGCTCGACCAGATGGGCGAGGCCGGTGAAGGCGTTCTGCTGTATCTCAATCAGGAGGGACGCGGCATCGGCCTCGCCAACAAGATGCGGGCCTATTCGCTGCAGGATCAGGGCTTCGACACGGTCGAGGCGAACCACCGGCTCGGCTTCGAAGATGACGAGCGCGATTTCCGCATCGGCGCCGAGATCCTGAAGCGGCTGGGTTTTTCGCGCATCCGCCTGCTGACCAACAACCCCAACAAGGTCGCCCGGATGAACGAGGCCGGGATCGAGGTGGAGGAGCGGGTTCCGCTCAAGGTCGGTCGCGGCCTGCACAACCACCATTACCTCGCCACCAAGGCGGCCAAGTCGGGGCACCTGCTGTGATCCACTCTCCCGCCGATCTCGTCCTGACCCGCCGCGGCCTGCGGGTACTGGGTCGGTATCTCCCCTGCTCGATCGGCAGGGGCGGCATTCGCCGCGACAAGCGCGAGGGCGACGGCGCGACGCCGGTGGGCGAGCACCGCATCACCGGCATGTTCTACCGCCCCGACCGACTGGCCGCGCCCCAGCCATGGGCCGAGCCGATCCTGCCCGGCGACCTATGGTCGGACGCAAGCGGCGATCCCGCCTATAACAGCCATGTCCGCGCGCCCTATCCCGCGAGCCACGAGGTGCTGCGCCGGGCCGATCCGCTCTACGACATCGTGCTGGTTACGGACTGGAACGAGGGTGGCTCGCCCGGCGCCGGCTCAGCCATCTTCCTCCATCAGCGCCGCCGTCCGGGCTATCCGACCGAAGGCTGCGTCGCCTTCGCGCGCCCCGACCTGATCTGGCTCGCCCATCATGTCCCCTATGGCGCGCGGCTGATCGTCAGGCGCTGATCCCCGTCATCTTTCCGCAAATACGCGATCCCGACGCTTGCCTCGCGCGGGCCGCCGGTCAGTCGAGCCGATCCGGCAGGGCCCGTCCCCTGATCGCTTCGGCGAGGGGCAGCGGACGCTTGCCCTCGCGCTGGATCTCGAGGAACTCGACCGCGCCATCGCCGCAGGCCACGACACCCTCGCCGATCACCATCCCCGGCGCGCCCTCGCCCGGCCCGGCGGCGGCGCGCAGGATTTTGAGCCGCTCGCCTTCGGCCATGCACCACGCGCCCGGAAAGGGCGAGAGCGCGTTGACCTGACGCGCGACATGGGCGGCGGAGCGGGTCCAATCGATCCGCGCCTCGGCCTTGTCGATCTTGGCGGCATAGGTGACACCGTCATGCGGCTGCGGCTCGGGGTGCAGATCGTCGAGGTCGCGCAGCGTCTCGACGACGAGGCGACCGCCCATGCCGGCCAGCCGGTCATGCAGATCCGAGGCCGTGTCCGTGGGACCGATCGGCGTCGCCTCACGCATCAGCACCGGGCCGGTGTCGAGCCCCGCTTCCATCTGCATGATGCAGACGCCCGTCTCGGTATCGCCCTCCATGATCGCGCGCTGGATCGGCGCCGCCCCGCGCCAGCGCGGCAACAGAGAAGCGTGGATGTTCAAACAGCCCCGCGCGGGCGCGTCGAGGATCGGCTGCGGCAGGATCAGCCCATAGGCCACGACCACCGCGACATCGGCATCCAGCGCGGCGAAGGCGGCCTGTTCCTCCGCGCCCCTGAGCGAGACCGGGTGCCGCACCTCCAGCCCCAACTCCTCGGCCCGCGCTTGCACCGCGCTGGGCCGGGGCTTCTTGCCGCGACCGGCGGGGCGCGGCGGCTGGGTGTAGACGCAGGCGATCTCGTGGCCCGCGCGGACCAGCGCATCGAGCGCTTGAACCGAGAAATCGGGGGTGCCCATGAATACGACCCGCATCAGGAGAGCTTCCTCGCCTTGGCGACCAGCCGGTCGCGCTTGAGGCGGCTCAGCCGGTCGAAATACATGCGCCCCTCCAGATGATCGATCTGGTGCTGCAGCGAGGTCGCCCAGAGCCCGACGAAATCGCGCTCCTCGAGCTCGCCGCCCTCGTTCAGGAACCGCGCGGTGACGGCGCGCGGCCGCGAGATCACCGCCGAAACGCCGGGCAGGTTGGGCGAGGCTTCCTCGTGCTCGCGCTGCTGCACGCTCGCATGCAGGATCTCGGGGTTGGCCATCCGCACCGCCTGCCCGCGCCCGTCCGAGGCATCGACCACGGCGAGGCGCAGCGATACGCCGATCTGCGGCGCGGCCAGCCCGACGCCGGGCATCGCGTCCATGGCCTCGATCATCTCGTCCCAGAGGGCACGGATCTCGTCGGTGATCGCCTCCACGGGGGCCGCGGGCTTGCGCAGCGTCGGGTGCGGCCAGCGCAGGAAGGGGCGGGTCATTCGGAAGTGTCCTCTTCGTGTCGATCGATGCACAGGATGCCGTCGAGATGGTCGAGCTCGTGCTGCACGCAGGTCGCCTCCAGCCCATCGAACGCGGCCTCGTGGCCGAGGCCGGTCAGGTCCTGCCAGCGCAGCCTGACGCGCAGGGGACGGCGGACCCGGCACGGCGTGTCGGGGATCGACAGGCAGCCTTCCTCGCGCAGCGCCGTTTCTTCGGAAGCCTCTACCAGCTCGGGGTTCACGAAGACCTTGGGTGCCGGATCGCCGTCGCGCCACGCCACGTCGGTGACGAAGATCCGCATCGGCAGACCCACCTGCGGCGCCGCGAGACCGCGGCCCGGCGCATCGTACATCGTCTCGATCATGTCGGCGGCGAGCTGCGACAGGGTAGCGTCGAACAGCACCACCGGGTCGCAAGTCGCGCGCAGCACCGGCGCCGGGTACCGGACGATGTCGAGCACGGCCATCAGCCGCGCGCCCGCTCGCGCTTGAGCTTGACCATCTTGCGGGTGATCATCTGCCGCTTCATCGGCTTGAGATAATCGATGAAGAGCTTGCCATCGAGATGATCGATCTCGTGCTGCACGCAGGTCGCCCAGAGCCCCTCGAACCGCTCGGCATGGGTCTTTCCGTCGAGCCCGAGCCATTGCACCTCGACCTTGGCCGGGCGTTCGACCTCGGCGAACTGCTCGGGGATCGAGAGGCAGCCCTCTTCATAGACCGAACGGGCCTCCGAGGCCCACGTAACGGTCGGGTTCACCAGCACCATGGGCCGGGGCGCACCTTCGTCCTCCTTGGTGGCGTCCATCACCAGCAGCCGGCTCATCTGGCCGATCTGCGGCGCGGCGAGGCCGATGCCGGGGGCGTCGTACATGGTTTCCAGCATGTCGTCGGCCAGCCGCCGGATCTCGTCGGTGATGGAGGCGACGGGATCGGCGACGGTCTTCAGACGCGGGTCGGGATGGATGAGGATGGGGCGCAATGTCATGGCGCCGATCTAGGGCCAAGCGGCCCGCCTTGCAACATCGCCGCCCCTTGCGCTCGCGGCCCGGCCTGTGCAGCCTCTCGGCTCGAGATGCAGGAGACCGCCATGAGCCCCGACCGCCAGACCGCCCCCGATTTTGACGAGATCATCGACCGCCGCGGCACCAATTGCTCCAAGTGGGACATGATGGAGCCGGTCTATGGCGTCAGCCCCGACGAGGGGCTGGCGATGTGGGTGGCGGACATGGATTTCCGTCCCCCCGCCTGCGTGCAGCGCGCGGTCGAGGAGATGGCCGCGCATGGCGTCTACGGCTACGCCGCCTCGGACGCGGCGCAGCGCGAGGCGATCGGCTGGTGGATGGACCGCCGCCATGGCTGGCGCCCCGATCCGGGCGACATCTTCACCACCCACGGTCTCGTCAACGCCACCGGCCTTTGCGTCGACGCCTTTACCGAACCGGGCGAGGGGGTGGTGCTGTTCACCCCGGTCTACCACGCCTTCGCGCGGGTGATCCGCGCGGCCGGGCGGCAGGTGATCGAATGCCCGCTGGCGCTGGACGAGGGGCGCTACGTCCCCGATTTCGAGGCTTGGGACGCGATGATGACCGGGCGCGAGAGAATGATGATCCTGTGCTCGCCGCAAAACCCCGGCGGCCGGGTCTGGAGCCGGGCCGAGCTGGAGGGCTGGGCCGAGTTCGCGCGGCGCCATGACCTGATCCTCGTCTCCGACGAGATCCATTGCGACCTGACGATGCCGGGCGTGACCCATACCGCGATGACCCGGATCGACGGCGTGGCCGACCGGTTGCTGATGCTGACCGCGACGACCAAGACCTTCAACATCGCCGGCGCACATATCGGCAACGTCATCGTCTCCGACCCAAAGCTGAAGGCGCGCTTCGCGGCACGGATGGGCGCGCTGGGACTGTCGCCCAACAGCTTCGGCCTCGCCATGGCGACGGCGGCGATGTCGCCCGACGGGGTCGAGTGGCTGGAGGCGCTGCGGCGCTATCTCGATGGCAACCGGCGGCTGTTCGAGGAGGGGGTCGCGGCGATTCCGGGCCTCAAGCCGATGCCGCTCGAATCCACCTATCTGGAATGGGTGGATTTCTCGGGCACCGGCATGACGCGCGAGGAGGTGCTGGCGCGGATCGAGGGCGAGGCGAAGATCGCGGTGAACCACGGCACCAGCTTCGGTCTCGGCGGCGAGAGCTTCCAGCGGTTCAACATCGCGACCCCGCGCGCCCGGGTCGCCGAGGCGGTGGCGCGGCTGAAATCGGCCTTTGCCGACCTGCAGTGAGGCTCAGGACGGGGGCAGCCGCAGCGGCGGCTCGTCCTCGATCCGCTCGAAATCGACGGGCGCGGTGTCGGCGACGCGGCTGTGGCGCTTGAACTCGTAGATCCGCTCGCCCTCCTCCACGCGGCTGGTCATGACCAGGCATTGGTAGAGATGGCGCGGCCCGTCATAGAGATCGACGAAGCCGTGCAGGATCGGCGCGTCCTTGGCCGCGAGAGCGAAGCCGTCCTCCCACATGCGCAGCACCTGATGCACCTCGCCCGCGTCGTGGATGCACAGCCGCCCCGAGCGGCGTTGCGCGGCGCGACGCGCGGCTTCCATGGCGTCCTGCAGATCCTTCGTCAGATATTCGGTCATCTCGCGTTCTCCCCTGACTCCATCCTGCGCAGAAGAGTGTGAAATTCAAGCGACGTTCGCGGAAAATTCCCGGTCAGGCCCGCGCTTTCGGGCGCAGCACGTGCGGCTGCGCGGGATCGTAGAGCGCGCTGTCGGGAAAGCCCTGCCCGGCCCCCAGCGCCGGTCCCACGAGGATCAGCGCGGTACGGGTCAGCTTGGCCGCGCGCACCTTTGCATGAATGTCCGAGAGCGAGCCGCGGATCACCAGCTGATCGGGCCAGCTGGCGCGATAGACCACGGCGACCGGGCAATCCGCACCATAGAACGGCGTCAGCCGCCGCTCGATATCCCTGAGCGCCCGAATGCCGAGATGGATCGCCAGCGTGGTGCCGGTGGCGGCAAAGTTTTCGAGCGTCTCGCCCGCGGGCATGGAGGTCGATTTCATCGACATGCGGGTCAGGACGATGGACTGCGCCAGTTCGGGAATGGTCAGCTCCTGCCCCAGCGCGGCGGCGGCGGCGGTGTAGGCGGGCACGCCCGGCACGATCTCGTAAGCGATGCCGTCCGCCTTCAGCCTGCGGATCTGCTCGGCGATGGCGCCATAGAGCGAGGGGTCGCCCGAATGCACCCGCGCCACGTCCTCGCCACGCGCATGGGCCGCTTTGATCTCGGCATGGGTCTCGTCCAGCGTCATCGGCGCCGTGTCCATGACCCGCGCCCCCTCGGGCGCGCCCGCCACCACCTCTTCGGGCACCAGCGAGCCCGCGTAGAGACAGACCGGGCAGGCCGCGATGAGCCGCGCCGCCTTGAGGGTCAGAAGCTCCGGATCGCCCGGCCCGGCCCCGATGAAATAGACGGTCATGGCGCGTGCCCTTCGTGACTTTGTTCTTCAAATACGCAAGACGACAGGGCTTGGCCGCCGCGCTGCCATGCCCTAGCGCGCATCGATCTTGTTGGCGTAGCCGCGCGGCGTCACCATGCGCGGCCCCTCCCCCAGCGCGACCAGCTTCGACTGCGACGAGCCGACCAGAACCACCGTGAGCATGTCGACCTCGTCCACCTCCAGCGCGTCGAGCCGCCGGTAGCGGATCTCCTCTTCGGGCCGACCCAGCGAAGAGGCCAGCAGCACCGGTGTGTCGGCAGGGCGATGTTGGAGCAGGATGTCCCGCGCCTCGGCCAGCAGCGTGCGCCGCCGCTTCGAGACCGGGTTGTAGAAGGCGATGACGAAATCGCCCACGGCGGCGGCATGCAGCCGTTTCACGATGTCCTCGCGGGGGGTCAGCAGGTCCGACAGCGAGATGGCGCAGAAATCGTGACCGAGCGGCGCACCGGCGCGCGATGCGGCGGCTTGCAGCGCTGAGACACCGGGCGTGCAGACCACCTCGACACGGCGTGCGGCCTCCGAGACGCCGCCCTTGTCCGCGTCGCGCCCGAGCAGCTCGAACACCAGCGCGCCCATGGCGTAGATGCCTGCATCGCCCGAACAGATCAGAGCCACGTCACGCCCCTCGGCCGCGCGTTCCAGCGCGTAGCGGCAGCGATCCTCCTCGCCGCCCAACGGGAAGTCGGCGCGCGGTTTGCCGGCGGCGAGCGGTCCCAGCAGGTCGATGTAGAGCCCGTAGCCCACCAACTCCTCGGCCTGCGCGATCAGCCGCGAGGCTTCGGGCGTGCGCCAGCCGGACTGGCCCGGCCCGATGCCCACGACCGAAAGGCGGCCCCGACGGCGGCCGCGCAGCTCAATGATCGGCGCAGGCGTCATGGCCAGCGCGCAGGTGGCATTGGCGGTCTTGCGCTTGGTGACGACCAGCGTCGCGTCCTTCCCGGCCTGCGCCAGCGCCGCACCCTCCGAAACGCCATGGCAACCGACTTCGGCGAAGACGACCTCGGATGGGGTGGCGAGGCGCGGCGCCTCGGCCTCCAGCTCGGCGGCGGAGAAGAGGCGCAGCGGCACGCCGAGATCACGGGCGGCCGCGAGGATCGCGGGCTCGTCCGCCTTGAGGTCAATCGAGGCCACGGCCTGCACCGCCTCGGGCGCGATCCCGGCCTCGGCCAGCACATCGCGCAGCAGCGCGGCCAGTTCCTCGGGCGGGCAGTCGCGGGCGCAGCCGAGGCCCAGCACGGCGCGCTGCGGCGCGAAGTGAAGATGCTCCGGACCGAGCCCGCGCTGCGGGGCATCCGAGACGGTGATCTTCAGCGCATCGCCCCGGGGCAGCTCGGCCAGCCAAGACGCCTCGCCGATCACCGTGGCGCCGCCGCCCGACAGCAGCGCCGCCATCGCCCCCTTGGCATCGTCCGGGTTCACCAGCCGGTAGCCCAGGGGCGGCTCGTCGAGCGCCACGCCGAGCGCCACGTCGCCCGCAGTGGTGACGGCGGCGGTGCCGCCCAGTGCCTCGGCGATGCGTTTCGCCAAGCGGTTGGCGCCTCGATGCCCGCCGAGCAGCGGCACCACCACGCGGCCGTCATCGGAGACCGAGATCACCGGCGGCTCGGCGCGCTTGTCCGATAAAAGCGACGCCACCGCCCGGATCAGGATGCCGCTCGCACAGACGCCGACGACCGGCGTCCCCGCGGCGAAGAGATCGCGCGCATGTTCGAGCGCATCGGCGAAGAAGGCGTCGGCCCGCTCCACCCGCCCCTCGCGGCCGTGCAAGGGCGCGCCGAGCGCCTCGGCGATGCTACGGGCCACGGGTTCGCCCGAGCGGGAGAGCGCGAGTACAACGGGGGTCACAGCCAAGGATCGGCTCCCTTCGTGAGGATGATCATCGAGAAATAGGGCGCAGTATCAGGCGCCTCGGACAGCGGGCGGACGATCTCCGCCTCCAGGGTGGCGCGTTCGACATAGGTGGCATGCGATGTCAGGCCGAGACCCTCGATCACCGCGCGCACCTTAGGGAAATGCCGGCCGAGCTTCATGATGGCGACGCTCTCGGCGCCCTCGATCCGGGCGCGCAGCTCGGCCTCCGGCAGCGGGCCCGGCAGCACTGTCAGCCGCTCGTTGCGCGCGGCCAGCGGCCTGCGGGCGGCGGCCGCGGCCGCCGTGAGCGAGGTGACCCCGGGCACGATCTCGACCCGGTGGCGGTCCGCCAGCCGCGCGAAGAGATACATGAAGGAGCCATAGAAGAACGGGTCGCCCTCGCACAGGCAGACCACGTCTTCGCCCGTCTCCAGCGCCTCGGCGATCTTTGCTGCACCCGCGTCATAGGCCGCCTGCGCCGGAGCACGCTCGACCGTCATCGGCACATCCATGGCGATCTCGCGCGCCCCGGGCGCGATCAGCTCGGCGGCGATCGAACGCGCGAAGCTCGCGCCGCCCGCCAGTGTCGGATAGGCTATGACCCGCGCCCTCTCGATCAGCCGCGCGGCGCGCAGCGTAATCAGGTCGGGCGCGCCGGGGCCGAGGCCCACGCCGTAGAGCGTGCCGGTCATCGCTTGATCAGGCTCCACTGCATCACCGGCATCGCCGGACGCCAACCGGTGAGCCGGCCCACAGGTGCCGCACGCGCGACCGAGATCCGCACCAACTCGCCGCCATGCTCGGCATGCAGCGCGATCAGCGCCGCCTCGCTCTCCAGCGTCACCGCGTTGGCCACGAGCCGCCCCAGCGGTCGCAGCGCCGACCAGGCTGCCTCGAACACCTCGGCTGACAGCCCGCCGCCGATGAAGATCGCGTCGGGCGCGGGCAGCCCATCGAGCGCGCCGGGCGCCTCGCCCTCGACCAGACGCAGCCGCGGCGTGCCCAGCGCCAGCGCGTTCTGGGCCGCCATGGCGCGCCGGTCGGCGCGCGGCTCGATGCCGATCGCATTGGCGTAGCGCGCGGCGCGCATCCACTCGATCGCGACTGAGCCCGAGCCCGCGCCGATGTCCCACAAGAGCGCCCCGCGCATCGGCATCAGCTTGGCCAGCGTCGCGGCGCGCAATTCGCGCTTGGTCATCGTGCCGTCGGAGACGAAGAGCGCGTCATCGAGCCCCGGCACGCGCGGCAGCAGCGCCGCGTCGGGGGCGGCCACGCAGTCCACGGCCAGCGTGTTGAAGGCGGGCACCTCGTGATCCCAGCTTTCGGCGATGCCGTCGAAGCGCGCCTCGGCCTCGCCGCCCATGTTGGCCAGCACGGTCATCGGGCTCTTGCCGAAGCCGCGCTCGGTCAGGAACCGTGCGATCTGGCCCGGCGTCTCGGAGCCGGTGGTGAGGATCAGGAGCCGCGCCTGCGGCTGGATGAAGGCGATCATCTGCTCCACGGGGCGGCCATGCACCGTCAGCGTCTCGACATCGGCAAGGCTCCAGCCCATGCGCGCCGAGGCCAGTTGGAAGGCCGAGAGCTGCGGGTGATAGACGATCTCCGAGGCCGGGATCGCCCGCCCGATCCGCGCGCCCACCGAGAACCACAGCGGGTCGCCCGTCGCCAGCACCACGACGCGGCGGCCCTTGAAGGATTTCAGCCGGTCGATCAGCGCATCGAATGGGCTGGGCCAGGCGACGCGCTCGGCGCCTACCGCGCCCGCCAGTTCGTGATGCCGGTCGCCGCCGACGATGACCTCGGCCGCCTCGACCACGGCACGGGTCGCGGGCAGGAGTCCGTCCATGCCGTCCTCGCCGATGCCGACGACGTGGAGCCAGGGCTCCTGGGCTGCGACCGCGTTCATCCCCGTTCCTCCGAAATGCCATTGGCCAGCGCGTTCACCGCCGCCGAGGCCATGGCCGAGCCGCCCTTGCGGCCCCTGAGCGCCACGAAATCGCAGCCGCGCGGATCGCTCGCGAGCTCGGCCTTGGATTCCGCCGCGCCGACGAAGCCGACCGGAAAGCCGAGGATCAGCGCCGGCTTCGGCCAGCCCGCATCGAGGCGCTCCATGAGATAGAACAGCGCGGTGGGCGCGTTGCCGATAGCGATCACGGCGCCCTCGATCCGGTCACGCCACAGATCGACGGCGGCGGCCGAGCGCGTCGTGTCCAGCTGCTTCGCCATTTCCGGCACCCGCGGATCGTTCAGCGTCACCACGACCTCGGTGTCCGGCAGGTGCCGCCGGATGATCCCCGCCGCCACCATCTCGCAGTCGCACAGCACCGGCGCGCCGGCGGCCAGTGCCGCCCGCCCCGCCGCCATGGCACCGGGCGAAAAGGCCAGCCTGTCGGCGATCTCGACCATGCCGCAGGCATGGATCAGCCGGATCACCATGGGCTGGAGATCCTCGGGAAAGCGATCGAGCCGCGCCTCGGCGCGCACGGTGGCGAAGCTCTGGGCATAGATTTTCGCCGGATCGGTCTCGTAGGGGCGCATCACGGCCTCCGTCCCGCCCGGTGCGCGCCGGGAGGTTCAGGTATCAGAAAGGTAACGCCGCTCACTTGCGCGACTTCAGGACGCTGAGCGGTCCCAGCGGATGATCCGCCTGTGGATAGGGCGCGTGGTGGTGGTCGTGATCGTGATCGTGGTCATGACCATGATGGTGATGATGGTGACCATGCCCGTGATGATGGTGATTGTTGTCATGCGCGTGATCATGCGGCAGCCCATGCGCATGGGCGTGCGCGTGGCGCGCCTCGGCATCAAGGCGGCACATTCCCGTGCAGAAATCGGCGCAGAGTTCGCAATCCGCCACGTTGGAGCCCGGCGCGTTCGCGCCCTGCCCCTCGACATGGTGGTGGTGGCTTTCCTGCACCGCTCCGACCTCGGCCTCGAAGCCCAGCACCTGCGTGCGGTACTTGCACATGCCGCAGGTGGGCGGGACCACCTCGCCCACCAGTTCGGTGATACGCTCGGAGAAGGTGCCCAGCACCTCGGGATGATCGCCCAGATAGCCCGCCTTGACGAATTCCAGCTCGGGATGCGCCTCGGCCACCTGGTCGGTGAAGCCGTAGATCCGGTCGATCAGGATGCCGGAGAACAGGAAGTACGGGAACACCACGACCCGGCGATAGCCCAAGCGTGCCACGTGTTCGAGGCAGGGCTCGACCAGCGGGAAGGTGACGCCGGAATAGCCGGTCTCGCACCAGCCGAAGCCCATACCCTCCCACAAGAGCCGCGCGACCTTGGCAACGTTTCCATTGGCGTCGGGGTCGGAGGCGCCGCGGCCGATCACCACGAGGCAGGTCTCGTGCATCGGCACGTCAGAGGGGTTGGCGTCGAGCGCGGCTTGAATGCGGTCGGCGGCGGCGGCGACCATGCGCGGATCGACCCCCAACTCGCGGCCATAGATGATCTCGATGCCGTGCTTGGCGGCATAGGTGTTGAGCACGGTCGGGATGTCGTTCTTGGCATGCATCGCCGCGAACAGCATGCCCGGCACGGCGAGGATGCGGGTGCAGCCTTGCTCGCGCAGCCGGTCGAGCCCGTCGCGGATCACCGGATTGGCGAATTCGAGATAGCCGTATTCCACCGGCCAGTCGGGCGGCAGCAGCGCCGGCAGCTTTTGGGCCAGCACCGCGAATTCGTCCACTGCCGACTGGCTGCGCGAACCGTGGCCGCAGATCATCACGCCGGTCTTGGGCGCGGCGCTCATGCCTCGGCCTCGTCGCCCTTCGGCTCCGCGTCATGCGCCTCGTCCGTTTCCTTGCTCCCGCCCTTGAGCGCGCCCCACAGCCCCAGCGCGATCGCGAGGCCGATCGCCGCGCCGGCGACCCAGTGATCATGCCCGGCGAGGCCGGCCATGTGTCCGGGATGGGCGAACGCCATACCGGGCGCGGCCGTGAAGGCGGTGGTCGGCAGGAGGATGTGGCGCATCGCGGACCTCTCGATCTGGCAATGGCCGGCGCCCGCCGCATCATGCGGCGGATCTAGGACGACGTGGCGCTCCGGTCCCCTGTCTGGGTCGACCCCCGCACCACCGACCGTTCCGGCCACTTCGGGCTTCGTCGGTCCCCTCCATAGCCGGGCGGCGGCGCGGGCGAAACCCCCGGATGCGTCACTTCAGGGGAATGTCCCGACGCTGGGCGACGTAACCGATGGCGGGAAAATGCTCCCAGGCCAGCGGCGCCTGCAGCGCGGCCATCTTGCCGCCGCCATGGGTGACGAAGCCGTCGCCGCCGGTCATCAGGTGAAAGCTCACCCCATGCGTGCCGCTCACCACATAGGTGTCGCCCGCCTTGGACAGCTGCGCCGGCCGACCGTTGACGCAGATCGCCCGACCCTGCTGGCACGGGATCAACCGCCATGTCGCCATGTCGCCCCGCGCATCGGCGCTGATCACCGAGACCGGGCCCTTCTGGAAGGGAGATTCGGTGTATTCGGGCTCGAACGGGTCGGGCTCGGGCAGCACCCGGACCGGCGCCGTGGGCGGCGAGATCGGCAGAGGCTCGACCGAAGCCAGGAGCGGCATCACCACCGGCTCCACCTCGGCACAGCCCGCCAGCAGGGCCGCCGCCAAGGCCGCCCCCGTCATCGAAAATCGCATCACACCACTCCTCTTGCCGCCTTACCGATCACGTAGCCGTGAGACAGCGCAAGACAAGCGCCTTCACCGTCGCCCGAACAGCTTCTCTATATCCGACAGACGCAGTTCCACATAGGTCGGACGCCCATGGTTGCACTGGCCGGAGCCGGGTGTGGCCTCCATCTCACGCAGGAGCGCGTTCATCTCCTCGGCCCGCATCCGGCGGCCCGAGCGGACCGAGCCATGGCAGGCCACCCGGCTCAGGATCGCGTCGAGCCGCGCCGGCAGCGCGGTGGAGGCATCGAGATCCTCCAGCTCGTCGAGGATGTCGCGCAGCAGCGCCGCCGCGTCGATCCGGCCGAGGATCGCCGGGGTTTCGCGCACCGCCACCGTGCCCGGACCAAAGGCCTCGATGGTCAGGCCCAGTTGCGACAACTCGTCGGAAGCCTCGAGCAGCCGCGCCGCGCCGGCTCCGAGATCGACGATCTCGGGCACCAGCAGCGCCTGGGCCGCGACGCCGGTTTCGGCCATCTGCCGCTTCAGCCGTTCATAGACCAGACGCTCATGCGCGGCGTGCTGATCGACCAGCACCATGCCGGTCTCGGTCTGCGCAACGATCCAGTTGCCGTGCAGCTGCGCGCGGGCGGCGCCGAGCGGCAGCGCTTCCGCCTCCGCTCCCTCATCGGGCTCGACCCGCGCCGATGGCGCCTCGGTGCCGGGTAGCCGCGCGGGCGGCGCGGGCGGAGCCGTCTCGAAGCCGAAGCCCGACTCGGCCATGCCCGGCGCCTGGCTCTGCCGCGCCACCTGCATCGCCCGCATCGAGGGACGGTCCATCTGGTAGATCCGGGCCGGGCTGGCGGCATCGCGCTTGGGGCGGTCCTCTTCATCGATCAGACCGCCGGCATCGCCGGCCTCCCCCCGCTGCGCCGCCGGGCCGGGGCGCATCAGCCCCAGCGTTTCGGTTGCGACGGTGGTCGAGGCGCGGTGCCCGGCTCCCGACAGCGCCGCGCGCAGGGTCGAGACAATTAGCCCGCGCACCGCCTGCGGGTCGCGGAACCGCACCTCGGATTTCGCGGGATGCACGTTGACGTCGACGAGGTGCGGCTCGCACTCGACGAAGAGGGCGGCGGCGGGAAAGCGATCGCGCGACAGATAATCCATATAGGCCGCACGCAGCGCCCCGGTGAGCTGGCGGTCGGTGACGGGGCGGCCGTTGACGAAGACGTGCTGGCTCACCCCCGCGCCGCGCGAATAGGTCGGCAGCGCCGCGAAACCGGTCAGGTGCAGCCCCTCGCGACTGCCATCCACGGGGAGCGCGTTGTCGTGGAATTCGCGCCCCAGAATGGCGGCGAGGCGATTGCCCAGAGCCTCGACTGGATCGCCGGTCTCTGCATCCACGCGAAAGATCTCGCGGTCGCGCCCCTCGGTGGCGTCGCGCAGGCTGAAGGCGACATGCGGCTCGGCCATGGCCAATCGGCGCAGCGCCTCGGCCAGCGCCTGCCCCTCGGCCCGGTCCGAGCGCATGAATTTGAGCCGGGCCGGCGTCGCGTGGAACAGGTCGCGCAGTTCGACCACGGTGCCGCGATCGAGCGCGGCGGGCGTCACCGGTCCCAGCCGCCCGCCCTCGACCCGGATCGCCGCCGCTTCGAAACCGGTGACGCGCGAGGTCAGGGTAAGCCGCCCCACCGCACCGAGCGAGGCCAGCGCCTCGCCGCGAAAGCCGAAGGAGTGGATCGCCAGGAGGTCGGAGCCGTCGATCTTCGACGTGGCGTGGCGCGCCAGTGCCAGCGGCAGCTCCTCGGGGGTCATGCCGCAGCCGTCATCCTTGACGCGGATCAGCCGCTTGCCACCCGCGGCGATGGTGACCTCGACGCGCCGCGCGCCCGCGTCGAGCGCGTTCTCGACCAGCTCCTTGACCGCCGAGGCCGGGCGTTCGACCACCTCGCCCGCGGCGATGCGGTTGATCGCCGCCTCGTCGAGCTGGCGGATCACCGGGCGCGCGGGCGGGGTCGGGTTGGAAGCGTCGTGCTGGGTCATGAAACCCAACCTAGCACGCGCGCGCCGGGCTCCGCGAGGGGCTCACTCGGTCGGCAGCGCGACCTCGGGCAGCGTCACCCGCGGCGGCACGGCGGCCTCGGCCTCGGCCTCGCCAAGCCCCTCGGGGCGGCCCACCACCACGAAATGCAGCGCCTCGGGATCGACCAGCTCGCGCGCCACGCGGTTCACCTCCTCGAGCGTCACCGCCTCGATGAAGGCGTTGCGCTCGGTGACGTAGCTTTGCGGCAGCCCGGTGACCTGCATGCCGACGAGGATCTCGGCGATCGGGCCATTGCCGTCGAAGCGCAGCGGGTACTCGCCTGTGAGATATGTCTTGGCGTCGTCGAGTTCGACCTGCGTGACGCCCTCCTCCGCGATCCGGGCCCATTCCTCGCGGATCACCTCGATCGCCCGCGCCATCCGGTCGTTGGCCGAGGCCACCGAACCGATCCAGAACTCGGCATTCTCCAGCGGCACCAGATCGGTGCTGACGCCGTAGGTGAGGCCGCGTTTCTCGCGCACCTCGGTCATCAGCCGGCTTTCGAAGCCGCCGCCACCAAGGATGTGGTTGAGCACGTAGGCCGCGAAGAAATCCTCGTCCTCGCGCTTGAGCCCCCTTTGACCGAACAGCGCCACCGATTGCGGCGAGGGATAGTCGATCACGTCGATCCCGCCCGAAAGACCGAACTCGACATGGCCGGGCAGCTCCGGACCACTGGCGGGCAGATCGCCCAGCAATTCGTCGAGGAGTGCGCCGAGCTCATCGGGGGTGATGTCGCCCACCGCGCCGACATGCACGCCCTCGCGGGTCAGCGCCGCCTCATGCGCCGCCAAGAGATCCTCGCGGGTCAGCGCCGCGACGCTCTCGGCCGTGCCGTTGTCGGGCCGGCCATAGGGGTGATCCCCAAAGGCCGCCTCGTAGAAGGCGCGCCCGGCGATGCGGTTGGGGTTCTGCGCATCCTGTCGCAGGATCGACTGCACCTGCCCGCGCACCCGCTCGATGGCCTCGGGATCAAACCGCGGCTCCACCAGCGCCGCGCGCAGCAGATCGACCGCCGCGTCGCGGTTCTCGCTCAGCATCTTGGCCGAGACCGAAAGCGTATCGGCGCCGACATCGAAACCGAACTGCGCCGCAAGATCCTCGCGCGCGGCTTGAAAGGCGCGGGCATCCATCTCGGCCGCACCTTCCTCGAGAAGCCCGGTCATCAGGTTCACCGCGCCGAGGCTATCGGGATCATCGAGACCGGTGCCGCCTTCGAAACGGATTTCCAGGGCGGTGAAGGGGATCGAGTGATCCTCCACCAGCCATGCCTCGATCCCGCCCGGCGAGGTCACTTCCTGGATCTCGATCTCGGCCCGTGCCAGCCCGGCGAGCCCCATGAGCAGCGCCGCGCCCAGGCCCATCTTCGTGCAGATGTCGCGGATCATTGGTCTGTCTCCTCGCGGCTCGGAACCACGGTCATGGTGACGCTGCGATCGGGGGCGAACAGCTCGCGCCCGGCCGCGACCACATCCTCGGCCTCGACCGATTGCAGGATCTCGGGCCAGGCCTGCACGTCCTCGACGGTGAGGCCTTGGCTCAGCGCCGCGCCGTAGCGCCGCGCCAGCCCTTCGACCGAATCGCGGGCATAGATCTCGGAAGCGCCGATCTGGGTACGGATGCGCTGCATCTGCGCAGCGGTCGGGCCAGTTTCCAGAAATTCGTCCACGGCCGCGTCGAGCGCCGCCTCGGCCTCCTCGAGCGACACGCCGGGCTTGGGTACCACCGACAGCGAGAAGGTGGTGTCGTCGAGCGACATGCCGTCATAGCCGGCCCCGGCATGCAGCGCGATGTCCCGCTCGAACACCAGTTCCTCGCCCAGTACCGAGGTGAAGGAGGAGCCGCCGAGGATCTCGGCCAGGAAGGTCAGCGCCGCCGCCTTTTCCTGCGCGCCCGAATCGCGCTCGGGCGCGAGATAGCTGCGCACGAGATAGGGTTGCGACACCCGCTCGTCGGCATAGCTGAGGCGCCGCGCGGCGCGCTGCGGCGGCTCCTGCGGGCGCGCCCGCTCGGGCAGGTCGGGCTCGGCCGGGATCGGGCCGTAATGCTGCTCGGCCAGCGCCAGCACCTCCTCGGGCTCGACGTCACCCGCCACCACGAGGATCGCGGCGTTCGGGGAATAATAGGTCTCGTAGAAGTCGCGCACCTCTTCGCGGCCCAGCCCCTCGATCTCGTGCATCCAGCCGATCACCGGGGCGCCGTAGGGGTGGTTGAGATACTGCGCCGCGGTCATCTGCTCGCGCGCCAGCGCGCCGGGGCTGCTCTCGGTGCGCTGGTTGCGCTCCTCGATGATCACCTGCCGCTCGGTTTCGATATCCTCGTCGGTCAGCCGCAGATCGTTCATCCGCTCGGCTTCCATCTCCATCATCAGCGGCAGCCGGTCGGCCGAGACGCGCTGGAAATAGGCGGTGTAGTCGGTCGAAGTGAAGGCGTTGTCGGAGCCGCCATTGGCAGCGACCGTCGCCGAGAACTCGCCCGCTTCGAGATCGTCGGTGGCCTTGAACAGCAGGTGTTCGAGAAAATGCGCAACGCCGGAGGCGCCCTGCGGCTCGTCGGCGGAACCGGTGCGGTACCACAGCATCTGGGTGACCACGGGGGCACGGTGATCCTCGATCACCACCACCTCGAGGCCGTTGTCGAGGGTGTAGGTCGTCACCGCGTCATCCGGCGCCGCCACGGGGGCGGCTTCCTGCGCCGAAGCGGGCAGTGCCAGAATGAGAGGGGCGGCCAAAGCCAGTCTGCGCAGCATGAAGTGCCTCCTTCGCTGCGCTCAACCTACGATGCAGCGCCGCCACCGCAAGCGTTGCCACGGCTTCGTGAGCCGCCGCGAGCGCTCAGAAGGGCGGCTGCAACGCCGTCTGGGCGGCGCGGGCGCGCAGCGCGATCTCGGCGGGGGCCGGATCGGCACGGTTCGGCGTGCCCGGCGCCGGCTCCGGCAGGTCGAGCCGCGCCGGGACCTCGAGCGGCTGCTGCGGGACCACGGTGGTGGGATCCGGCCCGGCCGGGCCGTCGCCACCGCCGCAGGCCGCGAGTGTCAGCGCGGCCAATCCCGCCGCCAGAGCCAGTCGCATCAGTCGTCCCCGTCTTCTTGTCCGATCAACTGCCTAGCGCATGACGCGATCCGGGTCACGGGCTCTTTGCCCCGCGCCGGCGCGTCGGGCCGGAACGTCGCTCCGGCCCCGCCTTGTCGCCGCCGAACAGCACCAGCCCCACGGCACCCAGAAAGATCGCGATATCGGCGATGTTGAAGGCATAAGGGTTCTCGATGCCGCAGCAGCTCACATTCAGGAAATCCGCGACCGCGCCGTAGAGCACCCGGTCGATCACATTGCCCAACGCGCCGCCCACCAGCAGCCCGGCCGAGAACCGCGCCAGCCAGCTGCCGCCGTCGCGGGCGATCCATGCCAGCACCGCCGCCGAGATGGCCAGCGCCAGCCCGACCAGCACCCAGCGCATGTCGAACCCGGCGAAAAGGCCGAAATTGACGCCCCGGTTCCAAGCCATGCGAAAGCTCAGGATGCCGGGGATCACCTCCATCTGGAGCCGCTCCATCAGCCCGAGCGCGTGTACCACCAGGTATTTCGTCGCCTGATCGGCGAGAAACACCCAGAAGCCGGTCCAGAGGGTCAGTCGCACCGCGCGCTCCTCAGTGCCGGAAGTGGCGCATGCCGGTCAGCACCATCGCCAGTCCCGCCGCGTCAGCCGCGGCGATCACTTCGTCGTCGCGCATCGAGCCACCGGGCTGGATCACCGCGGTGACGCCCGCGCCCGCGGCCTCCATGAGACCGTCGGCGAAGGGGAAGAAGGCGTCGGAGGCCACCACCGAGCCCTTGGCCGGGCTTTCGGCCAAGCCCAGCGCCTCGCCCATGCGCCCCGCTTTCGCCGCCGCGATCAGCGCCGAATCAAGCCGGCTCATCTGGCCTGCACCGACGCCGACGGTCTGGCCGCCCTTGGCATAGACGATGGCGTTCGACTTGACGTGGCGCGCCACGGTCCAGGCGAACATCAGGTCGTCCAGCTCCTGCGCCGAGGGCGCGCGCTTGGTCACCACCTTGAGGTCGTCGCGCGACACGAAGCCCGAATCCTGATCCTGCACCAGCAGGCCGCCCGCGACCTGCCGGAAGGCCAGGCGGGGCGCGCGCGGATCGGGCAGCGCCTCGGTCACCAGAAGCCGAAGGTTCTTCTTGGCGGCGAAGACGGCGCGGGCGTCGTCATCGGCGCCCGGCGCGATCACCACCTCGGTGAAGATCCTGGCAATTTCCTCGGCGGTGGCGCCGTCGAGCGGGCGGTTCAGCGCGACGATGCCGCCGAAGGCCGAGGTGCGGTCGCAGTCGAAGGCCCGCGCATAGGCCTCCTTGAGCGAGCCGCCGGTGGCGACGCCGCAGGGGTTGGCGTGCTTGATGATCGCGCAGGCGGGCTGGTCGCCGCCGAACTCGGCCACCAGTTCGTAGGCCGCGTCGGTGTCGTTGATGTTGTTGTAGCTCAGCTCCTTGCCCTGGATCTGCCGCGCGGTGGCGACGCCGGGCCGGTTCGAGCCGTCGGTGTAGAAGGCCGCGTTCTGATGCGGGTTCTCGCCGTAGCGCAGCGTCTGGGCGAGCGTGCCGGCAAAGGCGCGGCGGCGCGGCGCGGCCTCGCCGATGGCGGAGGCCATCCAAGTCGAGACGGCGGCGTCATAGGCGGCGGTGCGGGCATAGGCAGTCTGAGCGAGCCGCTTGCGGAACGGCAGGTCGGTCTGGCCGTCGTTGTTCTCCAGCTCCGACAGCAGCGCCTCGTAATCCTCGACATCCGTCACCACGCAGACATCGGCGTGGTTCTTGGCGGCGGCGCGGATCATCGCCGGGCCGCCGATGTCGATGTTCTCGATGCAGCTGTCGTAGTCACCGCCCTTCGCGACGGTTTCCTCGAACGGGTAGAGGTTGACCACCAGCAGGTCGATCGCCGGGATGCCGTGCTCCTGCATCGCCGCGACATGGCCCTCGTCCGAGCGCACCGCCAGCAGGCCGCCATGCACCTTGGGGTGCAGCGTCTTGACGCGGCCGTCCATCATCTCGGGAAAGCCGGTGACCTCGGCCACGTCCCGGACGGGCAGACCCGCATCGCGCAGCGTCTTGGCGGAGCCGCCGGTGGAGAGCAACTCGACGCCGCGCGCATCGAGCGCCCGGGCGAGGTCCACGAGGCCGGTCTTGTCGGAAACGGAGAGCAGCGCGCGGCGCAGCGGGGCAAGCGAGGTCATGGGTCGTCCTTCCTGGTCCTGGTCCGCGGGACTCATGCCGGATCGTCCTCCCCACGCCACAGGTCGCGCGGGGCCGGCACGCCGTCGCCCAATCGGACGAGCGACCAGCGGACGAGCGTCGCATAGGCCATCGCGCGACCGGATAAAACCACCTGTTGCGTCGGCACGGGTCTGGGGCGGCTCTTTTCGAGATAGACCGACGGCGCCAGCGCCAGCCGCGCGCCGCCATCATGGGTCAGCCGCCAGACCTCGCCCGAACGCAGCCGCAACAGCGCCGATGTCGCCTGCGCGTCAAGCTCGGGCACCACGTCGGGATGCAGGTGGAACCGGATCACGAAGGAAACACCCGGATCGCGCCCGGCATGGCTCGCGGCATCGAAGGCGCGCTCATCGGCCGGGCCCAGTGTTGTCAGAAGGTCCTCGCCCACCAGCGCGCCGCCATCGCGGTCGAGGCCGAGCCTGCGGTCATGGGTCAGCCCGAACCCGGCGCGCCAAGCGTCGTGGCTGGCCTCGATTCGTTGCAGCCCGTCGGCGTCGGTCCGGTGCGACAGCACTTCTCGCGGCCCCTCGACCAGCGGCTCGGCGCCATCCGCGCCACGGCCCAGCCGGGCCGACGAGAGTCCTTCGAGGCAGAGCGTCGAATGCGACAGCGTGGCCCGCCCCGCCCGGCGCCAGTCGGGCCCGTGATGCAGCCCCGACCCGCAATTCACGATCAGGGGGCGACGGCCGCAGGTCATCTCGAAGGCCAAGGTCGAGGCGTGCGCCCCCGTCGCGCGCGGACCGCTGGGCGGCTTGGCCGCATCCAGCAGCACGGTGCTGCGGCCCACCGCGAGGCGCGCATAGCCCATGCAGGACCCGCTGAGCGGCGGCACGCCGGGTCCGCCGGCCCGGGCCAGCGCCCGGTCGAGCCGCCCCGGCGCGCCGCGGCCGCCACCATGAAACCGCGCTAGCCCGCCATCGGCATGGCGCAGCGCCCGCAATAGCGGCGCGATGCGGTTGATGGCGTCGCGATGCTCCGGCGTCGTGTCCGGGCCGAGGATCGCGGCCGCCTCGCCCAGCGCGCAAAACAGGTCAAGGAGCGCCTCGGGCGCACGCGAGGCGATGCCGCCGTCGGGACCGACCGCCTCCGTGACCGCGCGCGCCAGGGCCGCGGCGCGCTGCGTCGGCTGGCGCGGTTCGCCATGCAACGCCGTCTCTGCCCAGAGCAGCGCCGTGAGCGCCGCGATCCGCTCCGGCGCACCTGAGGCCCGGGGCCAATGCCGCGCCAGCCAGCGCGACTGGAGCGACAGACTGCGCAGGAAGCTCGGCATGTCGGCCCGGGGCGAGGCCGTTTCGCTCAGCCAGCCGGCCTGCGCCACCCAGCGCGACAGCCGCGCCGCCGTGGCCTCGGGCGTCCAGCCCGGGCCGCGCCCGTCCCCGTAGCGGTCGATCCAATCGAGAAGCCAGTACCAGGCGAGATCGCGCGCCACCGGGCCGCCAAGGCTGGACAGGTCGTCGATCCAGCCGAAGCGATGCAGCGCCGCACCCTGCGGATCGGTATCGGGGCCCAGCGCCCAGATCGAGCGGTCCCCGGTCTCGACCAGCTGGCCGGCGCGGTGGTGCCGTCCCGCCAAAAGGTCGCGGCCGCGCGCGGGATCGCCGAAGCCGTCCGGCTCGGCCAAGCGCGCCAAGGCGTCTGGCACCGGGGCGCGCGCGTCCGCGCGCCACCTCAGGCGCTCCAGTCCCCAGATCCGCTGCATGACCGCCACCGGCCAGCTCCCCCTGCCCCGCATCCGCGCCATGCTAGGGCCGGGACCCCGCGCTTGTCACCCGTCGCGCGCGCCCGGTCGCAGGCAGGCGATGAAGAAGCCGTCCATGCCGCCTCGCTCGGCCCAGAAATCCGGCCTGAGCCGCAGCCCCTCCGGCCCGATCCAGTCCGGCGCGATGCCGGGTCGGGCCAGAACCTCGCGGTCGTTGACCAGCCCCGGATGCCGGGCCAGCGCCTCCTCGACCTGCACTTCGCCCTCGTCGGGCAGCAGCGAGCAGGTGCAGAAGACCAGCCGCCCGCCGGGCTTCAAGAGCCCCAGCGCGTGATCGATCATCTCCGCCTGCAGCGCGATCAGCGCCCCGAACTCCGAGCCGTCCTTGGCATGCGGAAGGTCCGGGTGGCGGCGGATCGTGCCGGTCGCCGAACAGGGTGCGTCCAGAAGGATCGCATCGAAGCCGGTCTCGTCGAACTCCAGCGCGTCGGCCTGCACCACGCGCGCCGCAAGCCCGGTGCGGTCGAGATTCTCGCGCAGCCGCGCCAGCCGCGCCTCAGAGAGGTCGAGCGCCGTGACATCGGCGCCGGTCGCAGCGAGCTGCATCGTCTTGCCGCCCGGTGCGGCGCACAGGTCGAGAACCCGCTCGCCCGGCCGCGCATCGAGCACGCGCGCCGCCACCGCGGCGGCGGCGTCCTGCACCCACCAATCGCCCGCGGCGAAGCCCGGCAGCGCCGAGACCTGCCCGGCCTCTCGCAGCCGGACCGAGCCGGTGGGCAGCAGTTCGCCACCCAGCGTCGCGGCCAGTGCTGCCGCGTCGCCTTTCGCGGTCAGATCGAGCGGCGGGAGCTGCGCCTGCACCGCCTCCATCGCCTCGACCGGCTTGCGGCCCCAGGCCTCGACCAGCGGACCGCGCAGCCAGTTCGGCAGCTTCGGCGCCGGCAGCTTGGCCCATGCCTCGCCCGGCTGCTCGCCGATCTTGCGCAGTACCGCGTTGACGAGGCCCTTGTAGCTCTGGGTGCGTTTGCCCTTGGACATGATCTGCACCATGGCGTTGACGACGCCATGGGCCGCGGCGCCCTCCATGATCTCGACCGCGCCGAGGCGCAGCGCGTTGCGCACCGCGAGCGGCGGTTGTTTCACGAGAAACGGCTTGAGCGCCCGGTCGGCGCGCGGCAACTGCCGCAGCACCTGGGTGGCAAGACGCTGGGCGCGGGCGCGATCGGGGGGCGACAACCGCTCCAACGCCCCGGCGGCGATGCTCTCCGACAGCAGTCGCTGCGCGCCCGTCGCCTGCTCGATGAGATGCAGGGCCGCGCGGCGCGCGGCGATGCCGTCGTTGGGGGACGTGGCGCGAGCTTGGGTCATGACGGGTCCGGGGCTTGTTGGAGACGCGTCAGCACGTATATCCCAAGCATCCGCCGCACAAGCGCCGCCCCCGAGGAGAGCCGCCATGGCCGACGACAGCCCGACCCCCGACATGCCCGCCGACCTGCCGCCCGCCGCGCGGCGGGCGCTGGAGGAAGCCCGCGCCCGGCGCGCAGCGCTCGATGCCGCGTCGAAGCTGCCGACCGAGCTCGGCGGCCGTGACGGCCCCGAGCCGGTGCGCTATGGCGACTGGGAAAAGCAGGGCCTCGCCATCGACTTCTGACGGCGCGGCTTCTAATTGCTCAGCGATCGAGGCCCAGCACGTCGATCATGTCGTAATGACCGGGCGAGCGCCCCTGCCCCCAGAGCGCGGCCCGCACCGCGCCGCGGGCGAAGATCATCCGGTCGGTCGCCATGTGGCGCAGCACGATGCGCTCACCCTGACCGGCGAAGATCACGTCATGCTCGCCGACGATGTCGCCGCCGCGAATCGCCGAAAAGCCGATACGCCCCTCGACCCGCGCGCCGGTGATGCCGTCGCGGCCCCGATCGGCGACCTCCGACAGCTTGACGCCGCGCCCCTCGGCTGCCGCCTCGCCCAGCATCAGGGCGGTGCCGGAGGGGGCATCGGCCTTGCGGTTGTGATGCGCCTCGACCACCTCGATGTCCCAGCCCTCCTCCAGCGCCGCCGCGACCATCTTGGTCAGGCCGGTCAGGAGGTTCACGCCGAGGCTCATGTTGCCGGCGCGCACCTGCACCGAATGCCGCGCCGCCGGGACCAGCCGCTCGATCTGGCCTGCGTCGAAGCCGGTGGTGCCGATCACGTGCACCGCGCGGGCCTGCGCCGCGAGATGCGCAACGTCCAGCGTGGTTTCGGGGGTGGTGAAGTCGATCACCGCCTGCGCGCGCGCCATCGCCTCGAGCGGATCGTCCGAGACGGTGACGCCCATCGCGGGCCCGCCCATGGCATGGCCGACATCCTGGCCCACCCAGTCATGGCCCGCGCGCACCACCGCGCCGGCGAGCCGCGCCCGGTCGCTGTCGCAGACGGCCTGCACGAGCATCCGGCCCATCCGGCCCGCCGCTCCCATGATCACGATTCCCGGTGCCGTCTCGGTCATGCGTCCGTTCCCTTGCTGTGCCGCCCCTTCCTCGCCCGCGCCGCGCCCGCTTGGCAAGCCCGGTCGCGGAGACTAGATGGTGCGGCATGAGCAAAACCCGCGCCTCCGAACCCCGTGGCCCGTCGCAGCGCCAGCTGCGCGTGGGCGAACTGATCCGCCGCAGCCTCTCCGAGCTGCTGAGCCGTGGCGACCTGCACGAACCCGAGCTGTCGGCGATGTCGATCACCGTGGGCGAGGTCCGGGCCACGCCCGACCTGAAGCGCGCCACCTGCTTCGTGCTGCCGCTGGGCGGCGGCGACGAGACGGTGATGCTGGACGCGCTGCGCCGTGCCAAGCCCGAGATCCGGCATCAGCTGGCCCGGACCATGAAGCTCAAGCACGCGCCGGACCTGAAATTCGAGATCGACCGCACCTTCGACCGGATGGACGAGACGCGCCGCCTGCTCTCGGACGAGAAGGTCCGCCGCGACGTCGAAGCCGCGCGCGACGCGACGGAGGGGGACGGGGAATGATCCCCCGTCTGGCGCTGGCCACCCTTGGTCTCGGCGCGGCCTGCGCCCTGCCGGTGCCGTCGCAGGCGGCGGCCTGCGAGGACGTCGATTACGAGGGCCTGTCCTACACGATCTGCGAGGTCGATCCGGCGAGTGACGACCTGCGGCTGTTCCTCACCGATGGCAATGGCGGCCTCTATGGCAGCTTTCAGGCGATCGACCGCGAGATCGACGGCGAGGCGCTGGTCTTCGCGATGAACGCCGGCATGTATCACCCCGATCGCCGCCCGGTGGGACAGTATCTCGAGAATGGCGAAGAGGTGATGCGCCTCGTCACCAATGCCGGGCCCGGCAATTTCGGCATGCTGCCCAACGGCGTGTTCTGCATCAACGACGACACGGCGCAGGCGATCGAAACCCTGCGCTACGAGCGCGAGGCGCCCGAATGCCGCTACGCCACGCAATCGGGGCCGATGCTGGTGATCGACGGCGAACTGCACCCGCGGTTTCTGCCCGACAGCACCTCGCGCAACATCCGCAACGGCGTCGGCACTACCGATTCCGGTGATCGCGCCGTTTTCGCCATCGCCAACCAGCCGGTGACCTTCCACGAGTTCGGCTCGTTCTTCCGCGACCATCTGGAGCTGCCGCAGGCGCTTTATTTCGACGGCAATGTCAGCCGGTTGCACGCGCCGGGACTGGGCCGCTCGGATTTCGGCTTCGCGATGGGTCCGATCGTCGGGGTGCTGGCCCCCGTTGACGAGGCACGTCCCGACGGCTAGGCCGCGCGCCTCGCACGCAGGCATCAGGAGGGCCGCATGGCACGCAAGCGCAAGGGCCGCGACATCTCGGGTTGGCTGGTGGTGGACAAGCCCGCGGGCATGACCTCCACGGCGGTCGTCAACAAGGTCAAATGGGCCTTCGACGCCAAGAAGGCGGGCCATGCCGGCACGCTCGACCCCGACGCCACCGGCGTGCTCGCCGTGGCGCTGGGCGAGGCGACCAAGACCGTGCCCTTCATCACCGACGCGCTGAAGGCCTACGAGTTCACCGTGACCTTCGGCGCCGCCACCAACACCGACGATGCCGAGGGCGAGGTGATCGCCCGCTCCGACGCGCGCCCTTCGGATGCCGAGATCAAGGAGGCGCTGCACGGCTTCGTCGGCGACATCGAGCAGGTGCCGCCCGCCTTTTCGGCGGTGAAGATCGACGGCCAGCGCGCCTATGCCAAGGCCCGCGCCGGCGAGGAGGTCGAGCTTGCCGCCCGCCCGCTCTGGGTCGAGAGCCTGATCCTGCTGGAGCGGCCCGATACCGATCACGCGAAGCTGGAGATGGTCTGCGGCAAGGGTGGCTATGTCCGCTCGATCGCCCGCGATCTGGGCGAGAAGCTCGGCTGCCTCGGCCATGTGCGCGAGCTGCGCCGGATCTGGTCGGGGCCATTCACGGCAGCCGAGGGCGTGACGCTCGAGCAGATCGAGGCCGAGGCAAAGTCCGAAGCACTCGACCGCTTCCTGCGCCCGCTCGAGGACGGGCTGGCCGATCTGCCGCGCGTCACCTGCTCGGCCGAAGCGGCGGGGCGCCTCAGGAACGGCAACCCGGCTCCGGTGATCGCCTCGGGGCTCGACTACGGCGAAGAGGCCTGGGCTGCGCATGAGGGTCGGGCCGTGGCGGTGGGCCGAGTGATGGGGCCCGAGCTGCATCCGAACCGGGTCTTCGTGATCTGACGTCGGGCGCGCCGGCTTGGAGGCAGGGCGGACCCTACGCCTCAGAACACTGTGAGCCGAACCCTTCAGAAGACCGCGCGCCGCACGAGGTTCAGCCCGGCGATCAGCAGCACCGCCAGCGTCACCCGGCGGAACGCCTGCTGGTCGATCCGGTCATGCACCAGCCCGCCCAGCATCATTCCCGCCACGGCGGGGACGATCATGAACAGCGAAAACGGCAATGTCGCACCGTTGAGCACCCCCGATTGCAGATGCGCGCCCGATAGCGCCAGCGCGCCGAGGCCGTAGATTACCCCCTGCACCCGGATCGAATCGCCCTTGGGCGTGTCGATCGCGGTGAGATAGGCCACCGTTGGCGGCCCCCAGACCCCCGACACCCCGCCCACGAAGCCCGAAAAGCCGCCGATCAGCGCTTCGATGCCGTTGGTCTTCTCGGGGAGCTTCGGCTTCCATCCCGACAGCTGCAGCAGCGCGAAGGCCGAGACCGGCGCGCCGATCAGCAAGAACAGCGCCTCGGCCGACAGCACCCGCACCAGCTGCGCGCTGATTGCCAGCATCACGCCCCCGACGATCAGGTAGACTCGGAAGCGCTTTACCGTCGACGCCGCCGCGCGGCTGCCCTGCCGCAGCGCCTGCATGCCGTTGGTCACCAGCGTCGGCGCGATCAGCGCCGCGAGCGCCAGCTCGGGCGGCAGGAACAGCGACATGGCCGAGATCATGATCATCGGCATGGCGAACCCCACCATGCCCTTCACGATGCCCGCGCCGAAGCCCACGAGGACGGAAAGCAGCAGCAGCTGCGGCGGCATCAGCTCGGCGAAGGGAAGCATGCGCTCTCCGGGGGTTGCGATGCTGCCCCTGTGGCCCGGCGCCGCTCAGACGGCAAGGGGACGCGGCGCGCCGAGCCGCGGGTGCAGCTTGGCCGCAATGGCCGAGGCCGCGGCCATGCCGGCGCCGCAGGCCGCGAACACCCCCGCCACCGGCGCCACGGTCAGCACCAGCCCGGCCACCGCCGGGGTGAGGATGCCCGATACGTCGCGAAAGCTCGCATAGACCGCGGCCATCTCGGTGCGCTCTGACGGCTTTACCGCCATTAGGAAGGGCAGCCCGGCACAGACGTCGAGCATCACCAGGCAGACCGATCCTGCCATCAGGGCGGCAAGCGCCGCCCATGGCGCGCCGGAAAGCAGCGTCGCCGCGACGAATAGTGCCGCCGCGACGGCGAAGCTGCCGCGCACCGCGAAGCGGACGCTGGTGCGCTGCACCAGTCGCAACATCAGCGGCGTGGTGAACAGCAGCGCGTTCGACAGCGACAGCATCACCCCGCCGAGCCGGTCGCCCAAGCCCTGTTCGATGCAAAAGATCGGCAGGTAGACGATGTAGACCCACCAGCCACAGGAGCGGATCACCGCGAAGAGCCAGCCCGCCACGAGGCGCGGCTGCGCGCCGAAGCGTCCGAGAAACGCCAGCGGGTTCGGCGCCGGTCCCCGGGCCCGGACGATCTGCCGGCCATTGCCGAGCCGCATCCGCCAGAACGCGGCCACCACCGCGAGCGCCATCGCGCCCGCCAGCAGGAATGGCGCCGGGTACCACCAGTCCAGCAGGATCACCCCCAGCGCCGGACCGACCATCCACGACGCAGCCGAGTAGACCAGCCGCGTCGATTCGTTGCGCCCCAGATCGCTGCGCGCGATGTGATCGAGCACATAGGCATTGAAGCAGACCATCCACAGCACCGTCGCCAGCGCGTTCGACGCGAGCCCCAGCGCCAGCAGCCCGGGCCGCCCGGTCAGGGCGAGCCCGGTGCCCAGCCCGTAGAACAGCCCGACCCCGGTGAACAGCCAGCGCCGCGGCACGCGCCTGTTCACCCAAGGCAGCAGCAGCCCGCCGCAAAGCGACGAGATCCCTACCGCGAAGTAGATCACGCTCACCAGCGCGGCGTCGCCGAAGGCGCGGTAGAGCGCCAGCGGCATCACCGAGAGCAGGATGCCCCGCACCCCGGCCTCCAGCGCCGCCAGCCTTGCGAAATCCTCGACGCGTGGCGTCGGCGAATGGGTAAGGAAGATCGGGGCGCGGGGGGTGACCATGAGGCGACTCGCATCGACGGCAGACACTTCCTCCTTGCGCCCGCCGCTCCCGTTCCGGCTGTGCCGGACGCGACATCGCGATGTCGCATCGGGACCAAACGCACGCGGCGGCGGAACCGCGCCGTCATCCGTTTCGTGCGATCGCCTCGATCAGCCGGCCGCGCGCGGGGGGCAGCGGCCGGTCGCCGGACCCCGGCAGCAGCCGGTGCTCGATGAACCAGCCGGTGGTGCCCAGCGCCGCGACGATGTCCTGCGGTCCGGCCTCGCCCTCGCCGCGCAGCACCGGCGGCAGCGGCAGCAGCTTCGCGGCCCAGGCCCCCGCCCCCGCCCGGCTTACGGCGCGGCCCGATTTCGGGCTGACCAGTTCCAGCCCCTCGGTCTCGCCAGTGACCGCGCAGCGCGTGAGGTCGAGTGCGAAGCCCATCTCCTCCAGGAGCGCCATTTCCCAGTGCAGGTAGGCCAGCGGCCAGAGCTCGCTCTCGCCCAGCAGATCCAGAAGCGCCATGGTCCGGTCGTAAAGCGGCGGGTGTGGGTCGCGCTCGGGCAGCACGCTGACCAGCAGCGCCGCGACCGCGTTGAGCCCGGCCAGCGCCAGCCGGTCCTCCATCACCTGCGCGGCGCGCGAGCGCAGCGGCTCGAAGGTGAAATTGCCCAGATGCTCGCCCAATCGCGCCTTCCAGGTGAGGTCGAGCTGCGCGCCGGGCTGCAGCAGCGGCGCGATGCGGCGCGAGCCGCCGCCACGAACCACGCCCGCATGCAGCCCGTGGCCGCGGGTGAACACCTCGACGATGGCCGATCCCTCGCCATGGCGGCGCACCCGCAGGAGCGCGCCCTCCTCGCGCCACTCGATCATGCGCGGATCACGCGCGAGCGCGGCCCGGCTTGAACGGCGCCATGCCGGCGCGGGCCAGCTCGTCGGCGCGCTCGTTCTCGGGATGGCCGGCATGACCCTTGACCCAGGTCCAGGTCACGTCGTGCCGCGCCGCCGCCTCGTCGAGCCGGCGCCACAGGTCCTCGTTCTTCACCGGCTTGCCGGTCGAGGTCCGCCAGCCCTTGCGCTTCCATCCCGCCATCCACTCGGTGATGCCCCCCTTCACATAGGCACTGTCGGTCACGACGGTAAGCTTGGAGGGCTTGCCCAGCGCCTCGAGCGCCGCGATCGCCGCCATCAGCTCCATGCGGTTGTTGGTGGTCATCGCCTCGCCGCCCTTGAGCTCGCGCTCCTTGGTGACTGTGTCGCCGTCCTTGGCCTGCAGCAGCGCGCCCCAGCCGCCGGGGCCGGGATTGCCCGAGCAGGCGCCGTCGGTGAAGGCGAAGATCTTGGCCATGAGGGCGTCCTTGGTCAGGGGGTCGGGGGCGTTCCCTTTAAGCGAAGCTCCGCCGTCCGGCAACGTACCATGCGGAACTCGCCTCCCGGGTGAGGATGTTCAAACAGGGTGACTTAACCGAATGCGGAGCCCTTCCCATGTTCCACCACTCCTCCAAGCTTCAGTACCAAGTGCGCGTCGACAAGCCCTCACCGGCCTTCGCCAAATATCTTCAGCAGGCGATCGGCGGCGTCGAGGGCGAGATTCGCGTGGCCATGCAGTACTTCTTCCAGGCGATGGGCGCGCGCGGCGACAGCAAGTACCGCGACATGCTGATGATGACCGCGACCGAGGAACTGAGCCATATCGAGTTTCTCGGCCATGCCGTGGCGCTGAACCTCGAAGGCGCGCCGGTCGAGGTACAGGACGAGGCCGCGAAGGACCCCGTCGTGCACGCGATCCTGGGGGGCATGAACCCGCGCCACATCCTCAGCTCGGGCCTTTCGGCGATGCCGGTGAACGCCAACGGCGTGCCGTTCGACATGAGCCATGTCTATGCCACCGGCAACCTCGCCGCCGACATGATGGCCAATGCCACCGCTGAATCCGGTGGCCGGGTACTGGCCTCGCGGCTCTACAACATGACCGACGATGCCGGCATGAAGGACATGCTGTCCTTCCTGATCGCGCGCGACACGATGCACCAGCAGCAGTGGCTGGCGGTGATCGAGGAGCTGGGTGGCTGGGAAAAGGCGCTGCCGATCCCGAACTCGACCCCCGAGGAGCACGAGGCGACCGAGCACAGCTACTACTTCCTCAACACCTCGCTCGACGAGCCGACCCCCGAGGGCCGCTGGACCTCCGGCCCCTCGCTCGACGGGCGCGGCACCTTCTCGAAGAAGGACAAGCCCGAACCGCTGGGCCAGAAGCCCGATCTCGGCAAGGCCAAGTCGAAATCCGGCACCCAGACCGAGCAGCAGTAAGTTCACGAGGGGCGGGCTTCCGAGCGCGCCCCTTCCCATTCATCTTTCTTCAAATACGCAGATCCGACACCAGCCGCACGCGAGACGCCGAAAGTGGTGCCCGCCGCCAGCCGGGGGATTTGCGTATTTGAGGAAAGATGAACCCCATGGGGCACTTTCAGAGCAGTGGCAGCGCCAGACAGATCACGACGAGACCGGTGAGCAGCAGCCGCAAGCGCAGCCACCAGGCCGGCGCGAGGCCATGTTTCTGGAAGCCCGCATCGAGCGCAAGAAGGCCAAGAAAGCCGGCGATCAGCACCAGGCTCGACCGCTCCCAGCCGCCACCGACGAGAAAGGCGACCCAGAGCGCAGGGAGGGTCGAGACGGCATAGCCAATGGCAGCGGCGCGGCCGCTGGCCCTGGTCGCAAAGCCCCACAGCACGCCGGACATGAAGCTCAGGATCACGCTGCCATAAAACACTTGGACGTAGGGTCCGACCAACCGTTGCGGCAGCCAGCCCGGCACGAGACCGGGAAACCACGTCGTCAGGGTGCCCCAAGCGAAGGGAAGCACCCCTGCGAGCCCGAGGAGCAGGGCCGCGCGCGGGATCACGCAGGTTCGCGCAGGATGCGGGGCACCTTGAACTCGACGTTTTCCTGCGCTGTCTCGACCAGCTTAACGGTGACGTCGAAGCGGGCGCGGAAGGCATCGATCACCTCCTGCACCAGCACCTCGGGCGCACTCGCCCCGGCCGTGAGGCCGAGCGAACGGATGCCATCCAGCGCGCGCCAATCGATCTCGGTGGCGCGCTGCACCAGCTGCGCGTAGCCGCAGCCCGCCTTGGCCGCGACTTCGACCAGCCGCTTGGAGTTCGATGAGTTCGGCGCGCCCACCACGAGCAGCGCGTCGCACTGGGGCGCCATCGCCTTCACCGCTTCCTGCCGGTTGGTGGTGGCGTAGCAGATGTCCTCTTTTCCGGGTCCCTTGATCGCTGGAAAGCGCGCCTTGAGCGCCGCGACGATACCGGCGGTATCATCGACAGACAGGGTGGTCTGGGTGACGAAGGCGAGCCGCTCGGGATCGCGCACGGCGACGGTGGCGACATCGGCCTCGGTTTCGACCAGCAGCACCTCGCCCTCGGGAAGCTGGCCCATCGTGCCGATGGTCTCGGGGTGGCCCGCATGACCGATCATGATCATCTGCAGCCCCTCGGCCGCGTGCCGCGCCGCCTCGTTATGAACCTTAGTCACCAGCGGGCAGGTCGCGTCGACCGCGATCATCTCGCGCCGCGCCGCCTCGGCCGGTACCGATTTCGCCACGCCATGCGCCGAGAAGATCACCGGCCGGTCATCGGGCGCCTCGTCCAGTTCCTCGACGAAGACCGCCCCCTTGGCGCGCAGGTCATCGACCACGAAGCGGTTGTGCACGATCTCGTGGCGCACATAGACCGGCGCCCCCCATTTCTCGAGCGCCATCTCGACGATCTTAATGGCGCGGTCGACGCCGGCGCAAAAGCCGCGCGGCGCGGCCAGATGGAGCGTCAGGGGCGGCAGGGTGGTCTCGGGCATCGGGGGCCTCCGGGGCGCGCTGGCCGGTGGATTGCGATGCCGCACAGCTAAGCCTTCCGACGCCCGAGGTCCAGCGGCCACCCCGGCGGCACACCCGCGCGGCGGCTCACTCCTCGTTCGCGGCCGCCGCACCGTTCTGGCGCGGCGCCCGGCCGATCACCTCGCGCAGCTCCTCGAGCTCGATGAAATTGTCGGCCTGGCGGCGCAGTTCGTCGGCGATCATCGGCGGGGTCGAGCGGATCGACGACACCACCGAAACCCGCACGCCGCGGCGCTGCAACGCCTCGGCCAGCGCCCGGAAATCGCCGTCGCCGGAGAAGAGCACCGCATGGTCGATGCGATCCGCGAGGTCGAGCGCATCGACCGTCAGCTCCACATCCATGTTGCCCTTGATCTTGCGCCGCCCCTGCGCGTCGGTGAACTCCCGCGCGGGCTTGGTGCGCATCGCGAAGCCATTGTATTGCAGCCAGTCGACCAGTGGCCGGATCGGCGAATACTCATCGCCATCGAGCAGCGCGGTATAGTAGTAGGCCCGGATCAACCGACCCCGCCGCAGGAACTCCTGCCGCAGCAGCTTGTAGTCGATATCGAATCCCAGCGCCTTGCCGGTGGCATGCAGATTGGCGCCGTCGATGAACAGGGCCAGTCTTTCGTCCCGATAAAACATTGTGGAAAATTCCTTGATAAAATATCGCCGAAGCTTGCCGGATCGATCTCTTGTCGGACCTTCCGCACTCCTGCCCCTCTTTGTCTGGGAAAATCAAGCGAATGGCGCAAGATACACATATCGACACCTCGCCCGGTGGGCAGCGGGCGCTGATCGCGCTGGGCGCCAACGCCGCCTCGCCCGCGGGGGTGCCGGAAGCGACGCTGCGCGCCGCCATGGCACGGATCGAGGCCCTCGGCACCGGTGCGCGGCACAGCCGCCTGTGGCGTAGCCCGGCTTTCCCGGTGGGCAGCGGGCCGGACTTCGTCAACGCGGCGACGGCGATCGAGACAGAGCTCGGCGCCGAGGCGCTGCTTGCGGCATTGCATGAGATCGAAGCCGAGTTCGGCCGCGAGCGGCGCACTCGCTGGGGACCGCGCAGCCTTGATCTCGACCTCCTGGCACTCGGCGATCTGCTCTGCCCCGACCTCGCCGGCTGGTCGCTCTGGCGCGACCTGCCGCTCGACCGTCAGGCCCGCGAGGCGCCCGACCGGTTGGTCCTGCCGCATCCGAGGTTGCAGGATCGCGGCTTCGTACTGCTGCCGCTGTCGGAGGTCGCGCCGGACTGGCGCCACCCTGTTACCGGCTTCGACGTGTTGGCGATGCGCGATGCGTTGCCGCCCGCCGCGCGCGAGGGGCTGGAGCCGCTGGGCTGAACCGGGCCGTCCGCCCCGCCCCGCCCCTGCCCCACCTTGTGTTCCGCCGCCCGGCGCTGTATGCGTGCGCTTTCGAGGCCGTGCCGCGCGATTCCGCGTGCGGCCGCCCTTTGCCCAACCCGAGATGGGAGTCGTCCGATGGCCCGCGTGACAGTCGAAGATTGCGTTGACAAGGTTCCGAACCGGTTCGAGCTGGTGATGCTCGCCGCGCATCGCGCCCGCGAAATCACCTCCGGCGCGCCGCTCACGGTCGCCCGCGACAACGACAAGAACCCCGTCGTGGCGCTGCGCGAGATCGCCGACGAGACCCAACAGGCCGATGATCTGCGCGAGCGGATGATCGAGGCGCACCAGACCCAGATCGAGGTCGACGAGCCCGAGGCCGATTCGATGTCGCTTCTGATGAGCCAGGAAGCCGACAAGCCGGCGCAGGACGACATGAGCGAAGAGCGCCTGCTGCGCGAGCTGATGCAGGTCCAGAAAGAGGGCTGATCGCAGCCCGCACCAGGCCGGGGGGTAGGACGCCCAGATGACATCCGCAGACGAGCTGATCGCTCTGGTCCGCAGTTACAACCCGGCCACCCGCGACGCGTTGATCCGCGACGCCTATGCCTTCGGCGAAGAGATGCATGAAGGGCAGTTCCGCAAGTCGGGCGAGCCCTATTTCATGCATCCGGTCGCCGTGGCGGTGATCCTCGCCAAGCAGCAGATGGACGATGCCACCATCGTCACGGCACTTCTGCACGATACGATCGAGGACACCCGCGCCTCGTTCTCGGAGGTCTCCAAGCGCTTTGGCCGCGAGATCGCCGAGTTGGTCGATGGCGTCACCAAGCTGACCAACCTGCAGCTCTCCTCGACCCGCACCAAGCAGGCCGAGAACTTCCGCAAGCTGTTCATGGCGACCTCGCGCGACCTGCGAGTGACGCTGGTCAAGCTTGCCGACCGGCTCCACAACATGCGCACGATCCGCTCGATGCGGCCCGAGAAACAGGCCCAGAAAGCGCGCGAGACGATGGAGATCTACGCGCCGCTGGCAGGCCGGATGGGCATGCAGTGGATGCGCGAGGAGCTCGAGGACCTGTCCTTCCAGGTGCTCAACCCCGAGGCGCGCAACTCGATCATCCGCCGCTTCATCATGCTCCAGAAGGAGGCCGGCGACGTCGTCGAGCGGATCACCTCCGACATGCGGCTCGAGCTCGATCGCGCCGGCATCAAGGCCGACCTGTTCGGTCGTGCCAAGAAGCCCTACTCGATCTGGCGCAAGATGCAGGAGAAGGATCAGGGCTTCTCGCGGCTCTCCGACATCTACGGCTTTCGCGTCATCACCGACAACGAGGCCGACGCCTACCGCGTGCTCGGCGTGATCCACCAGCGCTGGCGCGCCGTGCCGGGCCGGTTCAAGGATTACATCAGCCAGCCGAAATCCAACGGCTACCGCTCGATCCACACCACCGTCTCGGGGCGCGACGGCAAGCGGGTCGAGGTGCAGATCCGCACCCGCGAGATGCACGAGGTCGCCGAGACCGGGGTGGCCGCGCATTGGTCCTACCGCGACGGCCTGCGGGTCGAGAACCGCTTCGCGGTCGACCCGGCGCGCTGGATCGCGCAGCTGACCGAGCGGTTGGAAACGGGGCATGACGACGAGGATTTCCTCGAGGCCGTGAAGCTCGAGATGTACCAGGACCAGGTGTTCTGCTTCACGCCCAAGGGCGAGGTCATCAAGCTGCCGCGCGGCGCCACGCCGATCGACTTCGCCTTCGCGATCCACACCCGGATCGGCTCGGCCTGCGTCGGTGCCAAGGTCGACGGGCTGCGCGTGCCGCTCTGGACCCGGCTGAAGAACGGCCAGTCGGTCGAGATCATCACCGCCGACGGGCAGCGCCCGCAGGCGAGCTGGATCGAGATCGCGGTCACAGGCCGCGCCAAGGCCGCGATCCGCCGGTCCTTGCGCGAGGAGGACCGCGAGCGCTTCGTGAAGCTCGGCTCCGAACTGGTGCGCGTGGCCTTCGAGAACGTGGGCCGCCGCGCCACCGACAAGGCGCTTCGGACCGCGGCCAGGACGATGGGGCTGGAGAGCGCCACCGAGCTTCTGGCGCGGTTGGGCTCGGCCGACATCACCACCCGCGAGGTGGTGCAGGCGCTCTATCCCGAGCTGGCCGCGCGCGGCGACACCCAGGAGGTCGCGCAGGAGCGCGCCGTCGCGGGCCTCGCCGCCGGGCAGAGCTTTCGCCGCGCGCCCTGCTGCCAGCCAGTGCCGGGCGAACGCATCGTCGGCATCACCTTCCGCGGTCAGGGCGTGGTGATCCACGCGATCGACTGCCCGACGCTGGCGCATTACGAGGAACAGCCCGAGCGCTGGGTCGATCTGCGCTGGCAGGACGGCACCCACGGCGCCGTCAACACCGTGAGCCTCGACCTGACGATCACCAACGACGCCGGCGTGCTGGGCCGGATCTGCACGCTGATCGGCGAGCAGTCGGCCAACATCTCGGACATGACCTTCCTCGACCGCAAGCCCGACTTCTACCGCATCCTCGTCGATGTCGACCTGCGCGATGCCGAGCATCTGCACCGGGTGATGACAGCGCTCGAGGCCGAAAGCCACGTCTCCTCGATCGAGCGGCACCGCGACCCGTCGCGCGCCCTGCCCCACACCCACTCCCCGGCCCCGGCCGGGGGCTGAGCGGGAGCGCGCGCGTGGTCTTCAAGCGGCGCGACAGGCGGTCGGTAGGCCGCGCGGTGGCCGAAGCGCTCTATCCGAGGGGCGGCTGGCGCCGCGCCTTCGGCTATGTGAAGCACCGGTTGCAGCGCCTGCCCGACACGCCCGAGAAGATCGGGCGCGGCATCTTCGCCGGGGTGCTGGCGAGCTGGACCCCGTTCTACGGGCTGCATTTCATCATCGCCGTGATCTTTGCCAAGATCGGCCGGGGCAACATGCTGGCGGCGCTGCTCGGTACCTTCTTCGGCAACCCGCTCACCTATGTGCCGATCGGCGTGGTGGCGTTGCAGACCGGCTATTTCATCATGGGCCGGCCGCCGCATCGCGACATCGAGACATCCCTGATGGGCAAGTTCGGTGCCGCCGGGCAGGATCTGTGGCACAATTTCGGGGCGCTGTTCGGCCCCGATCGCGCCGATTGGCGGGGGCTGGCGCTGTTCTATGACGACGTGTTCCTGCCCTATCTGGTGGGGGGCATCCTGCCGGGGCTGATCTCAGCCTTCGCCTGCTACTGGCTCTTCGTGCCGGTGATCTCGGCCTACCAGAACCGCCGCCGCCGCAAGCTGCGCGCCAAGCTGCAGGCGCTTGGAAAAAACCCGTCCGCCCCGGCTGACGGGGCGGCGGGACCGGACTAGTCTGCGCCCCAAAGGAGACAGATGATGACGGATCTCAGGCTCGGCGTGAACATCGACCACGTGGCCACGGTGCGCAACGCGCGCGGCGGCGACACCCCCTCCCCGGTGCGCGCGGCGAAGCTCGCCGAGGAGGCGGGCGCCGACGGCATCACCGCGCATCTGCGCGAGGATCGCCGCCACATCTCCGATGCGGATATCGAGGCGCTGGTGGCGGCGCTGAAGGTGCCGCTCAACTTCGAAATGGCCGCCACCGACGAAATGCAGGCGATCGCGCTGCGGCACCGGCCCCACGCCGTCTGCATCGTTCCCGAAAAGCGCGAGGAGCGCACCACCGAAGGCGGGCTCGAAGTCGCGAAGGACGAGAACCGGCTGGCGCATTTCATCGCGCCCCTGCGCGAGGCGGGCTGCCGGGTATCGATCTTCATCGCCGCCGACCGGCCGCAGATCGACGCCGCTGCCCGGATCGGCGCGCAGGTGGTGGAGCTGCATACCGGCGCCTATTGCGATGCCCATGCGGCCGGAGATACCGCAACGCGCGACGCCGAGCTTGCGAAGATCACCGAAATGGCGACCCATGCCCATGCGCTCGGGCTCGAAGTGCATGCCGGGCACGGGCTGACCTATGACACGGTCGGGCCGATCGCCGGACTGCCGGAAGTCCGCGAACTGAACATCGGGCATTTCCTGATCGGCGAGGCGATCTTCCGCGGGCTATCGCCCGCCATCGCCGAAATGCGTCGCCGGATGGAGGCTGCGCGGCGAGTGTTGCGCTGAACGGGTTCCCGCTCCGGGCTATCACGATTTCCCCCTTCACGAAGCAATGGCCGGTTTTCGCAAGTCTTCGCCAAGGCCTTGGCAACTTTCTGCCAGATGACAGCGCATCGCGGCGCTGCCTGAAAAACCGGCAGGAACGAGACGCCGTCGCAACCGTTCTGCCCTCCGAGACCGCCGGGGCCCACTCACCCCCCTAACTGCCCCGGCCGGTCAGAATACTGGAGGAAAGGAACGATTATGTTCATGAAGTCCAAGAGTCTCGTCGCCGCCGCTGCCCTCACCGTCGCCGCGTCGGGTGCCTTTGCCCAGGGCCAGGAGGGCCTCGTCAACGTATCCGTGGACGACAACACCGTGCAGGTGCCGGTGAGCGTCGCGGCCAATGCCTGCGATCTCGACGTCAACGTGCTGTCCGGCCAGTTCGTGGGCTCCGACAAGACCGCCTGCGAAATCGATCAGGAAACCGCTGCCGCGAACGGCATCGATACCGGCTCGAATGGCGGGTCGGGCAACGGCCAGCAGGAAGGCCTCGTCAACCTCTCGGTCGATGGCAACACCGTTCAGGTGCCGGTGGGCGTGGCCGCCAATGTCTGCGACGTCGACGCCAACGTGATCGCCCAGCAGATCAAGGGCACCGACGAGAGCGCCTGCGAGATCGATCAGGAGACCGCCGCCGAGAACGGCATCGACACCGCGGGCCTGAGTGACAGTGACATGACCAACGCAACGGATGCGGCCGAGGACGCGGCGGAGAACACGGTGGAGAACGCCGAGGAAGCCGCCGAGAACACGGTCGAGGCTGGCGAGAACGCCCTCGATAACGTCGAGGAAACCGCCGAGGATGCGCAGGACGACCTCGAGGAGACCGTCGAGGACGCGACCGACAGCTGATCCGTACAGTACGACCTCAAGGGAGCGTCCGGCCACGGGCCGGACGCTTTCTTTTGCCCTCAAACACCTATGGATACGGCAATTTTTTTCACCGAATCAGGACCGATCATCGGTGGGAGGCGTTGTTATCCCGAAGCCCCTTGCGGGCGAAAACATGACATGGAGGACATCATGGCCGACCATCTCGACACTCTCAAGAAACTGCATACCCGCGTCATCGACAGCCGTGACGGCTACAAGCGCTCGCGCGAGGAAGTGAAGGACGAGCGCGGCTTCGTCGGATTCTTCGACCGCCGCATCGCCGAGCGCGAGCAGTTCCACACCGTGATCCATCGTCAGCTTGGCGCCGAGGGCGTCGAGGTGAGCGAGAGCGGCTCCACCGCCGCCGCCGCGCATCGTGGTTGGCTGTCTCTTAAGGATTCGCTGACCGGCGACGACGAGGCGGTCTATGACGAGATCATCAACGGCGAAGAGCAGCTCCTGAAGCTCTATGACGAGGCGATCGAGGCCACCGCCGGCAAGCCGGAATGGTCCTTCCTCGCCGCCCAGCGTGCCGATGTCGAAAAGGCGCTGAGCGAGGCGCGCTCCGAAAAGATGCGCCACGCCGCCTGATCCACCGTCCTTTCGGTTCCGAAAGCGCCGTCCCCGTCGGGGGCGGCGCTTTTCGTCGTCGCCCCCGCTCCCCACACAGATTGCCCGCCCTCCCGGCATCGGCTACCCAAGGCCCATGATACTAGGCATCGGCACCGACCTCGCGAATATCGACCGCATCGCCGGCGTCCTCGAACGCCACGGCGACCGGTTCCGCAATCGCGTCTTCACCCCAGTCGAACAGGCCAAGGCCGAGCGCCGCCGCGACGTGGCCGGCACCTATGCCAAGCGCTGGGCCGCCAAGGAGGCCTGCTCCAAGGCGCTGGGCACCGGCCTGCGCATGGGCATCGCCTGGAAGGACATGGCGGTGTCGAACCTTCGCACCGGCCAACCGGTGATGGAGGTGACGGGCTGGGCCCGGGAACGGCTCGACGCGATGACCCCCGTGGGCCACGAGGCGATCATCCACGTCACGCTGACCGACGACCACCCTTGGGCCCAAGCCTTCGTGGTGATCGAGGCACGGCCCCTCGCAGGGCATTGATGCTCGCGGCGACGCGCAGACGGATCGGGGGCAATCGCGGTCTCGGACCGCTTCTCCTCGCGCAGCTGCCCGCCGATTTCGCCGATTGGCTCGATTTCGTCGCCGTGACCGCGCTTCTGACCTTCACCTGGTCCGCGCCGACCCATGCCTATGCGTGGCTCGCGGTGGGGCTGGGCCTGCCCTATCTGACGGTCGGTCTCTTCGCCGGCGCGCTGGTCGACCGGCTCGATCTGAACCGGGTGCTGATCTGGTCCAATATCGGCCGCGCGGTGGCGACGGCGGCGCTGATCCTCGCACCGAACTGGCAGGTGCTCGTCGCCATCATCTTCGCGCGTGGTTGCGCCGATGCCTTCTTCTCGCCCGCCAAGCAGGCGGCGCTGCAGGCCCGCACCATGGAAGCCGATCTGGTCTTTGCCAACGGGCTCAGCCATTCGATCAATCAGTCGAGCAAGATCGCCGCACCCGCGCTGGGCGGCGCGATGCTGGCTTTTCTCGACCCGCAAGGGGTCTTCGCCTTCAACGCCGCCGTTTCGGTGCTGGCGGGCATGGTGCTGTCGCGTCTCGATCCGTTCGAGCGTCCGGGCGCGGCCCGGACGCCGCGCCCGATCCTGTACGACATTGCCGAAGGGATGCGGCTGGTGCGCCAGAGCCCGGTGCTGCGCGCCGCGATCACGCTGATGGCGCTCGGCTTCTTCGCGATGTTCTTCTACGACACGCTGATCGCGCCGTTGATCGAGGCGCTGGGGCAGGACGCGACGGCGCTCGGCCTGTGCCTTGCCGCCCTCGGGACCGGTGGTGTTCTGGGCGGGCTGCTCCTGGGTGGCACGCGCGGCACATCCGACGCCTTCAGCACCGTCGCGGCGGGCAATCTCGCTTCGGCGCTGATTCTCGGCGGCATCGGCTTGGCCGAGATCGCGGGCTGGATCGCGCCCTTGCCGCTGCTTTTGGCGTTGTTCGCGCTGGCAGGCGTGGTGTCGGCGCTGGCGCTCGTACCCTACAGGGCGCTGATCCAGTCGGGGGCGGGCGCGGGCGGTGTGGGCCGGGTCTCGGCGCTCTCGGAGGCCGCGAACATGGCGGCGCTGCTGATCGCGCCATTCCTCGGGGCGGCGCTGGCCGAGGCGGTATCCGTCGGCGCGGCCTTCGTCGCGGGTGCCGCGATCACGCTCGTGATCGCGCTGGCGGCGCTGGGGCTGGCCTTGCGGTTTCGCGCACGCTAGATGGCGCCTCTGGCGGTTTCCTTGACTAATCCCCCCGCCCCCCGCATGTAGCCCCGAAACCCCGAGGGACCCTTCGCATGGCCAGCAGATCCGATACCGAGAAGCAGGGCTTCGTCCACAGCGTGTGGGAAACCGTCAAAACGGTGTTCTGGGCGCTGCTGATCGCGGGCATCTTCCGCACCCTGTTCTTCCAGCCCTTCTGGATTCCCTCGGGTTCGATGAAGGACACGCTGCTGATCGGCGATTTCCTCTTCGTCAACAAGATGGCCTATGGCTACTCTTACGCCTCATGCCCCTCGGTACGGCTGGATTCGATCGGCATCGACATCTCGGCCGAGGATGTCTGCGGCTGGGCCAAGGGCGACAATGACCGGCTCTGGGGCGAATACCCCGAGCGCGGCGACGTGGTGGTGTTCCGCCATCCCGTGACCGGCGAGGATTTCATCAAGCGCGCGATCGGCCTGCCGGGCGACCGGATCCAGGTCCGCGATGGGCGGCTCTTCATCAATGACGAGGCGGTGGGCCTCGAGCCCGCCGGCACCTTCACCGAGGTGATGGAGCGGCAGGGGCCGCAGGGCTTGCTGCCGCGCTGTCGCAATGGTGCGGTCGGCATGGGAGCCATTTGCGAGAAGACCCGCTATACCGAGACGCTGCCCAACGGGCGCAGCCATGACGTCCTCGACATTACCACCCAGTCGTCGGACAATACCGGCGTCTACACCGTTCCCGAGGGGCATCTGTTCTTCATGGGCGACAATCGCGACAACTCGACCGACAGCCGGGTGCCGCAGAACGCGCGCGGCGTGGGCTTCGTGCCCTTCGAGGATCTCGTGGGCCGGGCCGACCGGATCATGTTCTCCTCGGCGGGACGCTCGATGCTGGCCTTCTGGACCTGGCGCTCCGACCGCTTCTTCAAGGCGGTCGAGTGAAGCTTTCGGCTGAACTCCGCGCCTTCGCGGCCCGGCTGGGGCACGAGTTTTCGCGGCCCGAGCTGCTGTCGCGCGCCGTCACCCATGGCTCGATCTCCGGGCCGATGCGCGACGACAACCAGCGGCTCGAATTCCTAGGCGACCGGGTGCTGGGCCTGGTGATGGCCGAGGCGCTGCTCGAGGCGGACCGGAACGCCACAGAAGGACAGATCGCGCCGCGCTTCAACGCGCTGGTGCGCCGCGAGACCTGCGCCGAGGTGGCCCGGGAGATAGAGATCGGGGCGGTGCTGCGGCTGGGACGCTCCGAGATGAAGTCCGGTGGCCGCCGCAAGGAAGCGCTGCTCGCCGACGCGATGGAGGCGGTGATCGCCGCGGTCTATCTCGATGCGGGTTTCGAAGCGGCCAAGCGGGTGGTGCGCGGGCTCTGGGGCGACCGGGTGAACCGGGTCGAGGAAGATGCGCGCGACCCCAAGACGGCGCTTCAGGAATGGGCTCAGGCGCGCGGCGAGCCGCCCCCCGCCTATGCCGAGACCGGCCGCGAGGGACCGGACCATGCGCCGGTCTTCACCATCGAGGTCAGGCTGGCTTCCGGCGCCAGCGAGAACGCCACCGCCGGGTCGAAACGACAGGCGGAACAGGCGGCGGCAGCCGCGCTTTTGAAACGGGTGAGCGAATGAGCGACCAAGATCAGACGCCGGAAGGCGACGAGACCCCGGACGCCGCTCGGGGGCCCGAGGCGCTGCACGAGGATGGCCTGCCGGGCGCGCCGATCGGCGGCGACCAGGAGGGCGAGGCCGGCCCGACCCGCGCCGGCTATGTGGCGCTGATCGGCGAGCCCAATGCCGGGAAATCGACGCTGTTGAACCGCATGGTCGGCGCCAAGGTGTCGATCGTCACTCACAAGGTGCAGACCACCCGCGCCCGCATCCGCGGCGTCGCGATGGAGGGGCGCTCGCAGATCGTCTTCGTCGACACGCCGGGGCTGTTCCGGCCGCGCCGCAGGCTCGACCGCGCAATGGTCGCCGCCGCCTGGAGCGGTGTTGCCGATGCCGACATGGTGGTTCTGCTGATCGAGGCGCATCGCGGCATTACCGACGGCGTGAGGGCGATCCTCGACTCCCTGCCCGAGCGGCTCGGTCGCAAGCCGGTGGCGCTCGCCATCAACAAGATCGACAAGGTGAAGTCTGAGGTGCTGCTGAAGCTCGCGCAGGACTGCAACGCCGCGCATCCCTTCGTGAAGACCTTCATGATCTCGGCCGAGCGCGGCCACGGTGCCGCCGACCTGAAGGAATGGCTTGGCACCGAAATGCCCGAAAGCCCCTGGCTTTATCCCGAGGACCAGCTCGCCGACCTGCCGTTGCGGATGATCGCCGCCGAGATGACGCGCGAAAAGCTGACGCTCAGGCTGCACCAAGAGCTGCCTTACGAGCTCACGGTCGAAACCGAGAGTTGGCAGGAGCGCGAGGACGGCTCGGCCCGTATCGACCAGATGATCTATGTCGCCCGCGAGGGCCACAAGGGCATCGTTCTGGGCAAGGGCGGCGAGACGATCAAGGCCGTCTCCAAGGCCGCACGCGAGGAGCTGGCGGAGTTTCTCGGGCGCAAGGTGCACCTGTTCCTGCAGGTGAAGGTGCGACCGAACTGGCTCGAGGAAAAGGAACGCTATTCCGAGATGGGCCTCGATTTCCGCGACGGGAATGGCTGAGCCGCGGCTTGCCTCGGGCATCTGGGTTTCCGCCTATCTGGCCCGCCTCAGGCTGCACGACATCCCCGCCTTCGTCACCGCAAAGGGCGACGAGACGGCAGGTGCGGTGCTGATCAAGTCCAACACGCTCGACGGGCAGGCGCGGCTCCACCAGCGCAGCCTCGACCTGATGACCGGTGCTCGGGCTTGGATCACGCTGGCCGAGGGGCCGGAGCCTGAGGTCGATGCGAGCATCGAGAAGCAGAAACGCTTCGACCCCGACCTGTGGGTGATCGAAGTCGAGGACCGCGCGGGCCGGACGCTTCTGGACGAGCCGGGGCTGGCCGACTAGGCGAGGCCGTCCCGGCCTCCGACCGCTCATGCGGGCGGCGGGGCGATCTCATTACCTGTCGATGTCCCGCCTCCCGAGCCCGGCTCAGGCCGACCGCCAGCGCTCAAGGATGTGGCGCGCAACCATCAAGTCGAGATGCGCGCCGCCGCCGTTCTTGAACAGCGTGATCTCCTCCTCGCTCTCGCGCCGGAACAGCTCCGGCTCCGAGAACTCGGCCACCACATCCTCGCGCGCGATGGCACCTGTCCCCAGCGGGATCTTCAGCTCGCCGATATGGTCGAGCGTGGTGGCGCGCGCATCGACGAAGATCCGCGCCCGCTGCAACGCCCGGTCGTCGGCCTCGCGCATATGCGGGGTGAAGGCCCCGATCAGGTCGAGATGCGTGCCGGGGCGCAGCCAGTCGCCCCGCACCACCGGCGCCTTCGCCATGGTCGCGCAGGTAACGATATCAGCTTGGCCCACGGCCCGCTCAAGATCCTCGGCGATCTCGATATCCGGATGCTGCGCCTTGAGCCGCTCCGCCCCCTCGCGCGAGCGGTTCCAGACCGTGAAACGGGCTTCGGGGAAGGCCGCCCCGTAAGCCTCGCGCAGCGACGAGGCGACGTTGCCTGCCCCGACGATCAGGATCTCGCGGCTGTCGGGCCGCGCGAGCTTCATCGCGCCTAGCAGGCTGTCGGCGGCGGTCTTCCACTTGGTGACGAGGTGGAAGTCCACCACCGCCTCCAGCGTGCCGTCAGCATCCGAGAGCAGGTTCACCGCGCCATTGATGCTGGGGCCGTCATTGCCCGGAAAGATCGTCGCGACCTTCACCGCGATCCCCAGCCCCTCGATCCAGGCGGAGCGGTTCAACAGCGTATCCTCGCCCCGGTAGAGGAAGGTGTCGGTGACCTGAGCGGGCGGCAGGTCGTGCCCCGCCTCGATCGCGCGGGCCATGGCGATCCAGTCGAGCTTCGCTTCGGCCTCGAAGGGGACGATCTCGGTCATGCGGCCTCCGCCTCGCTGAGCAGCCCCTCGGCCACCAGCCTATCGGCCAGCCCCTCGGGTCCGGTGAAATGATGGGTGTGCCAGCCGCGCGCATGGGCAGCGGCGATGTTGTCGGCGCGGTCGTCGGTGAACAGGAGCCGCTCCGGCGCCATGCCGGTGTCGCGCTCCAGCCGCTCGTAGATCGGCGCGTCGGGCTTGGCCATGCGCAGGTGCCCGGAAACGAAGAGCGCGTCGAACTCGGCGAAGACCGGGTAATGGGCGCGGGCGATCTCGAAGGTCTCGACCCCGAAATTCGACAGCGCGAAGACCGGGACGCCGCGCGCCTTCAGCGCCCTGAGAAGCCGCCCCGAGCGCGGGATCTCCGGGCTCGCCATCTCGATCCAGCGGTCGTGCCAAAGCATGATCTCGGCCGCGCGCTCCGGGTGTGCCTCGACCAGAGCCGAGACCTGCCCGTGGAAGCTCTCGCCCAGATCGACGCGCTCGTTCATCCCGTGCAGGTCGACCTCGGCGAAGAGTTCGGCCCGCCGCTCGGGCTCGATCACCGCGTCATAGACCCGCTCTGGGTTCCACTCGATCAGCACGTTGCCGATGTCGAAGACCACCGCATCGATATTCACGAACCCATCCCTTCCGTCTTGGCCTTGCGCAGGGCCCGCTCCAGCGCGTCGAGAAACCGCGAGCGGTCGGATTTGGTGAAGCCCTTGCCGCCGCCCTGCCGGAACGGATCGGCGGCGCGCAGATCGGCCATCAGGTCGCGCGTCGCCAGCACGTTGCCGATATTGGCCTGCGTCAGTGGCTCGCCATTGTGCTTGAGCACCTGCGCCCCCGCCTCGACGCATTTCGCGGCGAGCGGGATGTCGTTGGTGATGACCACGTCGCCCGCCTTGGCGCGGTCGGCGATCCACATGTCGGCCACGTCCGGCCCCTCGGATACGATCACCGTCTCGACATAGGGGTTCTGCGACGGGCGCAGCCCGCCATTCGAGACGATGGCCACCTTGACCTTGTGGCGCGTACCCACCGTCTCGCATTCGGCCTTCACCGGGCAGGCATCGGCATCGACATAGATCATGACCAGAGCGCCGCGGCGTGGAAATCGACATGGTCCTCGATGAAGGACGACACGAAGAAATAGCTGTGGTCGTAGCCGCGCTGGAGCCGCAGCGTGCCGGGCTGGCGCCGCTCGGCCATGGCGCGGGCGAAATGCTCGGTACCGAGCTTGTCGCCGAACTGGTCGGCGGTGCCAGTGTCCACCAGAAGCGGCCCGTCGAAGCCGGTCTTGGTCATCAGCAGGGTCGCGTCGTGCCGCGCCCAGGCGGCCTCGTCCTCGCCGAGATAGGCCGCGAACTGCCGCCGTCCCCACTCGCTCTGCGTCGGGTGGCAGATCGGCGCGAAGGCCGAGACCGAGCGGTATCGTCCCGGCAGCCGCATCGCCATGGTCAGCGCGCCATGCCCGCCCATCGAATGGCCGGTGATCGACTGGCGCCCCTCGTCGATGGCGAACTGCCCTTCGAGCAGGCCGGGTAGTTCCTCGGTCACGTAGTCCCACATCTGGTAGTGCTCGGCCCAAGGATCTTCGGTGGCGTTGAGGTAGAACCCCGCCCCCTGCCCCATGTCGAAGCCGTCATCGTCGGCCACACCCGCTCCACGGGGCGAGGTGTCGGGAAACACCAGCGCGATGCCCTGTTCGGCGGCCCAGCGCTGCGCGCCCGACTTGGTCATCGCGTTCTCGTGGGTGCAGGTGAGACCCGAGAGGAACCACAGCACCGGCACCGGCCCCTCCTGCGCCTCGCTCGGGAGGAACAGCCCGAAGGTCATCTCGGTGCCGGTCGCCTCGCTGGCATGGGAATAGACCCCCTGCACGCCCCCGAAACAGGTGTTCTCGCTGATCGTCTTCATGTCGTCTCCGTCTGCGCCCCGATCACCGTCAGGATCTCTTCGAGCGGTTTCTTGTTCAATGCCGCCGCCGGCACGGTGGCGTCACCCGCGGGGTGGCCGACGGCGAGGATCATCACCGGTTTTTCGGCCACCGGGCGGTCGCAAAGCTCGGTGAGGAACTTCATCGGGCTCGGCGTATGGGTGAGCACCGAGAGCCCCGAGAGATGCAGCGCGCCGATCAGGAAGCCGGTGGCGAGGCCGACGCTTTCGGGCACGTAGTAGTGCTTGTAGCGCGAGCCGTCGGACCGGGTGCCCCAGCGCTGCGCGAAGACCACGATAAGCCAGGGCGCCACTTCGAGATGCGGCTTCGAGGCCCCGGTGCCGATCGGCTCCAGCGCGGCGATCCATTCGTCGGGCGCGCCACCGCCGTAGAAGGCGCGCTCTTCCTCCTCGGCCGCGGCGCGGATCCGCGACTTCATGTCCGGGTCCGAGATCGCGACGAAATGCCAAGGCTGCTGGTTCGCGCCCGAGGGCGCACGCCCGGCCGTGGCGATCGCCGTCTCGATCACCTCGCGCGGCACGGGGCGGTCGCAGAATTCCCGCACGCTGTGGCGCGTCGCCATCGCGTCGAAATGCACGCGGGCGGCCTCGATCATCGCCGCGTCGGACATCTCGCGCCGGTCCGGCAATGGCGTGGGCCTGTAATTCGTCGTCTCGAAGCTCATCGCGCCCTCCCCTTGCGAGTGGGCAGTCTCTCCAATGCCCCTGCCGGGCGCAACCCGCCTCAGCCGCCGCCGATCAGCACCCCCGCCGCGAAGACCAGCGAGCCGCCCAGCACCACTTGGAAGGCAGCGCGGAAGAACGGCGTGTCCATGTAGCGGCTCTGGATCCAGGCGATGGCCCAGAGCTCGATAAAGACGATCACGATGGCGGTGATCGTCGCGGTCCAGAAATGCGGGATCAGGTAGGGCAACGCGTGGCCCAACCCGCCGATCGTGGTCATGATCCCCGTGGCGAAGCCGCGCTTGACCGGGGAGCCGCGCCCCGAGAGCTGCCCGTCATCCGAGGCGGCTTCGGTGAAGCCCATCGAGATGCCCGCGCCGACGCTGGCGGCAAGTCCGACGAGGAAAGTGGTGTGGGTGTCCTGGGTGGCAAAGGCGGTGGCGAAGATCGGCGCCAGGGTCGAGACCGAGCCATCCATCAGCCCCGCCAGCCCCGGCTGCACGTAGGTCAGCACGAACTGCCGCCGCGCCGCGTGGTCCTCGTCGGCACGGGCCTCGTGGTGCAAATGCTCCGCCGCCAGCGTCTGCGCGGTGTTCTGGTGCCCCGCTTCGGCGGCGGCGAGATCGCCCAAAAGCGTGCGGGTCGCGGCGTCGCGCGCATTGGCGGCAGCGCGCGCGTAGAAGGCCCCGGCCTCGCGCTCCATCTCAGCGGCCTGGGCGCGGATCGTCTCGAGCCCGAGATTCTCGACCAGCCAGACCGGACGGCGGGCGTGGAACCCGGCCACGTGCTCGCGGCGGAGCAGTGGGATCACTTCGCCGAAACGGTCGCGGTGCAACTCGATCAGCTGCCGGCGATGGTCGTCCTCCTCGGCCGCCATGCCGTCGAATATCGCGGCCGTGGCCGGGTAGCCCGTGCGCAGTCGCTCGGCATAGAGCCTGTAGATCCGTGCATCGTCCTCCTCGGAGGAGATCGCCAGCGCGAGGACCTCCTGTTCGCTGAGATCGTTGAAACGGCGTCGGGAGGAGAATCCGGGAATCATAACCGCACCTTCTTTAGAACGATTCCAATCTATCGCGGCATCCGGGTGACGCAACCCGGCGTCACGGCATGGCTGGCCGTCGCCCGGCGGGATGCCTATGCTGTCGATGATCCACAGGAGACGAGATGACCGCCGAGGCGCAAGAGATCCGCAAGGGCCGCAAATACGACCAGGTGCTTGAAGGGGCACGCGAGGTGTTTCTCGGAGAAGGTTTCGAAGGCGCCAGCGTCGACGACATCGCCCGCGCGGCGGGCGTCTCGAAGGCGACGCTCTACAGCTATTTCCCCGACAAGCGGCTGTTGTTCCTGGAAGTGACGCGCAACGAGTGCCGGCGCCATGCCGACAATGCGCTGTCCGAGGTCAAGGGTTCGGGCCCGCCGGACAAGGTGCTGCGCATGACGGCGCGGCGGATGATCGCCTTCTACACCTCCGATTTCGGGCTGCGGGTCTTCCGCGTCTTCGTCGCCGAAAGCGCGCGTTTTCCCGATATCGGTCGCGCCTTCTATCGCAGCGGTCCGGAGATGGGCCGCGCGCTGCTCGTGGATTACTTCCGTGAGGCGGTGGAGCGCGGCGAACTGGTGATCGAGGATTTCGAACTGGCGGCCGACCAGTTCCACGAACTGTGCCGCGCCGACCTGTTCTACCGCGCGATCTTCAGCGTCACCGACCAGTTCACCACCGAGGAGTGCGACCGCGTCGCGGATGGCGCGGTCGATACCTTTTTGGCCCGCTACGGCGCCTAGTCCTTGCGCCGCACCTGCAGCTGGTTGCCCTGCTTGCGGGTCTCGAAGCGCTTGAGCTCCTGCACCAGCTCGGACAGCTTGCGCTTGCCGTAGCTGCGGACGTCGAAATCGGGGTTGTCGGCGGTGATATATTGGCCGATCGGCCCGAGCGGGTACCACTCGTCGTCATCCTGCTCGATCTTGTCCATCGCCCGCAGGATCAACGGCACCGCCTCGAGCGGCGACTTCTTGCCCGCCGGCGCGGCCGGCGTCTCGCCCGGCGCGGCGTCGGGCTTGGTGGCCGGCGGCTCGTCCACGATGTTCTCGATCAGCACAAAGCGGTTGCAGACGTTGCGCAGGCTCTCGGGCGCCTTGGCCTCGCCGATGCCGATCACGTCGAGCCCCTGCTCGCGGATGCGGTTGGCCAGGGCGGTGAAATCGCTGTCCGAGGACACCAGCACGAAGCCGTCGAAACGGCCCGTATGCAGGATGTCCATGGCATCGATCACCAGGCCGATATCGGAGGCGTTCTTGCCCTTGGTATTGGCGGTTTCCTGATGCGCCACGAGCCCGAGCGCCCGGACATTGTCGGCCCAGCCACGCAGCCGCTCGGCCGACCAGTCGCCATAGACGCGGCGCAGCGCCGGCTCGCCGAAGGAGGTGATCTCCTTGAGGATCGGCTTGGCGAAGCGCGCCGGGATGTTGTCGGCGTCGATCAGCACGGCATAGAGCGGGCGGGTCTCGGGCATCTGGTCCTCCTGGGTTTCACTCGCCCATCGCGCCCCCGCCCCGCGGCGTCAAGCCGGGCGGGGGCAAAACTCTTGCAAGAGTTTTGGCAAGGATCTTCGAAGATCCTTGTCTCAGTAGACCACGACCGAGCGGATGCTTTCACCCGCATTCATCAGGTCGAAGCCTTTGTTGATCTCCTTGAGCTTCAGCTGATGGGTGATCATCGGGTCGATCTCGATCTTTCCTTCCATGTACCAGTCGACGATCTTCGGCACGTCGGTGCGGCCGCGCGCGCCGCCGAAAGCGGTGCCCTTCCAGGTGCGGCCGGTGACCAGCTGGAACGGCCGGGTCGAGATCTCGGCTCCCGCTGGCGCCACGCCGATCACCACCGAGACGCCCCAGCCGCGATGCGCCGATTCCAGCGCCTGCCGCATCACCGTGACGTTGCCGGTGCAGTCGAAGGTGTAGTCCGCACCGCCGATCAGGTCGCCGCGCCGCTTGGTCATGTTCACCAGATGAGGGACGATGTCGCCGTCGATCTCCTTGGGGTTCACGAAATGGGTCATGCCGAAGCGCTCGCCCCATTCCTTCTTGTCGTTGTTGAGATCGACGCCGATGATCATGTCGGCGCCGGCCAGCCGCAGCCCCTGGATCACGTTGAGGCCGATGCCGCCCAGCCCGAACACCACCGCCGTGGAGCCCACCTCGACCTGCGCGGTGTTGATCACCGCGCCGACGCCGGTGGTGACGCCGCAGCCGATGTAGCAGATCTTGTCGAAGGGCGCGTCCTCGCGCACCTTGGCGAGCGCGATCTCGGGCAGCACGGTGTGGTTCGAGAAGGTCGAGCAGCCCATGTAGTGCAGGATCGGGTCGCCATCGAGCGTCGAGAAGCGCGAGCTGCCATCGGGCATCAGCCCTTGACCTTGGGTGGCGCGGATCGAGGTGCACAGATTGGTCTTCTGGCTCAGGCAGGACGGGCATTGCCGGCATTCGGGGGTGTAGAGCGGGATCACGTGATCGCCGGGCTTGAGCGAGGTCACGCCTTCGCCGACCTCGACCACCACGCCCGCGCCCTCATGCCCGAGGATCGCCGGGAACAGCCCCTCGGGATCGGCGCCCGACAGGGTGAATTCATCGGTATGGCAGATGCCCGTGGCCTTGATCTCGACGAGGACCTCTCCCGCCTTGGGGCCTTCGAGATTGACCTCCATGATCTCGAGCGGCTTACCGGCCTGGGTGGCGACTGCGGCACGTGTGCGCATGGGATGACCTCCGTGTTGGCACGCGCCGGGGAGGCGACGCGCTTCGCGCGTCAAGGTCGCGGAAAGCGGGGCTGAGATCAATGCCGCAGCCTCTTGCGCGGGACCGTGCGCCGGGTCAGGCTCGGCCCCATGCGATACCTGATCCTGCCCCTACTCCTCGCGGCCTGCGCCGCCTATCCTCCGGCGCCCGAACCGGTCCCTTCCCCGCCGGCGGCGGAGCCCGGCGCCTGCGGCGCCGCCGAGCGGCAGAGACTTGTCGGTGCGCCGGTCACCGCGCTCGAGCGCGAGCTGATCCTCGGTCCGGTGCGGATCATCCGGCCCGGAGACGTGGTGACGATGGATTTCCGCCCCGACCGGATTAATTTCGAGATCGACGCCATGGAGCGGATCGCCCGGGTCTATTGCGGCTGAATGGCCGTGGCCGGGCTCGCCTCGCCCCGTCCCGGAGACGAGGACGGCCCGGAGGCAAGGTTGCTGCCCCCGGGCCGTGTCGGATCTGCAAACAGGCCCCGCCCCATCGCGGGTCAGGTGGGGGCTATTATCGCCACGAAGGGACGGTTGGCCTGCCGCTGAACCCTTTGTGCCGATGATCCGCGGCACGGGTGGGGTGCGCGGTGGCCAAGGGAAGGGTGATTTCGCGGCATTCGCATGGCGCACCGTCCCGTGACGGCGGCCGGGCTTGAAAAGAGGCCCCGCCCGCGTAACTCTGAGGGCATGACGCTTCAGCCCCCCACGCCGTTTCCCGGCCGCCTGCCAGAACAGGTCGCATTTCACCGGACCGAGCTGGGGCCCATCCTCTCCGTATACGGGCGCATGGTCGCGGCGGGCGAATGGCGCGACTACGCGATCTCCTCCCTGCGCGAGATAGCGGTGTTCTCGGTGTTTCGCCGCACCGCCGAAACGCCGCTCTACCGCATCGAGAAACGTCCGAAGTTGCGGCACCGGCAAGGACAGTTCTCGGTGCTTGGCCCCGAGGGGCAGGTGCTGCGCCGGGGCGACGAGCTGGCCCAAGTGCTCAAGGTCTTCGACACGCGCCGCTTCCGGGTGATCGAATAGCCTTCAGAGCCTGCGGCGATGCGTCACCGGTCCGCCGCCTTGCGCCTCGATCCGAAGCGCGGCCTTGGTCGCGCCCTCATAGGTCACGGCCATGGCATGACCATTGGCATGGATGATCGTCTCGGCATCCACCATCAGCGCCACGTGCCCCTTCCAGAACCACAGGTCGCCGCGCTGCGGCGCCTTGCCTTCGACATCACGGCCCAGCGCCTGCTGCAGGTCGCTGTCACCGGGGCAGGCCACGCCGCAGGCCAGTAGCGCCGCCTGCACCAGCCCCGAGCAATCGATGCCCAGCCGCGAGTTTCCGCCCCAGAGATAGGGCGTGCCGAAGAACATCTGCGCCACCGTCACCGGATCCGAAAAGGGCCGGTCGATCTCGCGCAGGTGCTTCTTGGGGATGAAGCCCTCGGGCGTCTCGAACAGTTCGCGCCGCTCGTGCAGCACGGTGACCCGGCTGCCGAAGCTCAGATGTGCGAGGTCAGGCGACTTGATGCTCTCCTCGGCATAAAGATGGGTGGCCGGCGTCGCGACGATATGGGTCGCCGCGCGGGGCGCGCCGAGGCCCGGCTCTTCGACATAGCCGCAATAGCCATCGCGCCCGGCGCGGATGAAGGCCCAGCCATCGCGCCGCTCGTAGACCTCGACGCCTTCGCCCAGCAGCAGCTGCCGCTCGCGCGCGCCGCCGGGTGCGGCCAGCAGGTCGAGCACAGGACGCGTCACCCGCGCCCCCTCGGCCGGGACATAGCGCTCGGCGTCGATCTTGCCCGCCAGTTCCAGCGCCGCGACACGGCCGTTGGCCGGGGTCAGTCGGCGGTCCATGGCAGTCATTCCAGCCCGAGGAGATCGGGCATCGCCTCGAGCAGCGCCCGCGCGCCCATGCCGACGCCGCCCTTGGGCCGCGCCGGGGCCGGTTTGGGGTTCCAGCCGTAGATATCGAAATGCGCATAGCGCGTGGGTTCGGCAAAGCGACGCAGGAACAGCGCGGCGGTGATCGAGCCCGCCATGCCGCCCGAGGGCGCGTTGTCGAGATCGGCAATGCCCGGCTCGATCATCGCCTCGTAGGGGGCGTGGAACGGCATCCGCCAGACCGGGTCGGCCGCTTTCGCCGCGCCGCGCGAGATCGCCGCCGCGTCGGCATCCGCATCGGTATAGAACGGCGCGAGGTCGGGGCCGACCGCGACCCGCGCCGCCCCGGTGAGCGTCGCCATCGAGATCATCAGATCGGGGCTCTCCTCGGCCCCCATGGCCAGCGCATCGGCCAGCACCAGCCGCCCCTCGGCATCGGTGTTGTTGACCTCGACGCTGAGCCCCTTGCGCGAGGCGAGGATATCGCCTGGGCGGAAGGCATCGGCCGAAACCGAATTCTCGACCGCCGGGATCAGCACCCGCAGCCGCAGCTTCAGCCCCAGCGCCATGATCATCTGCGCGAGCCCCAGCACGGTGGCGGCGCCGCCCATGTCTTTCTTCATCAGCCCCATGGAGCTGCCCGGTTTGAGATTGAGCCCGCCGGTGTCGAAGCAGACCCCCTTGCCGACCAGCGTCAATGTCGGGCCGCTCTCGCCCCAGCGCATGTCAATCAGCCGGGGCGCGCGATCGGCGGCTGCGGCCCGGCCTACGGCATGGATCAGCGGCAGGTTGCGCGCCAGAAGCTCCTCGCCGGTGGTCACCGCCATCCGCGCGCCAAAGCGCTCCGCCAGAGCGGCGGCGGCAGCCTGCAGTTCGGCCGGACCCATATCCGAAGCGGGGGTGTTGATCAGGTCGCGGGTCAGCACCTCGCCCGCCGCGATGGCGCGCAGCCGCTCCGCATCGACGCCCTTCGGCGACACCAGCCGCGCCTTCGGCGCGGCCTGCTTGGCATAGCGGTCGAAGCGGTAGCTCTCCAGAAGCCATCCCAAGGCGGTTTCCCGGGCGAGATCGGGATCGGTGGCGGCGTCGAGCGCATAGGTCCCCTCGGGCAGTTTCGAGGCGGCACCCCCCGCGACGAAGCGGCCTCGCGCCCGTGCCTTGTCGTCGCCCAGGCCCACCAGCGCCCCCCACAGCCCGCCCGTGGCGTCGGGCAGCGGCAGCACCGCGCCCGCCCCGGCGTTGAAGCCCTGCGCCACGGCCCAGCCGCGCGCGGTCTCGGGCAGATCGGCCAGTGCCCCGTCCAGTCCCTCGGGCGTCACGAGGCGCAGCGGCAGGGCGGACGGGTCGGGGGCGGCGAAATCGGGCATGGGCATGGGCGTGCTCCTTGGGCGGCTTGGGCGGCGGTGTCGGGGCGAGACTAGCCCGCCCCGCCGCAGCCGCAACCGGGATCGCGGCTCAGCCCGGGCGGCGCAGCGCCGCCAGCGCCCCGGCGCCGATGCGCCACAGCCGCGCCACCACCGCCCCGAGCGCCGCCGCGTCGCCGGAGGCGGCGCAATCCTCGACGCTGGCCGCGACGCGGGACATTTCGGACAGGCCGAGCCGCAGCGCCAGCCGGTGCAGCCCCCGCGCCTCGATGCGCAGCCGACCAAAGGCGCAGGCGGCGAGCTGCGCCTCGATCCGGCTCAGCCGCACCGACAGGTCGCGTGCTGGCGACAGCCCGCGCCGCCGGCCCGATCCCGCCGCGCCCAGCCGTCGTGCCCGCATCAGCGCCTCCGGCGGTGGCTCCGGCAGCGGCAGGCGCGGCGCGAGCGCGCATGGCGGGGCAAGGGATCGGTCGACATCTCTCATGCGTCGAGTCTGACGCCACCCAATGTGGAAAGCGTTGCCCGGACCGCGAGATATGTCTCGAATCCGAGTTCAATTCCGCCTATTTGCAACGGGACGACGCATGGAGACGCTGATGACCATCGCCAGACCCCTCCCCGACTATCTCGTGAAACGCTATCACGGCTGGAAGGCGACCGCCTATGCGGAGAACAGCGCCTGGTACCGCAAGCTGGCCGATGACGGCCAGCATCCGCGCGCCATGGTGATCTCGTGCTGCGACAGCCGGGTGCATGTCACCTCGATCTTCGGCGCGGATCCGGGCGAATTCTTCATTCACCGCAACATCGCCAACCTCGTGCCGCCCTTTGCCCCCGACGGCAATCAGCACGGCACCTCGGCGGCGATCGAATACGCGGTGACCGCGCTCAAGGTGCCGCATCTCATCGTGATCGGCCATTCCAGCTGCGGCGGCGTGCGGGGCTGCTTCGACATGTGCGAGGGCCACGCCCCGGCGCTCGAGGAGAAGTCGAGCTTCGTGGGCCGCTGGATGGACCTGCTGCGTCCCGGCTATGCGCGGCTGCCCGAGGGCACCGAGGCCGAGCGCGTCGCGGCGCTGGAAAAGCAGGCAGTGCTGGTCTCGCTCGAGAACCTGATGAGCTTTCCCTACGTAAAGGAGGCGGTCGAGCAGGGCAAGCTGACGCTGCACGGGCTCTGGACCGACATCGGCGCCGGCGGGCTCGAATGCTACGATTCCGATCGCGGCGATTTCGTCCCGGTCTGATCCCTCTCCGATCTGGGCCGCGTCAGCCGGAACACCGGCTGCGCGGCGAAGATCACCAGCATGATCCGCACCAAGTGCAGGACCGAGACATAGGCCACGTCCTGCCCCATCGCCAGCGCCAGCAGGCTCATCTCAGTGAGCCCGCCCGGCGAGTAGCCCAGGAAGCTGAGCGACAGCGGCAGCCCGGTGATCGCGGTCAGCCCCCAGGCGAAAATCACCGCGACACCGATCATCACCACCGATGACAGCGCTCCCAGCGACAGGTCGCGGCCGATCTGGCGGGCGCTGACCCCGATGAAGCGGCAGCCGATCACCGTGCCGATCACCAACTGCGCCACCACGATCAGAAATCCCGGCGGCGCCACGGTGACGAGCCCGGCAAGATGCAGCGCCCCGCTCAGCAGCATCGGCCCGGTGATCTGCGGCGCCGGCAGCCGCAGCGACTTGCCCAGCGGCACCCCGGCCACGGCAGCGGCCCCCAGAAGCGCCCAGTCGAGCGGCGACAGCGACGAGGCGGCAGTGCCGCGCGCTACCTCGCCCGAGCTGACATCGAGCGCGTAGCCGTAAAACAGAACCACGAAGAGGATGACGAGCAGCACCCGCGCGGCATGGGCCAGCGCGATCCGCTTCTCATTGCCGCCCGCCGCGCCGCCGAGGATCAGCATGTCGTTGAGCCCACCCGGCATCGCCGAGAAGAAGGCGGTGACCGGGTCGTAGCGCCCGATCCGGCGATAGACCGCATAGGAGGCCAGCGCCGTCAGCGCGAGGAACGGCAGCAGCAGCGCGAAGCTCGCGGCATAGCGCGAGGCGGCGGCGAACATCTCGGGCCGCATCGCCGAGCCGAGCATCACGCCGATGACCGGGATCACAAAGGGCCGCAGCCGATCCGGCCCCCGCACCGGCAGCGACAGAACCGCCGCCAACGTGTTGCCGATCATCGGCCCCAGCATCCAGGGCAGCGGCATGCCCGCGAGACTCGCAAGCCAGCCCGACAGTGCGCCGATGGCCAAGGCAAAGACGGCGCGGCGCCCCGGCACGAGGCCGCGCAGATACATGACGACATCATCCATACCGCCTGCTTAACGTCGCGGCGGGTGGAGGTGTAGGGGGATCAGCGGTGCAGTTGCCGCTGCCGCTCGGCATAGCGGGCCCGGTCGGCATCGCTCCGCTCGTCGATGCAGCCGGGACAGGAGATGCCCTCCACATAAGCCGGGTCCTGCATCGCCCGCGGCGAGACCGGCATCCGGCAGGCCCGGCACAGCACGTGGGAGCCGGGCTCCAGCCCGTGGCCCACCGCGACCCGCTCGTCGAAGACGAAGCATTCGCCGCGCCACAGGCTCTGCTCGGCGGGCACCTCCTCGAGGTATTTCAGGATACCGCCCTTGAGGTGAAAGACGTCCTCCACCCCCTGCGCCTTGAGAAAAGAGGTCGATTTCTCGCAGCGGATGCCGCCGGTGCAGAACATGGCGATGCGCTTGCCCGCGAGCGCCTCGCGGTTGGCCTCCCACCAGTCGGGAAACTCGCGGAAGCTCGCGGTACCCGGATCCACCGCGCCCTCGAAGCTACCCACCGCGACCTCGTAGCCGTTGCGGGTGTCGATCACCGCGACATCGGGGGCGGAGATCAGCGCGTTCCACTCGGCTGGATCGACATGGGTGCCGACCTGCCCCAGCGGGTCGACGCCGGGCTGGCCCATTGTGACGATCTCTCGTTTGAGCCGGACCTTGAGACGGCGGAAGGGGGCGATCTCGGCGTCGCTCTCCTTCCATTCGAGCCCCGCGAATCCCGGCCAGCCACGCAGATGCGCGATCAGTTCGAGGATCGCGTCGCGGTCCGGGGCAGCGACGGTGCCGTTGATCCCCTCGGCCGCGAGGATCAGCGTGCCGATGATCCCGCGCGCGGCGCAGAATTCGAGCAGCGCCTCGCGGCGCTCGGGCGCGTCCCCGAGGGGCGCGAAATGATAGAGGGCGGCGACGGTGAACATGGCGCGCGGCATTACGCCGGGGACGGCGCCTGCGCAAGCCGGGGCGCGCGCCATGGGCAACTTTGTTCGACAAATACGCAATCCGCCGGCTCACCCATGCACCCCGCAGGGCAGGTCGCCGCATCGGTTCAGACCAGCCGCAGCCCCTGCCCTTCGGTCATCCGCCCGATCAGCGCCGCCGGGTAGCCCGCCGCGCGCAGCTCGGCGAGCAGCCGCTCGGCCTGCGCCGCATCGACGGCGGCGAGCAGCCCCCCGGCGGTCTGCGGGTCGAACATCAGGTCGACGCGCGGACCGCCTGCGCCGATGATGACCGCCCCCGCCCCGGCCATGTTGTCGGCGAAGAGCGTCGAGCGCGTGCCCGTCTCGGCCAGCTCCAGCGCCCCCTCCATCAGCGGCACATCGGCGACGCGCAGTTCGGCGCCGCAGCCGCTCGCCTCGCAAATCCCCGAGAGATGGCCCGCGAGGCCGAAGCCGGTCACGTCGGTCATCGCCTGCGCGCCTGCAAGGATCGCCGAGGCCCGGCCCTGCGGCTGCAGCATCGCCTCCCATGCCCCGACTACGACGCGCCCCGGCGCGGCGCGCGCCATTTCGGCGGCCATGATCGTACCCGAGCCCACCGGCTTGGTGAGGATCAGCGCGGCGCCGGGCCGCGCGCCCGCCAGCGTCACCGGCTCGCCCTCGCAGAGGCCGGTGACGGTAAACCCCACGGTCAGCTCCGAGCCGAGCGAGCTGTGGCCGCCGAGGATATGCGCGCCGGCCGCATCCATCACCTCGCGCGTCGCGGCCATGATCTCGGCCATGGTGCGGCGCTGCATCTCGGCGCTCATGCGCGGCAGGATCAGGCTCACCGTCGCGGCCTGCGGCTTCGCGGCCATGGCCCAGACATCGCCCAGCGCGTGGATCGCCGCGATCCGGGTCATCAGATCGGGATCCTCGACCATGGCGCGCAGGTGGTCGGTTGAGATCACCTGCTTCGCGCCGCCGGTGACGATCAGCCCGGCATCGTCGCCGGGCAGCGGCAGCACGTCTTCGCAGGCGCGCATGGGCAGACCGGCCAGCGCCTCGCGCAGCGCGCCGCGCCCGACTTTGGCACCGCAGCCGCCGCACATCGGCTTGTCCCCCAGCGCCTCGACCACCCCTTCGGCCAAGGGGTCGGGCAGCTTCGGCGCGCCCATCTCCGGCAACTCGGACAGCTTGTTCATGAACTTGCGGTCGATCCGGTCCTTCCAGAGCCAGAGCACCGGATGCGCCACGGCGCGCCCCCATTTCTCGGCCATCGCGGATTTGCCGCCCAGCGAGACCAGCTTGAGATAGTCCTTCTGCGGCCGGTAATCGCGCATCGTCCCGCCCGAGAGCGCGGCGCGCAGGTTGTGGTGCAGGATCGGTGCCTGCCGCACCGCATAGACCCCGGCCTTGGGACGCGGGGTCCGGGCCATATGCGCGCAGTCGCCCACCGCGAAGACACCGGCCGCGCTGGTCTCCAGCGTCGGCGCGACCCGGATGAAGCCGTCATCGAGCGCCAGCCCGGTCCCGGCCAGCCAGCCCTGCGGCCGCGCCCCGGCGGCGCCGATGGTAAAGTCGGAGGCGATCTCGCGCCCGTCTTCGAGCAGCACCCGGTCCGCTTCGATCCGCGCGACGCCGGCATTCTCGATCACCTCGATGCCGAGCCGCGCCATCCGGTCAAGCACGAGGCGGCGGGCGCCGTCGGAGGTCTCCGAAAGCAACCGGTCCTTGTCGATCACCGTCACCTGCGCCTCGCGGTGCCGCAGCCCGAAGGCGGCCGCCATGGTCAGCTCGGCCCCGGCGACGCCGCCGCCGATCACCGCGACGCGGGCCGGTCCATCGCCCGCCCGAAAGACACCCCAGTCGCGGGCCAGCCGCCCCAGCGGCTTGGCCGGCACACCGTGTTCGGCAAAGCCCGCCACCTGCGGCATCTGGCTGGTCACGCCGACATCGAAGGAGGCCGCGTCGAAACCGATACGCCGCGCGCCGACAATCACTTCGCGCGCGGCGAAATCCAGCCCTTCGGCCCGGCCGAGGATCAGCCGCGCCCCCGCGAAGCGCGCCAGTCGCACCAGATCGATCTGCGGGGTGTCGGCGTCGTAATGCCCAGCCACATAGCCCGGCAGCATGCCGGAATAGGCGGTGAGCGGGCCGGGATCGATCAGTGTCAGGCGCACGCCCGGCAGCGGGTCCATGCCCCACCGCTTGAGCACCAGCGCATGGGCGTGGCCGCCGCCGATCAGAACGAGGTCGCGGGTCAGGGGGATGAGCGGCGTCATGCGCGGGGATCTATCGCCCCGCCCATCTTCGCGCCAGAGCCGCCCGTGCTCACGGCACCAGCCAGCTGCCCTGCCAGCCCTCCTCGCGCTCGTAGCGGGCGCGGCGGTGGATGTCGCCCAGATGCAGTGCCTCGATCCGGAGCACCCGCGCGCGCAGCACCGCGAAGCGCGCCGGGCGCGGGTTCGGATGCCAGGCCTCGGCCGAGGCGATCGGCGTGCCGGGCGGCGGTACCGTGCCGTAGCGGGCGCGGGCCTCCTCGGGGACCTCTTCCCAGAGCGTCTTCTCCTCCTCATGCGGCAGCCTCACGACATGCGCCCGCATCCGCACCTGCAACGACGCTTCGGCGTCCCAGACATGCAGCGCCGCACGCGGTCCGTCGGTCAGCTGCAGCACCTTGGCGGCGTCGGCATCGGAATGCAGGTCGAGCGTCCAGTCGGCCGCGTCGAAGCCGCGCAGCACCATGGTGCGCGCCGAGGGCCAGCCCTGCGCGTCGCGCGTCGCCAGCACCGGCAGCCGCGCCGCCGCGTCGCGGTCCACGAGACCCGCCCCGATGCGCGCGCGCACCAGATCGAGCAACCCCGAAAGCGTCGTGATGTCACTCATAACCCGTCATCTCCAGATATCCCCTGCCCTCATGGCTTCCCGTTATCGTCACCGGCCCCTCCCAGTAAGGGGGCGACAGCGCGTTCCATGCCGCCGGGTTCAGCGCGGTCACATCGACCGCGACCTCCCTTTGCGGCAACCGCACCGCCCAGCGCACCGGCACCTCCACGCCGTCGAGCGACGCCATCTCCAGCGGTTCGGCCTCGAAGTCGCCCACATAGGGGGTGAGCGTTCCGTCCGGCGCGATCCAACTGGCGTAACTGTAGCCTGCCGCATCGTTTTCGCGAAGCTGGAAGCCCATCAACTTGGCACCGCCCTCGAAGGAAAGGGAGAACCAGTCCCAGCCGGTCTGGCGATCCGACAGCGGCTGCGAGGACCACTCATGGTCGAACCAGGCATGGCCGCTGACCTCGACCGCGCCGTCGGGCAGCCTCAGCACCCCCTCTACCGCGAAGAAGGGCTGCGAGTAGTAATAGGAGGCCTGCCCCTTGCCGGACTTCACCGAGTAGCCCGCCTCGCCATGCAGGACCAAGGGCCCGGTGGCGGACATCGACAGATCATAGGCGAAGTCCGGACCGCTGGCCGCGAGGTCGAGATTGTCGAAATCCGGCCCCGCCATGCGCCAATCATCGATCCATGCGGCGAAGGGCGCAGCCTCGACCCCCGCCTGACCGATGCCGCCCCGCGCCAGTCGCTGGGTGAAGAGGTGGCTCTCGGGCGTGGTGACGGCGGCATGACCGAGCCAGTTCTGCGGGCTGGCGAAACCCGTGGCTTCGCGCGGGGCCAGCGCCGAGCGGAACAGGGTCCATTGCAGCCCGTAGGGCGTGCCGTCGGGGCCGGTGAGGTTGGCGGTGACGTACCACCACTCGATCCGGTAGTCGGGATGGGCCCCGTGATCGTCGGGAAATGCCGGGGCGACGGAGGGGTCCGGCAGGGCGAAGCCGCCCGCCTCGCCGCCGAGGCCCGCGAAGCCCTGCGCATGGGCGAGGCCCGGCAGGCAGAGGAGAACGAGAACCCTAGCGTTCATTGGCGAAGACCCCCAGCAGGGCGGCGGGCGGCGTGCGCGCCAGCCGAATCGCGGGCCACAGCGCCGCAAGCCCGGCCGCGACCAGCGCGAACAGGCCGAGCCGCGCATAATCCCATGGGAACAGGAACATCGGCAGCCGCCAGCCGAAGGCCGCGACATTGACCACCGAGAGCAGCACCCAGGCCAGCGCCAGCCCGAGCGGCAGCGCCATCAGCGCGGTCAGCGCCGCCAGCAGCACCGCGCGGACCATCTCCAGCCCCGCAAGCCGCCGCCGCGTCAGGCCCAGCGCCCAGACCGGAGCAAGCTGCGGCAGGCGCAGCGCCGCCAGCGTCAGCAGCGACATCAAGATCGCAAAGCCCGCGACGGCGAGTGTCAGCACGTTGAGCGCCGCCGTCACGGCGAAGGTGCGCTCGAAAACCTGCATCGAAAAGCGCTTCACCGCCGCCTGATCGGTGATCGCGCCCTCCGGCAGCCCCTCGGCCACCAGCGCGGCGCGGATCGCCGGCACCTCGTCCGGGTCGAGCCGGAGGCCGAAGCGGCGGGGCACCACCTCCGGGTGCAACTCGGCGAATAGGGCCTCGGTGACGATCACCTGACCCACCGGGTTGCCGTAATCTCCGTGGATGCCCAGCACCGGCAGCACCGTGTCCGGCCCGAGCCGGACCGGATCGCCCAGACCCAGCCCGGCGCGGCGCGCGAGCTGCTCGTTGACGAGCACCCCCTCCCCCGCGGCGTGCCGCTCCCAAGGGCGGTCCACCGCCTGCAGGAAGCGCCAGTTCTGCGGATAGGTCGGGTCCGGCCGCGCGAGATTCAGCTCCACCGGCAAACCCGCGACCTCGGTTTCGACCGAGGCCAGCGGCAGGACCGCGCGCACGCGAGGTTCGAGAAAGGCCTCGATCGCGCGGGCCTGGTCGTCGTCGGCGGTCTCGATGTAGAGCTCCGGCGCGAGGCGCTGGTCTAGAAAGCCGGTAAAGGTCTGGCGGAACGAGCTGACCATGGTGGAGACACCGATATTGGCGGCCATCGCCAGAAGCAGCGCCATCAGCGCCAGCGACAGCCCCGGAAGCTGCTGGCGCGTATCGGCCCAGAACCACTGCGCCAGCGGTCCGCGTGCCAGTCGTGCCGCGATGGCAAGCCCCGCACCCAGCACCACCGGCAAGGCCAGCGCCGCGCCGACCAGCCCTGCGCCCAGAAGGCCGAAGCCCGCCACCAGCCCTTCGCCCCAAAGCGCCAGCCCCACCGCCACGCCGATCAGCACCAGCGCCGCGCCGCCCTGCCAGCGGGCGGAGCGCGCATCGGCCATGGCCCAGGCCCGGCGTCCGCCTGCGGCCAAGAGCGGCATTCGCGCCAGCCGCCACAGCGCCGCCCCGGCGGCGAAGCCGGTGCCCAGAACCGCGATGCCCAGCCCCGAGAGCCACCAGACCGGGCGCAGCCGCAGCCCGCCCGTCACCTCGGCCCCGTACAGCCCGCGCAGCGTTGCCGCCACGTCGGGCAGAAGCTGCGCCGCCAGCAGCCAGCCGAGCCCGACGCCAAGCGTGCCCGCGATCAGCGCGAAGCCCAGAAGCTCGGCCATCATCAGCGCCACGAGGCGGCGCAGCGGCACGCCCAGCGCCCGCATCGTGCGCAACACCGGGCGGCGTTGCTCGAAGGCGAGGCCGACCGCGCCATGCACGATGAAGATGCCGACCGCGAAGCACAGCAGGCCGAAGGCGGTGAGGTTGAGGTGGAAGCTGTCGGTGAGCCGGCCCACCTCGGAGCCCGCCTGCGGCGGGCGCAGCGCCAGATCGGGGGCGATCTCCTCGAGCGCGGGGCGGCCCAGAGGCTGCTCGGGCGCAACGATCAGCGCGTCGAAGCCGACCCGGTCCAGAAGCCGGAGGGCGACCGAGACGTCGGTGACCACGGTGCCCGGCGCGGTGTCAGGCGCGACCACCTTCTCGGCATCGATCCCGGGCAGCGCCTCCAGCGCCTCGGCCCGGCCGAAGACCTGCCCGGCACCGGTGAGAAAAGCGGCGATGTCGGCGTTCTCAGTCGCCGGGCCGATGCCGCCGGGCGCAGTCAGCGGCTCGATCCCTACCAGCCTGACGCCGCCGAGCCGTCCCTGCACCACCGGGCTCACCTGCCAGCCGGCGCGGCGCAGTGTCACGTAATCCGCCAGAGCGATCTCGCCGCCCGCCGCCGCCTCGATCCGCGCATAGCGCCCCTCGCCCAGCGTCGCGGCGGCGACGTCGTAGCTCGCGCGGGCCTCGGCGTTGATCGCCTGCACCCCGGACCACAGCCCGGTGGCCAGCGCCAGACCGGCGATCAGGGTGAAGAGTTGCAGCGGCGCGCGGTGCCAATGCGACAGGAGCGCCAGCAGGACCGCCCGGGTCACGCGATCCGCCCCGCATGCAGGTGCAGCCGGCGCCCCATGCGGGCGGCATGATGCTCGGAATGGGTGACCATCAGCAGCGCCGCGCCGGTCTCGGAGACGAGCTCCAGCATCGCGCCCAGCACCGCCTCGGCGGTGGTCTCGTCGAGATTGCCGGTGGGTTCGTCCGCCAGCACGAGACGCGGGCGCGCGGCAAGAGTGCGGGCGATCGCGGTGCGCTGCTGCTGCCCGCCCGAAAGCTGTTCGGGGTATTTCGACAGGTGCGGCGCGAGGCCGAGCCGCTCGGCCAGCATCATCGCCCGCCTTGCGTCATGCCGACCGGCAAGCCGCGCCTGGAAGGCGATATTGTCGCCGACGCTGAGCGACGGGATCAGGTTGAACTGCTGGAACACCACGCCCACGGTGCCGCGCCTGAGCGCCGCGCGCCCCGAATCGTCGAGCGCCTCGACCCGGGCGCCGTCGAGCGCGATGCTGCCCGCATCGGGCCGGTCAAGCCCGCCCACGAGATGCAGCAGCGTCGACTTGCCGGAGCCGCTTTCACCGGTCAGGGCGAGGCTCTCGCCGGCCTCGAGATCGAGATCGACGCCCCGCAGCACCGGCACTGGCCCTTCGGCTCCGGTGAAACTCTTGTGCAGGTCTCGCAAGCGCAACAGCATGCGGCGAAGCTAAGCCGATCCGCGGTGCCGGAAACAGCGGCATCGCGCCGCAATGCATCGGAAACAAAAAACCTCACCTGCCGGAACCACTTGATCTGCTCCGGCGTTGACAAGTTTGCTGGTGTGAAACACGAGCTTTCGACGTGTTCACCGACGAGGGACCACCGATCTTGACGATGCACCAGAAGCCGCTGCGAAGCCGGTTGCGAGAGGATCTCGCCCCGCGTCACGAGCGGCTCGATGCCTGCTTCTCCCGCTTTGACCTGACGACCCGGCCCGGCCTGTCAGGCTTTCTCGCCGCGCATCGCGCCGCCTTCGCGGCGATCCGCCCCGCACCCGGCGGCCTGACCGGCGAGGCGCTGCTCGACCGGATGATCGCGGCGCTCGACGCCGATCTCGACCGGCTCGGCCACGAGTCTTTGCCAGTGCTTGCGCCCTATAGGCTGAGCCGGCCGATGGCGCAGGACTACGTACTGCTCGGCTCGCGGCTGGGTAGCCAGATCTTGCGGCGGCGCTGGGAGGCAGGGGGCGATCCGGAGCTGCACGCTGCCGGCAGCTACCTGTCGTTACCGCCGATGGCCGCAGAGTGGCGCGCCTTCTGCTTGCGGGCGAGCGCGCAGCCCGGCCTCGGTACGGAAGCGGACCGCGTGATCGCCGAGGCCGGTGGGTTGTTTGATCTCTTTCTGACGGCGGGGCAGGATGCCGCCCTGCCTCCTCGGGCAACGCCCGCCCCTCTGACCGAACGGACCGCCTGAATGACCGATTCCCTGGCCGATGCGCCGGTCGACCTCAGCAATTGCGAGAAGGAACAGATCCAGTTCCTCGGCCATGTGCAGCCCTATGGCTGCCTGATCGCCGTTTCGCGGGACTGGATGGTCCGGCATGCCTCGGCCAATACCGGCGAGATGCTCGGCCACGAGGCGCAGGCGATGATCGGGACGTCGCTGGCCGATCTGTTCCCGCGGGACGTGACGCATGATCTGCGCGGTCGGCTGCAGATGCTGGGCCACGGCGCCGGGGCGGCGCGGATCTACGGGATCGACCTGTTCGAAGACGGCCGGGCCTTCGACGTCTCGGTGCATCTGTCCGAGCCTCATTACCTGTTCGAGTTCGAACCCAAGACCGAGGGTGGCGCACGGGACGAGATGTCGCTCGTGCAGCCGCTGGTGGCCCGGCTGCGCCGCCAACCAGATATCGGCCGCATGGCGCGCGAAGCGGCGCGGGCGATGAAGGCGCTCACCGGCTTCGACCGGGTGATGATCTACCAGTTCCAGCGCGACGACAGCGGCAAGGTGATCGCCGAATCGGCCGCGCCGGGCCTGACGCCCTTCCTCGGGCTGCGCTTCCCCGCGAGCGACATTCCCCCGCAGGCGCGCGCGCTTTACGTGCGCAACCCGATCCGGCTGATCCGCGACGTCGATGCGCCGCCGCAGCCGATCCTCTCCGCCCCCGAGGCGGAGGGCGAGCGGATCGACCTGTCGCATTCCGTGACCCGGGCGGTCTCGCCGATCCATCTCGAATACCTGCGCAACATGGGCGTCGCGGCCTCGATGTCGGTGTCGATCCTGCGCGACGGCAAGCTGTGGGGGCTGATCGCCTGCCACCACGGCACGCCGCATTACCTCGACTACGAAAAGCGCTCGGCGGTAGAGCTGTTCACGCAGCTGCTCTCCTACGAGATCGCCGCGCTGGAGAACGAGGCCGAGCGCGCGCAGGCCACAAAGGCACGGGTGCTGCATACCTCGCTTCTGGCGCGGATGACCGACAGCACCGCCATCGCCGACAATTTCAAGAAGATCGCCGAAGAGATCGGCGAGGTAATCCCTTTCGACGGCATCGCGATCTGGATCAATGACCGCTACCACGCGATCGGCGCGACCCCCACCGGCGAGGAGTTCGCGGGGCTGTTGCGCCACCTCCATTCCACCCATGCCAGGCATGCCGGGGCCACCGATCGGCTGATCGATCGCTATCCGGCGGCCGAGAGCTTTGCCAACCGCGCCGCCGGGATCCTGGCGCTGCCGATCAGCCGGGGCCCGCGAGACTACATCGTGCTGTTTCGCCGCGAGCAGGTCGAGGAGGTCACCTGGGCCGGCGATCCGGCCAAGCCGGTCTCGACCGGGCCGAACGGGCTGCGATTGACGCCGCGCAAGAGTTTCGAGGCTTGGACCGAGACGGTGCGCCACCAAAGCGCGCCCTGGACCGACAGCGAGATCGCCGCCGCCGAGACGCTGCGGATCACGCTGCTCGAGGTGGTGCTGAAGATCGCCGATGATTCCATCGCCGAGCGCAAGCGCGCGCAGGAGCGGCAGGAGCTGCTGATCGCCGAGCTTAACCACCGGGTGCGCAACATCCTCAACCTGATCCGCAGCCTGGTGTCGCAAAGCCGCTCCGGCGTCACCTCGGTTGAGGAATACAGCCGCCTCGTCGATGGCCGGATCGACGCGCTGGCGCGCGCGCATGACCAGCTGACCGGTTCCGACTGGGAAGCGGCCTCGCTCAAGACGTTGATCGAGACCGAGATCGATGCCTTCATCGCGGCCCAGCGCGACCGGGTGCGGATCACCGGGCCCGATGTCGGCCTAACGCCCGAGGCCTTTTCGACGTTGGCGCTGGTGCTGCACGAGCTGGTCACCAACGCCGCCAAATATGGTGCGTTGAAGGACGGGCATGGCTGGGTCGAGGTCGGGCTGTCGCGCGACGCGCAGGGCGATCTGCGCATCGAGTGGCGCGAGCGCGGCGGCGCGCCGCTGCGGGCCAGCAAGGGGCGCGGCTTCGGGACCACGGTGATCGAACGCTCGATCCCCTTCGAGCTCGGCGGCGAGGCCGAGCTGCGCTTCGCGCTCACCGGCGCCGAAGCCCGCTTCCGGATTCCCGCCCGCTTCGTCGCGACCGCGCCGGAGGCCGCCCCGGCGCGGGACGACGCGACCACGGACGATGGCGAGGCGCCGTTCACGCTCGAGGGCAAAGCTCTGGTGGTCGAGGACAACATGATCATCGCCATGGACGCGTCCGACATCCTTTCGGAGCTGGGCTGCGCGGCGGTGTCGATGGCGAACGGCGTCGGCGAGGCGCTGCGGCTGATCGAGGCCGAGCAATTCGACCTCGCGCTGCTCGACGTCAATCTCGGTAACGAGACCTCGCTGCCCGTGGCCGAGACGCTGCGTGCGCGCGGCGTGCCGTTCCTGCTCGCTACCGGCTATGGCGCGACCGAGGACATCACCGCGGCCTATCCCGACGCCCCGACCCTGAAGAAGCCCTATACCAAGCGCAGCATGCGCGCGGGCTTCATGGCACTGCTGCGCGACGGGAACGGCTGATCGGCTCTGGACGCGGCAGCATTGGCGCGGCAGTCTGCGCCGGCATTGAATTGACAGGAGAAACGGCATGGTGGCAGCAGCGGCACGAAAGACGGGCCTGGCATTGATCGGGCTCGCGGCGCTGGCCGGTTGCGACGCGCTGCCGAGCGCCGCCCCCGCCGACCAGGCGGTGCCGATGGCGTTCCAGCAATGCCTGACCCGGATCGACGAGACCGCGGCGCGGATCGGCCAGAGCCCGGCCGTGCTGGCCGAGACCTCCGAAAGCCGCATCGTGCGCTTTACCGATGAGGGCGAGATCGTCACGGTGACCTGCGACGCTCTGGCCAATCGCATGGTGGTGCAGACCCGTCCGGCACCGACGCCCATGGCCGAACCGGCCTTCTGAGGGCACCGCGTGCCCCGGGGCGCGCGGTGCGAACCGGACTGCCGGGGAGGGGCGGTTGATGCGTGACGACAGGGACAATTTCGAGATCCCGGCCTGGGTGGACGGCCAGCTGAGGCCGGTCGACAAGATCGCGGTGCATGAACGCGGGCTGCGCCATCCGGCGGTCAGCGTCTTCGTGATGTGGCGGGGCCGGACGCTTTTGCAGCAACGCGCCGCGGCCAAGTACCACACCCCGGGGCTCTGGGCGAACAGCTGCTGCACCCATCCGCTCTGGGGTGAGGCGGCCGAGGATTGCGCGCGGCGGCGGCTGGAAGAAGAGCTTGGCCTTACCGACCTGCCATTGCGCCCGGCCGGGCAGATCGAATACCGCGCCGATGTCGGCGGCGGGCTCGTCGAGCACGAACTGGTCGAGGTGTTCCTCTCCGAACCCGCGCAGGAGCCACGGCCGCGCCCGGCCCCCGAAGAGGTGCAGGACACGGCCTGGATCACGCCCGAGGCGCTGCGCGCCGATCTGGCAAAACGGCCAGAGCGCTACACGCCCTGGCTCAGGATCTACATGGGAAAGGCTGGCCTTCTGGGCTGAGCCGGTTCAGTTCGCGGCTTCGCTGCGCGTCGAAAGCCCCTCGATATAGGCATAGATGTCGGCCGCATCCTGCGGATCGCGCACCTGGTAGGCCATCTTGCCGCGGGCCCGACGATCGTCGAGCGTGGCGCGCAGCCAGGCCGTGGGATCGGTGACGTAGCCCAAGAAGCTCTCCTCATCCCACTCCATGCCACGGTCGCGTAGCCTGATCATCGCGTCGCCATAGCGGAAATCCTCGACCGAGCCGATCACCCGACCCTCGATCCCGTAGAGATTCGGGCCGGTGCGGGCATTGCGGCCCGCGAGAACGCGGCCCTCGGGATCGCGCACCACGTGGCAAGCCACGCATTGGCGGCCGAACTGGACCTCTCCATTGGCGACGTCTTGCGCCGTGGCGGGGGCCGACCAAAGCCCCAGCCCGGCCAAGGCCAGCGCCGTGCCTCGTGACAGCAAATTCATCGAGATCTCCTTGAACCCGTCAGTGACCGATGCCCCAGTCAGTCTAGCAGATATATGCTTAGAGACAGGCATCCAATCCCTGTCCCGACACGGTGACGTGTCGGGACGAAATGGAGGCTTTCGAAGTTTTTCCCGGTGCTTCAGCCTTGGGCGATCAGCCCGTCCATCACCTGATCGAGCGTGGCGGGCAGGCGGCGCACCCGCACGCCGCAGGCGTTCTCGATCGCGTTGATCACCGCGGCACCGGAGCCGCAGATCGCGAGCTCGCCGATCCCCTTGGCCTGCAGCGGGTTGGCCCAGTCGTCGCGCTCCTCGAGGAAATGCACCCCAAGCTGCGGCACGTCGAGATTGACCGGCAGGTGGTACTCGGCGAGGTCGCGATTGACCATGTGGCCGTCGCGCGGATCGTGCTCCATCGCCTCGGTCAACGCCAAGCCGATACCCCAGATCATGCCACCATGGCATTGCGAGCGCGCGGTCTTGAGGTTGAGAATGCGACCGGCTGCGAAAGTGCCGTCCATGCGGCGCACCCGCGTCTCGCCGGTCACGTCGCTCACCGCCACCTCGGCGAAGATCGCGCCCCAAGTGGCCTGCCGCACCTCCTGACCGGCCTTGCCCGGCTGCAGGTGACCCAGCGCCCGCCATTCCTCTTCGCCCAAGAGCTCGGCCAGCGGCGTCTTCCGGTTCTCGTGGATCGCGAGACCGTCCTTGAGGGTGAGCTCGGTCTCCTTCACCCCGAGCTTCGCGGCCAGCCGCTCGCGCAGCTCCATGCAAGCGAGATAGACCGCCGTGGAGGTCGAGGCCGCGCCGAAACTGCCGCCCGAGCCAGAGGCCGGCGGCAGGTCGGTGTCGCCCAGCACCGTTTCGACCCGGTCGGGCGCGAAGCCCAGCATCTCGGCCGCCACCTGCGTCAGGATGGCGTAGGAGCCGGTGCCGATATCGGTCATGTCGCACTCGACTCGGGCGCCCTGCCCGGTCAGCACCACCCGTGCCATCGCCTCGATCATCATGTTGACGCGCACCGCGCCCGCCATGCCGGTGCCGATCCACCATTCGCCGTCGCGGCGCTGGCGCGGCGGCGTGTGGGTCCAGCCGAAGCGCTTGGCCCCCTCGCGCAGCGTCGCCTCCATGGTGGAGGAGGAAAACGGCTTGCCGTTCTCGGGATGCTTGTCGGGCACGTTCCTGAGCCGGAACTCCAGCGGGTCGATCCCGGCCTTCTTGGCCAGCTCGTCGATCGCGATCTCGAAGGCGGTGACGCCCACCGCCTCGCCCGGCGCCCGAACCGATCCGGCGGCGGGGCGGCGGATGCGGGCGATCTCGTGACCGATCACCCGGTTCGGCGCGGCGTATTGGAAATGCGTGCCCTGCGCCACCGGCTCGGAGAAGACCTCACCGGGAAGCTGGCTCACGAGGTTCTCGTGGCCGATGGCCGAAAGCTTGCCCTCGGCGTCGCAGGCGAGCCGGATCCGCTGCCGTGTCTCCGAGCGGCGGGTGACGGTTTCGAAGACCTGACGGCGATGCAGCACCACGCGGACCGGGCGGCCCAGCGCCTGCGCCGCCAGCGCCGCCGCGACCGCCTCGGGAGCGAGGCCCAGCTTGGAGCCGAAACCGCCGCCGACATAGGGCGACAGGATGCGGACCTTTTCAGGTGCCACGCCCAGCACGTCGGCGAGTTCGGCCTTGTTGAACTTCAATAGCTGGTAGGAGCCGCGCAGCGTCAGCGCGCCATCCTCGTCCCATTGCGCGACCGAGGCATGCGGCTCCATCGCCGCGCTCGACATCGACGGCGTGTGATAGGTCGCGTCGAGCGAGAAGGCGGCCGCCGACATGGCGCCTTCGAGATCGCCCTGATCGAGCTGCTTCTGCTTGGGCTTCTCGACCTCGGCCGCCGGGTCCTCGGCGTCGAAGACATGGGTACCGTCGGGCTCGATCGTCACCAGCATCGCCTGCGCCGCGTGGCGCGCCTGCTCGAAGCTCTCGGCCACGACGCAGGCCACGGGCTGGCCCACATACCAGACCTGACCCTGCTTCTGCACCGGCGATTCCCCCGCCATGCCCTGCGCGGCATTGCGGATCATCCGCTCGTCCTCGATCACCTCGATCACGCCGGGCATGGCCCGGATCGCATCGCCGTTCGAGCCGGTGATCCGGCCGATCGTGGCGGCCCGCACGAGATAGCCCTCGGCCATCGCTTCGGGGTGCGCCTCGGCCGCGTAGGTGGCGCGGCCCGCGACCTTCAGCGGCCCCTCGGGACGGTCCATGCCGGTGCCGAGCACGCCCTGGGCCATGCCGTCGAGACGGCGGTCGGTGTCGGGGGTGTCATGCTTGAGACGGCGCGTGGTTTCGAGCGTCATTGATCGTCCTCCGTCGCCTGGGTCAGCACGGCCGCGAGGGTGCGCCGCGTCAGCGGGATCTTGAAGTCATTGCCGCCATAGCCCTTGGCCTCGGCCAGAAGAATGTCGCCGGCGCGGTCGAACAGGGCGGCCGAGGGTGTCTCTCCGACGAGGGCATCCTCGACATCCGCGTCGCGCCACGGCATCGGGCCAAGACCACCGAAGGCCAGCTGCGCCTTGGCGATGCGACCGTTTTCGACCGCCACCACGGCGGCGACGGACACCAGCGCGAAGGCATAGGAGGAACGGTCGCGGACCTTGCGGTAGATCTGCCGCCCCCCGGCCGGTGGCGGCAGGATCACGGCGGTGATCAGCTCGCCCGGCTCCAACACCGTCTCGATATGCGGGGTGTCGCCCGGCAGACGGTAGAAATCCTCGAGCGCGATCTCGCGCCCGCTGCCCTGCCCCTCGACCTCCACCCGTGCGCCTAGCGCGCGCATCGCCACGGCCATATCGGAGGGATGCGTGGCGATGCAGTGCTCGGAGGTGCCCAGAATCGCGAGGATGCGGTTCATGCCGTCCTTCGCGGCGCAGCCCGAGCCGGGCTCGCGCTTGTTGCAGGGCTCGCCTCGATCATAGAAGTAGTAGCAGCGCGTGCGTTGCAGCAGGTTGCCCCCGGTCGTGGCCTTGTTCCTGAGTTGGCCGCTGGCCCCCGCGAGCAGTGCCCGGCTCAGCACCGGCCAGTCGCGGCGCACCCGCGCATCGGCGGCAAGGTCGGAATTGGTGACCAGCGCGCCGATCCTGAGCCCGCCCTCCCCGGTCGCCTCGATGCCGCCCAGATCGAGCCGGTTGATATCGACGAGCTTGCCCGGCGCCATCACCTCCAGCTTCATCAAGTCCAGAAGATTGGTTCCGCCGGCGATGAAGCGGGTCTCTGCGCCGCCCGCCTCGCGCACTGCCTCGGCGGTGTCGCCCGCGCGAACATAGTCGAAGGCCCTCATGCCCGTGCCTCCTCTTTCGCGACCTGCCGGATCGCATCGACGATGCCCGGGTAGCAGGAGCAGCGGCACAGATTGCCGCTCATCCGCTCGGAAACCTCCTCGATCGAGGCCTCGACCTGCGCTTCGAGATCGCCGGTGACGTTGCTGGGCCAGCCGGCCTTGATCTCGTCGAGCATCGCCGTGGCCGAACAGATCTGCCCCGGCGTGCAGTAGCCGCACTGGTAGCCGTCATGCTCGACGAAGGCGCGCTGCAGGGGCGAGAGGTCGTCGGGCCGGCCGAGACCCTCGATGGTGGTGATCTCGTCGCCCTCATGCATGCAGGCCAGCGTCAGGCAGGAATTGATGCGGCGGCCGTTGACCATGACGGTGCAGGCGCCGCACTGGCCGTGGTCGCAGCCCTTCTTCGACCCGGTGAGACCGAGATGATCGCGCAGCGCGTCGAGCAGCGAGGTGCGGGTGTCGAGGTCGAGCGCGTGGCGCTCGCCATTGACGTCGAGCTGGAATTGCATGGGGGAGATCCTTCGGGCCGGTCGGACAACACGGTCCCAACCGGCGCCGATGCGAGGCAGTTCCCGCTTGGTTTTCCGGCCTAGCTCTCCAGCGTCACCGCGCCATGCCACAGCCCCGGATCCTGGGTGACGAAGCCGGTTTCATGCAACGCGATCCGGGCATCTCGGCCCAACGCGGGAATCGCGTGGTCCATGCCGCCCCGCACCCGACAGAAGCTGTGGCCGAGCGGCTCCAGCCGACCGCCATCGGCGGCGTGGAGCCGCGCCGTCTCGATCGGGCGGGGCCGCGCCTCGGGCAGGTCGAGCCGGTTCAGCGGCACCAGCATCCAGGCTGGGGTGAAGCCGAGATCGAGATCACAGGCCGACACCGGGTCCTGCCCCTCGAGCGCGAAGCCCTCGGCCCTGCGGGTGATCCGGTAGGCCACCGGGCTCTCGCCGCGCAGGCCGGTGACATCGGCGGAGAGGCAGGACCAGCCCGCATCGCAGCGGATCGCGTAATCGAGTGCGACCCCCCGGCCCGCCTCGTCCCAGCGCGCATGGCCCATGATCAGCCAACCGGCATCGAGCCGGGCAAGACGGCAGCGGTCGGTGCCGTCACGGTCGAGCCTGTGCCAGATCACGCTGGCCACGGTGGTGCCGGTCATCGCGAACCTCCCATCGCATTCGCCCGATGGTGGCACGCGGCTCGCCATCCTGTCCACGATTCTGGGGGCTTGCGGCGGCTCAGCCGGCCTCCTCGCCCTCCTCGAGCGCCTGCAGGAAGGCCGCGCCGAAGCGTTCGGCATGGCGCGGCCCAAGCAGCCGCTCCATCGCCTCCATGTCACGCGGCCGCGCGCTCGCCACCCGGGCCAACTCCTTGGCCGAACAGCTCATCGGCTTGTCGTGGCCGGTTTCGCCCCGCATCAGCTCGGCCTGAACCGCCATCAAACGGTCATAGAGCGAGCCCGCGCCACGCGTGGCAAGCTTGCGCCGCGCCGGGTGGATGTCCTCGGCGGCACCGGTGATCACCGCGAGAAACTCGCGCCCGTAGCTTTCAAGCTTCTTGGCACCGACCCCGCCGATCCGGGCCATCTCGTCGAGATTGGCGGGCTTCTTTTCGGCCATCTCGATCAAGGTGCGGTCGGTGAAGATGATGTAGGCGGGCAGGCCCGCCGCCTCGGCCAGCGCGCGGCGCTTGGCCTTGAGCGCCGACAGGAGCGGCGCGTCCTCCTCGGACACCATCTCGCGGACTTTCGGACCGAAACGCGCCGATTTGACGGTATCTTTCCTCAGCGTAATGCTCTCCTCGCCGCGCAGGATCGGGCGCGCCGCCTCGGTCATCCTCAGCGCGCCGTGACGCTCGGGGTCGGGGCGCATCAGGTCGCGGCCCATGATCTGCCGGAAGATCGCCTGCCACTGCGCCTTGGAATGGGCCTTGCCGACGCCGAAGGTCGGCAGATCCTCGTGGCCACGCTGCTTTACCTTGTCGGTGGCACTGCCCATGACGATGTCGATCAGATGCCCCGCGCCGAACCGCTCCTCGGTCCGAAGCGCCGCCGAAAGCGCCATGCGCACCGGTTGGGTCGCGTCGAAGGTTTCGGGTGGCTTGTCGCAGAGATCGCAGTGACCGCAAGCCGCCTCCGGCGCCTCGCCGAAATAGCCCAGAAGCACGCGGCGCCGGCAATCAAGCGCCTCCGCCAAACCGAGAAGCGCGTTAAGCCGCCCGTGATCGGCGGCGCGGCGTTCCGGCGGGGCCAGCCCCTCGTCGATCTGCTGGCGCCGGTAGCGGATGTCGTCGGGGCCGTAGAGCGTCAGCGTCTCGGACGGCGCGCCGTCGCGGCCGGCACGGCCGATCTCCTGGTAATAGGCCTCGATGGATTTCGGCAGGTCGGCATGCGCGACCCAGCGGATGTCGGGCTTGTCGATGCCCATGCCGAAGGCGACAGTGGCGGCGACTATGAGCCCGTCCTCGCGCTGGAACCGGGTCTCGGCCACCCGCCGGTCCTCGGCCTCCATGCCGCCATGATAGTGCAGCGCCGAATGCCCCGCCTCGCGCAGCGCCGCCGCCAGCGCCTCGGTCTTGGCCCGGGTGCCGCAATAGACGATGCCGGACTGGCCGCGCCTGCGATCGGCGAAATCGAGGATCTGGCGGCGCGGGCTGTCCTTGACCGCGAAGGCGAGATGGATGTTGGGCCGGTCGAAGCCGCGCAGGAAGGTCTCGGGCTGGCGTCCCTCGAACAGCTTGCGGACGATCTCCTCGCGGGTTTCGGCATCCGCCGTCGCGGTAAAGGCCGCGAGCGGCACGCCGAGCTGCCGCTTCAGATCGCCGATGCGCAGGTAGTCCGGGCGGAAATCATGGCCCCACTGGCTCACGCAATGCGCCTCGTCGACGGCGATGAGCGACGCCCCCGCCCGCTTCAGGAGCGGCACGGTGGCGCCGGAGGCCAGCCGCTCGGGCGCCATGTAGAGGAGCTTGAGCCGCCCCTCGCGCAGGCTCGCCAGCACCGCGTCGGTCTCTTCGGGGGTATTGCCGGAGGTCAGCGCGCCCGCCTCGACACCGGCCTCGCGCAGGCCGCGTACCTGATCGCGCATCAGTGCGATCAGCGGCGAGATCACCACCGTGACCCCCTCGCGCGCCAGCGCCGGCAGCTGGTAGCACAGCGATTTGCCGCCGCCCGTGGGCATGATCGCCAACACGTCGTGCCCGGCGGTCACGGCGTCGACGATCTCCTCCTGGCCGGGACGGAAGGCGTCGAAGCCGAAGACCTCGCGCAGATGGGTCGCTGGGCTCATCGGGCATTACCTCGGCTCGGGCGAGACCACGCCTCCCATGAGGCGTGGCGTATGGTTACTTTGTTCTGAAAATACGCAATTCCGACCGCCAGAGCCGGGGCAAGCCTCAATAGAACAGCGCCGCGTTGTTCCGCAGCACGATCTCGAGCGCGTAGATGCCGACCAGCACGACGAGCGGTGCGAGGTCGAGCCCGCCCATCTGCGGCAGGATCCGCCGCACCGGGGCGTAGAGCGGCTCCAGCAGCCGGGTCAGCCCGTCCCAGATCTGTGCCACCAGCGGCTGGCGCAGGTTCAGCACCTGGAAGCTGATCAACCAGCTCATGATGAAATGCGCGAAGATGAAGAAGGTCGCAATGTCGAGGATCAACATCAGGATCTGGAAGAGCGAGGTCATGGGCGGTCCGTTCGGGGCTGTCTCGGGTCGCCAAGACAGGTAAGGAGCGAAGCCCCTAAGAGCAATCCCGAAGGCCATGGATGCGGCGTCGTGACCCCCGCGTCACCCGTTGACCTTCGCGTCACCCTCGCGCAACTTGCGCGGCGATCCAGGTTCCGGAGTCCCGCATGTATCCCTTTGTCCGAATGTTCTGGCAGTTCTGGCGTCACCGCAACGACGCACCTCTGCCGATCACCGGCACCCATGAGAGCCGCCACGTCGTGATGCCGTGGGATCTCGATTTCTGGAACGAGCTGAACAACGGCCGGACGCTGACGCTGTTCGATCTGGGCCGGATGCCGCTCTCGAAGCGGATCGGCGTGATCGGCGCGCTGAGAAAGCAGGGCTGGGGCATGGCCGTGGCCGGCGTCTCGGTGCGCTACCGCCGCCGGGTGCAGGGCTTCGCGCGGCTGAGCATGCGGTCGCGCGCGATCTGCTGGGACGACCGCTACGTCTATACCGAGCAGGGCATGTTCCGCAGCGACGGCGAATGCACCAGCCATGCTTTGGTTCGCTTGGCGATCACCGACCGCAAGCGCGGTGGCGTGGTCAACCCGGCGCGGCTGATGGAGGTGCTGGGCCAGGACCCGGCCTCGCCGCCGATGCCCGACTGGATCGCCGACTGGGTGCGCGCCGAGGCCGAGCGGCCCTGGCCGCCGATGGCGGATGCCAGCTCCGCGACCGACACTCTCGCCGCCTGAACGGCAGCGGGCGGGCGCCGGGCGCCCACCCGCTAGGTCGGACCGCTCAGCGGCCCTTCTTCTCTCCGAGCGAAAGCGGCTTGGCCGCGCCGGAATTCGCCGTGGCCAGAACCTTCGGCTTTTCCTGCTTGGGTTTCTTCGCTTCGCGGTTGCCGCGCTTGTTGTCGCCTTTTCCCATCACGATCTCACAGGCTGAAAGGACCGCCCGGCGACAGGCCGGACGGATCGTCCCGATTCAAATCAAGGTTGCCTGACAAAACGGTCAGGGCGGTGATCCTGGCAGGGCGCGCTGGATCTCTCCGACCTTGTCGCGCGCAGGTCGAATTTACGCCCGCGCCCGGCGCCCCGCAAGCACGCTCGCATGTGTTGCTCCGCCTCGCGACGCGGCGTTCGGGCCGCGCTCGGCCATCGATGCGCCGCCGATGGCCTGCCGCGCTTGCCCCGCCCCCCGCCGCCCTGTCAGATCCGCCGCGACAGGCGCGAGGGGACCGGTATGGCGACGAAGAAGCGGATCTGGGGTTGGATGATCTTCGACCTCGCGCAGCAGCCCTATGCGACGCTGGGCCTGACTTTCATCTTCGGCCCCTATTTCGCCGCTGTCGCCACCGCGCGTTTTGCCCGCGAGGGGATGGGCGCGTCCGAGGCCGATGCGGCGGCGCAGTCGCTCTGGGGCATGGGCCAGACCCTCGCGGGCCTGTTCATCGCCTTCACGGCGCCGGTGCTGGGTGCCTTGGCCGATGCTTCGGGGCGGCGGATGCCCTGGATTGCCGCCTTCTCGGTGATCACCGTGGCCTGCGCGGCAGGGCTGTGGGTGCTGACGCCGGACGGGTCGATGCTGATCCCGGCGCTGGTGCTATTCTTTGCGGGCTTCGTCGCCGCCGAATCGGCCACCAATGTCAACAACGCGTTGCTGCCCTCGCTGGCCACCGGACCGATGATCGGCCGGATCTCGGGCTCGGGCGCGGCGCTGGGCTATTGGGGCGGTGTGGTGTCGCTGATCCTGATGCTGCTGTTTCTGGCCGAGAACGAGGCCGGCATGACGCTCTTGGGCACGCCGCCCGCCTTCGGCCTCGACCCGGAGGCACGCGAGGGTACCCGCGCCGTCGGGCCGGTGATCGCGCTGTGGTACGCGGTGTTCATCATCCCCTTCTTCGTCTGGGTGCGCGATACGGGCCCGGTGGCGCGCACCCGCGTGACCGCCCGCAATGTCGCCGCGCGGCTGTGGGAAACGCTGCGCGACGTGGCCCGCAGACCCAGCCTCGCGGCCTTCCTCGGCGCCTCGATGCTCTACCGCGACGCGCTGGCCGCCGTGTACGCCTTCGGCGGGATCTATGCGACGCTGGTGCTGGAATGGTCGGTGATCCAGATCGGCGTGTTCGGCATCATAGGCGCCATTTCGGCGGCGATCCTCACCTTCGCCGGCGGCCTCGCGGATGCGCGGCTGGGGCCCAAGCCGGTAATCCGGGCCTCGATCTGGATCCTGATCGCAGTTTCGGTGCTGGTCGTCTCGATGACCCGCGACAGCCTGTTCGGACTTGCCCTGTCTCCCGGCTCGCGGCTTCCCGACATTCTGTTCTATGTCTGCGGCGCGCTGATCGGCGGCGCCGGCGGCGCACTTTACTCGGCCTCGCGCAGCCTGATGGTGCGCCATGCCGACCCGGCGCGCGCCACCGAGGCCTTCGGGCTTTTCGCGCTGTCGGGCCGCGCCACCGCCTTTCTCGCGCCCATGGCGATCACCCTCGCCACCTGGATGAGCGGATCGGTGCGCGCCGGGCTTCTGCCGGTGATCGCCCTGTTCGCGCTGGGGCTGTTTCTGCTAGGATGGGTCAACAAGAACGGAGATCGAGCAGCATGATCCGCCCCCTCGCCGCCGCCCTGCTGGGCCTGGGCCTTCTCGCCGCCTGCGAAGGCGAGCCCCCGGCACCCCGCGCCGTGGTGTCGTCGCAGAACACCAACGACAGCCGCGTCGCCAAGAAGCTCTTCGGCCATGTCCCGACGGCCTCGGCACAGCGGCCCGAATCGATCGGCTTCTATTCCAAGGGGTGCCAGGCCGGCGCCGCGCAGCTGCCCGAGACCGGGCCGACCTGGCAGGCGATGCGGCTGTCGCGCAACCGCAACTGGGCCCAGCCCGAAACCATCGATTTCGTGCAGGACCTGTCGCGCGCCGCCGCCGCCCTGCCGGGCTGGAAAGGCATCTATGTGGGCGACATGAGCCAGCCGCGCGGCGGCCCGATGCTCACCGGCCATGCCAGCCACCAGACCGGGATCGACATCGACGTCTGGCTGCGCCGCGCCGACCGGCTGGACCTGTCGGTGGCCGAGCGCGAGGCGATCTCCTCGACCGACATGCAGGCGCGCGGTGGCGCCTACACCAATTCCAACTGGACGCCGCAGCACATGGCGCTCGTGAAGGCCGCGGCCTCGGACCCGCGCACCGCGCGGATCTTCATCTTTCCGGGTGCCAAGGTGGCGATGTGCGACGCCGAGACCGGCGATCGGTCCTGGCTGTCGAAGGTCCGGCCCTGGTACGGACACAACACCCATTTCCACGTGCGACTGGACTGCCTGCCCGGCGACACCGCCTGCGAAGCCCAAGACCCGCCGCCGCCGGGCGACGGCTGCGCCGAGGCGCGCGAATGGCAGGCCAACATCCTGAACCCCAAGCCGGCCCCGCCGGCAGATCCCGACGCGCCGGAGCCCGAGCCAAAGCGCGAGATCACCATGGCCGACCTGCCCGGCCAATGCGCTGCCGTGCTGGCGAGCGACTGAACCGATGAAGGCGATGATCCTCGCGGCCCTGCTTTCCGGCGGGGCCCCGTCGCAGCAGCACGCCGACTACATCGGCAGCCACGTCTGGCCCGAGAGCGAACACGAGGCCGGGGGGTTCTCCGCGATCGAGACCGACGGCACCGGCTTCGTCGCGATCAGCGACCGGGCGCGGATCGTCGACGGACGCTTCATCCGCGACGCGGAAGGCCAGATCACCGGCGTCGAGATCCTGCGCTCGGAGCCGCTGCGCTCGGGTCGCGAGGGGATCATGACCGGGCATCTGGCCGATAGCGAGGGGCTGGCAATCGGCGCCGACGGGCGGCGCTGGGTCTCGTTCGAGGCGCGGGCGCGGGTGCGTTCGGAAACCGGGCCCGACGGCCCCGAAGTGCTGCCGCGCCCCAAGGCGTTCCGCAAGATGCAGCTCAACAGCGCGCTCGAGGCGCTGGCGGTGGACGCCTCCGGCGCGCTCTACACGATCCCCGAACGCTCGGGCCGGCTCGACACGCCGTTCCCGGTCTATCGCTGGAAGAACGGACGCTGGACGGTCCCCTTCACCCTGCCACGCCGCGACAGCTTTCTGGTGACCGGCGCCGATTTCGGCCCGGACGGCAAGCTCTACATCCTCGAACGCGATTTCGTCGGCATCGGCTTCCGCAGCCGGGTGCGCCGCTTTGAGGCCGACGGCACGGGTGAGGAGCTGCTGCTCGAGACCGCGGTCGGGGTGCATGACAATCTCGAGGGGATCTCGGTCTGGCGCGACGATCTGGGCCGGATCCGGCTCACCATGGTCTCAGATGACAATTTCCGCTTTTTCCAGACCACCGAGTTCGTGGAATACGCGCTGTCTGAATGACAATCGGCGCAGCTGTCGGAGATTGGCAACACTCAAGCTTCCCCCGCGTAATGTCACATAAATTTCTGTTTGACGATTACCGATCCCATGCCAGCTTTGGATCAGGCGAAACCAACTGAAAGGAGGTGATCCAGTGTCGAGAAGGGTATTGGAGAAATGTGTCGGGACAGCTTGGGAGGCGCGCGGCTGAGGCAGCCCTCGGGCGCACACCCCCAGGTGGATCACGGTCTAACCGACCCACCTCCTGATCTTCGAAGGGTCGTTCCCAGTTCGCCGGGGACGACCCTTTTTGTATGTCGCGCGGTGCCGCGCTATCTGGGGCGCAGGGCTTTGGAGACAGGCATGCTGAGGATCGACGACCGCATCACCATCGAGGATTGGGAGCTGACCGAGCAGTTCACCCGCGCGTCCGGCCCCGGCGGCCAGAACGTCAACAAGGTGAGCACGGCGGTGGAGCTGCGCTTCGAGGCGGAGCGCTCGCCCAACCTGCCCGACCCGGTCAAGCGGCGGCTGAAGCGGCTGGCGGGTCGGCGCTGGACCAATGACGGCGCGGTCATCATTTTCGTGCAGGACACCCGCCACCAGCCCCGCAACCGCGAGATCGCTCGCGAGCGGCTCGCAGAGCTGATCGCCAAGGCCACCGAGGTGCCGAAGCGGCGGGTTCCGACCAAGCCGACCAAAGGCTCTGTGCGGCGGCGGCTGGAGGCAAAGAAGCAACGGGGGGAGGTGAAGGCGCTCAGGAAGGCCCCCTAGCTCGACCTTGGCCTAGAACACCCGGAACGTCTGCGTCGTCAGGGTGCGCTCGATCCCCTCGATGCCCATCAGATGCTCGTTGAGATACATGCCGATATCCTCGCCCTCGGGGACATAGATCTTAACCAGAAGGTCGAAGGCACCGGAGGTCGAATACAGCTCGGAATGGATTTCCTTGAGCGCGATGGCGTCGGCCACCTTGTAGGTGGTGCCGGGCTTGCAGCGGATCTGGACGAAAAGCGGGAGCGACATGGCGGACCTCAGACGGTGACGGGGATGGGGGATTGCGGGCCGACACCGAAAACGCGCTTGTAGCGGGCGATCTCGTCCGCCGGGCCCATCGCCTTCTCGGGGTTGTCGGAGAGCTTCACGGTAGGACGGCCCTCGGCGGCGACGGCCTTGCAGACGAGGCTGAAGGGCGCCAGCGCGTCGCCAGCCAGCCCCTTGAAGTCGTTGGTCAGCATCGTGCCCCAGCCGAAGCTCACCTTCACGCGGTCCGAGAAGCGGGCATGCAGTTCGAGGATCTTCTCGGCGTCGAGCCCGTCCGAGAAGATCACCAGCTTCTCGCGCGGGTCCTCGCCGCGCGCCTGCCACCAGCGGATCGCCGTCTCGGCCCCCGTCGCGGGATCGCCGCTGTCGATGCGGATGCCGGTCCAGCCGGCAAGCCAGTCGGGCGCGCGCTCCAGGAAGCCCTCGGTGCCGTAGGTGTCGGGCAGGATGATGCGCAGGTTGCCCTCGTGCTCGTCATGCCAGTCGGCCAGCACCTTGTAGGGCGCCTCGGCCAGCTCTGCGTCGCTGTCGGCCAGCGCGGCATAGACCATCGGCAGCTCATGCGCGTTGGTGCCGATCGCCTCGAGGTCGCGGTTCTTGGCGATCAGGCAGTTCGAGGTGCCGGCGAAGCTCGACCCCATGCCCTCGATCATCGCCTGCACGCACCAGTCCTGCCAAAGGAAGGAGTGGCGGCGGCGGGTGCCGAAATCGGCGATCCTGAGGCCTTGGGTGCCGCGCAGCCGCTCGACCTTCTCCCAGGTGCGGGTCATGGCGCGGGCATAGAGCACCTGAAGCTCGAACCGGCCCATGTCGTTGAGGACCGCGCGCGAGCGCAGCTCCATCAGCACGGCCAGCGCCGGGATCTCCCACAGCATGACCTCGGGCCAGTCCCCCTCGAAGGTCAGCTCGTACTGCCCGTCGCGCTTCTCGAGGTGGTAGGGCGGCAGGCGCAGCCCCTCGAACCACTCCATGAAGTCGGGGCGGAACATCTGCCGCTTGCCGTAGAAGGTGTTGCCCCTGAGCCAGGTGCTTTCGCCACGGGTGAGCGAGAGCGAGCGGATATGGTCGAGCTGCTCGCGCAGCTCCCCCTCGTCGATCAGCTCGGCGAGGCGGATCGACTTGGTGCGGTTGATCAAGCTGAAGGTGACTTGCGTGGTCGGATTGTTGCGAAACACCGACTGGCACATCAGCAGCTTGTAGAAATCGGTATCAATGAGTGAGCGGACGATCGGATCGATCTTCCACTTGTGGTTCCAGACGCGGGTGGCGATGTCCATCAGGCGAGCACCACGCCCGCGTCGCGCATGGCCTTTCGCGCAGCCGCCATCGAGCCGTCGAGGTCGATCCCGCGCGAGAGCTTCTCGATTACCGTCACCTCGTAGCCCAGCTTCGCCCCGTCGAGCGCGGAGTAGTTGACGCAGAAATCGGTGGCGAGGCCCACCAGCGTGATCGCGGTGATGCCACGCTCGGACAGGTAGCCGTGCAGGCCGGTCGGCGTGGCTTGGTCGTTCTCGAAGAAGGCCGAGTAGCTGTCGATCTCGCGCCGGAACCCCTTGCGGATGATCAGGTCGGCGTTGGTCCGCAGGTCGGGGTGAAAGGCCGCACCTTGCGTGCCCTGCACGCAGTGGTCGGGCCAGAGCACCTGTGGCCCATAGGGCATCTCGGTCATCGACATCGGCGCCGCGCCCTCGTGCTGGCTCGCGAAGGAGAGGTGATCGACCGGATGCCAGTCCTGCGTCAGCACCACGGCACGGAACTCGTCCATCAGCGCGTTGATGCCGGGAACGACGGTGTCGCCCTCGGCCACGGCCAGCGCGCCGCCGGGGCAGAAGTCGTTCTGCATGTCGATGACGATCAATGCCTCGTTGGCGGGGCGCATGGGCTTTTCCTCCGGTCTTTCATCCGAGGTAAGCCCCCCGCCGCCCAGCGTCAAATGTCGCGCATCGCCGCCGCGATCGCGTCGGCCGCGCGTGCCAGCCCCTCGGCGTCGAGCGTCCCAGCCTCGACATGGGCGGCGAAGACCGGCGCATGCGCGGCCCGGGAGCGGGCATAGGCGGGGTCGTAATGCTCGACCATCAGCGCCGCCGACAGTTCGACCATGCGGCTCTCGGCCAGCAGCTTCTGCCAGCCATCGACCACCGCGTGACCGCGATGCGCGCGTAGTTGGTCGAGCAGATGCGACAGCCGCGCGGGGTCGGCGCTGACATCCTCGTATTGCCGCGCGAGGAATTCGGCGCGCGCTCCGATCGGCGCGGTGATCTCGATGCGCGGCGCGCGGGTCATCAGCGCCCAGAGCGATGGCGGCAGGGTGATGCGGCCGATCTTGGAGCTTTCGGCCTCGACCAGCACCGGGCGTTCGGGGTCGAGCCGGGCCAGACGCGCCGCCAGCGCGCTCTCGAAACCCTTCTGCGCCGGCTGCTCGTCCGGATCGCCCCCGAGGAGCGAGCCGCGATGGTTGGCCAGCCCCTCGAGGTCGAGCACCTGCCCGCCTCGTGCCTCGACCAGCGGCAACAACGCGGTCTTGGCGGTTCCGGTGAAGCCGTCGAGCAGCACCAACCGGTGCGGCAGCGCCGTCTCGTAGAGCGCTTCGTGCACCAGCCTGCGCCATGTCTGGTAGCCGCCCTCGACCACCTCGGCGCGCCAGCCGATCTGGGTCAGGATCGAGGCGAAGGAGTTCGACCGCTGCCCGCCGCGCCAGCAATAGACCAAGGGCTTCCAGCGATATTCTCGGTCCGCCAGCGGCCCCGCGATATGCGCGGCGGCGTTGCGCGCCACGATCGCCGCGCCGCTCTTGCGCGCGTCGAAGGGCGAGACCTGCTTGTAGATCGTGCCGACTTCGGCCCGCTCGGCATTGGACAGCACCGGCAGGCTGATCGCGCCGGGCACGTGGTCCTCGGCGAACTCGGCGGGGCTGCGCACGTCGATCACGTCGTCGAAGCCGTGATCGAGAAAGGCGGGGATGGTGTCGAAGCGGGTGCTCATGCGGGTCTCTCTACAGCCCTCGCGTTCAGGCGGGAAGCGGCGCGCCGACTGCGAGGGCGGGATCTGCGTATTTGGAGAAAGATGAACCAAGGAGCGCGCCTCCCCTTTCATCTTTCTTCAAATACGCAATTCGAAACGCCAGGGCCGGGAACGACGAAGGGGCCGCGGCGTGCAACCGCGGCCCCCTGCCCCGTCCCTCGCGGGCGGATTATTCTTCGACGTCGAAGGTCAGCGCCTTGACCTGCTGGAACTTGCCGGTGTCGCGCAGCTTCTGCAGCACCTCCTCGGAGACCGCCTCGTCGGCGTAGAGGATGGCGATGGCTTCGCCCGCGCGCTGGTTCCGGCCGAGGGTGAAGTTGGCGATGTTGACGCCGTTCTCGCCCATCATGGTGCCCAGCACGCCGATGATGCCCGGCACGTCCTGGTTGGTGGTGTAGACCATGTGGCGGCCGATCTCGGCGTCGATGTTGATGCCCTTGATCTGGATGAAGCGCGGCTTGCCGTCCGAGAACACCGTACCCGCGACCGAGCGCTCGCGCTTCTCGGTGACGACCGTGACCTTGACGTAGCCCTCGAAGGTGCCGGACTGGTCCTGCTTGGTAGTCGAGATCTGGATGCCGCGCTCCTTGGCGATCACCGGGGCCGAGACCATGTTCACGTCCGGGTTCACCTTGCGCATGATGCCCGCGACCAGCGCCGAGTTCAGCGCGGCGAGGTTCATCTCCGAGACGACACCGTCATAGAGGATGTTGATCGCCTTGATCGGCTCATCGGTCATCTGGCCGATGAAGTTGCCCAGATGGCCCGAAAGACCGATCCACGGGCCCATGATCTTCGCCTCCTCGGCGGTGATCGAGGGCATGTTGATCGCGTTGGTGACGGCACCGGTCAGCAGGTAGTCCGACATCTGCTCGGCCACCTGCAGCGCCACGTTCTCCTGCGCCTCGGTGGTGGCGGCCCCCAGATGCGGGGTGACGACGACGTTGGGCAGGTTGAACAGCGGCGAATTCGTCGCTGGCTCCTCGGCGAAGACGTCGAAGGCAGCGCCGGCGACGCGGCCTTCGGTGATCGCCTCGGCCAGAGCCGCCTCGTCGACGAGACCGCCGCGGGCGCAGTTGACGATGCGCACGCCGGGCTTGAGCTTGGCGATGTTCTCCTTGGACAGGATGTTCTTCGTCTGGTCGGTCAGCGGCACGTGCAGCGTGATGAAGTCGGCGCGCTTGAGCAGCTCGTCCAGCTCCAGCTTCTCGACGCCGATCTCGGTGGCGCGCTCTTCCGACAGGAAGGGGTCATAGGCCACGACCTTCATCTTGAGGCCATGCGCGCGGTCGATCACGATCGAGCCGATATTGCCCGCGCCGATCACGCCCAGCGTCTTGCCGGTGACCTCGACGCCCATGAAGCGCGACTTCTCCCACTTGCCCGCATGGGTCGAGGCATTGGCCTCGGGGATCTGGCGCGCCACGGCCATCAGCATCGAGATCGCGTGCTCGGCGGTGGTGATCGAGTTGCCGAAGGGCGTGTTCATCACGATGATGCCCTTCTTCGACGCGGCCGGGATGTCGACGTTGTCGACGCCGATACCGGCGCGGCCGATGACCTTGAGGTTGGTCGCGGCCTCGATCAGCTTCTCGGTGGCCTTGGTGGCCGAACGGATCGCGAGGCCATCGTAATTGCCGATGATCTCGGCCAGCTTTTCCTTGTCCTTGCCGAGCTTCGGCTGGAAATCGACCTCGATGCCGCGATCGCGGAAGATCTGCACGGCGGCGTCGGAGAGGGCGTCGGAGATGAGAACCTTGGGCATGGAATGCTCCTGTGGCGGTCGGACGGGTGGCGTCCGGGAAAATGGGGGAGCGGGGCGCGCCGTCGCGCGCGCGCCCCGGAGGGGATCAGGCGGCTTCGGCCTGCGCCGCGATCTCGGCCTCGAAGGCCCAGTCGAGCCAGGGCATCAACGCTTCGAGATCGGCGGTCTCGACCGTGGCGCCGCACCAGATGCGCAGGCCCGCGGGCGCGTCGCGATAGGCGCCGATGTCGAGGGCCACGCCCTCCTTCTCGAGCCGCTTGGCCACGGCCTTGGCAAAGGCGGCCCCGTCCTTGATGCGCTCATCGGTGAACTTCAAGCAGACCGAGGTGTTCGAGCGGGTGGCCGGGTCCTCGGCGAGGTTGGCGATCCAGGGACGCGCGTCGCAGAAATCCCAGATGACTTTGGCATTGGCGTCGGCGCGGGCCTTCAGCCCCTCCAGCCCGCCGACCTCGCGGCCCCAGGCCAGCGCGACGAGGTAATCCTCGACACAGAGCATCGACGGCGTGTTGATCGTCTCGCCCTTGAAGATGCCCTCGATCAGCTTGCCGCCCTTGGTCATGCGGAAGATCTTCGGCAGCGGCCAGGCGGGGGTGTAGCTCTCCAGCCGCTCGACGGCGCGGGGGCTCAGGATCAGCATGCCATGCGCGGCCTCGCCGCCCATCACCTTCTGCCAGGAGAAGGTGATGACATCGAGCTTGTCCCAGGGCAGGTCTTGCGCGAAGGCGGCCGAGGTGGCGTCGCAGATGGTCAGGCCCGCGCGATCGGCCGGGATCGCGTCGCCCGAGGCCACGCGCACACCCGAGGTAGTGCCGTTCCAGGTAAAGACGACGTCGGTGTCGTAATCGAGCGAGGCCATGTCGACGATCTGGCCGTACTCGGCGGCCTTCACCTCGGCGTCGATCTTGAGCTGTTTCACGACATCCGTGACCCAGCCCGCGCCGAAGCTTTCCCAGGCGACCATCGTGGCCTTGCGGGCGCCGAGCATCGACCACATCGCCATCTCGACGGCGCCGGTGTCCGAGGCGGGCACGATACCGATCCGGTAGTCGGCGGGGATGCCGAGGAGCTCGCGCGTTTCTTCGATCGCGGCGGCGAGCTTCGACTTGCCGATGGCGGCGCGGTGCGAGCGGCCGAGCGGCGCGTCGGCGAGCTTCTCGAGGCTCCAATGGGGGGGTTTGGCACAGGGGCCGGAGGAAAAACGCGGATTCGACGGACGGGTGTCCGGAGTCGTTTTGACCATTGCTGGTATCCTTGCAGATAAGCGCCTCTCGTTGGGGAGAGGTGTCCCGCCGCCGCAGATACGCCTCCTCATGCGCTTTCACAACGGGGAAATTGCCGTTAAGGCAGCGCCAAACGTCGCAAGCGGGCCATCCCGCGCCACTATCGGAAACTTTTCCCCATGTTCACCGCGCTCCTCCTCTCCGCCCCCGGCACCAAGCTCGACCCGATTCTCGCCGAGAACCTGCGCAGCGCCTGGGGCGGCAGCGCGCTCGACTGGCTGTCGCCAGGCGAGGCGGTGGAGTTCGGCCTCCCGGCGGTGCCGGACAATCGCTGGGACGTCTGGGCCGATCTGCAGCAGTCGCGCGTCGATCTGGTGCTCCAGAAGACCGAGGGCCGCCGCAAGAAGATGCTGCTCGCCGACATGGACAGCACGATGATCCAGCAGGAATGCATCGACGAACTGGCCGCCGAGGCCGGCGTCGGCGCGCGCGTGGCCGAGATCACCAAGCGGGCGATGAATGGCGAGCTCGATTTCGAAGGCGCGCTGATCGAGCGCGTGGGCCTGCTTGAAGGTCTCGACGAGGCGGTGATCGCCCGGGTGCTGGAAAGCCGTATCACCCACATGCCGGGCGGCCGCGAGTTGATCGCGACGATGAAGGCCCATGGCGGCCACGCGGCACTGGTCTCCGGCGGCTTCACGGCCTTTACCGAAGTGGTGGCCGAGGCGCTGGGCTTCCACGAGCATCGCGCCAACACGCTGCTTGCCGCAGGCGGCAAGCTCACCGGCGATGTGGCCCGCCCGATTCTCGGGCGCGAGGCCAAGGTGCAGGCGCTGCACGAGATCACAGAACGGCTCGGGATCACCCCCGAGGACGTGATCGCCGTAGGCGACGGGGCCAATGATCTCGGCATGCTGGGCCTTGCCGGGACCGGGGTGGCGCTGCACGCCAAGCCGGTGGTGGCCGAACAATGCGAGGTCCGGGTGAACCACGGCGACCTGACGGCGCTGCTCTATATCCAAGGGTATCGCCGCGCCGAGTTCTCTGCCTGAGGGCACGGTTCTCCGCTCGAGCGCACAGCCCTAGTTCACGTTTTGATCTTGCTCGAATCGCCGTCTCGTCGGAGACTTGGGGGGCGAGGCAGGAACTGGCGTCGAAATCGGCGGGCAGCAGCCACCACAAGGGGGGAGACACGGCCATGGCCGACAAGCGTTTCATGTATATCTATCACGGCGGCAGCGACATGCGGCAGCCGGAGACAGACGAGGCCCGCAACGCCGAGATGGCGCGCTGGCAAAGCTGGATGGACGGCATCCGCGACCATATCGCCGACGAGGGCGCGCCGGCCGGCAAATCGCATACGGTCAGCCGTGACGGCGTCGCCCATGACGGCGGACCGAACCCGGTCTTCGGCTACACGCTGGTCAATGCCACCGATATCGACGAGGCGATCGCGATGGCGAAGGACTGCCCGATGGTGCTCGACGGGGGCAGCATCGAGGTCTGCGAGGCGATGCAGATGTGAGCCTTGCGACCGGCCCGGCGCTGTACGGGGCCGGCCGCGCGCGGTTCGACCGCCGGGGTTTGCGTATTTCTGAAACAAAGTTGCCGGCGACGGCCCCTTGGGCTGTCGCCGGGGGATCTGGGTCAGCCAAGCAGCGCGGGCGCAGGGCGGATCGCGCCGACCTCGGTGCCGCGCCAGTTCCTGAGCATCGGCCGCATCCGCCTGACCGTGGCCGGATGCGCGGGATCGAGCACGCCGAGCCGCACCAGCAGCGCCGCGACGGCGCATTCGCTGGCCCGTGTGGTGCCGTCGGTGATCTTCACCGCGACCCCGAGCCGCTGCGCCGGGAGAATCGCCACGAAGACCCCCTCGGCCCCGGTCTTGATCGCCACGCCGTCCATCGCGCGCATCAGCTCGGTGCAGGCGCGGCCCTCGCCCGCCACCAGTTCGGGATGCGCGACCATCGCCTCGCGCAGCCGCACCATTGCGCGCTCGCGGGCATCGCCATCGGGCCGTGCGGCGGCAAATCGCGCCATGGCGCGCGCCAGCCCGGTCATCGACGTGGCGAAGTTCGGCGCCGAGCAACCGTCGATGCCGTAGAACGGGCTCGGCTCGCCGGTCACCTCCTCGAAGGCGGCGCGCACCGCCTGCTGCACCGGGTGATCGGGCAGCTCGTAATCCGGGCCGCCCCGGAGATGGCGGTTCAGGGTGAGAAAGCCTGCATGCTTGCCGGAACAATTGTTGTGAATCTGCCGGGGCGCGCCATGGGCGCGGATCAGCGCTTCGCGAGTCGGCTTGTCGCGCGGCGTCTCGGCGCCGCAGCGGTAATCCTCATCCGCGAATCCCTGGCGCGTCAGCCATTCCGAGATCGGCCCGGAATGGATCGCCGCGCCCTGATGGCTGGCGCAGGCCAGCGCCAGTTCGCGCGGCCCCAGCCCCGCCGCCTTCGCCGCGCCGCTTTCGATCAGCGGCAGCGCCTGGATCATCTTGCACGACGAGCGCGGATAGATAATCGCCTGCGGGTCGCCCAGCGACCACGTCACCTCGCCGTCGGCGTCGCAGATCACCGCATGACCGCGATGCACGCTCTCGACGCGGTCGCCGCGCGTGACCTCCACCAGGACCGCGTCGTTCCGCGCAGGGTTGTCGATTTCGTGGTCGATCAGTTCCGTACCAAGCATTTGGTCCTCCGGCCATGAGCCACCCCGTGACAAATACGCCACGGTTCCGGCCGCGGAGGACCGCGCCCCTGTTTGGGCGGAGATCCGCGCAGACATGTGACCGCGCGGGGCTTTCCCACGGGACGGGAATCTTGATAAGCCTCTGGCTATCGAGTTGAACCCGCCCCTTCCAGTCGAAAAGGCGCCGGGGGCATCCACGAGGCCAGACAGCTGGAGGCTGCTAAATGATGTCACGACTTTTCCGCGCGTTCGGGTCCCTGACGGCAGGTGCGCTCATCGGCGCCGCCGCCACGAGCGCCGTCGCGCAGGAGGCGTCGAACCGCGTCGCCGCGGAAACCGATTGGAGCGTGTTTCAGGAAACCGATCCCGTCGAGTGCTTCGGCGTCTCGGCCCCCAAGAGCCAGCTCAACACCAAGGATGGCCAGCCGGTCACCGTGAATCGCGGCGAAACGCTGCTCTTCGTGTTTTACCGTCCGGCGCAGGGCGTGAACGGGCAGGTGACCTTCACCGGTGGTTACCCCTTCGCCTCCGGCTCCACCGTGACGCTCGAGGTGGGCGGGCAGGACTTCCAGCTCTTCACCGAGGGCGACTGGGCCTGGCCCGCGACGCCGCAGGACGACGCGGCCATCGTCGCGGCGCTGAAGCGCGGTGCCGAGGCGACGCTGACCGGCGTGTCGGGCCGTGGCACCCAGACCAAGGACACCTTCTCGCTCCTGGGCTTCACCGCCGCGGTGGACGAGGCGGCGAAACGCTGCACCAGCTGATTCCGCGCCCTTCGGGGCATGGCATGATATACAGAAGCGGGGCCGGTTTTCCTTGATGACCGGGCCCGCTTTCCCATATGAGCCGGGCACCCCCGGCCCCGAGGTACCCCGATGACCGCAACCGCCCCGATCACCCAGGACGTGATGACCATCCCGCGCAAGGCCGCCGAAGGCCTGCCAAACCTCGTCGGCATGCGCCGCGAGGCGATGCGCGATGCGCTGATCGCGGCGGGCACGCCCGAGAAACAGGCGAAGATGCGGGTGAACCAGATCTGGCAGTGGATCTATCACTGGGGCGTGCGCAGCTTCGACGAGATGACCAACCTCGCCAAACCCTATCGCGAGCTTCTGGCCGCCAACTTCACCATCGGGCTGCCCGAAATCGTCTCGAAGCAGGTTTCGACTGACGGCACCCGTAAATACCTCGTCCGGATTGCCGGGGGGCACGAGGTCGAGACCGTCTACATCCCCGAGGACGAGCGCGGCACGCTGTGCATCTCGTCCCAGGTGGGCTGCACCCTGACCTGCTCGTTCTGCCACACCGGCACCCAGAAGCTGGTGCGCAACCTGACGCCCGGCGAGATCATTGGCCAGGTGATGCTGGTGCGCGACGACCTTGCCGAGTGGCCGCGCCCCGGCGTGCCCAAGGAAGAGCGGCGGCTTCTGTCGAACATCGTGCTGATGGGCATGGGCGAGCCGCTCTACAATTTCGAGGGCGTGCGCGATGCGATGAAGATCGCCATGGATGGCGAGGGCATCGCCCTGTCGCGCCGCCGGATCACCCTGTCGACCTCCGGCGTCGTGCCCGAGATCGCCCGCACTGCCGAAGAGATCGGCTGCATGCTCGCGGTCAGCTTCCACGCCACCACCGACGAGGTGCGCGACAAGCTGGTGCCGATCAACAAGAAATGGAACATTGAGAAGCTTCTGGAGGCGCTCCGCGCCTATCCCAAGCTGTCGAACTCCGAACGCATCACCTTCGAATACGTGATGCTCAAGGACGTGAATGACAGCGACGAGGATGCGCGGCGGCTGGTGACGCTGATCGAGGGCATCCCGGCCAAGATCAACCTGATCCCCTTCAACGAATGGCCCGGCTCGCCCTATGAGCGCTCGTCCAACAACCGGATCCGCGCCTTCGCAGACATCATCTACAAGGCGGGCTATGCCAGCCCGATCCGCACGCCGCGCGGCGAGGACATCATGGCCGCTTGCGGCCAGCTCAAATCCGCGACCGAGCGCGCCCGCAAGAGCCGCGCCGAGATCGCGGCCGAAGTTCAGGGATAAGGCGCCGGACACACCGCGCCACGAGGGGAGAGAGCAGTGCAGATCAAGCTCAACGGGATCGAGTTCGAGGTGGCGGCGGTGGAGGGGAGCCTGCGCGAGGCGATTCTCTCCGACCCGGTGATCGCCAAGGCGGTCTGGCGCGACGTCTACGCTTGGGAGGCAGGCGCGCAGGAGGGCAAGTTCACCGGCCCGGTGACCCAGACCGGAGCGATCCCGCTTGCCAACGGCATCTCCTTCTACGTGGCCCGCGGCGACGGGCTCGAGAAGAACGAGAGCGCGTCGAAAACCTCCGGCGAGCGATTCCTGAAGGCGCTCGGCGTGAAATCGACCCTCGACGTGCTCAAGGCGATGGCGCGGCTTCTGGGGATGCCGCAGAAGACCCTGCCCAAGGAGTTCGACCCGCTCAAGCCGGTGGCCTCCTACGCGCTCAAAATGCATGTGGAGCATTCGGTGCTGCGGCTGCGCAATGCCAGCCGCAACCTGCAGGCCTATCTGCTGCTGCCCGGTCAGATCGGTTTCCACCACGAGATCACGGCGATCAAGGACCAAGAGGGCTATGACGCGCTGGTGGCCGAAAAGCCCGAGTTGAAGACGCTGACACCGCTGTTCCTCGTCCCGGCTCGCTCCAAGGCCAATCGCGAGATGCGCGCCACGGCGCTGATGGCGCAGACCCGCGAGCTGGCCGCGCAGGCGCAGGGCAAGACGCCGGAAGAGCTGCCCGAGGCGCTGCGCATGCGGATCGGCCGCAATCAGGCCGAATTGCGCATGCTGTCGCAGGCGGCGGCGCAGGCGCGGGCCCAAGGCGGGCAGCAACCGGTGCGCCGCGCGACCGCCTGACGCGGGAACATCCCTATCGCCGGGCCGTTGGCCGTGCATCCGCGACAGGAGGCACGGCCATGAGCTATTCCGAAGGCGACAAGGTGAAGTGGAACTGGGGCAACGGCACCGGGACCGGCAAGATTACCAAGGTCTACCATCAGAAGATCACCAGGACGATCTCGGGGGCCGAGATCACCCGGAACGCCAGCGAGGACGACCCCGCCTACCTGATCGAGCAGGAGGATGGCGACGAGGTGCTCAAGGGCCACTCCGAGGTCTCCAAAGCCTGAGGGGCGCGCGCATGGCCGGTGCGGCGCCATGCGTATTTTCGGAAAGATGGACTTGGGGGGCCCTGCCCTATCCCCGGGAGCGCCGCACCCTTTCATCTTTCTTCAAATACGCAAATCCTGCGGCTGGCTCCTACTCGTCCCGGCCCGGGATGTGTTCGCGACGCTCGCCAGCATGGGTCCATGTGCGCATTGCCTCGAAGGCCTCTTCGGCGGTTTCCACGAACTTGAACAGCTGCAGGTCCTCGTCGGCGATGGTGCCGGCATCGGCCAGCGCCTGCCAGTCGACGATCTTCTCCCAGAAGGCGCGGCCGAACAGCAGGAACGGCACCCGCTTCATCCGCCCGGTCTGGATCAACGTCAGCGCCTCGAACAGCTCGTCAAGCGTGCCGAAGCCGCCGGGGAACACGCAGACCGCCTTGGCGCGCATCAGGAAATGCATCTTGCGGATTGCGAAGTAGTGGAAGTTGAACGCTAGCTCCGGCGTCACATAGGGGTTCGGCGCCTGCTCATGCGGCAGCACGATGTTGAGGCCGACCGAACGGCCCCCCGCCTCCTGCGCGCCGCGATTGCCCGCCTCCATCACGCCGGGGCCGCCGCCCGTGACGATGACGTTCTCGGTGCCGCCCGATTGCAGGGACCACTCGGTGACCCGGCGCGCGAATAGCCGCGCCTCCTCGTAGAAGGCCGACAGTTCCGCCAGCGTCTCGGTGCGGGCGGTGTGCTTCTTCGCGGGCTCGGGAATGCGGGCGCCGCCGAACAGCACCACGGTCGAGTTCACCCCGGCCTCGTTCATCAGCAGCTCGGGCTTCAGAAGTTCGAGCTGCCAGCGCACCGGGCGAAGGTCGTCGCGCAGCAGGAACTGCTCGTCGGCAAAGGCCAGGCGGTAGGAGGGCGACATGGTCTGCGGCGTCTGGGGCACCTGTCCTGCGGTGCGCTGGTCCTCCTGGCTGTCGCGCATCAGGTGTCGTCTGTCCTTGGTCATGCCGTTCCCTTACCCCGGGGCGCGTTGCGCCGATTGCCGCATCCGGTCTATAGCCGCCCCCGAGCCGCATCACAAACCGGAGCCCGTCCCATGGCCGATACGAACACTGCCCAGCTCGAAACCGCGATCGAGGCCGCCTGGGAGGCGCGCGACACGATCACCCCCGCGACCGGCGGCGAGACCCGCGAAGCCATCCTCGACACGCTCGACGCGCTGGATTCGGGCACGCTGCGGGTTGCCGAAAAGCGCGGCGACGACTGGCACGTGAACCAGTGGGCCAAGAAGGCGGTGCTCCTGGGCTTCCGCATCAAGGACATGGAAATGCAGCCCGGCGGTCCGCAGGGCGGCGGCTGGTGGGACAAGGTCGACAGCAAGTTCGCCGGCTGGGGCGAGAACCGCTGGCGCGATGCGGGCTTTCGCGCCGTGCCCAACGCCGTGGTCCGCAAATCCGCCTATATCGCGCCGGGCGTTGTGCTGATGCCCTCCTTCGTGAACCTCGGCGCCTATGTCGATTCGGGCACGATGGTCGACACCTGGGCCACGGTCGGCTCCTGCGCGCAGATCGGTAAGAACGTGCACCTGTCGGGCGGCGTCGGCATCGGCGGCGTGCTCGAGCCGCTGCAGGCCGACCCGACCATCATCGAGGACAACTGCTTCATCGGCGCGCGCTCCGAGGTGGTCGAGGGCTGCATCGTGCGCGAGGGCTCGGTGCTGGGCATGGGCGTCTATATCGGCAAGTCGACCAAGATCTTCGACCGCGAGACCGGCGAGGTCACCTATGGCGAGATCCCACCCTATTCGGTCGTGGTCTCGGGCTCGCTGCCCTCGAAGGGCGGCGTGAACCTCTACTGCGCCGTGATCGTCAAGAAGGTCGATGCCCAGACCCGCTCCAAAACCGGCATCAACGAGTTGCTGCGCGACTGATCCCGGGGTCGCGGCGGCGGTGGGGTGGAACCGTGCCGCCGCCGCGACCCTTGGGAAGGCATGATCCAGAACCTGCCCCTGCCCTATCTGCTGGCCGTCTTCGCTCTCGCGGGGGCGGCCGTCATCTATTCATCGATCCGCGCCACGCGGCTCGCCGACATCATCGCCGACCGCACCTCCATGGGCGAGGCGATGGCCGGCGGCATCATCCTCGGCGGCGCAACCTCGCTGGCAGGGGTGGTGGTCTCGGTCAACGCCGCGCTGGATGGCGACGCCTCCTTCGCCTTCTCGAACGCGGTCGGAGGGATCGCGGCGCAGACCCTGTTCCTCGCCATCGCCGACCTGATCTATCGCCGTGCCAATCTCGAGCACGCAGCGGCCGAGCCCGCCAACCTGATCCAGGCGGTGATGCTGATGGTCCTGCTCAGCCTGCCGCTTTGCGCCATCGCCGGGCCCGACGTCTCCTATCTCGGGGTGCACCCGGTCTCGGTGGCGCTGTTCCTCGCCTATCTCTACGGGGTGCGGCTCTCGGCCCAGGTGTCGGAGCACCCGATGTGGCGTCCGGTGATGACCTCCGAAACCCGCACCGACGAGCCCGAGGACGAGGAGGAGGCAAACCGCTCCGTCACCGGGCCAGCGCTGCGTTTCGCGGCGCTGGTCGCGGTGATGGGCCTCGGCGGCTGGGTCATCAGCCAGGTCGGCGGCGCCTTCATCGAACGCTTCGGCCTGCGGTCCAGCCTGGTCGGGTCGCTGATCACCGCCGTCGTCACCTCGCTGCCCGAGTTCGTCACCACGATCGTCGCGGTGCGGCGCGGCGCCTTGCAGCTCGCGGTGGGCGGCATCATCGGCGGCAACACCTTCGACACGCTGTTCCTCGTGGCCTCCGATCTGAGTTTCCGCGAAGGGTCGCTCTACCACGCGGTGGGCACCACCGATCTCTACTGGCTCGGCACCGGGTTGCTGATGACCGGGATCCTGCTGGCCGGCCTGATCGCCCGGCAGCGCGAGGGCCCGGCCCGGATCGGCTTCGAGAGCGTCGCCATGCTGGGGGTCTACGCGATCGCCGCGACGATCGAGGTGATTGGTTGAAGACGAGCGGGGCGCGGAACGCATCCTCACCTTCGCGTGTTCAGACCCTGAAGGACCGGGGGGACCGGTCGGAATACTGGAGTGGACGACATGAGCGGTGTGGGTTGGTTCACGGCGATCATCATCGGCGCGATCGCCGGGTGGTTGGCCGAAAAATTCATGAAGGCCGATATGGGCCTGCTGATGAACATCATCCTCGGCATTCTCGGGGCGATGCTGTTCAATTTCCTCCTCGGCCTCATGGGCGCTGGGCTCACCGGGTTCTGGGGTTCGCTGATCGCCGGCTTCATCGGCGCCTGCATCCTGATCGGCATCGCGCGGATGATCCGCGGCAAAAAGCACGGCTGATCCGCCGTCTCGATGAGACTTTCGGGACCCCGCGCTGATGGCGCGGGGTCTTGCGCATTGCGTGCATGGGTGCCACCTGCGTCGGGACGGGAACGGAGAGGATCATGGCCCAGAAGCAGGACAAGCCCAAGCGCACCCAGCAGGTCTACACGCTGCTGGTCGAGGTCGGCCGCAAGACCGGCGACGGTCTGCCCGAGGGCGCCACCGGTGCCGCGCTGATGTGCTACGCCTCTGGCGTCGACGAGGCCGAGGCCGTGCGCGAGACCGTGGCGATCCTCAAGCAGGCCGATCTCGCGCCGCTCGACGTCACCGGCTATGGCACGCTCGACGAGCGGCTGGCCGAGGGGCACGACATCGACGATGACGAGCGCGCGCTGATGGGCCGCGCGCTCGAGGAGAACTCGGTGATCGTGGCGCAGATGACGCCGTTCTTCGAGGACGCCAAGGGCGGCACGGACACGCTGCACTAGCCCCGATTGAAACCGCCCTTCCCCCGCGCTACCCCTTCCTCAACCGAAGGAGTGACCGGATGTCCCAGACCACAGACCCCGTCGATCTGACCGCGCGGCTGATCCGCTGCGCCTCCGTCACCCCGGAGGAGGGCGGCGCGCTGGTGCTGCTGCAGGGGATGCTGGAGGCGGCCGGTTTCGACTGCACCCGCGTCGATCGCGGCGGCATCGCCAACCTCTTCGCCCGCTGGGGCGACAAGGGCGCGGCGCGCAGCTTTGGCTTCAACGGCCATACCGACGTGGTACCGGTGGGCAATCGCGATGACTGGTCGGTCGATCCATTCGGTGCCGAGGAGAAGGACGGCCAGCTCTATGGGCGCGGCGCCTGCGACATGAAATCCGGCGTCGCGGCCTTCGCCGCCGCCGCCATCGACTTCGTGCGGGACACGCCCCCCGACGGCGCGGTGATCCTCGCCATCACCGGCGACGAGGAGGGCGAGGGCGTCGACGGCACCCGGGCGCTGCTCGACTGGATGGACGAGACCGGCGAGAAAATGGATCTGTGCCTCGTCGGCGAGCCGACCTGCCCAGAGCGTTTTGGCGACATGATCAAGATCGGTCGGCGCGGCTCGCTCAACGCCTTCCTGACGGTGACCGGCACGCAGGGGCATTCCGCCTATCCACACCGGGCGAACAACCCAATCCCGGCGATGGCACGGCTGGTGGACCGGTTGTCGAGCCACCCGCTCGATCAGGGCACCGATCATTTCGACGCCTCGACGCTGGCGGTGGTGACGATGGACACCGGCAACCCCGCTACCAACGTGATTCCGCGCCAGACCCGTGCCACGCTCAACATCCGCTTCAACGACCTGCATTCGGGCGCCAAGCTGACCGAGTGGCTGCGCGCCGAGGCCGATTGGGTGGCCGATGAGTTCGGCGTCGAGATCGGCGTCGAGGTGAAGATCTCGGGCGAATCCTTCCTGACGCCGCCGGGACCGCTGTCGGATCTGGTGGCGGCGGCGGTCGAGGCCGAGACCGGGCTGCGGCCGGAGCTTTCGACCACGGGCGGCACCTCGGATGCGCGCTTCGTCAAGGATCACTGCCCGGTGGTCGAGTTCGGGCTGGTCGGCCAGACCATGCACCAGGTCGACGAGCGGGTGGAGATCGCCCAGATCCACCGGCTGAAATCCGTCTATGCCCGGATCCTCAAGGACTACTTCACGTGAAACACGAGATCACCGAGACCACCGACCTCACCCATTGCCACGCGCTGCGCCGTACCGTCTTCATCGAGGAGCAGAACGTCTCCGAGGCCGAGGAGATGGACGGGCTCGACGCCGAGGCGATCCATCTCATCGCCACCTGCGACGGCAAGCCCGCCGGTACCGCGCGGTTGCTGATCCGCGGCGAGACCGGCAAGATCGGTCGCGTCGCGGTGCTGCGCGAGCATCGCGGCACCGGGCTCGGCGCGGCGATCATGCGGCAGGCCGAGGCAGCGCTGCGTTCGCGCCCGGGGGTGACGCGGCTCTATCTCTCGGCCCAGACCCACGCCCTGCCCTTCTACGAGAAGCTCGGCTATGTCGCCTATGGCCCGGAATACGATGACGCCGGCATCCCGCATCGCGACATGGAGAAGCGGCTCGACCGCTAGGACGGGTCACCTGATCGCGTGACGACCCCCCATGCGCGTGCTACCTGCTGCGCATGAACAGATTGCCCTCCCGCGAGGAGGTCCTGCAATGGATCTCCGACAACCCGACCCAGACCGCGAAACGCGACATTGCCCGTGCCTTCGGCATCAAGGGCGCGGCGCGGATCGACCTCAAGCGCCTGCTGCGCGAGCTCGAGGACGAAGGGCACCTGCAGAAGAAGCGCAAGACTTACCGCGACCCGGACCGGCTGCCTCCCGTCTCGGTGCTCTCGGTGCTGCCGCCCGATGCCGATGGCGATCTCTGGGCGCGGCCGCTCGAATGGCACGGCGACGGCGAGGAGCCCAAGGTGCTGATCCTGCCGCGCGAGAGCGACGCCGCCATGGGCGCGGGCGACCGCATCCTCGCAAAGCTCACCGCCACGCCGGGCGAGGAGCACGACTATACCGCGCGGCTGATCCGAAAGATCGGTACCAACCCGCTGCGCATCCTCGGCATCTTCAAGAAGGCCAGCGAGGGCGGGCGCATCGTGCCGATCGACAAGGGCGTCGACAAGCAGTGGATCGTCCCCGAAGGCGCCGAGCACGGCGCCAAGGACGGCGAGCTGGTCGAGGCCGAGCAGTCGGGACCCAAGGGCCGTCTCGGCCTGCCCAAGGCGCGCGTGATGTCGCGGCTGGGCGATCCGACCGCGCCGCGCGCCGTCTCGCTCATCGCGATCCACCAGCACGGCATCCCGGACCACTTCCCCGACGCGGTGCTGGCCGAGGCCGATGGCAAGAAGCCCGCCGGGCTCAAGGGGCGCACCGACCTGCGCGAGCTGCCGCTGATCACCATCGACCCCAGCGACGCGCGCGACCATGACGACGCGGTGCTGGCGCAGCCCGACGACGCGCCCGACAACGAGGGCGGCCACATCCTCTGGGTCGCCATCGCCGACGTCGCCCATTACGTGACGCCGGGCTCGGAGCTTGACCGCGAGGCGCGCAAGCGCGGCAATTCCACCTATTTCCCCGACCGGGTCGTGCCGATGCTGCCCGATCGGCTCTCTGGCGATCTGTGCTCGCTGCACGAAGGCGTGCCGCGCGCGGTGATCGCGGTGCGCATCCGCATCGACGCGAATGGCGAGAAGATCGGCCACCGCTTCGAGCGGGCGTTGATGCGCTCGGCCGCCTCGATGTCCTACGAGGAGGCGCAGAGCGCGATCGACGGTCAGCCCACCGACCGCGCCGCCACGTTGCTCGACCCGGTGCTGCGCCCGCTTTGGGCCGCCTATGGCGCGCTCAAGAAGGCGCGCGAGCGGCGCCAGCCCTTGGAGCTCGACCTGCCCGAGCGGCGGATCGAGCTGAACGAGATGGGGCAGGTCACCTCGATCTCCTTCAAGGACCGGCTCGACGCGCACCGGCTGATCGAGGAATTCATGGTGCTGGCCAATGTCTGCGCCGCCGAGACGCTGATCGCCAAGCGCCAGCCGCTGCTGTTCCGCGTCCACGAGGAGCCCAACCCCGACAAGCTCGACGCGCTACGCGAGGTGGTGAAGGGCTCGGGGCTGACGCTGGCCAAGGGCCAAGTGCTCAAGACCGCGCATCTCAACCAGCTTCTGGCGCAGGCCGAAGGCACCGAGCAGGACGAGCTGATCAACCTCGCGACGCTGCGCTCGATGACGCAGGCCTATTACAATGCCGAGAATTTTGGACATTTCGGCCTCGCGCTCAGGGACTATGCGCATTTCACCTCGCCGATCCGACGCTATTCCGACCTGATCGTGCATCGCGGCCTGATCTCGGCGCATGGCTGGGGCAAGGACGGTCTCAGCGACACCGATCTCGAACGGCTCGACGAGACCGCCAAGCAGATCTCCGACACCGAGCGCCGCTCCATGCTGGCCGAGCGCGACACCACCGACCGCTACCTCGCGGCCTTCATGTCCGACCGGATCGGCGTCGAGCTGCCGGGAAGGATCAGCGGCATCGCCCGCTTCGGCGTCTTCGTGAAGCTCGACGAGACCGGCGCCGACGCGCTGGTGCCGATCCGCTCGCTCGGGAACGAGTTCTTCCACTTCGACGCCGAGAGCCAGACGCTGATGGGCTCGGATAGCGGCCGGGTGATCGGGCTGGGGCAGCGGGTGACCGCCCGGCTCGTGGAGGCGGCGCCGATCTCCGGCGGGCTGATCGCCGAACTGGTCGAGATCGACGGCGCGACCATGCCGCGCGGCCCCTCGCGCCGCCCCGGCAAGCCGCCGCGCCGCAAGGCCGGCATCGCCAAGAAGAAGAACGCGGTGAAGGCCAAGAAGGAAAAGCGCAAGGTGACCCGCAAGCGCTGAGCCGCGCCGGGCCAGGGCCCGGCATGGAACCCATCCCCACCCGGCCGGTTCGCCCAGTGACCGACCGGTGGAGGGACCCATGGCACAGCATGATATCGGCGCACTCGCGGATCTCGAAGAGAACCGCCCGCTCAAGGTCATGGCCGGCGAAACCGCGATCCTGGTGATCCGGCGCGGCTCGGAGGTCACGGCGCTGGCCCATGCCTGCCCGCATTTCGGCCTGCCGCTCTCCAAGGGGCATCTTGACGGCGACCGGCTGATCTGCGCCTTTCACCACGCCTGTTTCGACGTCTCCTCCGGCCGTCAGACGCAGCCGCCGGGCCATGGCGACCTGCGCCGCTACGCGGTGGAGCACCGCGACGGCCATGTCTTCGTGGAGGTGCCGGAGGCGGCCGACCCCCACCCCGCCCCGGCGCATGTCCGGCGCGGCAAGGAGGCGCGCCGCGTCGTCATCGCTGGCACCGGGGCGGCTGCCGATGCATGTGCCCTGACGCTGCGCGAGGAAGGCTTCGAGGGATCGATCTCGATGATCTCGCCGGAGGGGCAACCGCCCTATGACCGGACGCTGCTCAGCAAGGGAGTGCTGGCGAGCAGCGAACTGCCACGCCATCTCACCCTCACCCCGCCCGAAGCACTGGCCGAGCGCGACATTGACCTTGTCGAGGGACGCGTGGCAGCGATCGACGCCGCCGCGAAGGAGATCCGCACCGAGACCGGCGCAACTCATGGCTATGACGCGCTGCTGATCGCCACCGGCGGCACCGCCAACCTGCTCGACCTGCCCGGCGCCGATCTCGGCGGGCTGCACCACCTGCGCTCGCGGCAGCAGGCCGAGATCCTTACCCGCGCCGCCGGTGAGGCCAAGCGCGTGGTGGTGGTCGGCGGTGGCTTCACCGGGCTGGAGGCGGCGCTGAGCTTTGCCAAGCGCGGGTTGGAGGTGACGGTGGTGCTGCGCGAGGAGACGCCTCTCGCGAAGATCATCGGCGAGGAGATCGGGCGTGCGATCCGCGCCGAGCACGAGGCCAAGGGCGTACGCTTCGTCACGGGCGCCAACGTCGCGGGCTTCGAGGGCGAGGGTCGCGTCTCGGCGGTGCGGCTCGAAAACGGCGAGCGGCTGCAGGCCAATCTGGTATTGCTCGCGATCGGCGTCCGCCCGGCCACCGCGATCGAGGGGCTGTCGCCCGATGAGGATGGCGGGCTGCGCACCGGGCCGGACCTCGCCGTCGAGGGTCTGGACGGCGTCTGGGCCGCTGGCGACGTGGCGCGCGTACCGACGCCATGGGGCCGGGTCCGGATCGAGCATTGGCGTGTCGCGCGTCAGCACGGCGCCCGCGCGGCCCGCGCCATGCTCGGCAAGCCCGCGAGCGAGATCGACGTCCCCTTCTTCTGGACTGCTCTGGGGCGGCAGTACCGTTATCTGGGCCATGCCGAGGGCTGGGACGAGATCCGTATAGACGGCGACCCCACGGCCGATTTCACCGCCCGCTACCTCAAGGACGGAAGGGTGATGGCGCTGCTCGGTGCCGGGCGCGACCTTGAGATCGCGCGCGCCCATGCCGAGATGATCCGGGCCGCAGGTCCGCTGTCCGGATGAGCCGCGCGACTGAGCGGTTTCCCGCCGCCCCGCCCCGTCCCCCTGTGGCGACTCACCCGCATCGCGGTAGTGCTGCCACAAACGAAAAGGAGCAGTCGGTGCGGATCTTGACGACACTTCCACGGGCGGGCCTTCTGGGCCTCGCACTCGCGGCCTTGGCATCATGCGGGGCGGTCTCGGGCCCCCTCGACAGTTCGCCTCGCCCTCCGGCCCGTGCGGAACAGATGGACGAGAACATGCGCCCCCGCCCCAATGCCGGCTTTTCCAACTGGGTCGCGGGCTATCGCCCCCGCGCGCTCTCGGCCGGCGTTTCCGGCGCCACCTTCGATCGTGCCTTCGCCTCCGCGGGCTACATCCCCGGCGTGATCGAGAAGGATCGTAACCAGGCCGAATTCACCAAGACGCTCGGCGAATACCTCTCCACCGCCGCCTCCGACACGCGCGTCGAGACCGGGCGGGCGATGCTGTCGCAATATTCGAGCCTGCTGTCGGAGATCGAGGCCCGTTACGGCGTCGACCGGCAGACCGTGCTCGCGGTCTGGGGCATGGAGAGCAATTTCGGCAAGCGACGCGGCGACGTACCGGTGGTCTCGGCTCTGGCGACGCTGGCCTATGAGGGGCGGCGCGGCCGCTTCTTCGAGCAGCAACTCACCTCGGCGCTGAAGATCCTGCAGAACGGCGATGTCAGCCCAGAGAACATGAAGGGCAGCTGGGCCGGGGCGATGGGCCATACCCAGTTCATCCCGACGAGCTACGAGGCCTATGCCGCCGATTTCCGAGGCGACGGCCGCCGCGACATCTGGTCGGACGACCCGACCGACGGGCTCGCCTCGACGGCCAAGTACCTGTCGAATTTCGGCTGGCGCAAGGGCCAGCCCTGGGGGGTCGAGGTGGTGCTGCCGCAAGGCTTCAACTACGGCCTCGCGGGCGGCACGAAGAAGAGCGCGGCCGAATGGCAGAGTCTGGGCGTGCAGGCCGCCAGCGGCGGGCGGATCGGTGATTTCGGTGCCGCCGAGATCCTCGTGCCCGAGGGCGCGCAGGGCGCGGCCTTCATGACCTTCCGCAATTTCGACGTGATCAAGCGCTACAACGCCGCCGATGCCTACGCGATCGGCGTGGGGCATCTGGGCGACCGGATCGCCGGCGCGGGGCCGCTCAGGACCAAGATGGCGACGGGCCGGGCGCTCAAGCGCGCCGAGCGCTCGGAGATCCAGCGCCGCCTCACCGCGCTGGGCTACGACACCGGTGGCGCCGACGGCATCATCGGCCCGAACTCCATCGCCGCGATCCGTAGCTACCAGCAGGCCAACGGCCTGCCGGTGGACGGCTTCGCCTCCGAGAGCCTGCTGAAGCGGCTGCGCTGAGCGCGCGGCGGGCTTAGCCCGCCGCCCCCTCGGGCCAGACCAGCCCCATGACCAGCAGGTCGTCGAACGCGCCATCGACGTTGTAGGCCGCCACCTTCCGGCCTTCATGGCGAAACCCCATGCGCTCGTAGAGAGCGATCGCAGGAGTGTTGGCGGCCCGCACGTCGAGATCCACCCGGAGTAGCCCCGCCGCGCGCGCCGCCGCGAGCGTCGCGCCCAGCAGCGCCCGGCCGATCCCGGCGCCGCGGCGATCGGCGACGACGCCCATGCCCATGACGCCGCAATGCGCGTGGACCGGTCGGCCCGACCGCTTGATGTCGCACCAGCCGACGATGCGACCGCCCTCATGCGCCACGAAGTGCGGGTTGCCCTCGCGCAGGTTCGCCTCGACGAAGACCTGCGCGGCTTCGAGCGGCGGGGCCTCGAACGAGGCGAGGAAGCGCCGTTCGCGCGCCACCGAATCGAGCGCGGCGTGGAAGCCCTCGACGTCATCGAGGGTGATCGGCGCGATCCGCGTCGACGGGCCGTCGTCTCTCATCGGGCCTCCCGGCATTCTTCGCCGCGCATGCAGGCGGCGAGCCTCTCGCGCGTGGCCGCGTCTGGCGCGGCCTGCACCTTGCCCGGGCAGGGATCGAGATCGACGATCAGCTGCCCGTCCTCCACCCGCGCGAAGACCAGTACCTTGTCGTCCGGGGCGAGGCTGCCGCACCACGGCCCCGCGCAGGAGGGCTGCAGCAGCATCGCCGCCTCGACGACCGGCGTGTCGAAGCCGGTCGGCCCCAACTGGTGGCCGGTGAACTCGGCCGGCACCGGGTTCGGGGTCGCGGTTACCGGCTGCGACAGATCCTGCATCGGCGGCAACTTGTCGGCGTCGAAGGCGAAGCTGCCGATATAGGCGCGATAGCTTTCGGGCGCCGCATGGATCTCCGCAAAGCTGCGGATCGGGTCCGGCACGAGGCAGGACAGCGCCGCCACGGGTGGCGCCGCGAGCATCAGTGCCAGAGCCGGGGCTAGGCTCAGACCAGCGGCCCGAGCTGCTCGAGAACCTGTTCGTAGACGCGCCGCTTGAACGGCACGATAGCCGAGGCCAGCTCGGCGGGGTCGATCCATTTCCATGCGCTGAACTCCGGGTGCTCGGTGGCGATGTCGATATCCCCGTCCGTCCCGGTGAAGCGCATCAGCACCCAGGTCTGTGCCTGACCGCGATAGCGGCCGCCCCAGATATGCGGCACCACGTCGGAGGGGAGGTCGTAGCGCAGCGGCTCCTCGGTCTGGGCGATCATGACCACCTTGTCGGCCGGGATGCCGGTTTCCTCGCGCAGTTCGCGCAGCGCCGCCGTGGTCACGTCCTCGCCGGGGTCGATGCCGCCCTGCGGCATCTGCCAGGCATCCTGGTCGCGGTCGATCCTCTGGCCGACGAACACGCGGCCCGCCTTGTTGACCAGCATGACGCCCACGCAGGGGCGGAACGGCAGGGCGGCGATGCTGGCAGGCCTCACTGAGCCGCCTCCCCCGCCGCCTCGGCGCGCTTCTCGGGATCGGGCAGCGCGCGTGGGCCGAGCGCCGAGAGCCCCTTGAGGATGTCGATCGCATAGGCGAGCTGGTAGTCCTGCTCGCGCAGTTCGGCGGCCTTCTCGGCGCGCTCGCGATCCGCCTCGAGCTGCTTCAGCTCGTCCTCCGAGAGGCTGTCATTGTCGAGGCTGCCGCGCAGGTCGGCCTCCGAGCGCAGCGGCCGCGCCGTCGTGTCCTCCTCGGTCTCCTCGACGGGCGCGGGGCGCGGCTGCTCGACGATGATGTCGGGCGAAATGCCCAGCGCCTGAATCGAGCGCCCCGAGGGGGTGTAGTAGCGCGCCGTGGTCAGGCGCATCGCGCCCTCGCCCCTGAGCGGCATCACAGTCTGCACCGAGCCCTTGCCGAAGCTCTGGGTGCCTACGACGATGGCGCGGCGGTGGTCCTGCAGCGCACCGGCGACGATCTCCGAAGCCGAGGCCGAACCGCTGTTGATCAGCACCACCATCGGCTTGCCATCGATCAGGTCGCCGGGCGTGGCGTTGTTGCGGTCCGACTGCTCGACGTCGCGGCCGCGGGTCGAGACGATTTCGCCCGCCTCGAGGAAGGCGTCGGAGACGTAGATCGCCTGGTTCAGCAGACCGCCGGGGTTGTTGCGCAGATCAAGCACCACGCCGTTGACGTTCTCGAGCCCGCCCGCCTTCTCGATCTCCTCGGCCAGACCCTTCTTCAGGTCCGGGAAGGTCTGGTCGTTGAAGGTGGTGACGCGCATCACGATGGTGTCGCCCTCGGTGCGCGCGCGCACCGCGTTGAGCTTGATCGTGTCGCGGATGATCGAGACGTCGAAGGGCTCGTCCTCGCCGTCGCGCACCACGGTGATGACGATCTCCGAGCCGACCGGCCCGCGCATCAGGTCCACCGCCTCGTCGAGGGTCAGGCCCAGCACGCTCTCGCCGTCGACGGCGGTGATGAAATCGCCCGCAAGGATACCCGCCGCATCGGCCGGGGTGCCGTCCATCGGCGAGACGACCTTGACGATCCCCTCTTCCTGCGTGACCTCGATGCCAAGCCCGCCGAACTCGCCGCGCGTCTGGGTGCGCATGTCGGCCGCATCCTCGGGCGACAGGTAGCTCGAATGCGGGTCGAGCGAGGTCAGCATGCCGTTGATCGCGGCCTCGATCAGGTCGCCCTCATCGACCTCTTCGACATATTCGGCGCGGATCCGCTCGAAGATGTCGCCGAACAGGTCGAGCTGCTCATAGACGCTGGCATTGCGCTCGGCCTCCTGAGCGACGAGCGGTCCGGCCACCTGCGTCGTGACGATCAGTCCGAGCGCGGTTCCGCCAAGCGCCGCCAGTACCAGTTTCCTCATGCGCAACATTCCCTCTGCCTGCGGCCCGGGCCGCCTTTCGGGCGCGCGCCGGTCAGGCCGGCGCGAACCATGTTTCGGGATCGACGGGGGCATCCCCCTCCCGTACTTCCAGATAAAGCGTTTCCGACCGCGGCGCGCCACCGCCCTGCGCCGTTTCGGTCAAGATTTCGTGCGGTGCGGGCGGGTCTCCGCCCATCAGGCCCAGCGCCGCGCCCGCCGGCAGGATCTCTCCGGTGCGGCCATAGACCTCGGCCAGCCCGGCCAGAATCACCAGTACGCCCGCCGCCGGTTCGAGGATCGCGACATTGCCGTAATCGAGCAGCTCGCCGCGAAACCGCAGCGTCGCCGCCACCGGCGTGGTGACGAGGCTGCGCGGCGCGGTGGCGATCACCAGACCGGGCCGGGTGACGCCCGCCGCATCCGCCTCGCCGAAACCGCGCAGCACCTGCCCCTGCACCGGGAGCGGGATCTGCCCCTTGAGACCGGTGGCGTCCGGCACCGTGCTCGACAGCTCGGCATCGATGGTCTGGGCGAGACCCGAGGCAAAACCGTCCAGCGTGTCGGTCGAGGCGATCAGCAGCGCCGTCGCCACCGGGTTCTCGGTAAAGCGCATCGGCAGGTCGGTGCGCTCGGAGATCGCCTCGGACAGTGCGCTGCGCGCGCTTTGCGCCCCTGAAAGCCCCTCCTCAAGCGTGGAGATCGCGCTTTGCTGCAGCGCCGCGAGATCGGCGGCCTCTTGCAGGTCGGCGCGCAGCCGCTCGGCTTCGGCCTGCAGCGCCGGCGTGACCTCCGAGGCGATCAGCCCGGCGCGCGCGGTGCCCAGCGGTCCGGCCGGGTGCAACAGCAACAACGGCGCCGGGGCACGCGACATGGACTGCAGCGCGCCCAGCAGCTCCGCGATCTCGTCGCGTCGCGCCTCCAGTTCCACCGCGATGGCCCGCTCGCGGATCGCGGCGCGGCGCAGCCCGTCGCGCAGCGCCGTCAGCCCCGCCTCGTAGGCCCGCACCGTCTCGGTCAGCGCCGATACCCGGTCGCGCGCGCCCTGCGCTGCGTCGAGCTGCTCCGAAGCGGCAGCGAGACGCTCGGCGGCGGCTCGCGCCGCCGCCGCCGTCTCCTGCGCGGCCGCCGGCGCGGCCAGCAGCGCCAATGCGAGGAAAAGCGCCGCCCTCATCCGATGAGGCTGCGCCCGGTCATCTCGGGCGGCAGGTCGAGGCCCATCAGGTCCAGAAGCGTCGGTGCCAGATCGGCGAGCCGACCGTCGCGCAGGCGTGCCCCCTCGGGGCCGCCGAACAGCGCGACTGGGACCGGGTTCAGCGTATGAGAGGTATGCGGCCCGCCGGTTTCGGGGTCGATCATCATCTCGCAATTGCCGTGATCGGCGGTCACGATCATCGCGCCGCCCGCCTTCTCCAGCGCCGCGCAGACCTCGGTCAAGCCCTGATCCACCGCCTCGCAGGCGCGGATCGCGGCATCGAGATCGCCGGTATGGCCGACCATGTCGGGGTTGGCGAAGTTGGTGACGATCAGGTCGTAGCCCTTGCCGATGGCCGCGACGAAGGCCTCGGTCACCTCGCCGGCCGACATCTCGGGCTGCATATCATAGGTGGCGACATTGGGCGATTTCGGCATGAACCGGTCCTCGCCTTCCTCCGGCTCCTCCTTGCCGCCATTGAGGAAGAAGGTGACATGCGGGTATTTCTCGGTCTCGGCGAGACGGAACTGCGTCAGCCCCTTGGAGGCGACCCATGCTCCCAGCGTGTTGACGATGTCGCGCTTGGGGAACACAGCCTCGTACCAGGCGACATGCTTGTCGGAATATTCGACCATGCCGAGTCTTGCGGCCAACGCCGGAGCGTCACCGCGTTCGAAGCCGTCGAACGCCGGATCGGCGATGGCCGCTAGGATCTCGCGCGCCCGGTCGGCGCGGAAATTGAGGCAGAACAGCCCGTCCTGCGGCTGCATGCCAGCATAGTCGTCGATCACCGTGGCGGGGATGAACTCGTCGGTCTGGCCCGCATCCCAGGCGGCCTTCACCGCCGCCAGCGGGTCGGTGGCCGCGTGGCCCTCGCCCTTGACGATGGCGTCATAGGCGGCCTTCACCCGGTCCCAGCGATTGTCGCGGTCCATGGCGAAGTAGCGGCCGATCACGGTCGCGATGCGGGTGCCCTCGGGCAGCTTCTCGATCAGGTCCTCGAGATAGGCATCGGCCGATTTCGGGGCGACGTCGCGCCCGTCGGTGATGGCATGCACCGTCACCGCCACGTCGCGGTCGCGCAGTGCCCGGGCCGCGGCGACGATATGGTCGAGATGACCATGCACGCCGCCATCCGAGACGACGCCGAACAGATGCGCGGTGCCGCCCGAATCCTGCAACGTCTTGGCGAAATCGGCGATCGCCTCGGCCTCGAAGAAGCTCCCGTCCTCGATCGCGAGATCGATCTGGCCGAGATCCATGGCGACGACCCGGCCCGCGCCGATATTGGTGTGACCGACCTCGGAATTGCCCATCTGGCCCGAGGGCAGGCCCACATCCGGGCCATGCGTGGTCAGGGTCGCGTGGGGGCCTTGCATGATCCGGTCGAAGGCCGGGGTGCGGGCCAGCGCCGGCGCGTTGCCTTCCGTTTCGGCGCGTAGCCCCCAGCCGTCGAGAATACACAGGACCACGGGTTTGGGTGTCGCCATCGGGAAAGCCTCCTCGGGAACGTTTCGCGCCAGTCCTGAGCCAAAGCGTTCCGATTGTCCACTGACGCGGGGTCAGAGCATGCCGTGGGGCCCCACGTCAGACCCGGTGATAGGGCGCTCCGGCGAGGATCGAGGCGGCGCGGTAAAGCTGTTCGCTCAGCATCGCGCGCACCAGCATGTGCGGCCAGACCATCGGGCCGAAAGACAGCATCGCATCGGCACGGGAACGCAGCGCCGGGTCGATGCCGTCGGCGCCGCCGATCACGAAGGCCACTTCCGCCCGGCCCTGGTCGCGCCAGCCTGCCAGCATGTTTGCGAAATCGGGCGAGCTCATCTCGCGGCCGCGCTCGTCCATGGCACAGATCACCGCGCCGTCGGGAATGGCGCGGTCGAGCAGAGCCGCTTCGGCGGCCATGCCGCCGCCCTTGCGGTCGTCGACCTCGGTGATCATGAGCGGCCCGAGGCCAAGCGCCCGCCCGGTCCGGTCGAACCGTGCGGTGTAGTCCTCGACCAAGGCACGCTCGGGGCCGGATTTCATCCGGCCCACCGCGCAGATCCTGACGCGCATCAGCGGAAGGCGTCGGCGGCCGCCCCCTGGGGCGCCCACATCTTCTCCAGCTGATAGAACTCGCGCACCTCGGGTCGGAACACATGCACGATCACGTCGCCGGTATCGATCAGCACCCAGTCGCCGGTCTCCTTGCCCTCGGTCTTCGAGAGCACGCCGTAATCCTGCTTGAGCTTGTCCGTCAGGTGTTCGGCGATGGCGGCGACCTGACGCGAGGAGCGGCCCGATGCGATTACCATGTAATCGCCCATCTCGGAGCGCCCGCGCAGATCAATCTGCACGACGTCTTCGGCCTTGTCGTCATCGAGGGAGACGAGGATCGCTGCCAGCAGCTTTTCGCTCGTCGCGGAGGGCGCCCCGGCCATCAGGCCCGCGCCCTGGGGAGCAGCTTGCGCCGCTTGGGTGGAAAGGGACAGGTCATCATCCTCCGGTTTCACGCCGCCGACTTTGCCCCGGCGCCGGGCATGTTCCAAATGTAGCAAGGGGGGGGGTCGTTTTCAACGATCCCGCACCTCGCATCCGATCACTCGGCGGTGGGTCGCGCGACACGCAGGGCGGAGCCGTCGAGCACCCGGACCTCGCGCTGCGGGAAGGGAATCGAGATGCCCTCGGCCTTGAACGCGTCCCACAGAGCGAGAAACACGTCGCCGCGGATATTGGTGAGCCCCGCCGTCGCGTCGTCGATCCAGAAGCGCAGCAGGTAGTTCACGCTCGAATCGCCGAAGGCGGTGATATGGCAGACCGGTGCCGGCTTTTCCAGAACCCGTCCGCAGCCCGCCGCCGCCGCGATCGCGACCCGGCGCACCAGATGCGGATCGTCGCCATATGAGGTGCCGAAATCGAGATCGATCCGCACCGAATTGTCGGAATGGGTCCAGTTCACCACCTGGGTGGTGATCAGGTCCTCGTTCGGGATCAGGTATTCCTTGCCGTCCCGGGTGACGACGGAGGCGTAGCGCGCGCCCAGCGTCGAGATCCAGCCGAAGGTCTGGCCGACCGAGATCACGTCGCCGGGCTTGATCGACTTGTCCATCAGGATGATCAGTCCCGAGACCAGGTTCGACACCACCTTCTGCAACCCGAAGCCGAGGCCAACGCCGATCGCGCCCGACAGCACCGCGAGGCCGGTGAGGTCCACCCCCACCGCGCGCAACCCGACGAAGACCGCGATGCCGTAGAACAGCAGCTGGCTGAGCTTGACCGCCAGCACCTGCATCGAGGGGCTGATCTCCCGGTTGCTCTCGATCCGGTGCGCCGAGCTGCGCGCCAGCAGCCGCGCCACGAAGAAGGCGACGCCCAGCACCAGCGCCGCCTTGAGCACCAAGAGCACCGAGATCCGCAGATCGCCAGCCTGGATCGCGAGCCCGTCGAGCAGCCGCGCCGTCTCGGTGGTCAGATCGAGAATGCGCAGGGTGATCCACGCCCAGGCGCCGTAGCGCACGATGCCGCGCAAGAGCGGATTAACGATCAGCCGCGACACCAGCGCCACGAAGAGCCAGCCGGTGGCGAGGTTGGCCGCGATCCGCAGCACCGCCGCGCCGGCTAGCGGGTCGAGCTGCCGTACCACCGCCACGGCGATCCACAGCAGTGTCACGAACAGCACCGCGCGCAGCCGCCGGTGCAGCGTCACCGCATAGCGCATCCGCCAGCGCGGCCAGCCCTCGCGGTGCCGCATCCAGTCATGCAGCTTCGGCCCAAGCCAGGCGCGGCCCAGATGCGCCAGCGCGAAGGCGCCGAAGAGGATCAGCAGCTGCCACGCGTTCCAGGGCTGCATCACGCCTTGCAGCACCCGCTCGGCATCGCTCAGGAGCCGATGGCCCAGATCCTCGGCGGCCTCGGCCAGAACCTCCGGCGCCTCGGTCGCCTGCTCCGCCATTTCGGCGGCGGCCGCCTCGGCCTCCACCGTGGCGGTCTCCGCCACCTCCTCCACCCCGGTCTCCGGCTCCATCGTGCGCTCTGCCCTCTCTTTTATGTGCAGAGCATGTAGTGCCGCCGCCCCTCGGTCCAGCCGCCGCAGGCTCTTGTGCCGCAGGGTCCGAGGGAGTATCTGAACGCCATGACTCGGGTCTTCGACATGGATGATCGCGCGCGCCTGCCCTGGCGGTTCTTCGGCGCAACCTGCACGATCCTCGCGCGGCTTTGACGCGGCGGGGCGCCTTGGCGCCCGCTCGACCCTTCGGCGCGCAGCCGCGCGCTCTGTCAGACATATCCAGCCGCAAGAGGACCACTCCATGACCGGCAAGACACTCTACGACAAGATCTGGGACGCGCATCTCGTCCATCAGGCCGAGGACGGCACCGGCCTGCTCTATATCGACCGCCATCTCGTGCACGAGGTCACCAGCCCGCAGGCCTTCGAGGGGCTGCGCATGGCCGGCCGCCAGGTGCGCGCGCCCGAAAAGACCATCGCCGTGCCGGACCACAACGTCCCCACCACCGAGGGCCGCGACAAGGTCATCGAGAACGAGGACAGCCGGATCCAGGTCGAGGCGCTCGACAAGAACGCCCGCGACTTCGGCATCAACTACTACCCGGTCTCCGACGTGCGTCAGGGCATCGTCCACATCGTCGGCCCCGAGCAGGGCTGGACCCTGCCCGGCATGACCGTGGTCTGCGGTGACAGCCACACCGCGACGCATGGCGCTTTCGGGGCGCTGGCGCATGGCATCGGCACGTCGGAGGTCGAGCACGTGCTCGCCACGCAGACGCTGATCCAGTCGAAGTCCAAGAACATGAAGGTGGAGATCACCGGCAAGCTGGCGCCGGGCGTCACCGCCAAGGACATCACCCTGTCGGTGATCGGCAAGACCGGCACCGCCGGTGGCACCGGCTACGTGATCGAGTATTGCGGCGAGGCGATCCGCGCGCTGTCGATGGAAGGCCGGATGACGGTCTGCAACATGGCGATCGAAGGCGGCGCCCGCGCCGGTCTGATCGCGCCCGACGAGACCACCTTCGCCTATGTGAAGGGCCGCCCGCATGCGCCCAAGGGCGCGCAGTGGGAAGCCGCCATGGACTGGTGGAAGACGCTCTATTCCGATGACGACGCGCATTGGGACAAGGTCGTCACGATCCGCGGTGAGGACATCGCCCCGGTCGTCACCTGGGGCACCTCGCCCGAGGACGTGCTGCCGATCACCGATGTCGTGCCTGACCCGAGCGCCTTCAAGGGCGGCAAGGTCGAGGCCGCCAAGCGGGCGCTCGACTACATGGGGCTGACCGCCGGCACGCCGCTCAAGGAGATCAAGATCGACACGGTCTTCATCGGCTCCTGCACCAATGGCCGGATCGAGGACCTGCGCGCCGCCGCGGCGATCCTCAAGGGCAAGAAGATCAAGGACGGCATGCGCGCCATGGTCGTGCCGGGCTCGGGTCTCGTGCGCGCCCAGGCCGAGGAAGAGGGCCTTGCCGACATCTTCAAGGAGGCGGGCTTCGAGTGGCGCCTCGCCGGCTGCTCGATGTGCCTGGCGATGAACCCCGACCAGCTCGCCCCGGGCGAGCGCTGCGCCGCGACCTCGAACCGCAATTTCGAGGGGCGCCAGGGCAAGGGCGGGCGCACCCACCTGATGAGCCCGGCGATGGCGGCGGCCGCCGCGATCACCGGACACCTGACCGACGTGCGGGAGATGATGTGATGGACAAGTTCGAAAGCTTCTCGGGCGTCGCCGCCCCCATGCCGCTGGTCAACATCGACACGGACATGATCATCCCCAAGCAGTTCCTGAAGACCATCAAGCGGTCCGGGCTGGGCGTGAACCTGTTCGCCGAGATGCGCTACCTCGACGACGGGTCGGAGAATCCCGATTTCGTGCTCAACACCCCGGCCTACCGCAACGCCGAGATCATCGTCGCCGGCGACAATTTCGGCTGCGGCTCGTCGCGCGAGCACGCGCCTTGGGCGATCAAGGATTTCGGGATCAAATGCGTGATCTCGACCAGCTTCGCCGACATCTTCTTCAACAACTGTTTCAAGAACGGCATCCTGCCGATCGTCCTGCCCCAAGAGCAGGTCGACGTGCTAATGAAGGACGCCGAAAAGGGCTCGAACGCGCGGCTCGACATCGACCTCGAGAACCAGACCGTGACCACCTCCGAGGGCGAGAGCTTCCACTTCGAGGTCGACCCCTTCCGCAAGCACTGCCTGCTCGAGGGGCTCGACGACATCGGCCTGACGCTGGAGAAGGCAAGCGCCATCGACAGCTTCGAAAGCCAGGCGACCCAAGCCCGACCCTGGGTCTGAGATCGAAGATTCGGACAGGAAAAGGGCGGCCCGGCGGGCCGCCCTTTTCGCATTGTGACGAGGGAGTGTTGCTCGTGCCGTAAGGTCACGCCTGCCCTACCCTGTCTGGTAGGACCTGCCCGAACAGCCACTATATACCCTCTCCAAAAGACATAAGTTGCTGATCGAAGGTCCCATTATCGGTCCATTCCAGTGCCGACTCCGTCGCAAAAGCGCCGCAGTTCAAGCGCTTCTTGAGAACTATGCGTTGCCGCCTGAACTGGGAAAGGGCACAAATAGTGGCAGGATTGAGGCATGACGGCCCGCTTGGGCCGAAATTCGCCGGTAAAGAGCCGCGATATCAAAACGTGGCCGCCCGGCGCAGGAATGGGCAGACTATGGTCGCGCGACTGACAGGTGGACTCCTGCGGGCGGTGCTGATGATGTTGCTGATCGCAACACCATCGATGCTGCTGCAGACGGGCGGCTCCGGCACCCCGGAGATCGTGGCGCTGGTGGCGCTTGCCGCGGGGCTGTTCACCGCGGTCGAATACACCTCGCTGTCGCCGAGCCTGGTCGAATTCCGCGACGCGCCGCCCTTCAACCGCATCCGTTTCGCCACGGCGGCGCTCTCGGTGTTCCTGCTGTCGCTGCTGGCGGGTCATGCCGACGACGCTTCCACCTTCACGGCGCTGATCGCGGCGCTGACGACGCCGCTGGGCCATGCGCTAGACATGCCCTATTCGCCGGTGCGGCTGGTGATGCTGACCCTGCCAGAAGGCACCTCCGGCGCGCTGGCCGACCAGGTCCGGGTCGGCGCCGCGCTGAGCTACCTGCTGTCGCTGGCCTCGCTGCTGATCTTCGTGGCGCTGCTGCGCTTCCGGGGCTGGCCGATGCGCTCGGGCAATTTCAACGTCTGGATCAACCTGCCGACCTTCGATCCGACCTCGGGCCCGGACGTGATCTGGCGCCTGCGCCGCGACGGGCAGGTCAACCTCGTGCTCGGCTTCCTGCTGCCCTTCATCGTGCCGGCCCTGTTCAACATCGGCGCGCCGATCTTCGGGCCGATCGACCTGTCGAACCCGCATACGCTGATCTGGACCATGACCGGCTGGGCCTTTCTGCCCGCGAGCCTGCTGATGCGCGGCGTGGCGCTGCAGCGCGTCGCCGACATGATCGGCGCCCAGCGCGAGCGGGCCTCGGCCCGCGAAGCCGGGCTGATGCCCGCGTGAGGCCGGGGGCGCGCCTCGGTCGCGCCCTTCTCGCCGTCCTGCTTGCCGCCCCTCTCGCGCCTCTGGCGCCTCCCCTCTCGGCCGAACCCCTGCGGCTTGCCACCTACGCCCCGGCGCTGAGCCGCGACGGCCCCGGACTGCTGCTGCGTGACATCCGTCGGGAAGAGGCGCAGGTCACGGCCGCTGCCCGCGTCATCGTCGATACCGCCCCCGACATACTGCTGCTCACCGGCTTTGATCGCGATGCCCGAAGCGTGGCGCTTGCCACCTTCGCGGCGCTGCTGCGCGAGGCGGGCGGACCGGATTACCCCTATCTCCTCGCCCCGCCCTCGAATGCCGGGCTGGTTTCCGGGCTGGATCTGGACGGCGATGGCCGCCGCAACCGGGCGCGCGATGCCCATGGCTACGGCCGCTTCACCGGCGACGGCGCGATGGCGCTGCTGTCGCGCTTTCCGGTCTCCCTCGTCCACGACTTCACCGGGTTGCTCTGGCGCGACCTGCCCGGCGCGACGCAGCCCAACCCGGGCGACGCCCCCTTCCCCTCGGCCGAGGCGCAGGCTGCCCGACGCCTGTCGAGCACGGGGCACTGGGTGGTGCGGGCCGAGACGCCGCAGGGGCCCCTCACCCTCATGGCCTTCGCCGCCACGCCGCCGGTCTTCGACGGGCCCGAGGATCTCAATGGGCTGCGCAATCGCGACGAGATCCGGCTCTGGCTGCGGTTTCTGGACGGCGATCTCGGCCCACCACCGGCGCCCCCCTTCGCGATCATCGGCCTCGCCAATCTCGACCCGGCCGATGGCGCGGGACTTCGTGCCGAGATGCGCGCGCTGCTCGCCGATCCGCGCCTCGTCGATCCCCAGCCCCGCAGCCCCGGCGGCCGCGCGAACGCCACGCCAGGCCAGGCGGGCGATCCGGCGCTCGACACTGCCGATTGGGAAGACCCACCGGAGGGGCCGGGCAACCTGCGGGTCGATTACGTTCTGCCCTCGCGCGCCGGGCTGCGCGTCACCGGCGCGGGCGTGGCCTGGCCCGCCACGGGCCCGCTGGCCGAAGCCGCGGCAGAGGCCTCGGCGCACCGGCTGGTCTGGGTCGACCTCGAACTGGAGTGAGCGCATCGGGCCGGCGGCGGGATCTGCGTATTTCAGGAAAGATGAACCATGGGATGCCTTCCCCTTTGCCATTCTCTGGCGTCCTATGTCGTTCGATCTCGGCCCAGCGCCTCATCCATAGGTCGGGGCGCGCAGCATCGGAGGTCGGGGCGCGAACTTGACCCTGCGGCGACCACAGGCTACCGCATCGCCATTCCATTCGTTTCAATCCGGAGCCCGCAACGTGTCCAATCCTTCCCTTCTGATCCTCGCCGGCGACGGCATCGGTCCCGAAGTCATGAACGAGGTGAAGAAGATCATCGGCTGGTACGGCGAGAAGCGCGACCTCGCCTTCGACGTCGAAGAGGATCTCGTCGGCGGCGCCGCCTATGACGCGCATGGCACGCCGCTGACCGACGCGACGATGGAACGCGCGCAGAACGCCGACGCTGTGCTGCTCGGTGCCGTGGGCGGACCGAAATACGACACGCTCGACTTCTCGGTGAAGCCCGAGCGCGGCCTGCTGCGCCTGCGCAAGGAAATGGACCTGTTCTCGAACCTGCGCCCGGCGCAGTGCTTCGACGCGCTGGCCGATTTCTCCTCGCTCAAGCGCGACGTGGTCGCCGGGCTCGACATCATGATCGTGCGCGAATTGACCTCGGGCGTCTATTTCGGCGAGCCGCGCGGCATCCACAAGGAAGGCAACGAGCGCGTCGGCATCAACACCCAGCGCTACACCGAGAGCGAAATCGCCCGCGTCGCGCGCTCCGCCTTCGAGCTGGCCCGCCGCCGGAACAACAAGGTCTGCTCGATGGAGAAGGCCAACGTCATGGAATCGGGCGTGCTCTGGCGCCAAGTGGTGACCGAGATCCACGAGGCCGAGTACCCGGACGTGGAGCTGAGCCACATGTATGCCGATGCCGGCGCCATGCAGCTCTGCCGCTGGCCCAAGCAGTTCGACGTGATCGTCACCGACAACCTGTTCGGCGACCTCCTTTCGGACGCTGCCGCGATGCTCACCGGCTCGCTCGGCATGCTGCCGTCCGCGAGCTTGGGCGCGCCGATGGCCAATGGCCGCCCCAAGGCGCTCTACGAGCCAGTGCACGGCTCGGCCCCCGACATCGCCGGCCAAGGCAAGGCCAACCCGATCGCCTGCATCCTGTCGTTCGCCATGGCGCTGCGCTACAGCTTCGACAATGGCGACGAGGCGACCCGCCTCGAGCAGGCCGTCGAGAGGGTGCTGGCCGATGGCAAGCGCACCGCCGACCTGCTCGGCCCCGAGGGCGGCACACCGATCTCCACCGCCGAGATGGGCGACGCGATCATCGCCGCGCTCGACGCCTCGATCTGACACTGGACATGCGGGCGGGGAAACCTGCCCGCATCCACCCTCCCCGGCTTGCATCGCGCGCGGGGCTCGGACAATGGTGGCGCTATCATCGCCATTTCGACCGGGAGAACGCGCATGGGTGACAATGCGAGAGGCGCGCTGCTGGCGCTTGTGTCCTTCGGCGTCTTCGCCACGCACGACGTGGTCATCAAGGTGCTGGGCAGCGGCTACTCGCCGGTGCAGCTGATCTTCTTCTCGGTAACGCTCGCTTTCCCGTTGGCGCTGGTGATGATCATCGGCGATCCCGAACCCGGCACCCTGCGTCCGCGCCACCCCTGGTGGGTCGCGCTGCGGACCGCCGCCGGCTTCCTGACCGCGACATCGGCCTTCTACGCCTTCTCGCAACTGCCATTGGCGCAGGTCTACGCGCTGATCTTCGCGACGCCGCTGCTGATCACCGTGCTGGCCATCCCCGTGCTGGGTGAAACCGTCGGCATCCACCGCTGGGCGGCGGTCCTGGTGGGTCTCGCGGGGGTGCTGGTGGTGCTCAGGCCCGGCCAAACCGAGCTTTCGCTGGGCCATCTCGCGGCGCTCGGCGTGGCGATCGGCGGCTCCACCGCGTCGATCGTGGTGCGCAAGATCGGCCATGACGAACGCCCCGTCGTGCTGCTGCTCTACCCGATGATCGCCAATTTCGTGCTGATGGGCGCGGCTCTGGCCTTCGTCTACAAGCCGATGCCGATCTCGGATTTCGGGCTGATGGCGCTGATCGCGGTGCTGGGCTGGATCGGCGGACGGATCATGGTCGCGGCCTATTCCACCGGCGAGGCGGTCGTGGTCGCGCCGATGCAGTACAGCCAGATCATCTGGGCCACTGCCTATGGCGCGCTGTTCTTCGACGAGCTGCCCGACGGGGCGACCATCCTCGGCACCGGAATCATCATCGCCTCAGGCATCTACATCGTGCTGCGCGAGGGCCGCGGCGGCAGGTCGGCGCACCGTCCCGTCTCGCAGACGCGGCTGCGCTGGGAGACCGGCAGCGCGCCGCGCGCCAGCGTGCTCAAACGGTTCCTGCGGCCCGGACGGTTCCGCCAGGAATGATCGCCGCCCCCTCTTGCAAAGCCGCAAACAAGGCGTTAGGTCGGCGCCACGGTCGGAGTGTAGCGCAGCCTGGTAGCGCACCTGCTTCGGGAGCAGGGGGTCGGAGGTTCGAATCCTCTCACTCCGACCAGTTTTTCCCAACATGACAGCCTCGATGCGCAGCCGGGCGCTTTCCCTTCCGTCGCGAAACGTGTAGGGACCGCTCGAACTTTCAGGAGGCTCCAGAACATGGGCTACAAGGTCGTCGTCGTCGGCGCCACGGGCAACGTGGGTCGCGAAATGCTCAACATCCTGGACGAGCGCGCGTTTCCGATCGAGGAAATCGCCGTTCTCGCCAGCCGCCGCTCGCTCGGCACCGAGGTGAGCTTCGGCGACCGAACTTTGAAAACCCAGGACCTCGCCGCCTTCGACTTCACCGGCTGGGACATCGCGCTCTTTGCCGTGGGCTCCGAGGCCACCAAGGAATACGCCCCTAAGGCCGCCTCGCAGGGCTGCGTGGTGATCGACAACTCCTCGCTCTACCGGATGGACCCCGACGTCCCGCTGGTGGTGCCCGAGGTCAACGCCGACGCCGTGCTGGGCTACACCAAGAAGAACATCATCGCGAACCCGAACTGCTCGACCGCGCAGATGGTCGTGGCGCTCAAGCCGCTGCATGACCGCGCCAAGATCAAGCGGGTCGTCGTCTCGACCTACCAGTCGGTCTCCGGCACCGGCAAGGACGCGATCGACGAGCTGTGGAACCAGACCAAGGGCATGTACGTGCCCGGCCAGGAGGTTGCGCCTTCGGTCTATCCGCGCCAGATCGCCTTCAACGTGATCCCGCATATCGACGTCTTCATGGAAGACGGCGGGACGAAGGAAGAGTGGAAGATGATGGTCGAGACCAAGAAGATCCTCGACCCCTCGATCAAGCTCACCGCCACCTGCGTGCGCGTGCCGGTCTTCGTCGGCCACTCCGAGGCGATCAACATCGAGTTCGAGGAATTCCTCGACGAGGACGAGGCCCGCGACATCCTGCGCGAGGCCCCGGGCGTCATGGTGATCGACAAGCGCGAGCCCGGTGGCTACGTGACCCCGGTCGAATGCGTGGGCGACTTCGCCACCTTCATCAGCCGGATTCGCCAGGACTCGACCATCGAGAACGGCCTGAACCTGTGGTGTGTCTCCGACAACCTGCGCAAGGGCGCGGCGCTCAACGCGGTGCAGATCGCCGAAGTGCTGGGCCAGAAGGCCCTGAAGAAGGGCTGAGACGTCCCGAGGGGCGGCCCTCCCGGCCGCCCCTCTTTCGCTGCGGGACCGGCTCAGCGTTCCGCCGGATGCGGCAGTTTCTCGAAGGTGACGAGACCCGAATAGGAATGCAGAACCGCGATCCGCTCCTGCCCTTCGGAATCGCGGACCAGCATCCGTTCCTGCCCCTCCGACTGTCCCAGATGATCCGTTATCGTCCAGCCGAGGCTCGCGAAGTCCTGAATGCGCTGCGGCACCCGCGCCGCCTGCGCGCTGGCGATCGAGCCCGCGACCAGCAGGCCGATCACGGTGGTGATGCGAATGGTCGATGTCATGATAATCCCCTCCCTCGTGCCGTGATCGATCAATGGTCGAGCAGCCTGACGTAATCCCAGGTCTCGATGCTTCCATTGCGCGGATGAATGGTCATGGACACCTCGCTGCCCGTGGCGTCGAAGGCGACGATCCGGCGCGCCTCTGCATCGACGAGCCGGGCGTCACGATAGCCATTCTCCGTGAGCTTGGAGATCACCCCGTCGAAATAGGTCGGAATTTGCTGAGCCGCCATTTGGCCCATGGATAGAGATGGAATTGTCAGAGCGGCACAAAACAGACCGCTCGCCAGAAGCAACGTTTTCATGGCGTTTCCAATCGTTAATTAAAGGACGACTTCCCCGTTCCGATACGCGACCGGGGGAAAGCCATCTAACGGTGAGTGATCCGAGGACAGCGCAGCTTCAAAGCGACCTACGCCGCGTCATCGGTAGGCTCAAACTACTATTTTTTGGCGAATTTCGCAACAATGCGACCATTCGAGGCTGAATTGTTGTAACATTGTTATGACCCAGTAGTGGATCGCTGCACTCTAAGTTTCTGTCAGCAGGTTGGTTTTCGCGGGGCGATTGCAATGTCATTCACCAGCGAATGCCGTGAAATGACCCCGGGAAACTCAACCACAGGGGAATTCTGGTTCCTGACCGAAATAACCGCGAGTTGCAGTTTGGTGAATTCGCGATTCGCCCGAGCGCTCAACCGGTCACAAGCGCCGCGACCAAGGCGCGCCGGATCACCGCGAGGTCGCAGGGCTTTTCCAGTACCGGCGCGCCGATATTGGTGATCGTCTCGCCGAGGCGCTGCACATCGCCCGAATGCAGCACGAAGGGTACGCCCCGCGCCCGCAACCTCTCGACGATCGGAAGGCAGGTCTCCGAATGCCCGAGCGAGACGTCGAGCAGGGCCACGTCAATCGGCTGTTCCACCCGCTCGAGCCCCTGTCGCAGGTTGCGGCCATAGACCACCCGCGCGCCCGCCTCTTCGAGGCTCTCGTTGATGTCCATCGCGATCAGCACCTCGTCCTCGACCACGAGGATGGTCTTGCCCGAAAGGCTGGCGCGGCCGGCATCGGTCGAGCGGTCCATCATGTTCATTACGGCCTCAGATACTGGTCGGGAATTGGATGTCGACGTGCAGCCCCTCGGCGCGCCAGTCGTAGCGGATCTCGCCCTCGCCCATGGCGAGCATTCGACCGATGATCGTCATGCCGACACCGTGGCGCTCCGGCCCGGGGCCCGGATCGGCACCGCCGGTTTCGGTCCAGAGCAGCCGCAGCCGCCCGTCCCCCTCGGAGCCGTCAATCACCTGCCACTCCAGCGACACGTGTCCCTCCTGCGCGGCGAAGGCGCCGTGCTTGACCGCGTTGATCGCCAGTTCGTGCAGCGTCAGCGCCAGCACCGAGACCACGTTGCTGTCGAGCGGCACCTTGCCCCCGGTCAGCGTCAGGCTGTCCCGCCCCTGCGGCGCATAGGGGGTCAGGAGATCCTCGAACAGCTTGCGCGGGTCGGTCGGCCCTTCGGTGAAGGAGACCTCGAGCATCGCCTCGTGCGCGCGGCCCAGCGACCTGATCCGCGCGTTGATCTTCTCGGCCAGCCCCTCGGCCCCGTCGAGCTTGCCGGTCATGGTGACGATCGAGGAGATCACCGCGAACATGTTCTTCATGCGGTGGCTGATCTCGCGCTCCATCATCCGCGCGTGCTTCTCGTCGGCCCGCGCCGCATGGACGTCGGTCACGTCCCATTGCGAGCCGAAGAGATAGCGGACCGAGCCGTCCTCGTTGTAGATCGGCCCCAGATGCAGCGCGTTCCAGAAGGTGCTGCCGTCCTTGCGGTAGTTCAGCAGCTCCACCACAACCACGTCCTCGGAGGCGATCGCCTCGCGCAGCTTGCGCACCTGCGCCGGGTCGGTCCCGGGGCCCTGCAGGAACCGGCAGTTGCGGCCGACGATCTCGTCTTCCTCATAGCCGGTCAGTTCGCGGAAGGCGCGGTTGACGAAGACGATCGGCTGATCTTCCTGGTTGGGATCGGCAAGGCAGATCGCCATGCGAGTCTGCGCCATCGCCTGCTCGAACAGCACCCCGGATTCGGAGTGGATCTGCATACGCTGCGCCTGATCCCGGGCCCGATCGAAGTCGTTCCCGCGCTCGGTTTCCCGATCACTTGCCGTCCGATGCGCCTGATCGCTCATCTCTCACCCATCCGTCTCGGTCGCATACGCCATGGTCATTCGCTGAGATCGGAAATTAGTTCGCTTGAAGGGCCGATCCAGAGCCATGGCCCCGAACCTTGCGGAACCGGCCCCGGCTCACATGGCACAAACCGGCAGCAAAGCCCGCATTGACCAAACGAGGTCGCCGATCAATGAAGCGTTCGAATTGAGGGCGATGGCACCTTCGGCCTTGGGAGAGACATTCGGCTTAGACGCGTGATGCTTTCCGCGACCGTGGTCTAGAGCATTCCCGCATCCCCACCCGGCGCGAAAGCCTACTTCAGGGAAGACCTGGGTGCTTCAACTGGAGCATGGCTCGGGCTTGAAGGCGCGAGGCATCCATTATCCCGCCCCCAAGCCGTATATGATCCAAGGCCCCTTACTCGTGCCAGCATGGACGAAGTGGCAGGCTTCCAACTTCGATCATTCGGCGCTGCCTGCCTTCGCTCCGCTTCCAGATTTCGGGCCGCGGTGAAGGGCTTGGTGGGACGCCTCCAATCAATCCTTGGATACCACCGAGACCGAGCCGTTTCTCTCAATATAGGCCAGCGGCACATCTTCGATACGGGCATATCCCTGACCACGGATCTTCTGCTCAAGGTCACGCCGTCCCATCTGGGCACGACGTAGCACGGCTTCGTCCACTGCCCCGTTTCGGATCACTTCGAGGGGCCTTCCCTTCAACAGCCGCGAGAACACCTCGCTGTGGATCGCGAGCCAGCCTATCGCGACCCAAAGCCCTCCGAGGACAATGCAGGCCACCATCACGGGCCCAAGCGGAGCATTGCCCGTCAAAGCGCGGCTCAAGCTGGAGCCGATCAGCACGGTCAGCACCACGTCGATGACCGAGGTGTTGGCAAGCGACTTCCGGGGCAGGAGGCGGAATAAAGCGACTGCGAAAACGAAGACCACTATCGCTCGCAAGGCCAGTTGAAGGGCCGTCAGGTCCGATGAGGCGTCACCGAGAAGGTTCGTGAGATTCATGATGGGAAGATAGTGCCTGCCGTGGTCGCGTCTATCAGGCCCGGTTCCCTGCACGGGGCATATTTCTATCCACACGTCTCCGGTCGATCCCGAGGCGGCTCTCGATGTCACGGAGCGGCGTTTGCCTCCTGATCCTCCTGCAGCTTCTTCGCCCATTACGGGGCGAACGCATAGGGAGCGGTTCCTGCCCATCCTACAGGGGGGCTTCCTTACCCTCCAATGCGGTGGTCCATCGGAAGAAACGCCAAGCCGATCTGGTTCGTCCTGTCCAACCGGATCGGCGGTCGGCTCTTGCGATCCAACGAGCGCGCGTATGGGTGGCGCCGGGCGATGATCCCAAGCGCAGGAACTCAGTTTATCGGCGGAGGCTTCATCCTCGCCCATTCATCTTCTACGGCGCGGCGTTTCCCGCGTCATTCGGCCTTAGGAACTGGTGGCTCCCCCCGCAGGTTGTTGCGGCGAAGGAAGCACCGGAACCTGCCATGCCTCGACAATTTGAGAAAGACCCGAGCCGAGGCGTGCCCGATGAGGGCGGTGTTGACCGGTCCTTGCAGTCGCGTCTGGAGCGGGCGGCGCAGCGGGATTTCGATGAAGCGGTGCATCTTCTGCGATATGCCGGTCTTCTTAGGGCGGCGAACTGGAAAGCCGCGGCCCGGGCCATGCGCCGGATCGGTGAGGCCGACCTGTCGCTCGGCCGGCTCTACGAGGGTCATGTGAATGCCCGCCACCTGATCGAGACCTATGCCGACCCGGAACTGCGGTCGGAATGCCTGGCACAGATGGAGGAGGGGTGGCTGTTCGGGGTGTGGGGTGCCGACGGTGCCAAACCCGTCAGCGCAACCGGCGATCGGCTCTCGGGTGCCAAGCGCTTCGCGTCCGGGCTGGGTCATGTCGACCGCGCCATCGTGAGTGCGAGGTCACCGGAAGGGCAGCGGCTGTTCGTCGTCGATGCCCGGGATGCGGCGCGCCACGATCCGGGTGTCTGGCGCATGTCCGGCATGCAGCAGAGCCGCTCGGGAGGCTTCGATTGCGAAGGGCTGCCGGGGCGGCCGCTCGGCGAACCAGATGTCTACACGCGTGAGCCGCATTTCCTTGGCGGCACCTGGCGTATCGCCGCCGTGACGCTGGGCGGGATTGTCGGGCTGCTGGAACGGGCCTCCGATGCGTTGCGGGATCGCGGTCAGGAGGAAGCCGAAGCACATCTGTTGCGGCTGGCGCCGATCGCCGGACGCGTGGTCTCGGCTTGGCCCGCCATCATGCGCGCCGGTGAGATCGCCTGCGGAGACGAAGGGATCGCCGCGCCAGAGGCGGCCGCGACGCGCTCGCTGTCGGTGCGGCTTCTCAGCGAGGAGATCGGCCAGGATGCGATCGCGGCGGTCGAGCGCTCGGTGGGCCTGTCGATGTTCGACGAAGCGGACCGGGTCGGACGCATGGCCCGCGACCTCGCCTGCTACATGCGCCAAGCGGCGCGAGACGCCTTCTCGGTGAAGGTCGGTCGCGCATTGCTGATGGGGAGCAAGCCGTTGGGAGACTGGCTCGATGGTTGATCGCACGCGCCGGGCGAACCTCCATGACCTTACCGAGGGCCACCCTCCGGTCGTGCTCGCACCGCATCCCGATGACGAGTCGCTGGGCTGCGGCGCGCTGCTGGCCGCCGCCTTCGCGGGGCCGGGCGCGCGCGTGATCTGCATGACAGATGGCGGTGCCTCGCATCCGGGGTCGCTCGAATGGCCCCGGGCGCGGCTGGCCGAGTTGCGGGCATGCGAACTCGATGCGGGGATCGCAGCGCTAGGCGGCGATCCGGCCTGCGTTACCCGGCTCGGGCTGCCCGATGCGGGCATGCTCAAGCTCGCACACCGCTTCGAAGAGATCGCCGAAACGGTAGTGCGGATCATTCATGCGGCGGGTGCCCGGGTTCTCATTGCGCCCGCCCCGACCGACCCGCATTGCGATCACGAGGCCACGGCCGAGATTGCCCGCATCGCTGCCCTGCACGCCGGCACGCGGCTGCTGTTCTATCCCGTCTGGTCGGGCTGGCACGATCCCTCCTACCGGGCACGTCTTCCGCATCGCGTCGAGCATCGCTTCGACATCTCCGCATCGCGCGAAGCAAAGGCCGAGGCCATCGCCGCGCATCGCAGCCAGCTGGGACAGGTGGTGCATGACGATCCCGACGGCTTTGTCCTGCCCGAATCCTTCCGCACCCAGTTCGAGACCGGCGACGAGATCTACTTCGAGGGGGCGGCATGACCGCGGTGTCATGCGATCAACTGGAACGGATCTACGCTGTGGGCGACGATCCGTGGTCGTTTCGCACCAGCGCCTACGAGCAGTCCAAGTTTCGCGCCACCTGCGCAGCTTTGCCGCGACGCACCTACCGCTCCGTGCTGGAACTGGGCTGCGGCAATGGCGAGTTGGCGCGCCATGTCGCACCACGCTGCGCGGCCTATACCGGTGTCGACGCGGTGCAGACGGCGCTCGACGCCGCCAGGCGGGCCATTCCGGAAGGGCGTTTTCACCGGCTCTTCCTGCCAGCCCCGTTGCCGGAAGGAGACCATGACCTGCTGCTGCTGTCGGAAGTGCTCTACTTCCTCGACCCTCGGGGACTTGCCGCCCTCGCGCAACAGATCGACCGGCGCTGGCCTGCCGCCGATCTGGTCTGCGTGACCTGGCTTGGACCAAGCGGCAATGCGCTTCAGGGCGCGGAGGCACTCGAGATTTTCCGCGCCAGTAGCCGAAGGGCTTTGCGGTGTGCGATGTCGACCGACCTCTATCGCATTGATGTAGCGGAGGGAGGGCGATGAAACCGCTCTGCGAGGTCTTCGGCGCAGACGCGGTCGCGACCGCCGGTGTGGTGGTGGTCATCCCCGCCTGCAACGAGGCCGAGCGCATCGGCGCCTGTCTCGATGCGATAGCGGCGCAGGAGGGGCGGCGGGACTTCGCCTTCCATGTCTGCGTGAACAACACCGAGGACGATACGGCGGAGATCGTCCGCGACCGCGCCCGTCGGCATGGGCTGGCCCTAGTGCTGAGCGAGCTTTGGTTGCCGCATGGCGGCGTCGGGCGGGCGCGTCGGCTCGGGCATCTCTTGGCGATGCGGTTCAGCCCGCAAGCCACGGCCTTACTTTCCACCGATGCCGACTGCCAGGCGGAGCCGGGCTGGATCGGCGCCATGAGAGCGGCGCTCGAGACGCATCCGGCGGTGCTGGGCCGCATCGAGGGGCTCGACGATCTTCCTCCGGAGATGCTCGAGACGGTGCGGCGCGGCGGGCAGATCGAGGACGACTACATGCGGCTCTCGATGGAGTTCGCACGCCTCCTGTCGGAGGACGAAGCAACCTCGATCGGGCTCAACACCGCCGGCGGGGCCAATCTCGGAATACGCCGGGAGGTCTATCGCGCGGTCGGTGGTTTTCGCGCTCTGCCGAGCCGCGAGGACCGGGACCTGATCGACCGGGTGATGGCGGCGGGCTATCGGCCTGCCCGTGCCGAGGAGGCCGTGGTTCGGGCGTCGATGCGCCCGGAGGGCCGGGCCCCCGGTGGCATGGCGGACAAGATCGCCGAACGCCTTTCCGGCGCTGCGACATCGCTCGATACGGCCCTGGCTCCGATAAGCGCCATGCTGACCAGGTTCTCATGCGGAGGCAGGCAGCCATTCGACTTCTCCTTGGACCGGGCGGCGGAGGATCTGCCGATCCTTGCGGCGCATGTGGAGCAGCTTCGGCACAGGAGCGACCCCGACGAGCGGCACCGATATCTGCGATCGGTCGGAAGCTGGAATTGAACCTGCATCTCAGATGCGCGGATCGGTCCGTCGCGAGTGGAGCTCATAATCCGGTGGTTCGGGTGGAAGCCAAGCCTCGCTGCACTTGGGGCATATGTCCGCTTCTTGAGGACAACCGCGCGAAGAGCGGCCGAAGCGGGGTCAGTAGTCGGGTCGTGTAGGCGCGTCCCCTTTCAAGCAGTTCCTTGCCCCGCGTGGTGCCCATAGTAGTTTGTCCGTTTGCGGCGTGCTACATCGCCCCAACAGGAGGGACGTGCATGCTTTCAGGTGCCGACGAACGACTGATGTTCCTCGAAGGCGGGGGCGAAGTCGGGGCGATACTCGAGGCATGGGGGTGGCACGGGCACCCCCTGGGGTCTCCGTGTGACTGGCCACAAAGCCTCAAGACGGCAATTCAGATCATTCTGGCATCTCCCCTGCCGAGCTGGATGTGCTGGGGCCCCGAGCAGTACCTGTTCTACAATGACGCCTACCACTCACTGCTTGGCACGGCGCATCCCGAGGCTCTCGGACAGCCGGCGGCGCAGGGCCTCGCGGCGTTCTGGAACGAGGTGGAGCCGGTTCTGGCCGGAGTCATGGAGGAGGGAAAAGCGGCCCGGTTGAGGTCGATATCTCCGCCTCCCCAAGGCAGTCATGCTCCACCGCGCGAAATGTCGCTCGCACGTGTTGCAGACGATCACGGCCGGCCGGCGGGGGTGCTCTGCACGCTCCTCGATGCGTCGGTCGGGGAACCCGCCGAAGAGAAAACCGACGATTTGCAGGTTCTCCAGCACAAGCTTCTGGAGTTGACGCTGCAGGAGCGGCCTCTCGAACTGATCCTCGACGAACTGATGCGGGCGGTTCGGAACTTCGTAGGCCGAGAGGCCGCCTGCTCGATCCTTTTAACTGACAAAGAGGGCCGCAGGCTCTACCACGGCGCCGCAATCGGCTTGGCGAAGTCCTATACCGACGCCATTGACGGTGTCGCGATTGGGCCGGCGGTCGGGTCCTGCGGCACCGCCGCCTACGAAGGCGCCCCGGTCCACGTCGCCGACATCGCGACCGACCCGCTCTGGAAGGATTTCCGCGATCTGGCCCTGCCGCATGGTTTGCGCGCCTGCTGGTCGCATCCAGTCGTGGGCGCCAGGGGCAAGGTGCTGGGCACCTTCGCGATCTACAGTCCCAATCCCGGACTGCCGACGAGGCGAGAGGATGATTTTCTTGACCTGGTGGCCCGGATCACGGCCCTGATCCTCGAGAGGTATTCGGTCCAGGAAGCGCTGAACGATCAGGCACGGCTTTTGGAAACCTTGAACCGGACCGGGGCGGGTGTGGCGGCCGAGCTGGATCACGAGGCGCTGGTGCAGATGGTCACCGATGCCGGGGTCGAGCTGACCGGCGCCCAGTTCGGCGCGTTCTTCTACAATGTCGTCAGGGGCTCCGGCGAAAGCTACATGCTTTATACGCTGTCAGGTGTCGACCGCACGGCGTTCAGCGACTTCCCGATGCCGCGTAACACCAAGGTCTTTGCCCCGACTTTTGCGGGCGATGGCATCGTCCGCTCCGACGACATCACCACCGACCCGCGCTATGGAGACAACGCGCCCTATCGCGGCATGCCCGAAGGCCATCTACCGGTGCGCAGTTATCTGGCCGTCCCGGTGATTTCGCGATCGGGGGAGGTGCTGGGGGGTCTTTTCTTCGGCCACGCCGAGCCCGGTCGGTTTTCCACCCATCACGAAAAGCTCATGGATGGCCTCGCGGGTCAGGCGGCGATCGCGCTGGACAACGCGCGCCTCTACCGCTCGGCGCAACGTGAGATCGAGGAACGGCGACGCGCCGAAAGCGATCTGCTCAGGACCAAGAAGGATCTGGAGGTCGCTCAAGAGCGTATCGAGCTGGCTCTGGCCGCCGGGGCGATCGTCGGCACCTGGATCTGGCATATCCCGACCGATACCGTCACCGCTGACGAACGGTTTGCTCGTGCCTTCGGCCTACCCCCCGAGCGGTGCCGGGCCGGTATGCCAATCGCGGAGGCGGCAGCTTCCATTCACCCGGAGGACTGGGACCGCGTTCGCGGGTTGATCGACAAGGCGGTCCGCGATGGCGGCACATACCGCGCCGAATACAGGGCCTTGCACAGCAACGGCTGCTATCGCTGGGTCGAGGCAGTCGGATTTTGCGAGCACGACGCAGCCGGACAAGCGATCCGTTTCCCCGGGGTCCTGACGGATATCGAGCAAAGGCGCCGGATCGAGAGCGACCTCGAACGCCGTGAGGCCGATCTGGCGCTGCTGCTCGATGCCACGGCGGACGGGTTCTATGCCGTCGACAGGAACGGCTACACGACGCGGTGCAATGCGGCCTTCCTGCGCATGCTCGGCTTCGAGAAGGAAGAGGACGTCATCGGCAAGCAATTGCACGAGATCATCCACCACTCCCGTGCCGATGGCACGCCCTACCCGCGTGAACATTGTCCGATCTATCACGTCGCCGCGACCGGCGAGATGGCGCATGTCGATGACGAGGTCTTCCATCGCACCGACGGCAGCTCCTTCCCGGTGGAATACTGGGTCCGCCCGGTGATCTGGCAGGGGGAACTGCAGGGCGCGGTCTGCAACATTCTCGACATCAGCGAGCGCAAGCGCGCCGAAGAGGCGCGCCAGCTGCTGATGCGCGAACTGAACCACCGCGTGAAGAACCTGTTCTCGATCACGGCCGGGATGATCAAGATGACCGCGCGCCACGCCAACAGCGTGGATGAGCTGTCGGCCGCGCTCACCGGCCGCGTGATGGCGCTCGCCCGCGCGCACGAATTGATCGGCAGCTCGATCACCGCGCGCCAGAACCCCGAAGCGACCGGCGGGCTCGACAAGCTGATCGAGGTGGTAATGGAGCCGCATATCGACGGACGGGACGGGGCGATCGAACTCGACGGCCCGGCGGTGGAACTCGGCCCCACCGCCACGACGGGGCTTGCGCTCATCCTGCACGAACTGGCCACCAATGCCGCCAAATACGGCGCGCTTTCCGCCCCCGAAGGCAGGGTGACGGTCCATTGGACCACGGATGGAGACAGGCTTTCCCTGCGTTGGGCCGAGACCGGCGGCCCGCAATTGATGGGACCGCCGCACCGAAGCGGCTTCGGCAGCCAACTGGCGCGTCTCAGTGCCACGGGTCAACTCGGCGGCACGATCGAACATGATTGGAGCCGGGAGGGCGTCAAGATCCACCTGACCGCGATGCTCGAACGGCTGTCACAGTAAAAGGGATGGAGCGGCGTCTTGACCGAACCTGATCGATATCTTCACGGCCTCAAGGTCCTGATCGTGGAAGACGAGCCTTTCATCGCGCTTGATCTCTCGCTCGGTGTCGAGGACGCCGGCGGCACGGCCCTCGGACCGGCATCGACCGTGGCACATGCCTTGGCTCTGATCGAGACCGCACGACCCGATGCGGCGATCGTCGACGTCGATCTACCCGATGGCGATATCGGCCCGGTGCTGGACGTGCTCCGTCCCGAGGTGCCGGTGGTCGTGCATACCGGGGTAGGCCTGCCGGATCACCTGCGCCGGGCACATCCCGAGGTGCAGGTCTGCATCAAGCCGACGACGCCGACCAAGCTTGCGGAACGGCTCCATCATGAACTCGAAAACCGGCGCTGCGGCGGCCTCAGGCCAACACCTGAGGAGACATAAGCGGAAGTGGGAGAGCCCCAAGCAAGGCTGCAATGCTGCCTATAGTGGCTGGCAGACAGGAGGTTCAGAGGGTTTTCAGGAACAAGAGCGGATCTTGGTCAGAAAAGCCCCTGCATGATCCCTAGCAGGCAAGCCCATGGGCAAATCGCGCAAGAGCGTGGGGATCGCGCATGATGATGCGCGATCCTACAAGGCTTCAGAAGTCGAGGTGCTCGACGTTGAGAGCGTTCTGCTGGATGAACTCGCGGCGCGGCTCGACCACGTCGCCCATCAGCTTGGTGAAGAGGTCGTCGGCCTCGAGCGAATCCTCGATCTTCACCTGCAGCAGCGTCCGCGCCTCGGGGTCCAGCGTGGTTTCCCACAGCTGGTCGGGGTTCATCTCGCCCAGACCCTTGTAGCGCTGCAGCGTCAGGCCGCGCTGGCCCTCTTCGAGGATCGCGGCCAAGAGATCGAGCGGGCCGTGGATAAGCTGGGTCCGGTCCTTGCGCACCAGCGTCGCGGGCAGGTCGTAGATCTCCTGCAGCGACTTGGTGAAGCTGCCGGTCTTGCGCGCCTCGCCCGAGCGCAGCATCGGCCCGTCCAGCGTGCGCACCTCTTCGACCCCGCGCAGGATGCGCGCCAGCCGGATGCCATGATCCTGGGTGATCCGGCCTTGCCAGCCACGCTCGTATTCGAGCGCGATCAGGTCGAGCCGCTTGGCGACCTTATCGGCCACACCCTGCAGGTCGGCATCGACCGCGCCGGGCACGAAGGCGCCCGAGATCGCGGCCTGTTCGAGGATGTGACGCGGGTAATGGGTCGGGAAGGCGTCGAGCACGCGCTTGAGCTGGCGCGCCTCCTCGACCACGCGGCGCAGGTCGTTTCCAGTGATCTCCTCGCCGGTGCCGAGCCTGAGCGCGGTGCCGTCGGTGCCCTGATGGATCAGGTACTCGTCCATCGCGGCCTGGTCCTTGAGATAGACCTCGGACTTGCCGCGCGACACCTTGTAGAGCGGCGGCTGCGCGATATAGAGATGCCCGCCCTCGATCAGCTCCGGCATCTGCCGGAAGAAGAAGGTCAAAAGCAGCGTCCGGATATGCGCACCGTCCACGTCGGCGTCGGTCATGATGACGATCTTGTGGTAGCGCAGCTTCTTGATGTCGAACTCGTCGCGGCCGATGCCGGTGCCGAGCGCCATCACGAGGTTGCCGATCTCCTGGCTTCCCAGCATCCGGTCGAAGCGTGCCCGCTCGACGTTGAGGATCTTGCCTTTGAGCGGCAGGATCGCCTGGGTGCCGCGATCGCGCCCGGTCTGGGCCGAGCCGCCGGCGCTGTCACCCTCGACGAGGAACACCTCGGTCTTGGAGGGGTCCTTCTCGGAGCAGTCCTTGAGCTTGCCGGCGAGGAAGTTGACGTCCATCGCAGTCTTGCGGCGGGTCAGTTCGCGCGCCTTGCGCGCGGCCTCGCGGGCCAGCGCCGCCTCGACGATCTTGCCGACGATCTGCTTGGCGATGTTGGGGTTTTCCTCGAACCACTCGGAAAGCTTTTCGCCGACGAGGTTCTCGACCGCCGGGCGCACCTCCGATGAGACCAGCTTGTCCTTGGTCTGGGACGAGAACTTGGGGTCCGGCACCTTGACCGAAAGAACGCAGGTCAGCCCCTCGCGGGCGTCGTCGCCGGTGAAGGAGACCTTCTCCTTCTTGGCGATGCCCGAGGTCTGCGCATAGTTGTTGATGGTCCGGGTCAGCGCGCCGCGGAAGCCCGCCATGTGGGTGCCGCCGTCGCGCTGCGGGATGTTGTTTGTGAAGGGCAGCACGGTCTCGTGGTAGGTGTCGTTCCACCACATCGCCACTTCGACACCGATGCCGTCCTTCTCGCCCTCGATCCAGATCGGCTCGGGCATGACGGCATGCTTGGAGCGGTCGAGATACTTCACGAATTCGCGTACGCCGCCCTCGTAGAATAGCTCGGTGTGCAGCGGCTGCGCCGGGCGGTCGTCTTCGAGAATGATGCGTACGCCCGAATTGAGGAAGGCCAGCTCGCGCAGGCGCTTCTCGAGGATGGAGAATTCGTAGTCGAGATTCGAAAACGTCGTGGTCGAGGCCAGAAAGCGCACCTCGGTGCCGGTCTGATCGGTCGGGCCCACCACCTCGAGATGCTTGACCGTATCGCCGCGCTCGAAACGGGCGACATGCTCCTTGCCGTCGCGCCAGATCCGCAGTTCGAGCCAGTCCGACAGCGCGTTGACCACCGAGACGCCGACGCCGTGCAGGCCGCCGGACACCTTGTAGGAGTTCTGGTCGAACTTACCGCCGGCATGCAGCTGGGTCATGATGACCTCGGCCGCCGAGACGCCCTCTTCCTTGTGCATGTCGGTCGGAATGCCGCGACCGTTGTCGCGCACGCTGACCGAGTTGTCGGCGTGGATCTTGACCTGCACGAAATCGGCGTGACCGGCCAGCGCCTCGTCGATGCCGTTATCGACGACCTCATAGACCATGTGGTGCAGGCCCGAGCCGTCATCGGTGTCGCCGATATACATCCCCGGACGCTTGCGGACCGCATCTAGGCCCTTGAGAACCTTGATGGAATCGGCGCCGTAGACGTTGGGTTGCAGAGCGGGTTCAGCCATGTGGGAAATCCTCGGGACGTTACCGGCGGAATATACGAATACTGGTGGGGGATGTCACGGTTTTCCCCCATATTTTGCGCTATAGCAGGGGAATGAGCAGCCCGATGCCGACCAGCATCACCGCCGCCGCGCGGTTGGTCCGGCGCAGCGCCGGCGGCGAGGTCAAAAGTGCCCGCGCCCGGTCGATCGAGGCTGCCAGAACGAGGTTTCCCGCAAGCGGCACGACGAAGGAAATCGCGCAGATCGCGGCGATGTCGGGCCCGGTCAGACCCGACAGGTCGAAGAAGCCGGGCAGCATCCCCATGTAGAACAGGATCGCCTTGGGATTGCCCAGGATCACCGCCAGACCGGCCGCGAAACCGGCCCACATGCCGGGCCGCGTCAGCCGGCTGTCGCGGGCGATGGAGGCGTCGGCATGGCGCCATAGCAGCACCCCCATGGTCACGAACATCGCCGCCGCGACCCAGCGCAGCAATTCCAGAAATCCGCCATAGACCGAGAGCACCCAGCTCACGCCAAGGATGGCGAGCAGCGGCCAGAGCACGTCGCCCACCACCACGCCGAGCGCCAGCGGCCAGGCCGCGTGAAACCCGCCCGACAGCGCCCGGGCGGTCAGCGCCACCCAGACCGGGCCGGGCGTGAGAAACAGCACGAAAAGCGCGCCCGCATAGAGCGCGAGGTCATGCGCGGCGAGAGTCATGCCGGGTCGGGCAGCGTCAGCGACCCGTCCTCGGCCAGCGGCCAGAACGGGTTGTGAGCGATCTCCCAGACATGGCCGTCGGGATCTGCGTAATAGCCAGAATAGCCCCCCCAGAACACCTCTTCGGGCGCCTTCAGCGCCGTCGCACCCGCATCGAGCGCCCTGCGCCACGCGGCATCGACCGCGGCGCGGGTCTCGAAGTTCTGCGCCAGCGTCATCGCCCCGGTGCCGAGGCTCGCGCTTGGCCGCCCCTGATCCTTGGCGAGATCGGCCCTGCCGAACAACCCCAGCACCGATCCTTGCATCTGGTAGAAGGTCACGGAGGGCTGGCTCGACGGGTGCGGCGACCAGCCCAGAGCCTCGTAGAAGGCACAGGCGCGCGCCATGTCGTCCACGCCGAGGGTGATGAGCGTCACGCGCTGTGATGTCATGTCTGGCTCCCGATCCTCGAGACGCCGGCGGTTTCGGTCACCTCGATGCGTTGCGCGCGCTCGCCCAGAGCCTCGAACAGCCCCGGCTCGGTGCCGGTCATGAAGGCCTGCAGCCCCAGTGCGCAGATTTCGTCATAAAGCGCCGCGCGGCGTCGCGTGTCCAGATGCGCCGCCACCTCGTCGAGCAGCAGAACCGGCGGCGCGCCCCCCGTGGCGGCAAGCGCCCGGGCATTGGCGAGAATCAGCGAGATCAGCAGCGCCTTTTGCTCGCCGGTCGAGGCGTCGCGCGCCGCCACCCCCTTGGCGCGCCACAGCGCATCGAGATCGGCGCGGTGCGGCCCGATCAGGGTGCGGCCCGCCGCCATGTCGCGGCCGCGCATCGCCGCGAAGGCCGCCCCGAGCGCCTCGGCCTCCTCGGGCGTTTCGTCGGGATAGATAAGCGCGAGATCAGCGGTGGGAAAGGCGGTCTCGGTCTCGTCCTGCGCGCCAGCAAGGCGCTCGATCGCGGCGCGACGCGCGGTGGAGATGGCCGCGCCCGCCTCGGCCATGCGGCCCTCCAGCGCGCCGTACCAATGCGGATCGCGCACCCCGTCCTTCAGCAGCCGGTTGCGCTCGCGCATCGCCTTTTCATAGTCGAGCACCCGCTCGGCATGGCCGGGATCGAAGCTCAGCACCGCCCGGTCGAGGAATCGCCGCCGCCCCTCGGCCGCCTCGATCCAGAGCCGGTCCATCGAGGGCACCAGCCACAGCACCCTGAGCACCCGCGCCAGCGCCACCTGCGGCACGGTCTTGCCGTCGATCTGCACGGTGCGGCTCTGCCCGGCCTCGGCGCGGGTCTCGATCTCGTGCGGCGCGCCCTCGGCCTCGACCTCGGCCCAGACCTTCCAGCCCAGCCGCTCGGGCCGCCGCGCGATCTCCTCGGCCCCGGCGCGGCGCATGCCCCGCCCCGGCGACAGGAGCGATATCGCCTCGATCAGGTTGGTCTTGCCGGCGCCGTTGGGGCCGAAGATCGCCACCGGCCGACCGTCGAGCGCCAGCTTCGCGCGCTTGTGCGAACGGAAATGCGACAGATCGAGCGCGGTGACGGCCGCCTTCACGCGCGGCCCTCACCGACTTTGTTCTTCAAATACGCAAATCCTGCCCGCGTCACACGCGCATCGGCATGACGACATAGACCGCCGACTGGTCGTCGCCCTCGCGCATCAGGGTCGGATCGCCGGAGGAGTTGAACAGGAACACCGCGTTCTCGCGGTCCACCTGGCTCGCGATCTCCTGCAGGTACTTGGCGTTGAACCCGATCTCGAGCCGCTCGTCGCCATAGGCCACGGCGAGCTCCTCCTCGGCCGCGCCCGAATCCGGGGCGTTCACCGAGAGCACCAGCCGGTCCTCCTCGAGCGACAGCTTCACGGCGCGCGAGCGCTCCGAGCTTACCGTGGCGACCCGGTCCACCGCGCGGGCGAACTCGGACGCGTCGACCTCGAGCCGCTTTCGGTTGTTTTGCGGAATCACCCGGCTGTAATCGGGGAATGTGCCGTCGATGACCTTGGAGGTCAGGGTGATGTTCGGCGTGGTGAAGCGGATCTTCGTCTCGCTCACCGACACCTCGATCAGCGCCTCGTCGTCGTCGAGCAGCTTGCGCAGCTCGTTCACGGTCTTGCGCGGCACGATGACGCCGGCCATCGTCTCCGCCCCCTCGGGCAGCTCGGCGTCAATGCGCGCCAGCCGGTGCCCGTCGGTCGCGACGCAGCGCAGCACGCGGCCCTGCTCGCCCTCGGCCACATGCATGTAGACGCCGTTGAGGTAATAGCGCGTCTCCTCGGTTGAGATCGCGAACTTCGCCTTGTCGAACAGCCGGCGCAATACCGGCGCGGGCGCAGTGAAACTGGCCTCGTATTCCGAGGAGGCCATCACCGGGAAGTCCTCCTTCGGCAGCGTCGCGAGCTGGAAGTTCGAGCGCCCCGCCTCGATCGACAGGCGGCCGTTGCCGCCCTGATCGGTCAGCGTCACCAGCGCCCCGTCGGGCAGCTTGCGCACGATCTCGTTGAGCAGCACGGCGGCGACGGTGGTGGCGCCCGCGGCCTCGACCGTGGCCGGGGCACGGTCGACTACCTCGATGTCGAGATCGGTGGCGCGGAAGCGGACCGTGTCGCCCTCGGCCTCGATCAGCACGTTGGCGAGAATCGGGATGGTGTTGCGGCGCTCGACCACCGACTGGGCCTGGGCGACGGCCTTGAGCAGAACGCCGCGTTCGATCGATAATTTCATGTGCATCGCTCCGCTGTTGTCGCCGACCGGGGCCGGGACTGGAAAACTACCTGTTTTCAGCCCGTCCTCAAGCATTTTCGGCGGCGGCGCGGCGTCACTCTTCGCGCCGGGGGCGCGGCCTATTCCTCGAGCGCGCGGCGCAGCAGTTCGAGGTCATCAGCGATCTGGCTGTCGGTGGCCTTCAGCTCTTCGATCTTGCGCACCCCGTGCATCACCGTGGTGTGGTCGCGCCCGCCAAAGCGGCGGCCGATCTCGGGCAGCGAACGCGAGGTCAGCTTCTTCGACAGGTACATCGCCACCTGCCGCGGCCGGGCATAGCTGCGCAGCCGCTTCGGGCCGATCATGTCCGACAGGCGGATGTTGTAATGCTCCGACACCCGGCGCTGGATCTCCTCGACCGTGATCTTGCGATCGCTGGCGCGCAGGATGTCGGCGAGGCAGTCCTGCGTCATCTCGAGCGAGATTTCGCGGCCCACCAGCGAGGCAAAGGCAAAGAGCCGTGTCAGGGCCCCCTCGAGCACCCGCACGTTGTTAGAGATGCGATGCGCCAGGAACTCGTAGACGCCGGGCTGCACTACGATGCCGGGATACTGCGCGCGGTAATAATCGGCCTTGGCCTGCAGGATGCCGACGCGCAGCTCGAAATCGGTGGGGAACAGGTCCACGACGAGGCCGGAACCCATGCGCGAGGTGATCCGCTCCTCGACGTCCTTCATGGCGCCCGGCGCGCGATCGGCCGAGATAATGATCCGTTTGCCGGCGTCGATCAGCGCGTTGAAGGTGTGAAAGAACTCCTCCTGCGTCGAATCCTTGCCGCCGAGGAACTGGATGTCGTCGACCATGAGCACGTCGACCGAGCGGAACAGCTGCTTGAAATCCATCATGCGCTTGTCGCGCAGCGCGGTGATGAAGCGGTACATGAACTGCTCGGCGGAGGTGAGCACGACCTTCAGATGCGGCTGGCTGGCGCGCAGCTCGTGGCCGATCGCGTGCATCAGGTGCGTCTTGCCCAGGCCCACCCCGCCATAGAGGAACAGCGGGTTGAAGCCCAGGCTGCCGCCCTCGGCGATGCGGCGCGCGGCGGCATGGGCCATCTCGTTGGGCTTGCCGACGACGAAGCGGTCGAAGGTGAAGCGGGGGTCGAGCGTGGCCGAGGGGGTGGCATCGTCATCCTCGAGCGCGAGATGGGCGGAGGCCGCGTCGGTTTTCGGCTGGGGCGCCGCGGGGCGGGGCGCGGCGGCGGCGCTGGCGGACTGGGCGAAGATCAGGCGCTGCACGGCGAAGCCGGCGCGGGCCAGCTGCGTCAGGATCTGGTCGCCGAAATTCTGCAGCACGTAGTTGCCGTGGAAGGTGGTGGGCACGTGGAACCGGGCGACGCCGTCGACCAGCGCCTCGAAGCGCAGCGGCGCGATCCAGGTGGTGTGGTTGTTGGCGCCCACCGCCTGCTTGAGCTCTTCGCTGACCTGCGCCCAGATTTCGTTCGTCATGACCTGTCCCCGACCTGCCTTCATCGTCACCCGGGCGCGCCCGCCGCGCCCGGCCTTGCCATCCACATCCGGGCACAGGCAGTGCGGTCGCCGGCGCGCATGCGCCGACGCTGTTCCGCACCGGACTGACCTAACCTCCGGACCCGAACGGGAGCGGCCAAGGCCGCCGACCCGCTATCGCAGTTCGGCCCGGGATCGGGACATGACGGCATGTGACGCCCGCCGGATGGCGGTCGCAATGCAGACAAGCGCGGGACGGCCAATGGCACGGCCGAGGCCGTGCACCCGTCACGCTCCAGAGAGCAGGCACCCCGTTCGCGGTCCCGATCTGATCGGCCGTGCAGCTGGCCTTCGGACCACCGTGGTGCCGACTCGTCCATGTTCCCCCAGGAACGATGTGAATCGCATGGGCAAGTTAGCCGCTGGCTTTGGAGGTCATCAACCGAACAACGCGCTTGACGACGGACTCCGCTGAATCGAATCCGCGCCGATTTCACCGGTCCCCTGAATCCTAAGGGCCGCGCGCAAGAGCCGTGCGAGGCCGCCACAGCACGTTCCGGACGGCCCCGATATCCTAAGGGATCAACTTGACAGCGAGGTGACGCCAAACCCCGCGATTCTTTCGCAACGGCAGCAAATCGACAATGAAAAAGGGGCGCCCCTTTCGGGGCACCCCTCTGAATTCGTTTGCCTTTGCGGCAAGATCAGGCGGCGAGCGCCTTCACACGCGACGACAGGCGCGACATCTTGCGGGCGGCCGTGTTCTTGTGAACGACACCCTTGGTGACGCCGCGCATCAGCTCGGGCTGAGCTTCGCGCAGGGCGGCCTGAGCGGCGTCCTGCTGGCCGGAGGCGATCGCCTCCTCGACCTTGCGCAGGAAGGTACGAATGCGCGACCGGCGCATCTTGTTGATCGCGAAGCGGCGCTCGTTCTGGCGAGCGCGCTTCTTGGACTGGGGCGTGTTGGCCATGTGTCGAGAATCCACTTGCGGGGTAACTGTTCTGAAGCCGCGTCTCTAAGCCCGAGTCGGCCGCTAGTCAACCTGTCGCGCCGCCTTTTCCACAGCTCAGCGGTCGCGGTATTGCGGTTCGCGCTTCTCGCGGAAGGCGGCCATGCCCTCGGCCTGGTCCTCGGTCGAGAACAGCGCCTCGAACAGACGTCGCTCATAGGCCAGCCCCTCGGTCAGCGGCAGCTCCTGGCTGCGGTTCACCGCGTCCTTGATCGCGAGCACCGAGACCTGGCTCTTCTCGGCGATCTTCGTCGCCGCCGCGCGCGCCTCCTGTTCGAGCTGGCGCGCCGGCACGACGCGGCTGACCAGCCCGGCGCGCTCGGCCTCCTCGGCCGACATGAAGCGGCCCGTGAGGTGCATGTCCATCGCCTTGGGCTTGCCCACCGCGCGGGTAAGCCGCTGGCTGCCGCCCATCCCCGCCATGATCCCGAGATTGACCTCCGGCTGCCCGAACTTGGCGGTGTCGGCGGCGATGATGATGTCGCAGGCCATCGCCAGCTCGCAGCCGCCGCCCAGCGCGTAGCCCGCCACCGCCGCGATGATCGGTTTGCGAATCCGCGCCAGCCGCGCCATGTCGCCGGCATAGAGCGCGCGGCGGTACATCTCGACGAAAGACAGATCGGCCATCTCGGCCACGTCGGCGCCTGCCGCAAAGGCCTTGTCCGAGCCGGTCAGCACGATGCAGCGCACCTTGTCGGAGCGGTCGGCCTCCTCGAGCGCGCCGACCAGCTCGCGCAACAGCACCGAGTTGATGGCATTCATCGCCTGCGGGCGGTTGAGCGTGATGGTGGCGATGTCGTCCTCGGTTTCGACGAGGATGGTGGTATAGGCCATGGCTGTCTCCGGCTGCTTTCGCGAAACCTGACCCGCCCCGCTCCGGCGATCAAGTCACCTCTGGCAGCGCGCGCACAGGAAGGTCGAACGCCCGGACTGCACGATCCGGTCCACCCGACCGTCGCAGCCCGCGGTCGGACAGGCCGCGCCCTCGCGGTCATAGACCCTGAAGCCGTGCTGGAAATAGCCCATCGCGCCATCGGCCTGCCTGTAATCCTTGAGCGAGGAGCCCCCGGAGATGATCGCCTCTTCCAGCACCACCCGGATCAGCGGCACCAGCGAGGCGACCCGCGCCGCCGAGATCCGCCCGGCCTTGCGGCGCGGATCGATGCCGGCGCGGTGCAGCACTTCGCAGACATAGATGTTGCCAAGCCCGGCCACCACGCGCTGGTCGAGAAGCGCGGTCTTGATCGGCACCATCCGCCCCTTGAGCCGCTCCACGAGATAGGCCTCGTCGAAGCGGTTGCCCAACGGCTCCGGCCCGATCTCGCGCAAAAGCCAGTGCGCCTCGACCGCCTCTGTTGCGGCCAGATCCATCGCCCCGAAGCGGCGCGCGTCGTTGAAGGTCACCCGCGCGCCATTGGCCATGTCGAACACCACGTGGTCGTGCTTTTCCGGCGCGGGATGTTGATGATGGAAATTACCGAGCTTCATGCCCGACACGGTCATCCGCCCCGACATGCCCAGATGCACGATCAGCGTCTCGCCGCCCGACAGGTCCGCGAGGATGTATTTCGACCGCCGCCGCAGCCGCTCGACCCGCTGCCCCGAAAGTCGCTCGGCCATGCGTTCTGGAAACGGCCAGCGCAGGTCGGGGCGGTTCACATGGGCGGTCTCGATCACCACCCCCTCCATCGCGGGGGCAAGCCCGCGACGAACCGTCTCGACCTCTGGCAATTCGGGCATGGGTTCTTTCTTTCGGCTGTCGCGGCCTATATGCCGCCACTGAGCCCTATCAAGGCATCACGGCGGCACGGGACAAGACCCTTGAGCGACGACCAGACCACGCATTTCGGCTACCAGACGGTGCCCGAGGACGAGAAGGCAGGCCGCGTGCGCGGGGTCTTTACCTCCGTCGCCTCGCGTTACGACGTGATGAACGACGTGATGAGCGTCGGCATCCATCGGCTCTGGAAGGACGCGATGATGGACTGGCTGGCACCGCGTCCGGGCCAGAAGCTTCTCGACGTGGCCGGCGGCACCGGCGACGTGTCGTTCCGCTTCCTCGGCCGCGCCGGGCATGGCCATGCCACGGTCTGCGACCTCACCGAATCCATGCTGGTCGAGGGCCGCAAGCGGGCCGAGGCCGAGCGGCTGGGCGACAGCCTCAACTGGGTGGTGGGCGACGCAATGGCGCTGCCCTTCCCCGACAACAGCTTCGACGTCTACACGATCAGCTTCGGCATCAGGAACGTCACCCGGCCGCAGAAGGCGCTCGACGAGGCGTTCCGGGTGCTGCGCCCCGGCGGCCGTCTGATGGTGCTGGAGTTCAGTCAGATCCCCAACGAGATGATGCAGAAGGTCTACGACCTCTACAGCTTCAACATCATTCCTGCGATGGGCCAGCTGATCGCGAACGACCGCGACAGCTACCAGTATCTGGTGGAATCGATCCGCCGCTTCCCGGACCAGGAAACCTTTCTCGGCATGGTCGAGGCGGCGGGTTTCGAGCAGGCGAAGTACCGTAACCTGAGCATGGGCATCGCCTGCCTGCATTCGGGGTGGAAGCTCTGAGGGGCCCGCACAACCTGATCCGGCTGATCCGCACCGGCGCTACTTTCGAGCGCACCGGCGCGATGGCCGTGGTGCTCGACGCGATGGACGCGCCGCGCCCGCTGCGGCTGGCGATCCGGCTCTTCGCCGCGCCGTTCCGCTGGCTTGGCTACGAGGGCGACCCTGAGATGCCCGCCGCCACTCGCGCGATCACCGCGCTCGGTCCCGCCTATATCAAGTTCGGCCAGATCCTCTCGACCCGGCCCGACGTGGTGGGCGACGAGCTCGCGGTGCAGCTGCGGGTGCTGCAGGACCGGCTCGCCCCCTTCCCCACCGCGCAGGCCAAGCGGGCGATCGCAATCGAGCTGGGCCAGCCGGTCGATCAGCTCTTCTCGGAGTTCTCCGAGCCCGTCGCCGCGGCCTCTATCGCCCAGGTACACCGGGCGCGCCTCGCCGAGACCGGCGAGACCGTCGCGGTCAAGGTGCTGCGCCCCGGCATCGAAAAGGCGTTTCGCCGCGACATCGAGGCGTTCTACTTCGCGGCCCGGGTGATCGAGCGGCTGTCGCCCGCCTCGCGCCGGCTGCGTCCCGTGGAGGTGATCGCGCATTTCGAGAGCGTGGTGCTGGGCGAGCTGGACCTGCGGCTCGAGGCCGCGGCCGCGGCCGAGTTCGCCGCCAACACCGCCAAGGACGAGGGCTTCGCCGTGCCGACGCTGCGCTGGCACCTCTCGGGGCGGCGGGTCATGACGATGGGCTGGGTCGACGGCATCGGCGCGGCCGAGGTGGCCGAGATCGACGCCGCCGGTCACGACCGCAAGCGCCTCGCCGCCCGGGTTCTGCAGCTGTTCCTCGCCCATGCGCTGCGCGACGGCTATTTCCATGGCGACATGCATCAGGGCAATCTCAAGGTCGGCCCCGACGGCACGCTGATCGCGCTCGATTTCGGGATCATGGGGCGGATCGACGAATACACTCGCCGGGTCTATGCCGAGATCATCTTCGGCTTCATCCGCAAGGACTACAAGCGCGTCGCCGAGGTGCATTTCGAGGCGGGCTACGTCCCCGCCGACCGGGACGTCGATGCCTTCGCCTCGGCCCTGCGCGCCGTCGGCGAGCCGATCTTCGGCATGGACGCCTCGCGGATCTCGATGGCGCGTCTGCTCAACTACCTGTTCGAGGTGACCGAACGCTTCGGCATGCAGACCCGCACCGAGTTGATCCTTTTGCAGCGCACCATGGTGGTGGTCGAGGGCGTGGCGCGTACGCTCGACCCGCATATCAACATCTGGGAGGCCTCGCGCCCGGTGGTCGAGGATTACATTCGCGAAAGCATCGGCCCCAAGGCCGTGGCCCGCGATCTCGGCCGCACGATACAGGTGCTGTCGCGCTTCGGTCCGCGGCTGCCCGCGATGGCCGAGGCGGCGCTGGTCCGGCAGAGCCACCCCGAGCCGAAAGAGCGGCGGCGCGAGTTGCCGCCGCTTGGCTGGATCGCCGTCGGCGCGGCGCTGACGGCGGCGGCGGGCTGGGTCGCCTCGCTGGTCTAGAAGGCCTCTCGCAGCGCCGTGACCTGCGCCACAGGCACCAGCCCCCCGCCATCGAGCAGCAGCATCACGCCCCCGGCCTCGAGCCGAGCCTCGCGCACGCGGCCATAGGTTTCGACCACGTCGCGGCCGATCTCTTCCTCTCCGGACAGGCTGGCGATGGCAAGGCCGTAGTCACCGGCCGGCAGCGGCATGCCTCGCGCATCCGTACCGGCCCACTGAAAGGATTGCGGGCCGGGCGGGACCTCGTGGCGCATCACCTCGCGGCCTGCGGCATCGCTCACCACCAGCAGACCGGCCTCCGCCCCCGGCCGGGTTTCGAAGCCGATATCCAGGGGCGCGCCGTCGAATGTGGCGGGCAGCGGGGCGCGTACCTCACGCCCGACCCAGACCGCGACCTGCGACAGCTCCCCCTGCCCCTGGCTTTCCGACAGCGCCGCCAGCAGCTCGTTCGTCCGCACCTGCTGTTCGACTCCCGAAAAGGTCGCGAGCTGCACCGCGTAGTCGGCGGACTCCATCGGTTCGAGCGGATCCTGATTGCGGATCTGCGCCGTCAGCATCTTCAGGAACATCTGGAAATCCGCGGCATCGGTAAGGCCGGGGCGGCCTTCGGCCCGAACGGGCGCCGGCAACTGGGCGGTGGCATCTGGTATCAGGGTCATGTCGGCCTTTCCTAGAGACGGAGATCGAGGCCCGTGAGGGGCGCTTCCACTGAAGGGTGGGGGATTGCGGCGCTTGGCCCCTCTCCCGGCGGCAAGGGGTCCTGGTGATCCAGGCCGCCCTTTTTCCGCGGCGGCGTCCCATCGCCCCCCCGTCCGTCCTCGAAGCCGAGGCTGACGGAACGGTAGCCCAGCGCGCGAAGCTCCCCGGCAAGCTCCTGCAGGTGCCGCCGGATCAGCTCGGTCGTGTCGCCGCGTTCAGCAGCTATGATCAGGGTGATCCGGTCGCCCTCGGTATGGATCTGCATCGCCACGCGGCCCAGTTCCTCCGGGTCGAGCCTCAAGTCGACCCGCCCTCCCGCCATGGCGCTGATCTGAGCGGTCTGTTGTGCCATCTGCTGCGCCACCGAACGCGGCGTCGTCGCAATCCGCATCTCTTCGGGTGCCCCCTGGCTCCGATCCGCCGGGACCAGCGCGCCCCAACCCTCCGGTCCCGGCACGTCGGCGTTGCCGGGTGCCGAAGGATCGGGGGCCACCGGCCCCGGGGAGGAATCCCCCGCCAAAGCAGAAATTCTTCGGACCGCCACCGTAGCCTCCTTTGCCCCGGCCACGTCAGTCCTGTCGCTATCTCCTAACTGCGCGGCGGGAAGCGAGGCGTGGTTCGTTGGGGCAGTTCTGCTTCGTATCCCAGCCCTCTCCGTTACCAAGCTGCCTCGGGCTGGCCCTTCAAAGTGCGGCACCAGTCCCGCTTCCCCGACTGCGCTAGCACGATGGGCAGAATCCATCGCTGAGACCAACCGCGTTCCGGATATTGCCAAACCAGCCGCGCTTCGGCCGTTCGGCCTCTGCATCGCATCCGCTTCAAAATCCGGAGCCCCCGCCTCAGCAGGTTCCGAACCGACTCGCCCAAGCTCGGCGGCGGGGGGAATGGGGCTGGACCCCCAACCCGAGGGGCCTGCCTTCTTCGCGGTTGGGGCAGGTTTCGCCGAACGGGGTGCCGGAACCGCGAGTACCGGTTCTTCCACCTCTTCGGTTTCCTCGCGCCTCGCCTCGACCCCGCCCTCCCGAGTTCCGTTTCGTCCTTCGCCTCCCTCCGAAACCAGCGCCGCGAAACCCTTCCCGCCCGTCGAAGCGGCCATCACTCCCCGCGGCGGGATGGGCCTATTGCCCGGACCAAGAAGCGGGTCGAACATGCGGCGTCCCTTCGACGTGTCGGCTTGGATGCAGCATGGCCGGAAAGGCTTACCGTATCTTTACCGGGTGACGGAATGATCGAGGCCGATCCCTGTGGAGAAGAGATTTGCCATGATTCCCCAGACCTCCCTCTCACCGCCGTCGGCAGGACCGTCCGTGCATGACATCAGGCCAGCCGCCCCTGACCCGCTCTGGCGCGCGGCCCAGGCGCTCGAGGCCGGGTTCCTGTCGGAACTCCTGCGCCTCTCGGATCCCGGCACCCCCGATGCGGGCTTTGGCGGGGGCCCGGGCGAAGCTCAGTTCCGGTCTTTCCTGATCGAGGCTCAGGGCGAGCGCATCACTGCCGCCGGCGGCATCGGGCTGGCCCGGAAACTCTACGCCGCCATGGGCGGGCCGGATCGATGAAGCCTCCCCTGACGGACCGGTTGGCCGAACTGCTGGCGACCGAGCGCACGGCACTCCTGTCAGGGCGCCTGGCGGATCTTGGCCCGATGCTCGACACCAAGACAGCTCTCGTAGAAGCGTTGTCGACGCAATCGCAGAACCGGGGCGCGCTCGCCGCTATCGAAGCGGATCTGGCCCGCAACGCCCGTCTCTACGAGGCGGCGTTGGCGGGCCTGCGCGAGGGAGAGGCCCGGGCGGCCGCGCTGCGCCGTGTCGAGGGCGGCTTCGCCACTTATGACCGCAACGGCCGGCCCCGCCCCGCCGCGACGGCCGCCGCACCGGCGCTGCGGCGCGGGGCCTGAACGGTTCGAGTCGAATGCCCCGCATTCGGGCCCCGCACATTAGGACCCGCTTAAGCCCGGCTTGCGACAAGAAAGCCGTCACCGGATCAGCCGGCGACAGATGGCGGCGGGATACGACCCGGTCCGCGCGACGTCAGAATGGCCGTCCGAATGTCCGCGCCCGGCGCGGGCCTGCATTGAAACCCGGCGCGCGATGGCCGCCGAGCTTTGGGACCATACATATGTCCAGCATTCTGACCAATAACGGCGCGATGGTCGCGCTACAGACCCTCAAGGGGATCAATTCGAGCCTCTCCAAGACCCAGACCGAGATCTCGACCGGCAAATCGGTCTCCTCGGCGAAGGACAATTCGACGGTCTGGATGACCTTGGCATTGGTCGAATAGGCGCGCTGGGTCTGGATCAGCTGGGTCAGCTCGGACGCGACGTCGACGGTCGATTCCTCGCGCGCGAAGCCGACGATGTCACCGGTGGGGCCGTCGCCCGCGTTCCACAACAGCATGTCGCCGCTGTCGCGGGTCAAGGTGTAGGACTGGCCGTCATGGGTTTCGAGCCCGTTGGGGTTGGGCACGTCGACGAGCGGCACCTGATAGATGCGGCGGCTCGCGCCATTGTCGTAATATGCATGGACGAATCCGCCGGGATCGACCTCGACGGAGGTCATGTTGCCGGTGGCCGCGCCGTCGCGGCTGATCGTCAGGGGCGAGAACAGCGCCGCGAGCTGCGACAGCCCGCCGGACACGTCTCCCGCGCCGATATTCACCGAGATCGGTCCGCCCGCCACCTCGATCTCGAAGGCGCCGGTTTCGGGATCGTAGTCGCCGCCCTGCGTCGCCGTGACAGAGAGAAGCGCCCCGCCCGCCTCGCGGCTGTCCTCGAAGGTAAGGGTGTATTCGCCCACCAGCGTGTCGCCGGCGGCGCCGTCGGTGATCTGCATCACCCATTCGTTCGTCGGCGCGCCGCCCGCCGCCGGCAGGCTCGGCGTGAAGGTCAGGCCGAGCTGCTGCGTGGTGCCGAGATTGTCGTAGTATTCGACCGTCAGCTCCTCGGGCAGACCTTCGGCGCCCTCCTGCGTCGAGGTGGCGGGCAGGTTGATCGCGAGCGTCACCTCGGTGGTGGGAATGCCCGAGAGCTGCCCGGCGGGCACGCGCACCGGCTGCAGCCCGCCGATCGTGTCGCGTGGAAAGGTGCCGATCGACCCGTCGAGCCCGGCGGGCCAGCCCAGCAGCGTCTGCCCGTCCGGCGTGCGCAGGTAGCCCTCTTCGTCGGCGCGGAACGAGCCGGTGGTGGCGAGCCGGAAGTCCGCATCGTCGCCGCCGATGATCGCGGTGGCGCTGACCGGCAGGAAGCCGCGGCCGCGCACCGCGAGATCGGTGGGGTTCGAGGTCGAGGACAGCGCACCGCTTTCGTCGACCAGCCGCTGCGACGTGGTCGCGACCCCGCCTGCCACGTAGCGGCCCGGGCCGCTGCCCATCATCAGCGAATGGAAATCGGTAGTGGCCCGGCGATAGCCGAATGTGGCCGAGTTGGCGATGTTGTCGGAGATCGTCGCCAACCGGTGGGCATTGGCCGCGAGGCCGGAAACGCCGGCGCTGAGAGAGGAGGAGATCGTCATGGTGACCTTTCCGGTGAAACGGGTGGAGCCTGTCCCTTTCCGACCTACAGCGCCGGGCTTAAGGCGGCGCTAATGGGGGCGCAGCAGCGTGATCTCGAGCCGGTCGCTGCGCGGCGCGGCGGGCCCCTCGGCCGAGGGATCGCGGTCGCCAAGACCCGTGACGCGGCGCATCCGCGCGGGCGCGAGCCCGGCCGCGACCAGCCCCTCGCGCGCCGCGTCGGCCCGGCCCGAGGACAGGCGCCAGACCGGGTTGTCGGCCAGCACCACCGGCCGCGCGGCCAGATGCGCCGCCACGGCGACAGGGTTCTCGACCAGCGCGGCGGCCTGCGCCACGAGCCCCAGAAGCTGGGTCGTGACCGGCAGCGGCGCGGTCTCGCCGGGGGCGAAGATCGGCGCGCCCGCGCGCGCGAAGATCTCGATCACCAGCCCCTCCTCGGTCAGCCGCGTCACCACGTGGCGCAGCGCCTCGCGCGCGACGAGGCTTTCGCCACCGCGGCCGAGCAGCACCTCCTCGATGTCGCGCAGCGCCGCCACCTCGGCGAGGGCGGCCCCCTCGCCCGGCGGTCGCGGCAGGTCTTCGGCAAGAGGCGGCAGGGCCGTGGAACTCGCGCCATCGACGCCGGAGGCGCTGAGCCGTTCGCTGCTGGACAGGGAATCGCCCGCGAGCACCTTGTCGCCGCCGCCCGAGGTGCGGCTGATCGCGATGGTCGGGGCGAAATAGTCGGCCAGTCCCTTGCGCTGCTGCTCGGTGGTGGCGTTGAGCAGCCACATCAGCATGAAGAAGGCCATCATCGCGGTGACGAAATCGGCATAAGCCACCTTCCAGGCGCCGCCGTGATGGCCGCCGCCGGCGACGACCTTCTTGCGCTTGATGACGACCGGCGCGTTCTGGGCTGACATGCGCTCTCCCCCGGGCCGGAGCGGCCCGAGTCCCAAAGGCTAGCGCCCCGAGGTTAAGCCCGGGTGTAGTGGCAGGGGGCGGCGCCTATCCCTGCCGGGGCCTGCGGGCCACCGGCGTCACCAGGGTCTCGGGCCGCCGCGCCTCGGCCGCCTCGAACAGCGAGAAGGTCTGGTTCACGTAGTTCACCGCGCCCGAGATCAGCTCGAGATATTCCAGCAGTTCCGGCGTGCGCTGCGCCTCGACCATGGCCACGCCGCGATCCTGCGGCAGAGTCTCGAAACAGGCATAGAACAGCGGATCGCCGCGCGCGATCTTCAGGGGCTTTTGCGGCTCGTGCCATTCGAAGGCCCACATCAGCGGCCGCGGCCAGACATTGATCGGAAAGCGGCCGCCGAAGATCGTGCCGGGCAAAGGCTCGCGGCTGTAATGCATGAAGGGCGCGACCTGGCTCATGTAGACCGGCTCGTCGCACAGAAACAGATAGGGCAAGGAGAGCTGCAGCGTCGGCACGCCGGGGTGGCGCCATTCGGCCTCGCCGACGAGATGCAGCTTGTCGCCGAGCTTGCTGGCGCGGATCGTGCTCGCCGCACCGTTCAGGTTCTTCAACACCGGCTTGCCCTTATCGTCACGGGCGAAGCCGATATGGATGTCGAAGGGGCAGCGGATCAGGAAATGGCGGCTTTCGAGGTTGATTACCGCCGGGCAGCGCGAGGCCGATTTGGCATGGCTGCGGTCGAGATCCACCGAGCGCACCCGTTCCGGCGGGGCATAGATGATGCCGGCCTTGGTCTCGTTCAGGCACCAACCGACCGTGACCGGGCCGCTGTTGGAACCGGTATCGCGGGTATTCTCGAAACGGACGGACAACTGCATGAAACGAACACCTCGAAGCTCTACTGGAAGCGGACCATGCCCGACCACGAGGGGCTGTCAAAGCCCCAAACGCATCAGAGCAATGCCGAGAGCCCGTCCCAGCACAGCTTGAGACCCACGAGGACGACCATGGCGTACATCACCGGATAGAAGATCTCGGCCCGCATCCTGCGGACCACGAAGGCCCCCGCCAGCGTCGCCCCGACCGCGAGCGGCAGCAAGGTGGCCGCCGCTATGAGATTGGCCGCGTCGAACTGCCCCAGAAAGGCGTAGGGGATCACCTTGATGGCGTTCACCACGGCAAAGAAGATCACGCTGGTGCCGGTATAGAGCCTCGGGTCGAGCCGGAGCGGCATCGCGTAGACTTGGTACGGCGGACCCCCCGCATGGGCGACGAAGCTGGTGTAGCCCGCGAGCGTGGCCCAGAGCGAAGCGCGCATGATGCTTTCGGACCGGGGCGCGGCACGGCGCGCGGGGCCTGACAGCAGCCAGCGTGCCGAAAAGGCCAGCGCCACCACGCCGACGATCAGCCGCACCACCGCGTCCGAGACCAACGCCGCCGTCAGCCAGCCGATGCCGATGCCGATCGCGGCCCCCGGCAGCATCCGCTTCAGCGTGCTCAAATGGTACTGGCCGCGCCAAGCCCAGAGGCTGATCGCGTCCATCACAAGAAGGATCGGCAGCAGGATGCCCGCCGCCTGCACCGGCGGGATCGCCAACGCCATGATCGGCACGCCCAGAAGCGCCAGCGCGCCGCCCAGCCCCCCCTTGGAGAGCCCGACGAGCACCACTGCGACGCAGCCTGCGAGCTGGGCCGAAGGCTCTGAGAAGACGAATTGCTGCATGCTCGTCTCTGCGGCGGCCTCAGAAACGCGCCGCCTCGACCTCCTCGCGCGAGGGGATCGCATCGGCCGCGCCGTGGCGACCGACCTTGAGCGCTCCGGCCCGCGCGGCCAGTTCGAGCGCCCGCGGCATCGGCAGGCCCTCGGACAGCCCGGCGAGCAGGTAGCCGGTGAAGGTGTCGCCCGCGCCGGTGGTGTCGACCGCCCTGACCTTGGGCGCATCGACATGGTGGCGCGTGCCCGTCGCGGTCTCGATCCAGTCGCAGCCCGCCGCGCCCAGCGTCACCACGACATTCGGCACTGGTAACTCCTCCATCGACGTGCCCAGCGCCTCCGAAAGCTGGCGCGCCTCGACCTCGTTGAGAACCAGAAGGTCGAGATGCGGCATCACCGCGCGCACCGCCTCGCCCGCGAAGGGGGCCGCCGCATAGGCCACGGTGAGACCGCGCGCCCGGGCCTGCGCCGCCGCTTCGACCTGGCCGTTGGTCTCGTTCTGCGTCACCAGCAGATCGCCCGCGACGGCCCCGTCCAGAGCCTGTTTCACGGCGTCGAGGTCGATCTCGCGATTGGCGCCGGGCCAGAGCGTGATCGCGTTCTCGGCCTGCGCGTCCACGGCGATGATCGCATGGCCGCTCGACCCCTCGCGGCGCTGCACATGGGTGCAATCGACGCCGTAGCCTTCGAGCCGCTCGATCATCCAGCCGCCATCCGCGCCGACCGCACCGAGATGCGCCACTCGCGCCCCGGCCCGCGCCGCCGCGACCGACATGTTGGTGCCCTTGCCGCCAAGACCGTGATTCAGCGCGGTCGCTGCCAAGGTCTCGCCCGGGGTCGGGATATGCGGCACGGCATAGACGTGATCGGCGTTGATCGAGCCGAGATTCCAGATCGTCATGCGCGGCGCGCCTTGCAGGCAGCCATGACGGCCATGTTGACGATGTCGTTGACGGTCGAGACGGTCGAGCAGATCTGGATTGGCTTGTCGACGCCCGACAGGATCGGGCCGATCACCGTGGCGCCAGCCATCTCCTGCATCAGTTTCACGCTGATCGAGGCCGAGTGCCGCGCCGGGACCACCAGCACGTTGGCCGGGCCGGTGAGACGCGAGAAGGGATAGTTCTCCTGCCCCTTTGGGTTCAGCGCCACGTCGACGGCCATCTCGCCCTCGTACTCGAAATCGACATTGCGCCGGTCGAGTACGCCTGCGGCGGCATGCATCTTGGTCGCGCGCTCGGAAACCGGGTAGCCGAAGGTCGAGAAGCTGACGAAGGCCACGCGCGGCTCCAACCCGAGTTCACGCGCCACCTGCGCGCCCTGCGTCGCGATGTCGGCGAGATCCTCCTCGTCGGGCCATTCATGCACCAGCGTGTCGGCGATCAGCACGATCCGGCCGTTATGCATCACCACCGAGACGCCGACCGCCCCGTCATGCGGACCCGCGTCGAAGACGTGGTTCACCAGCTCCATCACATGCGCCGATTTGCGGGTGGCGCCGGTGATCATGCCGTCGCCATGGCCATGCGCCAGCATCAGCGAGGCAAAGACGTGCCTGTCGCGCCCGGCAAGGCGATGGATGTCGTGCTGGTCATGGCCCTTGCGCTGCAGCCGCTCGTAGAGGAACGCCTTGTAGGTATCGAGATGCGGCGTGTTGGCGGCGTTGACCACCTCCAGCTCGGCCGCCGCATCGGCCATGCCCTCGGCGGCGAGCTTCTCGGCCACGTCGTCGCTGCGCCCCACCACCAGGGCCTTGCCGAAGCCCGAACGCTGGTACTGCACGGCGGCGCGCAGCACCCGCGGGTCGTCGCCCTCGGCGAAGATCATGGTGGCCTGCGCCGCCCGCGCCCGGGCGTTGAGCCCACGCAGCACGCTCGCGGTCGGGTCCATCCGGCCCTTCAGCGCCTGCTGGTAGTGCTCCATGTCCTCGATTTCCCGCCGGGCCACGCCGGTGGCCATGCCGGCGCGGGCGACGGCGGGCGGAATCCGGTGGATCAGTCTCGGATCGAAGGGCGTCGGGATGATGTAGTCGCGCCCGAAGCTGAGCTTCTGGCCATAGGCCAGCGCCACCTCGTCGGGCACCTCCTCGCGCGCCAGCTCGGCCAGCGCCTCGGCGCAGGCGATCTTCATCTCGTCATTGATGGCACGGGCATGGATGTCGAGCGCGCCCCGGAACAGGTAGGGAAAGCCAAGAACGTTGTTCACCTGGTTCGGATAGTCCGAGCGCCCCGTCGCCACGATTGCGTCCTCGCGAACCTCGTGCGCCTCCTCTGGCGTGATCTCGGGATCGGGGTTGGCCATGGCGAAGATCACCGGGTTCGGCGCCATCGACCTGACCATCGCCTGCGTCACCGCGCCCTTGGCCGAGACGCCGAGGAACACATCGGCCCCGTCCATCGCCTCTTCCAGCGTCCTGAGCGACGTGTTGGCGGCGTGGGCCGATTTCCACTGGTTCATGCCCTCGGCGCGGCCCTTCCAGATCACGCCCTTGGTGTCGCACATGATGCAGTTGTCGTGCTTGGCCCCCATCGACTTGAGCAGCTCGAGACAGGCGATGCCCGCCGCGCCTGCGCCGTTCAGCACGATGCGCACATCCTCGATCTTCTTGCCCGACAGGTGCAGCGCGTTGAGCAGCCCGGCGGCGCAGATGACGGCGGTGCCGTGCTGGTCATCGTGGAAGACGGGGATGTCCATCTCTTCCTTGAGGCGCTGCTCGATGATGAAGCATTCGGGTGCCTTGATGTCCTCGAGATTGATGCCGCCGAAGGACGGGCCCATCAGCCGCACCGCGTTGCAGAAGGCGTCCGGATCCTCGGTGTCGAGCTCGAGGTCGATCGAGTTCACATCGGCGAAGCGCTTGAACAGCACCGACTTGCCTTCCATCACCGGCTTGGAGGCCAGCGCGCCGAGATTGCCGAGGCCGAGCACGGCGGTGCCGTTCGAGATCACCGCGACGAGGTTGCCCTTGTTGGTGTAGTCATAGGCGGTCTCGGGGTGCTCGGCGATCACCTCGCAGGGGATCGCCACGCCGGGGCTGTAGGCGAGGCTCAGATCGCGCTGGGTGGTCATCGGGACCGTCGCCGTCACCTCCCACTTGCCGGGGCTTGGGGCCTCGTGGAAGTTCAGCGCGTCCTCGCGCGTGAAACGGGGTTTGGCCATCGCTCGTCCCTTCTGTCCCTTGGACGCACAGGCATAGCGGGATGCTGCGGCGCGGCGCAACGCCCTAGCGTCAGCGCGGCTGCGGGGTTTCGCGCGGCGGCCGCAAAAGCTAGGGTCGCGCCGCTGCACCCCCGGGAGAGACGCATGAACACGCAGGCCGGCACCGTGACGCCGATGATGGCGCAGTATCTGGAGATCAAGGCGGCGCATGCCGACGCGCTGCTGTTCTACCGGATGGGCGATTTCTACGAGATGTTCTTCGACGACGCGGTGGCCGCCGCCGAGGCGCTCGACATCGCGCTGACCAAGCGCGGTAAGCATATGGGCGAGGACATCGCGATGTGCGGCGTCCCGGTCCATGCCGCCGAGAGCTATTTGCTGACGCTGATCCGCAAGGGGTTTCGCGTGGCCATTGCCGAGCAGCTCGAAGACCCGGCCGAGGCCAAGAAGCGCGGCTCGAAATCGGTGGTGAAGCGCGACGTGGTGCGGCTCGTCACCCCCGGCACGCTGACCGAGGAGAGCTTGCTGGATGCGCGGCGGCACAACTTCCTCGCCGCCTTCTCGGAGCTCCGCGACGACTGCGCCCTGGCATGGGTCGACATTTCGACCGGTGCGATCTCGGTGTTGGGCTGCGACCGGCTGGCGCTGGGCCCGGAGCTGGCGCGGCTGACCCCACGCGAGCTCTTGGTCGACGAAAGCCTCGAACAGAGCCTGTCGGAGGTCACATCGGGCTTCGATCTGGCGGTGACGCCGCTGCACCGAGGGGCGTTCGACAGCGCCGGCGGCGCAGCGCGGCTGGCACGCCTGTGGAAGGTCGCCTCGCTCGATGCCTTCGGATCGTTTTCGCGTGCCGAGATCTCGGCGATGTCGGCCTTGGTCGAATATCTGGAGCTGACCCAGAAGGGGAACCTGCCGCTGCTGCGCCCGCCGCATCAGGAGGCGCGGATGTCGGCGATGCGGATCGATGCAGCGACGCGCCGGTCGCTGGAGCTGACCCATGCGATGCAAGGCGGACGCGAAGGCTCGCTCCTGCATGCGATCGACCGCACGGTGACGGCGGGCGGGGCCCGGCTGCTGGAGCGGCGGGTGGCCTCGCCCTCCTGCAATCTCGACACCATCACGGCGAGGCAGCAGGCGGTGGCGCATCTGGTCGAGGAGGACCGGCTGCGCGGCGATCTGCGCGAAGCGCTGCGCGGCGCCCATGATCTCGACCGGGCGCTGTCGCGGCTCGCGCTCGACCGGGGCGGTCCACGCGACATGGCGGCGATCCGCGCCACGCTCGACGTCGCAGACCAGATCGCCGCCTTGGCCGAGGGCGGCGATCTGCCCGGACCGCTGGCCGAGGCGATGCGCAGCCTGAGGGGTCAGGAGACGCTGCATGCGCTGCTCGACGAGGCGCTGGTAGCCGAGCCGCCGCTTCTGGCGCGCGATGGTGGCTTCGTCGCCGCGGGCTATGACGCCGATCTCGACGCGGCACGGCGGCTGCGCGATGAGGGGCGCGGGGTGATCGCCGCGATGCAGGCCGAATATGCCGCCGAAACCGGTGTTCAGAGCCTGAAGATCAAGCATAACAACGTGCTGGGCTATTTCATCGAGACCACCGCCACCCATGCCGCGAAGATGCTGGCGCCGCCGCTTTCCGAGCGGTTCATCCATCGCCAGACCACGGCGAACCAGGTGCGGTTCACGACCGTGGAGCTCAACGAGATCGAAACCCGCATACTGAATGCGGGCGGACACGCGCTCGAGCTTGAAAAACGGGTCTATGATAGGCTGAAATCGGCCATTCTCGACCATGCCGCGCCGCTCGGGCAGCTGGCCCGGGCGCTGTCCGAGATCGATCTCGCGGCCGGTCTTGCCGATCTGGCGCGCGGCGCGGATTGGTGCCGCCCGCAGCTCGATGACAGCCGCGCGTTTCACGTGGAATCCGGCCGCCACCCGGTGGTCGAGCAGGCGCTGCGCCGCGCCGGAGAAACCTTTGTCGGCAATGACTGCGATCTCGGCGATGCGCCGCTTTGGCTGCTGACAGGTCCGAACATGGCGGGTAAATCGACCTTCCTGCGGCAGAACGCGTTGATCGCAGTGCTGGCGCAGATCGGCAGCTACGTACCCGCGGCTTCGGCCCATATCGGTCTGGTCAGCCAGATCTTCAGCCGCGTCGGCGCCTCGGACGATCTGGCGCGCGGCCGCTCCACCTTCATGGTCGAGATGGTCGAGACGGCAGCGATCCTGAACCAGGCCGATGACCGCGCCTTGGTCATCCTCGACGAGATCGGGCGCGGCACTGCCACCTATGACGGGCTGTCGATCGCATGGGCGGTTCTGGAACACTTGCATGACGTGAACCGCTGCCGCGGCATCTTCGCCACCCATTACCACGAGATGACTCAGCTCGCGGCCAAGCTCGACGGCGTGGCGACCGCGACCGTCGCAGTGCGCGAATGGCAGGGCGAGGTGATCTTCCTGCACGAGGTGCGACGCGGCAGCGCCGATCGCAGCTACGGCGTGCAGGTGGCGCGGCTTGCGGGGCTTCCGGCGACGGTGGTCGATCGGGCGCGGGTGGTGCTGCAGGCGCTTGAGCAGGGCGAGCGCGAGGGCGGCGGACGGCGGCAGGCGCTGATAGACGACCTGCCGCTCTTTGCCGCCGTGAGCGCCGCGCCGGAACCCGCCGCGCCGGCGGTCTCGGCGGTGGAAGCGCGGCTGCGCGAGCTGCATCCCGACGAGCTGACGCCGCGTGCCGCGCTCGAACTGGTCTACGAGTTGCACGGGCTGCTGCCCGCGTCGCGGGACCGCTGAAAAAAGAAAGGCGCGGCCATAGGCCACGCCTTCGATCACGTTTCAAATCGAACTTGCCCTCCAACGCATGCTGCGAGGACAAGTTCCGAGAAACTTTCAGCTTTCCTTGAAGGAAGACACGCCGACCTGCGCCGGGCGCAGCAACCGGTCATGCAGCAGGAAGCCCTGTGCCGCCACCTGGATGATCTCGCCCGCCTTGGTGCCGGGCACCGGCGCCTCGAACATCGCCTGATGCATCTGCGGATCGAACTTGTCGCCCACCTTCGGGTCGATCGGGTGGATGCCGTGCTTCTTGAAGACGCTCAGTAGCTCGCGCATCGTCAGCTCGATCCCCTCGATCAGCGCCTTTTGCGCCTCGCGCTGATCCTCGGCAATGGCGTCGAGGGCGCGGGAGAGGTTGTCATGCACCGGCAGCAGGTCGCGCGCGAGCTTGGAGCCGCCGTAATTCTCGGCCTCGCGGCGATCGCGCTCCGCCCGCTTGCGGGTGTTCTCGGCATCGGCCAGCGCGCGGATGAAACGGTCGCGGATCTCGTCGCGCTCGCGCTTGAGGATCTCGAGATCGTCCGAGCCCTCGGCGGCCTCGGCGCTCACCTCGCCGTTCTCGTCCACCTCTGCGGCCAGCTCGTCGAGGCTGCGCGGTTCGTCTTGCTCTGCCATCTGTCGTCTTTCCCTTCAGGAGCGGTCGGAGACGAGGCGCCCGACCAGCTGTGCTGTGTAGTCCACGATGGGCACGATCCGCCCGTAATTGAGACGGGTCGGCCCGATGACGCCCACGGCGCCGATGATCTTACGGTCGGCGTTCATATAAGGAGAAACCACCAGAGAGGAACCCGAAAGTGAGAAAAGCTTGTTCTCGGAGCCGATGAAAATCCGCACCCCGTCACCTTCTTCGGCAAGGTCAAGGAACTGCGCGATGTCACGCTTGCGTTCGAGATCGTCGAACAGCGAGCGGATCCGGTCGAGATCCGCCTCCTCGCCCGGGCCGCCGAGCAGATTTCCGCGACCGCGCACGATCAGGCGCTCGCCCTGCTCGCCCGGATTGACCCATGTGGCGAGGCCCGATTCGACGAGATCCGCGGCGAGCCGATCGATCTCCTGCCGCCGGGCCGCGATCTCGCGCGAGATCACGCCCGCCAGTTCGCGCAGCGTGTGACCGCCGGCGATGGCGTTGAGGAAATTCGCCGCCTCGCGCATCGAGGAGGGCGTCTGACCGGCAGGCGGGGTGAAGATGCGGTTCTCGACATGGCCATCGGCGAAGACCAGCACCACCAGCGCCCGATCGGGCGAAAGCGAGACGAATTCGACATGCTTGATCGGCGCCTCGTGCTTGGGCGTCAGCACCAGCGACGCGCCATGGGTGATCCCCGAGAGCGCGTGTCCGACCCGGTCGAGCAGCGTGGTCACGTCGCCATCGGCCTCCTGCATCGACTGGTCGATGCGGCGGCGGTCCTCGCCATCGAGATCGCCGACCTCGAGAAGCCCGTCGACGAACATCCGCAGGCCCGTCTGGGTGGGAATCCGCCCGGCGCTGACATGCGGGCTACCGAGCAGGCCCAGATGTTCGAGATCCTGCATCGTGTTGCGAATGGTGGCGGCCGAGACCTTTTCCGACATGTGCCGGGTCAGCGTGCGCGATCCGACCGGGGCACCGGTTTCGAGATAACCCTCGACCACGCGGCGGAACACCTCGCGGGAGCGGTCGTTCATATCCTCGATTCGGGGCGATCTGTCTGGCATCGCGGGTTTGGGTCCTGTCTGGGGGCACGGCACATTAAGGGCGGCACCGGCAGGAGGTCAATGCGGCCCCATGCCGGCCTTGGATTTGTGGCCTGCAAGGCGTATGCGCAAGCCCGACATATGAAAGGATGAGACCATGCGCCCCTCCGGCCGGACCCCCGACGCGCTGCGCGCCGTCGAGATCGAAACGGGCTTTAACCGCCATGCGGAAGGCTCCTGCCTGATCCGTATGGGGGATACCCAGGTGATCTGCACCGCCACGGTCGAAGAGCGGGTCCCGCCGTTCAAGCGTAATTCCGGCCAGGGCTGGGTCACCGCCGAATACGGCATGCTGCCACGCGCCACGAACAGCCGGATGCGTCGTGAGGCCAAGGACAAGCAATCGGGCCGCACCCAGGAAATCCAGCGCCTGATCGGCCGCAGCCTGCGCGCCGGGGTCGATTTCCATGCGCTCGGCGAGCGGCAGATCACCATCGATTGCGACGTGATCCAAGCCGATGGCGGCACGCGCTGCGCCTCGATCACCGGCGGTTGGGTCGCGATGAAGCTCGCGGTGCAGAAGCTGATGAGCGCCGGGCTGGTGAAGTCCGACCCGCTAGGCGATCCGGTTTCGGCGATCAGCTGCGGCCTCTATGCCGGGCAGCCGGTGCTCGATCTCGATTATCCCGAGGACAGCGAGGCCGGTGTCGACGGCAACTTCGTCATGATCGGGTCAAAGCTGATCGAGGTGCAGATGTCGGCCGAGGGCTCGACCTTCTCGCGCGAGCAGATGACCCAGCTTCTGGATCTTGCCGAATCAGGCTGCGCCGAGCTGGCCCGAGCGCAATTGCAGGCGACCGCCTGATGCGGCGCTTCACCGAGAAATCGCTCGTCGTGGCGACACACAATGCCGGCAAGCTGGAGGAATTCCGCGCCCTGCTCGCGCCGCTGGGGGTGACCGTGACCGGCAATGGCGATCACGGCCTGCCCGAACCCGAGGAGACCGAACACAGCTTCGTCGGCAATGCCCGGATCAAGGCCCGCGCCGCCGTGGCCGCCACGGGCATTCCGGCCCTGGCCGATGACAGCGGCCTCGAGGTCTTCGACCTCGACGGTCGTCCCGGGGTGCATACCGCGGATTGGGCCGAGACCGGGAATGGCCGCGATTTCGACATCGCGATGGAGCGTGTCCATCGCGAGCTCGAGGCCAGCGGCCGCCCTGCCCCGCATCGCGCCCGGTTCTGCTGCACGCTGGTGCTGTGCTGGCCCGATGGGCATGAAGAGGTCTTCGAGGGCTTCGCCGAAGGACAGGTCGTGTGGCCGATGCGCGGGGCGCGGGGCCACGGCTACGACCCGATATTCATGCCGGACGGGCATGACATCACCTTTGCCGAGATGGATGCCTCGGCCAAGAACGCCATGAGCCACCGGGCCCAAGCCGTCGAGAAGCTGCGAGCCTGCCTTGGAGAATAGGGTCGAAAACTGGCAGAGAGGCGGGTTCGGTCTCTATTTGCACTGGCCTTTCTGCCAGGCCAAATGCCCCTATTGCGACTTCAACAGCCACGTCGCGCAGCGGATCGACCAAGATCGATGGGCTGCGGCCTATCTTCTGGAACTCGACCGCTTGGCCGAGGAGACCGGCGATCGAATTCTCGGCTCGGTCTTTTTCGGTGGCGGTACGCCAAGCCTGATGGAGCCGCGCATCGTTGGCACGATACTTGATCGGATTTCGCGGCATTGGCGGTTGCGCAACGATTTCGAAGTGACCTTGGAAGCCAACCCGACCTCGATCGAGGCGGATCGGTTCACCGGATATCGCCAAGCCGGGGTCAACCGCGTCTCAATGGGAATGCAGGCCCTGAACGACATGGATCTGCGGCGGCTAGGACGCTTGCATAGTGTCGATGAGGGGCTTCGGGCCTTCGACATTGCGCGCAATGCCTTCGACCGGATCAGCTTCGACCTGATCTATGCGCGGCAGGACCAAAGTCCCGAGGCTTGGGAAAGCGAGTTGCGGCGGGCCATGGAGCTTTGCGCCGATCATCTCTCGCTCTACCAACTCACGGTCGAGGAAGGCACGGCCTTTGGCGACCGTCTGGCACGGGGCGGGCTTCGCGGTCTGCCGGACGAAGATCGTTCGGCGGAGATGTACGAGATCACCCAGACGTTGACGACCGAAGCAGGCCTCCCGGCCTATGAGATTTCGAACCATGCGGTCCCCGACGCGGAAAGCCGGCACAACCTCGTCTATTGGCGCTCGGGCGACTGGATCGGCATCGGTCCGGGTGCGCATGGTCGACTGGAATTCGACGGGATCCGTTATGCCACCGAAGCGCCGAAAGCGCCGGGAGCCTGGCTTTCCCAAGTCGAAAGTGGCCGTGGGGGCGAGATCGAGCGTGTTCGGCTTTCGCCCCTCGAAGGCGTGGAAGAACGCTTGATGATGGGGCTGCGATTGGCGGAAGGCGTGCAGCTTCCGGAAAAAGTCGATCTTCTCTCCGAAGATTTCGACCGACGCGTGGAGGCACTAACGGAATTGGGTTTCTTGAACCGCGTTCAGGACCGGCTCATCGCTACAGAGGCGGGCCGACCGATCCTGAACGGCGTGTTGCGGGAATTGCTGGCCTAGGAGCGCTCAGTTCCCCGAAAGGACGCGAAGGATGTCGTCGAGCTGCTCCAGATCGCGATAGCGCATCGAGATACGGCCGCCCTCCCCTTGGCCATCATGATCGATGCTCACCGGCATTTTCAGCGTCGCGGAAAGCTCGCTTTCGATCTGGAGCGTATCAGCATCCTTGCTCGGCTTACGCGCGGCCTTCGGCGTCGGCGCCTTGCCGGGTTTGCGAACCAGCGATTCAGCGTCACGCACCGACATGCCCTTGAGCAGGATCTGACGCGCCAGACTGGAGGCATGTTCGTTGCCGACCAAGGTACGTGCATGGCCAGCGGTCAGCTGGCCAGTTGTCAGCATTTCCTGCACATCCGCGGGGAGCGACAGGAGCCGCATCAGGTTCGCGATATGGCTTCGGCTCTTGCCGAGCGCGCTGGCCAGCTGCTCTTGCGTATGGCCGAACCGGTCCATCAACTGCCGATAGCCGGCGGCTTCGTCGATCGCATTGAGATCGGCGCGCTGGATGTTTTCAATGATCGCGACTTCGAGAACCTCGGTGTCGCTGTATTCGCGGATCAACACCGGGAGTTCGTGCAGTTTCGCGATCTGCGAGGCGCGCCAGCGGCGTTCGCCGGCGACGATCTCGAAATAGCCGTCGCGATTGGGATCGCGGCGCACGATCAGCGGCTGGATCACGCCCTTTTCGCGGATCGAGGATGCGAGTTCCTCAAGCGCCGTTTCGTCGAAATGTCGCCGTGGCTGGTCCGGATTGGGACGGATCTTTTCGATCGGAACCATCATGTCGGGACGCCTTGCCTGTTCTGCGGTGGTCTGATCCTGGGTCACATCGGCCATGAGGGCGGAAAGCCCCCGCCCGAGACCGCGCGTCTTCTGCTTTTCGGCCATATCCGCTCTCATCCCTCCCGTTCAATGACTTCTGCGGCCAGATCCAGATAGGCCTTGGTGCCCGCGCAGGCGGGATCGTAATCGAGAACCGGCATGGCATGGGACGGCGCTTCGCTCAACCGCACATTGCGCGGGATCACCGTCTTGAACACAAGATCGCCCAAGGTGCCCCGCGCGTCGGCTTCGACCTGTTGGGACAGGTTATTGCGGCGATCATACATGGTCAGGACGATACCCTCGATCCGCAGGGCTTCGTTGGCGGTGCTGCGCACTTCGCGCAATGTCAGCATGAGCTGCGAAAGGCCTTCGAGCGCGAAGAACTCGCTCTGCAAGGGCACGATCATCGAGCCAGCGGCCACCATCGCGTTGATCGTGAGAAGGTTCAGCGCCGGTGGGCAATCGATCAGAATGTAATCATAATCGCCCCGGTCGGCGATAAGCTCGGCCAAGCGGCGCTGCAGCATGCGACTGCGGCCACCCGAGGCCATCAGCTCGACATCGGCGGAGCTCAGATCGGTCGTCGCCGGGATGATATCCAGCCCATAAACCTGCGTCCCATGTATCCCTTCCGATGCGGGATCCTGACCCAGAAGCAGGTCATAGGTAGTGGATCGACGATCGCCGGCGGCGAGGCCGAGACCCGTCGAGGCGTTGCCCTGGGGGTCCATGTCGATCAGCAGGACCCGGCGCCCGGCCTTGGCAAGGGCCGCTCCGAGGTTGATCGCCGTGGTGGTTTTCCCGACCCCGCCCTTTTGGTTGGCAAGGGCGATGATACGACAGGTCTCAGGCATGGGTCAGGTTGCTCACGAGCAGGATACGGGCTGCGGGGTCGGTAACACTCTGTCGGGTATCGATGTCGAAATGCCAAGTCCTACGAGCTTCGTCGATCTCGGCTTCGTAGCTCTGTCCCTTCAGGAACACGCATCGTCCGCCCGGCGCAAGATGCAGATGCGCGTAGGACAGAAGATCTGTTAGGGGAGCCAAGGCACGCGCACTGATTGTTTTCGCCTCCAAAGGAGCGAGCTGCTCGACCCGCGTGCAGTGGACGGTCAGGGAAAGACCTAGTTCCCTCCCCGCAGTCCGCAGAAATGCTGCTTTCCGTTGGTCGCTTTCGACCAAATGCAGGTCGAGACCGGTCTCCTGCTCGGCAGCCATTATGGCGACCACGATTCCAGGAAATCCGCCACCCGATCCCAAATCTGCCCAAGGGCCGCGCGTACTCGGTATGAACTCTGCGAGTTGTAGGGAGTCGGCGATATGCCGAGTTTCCACCTGTTCGAGGTCGGATTTGGAGACCAGATTGATCGCCGGCGACCATTTGCGGACGAGTGCCGCGTAAGCGATCAGACGCTCTCGTGTTTCACGTGAAACACCCAAATCCTGAAGAACGCTTTCGCTCATGCGGCCGCTCTGCGGCTGGCGTTGATCAGCAAGAGCATCCCGGCCGCAGTCATTCCTTCGATCTTGCCCGCTTCGCCTACCGACCGGGGCCGCGCCACCTCGAGTTTCTGCCGCAACTCGTTCGAGAGACCAGGCAAGCTCGCATAATCGAGATCGATTGGAAGACGACGTGCTTCATCGCGCCGGATGGATTCAGCGTCGCGATCCTGCCTCTGCGCGTAAGCACTGTAGATTGCATCATTCTTCAGCTGAACCGCAGTCTCAGTGTCGATTTCAGCGAGTTCAGGTTCGATAGCGCACAGCATTTCGAAATCGACATCGGCGATGCTTAGGGCTTCGATACCGTCCTTCCTCGGGCGATCCGGGTTGAGATTTGCCCCTTGCGAGGCAAGATCCCGCGGCGCAAAACTCATTTCCGCGAGTCTCAAACGCGCGATTTCGAGCCGGTTCATCTTGGCCGAGAACTGCTCCCAGCGCGCCTCGCCAACGCAACCCGAAGCGTGCCCCATAGGCGTCAGCCGCTGATCAGCATTGTCCGCGCGAAGCGACAGCCGGAACTCTGCCCGTGAAGTGAACATGCGATAGGGCTCGGTAACGCCCCGCGTAACGAGATCGTCGATCATTACGCCGATATAGCTGGACGTCCGGCTGAACTCTGGCGGGGTACGATCCAAGGCCTCAGAAGCTGCTGCCAGACCAGCAGCGCAGCCTTGGGCGGCTGCTTCCTCATAGCCCGTCGTACCGTTGATCTGCCCCGCAAGGTACAGGCCCGGGACGTCCTTCAGCTCCAGCCCGCGCGTGAGCGCTCTCGGATCGATGTAGTCATACTCGATGGCGTAACCGGGCTGCTCAATACGGACGTTCTCAAGCCCTACCATCGCGCGGATGAAGTTTTCCTGGACATCAAGCGGTAGCGAGGTCGAGATGCCATTTGGATAGACCGTATCGGTGTTCAGCCCTTCGGGTTCGAGGAAAACCTGATGGCTCTCTTTCTCGGCAAATCGAACGACCTTGTCTTCGATTGAAGGACAATAGCGCGGACCGGTGCCGCTGATATTGCCGCTATGCATTGCCGATTTCGAAAGATTTGCGCGGATCACCTCATGTGCAGCCGGGTTGGTGTGGGTGATGCCGCAGGAAATCTGCCTTGCTTCGGGACGCTTGTTCAGGAAGGACAGCATCACCGGATCATCGTCACCCGGCTGCATTTCCAAGCGCGCCCAGTCGATCGTCTTTCCGTCCAACCGCGCTGGTGTGCCGGTCTTGAGTCGGCCCATCTGCAATCCGAAGCTGTCGATGCGTTCCGCGAGACGGGTCGAGGCTTCGTCCCCTACCCGACCCCCCGGCCGCGTCTCCGCGCCGAAATGCAGAACGCCGCGCAGGAAGGTTCCGGTGGTGAGAATGACGCTCCGAGCGTCGAGACGCGTGCGATCGGCCAGATCGACGCCGCAGATCCGACCGCCGCGCTCGACCAGATCGTAGACCTCTCCTTCAACGAGTTCGAGATCCGCGATTGCGCGCAACTCCTCCTGCATGCGGCTGCGATAGATTTCTCGGTCTGCCTGCAATCTCGGGCCTTGGACGGCGGGGCCCTTGCGCCGGTTCAAAAGGCGGAACTGGATGCCCGAAGCATCCGCCACTCGCCCCATCAGACCGTCGAGAGCATCCACTTCTCGAACGAGATGCCCCTTGCCCAAGCCACCGATGGCGGGATTGCAGGACATTGCGCCGATCGTGGCAATCTTCATCGTCACCAGCGCCGTCTTCGCACCCATGCGGCTTGCAATGGCTGCAGCTTCGACGCCGGCATGACCGCCACCGACCACCACGATGTCGTAGGATTTCTGTTTCACGTGAAACAACTCCTATTTCCCGATACAGAAGCTAGAGAAAATCTCCCCGAGGATGTCCTCCACATCGACCCGACCGACGAGGCTGTCAAGCGCCCTGACGGCAAGCCGGAGTTCTTCCGCCGCCAGGTCGAGGCTCATGGTTCCCTCCGGCAGGATGTCTCGGCAGTGGTTAATGTGTTCGATGCCATCACGCAGAGCCAAGCGATGCCGTTCCCTGATCGCGACCCCGGCACCGAGTGTCCTTTCCGACAGGCGGCCGGCGATTTCATCAAGCAGTTCGGAGACACCGGCGCCGGTTTTACCGGAGATGCCTAGTCGCGGATCCGCTTGTAGATCGGCGCGCCCAATCCGCACAATGTCGTCCGGACCGGAAAAACCGTGATCATAATCTTCCGGCACCACGAGATGCAGCCGCAGATCGGCGCTCGCTGCACGGCTTCGCGCCCGTGCGATCCCAATGGCCTCAACCTCATCGTCGGAATCGCGCAACCCAGCCGTATCAAGTAGCGTGACCGGCAGGCCACGAAGCTCCATCCGGACCTCGATCACGTCGCGCGTGGTGCCCGGCACATCCGAGATGATCGCCGCGTCGCGCCCGGCCAAGTAATTGAGAAGTGTAGACTTTCCCATGTTCGGTGCGCCGATGATCGCCACCTCGAACCCTTCGCGGATTCGTTCGGCGGCACCGACACCCTCCATCTCCCGGCGCATCGCCGTCTCGCAGCGATCGAGCAACTCGATCACCTCAGGCGTGACATCGACAGGCACGTCTTCTTCCGCGAAATCGATCACCGCCTCGAGGAGCGCCATCGCGCGGAGCAGATCCCGCTTCCACAGGTCCGCCTTCTCGCCGAGGCCGCCGGCCATGCTGCGCATCGCTTGTCGCCGCTGCGCTTCAGTTTCCGCATCGATGAGATCGGCCAGGCCTTCGACCTGCGACAGGTCGAGACGCCCATTCTCGAGCGCCTGCCGTGTGAATTCACCTGCTTCCGCCAGACGTAGCCCTGGCATCTCGGACAGGCGCGTCAGAACGGCGTTGATCACCGCGCGGCTGCCATGAAGATGCAGTTCGACCACCTCAGCCCCTGTGAAGCTGCGCCCCTCGGCAAAGGTCAGTACCAGCGCCTCGTCGAGCGCCTCCCCTTCCCCGTCACGCAGCGTTCTCAGGCCGCGCCCATGCTTCGGCAGCGCACCCGCCATTCGTTCGGCCGCGAGGCGCGCCGATGGGCCAGAAATGCGAACGACGGCGACCCCGGCGCGCCCGCGCGCCGTGGCCAAGGCATAGATCGTGTCCATGGAGAAGTCCTCGCGCGTGCCGCGTCAGGTGTTCATGGAGTCGAAGAAGTCCGAGTTGGTCTTGGTCTGCTTCAGCTTCGAGATCAGGAACTCGATCGCGTCGGTGGTTCCCATCGGGTTCAGGATGCGGCGCAGCACATAGGTCTTCTGGAGATCGATCTTCTCGACCAGCAGATCTTCCTTGCGGGTGCCGGATTTGAGGATGTCCATCGCCGGGAAGACGCGCTTGTCGGCCACCTTGCGATCGAGCACGATCTCGGAGTTGCCGGTGCCCTTGAACTCTTCGAAGATCACCTCGTCCATGCGGCTGCCGGTGTCGATCAGCGCGGTCGCGATGATGGTGAGCGAGCCGCCCTCTTCGATGTTGCGCGCCGCGCCGAAGAACCGCTTGGGCCGCTGCAGCGCGTTGGCGTCGACACCGCCGGTCAACACCTTGCCCGAGGACGGAACCGTGGTGTTGAAGGCACGGCCCAGACGGGTGATCGAATCCAGCAGGATGACCACGTCGCGCTTGTGCTCGACCAGGCGCTTGGCCTTCTCGATCACCATCTCGGACACGGCCACGTGCCGCGTCGCGGGCTCGTCGAAGGTCGAGGAGACGACCTCGCCCTTGACCGAGCGCTGCATGTCGGTGACTTCCTCGGGCCGCTCGTCGATCAGCAGCACGATGAGATAGCACTCGGGATGGTTCTTCTCGATCGAGTGGGCGATGTTCTGCAGGAGCACCGTCTTGCCGGTGCGCGGCGGCGCCACGATGAGCGAACGCTGGCCTTTGCCGATCGGCGCCACCAGATCGATGATCCGGGCCGAACGATCCTTGGTCGCGGCCTCCTCCTCGACTTCCATCTTCAGCCGCTCATCGGGATAGAGCGGGGTGAGGTTGTCGAAGGCCACCTTGTGGCGGGCGCGGTCGGGATCCTCGAAGTTGATCTTCTCGACGCTGACCAGAGCGAAGTAACGCTCGTTCTCGTTCGGCTCCTGGATCACGCCCTCGACCGTGTCACCGGTGCGCAGGGAAAACTGGCGGATCATGTCGGGCGAGACGTAGATGTCATCGGGACCCGGCAGATAATTGGCCTCGGGGCTGCGCAGGAAGCCGAAGCCGTCCTGCAGCACCTCGAGGACGCCGTCGCCGCCGATGACCCAGTCCTCCTCGGCGCGCTCTTTAAGGATGGCGAACATCATGTCGCCCTTGCGCATGGTCGAAGCGTTCTCGATCTCCAGCTCTTCGGCCAGCGAGAGAAGATCCTTCGGGCTCTGCGCCTTGAGATCGGCGAGGTTCAGGCGGTCCTGGGACATGGGAAACGGTCCTGTGGCAGCCCGCGGGCCGCTCTTGTCGGTCGTGAAAATGGAATCGCTTTGCCCGGACGGGCAAGCGGGAGCAGTCTTAGGCGTGGATAAGTCGTACGTCAACGCCGCGCAGCGGGATGCCTCAGAACGGGCGCACCACCACCGCCACCACGATCACCAGCAGGAGCAACGTCGGCACCTCGTTGGCGATGCGGTATTGCCTGCCGCTTCGGCTGTTGGTGCCAGCGGCGAACTCCTTGCGCCGCTTCGACAGCCAGCCATGCATCCCGGTCATCGCCAGCACCGCGGCCGCCTTGATCCAGGGCCACGGCTCGGACCAGTCGACGACGCCGAAGGAGATCAGCAGCAGCCCGAAGAGCCAGGTCGAAATCATCGCTGGCCCCATGATCAGCTTCAGCAGCTTCATCTCCATGATCTGGAAGGTCTCGTCGAGCTGCGAGCCGCTCTCTGCCCGCTCCGCGTGGTACACGAAGAGCCGGGGCAGGTAGAACATGCCCGCCATCCACGCCACGAAGGACAGGATGTGTCCCGTCTTTATCCACGGATAGGCGTAGGCGGCGAAGTCGGTCATCTCGGTCCCTCTCTCAGACCAACTCCTTCTCAAATGAATAAGGATAAAAGAAAAGATGAAGAGGGTAGTAGGGCCGTGGATAAGCGGCCGTTGACGGCATATCCTCAGAGTCGTCCACAGGCTGGGCTTGCAGTCGAGGCCATTGGAACGACTCGGCTACATCGGTCAACGTACTGAAAGTAAATGATTTAAATTTTCAGCTTGCCATATGTCACGCCCGAGTCGCGATCTTGACTCCGCCATTTGCCCACAACGATCCCCAATGCCGGGCTTATGCTCGTCCCCCGTGGATAAGTCGCTGAGTCGCGGAGACGACTCACCCCGCTTGTCCCGAGTCGCGGGAGGGGTCACAACCTTCCACCGAGTCGTGCTCATGATTCGATCCCGATTCCTCCCTAGAGTCGTCCACAGGCTGCCATGATCCAGACCCTCATCCTCGCCTCCGGATCCGAGATCCGTGCCAGCCTCCTCAAAGGGGCCGCGATCCCGTTCGAGATCGAGAAGCCGCGTATCGACGAGGCGGCGTTGAAGGCCGCGCTACTGGCCGAAGGCGCGCCGCCGCGCGATCTTGCCGACAAGCTGGCCGAGATGAAGGCGCTGAAGGTCTCGAATCGCAATCCCGGCGCCCTGGTTCTGGGCTGCGATCAGGTGTTGGCGCTCGGCGGCGAGATCTTTTCCAAGCCCGAAAGCCGCGAAGAGGCGCTCGACCAGCTCACTCGGCTTTCGGGCCGCACCCACCAGCTACTTTCGGCGGCGGTGATCTGCCGCGACGGTGAGCCGATCTGGCGCCATGTCGGCGTGGTCCGGCTCGACATGGCGAAATGCTCCGAGACGTATCTGCGCGATTACGTCGACCGCAACTGGGAATCGATCCGCCACTCGGTAGGCGGCTACAAGCTCGAGGAAGAGGGCGTGCGCCTTTTCGTGCGAGTGATGGGCGATTATTTCACGGTGCTCGGCCTGCCGTTGGTGGAGCTGATCAACTGGCTGGTGCTGAGGGGAGATCTGCAACGATGAGCGCGCATCGCATTCCGCTGGCCGGCGTCATCGGCGCCCCGATCGCACATTCCCGCTCGCCGCGGCTCTTCGCGCACTGGCTCGCGGATCTCGGCATCGCCGGGCATTACGTGCCCATGCATGTGGAGCCGGAGGATTTCGAGCAGGTCGTGCGCACCCTGCCCCGCATGGGGTTTCGCGGCACCAACGTAACCTTGCCGCACAAGCACGCGGCGTTGCAGGTGGCCGATCATGTCAGCGCCCGCGCGGCGCGGATCGGCGCAGCTAACACATTGAGTTTTCGGGACGATGGCATCCACGCCGACAACACCGACGGCTACGGCTTCGTCGAGAACCTGCGCCAGGGCGCGCCGGACTGGCGGCCTGCTGACGGGCCGGCGGTGGTGCTCGGTGCGGGCGGCGCGGCGCGGGCGGTCCTGGACGCGCTGATCGAAGCGAACGTGCCCGAAATCCGTCTCGCCAACCGCACCCGGGCCCGCGCCGAGGCGCTGGCCGAGGCCTTCGGCCCGAAGATCCGCGTGATCGACTGGGCCGAGGTGGCTCCCGCGCTCGACGGCGCGGCGACCGTCGTGAACACCACCTCGCTGGGCATGGAGGGCGCCGATCCTTTCGATCTCGACCTCTCCGCCCTGCCCGGCTCGGCGCTGGTGACCGATCTGGTCTACACGCCGCTCGACACGCCGATGCTTCTCGCGGCGCGGGCGCGGGGCTGCCGCACGGTCGATGGTCTGGGCATGCTGCTGCACCAGGCGGTGCCGGGCTTCGAGCGTTGGTTCGGCGCAACGCCGCAGGTGACGGAGGCAACGCGGGCGGCGGTGCTGGCATGAGCTTCCGGCTCGGCCTCACCGGTTCGATCGGCATGGGCAAATCCACCACGGCACGGATGTTCGCCGATGAGGGCCTGCCGGTCTGGGATGCGGATGCGGCGGTGCACCGGCTCTATGGTCGCGGCGGTGCCGCGGTGGCGCCGATAGAGGCGGCCTTTCCCGCTGCGGTGATAGATGGCGCGGTCTCGCGCCCCGCGCTCAAGGAGATCATCGCCGCCGATCCCGAGGCCCTGCCCCGCATCGAGGCAATCGTCCATCCGCTGGTCCAAGCCGACCGCGAGGCTTTCGTCGCCGCGCAATCGGCTGATATCGTCGTGCTCGACGTGCCGCTCCTCTACGAGACCGGCGGCGCGGCCGAGATGGACGCGGTGGTGGTGGTCAGCGCCCCGGCCGAAACCCAGGCCGCGCGCGTCCTCGCCCGGCCCGGCATGACCCGGCCACAGTTCGAGGCGATCCTCGGGCGACAGATGCCGGATGTTGAGAAACGCGCCAAGGCCGATTACCTGATCGAGACGACGAGCCTCGAGGCCGCCCGGCAGGGCGTGCGCGAGGTGATCGCCCAGATCAGGAGGCAGATGCGCGATGCGTGAGATCGTTCTCGACACGGAAACCACCGGTTTCGAGCCCGCCGAGGGCGATCGCATCGTCGAGATCGGCGCGGTCGAACTGCTTAATCACATGCCCACGGGTCGCACCTACCACCAATACATCAATCCCGAACGTTCGATGCCGCAAGGCGCCTTCGAGGTGCATGGGCTGGGCGACGAGTTTCTGCGCGACAAGCCGGTCTTCGCCGCCATCGCGCAGGATTTCGTCGATTTCATCGGCGATGCGCGGTTAGTGATCCACAACGCCGCCTTCGACATGAAATTCCTCAATGCCGAGCTGTCATGGGTGAAGATGCCGAAGATCCCGATGGATCGCGCGCTCGACACGCTGGCCATCGCGCGCAAGCGGTTCCCGGGCTCCCCCGCCTCGCTCGATGCGCTGTGCCGCCGCTTCGGCATCGACAACTCGTCGCGCACGCTGCACGGCGCGCTGCTCGACAGCGAGATCCTGGCCGAGGTCTATCTGGAGCTGATCGGCGGGCGGCAGCCCGATTTCGCGTTGAACGTCACGCAAGGCCGTTCCGGCGAGGCCGAGGCCGACTGGCGGCCGCGCCCCCGTCCCGTGCCGTTGCCGGCGCGGCTGACGGAGGAAGAGGCCGCCGCCCATGCCGAGTTCATCGGCAAGCTGGGCGACGACGCGCTTTGGAAGAGGTTCGGCTAGGCCTCAGGCGGTGCCGGACGGACCCGGCTCGGCCTCGGAGGCCTTCTGGGCCTGCTGCGCCTGGGCGCGGCGCTGAAGCTCGTTGCGGTAGAGCTGCAGGAAGTCGATCTGCTCGAGGTTCAGCGGCGGGAAGCCGCCGTCGCGGGTCACGTCCGAGACGATCCGACGCAGATAGGGGAAGGTGATGCGCGGGCACTCGATCAACAGATAGGGGTGCAGCTGCTCGTCCGGCACGCCGGAGATCTGGAAGACGCCGGCATACTCGATCTCGAACAGGAACAGCGGCTCGCCGGATTCCTTGGCCTTCGAGGTGATGTTGAGCTTGGTGATGACCTCGTACTGGCCCTCGGCGCCGCGCTTGCGGGCGTCGAGATTGACCTGCACCGAGACCTCGGGCTGCAGGTCGCCGGTCAGGCCCTTCTGCGCCAGCGCGTTCTCGAAGGACATGTCACGGATGTACTGCGCCACGACGCGCTGCGTCACCTTGGGCTGCTGGGGCGCCTGCCCCTCGGTCTCGGGGGTGGCGGGAGCGTCGGGTGTATCGGTCATGACTGGGTCCTCCGGTAACTGTTGGCCCTTTGTCTAGCAGCCGCCGGGGCGCCCCTCAATGCCGTGTCCATCCCGATGGATGCGTCGGCGCGCGGCCTTCGCCCAGCTCCTGGAATTCGCCGTCGATCACGGTGTCGCGCGGTGCCTGCGGCCCGCGCGGATCATATGGCCGGCGCGGCGATTGCTGTCCCATCTCGAAGCTCGCCACCTTCACCTTGTCCTTCAAGAGCTTGAACACCCGGCTCCGTACCGCCGGCACCAGCAGCGCGAAGCCGCAGGCATCGGTGAAGAAACCCGGCGTCAGCAAGAGCGCGCCCGCGAACAGGATCATTGCCCCGTCCGCCAGCGGCCGCGAGGGGTCGGAGAGTTCGTTCATCGAGCGTTTGAGCCGCGCGATCGCCTGCATGCCCTGCCCGCGCACCAGCGCGGTACCGGCAATCGCGGTCAGCACCACGATCAGCAGCGTCGGCCACAAGCCGATCAGCCCGCCGACTTGGATGAACAGGCCGATCTCGATCAACGGCACGGCGAGGAAGGCGATGAAGAGCCACATGGGCGGTCTCCCGAAACTGTGTTGTCATCCCCGTACCCAAAGGCAATCCGCGCCGGTGGGTCGGTGGACTTGAACGGTTGCGTGGCTTACATAGGTGCGACATGGACCCGGTGCGAGGTCCGTGCTGACAAGAGGCTCCGAATGAACTCTCCCATCATCCAGCTTCTGGTGCTCGCAGGCATCGCGATCTTCCTGATCCTGCGGCTGCGCGGCGTGCTGGGAACGCGGGAGGGCTTCGAAAAGCCAAGCCTTCCGGCGCAGGCCGAAAAGCGCCGCAACCGCCCCGAATTCGAGGTGATCGAGGGCGGGCCGGATCGCGACATCACCGATCACGTCCCCGAGAACAGCGACACCGCCAAGGCGCTCTACGCGATGAAGGCGGCGGATCCGAACTTCAATCTCAGCGAATTCCTGCAAGGCGCGCGCGGCGCCTACGAGATGATCCTGATGGCGTTCGAGAACGGCGACCTCGAAAGCGTGCGGCCGTTCCTGTCGGATGACGTCTACGAAGCCTTCGCCGAGGTGATCACCGCGCGCGAGCGCGAGGGGCTCAAGGTCGAGGCGACCTTCGTGGGCCTGGGCGAGATCGCGGTCCGCGAGGCCAGCTTCGATGCCGCCAGCCGCGAGGGCGAGATCGCCGTGCGCTTCACCGGCGAGATGACCTACGTGGTGCGCAACGCCGCGGGCGAGATCGTCGAGGGCTCGACCTCCGAGATCAAGCGCCAGCGCGACGTCTGGACCTTCGGTCGCGTCATGGGCAGCGAAGATCCCAACTGGAAACTGGTGGCAACCGGGGAATGACCCGGCTCGCGGCGGCACTGGCGCTGGCCCTGGGGCTGCCGCTTGGCGCGGCGGCCAGTCCGAAGCTTCTTGGCTTCGACCAACTCAGGGGCTGGGCCACCGACGACCACCGCGCCGCGCTCGACACCTTTCTCGAAACCTGCGGCGATCTGCGCGACCGCGACTGGCAGGCGCTTTGCGCGCTGGGTCACGAGACCGAGGATGCCAAGAGCTTCTTCGAGCTGTTCTTCCTGCCGGTGCAGATCGAGGATGGGCGCGAGGCGCTGTTCACCGGCTATTACGAGCCCGAGCTGCGCGGCTCGGAGGTGCCCGACGGGCGCTATGTCGCGCCGGTCTACCGCGTCCCCGACGACCTGCCCTCGGAGGGGCCATGGCTGACGCGGCAGGAGATCGATCAGAGTGGCGCGCTTCGCGGCCGCGGCCTAGAGATCGCCTATGTCGACCCGGTCGACCTGTTCTTTCTGCAGATCCAGGGGTCGGGCCGGGTGCGTCTGCCCAATGGCCGGATGATCCGGTTGGGTTATGGCGCCGCCAATCGCCAGCCCTATTCCTCGATCGGCCAGGAGCTGGTGGCGCGCGGCGTCTACGAGCCGCACCAGGTCTCGGCTGACGTGATACGGTCTTGGGTGCGGCGCAACCCGGTGGATGGCAAGGAGCTGCTCTGGACCAACCGTTCTTACGTGTTCTTCCGCGAGGTGAACGAGGTTCCGGCCGAGCGGGGCCCTCTTGGTGCGATGAACCGCTCGATCACGCCGCTGCGCAGCATCGCAGTGGACCCGGCCTTTGTGCCGCTCGGCGCGCCGGTTTGGATCGAGACCGAGGGCGAGGATCGGTTTCGCAGACTGATGATCGCGCAGGACACCGGATCGGCGATCAAGGGCGCTCAGCGCGCCGACATCTTTTTCGGCACCGGGCGGCTTGCGGGCAAGCGCGCGGGCCGGACTCGCGATACCGGCCGGATGGTGGTGCTGCTGCCGATCCAGCGCGCTTGGGACATGTTGCCGCAGACGCTGGCCGACCCGGCCTGATGGCGCGCAAACCGAGGCATCTGTCGCCCGAGGAACGGGCGTTGTGGGACAGTGTTGCGCGTCAGGCGGCGCCGATGCACAAGCGCGGTAAGCCTGCGCTGGGCGCCGAGAGCCCATCCTCTTCCGCGCCGAAAGCACCGGCCTCGCCGGACACCGCCCCGTCCGAGCGCTTCGATCCCCTGCCCCGGTTCCAGGTCGGTCAGAAGGCCGATCCGAAGCGCCCCGACGATCTGCTGCCCGGCCTGCGGGACCGGCTGCGCGCCGCCCCGGTGGCGATGGATGCCAAGGCGCATGGCCGGATGACCCGTGGCAAGCTCAAGCCCGAGGCGCGGCTCGACCTGCATGGCATGACGCTGTCGGAAGCGCATCCCGAGCTGGTGGCCTTCATCCTGTCGAGCCAAGCGATGGGCCGCCGGCTGGTGCTGGTGATCACCGGCAAGGGGCGCGTACGTGATTACGAGGCGCCGATGCCGGTGCGGCACGGGGTGCTGCGCCATCAGGTACCGCAGTGGCTCGGCCTGTCGCCGCTGCGCGAAGCGGTGCTGCAGATCACCCCCGCCCATATCCGCCATGGCGGCGAAGGGGCCTATTACGTCTATCTGCGCCGCAGCCGCTAGGCGGCGCGGACCAGCGGCTCCGAGCTAGGTAACAGCCGCGCCGCACGCCGTACGCCAACCGCGAGCAGCAGGCCCGCCAGCCCGAGATAGGCGGCGATGCCGAACATCTGGTCCGGGAAATCGATGCCGCGATCGATCAGCACGCCGCTCACCCCCGGACCGATCGCGGTGCCGAGCACCATCACTGCCGCCGCCGCCGACTTGATCGCGCCGATATGGCGGGTGCCGTAGAACTCGGCCCAGAACGCGCCCGGCAGCACCGCCTGCACGCCGCCGCCAAACCCCGCGACCGCGAGTCCCAGCGCCGCGAGCCCAAGCCCGTCGGCCTGGCTCAGCACCAAGAAGGCCAAGGTCCATGGCAGCATCAGGAACGGCATCAGCCGCGCCGTGCCAAGCCGGTCCAGCGCCGCACCGGCGGCAAAGGTTCCCGCGATGGTCATGCCAGTGAAGACGGGCATCAGCGCCACCCATTGCCCGAGACTCCAGGGCTTCACCTCGGCGAGGTGCACCTGCTGAAAGAACAGCGCGGTGCCCCAGGCGGGCGGCCCCATCAGTGCCGGTACCAGCATCCAGAACAGCCAGTGCCGCACCGCGCCGAGGCGGGTCCAGTGCCGACCCTCCATGCCGAGGCTCTGGCTGTCCTGCGCGATGCTCTGCGGGGTCCGCTCGCGGCGCAGCAGCCGCAACGCCAGAGGCACCGCCATGAGCGACAGCGCCGCCGCCGCGACCCAGAGCCGGCGCCAGTCGATCAGGCCGAGCCCCGCCACGAAGATCACCGGCAACACCGCCTGCCCCAGCGCCACGCCCATCGAGGCGATCGACAGCGCCTTGCCGCGCCCGGCGGCGAACCAGCGCGCCATGGCGACGACCGAGATATGCGTCATCATCCCCTGCCCGGCAAAGCGCAGCAGGAAGATCACCGGCACCAGCGCCCAGCCCCAGCTCCCCGGCAGCACCGCCATGCACAGGCAGCCCAGCGCCAGGAGCGCCATTGCGGCAGGGCCGAGCCGGCGCGCCCGGAACCGGTCGGTCAGCCCGCCGGCCCAGATCATCACCAGCGCCGAGAACGTGGTGCCCAGCGTGTAGATCCCGCCCCAGGCGCCGTGGCTCAAACCGAACTCGGCGCGGATCTCGCCCGCGAAGATCGAGATGAAGAAAGTCTGCCCGAAGGAGGAGCCGAAGCTCAGCAGCGCACCGGCCGCGAGAAAGGGCGCGTTGTCACGCAGGAAACGGATCAGGGTCATGGAATGCCGCCTTTCGTGCCCTTGGTGCCAGCCTTGGTCCGGAGGTGGAAGTCGGTACGCTCCGAAACCTTCCCCGACTCCAAACGTTTATCCGCCGAACCCTTTTCAGGAGCCTCGCGGACATGTCCGACCCGATCGCTGCCCGACCCGCCCCGGACCGGGCCGGCATCCGTGTGATCTGCAACGATCATTCCGGCCGCAACAGCCGCGAGGCCGAGGCCATCGACCGTGCTATGGCGGTGCTGGGCCCAGAGGCCGAGCTATGCCACGTGAAAGGGCGAGACATCGCCGAAACCGCACGCGCCGCGGTACGCGACGGCTATGGCACGGTGGTGGCGGCGGGCGGCGACGGCACGATCATGGCCGTGGCCTCCGCGCTCAACGGCTCGGATTGCGCGCTGGGCGTGCTCCCCTTGGGCACCTTCAACTTCTTCGCACGCGGCTACGGCATCCCCGAGGACCCCGAGGGCGCGGCGAAAGTCATCGCCGCCGGGCACAGCCGCAGCATCGATCTCGGCGCGGTCAACGGGCGGCTGTTTCTGAACAACGCCAGCATCGGGGTCTATCCCGCGATCCTCAAGGAGCGCGAGACGGTCTATCGCCGATGGGGCCGCAGGCGCATCGCGGCGCATTGGTCGGTGCTCAAGACCTTCTGGCGCTTTACCCGGCCGCTCAAGGTCGAGATCGAGGTCGAGGGGCAGCGCCGCCGGTTTCGCACGCCGCTGGTCTTCGCCGCGCGCTCGGCGTTCCAGTTAGATCATTTCGGGCTGCAGGGCGCGGACTGCATCCGCCAAGGCGGCTTCGCGGTGTTCGTGGCGCCGGACGAGGGCCGGATGGGCCTCTTGTCGGATGCGGTAAGGCTAGCGGTCAAGCAGATGCGGCTGGGCGAAGATTTCGAACTGATCTGCGCCGACCGTCTGGTGATTCACGTGAAGCGCCGGCGTCAACTCGTCGCCTGCGACGGCGAGAAATTCGCCATGGACGGTCCGCTCGAATTCGAGATGGTCCGCAATGCCTTTCGGATCATCGTACCCGACGCCGCCGGCGAGGCGGCGGCATGAGGCGGGTGCTGCACATCTCGGACCTGCATTTCGGCCGTACCCGCGAGGATCTCCTCGAGCCGCTGATCGAGACGATCAACCGGCTTGGTCCCGACATGGTGGCCTTTTCCGGCGACCTGACCCAGCGTGCCCGCGAAAGCCAGTTCGCCCAGGCCGCCGACTTCATCTCGCGGCTGGAGATGCCGGTCTATACCGTGCCGGGCAATCACGACACGCCGATCGACAATCCGTGGCTGCGCTTCGTGAAGCCGTTCCACCGCTATCGCAGCCTGATCTGCGAGGAGCTGGAGCCCGTACATATCGACGAGGAAGTGGCGCTGATCGGCGTCAACACGGTGAACCGCTTCGCCTGGCAATCGGGAAAGATCAGCCAGCGCACGATCCGCCGTGTCTGCGACGCCTTCGCGGGCGCGCCGGACGGACGCACGCATCTGGCGATGATGCACCACCCGCTCGAACACGATCCGGGCACCGAGAAGCGGTTGATGCGCGGCGCCCGTGCCGCGGTGGCCTGCCTCGGGCGTTGCGGCGCCGACGTCGTGCTCTCGGGGCATCTGCACAACGCGGCCGTGGCACCGCTCACCGCGGCGCCGGGCGTGCTTCTGGTGCAGGCCGGAACCGGGCTTTCCTCGCGGCTGCGCGAGGAGACCAACAATTTCAACCTGCTCCATATCGAGCCCGACCGCATCAAGGTCGAACGTTACGGGGCCGAGGATCGGCCCCGTTTCGAGATCATTCAGACCGCCCGCTTCGCCAAGGGAAAAGGGGTCTGGCGCGAGGTCTAGAGCACGTAGCGCGACAGGTCGGTCGAACGCGACAGCTCGCCCAGATGCGCCTCGACGAAATCCTCGTCGACCTTGATCGTCTCGCCGGCCCGGTCGGGCGCGGTGAAGCTCAGCTCCTCGAACACCCGCTCCAGCACGGTATAGAGCCTGCGCGCGCCGATATTCTCGACCGAGCGGTTCACCTCTGCGGCGATCCGCGCCAGCGCCGCGATGCCGCCTTCGGTGAACTCGACCGTCACCTCTTCGGTGCCCATCAGCGCCGCGTATTGCCGGGTCAGCGCGTTGTCGGTCTCGGTCAGGATGCGCACGAAATCCTCTTCGGTCAGGGCGCGCAGTTCGACCCGGATCGGCAGACGGCCCTGAAGCTCGGGCAGCAGGTCCGAGGGCTTGGCCACGTGGAACGCGCCAGAGGCGATGAACAGGATGTGGTCGGTGCGGATCGGACCGTGCTTGGTCGAGACGGTGGTGCCCTCGATCAGCGGCAGCAGGTCGCGCTGCACGCCCTCGCGGCTGACATCGGCGCCGCGCGCATCTGCCTTGGCGCAGACCTTGTCGATCTCGTCGAGAAACACGATGCCGTTCTGCTCCACGTTCTCGACCGCGGCCTTGGTCACGGTCTCGTCGTCCAAAAGCTTGTCGGCCTCGTCGGCGATCAGCAACTCGTAGCTCTCGGCCACGGTGACGCGCTTCTTCACCTTGCGGCCGCCCATCGCCTTGCCGAAGAGATCGCCGAGATTCATCATGCCGCCGGGCTGGCCCGGAACGTCGAAGCCCTGCATCGGGTTGGAGCTGTCGGTCACCTCGATCTCGATCATCGTGGTGTCGAGTTCGCCGCTCTTGAGCTTGCGGCGGAACATCTCGCGGGTCTGATCGCGGGCATCGGTGCCGGCGATCGCCGTGATCACGCGGTTCTCGGCGGCCTCATGCGCCTTGGATTTCACGTCCTCGCGCATCTGCTCGCGGGTCTGGAAGATCGCGGCCTCCACAAGATCGCGGATGATCTGCTCCACGTCGCGACCGACATAGCCCACCTCGGTGAACTTCGTCGCCTCGACCTTGAGGAACGGCGCATGCGCGAGCTTGGCAAGACGGCGCGAGATCTCGGTCTTGCCGACGCCGGTGGGGCCGATCATCAGGATGTTCTTCGGGTACACCTCGTCGCGCAGATCCGAAGAGAGCTGCTTGCGCCGCCAGCGCGAGCGCAACGCCACGGCCACGGCGCGCTTGGCCTCCTTCTGGCCGATGATGAAGCGGTCGAGCTCGGAGACGATCTCGCGGGGGGTCAGGTCGGTCATGGGATTCCTCGTCGGATGAGGGGCCAAGATCCTTCGAAGGATCTTGCCAAATTTCTTCGAAGAAATTTACGCGCTCAGCGTCTCAACGGTGAGCTTGCCATTGGTGTAGACGCAGATGTCGGCGGCGATCGCCATGGCGCGCCGCGCCACCTCCTCGGCGTCGAGATCGGTCTCCATCATCGCCCGGCCCGCGGCTAGGGCGTAATTGCCGCCCGAGCCGATCGCGGTGACGTCATGCTCAGGCTCCAGAACGTCGCCGGCGCCGGTGATCACCAGCAGATCCTTGCCGTCCGAGACGATCAGCATCGCTTCGAGCTTTTGCAGGTACTTGTCGGTGCGCCAGTCCTTGGCAAGTTCGACCGAGGCCCGCGCCAACTGGCCCGGCGTCGCCTCGAGCTTCTTCTCCAGCCGCTCTAGCAGGGTGAAGGCGTCGGCCGTCGACCCGGCGAAGCCGGCGATGACCTCGTAGCCGCCGGGGGAGAGCCTGCGCACCTTGCGCGCGGTGCCCTTGATCACGGTCTGGCCGAGGCTCACCTGGCCGTCGCCCGCGATCACCACCTTGCCGCCCTTGCGCACGCCGATGATGGTTGTGCCATGCCAGCCGGGGAAGTCGTCGCTCATCATGCCTCCAGTCGGGCGCGGGGCGAACCGCGCGCCATGCGTATTTGTCGAAAGATGAAGGGGAAGGCCCCTTCACCGTTCGGGCCGATATGGGGGCCGGGGGCCGGAAGGGCAAGTTTGCCCCGGATCAGAGACGAAAAAGGCGCCCGTAGGCGCCTTTGGTCGTCCAGTGAAAGGAGGATCAGATCGACTCGTCGATCCAGCCCTTCAGCGCCGCCTTGGGGGCGGCGCCGGCGCGGTTCGAGACGATCTCGCCATCCTTGAACAGGAACAGCGCCGGGATGCCGCGCACGCCGAGCTGCGCCGGGGAGTTCGGGTTCTCGTCTACGTTGACCTTTACGATCTTCACGCGGCCCTGGTACTCGTCCGACAGCTCCTCGAGGGCCGGGCCGATCGTTTTGCAGGGGCCGCACCACTCGGCCCAGAAATCCACCACGACGGGGACATCGGACTGGCGCACTTCGGCGTCGAAATTCGCGTCATTGACTGCAACGGTGGCCATCGGGCTCTCCTTGGGTCTCGGTTTGGGTGAGAGACGTAAGGATGCGGGGTAGGCGCGTCAATGGGCGGCCCGGCGCAAGGCCGCCATGACGAGATCATGGGGCAGGGGCATCAGCCGCGCCGTTGCGGTCCACAGGATCGCCGTCTCGACCCGCCGGTCGGGCCAGAGCCGCGCCAGCATTGCCGCATAGGCTCCCATCTGCCGCAGGATGCCCTCCGGCGTGTCCTCGGGCCCCTCCGGCGCGATGCGGTTGGTCTTGAAATCGATGGCGAGCACGCGGTCCTCCTCGATCAACAACCGGTCGATCGCGCCGTGCAGCCGCCGCCCGCCCAGCTGCGGCAGATCGGCGGTGATCGCGGCCTCGGCCAGCGTGCCGGGGGCAAAGACCGGCTCCAGCCCCGGGGCCGAGACCAGCGCCAGTGCATCGGCGAGCAGGCTCTCGGTCTCGCCAGCCTCGGCCGCCTCCTCGGCATTGTCGAGCAGGCGGCGCCCTTGAGCTTCCCGGCTGGTTTCGGGCAGTGCGGGCAGGTGTTCGAGCAGCAGGTGCATCAGCGTGCCGCGCGCCCGCGCGACCTCGCCCTCGTCGGGGTCGCTGTCGCCTGGCAGCACCTTGGCGCCGCCGAGATCCGACGGGCTGAGGATCGGCGTGGCCTCCTCAGGCATGGTGACGGCCGGGTAGACCGGGGCCGGGGGCAGGGCGATCGCCGCCGCGCGGGGCGGCAGCAGATCGCCGCAGGCCCAGTCGAGATGCACAAAGCGCCGCCCCTCGCCGCCCGGCATCGGCGCGGCAGCGGCGCCGAGCCGGTCCAGACCCTCGGCCACCGTGGCGTGCCAGCTCTGGCCCGCCTCGCCGGTATCGCCGGCGGCGCAGAGGATGAGCCAGCTTTCGGCCCGGGTCATCGCCACGTAGAGAAGCCGCCGCCGCTCGCGCTCCTGCGCGTCGATCAGCCCCTCGCGCAATTCCTGCATCGGCGGCGGCATCTCGGCCGCGGCGCCGGCCCAGAGCTGCGCCCCGCCCGCGTCATAGAGCCGGTCGCGCAGCCGTACGTCGCGCTTGGCGGTATCGGGCAGGATCACGATCGGCGCCTCGAGACCCTTGGCGCCATGCACCGACATCACCCTGAGCCGGTCGCCTGCGGATTCCGCCTGCCGCTTGATCTCCAGATCATCGGTCTCGAGCCATTCGAGGAAGCCGGTGAGCCCCGGCACCTCGGACTGCTCGTAGGACAGCGCCTGACTGAGCAGCGCGTCGATCCCGTCCTCGGCCTCGGGCCCAAGCCGGGCCAGAAGCTTGCGGCGGCCATCGTGGCGCAGCAGCAGCCGATTGATCAGGTCGTAGGGGCGCAGGTAATCGGCCTGGCGCCGCATGTCGTCGAGCACGCCCATGGTTTCGGGAAACGCCTCGCGCCGGTCGCGCAGCTGTGGCCAGAGATGGCCGGGGCGGCCCTGCGCGAGGCGATAGAGGTCGTTCTCGCTCCAACCCAGCAGCGGCGAGCGCAGCGCGCAGGCAAGCGACAGGTCGTCCTCCGGCAGCGCCAGAAAGCGCAGCACCGCCGCGATGTCCTTGACCGCCAGCTCGCCGCCGATCCGCAGCCGGTCGGCCCCGGCGACGTTGAGCCCGGCCGCCTTGCAGGCGCGGATGATCTCGGAGAACAGTGCCGAGCGCCGCTGCACGAGGATCAGCACGTCGCCCTCGCTGACGGGGCGGCGATCATAGACGCCGGAATGCCCGCGCTCGACCGGGATCGTCTCCTCGGCCTTCATGCGGACGATCTCCTCGGCGATGCGCCGGGCCAGCTCGACCGAGGGGGCGGTCTCGCCGGGTCGGTCCACCGGGTCGGTCCAGTCGGCCTCCTCGGCTTCGGTCGCGGGCTTTTCGACCGTGGGCCACAGATCCACGCGGCCCGGCATCGCGGATTTGAACGCCCGGTGCGGCACCTCGACGCCGAGCCCCTCGCGATGCGGGCCCACGAAGGTCGCATCCACCGCCCGCAGCACCGCCTCGGAGGAGCGGAAGCTGTGCTCCAGATCGAGCCGGTTCAGACCCGCGCCCGCCGCCTCGAGCCGCTCCGCGAAATGCTGCTGCATCCGGTCGAAGCCCTCGGGATCGGCCCCCTGGAAGGAGTAGATCGACTGCTTCTTGTCGCCGACGACGAAGATCGTGCGGTTGCGGTCGGGCTGCGCACCCTCTCCGGCAGCGAATTCCTGCGCCAGCCGCTCGATCACCGCCCATTGCGCCGGGCTGGTGTCCTGCGCCTCGTCCACGAGGATGTGGTCGATGCCGCCATCGAGCCGGAACAACACCCATTGCGCCACCGCCGGGTCGGTCAGAAGCTTGCGCGCCTTGCCGATCAGATCGTCGAAATCGAGCATGCCGCGCAAGAGCTTGCGCCGCTCATAGGCGGGCACGAAGGCGCGGGCGAAGGCGTCGAGATGGCGGGTCTTTTCCAGCGCCACCAGCGCCAAACGGGTGGCGCGGCCCTCCTCGATCCGGGCCATCAGATCGTCGAGCTGCTCGATCAGCGCCGGATCGCTCTCGCGCAGCTTCTTGGTGGGGAACTTGCCGATCTTGGCGCCGAAGGGAGCGGCGGCCTTGGCACCGAATAGGAACAGGCCCTCCAGCAGGTCGAGCAGCGCCGGGCCGGGGGCGGCCCTCAGATCGACTGCGTCGAGCCTGTCGGCGGCCTTCTGATCGGTTACAGTGCCCTTGCGCAGCAGCAGCCTGAGCGCGCCCAGCAGTTCGAAATCATCCGGCTCCAGGCAGACATCGTAGAACCGCTCGAGCGTCAGCCCGGCGGGGACGTCGAAATAGCGCGCCAAGGCGGCCTCGTCCGGGGCGTCGAGAAAGGTCTCGCGCCGCGCCGTGATCTCCGACAGGAGCGCGTCGAAATCGCCTTCGGGCGCCTGCAGCGCCAGCGCGTCCACGAGCGCCCGTTCGGGCCCCGAGGCCATGGCGTCGACCACCTCGGCGCGCAGAAGCTGCGCGGTGCGGTCCTCCATCTCGGTGAATTGCGGGCTGACCCCGGCTTCGAGCGGAAAGCGGCGCAGCAGACCCGCGCAGAAGGAGTGGATGGTCTGGATGCGCAAGCCCCCGGGCGTCTCGATCGCGCGGGCGAACAGCGTGCGGGCCGAGCGCAGCGAGATCGCCTGCGGCGTGCCGAGCCGCTCCAGCGCGTCCCTGAGCTCCGTGTCCTCCATCATCGCCCATTCGCCCAGGCGCCGGAACAGGCGGTTCTGCATCTCGGAGGCGGCGGCCTTGGTGTAGGTCAGGCACAGGATGTTCTGCGGGTCGGTGCCATCCAGGAGCAGCCGCGCCACCCGGTCGGTGAGCACGCGGGTCTTGCCCGATCCGGCATTGGCCGAGAGCCATGTCGAATTGGCCGGATCGGCGGCGCGGACCTGCCGCTCGGTCGCGTCGTCGCGGATCATCCGACATCCTCCCCTCGGGCCGTTTCGGAGAAGTCCCACTCGCCGAAGCGCGACAGGTGGTCGTAATCGCTGCGGTCCTTGTCGCTCATCATTGCCATGCGGGCCGAATAGCCGCGTCCGGGATCCTGCCAGCGTGCGATCAGATCGCGCAGCTGCGACCAGACGAGGTCCGGCGGGATCTCGTCGATGGGCGCGTCGACGGTAGTGCCCTGTCCGGCGAGGCCGATATAGGCCGCCCCCGCGACGCGGCCCGCCTCCACGTTCTTGAAGCCGCCGCGCTCGGCCATCGCCGCCTCCAGAAGCAGCTGCTTCTCGAAGATCTTCTGCTGCGGCACGCTGGGCGGCGCCCCGGTCTTGTAGTCATAGATCCTGAGTCCGTCCTCGCCGATGTCGATCCGGTCGGCCTGCGCGGTCAGGGTGAAGCCCAGATCCTCCATGCCGGACGAACCGTCGATTTCGAAATGACTTGGCGTGGCCAGCGCCTGCCGCTTGGCCTCGGTGCGCAGGAACCAGTCCGCGATCCGGGCGATCCGGGCGATCCAGAGCCGGCGCACGGTGGGCCATGGGCACTCCGCTTCGAGCACCTGCTCGGTCACCGCCATCAGCCGCGCCTTGGCGCCCGGGTCGGTGGGGGCGATGCCGTCCCGCAGGAAGGTCTCGAACACCTTGTGCAGCACCGTGCCGCGCAGCGCCGCATCGGCGCTGGGCGTCAGCGGGTCGAGCGCACGCAGCCGCAGCACGTGGCGGGCATAGATCGTGTAGGGGTCGCGGATCAGGGTGCGGATCGTCGTGACCGAAAGCCGGTCGGGCCGCGCCGCCACCGGCGGGCGCGGCGACGGGCGCGGCGCGGGCGGCACCCGGGCCTCGGGCACCGAGAGCGCGGTGGCGCGGGCGAGCCAGTCGGCGCCGCGCGCCCGCATCCCGGCCAGCGCCGCGCGGCCGCCCTGATCGGGCAGGCCCTCGAGCAGGTTGGTCAGCCGGTTGATCCAGCGCGAGGGCACGGTCTCGGCATCCGATGAACGGGTCGAGCGGGTGATCCAGACCTCGCGCACCGCCACCGCCTGTTGGTAGTCATGCGCCGACAGGCCGATCCGCCGCTCGGGCAGCAGCAGCCCCGCCTGCGCCCGCATCTTGCGATTGAGCCATGGATCTGCGGGCGGGGCCTCGGGCCACGACCCCTCGTTCATCGAGGCGAGGATGGTCAGATCGGCGCCCTGCACCCGCGCCTCGAGCGTGCCGCGGATCAGCACCTGCGGATGACCGATATCAGGGTTGCGCACCTCGACCCGGCGCAGAACGCCAAGGAACAGCGAGCGGTAGTCGCGCGTGCCCATCTCGCCCGCTGCCTCGGCGTGTTCGGCAAGCCCCTCGCAGGCCTGCCGCGCGGCGCGTCCCGCCGCTTCGTCCCAGAGCCCGCCGCTGCCCTCGGCACCGGGGCCGGAGGCGAGGCATTCGGCCAGCTTCAGATGGCAATCCAGATGCTTGGCGAGCGGCCGGTCGCCCGCCTCGGGCACGAGGCCCAGCGCCTCGCAGAGCCAGTCGGCCCAGACCATGCGGCCGGTGTCGCGCTCGCCCGTCTTCTCGGCCCAGCGCCTGAGCAGAGCAGCCTCGGGATAGGCCGCGCCCTCGCGGCGCAGTGCCAGCTCCAGTTCTCGGGTACGCAGCAGGTGCGGGCCGCGATCCTGTCCCGAATGGCAAAGCGGGTGCTTGAGCAGCGACAGGATCGCTGAAGGGCCGGGCCGTTCGCCCATGATCTCGGACACCAGCCGCAGGAACCGTCCCGGCGGGGTCAGCGGCAGCGGTACGCCGGCGCTGTCATCGGCCACGAGATCCCAGCGGTCGAGCGCTGCCGAAACCTGCCGCGTCAGCATCCGGTCGGGGGTGACCAGCGCCACGGTCTTGCCCTCGTCCACGGCGGCGCGCATCCGCAGCGCGATGGTCTCGGCCTCCATCCGGGGCGACGGCGCTTCGAGCAGCGTCAGCCCTTCGGTGGCGGGGCCGAGATCGCCCAAGTCCGGCCCCTCGTCGCGCCACTGGTCGGTGACCGGCGCGGGGCGCAGAGACAGCGAGACCAGCCGGTTGCGTTCGGGCGAGGGGGCGGGCGTGTCGTGCCACAGCCGCAGATCGCCGGCCTCCATCTCGAGCATCCGCAGGATCCGGCGAAACCGGAACTGCGGGTGGTCCTCGGCGGCGAGCGCCTCGTCGAGCCGCTCCCACACCTCCTGCGGCTGGTCCATGTCGACGCCGGGCAGCACCACCGCACCTTGCGCCTGCCGCGCCACCGCCTGCAAAAGCAGCGCCGTCGCCCCGCGCGATCCGGTGGAGCCCGCGACGATCACCGGGTCGGTGGGGGGCTCCTCGGCCCATCTCTCGATCAGCCGCTCCACCGCCATGCGCTGGCGCGCCTCGCGGTCCGGGGCGGCGTCCGGGCCGAACCAGACGTTGACGATGTTGAGGAATTGCAGCGAGCGGGCCCAGTGGCCCGAGAGGTCGGTCACGTCGAGACCGGCGATGTCGTCGGGCGACACCCCCTCGCCCTGCATCTCGTCCATCAGACCCGCGAGGCTATCGGAAAGGTCGTAGAGCGCTGCACGGGGCGCGAGATCGGGCTGCGCCTCGATCAGCCGCGACACGAGCTGCGTCAGCTCCAGCCTGCGGCGCAGCCCGTTGACCGGCAGCGGCAGCTCCGGCCCCATCGGGTCGAGCGCCAGATCGGTGATCAGCCGCAGCCGCGGCAGCAGCGTCGCCGGGCCCTGATCGAAGATGTCGCGCACCCGGCGGCGCATCCGGTTGGTGCCCAGATAGACGGTGACCCGGGCCATGGCCTCGGGGCCCTTGTCGCCGAAGCGCGCGCGCAGACCCGCGACGAGGCCTTCGGCGAAATCGACGCCGCAGGGCAGGGCGTAGAGATGGGTGGGGCCGGTATCCGAGAAGGGCCCGGCGTCGCGAAAGCTCTCAGACGGCATGTGTACCTTGCAGCATCTCTTCGGCCAGGGGGATGCAGTCGGGGCGGCCGACATCGCACCAGCGCCCGTCATGCACCACGCCAAAGAGCCTGCCCCGCGCCGCGATCTCGTTCCACAGAAGGTTCAGCGAGAAAGCGTCTTCGGGTATCGCGTCGAGCCCGTCCGGCACGATGATCTGCGCGCCCGAATAGACATGGCCCGGCCCGCGCGACAGCCGCCCCTCGGCATCGACGAGGAAATCGCCCTGCCCCGTATGGCCCAGCGCGTTCTCGCGCGGGAGCAGCAGCAACAGCGCCTCCATGCGCGACGGGTCCCATGCGCGTTTGAGCGCGGTGAGCGGGTTCGGCCCGGACCAGATCGCGTCGGAATTGAGCGTGTACACCGGCCCCGGCCCGAGCAGCGGCCGCGCCTTTCTCAGGCCGCCCCCGGTCTCCAGCAGCTTGTCGGTCTCGTCCGACAGGATCACGTCGCGGCCCTGAAGATGCTCGCGCAGCACCTCGCCCCGGTGATGCAGGTTGACGACGCGCCTGAGCGGCATCAGCGGTACGGTCAAATCGAGCGCGTGGTCGATCAGCGGCCGCCCCCCGACCTCGACCATCGGCTTGGGCCGGTGGGCCGTGAGCGGCCCCATGCGGCGGCCGAGCCCGGCAGCAAAGATCATGATGGCGCTGGGCGTCCCTTGGGTCGTCATGAAGCGGTCTCCTCGGGAGCATGCAGGGGGGCGGGAATGGCGGCGGCGTGGGGTCGAAGCTCGGCCAGCGCCGGATGCGTGAGATCGGCGCGGATCTGCCCCCAGACGCGGGGCATCAGCGCAAGGTAGCGGGTCTTGCCGTCGCGCTTGGCGAGGCGGGCAAAGATGCCGAGGATGCGCAGGTTGCGCTGCAGTCCGAGCACGGCACAGGCGGCTTCGACCGCCTCCGGCGCGCGGCCGGTGGCCTCGGCGAAACGGGCGATCATCGCGGCGCGGAGCCGGTCCGAGACGTCGCGCCGCGCGTCGCGCAGCAACGACACCAGATCGTATTCGGGCGGCGCCAGCAGCGCGTCCTGAAAGTCGAGCAGGCCGATCCGGTCGGTGCCGTGGCGCCCGGGGCGCCAGATCAGGTTCTCGGCGTGGTAGTCCCTGAGCGCCAGCACCGAGGCCGTCGGCGCGTGCCGCTCCAGCGCGCGTTGCAGAGCCTCTCGCAGCGGCGCGAGCTCGAGCCCGGGCGCGTACCATTCGCCCAAGGGCGCGATCATCTCGGCCCCGATCCCGGGCGTCAGCGCCGCGAGCCCCTCGGGCGCTGGCGCCAACTGCAGCCGTGCCAGCACGTCGATCGCGGTTTCGTAGGGGGCCGTGTCGCCGGGATGCGCCTCGGCCCACTGCGCCACTTGGGTCGGACCGAGATCCTCGAGCACCGCGAGCCCCGCCGCGCGGTCGAGCGCGTAGATGTGCGGCGCGCAGAGGCCGAGCCCGGTCAGGTGCCGCGCGATGGCCAGGAAGGCATCGAGCGCGGGCAGCGTGTCGGCCGGGCAGATCATCAGGATCAGGCTCTCGCCCGAGGGATCCTGCAGCCGCTCGTAGCGCCGCGACGAGGCGTCGCCTGCCAGCGGGGTGCGGGCATGGCCGCCAAGGCCATGACGGGCGAGGAAGGCGTCAATCTCAGCCAAGGACCGGCTCCAGCCGCGCGCGCCAGCTCTCGGGACCGCGAATGCTCAGCCGATGCCCGTCGGCGCGCGCCTCGAAGTCGAGCGACAGCGCCTCGGGCGGGGCCATCTCGCCCATCCGGTCGGGCCATTCGATCAGGCAGATCGCGCGGCCCATCGCCTCTTCGAGCCCCAGCTCGACCAGTTCGAAAGGGTCGGAGAGCCGATAGAGATCGCAATGCCAGATCTCGCCGCCGGGCGCCTCGTAGCTCTGCACCAGCGTGAAGGTGGGCGAGGGCACCTCTTCGTCGGGATTGCCGATGCGGGCGCGGATCAGGGCGCGGGCGAAAAAGCTCTTGCCCGCGCCGATCTGCCCCGAGAGCAGCAGCGTGTCGCCCGCGCGCAGATGCGGCGCGAGCCGACGGGCCAGCGCCAGGCTGTGCGATTCGTCGGAAAGGGGGATCGGTCCGGCCAACAGGGTCATGGCCGCAACCTAGGCGCTGGGCCGTGTGCTGCAAGCCGAAACGCCGCTCAGCCGCCGCGTGCGCGGACCAGCGCGGACTCCGCACCGCCGTTGGCCCGGGCCGCGATGCAGGGCGCCTCGGGCGCGTCGGGCCAGAAGCTCGCCAGCGTCGCGCCGCCGGGCAGCGGCGTGAAGCGGCAGCTCAGGCCGCGCCCGTCATTGAGCCGGAGCCGGTCGCACCATTCGGCCCGCTCGCCGAAGGCGGTGGCGAAATCGCGCAGCTCGCCCAGCACCGGAGAGGGCGCGACCAGCGCCTGCCAGCGGGCGATCTCCTCGGTCAGCCCGATCTCGGCGAGACCGCCCTCGGGCAGGTCCCACAGCGCCGCGTAGACCCCATTATGCAGCAGCCGCGTGCCGCCGGCCGAGAACACCGCGATCGCCTCGGGCAGCGTGTCGAGCACCGCCCGCGCCGTATCGAGCCCGGCCCGGAAGTGCCGGGTCAGGGAGATCTCGGCGCTGATATTCTCGAACAGGAAGGCCACCGCGCCGTCGGGATGCGGCCGCCCGGTCACCCGGTAGGTCTGGCCACCCGGCAGCGACCACGTCTCGCAATAGGTGCCGCGCGCCGCCTGCGCCTCGAGCGCGGCGACCTGTTCGCGCCAGCTGGTGTAATCCTTGGGCTCGGGGAGCATGTTGCGGTCGCGCAGGCGATCGAGCACGCATTGCACCTGCGGGCGCGAGCTCAGGAAGGCGATCGGCAGGCCGGTCAGGTCGTGAAAGGCAGGGTTGAACATCACCAGCTTGCGGTCGCGGTCGAAGATGGCGAGGCCGATGGCGAGCTGCGCGAAGGTCTTGGTCAGGGTCTGCACGAATTTGCGTCGGGCCTGCTCGGCCTCGACGACCTCGGTCACGTCGAGCGCGAAATGCACGTGTTCCGCGCCGCGCTTGATGCGGGTGATCTCGAACCAGCTGCGGCGCGCCTCCCCGAGCGACAGGCTGGTGCGGCAACGCTCGCGGTCGGGGCCGGCGGGCTCGAAGCCCGGCGCCTCGAACAGCTCGCCCGGCATCCAGTCGACATCCCCGGTCGGGCAAGGCGGGTCATGCGCCTGCCGCCGCGCCTCGGCGAGCCGCATATAGGCGCGGTTGGCCCAGCTCAGCCGTCCCTCGGGGTCGAGCTTCCAGATCAGCTGCGGCGCGTCTTCGCCGATGCAGCGCAGGGTCTCCAGCTCGTCCTGAAGCGCCGCGAAGGCGATCGCATCGACCGCCTCGCGGGTCAGGTCGGAGGTCCCGTCGGGGCACAGGGTCAGCCGCAGCAACCCGTCCCAATGTTCGATCTCGATCCGACCGATGCCGCCGCGCGCCTCGAGCCGGCTTTGGCCGTCGCCCTCCAGGTTTCGCAGCCGTGCGCCAAGGCCCGGAAAGCGGTGTTCCAGAAGCCCGGTGAGCAGGTCGCGCTCGGTGCCTACCCCGTCGAGCCGGTCGAGCAGGCGCCGCGCCGGGGCGCTGGCATCGATCAGGCAATCGCCGTCGAACAGGAACACGCTTCGAGGGGCGGGAGGGGGCGCGGTTTTGGGCCGGCTCGTCATCCGGCCGAGCAGGACCACGATCATCGTCGCCGACAGGGTCGAGACGCAGATGACGAGCAGGAGCGAGAGCAAGGGTGGCAAGGGCATGGGACACGCAACCTCAAGGAGTGTCGACCCAGAGTGGAAACCAACCCTTAACCGGGTGTTAACCTTAACGGCGCCTGCACCGCTCGCGACGTGGCGTCCTTGAATGGCGACGTAACGTTCAGGGAAGAAAATGCGGATTGGGCTCGTTCGCGCCGGGCTGCGCCTCCAGCGCGGCGCGCGGCCAGGCCACCATGACGATGGCACCGCCCGCCGCGACGCCGCTGGCCCGCAGCCGGTCGCCGCCATTGGCGAAGCTCAGCCGCGCGCCGGACCGCTCCAGCAGCGTCTTGGCGATGAACAGCCCCAGCCCCATCCCCTCGTAGCCGGGCCTGCGGCGCGATCGCATGAACGGGTCGCCGATCCGCTCGATCAGCCCCGGCGGAAAACCGGGCCCGTCATCCTCGATCGTCACCATGACGCTGTCGGCGGTCCAGGCGAGGTCGATCTCGACCCGGCCGGCCGAGAAATCGACGGCGTTCTGGATCAGGTTGCGCAACCCGTGCACGATCTCGGGCCGGCGATGGATCACCGGCTGGAACTCGATATCCTCCTCGGCGCCGGGCTCGGCCCCGACCGCGAAGACCACCTCGCGGCCGCGCGCCAGATGCGGCTCGGCGGCCTCGCGCACCACCGCCTCGAGCGGTGCCTGCCGCAGATGCGTGTCCTCCTTGCCCGCCCGTCCCATGGAGCGCAGGATGTCGCGACAGCGGATCGCCTGGGCCCGGATCAGCGCCGCGTCCTCGGCCAGTTCGGGGCTGTCCGAGAGATCGTCGGCCAGCTCGGAGGCGGTCAGGGTGATGGTGGCGAGCGGCGTGCCCAGTTCGTGCGCGGCCGCCGCGACGACGCCGCCCAGATCGGTCAGCTTCTGCTCGCGCGCCAGCGCCAGCTGCGTCGCGGCCAGTGCGTCGCCCATCGCCTGCCGCTCGAGCGTCACCCTTCGCACGTAGAGCCCGATGAAGGTGATGCCGATCGCCATCGCCAGCCAGAAGCCGAAGCGCAGCAGCTCGGGCGGCGCGAGCGGGGTCATCTGCGGCGACAGGATCGGCATGCTCCACAGCCAGAGTACCGTCACCGAGACCAGCGCCAGCCCGCCCACCAGCAGCACGCCGGGCAGCCGCAGCATCGTGGCCGAGATGGTGACCGGGGCCAGCATCAGGAGCGCAAAGGGATTGGAAATGCCGCCGGTGAGCCACAGCAGCACCGAAAGCTGGACGATATCGAAGACCAGCATCGCGGTGGATTCACCCTCGCTCAGCCGCCGCGCCGAAGGCAGCAGGAAGGCCGCGAGCAGGTTGGCGATGCCGGCGACGCCGATGGTGATCGCCACCAGCCCGGTGGGAAAGACGAGGCCGTAAACCAGCGCCGCGACCAGTGCCGCGCCGGTCTGCCCGGCCAGCGCGATCCAGCGCAGCAGGATCTGGGTCCTGACCCGGACCCGGTTGCGGCGGCCGAAATCGCGCAGCATCGCCAACTCTGAATCGTGAAGGGGCAAGGCGCGGCTCCGGCTTGTGCGTCAATGAGGACCATTGATAGGCAGCCCTCGCGCCGCCATCAATGCGGCGGCCCGCCCCACAGGAGTTCGCATGCAGCGCCCCATCGCCATTGCCGCCGCAGGCATCGTCGCCACCATCGTGGGCGGCGCGCTGATCGCCACCACGATCCTCGCGCCCTCGGACCGTCTCGCCGCCTGCCGCACCGGCAATGTCGCGGGCGGCTTCGACCGGCTCGGCGGGCCGTTCACCCTGCTCGACGGTGCCGGGCGCGAGGTCACGGACGCCGATGTCATCACCGAGCCGAGCCTCGTCTATTTCGGCTATACCTCCTGCCCGGACGTCTGCCCGGTCGACAATGCCCGCAACGCCGCCGCCGTCGACATCCTCGCCGAGGATCACGGCATCGAGGCGCAGCCTGTCTTCATCACCGTTGACCCGGCGCGCGACACGCCCGAGGTGATGGGCGACTACGCCGCCAACATGCATCCCGAGATGGTCGGGCTGTCAGGGAGCGAGGAGCAGGTCGCCGCCGCGGCCAAGGCCTATTCGACCTATTACGCCCGCGCCGACGACGATCCCGACTATTACCTGATGAACCACCAGACGATGACTTATCTGGTGCTGCCGGAGGAGGGCACGGTGGAGTTCTTCAAGCGCGACGACGGCCCCGAGGAAGTGGCGCGCCGCACCGCCTGCCTCGTCGAGGCGGTGGATTGACCCGGCAGGGGCCGAAGCTAGCTTCCCCGAACGTCCAAGAGGAGACCCGGACATGAACGCAGAGGCGATCGATCTCGGCCCGGACCCGAGCCTGCTGCTGGTCGATGACGACGAGGCCTTTCTGAAACGTCTCGGCAAGGCGATGGAAAAGCGCGGTTTCACGGTGACGCTCGCCGGCACGGTCGAGGAGGGGCGGCGCATCGCCACGCAGACCCCGCCAGCCTATGCGGTGGTCGATCTGCGGCTCGAGGACGGCAACGGGCTCGACGTGGTCGAGGTGCTGCGCGAAAGCCGGCCGGAGGCGCGGATCGTGGTGCTGACCGGATATGGCGCCATCGCCACGGCAGTGGCGGCGGTGAAAATCGGTGCGACCGACTACCTGTCCAAGCCCGCCGATGCGACCGAAGTGACCAACGCGCTTCTGGCGCGTGACGACGCGCTGCCGCCGCCGCCCGAGAACCCGATGAGCGCCGACCGGGTGCGCTGGGAGCACATCCAGCGGGTTTACGAGCTGTGCGATCGCAATGTCAGCGAGACGGCACGGCGTCTGGGCATGCACCGCCGCACCTTGCAGCGGATCTTGGCCAAGCGCAGCCCCCGCTGACGCTTCTCCGGGATACATGCGGCACATGTCTGGAGAGGCGGCTCCCGGCTTTGTCGGAACCCGTACAGACCGGATGTCTCCGGACGTTTACTTTAGATCAGGAACGGCAGGGATGGTACCCTCGTTTCGTGGGTTGATGAGTACTGCTTGGTCGCTTGCAAGGGTCACGGCGCGGATGTGGGATCTCGGCTCGCTCCCTCGGGCGCCGAGTTCAGCGGGAGGACCTTCCCCGTAGCCGTGACCCAATCCTCACGCTTCCCCCGATGCACGGTTGTTCGGATCGACGCCTGGGTGATCCGTGCGCGATCTCAGGCTTCTCAGGACCATGAGGGAGATGCGGAGTGGCATGCGGAGAGGTGGGCCGGGACGATGTGTTTCCTGGCCCTTCCCACGTCAGGCTGCCACTGACACGCGTTGCTTGGCCTCTGCTGAGTCCGGCTTGGGCGTGGCCGCTGCGTAGGAGCCGCCAGCTCGTTCTGTCGAAACGTTCTCGATAGGCGCGAGCGTGATGCCCACTTTATCGGTACTGCCGATCAGGGAGATAACGGACTCCTGCATCATCTTGGCTTGTACCCGCTCGGCCGCTGCACGCGACGCGGCGATATCTACATCCTCTTCAACTTTCTGGGCCTCGCCGGGACGAGCGGCCGCGATCATGGAGTCATCATTCCTATTCCAGCCTTTCTCCTTCGGGCCAGCACGCTCAGTGGCCTTGGAGTTCTCGGAGGCGCGACTGGCGACAGTGCCGGTTTCGTCAATGAAGCCATTCTCTTTGGCGCCATCCGTTCCTGGCGCGGCAGTTGCTCCAGCAGGCCCGGCAACTGGATCACCTTCACTCCTGGAGGCGTCCTTCGCCGCCTTTGCAGCAGCTTCGGCAGCTTCCTCGTCGGCCTTGGCCTGAGCCTTGGCCAGATCTTCCGCCTCCTCAGCGGCTTCCTTGGCCGCCTTTTCGGCTGCTTCAAGAGCCTCTTCCTCGGCCTTGGCCTGCGCCTCTGCTGCTTCCTCAGCGGCTTTGGCCTCGGCCTTTGCAACGTCTTCAGCAGCCTCTGCAGCCTCCTTGGCGGCTTTCTCTGCCGCTTCGAGTGCTTCCTCTTCGGCCTTCGCCTGAGCCTCTGCCGCCTCTTCTTGGGCCTTCAGAGCAGCCTTCGCCGCGTCTCGCTCCGCCTTCGTCATGGTCGTCGTACTGGCGGAGCCACTGCTAGTATCCCCGGAAATATCCATGATGATCGCGGGGGAAGTTTGTGTTCCGCTAGATGGCGATGGATCAGAACTAGTAGTAGTAGTAGTAGTAGTAGTAGTAGGGGTCGCGGATGCGGCATTCTGCGCGGCTTGCCAGAGCGGGTCGAGCTGCTGGCCAATAGTGGAGATCGTCATTCGGATATCCTCCTCTTTGACTTGCTCGAAACCTCTGTTGCTTAATCAAGGCGCAACTTGCTAACGAAACAGGCATTTTGAAGACTTTGTCCAAACGGTAAAATATTTACCAAGGAATGGAGAGATCACAGCCTCCGATCTTTCCTCGGTGGGACGTGGAACCCGCTTCGTCCATTGTCGGGCTGACATACACATCTTGCCCCGCACACACGGCCCGTGCAGCTGCCACTCGCGCCGACCCAGTCTGAAGCGACTACGAGATCCTTGATGTCGTGTAATGGCGTCTCAGCTCCGTCGGCACCCGATGCTGGAAGTAGAAGACGTCATCCTTGAGGAAGCAGCGAGGGGCAGAAATGTACTCCGGCATGTACTACGCCTTGGCCTGATCCGATCAAAAGCCGAGGTGTTCCAATGCTTTGGAGATTTGGGTGGTGCCGCTGAAGGGACTCGAACCCCCGACCCCATCATTACGAATGACGTGCTCTACCAGCTGAGCTACAGCGGCGCCCGGGCGCCTCTTAGCACCCGGGCGCCGGAGGGAAAAGGGCTATTTTCGCCCTTCGGTCACGACCTCCGCCTCGGACCGGGCAGCGGTATTGTCGCCTTGCGGCACGACGATCTCCGCCTCGTCCATCTCCTTGTCGCCGTTCGTGCGCGGCATGGAGGCGGCGGCGTCGCGGGCGGGCAGGGGCGAGGCGGTGGCGCCGGCCTCGCGCACCTCGGCCACCGCGGGCACCGGTGCCTCGGCGCGGCCGACACCGCCGCCAACAATCAGAGGCAGCATCTCGGTGCCGCGCGGCAGCGTCGTGCCGCTTTCGGCCGGACGGGTCCAGCCCAGCGTGTCGAAGGCATGGCAGTTCGAGCAGACCGGCTCCCAGTGCGGGTGCACGTTGTGGCAGTTCTCGCAGACCCATTGCGGCCCGCGCGGCGCGGTCAGCGCCCGGGTCAGCCAGCCGCGCACCACCGCGTCGTCGGCGCCGCGGCCGCGCTCGATCGCCGCCATCAGCGTCAGCACGCGGGCGGTCGGGTCGGTCTCGACCAGATCGCCGAGCGCGCGCCGCGCCTCGTTGAACTGCTCGGCCGCGATCATCAGTTCGGCCTCGAGCATCCGCGTCTCGGAGTGGTCGGGCCGCGCCTTGAGCAGCACCGAAAAGCGCTTGAGCCGGGCCTGCGCGTCCTCTTCGGGGGCAATCTCGGCAAAGACCTGCGCGAGGTCGGGATGCGGCTCCGCCTCCCAGGCCTTGCGGATCACCCGCGTGGCGTAGCGGGTGTTGCCGACGGCGAGGTAGCTGCGCGCGGCCATGACGGCGGCGGGGATCAGGTCCGGCGACAGCCGGTTCGCCTCGATCGCCTTCTCGCGCATCTCGATGCTGGCGGTCTCGTCGATCACGTCGCGCGCCTCGGACAGCGCCAGAACCGCGTCGCGGCGCCGGACCACGTTGCGCGGCAGCGCGCCGGAGCGGCGCTTGGCCTCGAGGGTGGCGCGGGCGCCGGACCAGTCATGCGCCTCGGCCTGTAGCCGGAGCAGCGTGTCCTGCGTCTCGACATGGCGCGGCTTCAGCTCGAACGCCTTCTGGGCGAGCTTCATCGCGGTATCGGTGTCGCCCTCGGCGAGGCGCTGGCGCATCAGCCCGCGCACCCCGACAAAGCGGGTGCGGTCGATCTTCACCAGATCGCGATAGGCGCCCTCGGCGGTCTTGCGGTCGCCCACCAGCTCGGCGCCTTGAGCCACCAGGATCGAGGTGATCTCGGGGCGGCGCAGGTAACGCTCGGCCTTGCGGCCCTTGGCCATCGCCGCCTCGCCCTCGCCCGCGGCGAGCGCGACGAGGCCATCGCCCAACGCCTTGTAGCCCTTGCGCTCGCGCGAGCGCGAGAACCAGCGGCTGACCGCGGTGTCGTCGCCATTGATGAAGTGCAGCAGGGCCAGGAGCAGGCCCAGCGCCTTGAACAGCAGCCAACCGAGAAGCGCCAAGAGCGCGATCGCCAGCACCAGCTGCAGCGGCCCGAGCGTGACCTCGTAGCCCGCCATGGCAATCTCGGCCCCGCCGGTCACGTCGGTGAGCCGCGCGGCGCCCCAGGTGAGGCCCGCCACGGCGGCGACGAAGGCCAGGATCTTGATCAGGGACAGGAGCATGTGCGGCGCCTCAATTCTCGGTCAGGGATTGCGACAGGGTGTCGGCGGCGGCGAGCGCCTCGGCACGGGTGCGGGCCGGGGCGATCCAGTCGGACAGCGCCTCGCGGACCGGTTCGGGCAGCGCAGCGATCTCGTCGAGCGCCGCCTGCAGGCGACCGTCGCGCAGCGCGGCCTCGGCCCGCGACAGCACGGCGTCGGTGGTCTCGCCCTCGACCGGCGCGGTGGAGCGCAGTTGCAGCGTGTCGCGGAAGAAACCGGCGACGCGGCCGCCCTCCTCGCCGGACAGCCCCTCGCGGCGGGCCCGGGCCAAGGCGGCGCGGGCCGGTTCGGGAAAGGCCTCGATCAGCTCGGAGCGGCTCGCCACGCCCTCGGCGGCGGGAGCGCTGAGCCCTTGCGGGATCTCGGTGGGCGAGGTGGCCTGCAATTCCTCGATCAGCGCCGGGTAGGGCTCGCCGGTTTCCAGCGCGGCTTCGATCTCGGCCAGTGTAGCGCGGGCCCGGGCGCGGGCGGCGACGGCGGCGGCCTCGGCCTCGATCTGCTCGGCGGTGCGCCCGGCGGTGGCGACCTGCTGGGCGGCCTGTTCGGCCATCCCCGCGATCTCCTGCGCCTGCGCCTCGAGATCGGCGCGCAGCGCGTCGACCTCGGACTGCCAACGGGCCACCGCCTCGCGCGCCAGAGTGCCGTCGGGGCCGGCGCTGGCCTCGGCTTCGGTGAGACGGGTTTCGAGGGTCTCGATCCGGGTGTTCATCTCGGTCAGGCCGGTCTCGACGCCGTCGAGACGTTTGCCCAGCTCGGACAGCCCGGTTTCGCTTTGGGCGCGCAGACCGTCGAGCCCGTCTGCAAGAGGTGCGATCTCGCCCTCGATCGTCGCGAGCCGCGCCTCGAATTCTTCGCCGCGCTGGCTGTTGTTAAGCCAGATCCAGCCCGCGCCAAGGCCCAGCGCCGCGGCGATCAGGCCGCCCAGCAGACCGGCCCCGAAGCCCGAGGCACGGCTCGGCGGAGCAGTGGTCTGCGGCGTCGCAGGCGTCGCAGTGGCGGGGTCGCGCGCTTCCGAGGTCCGGACGCTGGCGGGATCGCCGGTCTTCGGTGCCTTTTCGGCGGCCGTTGCGGCCTTTTCAGTGGTCTCTTCGGTGGGCTTGTCGGCACCGGCCGCGCGCGGGCTGCGCGTCACGGCGGGCATCGATCCTGCGGTGGTGGCTGCCGGGCGCGAGGTGGTGCCCAGATCCACCGCCGCGCTGGCCTGGCGCGGCGCGCTGGGCGTGTCGCTCTCCTTGGCGGGCGTCGCGGTCTTGCCGGTCTCCGGCGCGGGGTTGGTCTTGGGGGGCGTCGCGCCGCCCTGCACGGTGCCGGAGCCGGGCGTGGCGGAGGTGGCTTCGCCGGGCGTGGCGGCGCTTTTCTCGCGGTCGGTCTCGCCGGATCGCGGTGCCGCGCCTGTCTTCGCACCGGCGGGCCTGCCGGGTGTGCCTGTCGTCTTTCGTGCCAAAACCCTGTCCCTTCCGTCCCCGATCGCGTCGGATTTATCCGTGCCGCCGCAGCATTTGCAGACCCTAGCCCGCCCCGTGCGGCGCCTCAAGCGCCGCCGCCCCGCATCGGGTCCCTGCAACCGAACGTCGCATGGGCCTCAAGGGTTGCGTCGATCATCGCATCCGCATCGGGGCGCGCTGCCAGCGTGACCGGCGGGCCGAGCTTCGATAGCGGTCTTGCTGCGGCGGCGCTGATCGCCACCAGCGCCAGCGGCGCGGCGATGGGCCCGCAGGCGGCGAGCAGCGCGGCGCTGCGCGGCGAAAACACCGGGGCGACGACCGGGGCGCGGCCCGACAGCAGGTCCCGCCCCGCCTCGGAGAGGGGACGGGCGGTCTGCGCATAGACCACCGCCTCGTCGCAGCCGCGCCCGGCCGCGCGCAGCCGGTCCGCGAGATCGCCGCGCTGGTGGTCGCCGCGCAGGTGCAGAAGCGGTCCCTCATCCGGTGCCTTCAGGATCGCGGCAAGCAGCGTCTCGGCGGTGCCGCCGCCCGGGCGCGGGTCGAGACCCGCCAGCCGCGCCGCCTGGGCAGTGCGTGGCCCGACGCACCATGCGGGCAGGCCGGTATAGCCCATGCGCGCCGCGCCCCATGCGCCGCGCTCGGAGGTCAGGATCAGCGCGGCAGGGCTGCGGGCCGGACGCGGCGGCGTCATCTCATCGATCCGCATCAGCGGCGCGATCACCGCCTCGAGGTGCCGCCCGGCCCGGATCTCCAGCTCCGCCAGAAAGCGCCGCGCCGCCGGTTCGGGCCGCGTCAACAGCAGGGTCGGCTCTGGCATCGCGGACATCCTCTCCCCTTCGCGGCATTGTTCGCGGCAGGCGGGGATGGTAGCTGCACGGGGCGCGGGCGCAAGCGGAGCGGACATGGCCAGACTCACCATCCTCGGCATCGAATCGAGCTGCGACGACAGCGCGGCGGCGGTGGTGCGACGCGAGGATGGCGCGGCGCGGGTGCTCTCCTCGGTGGTGCGCGGTCAGGCCGAGCTGCACGCGGCGTTCGGTGGCGTCGTGCCCGAGATCGCGGCGCGCGCCCATGCCGAGGTGCTCGATCACTGCGTCGAGGCGGCGCTGGAGCAGGCGGGGATCGGTATCGCCGATCTCGACGGCATCGCCGTGACCGCCGGGCCGGGGCTGATCGGCGGAGTGCTGTCGGGCGTGATGCTGGCCAAGGGGCTCTCGGCCGCCACCGGCCTGCCGCTGATCGGCGTCAACCATCTCGCGGGCCATGCGCTGACGCCGCGGCTCACCGACGGGCTCGAGTTTCCCTATCTGATGCTGCTGGTCTCGGGCGGGCATTGCCAGTTCCTCGTGGTCGAGGGCGAGGACGCGTTCCGCCGGCTTGGCGGCACGATCGACGACGCGCCGGGCGAAGCCTTCGACAAGACCGCGCGGCTTCTGGGCCTGCCGCAGCCCGGCGGCCCGGCGGTCGAGGCCGAGGCGCGGGCGGGCGATCCGGCCCGGATCGCGTTGCCGCGACCGCTTCTCGACCGCCCCGGCTGCGACATGTCGTTCTCAGGCCTCAAGACCGCGCTGCTGCGGGCCCGCGACGCCGAGATGGCGGCGGCCGGCGGGTTGACCCGCGCCGCCCGCGCCGATCTCGCCGCGGGCTTCCAGGCGGCGGTGGTCGAGATCCTGCGTGAAAAGACCCGCCGGGCGCTGGACCTCTATCTCGAGCTGGCACCAGCGCGCCCGGCCTTTGCCGTGGCTGGCGGCGTCGCCGCGAACGGCCCGATCCGCGAGGCGCTGCAGGAGCTCTGTGCCGAGCGCGGCGTGGCGTTTTCGGCACCGCCGCTAGCGCTGTGCACCGACAACGCGGCGATGATCGCCTTCGCGGGGCTGGGCCGTCTCGCGGCGGGCGAGGCCGACGGGCTCGGGCTTGCGGCGCGGCCGCGCTGGCCGCTCGACGCGCGGGCGGCGCCGATGATCGGCTCGGGTCGCAAGGGGGCGAAGGCGTGAGGAGCACGGCATGAGGATCGGGATCGCGGGAGCAGGGGCCTTCGGCGCGGCGCTGGCGGTGACGCTGGCGCAGGCGGGGCGCGAGGTGACGCTCTGGGCCCGCGACGCGGCGGCCGTCGAGACGATGCGCGAGGCGCGGCGGGTGGCGCGGCTGCCCGAGGTGACGCTGCCCGACGGCGTCGCGCCGGTCTCGGACCTCTCGGCGCTGTTCGCCTGCGACACGATCCTGCTCGCGCTGCCGGCGCAGGCGACGCGCGGCTTCGTTACCGCCCATGCCGAGACGCTTGCGGGCAAGGTGCTCGTGGCCTGCGCCAAGGGCATCGATCTGCACAGCCTGACCGGTCAGACCGCGATCATCGCCGAGGCCGTGCCCTCGGCCACGCCGGCGCTTCTGACCGGGCCGAGCTTTGCCGCCGACATCGCGCGCGGCCTGCCCACCGCGTTGACGCTGGCCTGCGCGGACGCGCCTTGCGGCGCGGCGCTGCAGCACGCGCTCTCGACGCCCAGCCTCAGGCTTTACCGCACGGCCGACGTCACTGGCGCCGAGCTGGGCGGCGCGCTTAAGAACGTCGTCGCCATCGCCTGCGGCGCCTGCATCGGCGCGGGTCTGGGCGACAGCGCCCGCGCCGCGCTGATGACCCGCGGCTTCGCCGAGATGCAGCGCCTCGCCGCCAGTCTCGGCGCCCGGCCCGAGACGCTGATGGGCCTGTCGGGCTTCGGCGATCTGGTGCTGACCTGCTCGTCGGAGTTATCGCGCAACTACCGCTACGGCCTCGCGCTGGGCCGGGGCGAAAGCTTCGACGCCGCCACCACGGTCGAGGGTGCCGCGACCGCGCGCGCCGTTACCGGGCTTGCCGCGGCGCGCGGGCTCGACATGCCGATCTCGGCCGTGACCGCGCGCATGGTCGCGGGCGAGCTGACCCCGCTGCAGGCGCTCGACGCGCTGATCAACAGACCCCTTAAGGAGGAACGAGAATGAGCTTTGCCCTGATCACCCGCGACAAGCCGGGCGCGCTGCAGATCCGCAAGGACACCCGCGAAGCGCATCTGGAGTATATCGAGGCCACCGGCGTGGTGACCATGGCCGGACCGTTCCTCGACGTGAATGGCGAGATGGACGGATCGCTGGTGATCCTCGACGTGGCGGATCTGCAGGCGGCGCAGGACTGGGCCGAGAACGACCCCTACGCCCGTGCCGGGCTGTTCGAGAGCGTCGAAATCCGCGCCTGGAAGAAGGTGATCGGCTGATGCGCTACTGGCTGTTCAAATCCGAGCCGAACGTCTGGTCGTGGGATCAGCAGGTCGCCAAGGGCGAGGCCGGCGAGGAGTGGGATGGGATCCGCAACTACCAGGCCCGCAACTTCATGCGCGAGATGAAGATCGGCGATCGCGGCTTCTTCTATCATTCGAACATCGGCAAGGAGGCGGTGGGCGTGGTCGAGGTCTGCGCCACGATCCATCCCGACAGCTCGACCGAGGACCCGCGCTGGGAATGCGTCGACATCCGCGCACTCTACAAGCTGGGCCGGGCGGTGAGCCTCGACGAGATCAAGGCCGAGCCGCGGCTGGCGCAGATGGTGCTGGTGAACAATTCACGCCTCTCGGTGCAGCCGGTGACCGAGGATGAGTGGCGCGTGATCCACGAACTCGCAGGATCTCTGGCCGAGGCATAGCACTCGGCTGGCAAACGCGGCACTCTGGGACAAAACCCGGAGGGACCTCGTATGGCGATACTCTCGATCCTGCTGGCGGCGCTGGCCTCCTTCGCGCTGGGCGCGGTGTGGTACATGGCGCTGGCCAAGCCGTGGATGGCGGCCTCCGGGGTCCCGGTGGGCGCCGACGGCAAACCGGCCAACAGTGGCTCGCCGGTGCCCTATCTCGTCTCCTTCATCGCGATGCTGATCATCGCGGCCACGATGCGCTACGGCTTCGGGCTGGCGGGGATCACGACGCCGATCGGCGGATTTTTCGGCGGGCTGGCGGTCGGGGCGCTGTTCATCGCGCCCTGGATCACGCTCAACATCGGATACTCGAACCGGCCATGGTTCCTGGCGGGGATCGATGGCGGCTATGCCGCGCTGGGCTGCGCGGTGATGGGGCTGGTGCTCGGGCTGTTCTGAAGCGGTATACGGGGGGCGGCGGGGTCGCCAGCACCCCCGTTCTCACCCGCGGACTCCCACCCGGCGGATCTGCGAAAACTGGGGTCTGGCCGTCCTGGCCGACGCCACCTGCTTAGGCCGGAGCGGGATTCGGCGCAACGTTTCGATGTCGCGAAGTCGGTTCGAATGCCCCGCGTCTTGTCGGGAACTGCCCAGATATCCTGCCGTTTGGGAAGGGGATACGACGCAGGAGGCCCGCCATGGAGATCGCGATCGGCAACCAGATCGGCGCCGCCCTCGTGGCATTGATCTTCGCCTCGGTGCATTTGCTGAGCCCCCGGCTGGTCTTTCTCGATCGCACGCCGCGCAGCGTCTGGCTCTCGACCGCGGGGGGCGTCTCGGTCGCCTATGTCTTCGTGCACCTCCTGCCCGAACTGGCCGAGTTCGGGGAACTCTCGGGCGAGGGCGAAACGGAGGAGGGCGCGCTCGAGGTCTGGATCTACCTGCTGGCGCTGACCGGCCTCGTGGTGTTCTACGCGCTGGAGCGCATGGCACAGCGCCATGCCGGGCACCGCAGCGCGACGGAATCCGGGGCCGGTGCGTTCTGGCTGCATCTGGCGGGCTTCGCGATCTACAACTTCCTCGTGGGCTACCTGCTCGAAGAGCAGCTGCGCGAGGAGGGACTGGGCGGCATGCTGCTCTATGCCTTGGCGCTGGGCCTGCATTTCGTCGTCAACGACCGGGCGCTCTATGCCCATCACGGTCCGAGATACCTGCGCGAGGGGCGCTGGCTGCTGGCGGTAGCGGTGCTGTTCGGTTTCGCGGCGAGCCTCGGCTACGAGATCCCTCAGGGCTGGATCGCCGGGGCGTTCGGCTTCCTGGCCGGTTCGGTGGTGCTCAACGTCATCAAGGAGGAACTGCCGGAGGAGCGCGAGAGCCGGCTCTGGGCCTTTGCGCTGGGTGCCGGGCTCTACGCGGCGCTGCTGATCCTCGCCTGACCGCTAGTAGCGGTAATGCTCGGGCTTGAACGGGCCCTCGATCGGCACGCCGATATAGTCGGCCTGCTCGCGCCTGAGCTCTGTCAGCTTCGCGCCGACCCGCCCCAGATGCAGCCGCGCCACCTTCTCGTCGAGCGCTTTGGGCAGCACGAAGACACCGGGCCGATATTCCTGTCCCCTCGTCCAGAGCTCGATCTGCGCCAGCACTTGGTTGGTGAAGCTGGCCGACATCACGAATGAGGGATGCCCGGTGGCGTTGCCGAGATTGAGGAGCCGCCCCTCGGAGAGCAGGATGATCCGGTTGCCCGAGGGCATCTCGATCATGTCGACCTGATCCTTGATCCGGCTCCATTTGTGGTTGCGCAGCGCGGCGACTTGGATCTCGTTGTCGAAATGGCCGATATTGCCGAGGATCGCCATGTCCTTCATCTCGCGCATGTGCTCGATGCGGATCACGTCGCGGTTGCCGGTGGCGGTGACGAAGATGTCGGCCGTCGCCACCTCGTCCTCAAGCAGCACCACCTCGTAGCCATCCATCGCCGCCTGCAGCGCGCAGATCGGGTCGGCCTCGGTGACCTTCACCCGCGCGCCGGCGCCGCGCAGGCTTGCGGCCGAGCCCTTGCCGACATCGCCATAGCCGCAGACCACCGCGACCTTGCCGGCCATCATCGTGTCGGTGGCGCGGCGGATGCCGTCGACGAGGCTTTCGCGGCAGCCATAGCGGTTGTCGAATTTCGACTTAGTTACGCTGTCGTTCACGTTGATCGCCGGAAAGGGCAGCCGCCCCTCGCGATGCAGTTCGTAGAGCCTGTGCACGCCGGTCGTGGTCTCCTCGGAGACGCCGCGCAGCGCGTCGCGCTGCCGGGTGAACCAGCCGGGGCTCTGGTCGAGCCGTTTGCGGATCTGCTCGAACAGCGCGGTTTCCTCCTCGGAGGTCGGGACCTCGATCAGCCCGGTTTCGCCCGCCTCGACCCGCGCCCCCATGAGGATGTACATCGTGGCGTCGCCGCCATCGTCGAGGATCAGGTTCGCACCCTCCTCGAACTGGAAGATCCGGTCGGTATAGGCCCAGTACTCGGCGAGGCTCTCGCCCTTCACCGCGAAGACCGGCGTGCCGGTATGGGCGATTGCGGCGGCGGCGTGGTCCTGTGTCGAGAAGATGTTGCACGAGGCCCAGCGCACCTCGGCGCCCAGCGCGATCAGAGTCTCGATCAGCACGGCGGTCTGGATCGTCATGTGCAGCGATCCGGCGATGCGCGCGCCCTGCAGCGGCCGGCTGTCGCCATATTCCGCGCGCAGCGCCATCAGCCCCGGCATCTCGGTTTCCGCGATCTCGATCTCCTTGCGGCCCCAATCGGCCAGCGAGATGTCTTTGACGATGTGATCGCGATCCATGCGGGGCCTCCTCGCGCAGGGGACGTGTCCCTCGCTTGACGTAGCATCCCCCTCGGCGGCTTGGCAATCGCGGCGGCGTTGAAGCGGGTCGGCGCGTCGTGCTAGCGCATCACCGGCCAGTACCGGGAGAGCGCCGATGGGAATGACCTGCACGAGCGACCGGCCGGCGCGGCACCGCCGCGCGGTGGTGTTCGCCTGCGACGAGGGCTATCTGCCCTACGCGCTATTCGCGATCTCGCGCATCGCTGCGCTGCATCCCGAACGCGATTTCGACATCTGCCTGTGCACCGGCGTCTTGCCGGTCGAGATCCCGGCCAGCCTCGCGCATCTCGACATCCGGCTGTGCCGCGTCGATGTGGGGGACATGTTCGACGGGCTCCGGCTCGATCCCGGCCGCAGCCCGGATGTCTATCTTCGCCTCGCGCTGCCGCAGGCGCTGGGCGTGGATTACGACCGCATCCTCTATCTCGACAGCGACATCCACGTGCAGGGCGGCGATTTCTCGGCGCTGCTCTCGGTGGATCTGGGCGGCCGCCCGCTGGGCGCTGTCCGCGACAACACGCAATGGCGCACGCCGAGCCGGCGGCCGGCGCAGTTCCGGGTGCTGGGCCTGCCGGCAGCGCGCTATTTCAACGCGGGCGTGCTCTTGATGGACGTGCCGCGCTATCTGGAAGCCGATCTGCTGGCGCGCTGCGTGGCGCTGGGCCGGGCCGAGGCGGGGCGGATGATCCGGCACGACCAGAATCTCTACAACGCGGTGCTGCAGGGCGACTGGGCCGAGCTCTCGCCCGCATGGAACTGGCAATACACCTGGGCGTCGCGCTTCTTCGAGGCGATGCAGACCGCGCATGTGGTGCATTTCATCGGCAAGCGAAAGCCGTGGAAGGATGCCGAGGGCGAGCTGCCGCCCCGCTTCGCCCGCGAGATGGGCACCTTCCTGGCGCGGCACTGGCCCGACCGGCCCCCGGTCCCGATCGGACTCGGACCCGCCCATGACGCGCGGCTGATGCGCAAGCACCTGCTCAAGCATCTCGTCGCGGCGCCGGCGATGGCGCGCTATCTCGCGCAATTTCCCGATGATCTGACGGTGCGCGCATGAGCGATGCGGCCACCCGCCCCGCCGAGCATCCCGACGCCGCGATCTTCGCCTGCGACGCGGGCCATCTCGCCTATGCCTATGCCGCCGCCATGGGCATCCACCATGCTGAGCCGGAGCGGCGCTTCGACATCGTGATCGCCACGCCGGATCTGTCTCCGGTGCCCGAGGTGGCGCGGCGGGGGCCGATCCGGTTCCGGCGGATCGACGTCTCGGCGATTCCGCCGTTCAGGCATGGCAATCCGCGGATCACCGTCGGCACCTTCTTTCGGCACCTGCTGCCGGAGATCCTGCGCGACGAGTATGGCGCGCTGTTCTACATGGACACCGATACATGGATGCGGCGGCCCGGCCTGCAGGGCCTGTTCGACCGGCGGCCGCGCGGCGTGCCGCTTGCTGCCGTCGCTTCCTTCATCTACCGGCCCGACCTGCTGGAGCGCCCGCACCCGGTCAGCCCGCGCGCGGAGCGCGTGCTCGGTGCCTTTGCCGGGACGAACGGCGACTATTGGCAGTCGGGCGTGCAGATGATCGACATCGAGGCGCATCTGAAGGCGCGCGTGGCCGAGCGCCTGTTTAGTTATGTCGAGACGCATCACGACCTGCTGGAGCGGCACCGGCTTGGCGATCAGGGTGCGCTCAACGCGGTCTTCGCCGACGAGATCGTGCTGCTCAGCCCGTTGTGGAACTGGCACCACGAGGATTGGCATCATCCCGACCTGCTGGAGCGGTTCGATCCGCATATCCTGCATTTCACCGGGCGCGCCAAGCCGTGGATGCTGGCCGACGAGCCGCTGGTGGGCGAGGTGAACCCCGATTGGTTCGCGGCGCTGTCGCAATGGTCCCCCGATTTCTCCCCCGAGGCCCGGCGCGGCAGCGCCGCTTGGTTCGAGGCCAACCCGGTGTTCCGGCTGCGACCGCTCGATGCGCTGCACCGCCGCGCGCATGTCGCGGTGATGCGCCACAAGGCGCGGCGCCTCGCAATCGGCGCCTCGGGGCAGGCGGCGATGCAGGCGCTGATCGATGCGGCGGAGGTGGCGTGAGCCGTGGCCGCGCGCCCCGGGCCTGGCAGCGGATGCTGTCGGGGCGCAGGCTCGACCTGCTCGACCCGACGCCGATGGACATCGAAATTTCCGACATCGCCCATGGGCTGGCCTTCGTGGCGCGGTGGAACGGCCAGACCCGGGGCGATTTCGCCTATTCGGTGGCCGAGCATTCGCTGCTGGTCGAGGAGATCTTCGCACATTGCTACCCGGCGGCGGGCGCGCGCGACAGGCTGGCGGCGCTCTTGCACGATGCGCCCGAATACGTGATCGGCGACATGATCTCGCCGGTGAAGGCGGCGGTGGGGCCGGGCTACGGCGCACTCGACGCGCGGCTAACGGCGGCGATCCACCTGCGCTTCGGCCTGCCGGCGGTGCTGCCCGCCGAGCTCAAGAAACGGATCAAGCGCGCCGACAAAATATCTGCTTGGCTCGAGGCCACGCGGATCGCGGGCTTCTCGGAGCGCGAGGCCGACCGCCTGTTCGGCAGGCTCGACCGCGACCTCGCCGCGCGCTTCGAGATCCGGCTCAGACCTCCGCGCGAGACGCGCGAGGGCTTCGTGGCCCGCCACGAGGACCTGATCGCGCTGATCTAGGGTCTTCAGTTCACGAAAGGCGCATCCGCGCCCCACAGCTCGCGCACCCGGAAATCCCGCCCGCAGCCCTCGCGGTAGCGCTTGTAGGCCTCGGATTTCGGCACGAAGATTCCCACCGAGGAGACGGCAAGCCGTTCGGAGGATTTGTAGTAGTCCTGGTGATAGCTGCCGGCGGGATAGAAGGGCGCGTCGCCCAGGATCGGCGTGACGATCTGGCGGCCCAGTGCCTGCTCGGCCGCCTGCTTGGCGGCCTCGGCGGCGGCCCGATCTCCCGCATCCGCGAAGATCGCGGTGCGGTAGGAGGGGCCGCGGTCGCAGAACTGGCCGCCCGCATCGGTTGGGTCGATCGAGCGGAAGAACAGGTCGTAGAGCTGCCGCGCCTGTACCTTCGAGGGGTCGTAGGTAATCTCGACCACCTCGTAATGGCCGGTGCCGCCGCCGGTCACCTGCTCATAGGTCGGGTTCGCGGTGTCGCCGCCTGCAAAGCCCGACACCGCCTCGATCACGCCATCGACCTTCTCGAAATCGGCTTCGACGCACCAGAAGCAGCCGCCCGCGACGGTGATGGTCTCGGTGGCCTGAGCCTGTGCCATCGGCGCGATGAGAGCCAAGGTGGCGGCAAGGTACGAAATCCTTTGGCGTAGCATGGCAAACTCCCTGTCCGGTCGTCCCCCATGCTGTCGCAGGCTGCCGACGCCGCAAGACAAGGCTGCGTGATCCGGGCGTGACCCTTGGCCACTTTGTTCCTCAAATACGCAGATCCCGCCCTGTCGACCGGCGCCGCGTCTGACGACCCGGCGCCGACAGGTCACTTCACCCGGCGATTCCGGGCGGCGAGCAGCTTCAGCCGCAGCGCGTTGAGCTGGATGAAGCCCTTGGCGTCGACCTGATCATAGGCGCCGGCGTCCTCCTCGAAGGTCACATGCGCCTCGGAATAGAGGCTGTGATCGGACCAGCGGGCGATGGTGCGGGCCGAGCCCTTGTAGAGCTTCAGCCGGACGGTGCCGGTGACATGCTCCTGGCTCTTGTCGATCAGCGCCTGCAGCATTTCACGCTCAGGGCTGAACCAGAAACCGTTGTAGATCAGCTCGGCATAGCGCGGCATGATCGAATCCTTGAGGTGACCGGCGCCGGAATCCAGCGTGATCTGCTCGATGCCGCGATGCGCCTCCAGCAGGATCGTGCCACCGGGCGTCTCGTAGATGCCGCGCGACTTCATCCCGACGAAGCGGTTCTCGACGAGGTCGAGACGACCGACGCCGTGCTTGCCGCCCAGCTCGTTGAGCTTGGTAAGGATCGTCGCCGGGCTCATCGCCTCGCCGTTGATCGAGACCGCGTCGCCCTTCTCGAAGCCGATCTCGACGATCTCGGGCTCGTTCGGGGCATCCTCGGGGTTCACGGTGCGCTGGTAGACGTAGTCCGGCGCCTCGTCGGCCGGGTTCTCCAGCACCTTTCCTTCGGAGGAGGTGTGCAGCAGGTTGGCGTCGACCGAGAAGGGCGCCTCGCCGCGCTTGTCCTTGGCGATCGGGATCTGGTGCTGTTCGGCGAACTCGATCAGCCGCGTGCGCGAGGTCAGGTCCCACTCGCGCCACGGCGCGATCACCTTGATCTCGGGGTTGAGCGCGTAGGCCGCGAGTTCGAAGCGGACCTGGTCGTTGCCCTTGCCGGTGGCGCCGTGGGCCACGGCGTCGGCGCCCTCGGCCTCGGCGATCTCGACCAGGCGCTTGGAGATCAGCGGCCGGGCGATCGAGGTGCCGAGCAGGTAGAGACCCTCGTAGAGCGCGTTGGCGCGGAACATCGGGAAGACGAAGTCGCGTACGAACTCCTCGCGCAGATCCTCGATATGGATCGAGGTCGCGCCCATCATCTCGGCCTTCTTGCGCGCCGGCTCCAGCTCCTCGCCCTGCCCGAGATCGGCGGTGAAGGTCACCACCTCGCAGCCATATTCGGTCTGCAGCCATTTCAGGATGATCGAGGTGTCGAGACCGCCGGAATAGGCGAGGACGACCTTCTTCGGGGCGGGCTGGGCGGCCATGGGCAATTCTCCGTGTGGGCGTTCAGGGGCGTGCGTTAAAGGCTTTCGGCCCTTGGGGCAAGCTCAGGCAGCGGCGCGGCCACGGGTGCGGCCCGCCTCGGCGAAGGCCCGCGCGAAGGCGCGGTCGCCGGCATTGCCGAGCCGCGGTGCCGCATCGGCGATCGGCATCCACAGCGCGCGGTGGCCGGGCTCGGAGGGCGGGCCGTGCGGCCGGACCGGGCGGGCGGCGTAGATGTGGCACAGCTTCTCGCCCCACATGTCGTAGTCGGGCATGAAGACGAAACGCCGGAACGCGCCGAGGCGGCGCGGCGCGGCGATGCGCCAACCGGTCTCCTCGAACACCTCGCGGTGCAGCGCCTGCAGGGTGCTTTCGCCCGCATCGATGCCGCCGCCGGGCAGCTGGATATCGGTGGGGTCGTCCTCCTTGCAGGTCAGAAGCAGGGCGCCGCCCTGTTCGAGGATCGCGTAGACCCCGGTGCGCAGCCGGTATCGCTGGCCGCGCCGCACCTGTTCGCCATAGCGCCGGATCATCCCTTTTTGTCTCCCGACAAGCTTCCTATATGGTCGCGGTATGCCCATCCCCGACACGCAAGGAAACCCCATGAGCCTCGGCGCCCGCATTGCCTGGGACGACACCGTCCTGCCCTTCCAGCTCGACCAGTCCGACATCCGGGGCCGGGTCGCGCGTCTTGACGGCGTGCTCGACCGGGTGCTGGAGCAGCATGACTACCCCGCCCAGATCGAGGCGCTGGTGGCCGAGATGACGCTGCTCACCGCGCTGATCGGCCAGACCGTGAAGCTGCGCTGGAAGCTGTCGCTTCAGGTGCGTGGCGACGGCCCGGCCCGGCTAATCGCCACCGATTACTACGCCCCGACCGAAGAGGGTGCCCCGGCCCGGATCCGCGCTTGGGCCAGCTTCGACGAGAGCCGTCTCGAGCAGGGGGCCGATCCCTATTCGCTGATCGGCAAAGGTTACTTCGCGATCCTGATCGATCAGGGGCAGGGCATGGCGCCCTATCAGGGCATCACGCCGATCACCGGCGAGTCGCTGGCTGCCTGCGCCGAGACCTATTTCGCGCAGTCCGAGCAGCTGCCGACGCGGTTCTCGCTCACCTTCGGCAAATCCACCGAGCCGGGCCGGGGCGAAAGCTGGCGCGCCGGTGGCGTGATGCTGCAGAAGATGCCCAAGGCCTCGCCCTTCGCCGCAACCGCCGAGGGCGGCTCGGGCGAGGAGGGACTTCTCGAGGCCGCCGACATCCTCGACGAGGACGAGGGCGAGAACTGGAACCGCGCCAACCTGCTGCTCGACACGGTGGACCAGCTCGAGCTGATCGGGCCGAGCGTGACGCCGACGGACCTGCTGATCCGGCTGTTCCACGAGGAAGGTCCGCGGGTCTTCGAGGCGCAGCCGGTGCAGTTCGGCTGCACCTGCTCGGAGGAGAAGGTGCGCCAGAGCCTGTCAATCTACTCGGCCAAGGATATCGCCCACATGACCACCGAGGCGGGCATCGTCACCGCCGACTGCCAGTTCTGCGGTGCGCATTACGAATTCGTGCCCCAGACGCTCGGCTTCGAGGCGACCGAGGGGCCCGACGCCGCCGAGGGCCAGAACAAGGCCGCCGGTGGCCGCGGCTGAGGTCCCGATAGAGGCGCGGCTCGCCCGGGCGCTGGAGCGGCCGGGCGATGCCTCGTCCGATTACGACATCGACCCGCGGCTCCCGGTCCCCGAGGGGCGCAGCCTGCGGCAGGCCGGTGTGCTGGCGGCGGTGCATCTCGACGGTACCGAGGCGCGGCTGATCCTGACCAAGCGCTCGGCGCGGCTGCGCCATCACCCGGGCCAGATCGCCTTTCCGGGCGGTAAGGTCGAGCCGGTCGATGACGGCCCCGTCGGCGCGGCGTTGCGCGAGGCGCAGGAAGAGATCGGCCTGGCGCCGGGCCGGGTCGAGGTGCTGGGCACGTTGCCGCCGCATGAAACGGTGACGGGGTTCTCGGTGACGCCGGTGATCGGTCTGCTGCGTGGCCGGTTCGAGGCGGTGCCCGAGGCGGGCGAGGTGGCCGAGGTGTTCTCGGTGCCCTTGTCGCATGTCACCGACCCGGCGCGGTTCCGGATCGAGGGGCGGCGTTGGCAGGGGCGACGGCGGCACTACTATGTGGTGCCGTGGGGCCCGTATTACATCTGGGGCGCCACCGCGCGGATGCTGCGCAGCCTGGCGGAGAGGATGAATCGATGAGCGAGCGGATCGAGGCGGACTGGCTGGAGGCCGCGCCCGCGCGCGCCGTGACCGGCATGCTGGAGGCCGCGGGCCACCAGGCCTGGTTCGTCGGTGGCTGCGTGCGCAACGCGCTGTTGGGTCAGCCGGTCTCGGATCTCGACCTGACCACCGATGCCCGCCCCGAGCGGGTGGTCGAACTGTCCCGCGCCGCCGGGCTGAAGCCGGTGCCCACCGGCATCGATCACGGCACGATCACCGTCGTGGCGCAGGGCACGCCGATCGAGGTCACGACCTTCCGCCGTGACGTGGAGACCGACGGCCGCCGCGCCACGGTCGCCTATTCGGAGGATATCGCCGAGGACGCGGCGCGGCGCGATTTCACGATGAACGCGCTCTATGCCGATGCGCGGGGCGCGGTCGCGGATCCGCTCGGCACCGGGCTTGCCGATCTCGCGGCGCGGCGGCTGCGCTTCATCGGCGACGCGCATGACCGGATCCGCGAGGATTACCTGCGGATCCTGCGCTTCTTTCGCTTCCACGCCTGGTATGGCGACACGCATGGCGGCATCGACGCCGACGGGCTCGCCGCCTGCGCCGAGCTGGCCGAGGGGATCGGCGGGCTGTCGCGCGAGCGCGTCGGTGCCGAGATGCTCAAGCTGATGGCGGCGCCGGACCCGGCCCCCGCCGTCGCCTCCATGGCGATCTCGGGCGTGTTGATGCGGGTGCTGCCTGGCGGCGCTTCGGACCCGCTCGCGGTGCTGGTGCATGTCGAGGAGGAGGCCGGGCTGGCCCCCGACCCGATCCGGCGGTTGGCGCTGGTGGGCGGCGAGGAGGTGGCCGAGCGGCTGCGGCTCAGCCGGGCGCAGGCGGGCGCGCTGCAACGGCTGCGCGAGGCGCAGGAGGCGGGCTGGGGCCCCGGCGAGCTGGGCTACCGGCTCGGCGCGCGGGCCGCGCTCGACGTGCTGGCGCTCAACGCGGCGCTGTCGGGGCGCGAGATCGAGGCTGTTTCACGGGAAACCGCCGAGGCCGGGGCGCGTGCGGCGCTGCCGGTGAAGGCGGCCGACCTGATGCCCGATTTCGACGGGCCGGCGCTGGGCGAGAAGCTGCGCGAGATCGAGGCGCGATGGATCGCCTCGGGCTTTGCGCTGGGGCGGAACGAACTTCTTCCCTGAGTTGCGCAGCCCGCCGCGCATGCACGTTTTCCTTCGAGGCGAACCGGCTTATATGCCGGTGACACGTATTCGAGACATCCCATGTTCCGCTTCTTCGAAAACCTCGTGGACCCCTATGGGGAATACGAGCAGACCGACCGTCCGCCATCGCGGCTCTGGCCCTTCCTGAAGGAGTATGCGCGGCCCTTTGCGCGGGTGTTCTGGGTCACCGGCCTGCTGTCGGTAGTGGTGGCCGTGGTCGAGATCTGGCTGATCGCCTATATGGGCCGCCTCGTGGACCTCTTGGGCCGGGCCACCCCCGAGACGGTATTGGCGCGGCACGGGGTCGAACTGCTTCTGGTGGCCGGTTTCATCCTGATCCTGCGCCCGGCCTTCCAGGCGGCGCATGTGCTGCTTCTCAACAACGCGATCCTGCCCAATTTCGGCACCACCGTGCGCTGGCGGGCGCATCGCCACGTGCTGCGCCAGTCGGTGGGCTGGTTCGAGAACGATTTCGCGGGCCGCATCGCCAACCGGATCATGCAGACGCCGCCCGCCGCCGGCGAGGTGGTGTTCCAGATCTTCGATGCGATCACCTTCGCGCTCGCCTACATTGTCGGCGCCGCCGTGCTTCTGGGCGAGGCGGACCCGATGCTGCTGCTGCCGCTGCTGGTCTGGTTCGGACTTTATGCCGCGCTGATGCGCTGGACCGTAAAGCGGATCGGACCGGCCTCGGAGGCCTCGTCCAACGCGCGCAGCGCCGTGACGGGCCGCGTCGTCGACACCTATACCAACATCCATTCGGTCAAGATGTTCGCGCATCACGACCGCGAACTGGACGGCGCGAAATCGGTGATCGAGCAGGCCCGTGCCACCTTTCAGCGCGAGATGCGGCTGTTCACGATCATGGACGTGGCGCTGTCGGTGCTGAATGGCCTGCTGATCGTCGGCGTGGTCGGCTGGGGGCTCTATCTGTGGATCTCCGGCGCGGCCAGCGTCGGCGTGGTCGCCGCCGCCACGGCGCTGTGCCTGCGGCTCAACGCGATGACCGGCTGGATCATGTGGGCGGTGACCAACTTCTTCCAGAACCTTGGCGTCATCGCCGAGGGCATGCGCACCATCGCCCAGCCGATCACGCTGACCGACGACGATCGCGCCGGGCAGCTGAGCATCAGCCGCGGCGACATCGCGCTCAAAGATCTTAACCACCGCTACGGCCGCGACGCGGGCGGGGTGGGGCCCTTGGATCTCACCATCCCGGCGGGACAGAAGATCGGGCTGGTCGGTGCCTCCGGCGCCGGCAAGTCGACGCTGGTGAAGCTGCTCTTGCGCTTCTACGACCCCGAGGCGGGTCGGATCGAGATCGACGGGCAGGACATCACCCGGGTGACGCAGGACAGCCTGCGCTCCGCCATCGGCATGGTGCAGCAGGACAGCGCGCTGCTGCACCGGAGCGTACGCGAGAACATCCTCTATGGCCGCCCCGACGCGACCGAGGCCGAGATGATCGCTGCCGCGCGGCAGGCCGAGGCGCATGACTTCATCCTCGATCTCGTCGATGGCGAGGGACGGCAGGGCTACGACGCGCAGGTCGGCGAGCGCGGCGTCAAGCTTTCGGGCGGTCAGCGGCAGCGCATCGCGCTGGCGCGGGTGATCCTCAAGGACGCGCCGATCCTCGTGCTCGATGAGGCGACCTCGGCGCTCGATTCCGAGGTCGAGGCGGCGATCCAAGAGACGCTTTACCATATGATGGAGGGCAAGACCGTGATCGCGATCGCGCACCGGCTCTCGACCATCGCCCGGATGGACCGGGTATTGGTGATGGAGGAGGGCCGGATCGCCGAGGACGGCACCCATGAGGAACTGTTGGCGCGGGGGGGCATCTATGCCCGGTTCTGGAAGCGCCAATCGGGTGGCTTCCTCGGCATGGACTCCGACGACAAGCCATCCACGGAGGCCGCCGAATGATCGATGTCTCGCGTCTGATCGCGCCGTTCCGCCCCGCCGATGGCCCGCCCCCAGCGACACTGTGGCGGTTCCTGCGCTGGGCGCTGTCCGGCAGCTTCGCGGTGACCGGCCTCAGCGCCGTGGTGTCGATGTCGGCGGGCGTGCTCGAGGTGCTGTCGGCGCTGATCCTCGGCTGGGTGATCGACGCGGCGCTGGCCGCGGAGCCGGACGGCTTCTTCGCGGGCAACATGGGTCTGCTGCTGGGGGTCGCCGCGTTCTTCGTGCTGCTGCGCCCGGTCGTCATGGGGCTGTCCGGCCTGATGCAGAGCGTGGTGCTGCAGCCCTCGATTTACACGCTGGTGCTGTCGCGGCTGCACCGGCACACGCTGGGACAGGCGGTCAGCTTCTTCGACAACGATTTCGCGGGCCGGATCGCGCAAAAGCAGATGCAGGCGGCCCGCGCCACGACCGAGCTGACCGTCGACACGATCCAGACCGTGTTCTTCGCGCTGGCCTCGCTGGTCGGTTCGGTGCTGCTGCTGCTGACCATCGACGGCCTGACGGCGGGGCTGCTGACGCTCTGGCTTCTGGGCTACATCGCTCTGATCCGGGTCTACATGCCGAAGATCCGCGCTAGTTCGACCGCCCGCGCCTCGGCCCGCGCCATGGTGACCGGGCAGGTCGTCGACACCATCACCAACATCAAGACTGTGAAGCTGTTCGGCCATTCCGAGCACGAGGACCGCGCCGCGCTCGGTGCGATGCACGAGTATCGCGAGCGGGCGCTGGGCTTCGGCGTGGTATCGGCGGGGTTCCGGTTCTGGCTGATGGCGCTGGCCGGCGTGCTGCCGGTGATCGTCACCGGTGCGACGCTGGTGTTCTGGGCCAATGGCGGCGCGAGTGCCGGTGACATCGCGGCGGCGGGGGCGATCTCGCTGCGGCTGGCGCAGATGACCGGCTGGGTCAGCTTCACGCTGATGGGCATGTATTCCAACCTCGGCGAGGTCGAGGACGCGATCCACACGCTCTCGCCCGCGCATGGGCTGACCGACCGGGACGGCGCGTGCGAGTTGGAGGTGCGCGAGGGCAGCGTCGACTTCGATGGCGTGAGTTTCACCTATGGTGGCGGCGCGGGCGGATTGCGCGGCATCGACCTGCACATCGCGCCGGGCGAAAAGATCGGCATCGTCGGCGCCTCGGGGGCGGGCAAATCGACCCTCGTGGCGGCGCTCTTGCGGCTCTATGACGTGGAACAGGGCCGCATCAGCATCGACGGGCAGGATATCAGCGCGGTGACGCAGGAAAGCCTGCGCCGGCAGATCGGCATGGTCACGCAGGATACCGCGATGTTCAATCGCTCGGCCCGCGACAACATCCGCTACGGCTATCCCGATGCGCCGCAGCAGGCGGTCGAGACGGCGGCGGCGCGGGCCGAGGCGCATGGCTTCATCGCCGATCTCGCCGACCTCAAGGGGCGGCGCGGCTACGACGCGCATCTGGGCGAGCGCGGGGTGAAACTGTCGGGCGGCCAGCGCCAGCGCATCGCCATCGCCCGCGCCATGCTCAAGGACGCGCCGATCCTCGTGCTGGACGAAGCGACCTCGGCGCTGGATTCGGAGGTCGAGGCGCAGATCCAGACAGCGCTCGAACAGGCGATGCAGGGTAAGACCGTGATCGCCATCGCGCACAGGCTTTCGACCATTGCGCGCATGGACCGGATCGTGGTCATGGAGGGCGGCCGCATCGTCGAGGAGGGCACGCATGAAGCGCTGCTCGCCCAAGACGGGGTCTATGCCCGCTACTGGGCCCGCCAATCGGGCGGGTTCCTCGGGCAGGAGGCCGCTGAGTAAAAGAGGACGCCATGACCGAGACCCTGCCGCCGAAGACCCCGCAGCCCGATCCCGCGCCCCGGGGCGAGGTGATGATCGAGGCGGTGACGCATCATGGCATGGGGCGGACGGCGGATGGCACGCTGGTGCCGCGCGTACTGCCCGGCGAGTTGGTGACGCTGGCCGCCGACGGCCCGAAGATCGTGACCCCCTCGCCCGAGCGCGTCGCGCCGCCCTGTCGGCATTTCAAGTCCTGCGGCGGCTGCGCGATGCAGCACGCCTCGGACGGCTTCGTGGCATCGTGGAAGGCCGAGATCGTGCGCACCGCCCTGCGCGCCCAGGGGATCGAGGGCGAAATCGCCGCCGTGCTCACCTCGCCGCCCGACAGCCGGCGCCGGGCGCGGCTGGCCGGGCGGCGCACCAAGAAGGGCGCCTTGGTAGGCTTCCATGCCCGGGCCTCTGACACGGTGATCGAGGTGCCCGGCTGCCGGCTAATGCTGCCGCAGCTGACCGGGCTGATCCCGGCGCTGGAGCGCATCGCCGCGCTCGCCGCCTCGCGCAAGGGCGAGGCCGGGCTCACCGTGACCGACAGCGAGGCCGGGCCCGACCTGCATATCGACACCGACAAGCCGCTGACCGAGGAGCTGCGCATCGCGCTGCCCGAGATTGCGCGCGAGGCCGGGCTGGCGCGGCTCGTCTGGGCCGACGAGATCGTGGCCGAGCTGGAGCCGCCGGTGCAGCGCATGGGCCGGGCTCGGGTGGTGCCGCCGCCCGGTGCCTTCCTTCAGGCCACCGCCCATGGCGAGGCGGCGCTCCTTGAGGCGGTGCGGGAGGCCGTGGCCGGGGCGCCGCGTATCGTCGATCTCTTTGCCGGTTGCGGCACCTTCTCGCTGCCGCTGGCCGAAACCTCCGAGATCCACGCCGTCGAGGGCGAGGCGGCGATGCTGGCCGCGCTCGACCGGGGCTGGCGCGGCGTGCCCGGTCTCAAGCGGGTCACCACGGAGACGCGCGACCTGTTCCGCAGGCCCCTGCTGCCGGACGAGCTGGCGCGATTCGATGCCGCCGTGATCGATCCGCCGCGCGCCGGGGCACAGGCGCAGGTGGCGCAGCTTTCCGCCTCGCAAATCAATGTGATCGCGATGGTGTCCTGCAGCCCGGCGAGCTTTGCGCGCGATGCGAAAGCCCTGATCGACAACGGGTTCGAGATGGGGCCGGTCACCGTGGTCGATCAGTTCCGCTGGTCGCCGCATGTGGAGTTGGCGACACGATTCACGCGACGCTAAGGATGTCGCCCCAAGCTGCCCCCTAGGCGCGGATTTCCGAATCCGGTAATTTCGATCAAACGGCATCAGACCGGGACAGTGGGCAGCATGACCATCGACAGACGCAAGATCCTCCTCGCCGCGCCGGCGCTTCTCGCGGCATGCTCGGGCCGCAAGGTACTGAGCTATGACGGACCGCAAGTGACCTCGATCATGGCCTTCAAGTCGCAGCGCAGGCTCTACCTCATGCATGGCAACAAGGCGCTGAAGGCCTATCCGTTTCAGCTCGGTTTCGCGCCGGTGGGCCACAAGCAGTTCGAGGGCGATGGCAAGACGCCGGAGGGCGCCTATATCATCGACCGCCGCAATCCCAACAGTGCCTATCACCTGTCGGTCGGGATCTCCTATCCGAACGACCATGATCGTGCCTTCGCCGAGGCGCATGGCAAGAGCCCGGGCGGCGAGATCTTCATCCACGGCACGCCGCGGGCCTTCGAGTCCAAGCAGGACTGGACCGCTGGTTGCATCGCGGTGATGAACAACGAGGTCGAGGAGATCTATTCGATGGTCGGCGACTATACGCCGGTCTTCGTCAAGGCCTGAGCCGAAAGCGGCATCTTCGAAATGCCAAGGGGCGCCGCAGCGCCCCTTTTTCATGCCTAGTCCTTGACCCGGGTCAGGCCGCGAGCACCAGGGTCCACCAGATCTTGCCCGCCGGTTCCTGGAACCAGGCGAGGCCCATCCGCGTCGCCGCGGGGTCGAGGATCACGTCGCGCGTGGCGGGCTCCTCCATCCAAGCGGCAAGGGTCTCGAGCTCGGTCTCGTAGGTCTCGGAGATCGCCTCGCCCACGAGCCGCCCCGAAAAGCCGACGCGGCGCAGCCGGTCGACCGGCGAGGAGCCGTCCGAGCCGAAATGCCAAGGCCGGTTCTGGACGCTCATGTCGCGCGAATGCGTCGCGGCGGCGGCGTTGAGCTGCGCGTCGAGCGTCAACTGCGACAGCCCGCGCGCCCGGCGCAGCGTGTTGACGCCGTCGAGCATCCGGTAGGGGATCTGCGCCTCGTCCTCGGGCTTGATCCTGTAGACCTGCGGCAGCGGCAGCCCGTCCGGGCCGATCCGGCCCGAGGGCGCGGCGCAGGCCGAAAGGCCGGTAAGGAGAAGACCGAGAATCAGCTCGCGTCGCTGCATGCGTCACCTGTGAGATCGAGAACAGGCGCCTGATTAGCGGCGTTGGAGCGACAGATCAAACGAGATCGGCGGTGCCCCGCCACCCTGACGTTTGCGTGAATTGCACCTCACGGGATCGCGATCTACGAAAATCCGGTGACGTCACCCCCTGTCTGGAGATTCGCATGGGTAACGACCCCAAAGCGTTGAACCGCCGCGGCTTCATCGCCGCAACCGCCGCTCTGGGCGCGACCGCGCTGGCCAGCCCCGCGCTCGCCCTGTCGGGCTCGACCGAGATCGAAGGCGACATCTCGTCCTCCGTGAGCCGCAACGTCTCGAGCTTCCGCTCGCTCGACTGGCGGCCCTACTTCTCCGACCTGCGCAACGGCGCGATCCTCGCCGATACCCAGAGCCGGGCCGTGCATTTCTGGAGCGAGGACGAGAGCGTCTACCGGCTCTATCCGAGCTCGGTGCCGCTGACGCCCGATCTCACACGCCTCGGCCGCACCGAGATCATCAAGAAGGTCGAAGGCCCGGATTGGCGGCCGACGCCCGAGATGCGCCAGCGCAACCCCGAATGGCCCGAATACATTCCCGCCGGTCCCGACAGCCCGCTGGGGACCCATGCGATGTGGCTGACCTGGCAGTATTACCGCATCCACGGCACCCACGACACGCGCAAGATCGGTCGCCGATCCTCGAATGGCTGCATCGGTCTCTACAACGAGCACATCGCCGAGCTGTTCTCGCTGTCGAAGATCGGCACGCAGGTCATGCTGATCTGAAATCGCGCCGCAGCGCATGCAGGAAGGGGGCCGCACGGGCCCCCTTTTTCGTGTTAGATCCAGCCCGAGAGGTTCTCGCGGATCACCCGCTCCAGCATGTCGATATGTTCGGGATGCTCGTTCAGGCAGGAGATATAGGTGAAGCTTTCGCCGCCCGCATGCTCGAAGCTCTCGCGGATTTCCTCGTTGATCTCTTCGAGCGTCTCGATGCAGTCGGCCGAGAAGGCCGGGGCGCAGATCGAGATCTTCCGCACGCCCTCGTCTTTGGCGAGCCGCGCCACCTCCTCGACCGTGTAGGGCTTGAGCCATTCCTCGCGGCCGAAGACCGACTGGAAGGTGGTCACGACGCGCGTGTCCTCCCAGCCCAGCGCGTCGCGCAGCAGCCGCGTCGTCTTCTGGCACTGGCAATGATAGGGGTCGCCCTCCAGCAGGTAGCGCTTGGGCAGGCCATGATAGGAGCAGACCAGCACCTCGGGGCGGCTCTCGGGCGTGGGATGCGCGCGGCGCACCGAGTTGGCCAGCGCCTCGATATAATCGGGCCGGTCAAAATAGGGGTCCACCACCCGCGCGGTGGGCTGCCACTTCTCCTTGGAGAGAGCCTTGAAAAAAGCGTCGTTGGCGGTGGCGGAGGTGGCACCGGCATATTGCGGGTAGAGCGGGAAGAACAGGATCTTGCGGCAGCCGTTCTCGACCATGCGACGCACCACCGACTTGGTCGAGGGATTGCCGTAGCGCATGCAGAACTCGACCTGCACCGCGTCGCCATGCTCCGCCTCGAAGCGGGCGCGCAGCGCGTCGGTCTGAGCGCGGGTGATGGTCCGGAGCGGGCTCTCGTTCAGCTCTTCGTTCCAGATCGACTTGTAGGCGGCACCGGATTTCTGCGGCCGCTTCGACAGGATGATGCCTTGCAGGATCGGCTGCCAGATCAACGGGTTGGTGTCGACGACACGGCGGTCGGAGAGGAACTCGGACAGGTAACGCCGCATCGAGCGGTAATCGGTGCCGTCAGGGGTTCCGAGATTGGCGACGAGGATGCCGACGCGGGATTTCGGCAACGCCGGGTGATCGGCGGGGGCATGGGTTGGTCGGGTCGCGTCGAGCATCGTCTGTCCTCGGGGCTGCGGCGTTAATGAGTGTTTTCAAAGCAAGGTAGCGGAAATGCGGTCCCGACAAGCTGCCGGCAGGTTCCGCCGCAGGGATCGGGCCCCGCGGCCATCGGGTCAATCGGCGCTTTCGTCGCGGGCGCGCCGCAGCGCCTCTTCGAGGCTATGCGTCGCCGAGCCGCGGCGCAACGGCTGCGGCTGGTCCGCCGCCGGAGCCCAGCCCGTCAGGGTGATCACCTCGAAACGTGCGCCGACCCGGCCGTCGGGGCGCATGTTGCTTTCGGCATAGAGCCGCGCCGCCTCGGCCATCACGGCGCGGCGGGTGGGACGGCGCAGGCGGCCCGCCATGGCGTTGGTCTCGCCCATCGCCCGCAGGTCGCGCATCAAGTGGAATGGCGTTTCGTAGCTGACGTCGAAGGGCGTGCCATCGGCCACCGGCAGCGCCAGCCCGGCGCGTTGCAGCAGCGCGCCGAGATCGCGGATCTCGCCCATCGGCGCGACCCGGGGCGACAGCCCGCCGGTGACGGCGGTCTCGGCGGCGGTGAGCGCCGCGCGCAGTTCCGCCAGCGTCTCGCCGCCGAACAGCGTCGCGATCAGGAGCCCGTCGGGGCGCAGCGCCCGGGCGCACTGGATTAGCTGGCCGATCGGGTCCTCGGCCCAGTGCAGCGCCAGCGCGTGGATCACAAGGTCATGCGTACCGGGAGCGAGCTCGAGGATCTCGGCATCGGGGACGATCTTCGCCTCCGGCAGCCGCCGCGCCCAGAGGTCGGGCCAAGGCGTCACCACGGCCGGGTCGGTAAAGCTGCGGTTAACCTCGGCGATCCTATCCTCGACGTCGTCGGCCACCGCCTCCTGCAGGAACAGGGCCGGCGCGCGGGCGGCGCGGGCGCGGCGAAGCGCGAGGGCGGGGCGATCGAACAAGGCGGGGCGCTGGGTCTGTGACATCCGCCGCAGATAGGGGGGCGGCACCGGAATGCAAAGCGTGTTGAGGGCGATCTACCCCCCGGTCTGCATGGGTTGCGGCGAAATGACCGAGGCGGATCACGGGCTTTGCGGGGCCTGCTGGCGCGACACGCCGTTCCTTGGCGGCGCGCTCTGCGATCTTTGCGCGAGACCGCTGCCGGGCGAGACGGAGCCGGGGCTGCGCTGCGATTCCTGCCTTGTTGCCCCGCCGCCATGGCGCGCGGGGCGGGCCGTGCTGCGCTACCGCGATGGCGGGCGGCGGCTGGCGCTGGCGCTCAAGCATGGCGACCGCACCGATCTGGCGCGGCCACTGGGGCGCTGGATGGCACGGGCGGCGGCGGATCTGGCGCGGCCCGGCATGCTGTTGGTGCCGGTGCCGCTGCACCGCGGCCGGCTCTGGCAGCGCCGCTACAACCAGTCGGCGCTGCTGGCCGCGCGCATCGCGCGGGAATTGCGGCTCGATCATTGCCCCGATGCGCTGTGGCGGCGCCGCGCGACCGACAGCCTGTCCGGCGATGCAGAGGCCCGCCGCGCAACGCTCGACGGGGCCATCGTGCCGCATCCGCGCCGCGGCACGCGGCTGGCGGGGCGCGAGGTTCTGATCGCCGACGACGTGCTGACCTCCGGCGCCACCCTCGCGGCCTGCGCCACCGCGGCCCGCGCCGCGGGGGCGAAAGAGATCTGCGTGATCGCACTGGCCCGCGCCGCTCCGGATGCCTAGATCATGGGAAACCTCTTTGTTTTCCGGAGAACCCGAATGGCCGAGACGACCCCACAGATCGAGATCTACACCTCGCCCACCTGCGGCTACTGCCACGCCGCCAAGCGCCTGCTGGCTCAGAAGGGCGTCAGCTATACCGAGATCAACGTGGTGGCCCAGCCCGAGCGCCGCGCCGAGATGGTGCAGCGTGCCAATGGCGGCCGCACCGTGCCGCAGATCTTCATCGGCGGCACCCATGTCGGCGGCTATGATGACATGGCGCTTCTCGACCGTCGCGGCGGGCTCGACCCGATGTTGGGCAAGTGACCCGCGCCGCGCTCTTGCAGTTCACCGCCTCGGATGATCCGGCGCAGAACGTCCAGACGTTGCGCGGGATGGTCCGGGAGGCGGTGGCGCAGGGCGCGGAGCTCGTCTGCACGCCCGAGGTCTCCAATTGCGTTTCGGCCAGCCGGGCGCGGCAACTCGAGGTGCTGCGGCACGAGGCCGAGGATCCGATGCTCGCGGCGATGCGCGACGAGGCGGCGGGGGCGGGCATCTGGCTGTCGCTCGGCTCGATCGCGGTGAAGACCGGGGACGCGGACGGGCGCTTTGCCAACCGCTCGCTGCTGATCGGGCCTGATGGCGGCGTCCATGCCCGCTACGACAAGATCCACATGTTCGATGTCGAGGTCAGCGAAACCGAGACCTACCGCGAATCCGCCGGATACCGCCCCGGCGATCGCGCCGTACTGGCCGAGACACCGTTGGGCAGGCTCGGGCTCAGCATCTGCTACGATGTGCGGTTTCCGCATCTCTACCGGGCGCTGGCGCAGGCCGGGGCCGAGATCCTGCTGGTGCCCAGCGCCTTTTCCCCGGTCACCGGCGCCGCGCATTGGGAGACGCTGCTGCGGGCCCGCGCCATCGAGACCGGCTGCTACGTGCTGGCGGCGGCGCAGACCGGGCGACACGCCGCGACCGAAGGCCGGGTCCGGGAGACATGGGGCCACAGCCTCGCGGTCGATCCCTGGGGCGCGGTGATCGCCGATGCCGGCACGGCAGCCGGTATCTGCATCGTTGATCTGGACATGGCCGAAGTGGCACAAGCGAGACGGCGGGTGCCCTCGCTCGCGCATGACCGCACCTATGAAGGACCCGCATGAGCCAGCCCCTCGACAACCTCGCCATCACGCTGTTCAGCGAGATCCTGGCCGTCGACCAGCTGGCGCGCAACACCATGTCGAAGGTGCTGCCCAAGGGCATGGAGCTGTCGCATTTCTCGGTGCTGAACCACCTTGCCTTCTCGGGGTCCGAGCGCAGCCCGGCGCAGCTCGCCAAGACCTTTCACCTGACGCGCGGGGCGATGACCAACACGCTGGGCAAGCTCGAATGGGCGGGCTGGGTGCATATCCGCCCCGACTGGGACGATGCGCGCCGCAAGATGGTGGCGATCAGCCCCGCCGGGCTCGAGGCGCGCAACGCCGCCGTCGCCGCGATCACACCGATCGTCTCGGACGTGGTCGAACGGGTTGGCGCCGAGCGTGCCCGCGCCGCGCTGCCGGTGCTGCGCGAACTCAGGCTGAGGCTCTCGGACGTGGATTAGAGCGTGACGCGCTCGGGCCGCAGGCTCGCGGTGACGTAGTTGACCGAAAGATCACGCTCCGAGAGCGACCAGCTCCAAGAGATCGGGTTGAACACCATGCCCTTGCGGTCCACCGGCGTCAGCCCGGCGCGCCTGAGCAGGTCGTAGAGCTCGTCCGGGGTGATGAACTTCTTCCAGTCATGCGTGCCCTTGGGCAGCCAGCGCATCACCCATTCCGCGCCGAGGATCGCCATGCCGAAGCTCTTGGCATTGCGGTTCAGGGTCGAGCAGATGTGCAGGCCCCCGGGCTCGAGCAGATCGTGGCAGGCGCTGAGGTAGTCGATCGGCGAGGCGACATGCTCGACCACCTCCATGTTGAGCACCGCGTCGAAGCGCTCGCCCGCCTCGGCCATCGCCTCGGCGGTGGTGTGGCGGTAGTCGATCTCGAGCCCCGACTGCTCGGCATGGAGCCGTGCCACGGGGATGTTGCGTTCCGCCGCGTCGGCGCCCACCACCGTCGCGCCCAGCCGCGCCATCGGTTCGCACAACAGCCCGCCGCCGCAGCCGATATCGAGAATGCGCAGACCCTCGAACGGCCGTTTCGCCGAAAGATCGCGGTCGAACTGTGCCGCGATCTGGTCGGTGATATAGCCCAGCCGGCATGGATTGAGCATGTGCAGCGGCTTGAACTTACCGTTCTCGTCCCACCATTCGGCGGCCATCGCCTCGAACTTGGCGACCTCCTGCGCATCGACGGTGGAGCGGGCGGGATCGGTCTGCGGCATGTTTCGGTCCTTCTTCGTCGCGGGCGGGTGACGGCATGATGCTTGTGCCTATATAGGTCGGGCATGGACAAGGTCTCAGGTCACCGGCGCGCCATCGCGCATCTTCATCCCCCCGTCGAGCCCTTCGACCAGCGCATGGTCGATGTCGGCGACGGGCACCGGATCTATGTCGAGCAATGCGGCAACCCGGACGGCAAGCCGGTCGTGGTGCTGCATGGCGGCCCGGGCGGCGGCTGCTCGCCCGCGATGCGGCGCTATTTCGACGCCTCGGCCTGGCGGGTGATCCTGTTCGACCAGCGCGGCTGCGGCCGCTCGCGCCCGCATGCCAGCGTCGAGGCCAACACGACCTGGCATCTCGTCTCCGACATGGAGCATATCCGCGAGATGCTCGGGATCGAGCGCTGGGTGCTGTTCGGCGGCTCATGGGGCGCGACGCTGGCGCTGATTTACGCGCAGACCCATCCCGAACGGGCCGCGGCGCTGATCCTGCGCGGCGTGTTCCTGATGACCGAGCCCGAGTTGCAGTGGTTCTATGGCGGCGGCGCCGGGCAGTTTTGGCCCGAGCTGTGGCAGCGCTTCACCGCGCCGATCCCGGAGGCCGAGCATGACGACCTGATCGGCGCCTATCACCGGCGGCTGTTCTCGGGCGATGCGGGTTGCGAGCTTCGTCATGCCCGGAGCTGGGCCTCGTGGGAGAACGCCCTGGCCTCGATCGACAATGACGGGCCCCTGGGCGACGGTCCCGCCGAATACGCCCGCGCCTTTGCCCGGCTGGAGAACCACTACTTCCAGAATCGCGGCTTTCTGGCGCCGGGACAGGGCATCCTCGAACGAATGGACCGGATCGCGCAGATCCCCGGGCTGATCGTGCAGGGCCGCTACGACATGATCTGCCCGCCCGCCGGGGCGCACAGCCTCGTCGCGCGCTGGCCCGCCGCGACCCTCAGGATGATCCCGCGCGCCGGTCACGCGCTGTCCGAGCCGGGTATCTCGGCCGAGCTGGTGCGCGCCACCGACGCGCTGGGCCGGGGTAATGACGGGCCGATCTTCGGCTAGGCGACGTTGGGTAATCTTCACAAGGCTTTACAGATTCCGAGGCATCGCTAACCTGACCGCAATCAAGAAGGGTGCGGAACCGCACCGCAGCGACCCGCATCCCGGGTCACAGGGGAGAGCACGGCAGTTTGGGGAGCGTGATCCGTATCGTCCTGCAGCGTCTGGCGCTGGGCTTGGTGACGCTGCTCATCGTCTCGGCGGTGATCTTCGGCGCGGTGAACCTGCTCCCCGGCGATTTCGCGCAGGCTGTGCTCGGCCAGTCCGCGACGCCCGAGGCAGTCGCCGCGATCCGCACCCAACTCGGTCTCGATCAGCCGTTGCCGGTCCGCTACGCGCAATGGCTCTGGGACGCAGCGCGCGGTGATCTCGGCGTCAGCTTCGCGCAGGCGAATTTCGCGAGCTTCACGGGCCGGGTCGACCCTTCGGCCACGGTGCTGGCGCAGATCGGGCCGCGTTTCGCCAACACCATGTTCCTCGCGGGCGTGACGGCGGCGATCGCGGTGCCGCTGGCGGTGGGCCTCGGCATCCTCGCGGCGCTGTGGCGCGACACCGCGTTCGACAAGGGCGCCAACATCGCGACGCTGTCCTCGATATCCAGCCCCGAATTCTTCGTGGCCTACATCCTGATCCTGCTGTTCGCGGTGGTGAACCCGGTACTGCCGTCGCTGTCGAACATCTTTCCCGGCATGAGCTTCGGCGAAAGGCTGGAAAAGACCCTGCTGCCGGCCCTGACCCTGACGCTGGTGGTCACCGCGCACATGATGCGGATGACCCGCGCCGCGATCCTCAACCTGATGGCGCAGCCCTATATCGAGATGGCCCGGCTAAAGGGGATGCGGCCGCTGCGGGTGATCTGGCGCCACGCGCTGCCGAACGCGCTGGCGCCGATCGTCAACGTGGTGGCGCTCAACCTCGCCTATCTCGTCACCGGCGTGGTCGTGGTCGAGGTGGTCTTCGTCTATCCCGGCATCGGCCAGCTCTTTGTCGACAGCGTGAAGCTGCGCGACATCCCGGTGGTGCAGGCCTGCTGCCTGATCTTCGCCGCCGCCTACATCCTGCTGAATCTCACCGCCGACATCCTGTCGATCATCTCGAACCCGCGTCTGAGGCACCCGAAATGAGTCTCTGGATCTGGCTCCTCGGCGCGTTGGCCGCCATCGCGGCGCTGGCTTGGCTCGGTCTTTGGGCAGCGCGCAGGCTCAGCGGCAACGCGCCGCGCTACCGCGACATGTCCTATGGCGTGGCCTTCGGTTACGCGCTGGCGCTCGCCGCCATCGCGGCTGGAGTCTGGCTGTGGATGAAGCCGGGCGCGGTGTATTTCCGCTGGGCGGTGATGGGCTTTGCCGTCTGCGCGGTCGCGGCCTTCCTGTTCCGTCTCGCCGGGCGCCATCTCGGCCCCGAGAGGCTGAAGCGGCAGTTCCGCAAGATGCCGCTGACGGCGGCCTTCGGCATCCTCGTGATCCTGATCTACGCCTTCGTCGCGATCTTCGCGGCCTGGATCGCCCCGCACGGGCAGGAGGCGGTGCTGGGCGCGGCCAACGTGGTGCCGGGCGGCGATCCGGCGATGGGCGGCGACCCGGCCTTTCCGCTCGGCACCGACCGGATCGGCCGCGACATCCTCTCGCGGCTGATCTACGGGGCGCAGAACACCGTGGGTCTTGCCTTCGCGACGACGCTGCTGGCCTTCTTTCTCGGCGGCTCGCTTGGGCTTCTGGCCGCTGTCGTCGGCGGCTGGCTCGACCAGGTGCTGAGCCGGGGCGTCGACGTGCTGATGGCGATCCCGTCGCTGATCTTCGCGCTCTTGCTGCTCACCATCGCCTCGGTCTGGGCCGATGGCGCGCGCGGGCTGCTCACCTTCTACATGGTGCTGATCATCGCGGTGATCGACAGCACGCGGGTGTTCCGCCTCGCGCGCTCGGTCGGCATCGGCATCGTGGTGATGGACTACGTCGAGGCCGCGAAGCTCAGGGGCGAGGGGATGGGCCATCTCGTGTTCCGCGAGATCCTTCCCAACGCCATGGCGCCGCTTCTGGCCGAGTTCGGACTGCGGTTCTGCTTCGTGTTCCTGACCATCGCCTCGCTGTCCTTCCTCGGGGTCGGCATCCAGCCGCCGCTGGCGGATTGGGGCACCATGGTCCGCGACCTCGCGCAATTCATCAATTTCGCAGCCTTCGCGCCGATGGTGGCGCTTGCGCCGCTGCTGCCGGCGCTGGCCATCGCGATCCTGACGGTGGGGGTGAACTTCGTGGTGGACTGGATGCTGCACCGCGCCTCGGGGCTGAAATCGTGACGCCGCTTCTGGAAATCCGTGACCTGCGGATCGAGGGCCGCTCGGACGAGGAGTGGCACCCGATCATCAACGGCGTCGACCTGACGCTGGGCCGGGGCGAGGTGCTGGGGCTGATCGGCGAATCCGGGGCGGGCAAATCGACGCTGGGCCTCGCCGCGATGGGCTATGTGCGCGACGGGGTGCGGATTTCCGGCGGCTCGGTGATGTTCGACGGCATCGACCTGATGAACGCCTCGACCGAGGAAAAGCGCTCTCTCCTGGGCCGCCGCATCGCCTATGTCGCGCAATCGGCGGCGGCGAGCTTCAATCCCGCCCACAAGCTGATCGACCAGCATGTCGAGGCGCCGGTGCGGCATGGCGTGCAGGATCGGGGCGAAAGCATCGAGGACGCTATCGAGCTTTATCGCAAGCTGCGCCTCCCCAACCCCGAGGAGATCGGCTTCCGCTACCCTCACCAGGTCTCGGGGGGGCAGTTGCAGCGCGCGATGACCGCGATGGCGATGTCCTGCCGTCCCGATCTCATCATCTTCGACGAGCCGACCACCGCGCTCGACGTCACCACCCAGATCGAGGTGCTCGCGGCGATCCGCGACATCGTCGACCAGTTCGGCACCTCGGCGATCTACATCACCCATGACCTCGCGGTGGTGGCGCAGATGGCCGATCGCATCAAAGTGCTGCTCAGGGGCGACGAGGTCGAGACCGCGCCGACGCGCGAAATGCTCGATCACCCGCGCGAGGACTACACCAAGTCGCTCTGGGCGGTGCGCGGCTATCACCGGCCCGAAAAGCCGAAGCCCGGCCCGGAGAGCGTGCCGATTCTCGCGGTCGAGGGGGTGACGGCGGCTTACGGCGAACAGGTCGTGCTGAACGAGGTGAGCTTCGACATCCACCCCGGCCGCACTGTGGCGGTGGTGGGCGAGAGCGGCTCGGGCAAGTCGACGACGGCGCGGGTGATCACCGGGCTGCTGCCGCCAAGGGACGGGGTAGTGCGCTTCGAGGGGGAGGCGCTGCCGCCGAGCTACCGCCAGCGGTCCAAGGACCAACTGCGGCAGATCCAGATGATCTACCAGATGGCCGATACCGCGCTGAACCCGCGCCAGACCATCGCGCAGATCGTCGGACGGCCGGTGCGGTTCTACTCCGGGCTCAAGGGGCGCAAGCTGGCCGCGCGGGTCGATGAACTGCTCGACCAGATCGAGATGGACCCCGCCATCTACCGCGACCGGCTGCCGGGCGAGTTGTCGGGCGGGCAGAAGCAGCGCGTCGGCATCGCCCGCGCGCTCGCCGCCGAGCCGAGGCTAATCATCTGCGACGAGGTAACGAGCGCGCTCGACCAGCTCGTGGCCGAGGGCATCCTCAAGCTCCTCGCCCGGCTGCAGGACGAGCTGGGGCTGAGCTACATGTTCATCACCCACGACCTCGCCACGGTGAAGGCGATCGCCGACGAGGTGGTGGTGATGAAGGAGGGCCAGGTGATCGAGCAGGGCCCCAAGACCGAGATGTTCACGCCGCCGCACCACCCCTACACCGACCTGCTGCTGTCCTCGGTGCCCGAGATGGATCCCGACTGGCTCGACCGGCTCCTGGCCGAACGGGGAGTTGAGGCATTGGGCGAGGCGGCAACTGATAAGATGTAAGCGAATCGGTCCAGCGGGCCGAGAGGGAATCAAGAGGGAGAGACATATGTTGCCACAGATCAGCCGCCGGGGATTGCTCAGGTCCGGGGCCGCCGCGGGCCTTCTGTCGGTTACCGGCCTGCCGCTTCGCGCGCAGTCGCGCGGCGGCACGCTGAGGCTCGGCCTCGCGGGCGCCAACACCTCCGACAGCTGGGACGGGCGCACCCATTCCGACACCTACATGATCGTCACCGCCTATGGCGCGGTGTTCGATTGCCTGACCGAGATCGCCGCCAATGGCGAACTGGTGGGCGAGCTGGCGACCTCGTGGGAATCGACGCCGGATGCGAAGACCTGGACCTTCGACCTGCGCGAGGGCGTGACCTTCCACAACGGCCAGCCCTTTACCGCCGACGACGTGATCGCCTCGCTCAAGCTGCATCTCGACGAGGATGCGAAATCCGCCGCCCGCCCGATCGTCGCGCCGATCACCGAGATGAAGAAGCTCGGCGAGCATCAGGTGCAGTTCACGCTCGAGGCCGGCAATGCCGACTTCCCCTTCCTGATGTCGGACTACCACCTGCTGATGTACCCGCATCAGAACGTCGAAGAGGCGATCGCGCAGGGCATCGGCACCGGTCTCTACAAGGTCGAGAGCTTCGATCCCGGCGTGCGCACGCTGCTGAGCCGCGTCGACGGCCACTACAAGGACGGCAAGGCGGGCTGGTTCGACCAGATCGAGGTGATCGCGATCAATGACGGCTCGGCGCGGATGACGGCGCTGATGACCGGGCAGGTCGACGCGGTGAACAATGTCGAGTTCCAGGTCGAGCCGCTGCTGAAGGCCAACCCGCAGCTCGCGCTCAACGAGGTGACCGGCAACCAGCACTACACCTTCCCGATGCTCACCGACCTGTCGCCGATGGACAACGTCACGGTGCGCCGGGCGCTCAAGCACGCGGTGCGGCGCGAGGAGATGGTCGAGAAGATCCTGATGGGTCACGGCGCGGTCGCCAACGACCACCCGATCGGCCCGGCGAACCAGTACTACCACGCCGATCTGGAGCAGAACGACTACGACCCCGAAAAGTCGAAGGCGCTGCTGAAGGAGGCCGGGCTCGACGGCCTGAGCATCGATCTCTCGGTCTCGGAGGCGGCCTTTGCCGGTGCGATCGACGCGGGGCTTCTCTACCAGGCCTCGGCCCGCGACTGCGGCATCGACATCAATGTCGTGCAGGAGCCGGCCGACGGCTACTGGTCCAACGTCTGGATCAAGAAGCCCTGGTGCGCCTCCTATTGGTCGGGCCGGGTCACCGAGGACTGGATGTTCACGCTGGGCTACGAGACCGGCGCGGCGTGGAACGACACGCATTGGGAGAACGAGCGGTTCCAGACATTGCTGAAGGAGGCGCGCGCCGAGCTCGACAGCGACAAGCGCCGCGACATGTATCACGAGATGCAGGCGCTGTGCTCGAAGGAGGGCGCGACGGCGATCCCGATGTATGCGAACTTCGTCGACGGCTACAACATCAAGCTCGGCCACCCCGAGGTGGTCGGCAACGTGTTCGACCTCGACAGCAACCGCATCTGCGAACGGTGGTGGATGGCCTAAGGCCAGCCGCTCTCCGCGATTTGGCGCGCCGTCCCCCCGGGGACGGCGCATTTTCGTTTGGTCGGTGCGACCCGGCGCGGGCCGTCGGCCCATTCCTAGGGTCGACGGCACCGGTGTTGCGCCCGGTCCGAGACGCTGGCGGGCGGTGCAAAAGCAAAGGACCCGCCGGAATGCCCGGCAGGTCCCGAAGATAGAGGCTCCGTGGCCGCGGCCCGTCTCCGTTGAAGGAGGCGGAACCGCCGGCTTGGGGCTCGGTCGTTGGCCTCAGTCGTCGTTGGCCTCTTCCTCGCGCTCGCGGCGCTCCTCTTCCTCGTCCGCCTCGCGGTCGCGACGCTCCTCTTCGCGCTCGCGGCGTTCCTCGGCCTCGTCTTCCTCGCGGTCGCGCCGGTCCTCTTCTTCCTCTTCCGCGCGCTCGCGGCGCTCTTCCTCTTCTTCCTCTTCGCGCTCGAGGCGCTCCTCTTCTTCTTCCTCTGCGCGCTCGCGGCGCTCTTCTTCTTCCTCTTCGGCGCGTTCGCGACGCTCCTCGGCCTCGTCTTCCTCGATCTCGCGAAGCTCTTCGACCTCGTCGCTGGCCTCGTACTCTTCGGACACCAGCTGGCCGGCGCTGTCGTATTCGCGCTCGACGCGCGAGCCGTCGGCCATCTCGGTCTCTTCTTCGAAGAGCAGCCCGCCATCCTCGCTGTAGACCCGCTCGGTGTAGCCGCTGGGACCGCTGGCCTCGACCTCGATCCGGTCGCCGCTCGGGCGGATGCGGATCTCGCCGTTGAAGCCTTGCTCCACGAGCTCGGCAACCAGGGCGTCCACGACTTCCTGGCTCGGGGCGGCCATCGCGGCCGGCGCCGCGAGGGTGATGCAAGCTGCCGACAGGCCGGCGAGGATGCTCTTGCGGATGATCATGTCTTGTCTCCTCTCTGGGGCGCCCTTCGATCCTGGCGCCCGAACCTTGCCCGGATACGTGGCAAATCGACTGCTGAAAAATACGGCACGGCTTGCCAGGGCCGATCCGGCGGGAACGCGCTCACCCGCGCGCGGACCCGCTGCGGAGTCCCGCCGCCAGCGCTACCTCAGGTTGCGACCGCTTTTGTCGACATGGCGCCAGACGCGATCGCTACCAGTTTCTCGGCCGTCTCGGGGGCGAATCCGGCCCGTTGCCCGTTCTTCAACCGCTCCCGACCGCACAGGAACCGACGCTTCGCCGCGGCGTTGGCTGCCTGACACATGACCTATCGTCACGAACGAGGACCACGATGCCCGAGAATTTCGCCGGAGAACTGACGCAGGACGTCCGCACCCAGATGGTCGATCTGCTCAACAAGAACCTTGCCAACATGCTTGCCCTGACGCTGGCGGTGAAGCAGGCGCATTGGAACCTCAAGGGCCCGGGCTTCATCGGCGTGCACGAGTTGCTCGACGAGGCCGCCGACCGGCTGCGCGAGGGCGCCGATCTGATGGCAGAGCGTGCCGTGATCCTCGGCGGCTTTGCCCGCGGCACCCTCGAGGTCGCGGCCGAGAAGGCGCAGTTGGACGCCTATCCGGTCGAGATCTCCGACATCAAGCAGCATGTCGAGGAGCTGAAGTCGCGCTACATGTTCGTCGGCGGCGAAATTCGCAAGGCGATGGAGGAAGCGGGCGATGCCGGTGACGAGGACACCGCCGACCTGTTCACCGAGGTTAGCCGCACCATCGACAAGGATGCGTGGTTCATCGGCGCCAACGGCTGATCCCGCGCCCCTGCGCCGCATGAACGGCCCGCTCTCCGACCGGAGAGCGGGCCGTTCTCGTTCGACACCCCGGAGAAGGGGGCGGCAATCGGGCCACAGCATGGAGGGCATGGGGGATTTGCAGATGGACAGCGCGGCGGCTTGCCACTTCTAGTCGGTGCTGCTTGCGGTCACGCTCGCCTCTGGCGCGTGGCGGCCATGCTTTCAGACCCGCCCGAAAGGACCCTCATGCCCCTGCGTCTCTCCAAGATCGCGATGCTGCTCGGCCTCGCCTTCTTCGCCTTCCTCGTCACGCTCAACAACATTCTCGATTACGGCTCGAACTTCGCCTTCGTGCAGCATGTGCTGTCGATGGACACCACCTTCGAAGGCAACGCGCTGATGGGCCGCGCGATCACCACCGAATGGATGTGGCACGCGGGCTACTGGCTGATCATCGCGGGCGAGGGGCTCACCGCGCTGCTGCTCGGCTTCGGTGCGATCCGGCTCGCGATGGCGTTGCGGGCGCCGGCGGCCGTTTTCCATGGGGCCAAGGATTGGGCCGTTCTGGGTGCGACCACCGGTTTCCTGGTCTGGTTCGTCGGCTTCATGGCGGTCGGGGCCGAGTGGTTCCTGATGTGGCAATCCGATATCTGGAACGGCCAGCAGCCGGCGTTCCGCTTCTATATCACCATCATGGCGGTGATCATCTTCGTCATGCAGCCCGAACCGGCCGAGCATTGACGGCGGCCGCGCCCGGGCGGAAGCTGTCCGCATGACCGATCTCGAACTCTTTGGCCACCCGGATTCGGGCCATGCCTGCAAGGTGGCGCTGGCGCTGTCCTTGGCCGGGCTTGACTGGCGTCCGGCTTGGGTCGACATCTGGGCGCCGCCGGACAGCCGCCCGGCGGCTTTTCTCGCCGCGAGCTCGGCGGCCGAGGTGCCGGTGCTGATGATCGACGGCGTGGCCCATGCCCAGTCCGGCGCGATCCTGATCGAGATCGCCAGCCGATTCCGGACGCTGGGCGGCGAGAGCGCGGCCGGACTTCGGCGCGGTCGCGAGGTGGTCCTGTGGGAGGCCAACCGCATCGGCATGTGCCTGCCGCAGCTCAAGGAGGCGCGGCGGCTGGGCGGGGCGCACTTCGATCCGGCGGTGATCGACTGGCTCGAGGGGCGTTTCGCGGTCGACCGCGCGCGGTTCGACCGGATGCTGAACGGCGCCGATTTCCTGCACGGCGCGGCGCCGGGGATCGGCGACTGCGCGGTCTGGGGCTACGTGCAGTGGTTGACCGAGGCCGGCGTCTTCCCGAGCCCGGCGATGGCCGGTTGGATCGAGCGGATGCGCGCGCTGCCGGCGGCTCGCGCGCCCGAGGCCTTCTTTCCGGAGGCCTGATCCGGGGGCCCCGGCACGCCACCCTTGCAGACTCGGATCCGTCCCTCTATATCCCCCTCAGAACAGCGGCGCGCCGGCCTCCACAACCGGCGCCCACCGGGAAAGATCGACGGGCCGCTGGCCCGTTTTTTTGTGCTTGGAGGACCCCATGTCCGACCTCATCGCCAAGGCCGCGATCGACCGCCGCGTCCAGGAGATCATCGAGCCCGTCATCAATGACATGGGCTTCGAGCTGGTGCGTGTGCGGCTGATGTCGGGCAAGTCCACGACGCTGCAGATCATGGCGCAGAAGCCCGACGGCACGATCGAGGTCGATGATTGCGGCCAGATCTCCACCGCCGTCTCCGCGGTGCTCGATGTCGAGGACCCGATCCTCGACGCCTATACGCTCGAGGTCTCCTCGCCCGGCATCGACCGGCCGCTGACCCGGCTCAAGGATTTCGAGCAGTGGAAGGGCTACGAGGCCAAGATCGAGACCGACGAGCTGATCGACGGCCGCCGCCGTTTCAAGGGCGAGCTGGCGGGCACCGCGGGCGACGAGGTGCTGATCGAGATCGAGGAAGGCACGATCGGGCTGAAATTCGAATGGCTGTCGGATGCCAAGCTGGTGCTGACCGACGAGCTCATTCGTGAGGTGCTGCGCAACCGCAAGGATGCGGGGCAGATCGACGAGACCCAATTCGACGATGTTGAAACCATCATTGATGGTGATGAGGAGAACGACTGATGGCCATCACGTCCGCAAACCAGCTGGAATTGCTGCAGACCGCCGAGGCGGTGGCGCGCGAGAAGATGATCGACCCCGCGCTCGTGGTCGAGGCGATGGAAGAGAGCCTCGCCCGGGCCGCCAAGTCGCGCTACGGCGCCGAGATGGACATCCGGGTCAACATCGACCGCAAGACTGGTCGCGCCCGCTTCACTCGCGTGCGCACCGTCGTCGCCGATGACGAGTTGGAGAACTACCAGGCCGAGATGACGGTCGAGCAGGCGAAGCAGTATCTCGACGACCCCAAGGTCGGCGACGTCTATGCCGAGGAGGTGCCGCCGGTCGAGCTGGGCCGTATCGCCGCGCAATCGGCCAAGCAGGTGATCCTGCAGAAGGTCCGCGAAGCCGAGCGCGACCGGCAATACGAGGAGTTCAAGGACCGCGCCGGCACGATCATCAACGCCACCGTCAAGCGCGAGGAATACGGCAACATCGTCGTCGAGCTTCCCGGCGCGGGCGAAGCCGTGCTGCGCCGCAACGAGAAGATCGGCCGCGAGGCCTATCGCCCCGGCGACCGGATCCGCTGCTACGTCAAGGACGTGCGCCGCGAGGTGCGTGGCCCGCAGATCTTCCTGTCGCGCACCGCGCCCGAGTTCATGGCCGAGCTGTTCAAGATGGAAGTGCCCGAGATCTACGAGGGCATCATCGAGATCAAGGCCGTGGCCCGCGACCCCGGCTCGCGCGCGAAGATCGCCGTGATCTCCTATGACAACTCGATCGACCCGGTCGGCGCCTGCGTCGGCATGCGCGGCAGCCGCGTTCAGGCCGTGGTCGGCGAACTGCAGGGCGAGAAGATCGACATCATCCCGTGGAACGAGGACATGCCGACCTTCCTCGTCAACGCGCTGCAGCCCGCCGAGGTCTCCAAGGTCGTGTTCGACGAAGAGGCCGAGCGGATCGAGGTGGTGGTGCCCGAGGAGCAGCTGTCGCTCGCCATCGGCCGTCGTGGCCAGAACGTGCGTCTGGCGTCGCAGCTCACCGGGCTCGACATCGACATCATGACCGAGGAGCAGGAATCGAAGCGCCGTCAGGCCGAGTTCGAGACCCGCACCAAGCTGTTCATGGACACGCTCGATCTCGACGAGTTCTTTGCGCAACTTCTCGTCTCCGAGGGGTTCACAAATCTCGACGAGGTCGCATATGTCGATCAGGACGAGCTTCTGGTGATCGACGGTGTCGACAGCGACACCGCGGCCGAGCTCCAGGCGCGTGCCCGCGACTATATCGACGCCCAGAACAAGGCCGCGCTGGAGCGGGCCCGCGAGCTGGGGGTCGAGGACAGCCTGATCGGCTTCCCGGGGCTGAGCCCGCAGATGGTCGAGGCGCTCGCCAAGGACGGCGTCAAGACGCTCGAGGATTTTGCGACCTGCGCGGATTGGGAACTGGCCGGCGGCTGGACCACCCAGAACGGCGAGCGCGTGAAGGATGACGGCGTGCTGGAGCCCTTCGACGTGAGCCTCGAAGAGGCGCAGGAGCTGGTGATGACCGCGCGCGTGGCGCTGGGCTGGGTCGATCCCGACGAGCTCGCCGCCGAAGAGGCCGCCGCGGCGGCCGAGAACGACGAGGAAGAGGTCTGAGACACGCATGGGTCGCGGTGGAATGAAGGCGGAGCGGGCCGACGGGCCGGAACGGAAATGCATCGTCACCGGTGACGTGCAGCCGAAATCCGGCCTGATCCGCTTCGTGATCGGCCCCGACGGCCAGGTGGTGCCCGACATTCTCGGCAAGCTGCCGGGACGGGGCATTTACGTGACGGCCGAGAAGGCCGTGATAGAAACGGCGAAGCGCGGGCAATTCGCCCGCGCCGCCAAGGCGCCGGTGACGGTGCCGGACGGGCTGGCGGCCGAGGTGGAGCGTCAGCAGGCGCGCCGGGTGGTCGATCTGATCGCTCTGGCCCGCAAGGCGGGGCTGGCGATCGCCGGCTTCGAAAAGGTGAAGGCGGCGCTTGCTGGCGATCACGTCCGCGTGCTGCTTCAGGCCTCCGACGGGTCGGTGCGCGGCAAGTCCAAGCTCTGGACCCCCACGGGGGCAAGATATTACGGCTGCCTGACCTCGGAAGAATTGGGTTTGGCTTTCGGCCGGCAAAGTGTGATACACGGCGCGCTCGCCGCTGGCGGACTCAGCGACCGTGTTGTAGAGGAGGCCGCGAAACTGCGCGGTCTACGAGAGAGCAACGGCGGCGATACGGCCTCCGGGAAGGATATGTAAATCTGATGAGCGATACCGACGGCAAGAAACCTCTTGGTCTGCGCGGATCCCGTCCGGGGAACGTCAAGCAGAGCTTCAGTCATGGCCGGACCAAGAACGTCGTGGTCGAGACCAAACGCAAGCGCGTCGTGGTGCCCAAGCCGGGCGGCGCGGCGCAGGGCACGGCTGCGACCGGCGCGGTGCGGGGCGACCCGTCCAAGCGCCCGGCCGGAATCAGCGAGGCCGAACTCGAGCGCCGGATGCGCGCTCTGGCGCTGGCCCGGGCCCGTGAGGCCGAGGAGGCCGAGAAGCGCGCCGCCGAGGAGGCCGCCCGCGCCGAGGAGCGCGAGCGCCGCCGCGCCGAGATCGAGGCCAAGGAACGCGAGGATCGCGAGCGCGAGGAAGCGCTGAAGGCCAAGGCCGAGGAAGAGGAGCGCAAGAAGCGCGAGGCCGAAGAGGCCGCGCGCCGCGCTGCCCAGCCGGCGCCGCAGCAGCCCGCCGCCGCGACCCCCGGCGAGATGCCGGCCGGCGGCCCGCGTCCCGGCTCGGCCCCCCGCAAGGCCGGCGACCGCGACCGCGACGCCCGCGCCGACAAGAAGGCCAAGCCCGCGACCAAGGGTGGCGCCGACAACCGCCGCTCGGGCAAGCTGACGCTGAACCAGGCGCTGTCCGGCGAAGGTGGCCGCCAGCGCTCCATGGCGCAGATGAAGCGCAAGCAGGAGCGCGCGCGCCAGAAGGCGATGGGCGGTCATGTCGAGCGCGAGAAGGTGGTGCGCGACGTGCAGCTGCCCGAGGTCATCACCGTGGGCGAGCTCGCCAACCGCATGGCGGAGCGCGTGGCCGACGTGGTCAAGTCGCTGATGAACAACGGCATCATGGCGACGCAGAACCAGTCGATCGATGCCGACACCGCCGAGCTGATCATCGAGGATTTCGGCCACCGCGTCGTCCGCGTCTCGGATGCCGACGTCGAGCAGGTGATCGAGCAGGTCAAGGACAAGCCCGAGGACCTGCAGGATCGCGCGCCGATCATCACGGTCATGGGTCACGTCGATCACGGCAAGACCTCGCTGCTCGACGCGATCCGCAAGACCAAGGTCGTCTCGGGCGAAGCCGGCGGCATCACCCAGCATATCGGCGCCTATCAGGTGGATACCGAGAGCGGCACGCGTCTGACCTTCCTCGACACGCCCGGCCACGCGGCCTTCACCTCGATGCGGGCCCGTGGCGCGCAGGTGACGGACATCGTGGTGCTGGTGGTCGCGGCCGATGACGCGGTGATGCCGCAGACGATCGAGGCGCTGAACCACGCCAAGGCCGCCAAGGTGCCGATGATCGTGGCGATCAACAAGGTCGACAAGTACGACGCCAACCCCGACAAGGTCCGCACCGACCTGCTCCAGCACGAGGTCATCGTCGAGAAGATGTCCGGCGACGTGCAGGACGTCGAGGTCTCGGCGATCACCGGCAAGGGTCTGGACCAGCTGCTCGAGGCGATCGCGCTGCAGTCCGAGATCCTCGAGCTCAAGGCCAACCCGAACCGTCCGGCGCAGGGCGCCGTGATCGAGGCGCAGCTCGACGTGGGCCGCGGCCCGGTCGCGACCGTCCTCGTGCAAAACGGCACGCTCAAGCGCGGCGACATCTTCGTCGTGGGCGAGCAGTGGGGCAAGGTCCGCGCGCTCGTGGACGACAAGGGCGAGCGCGTCGAGGAGGCCGGTCCCTCGGTCCCCGTCGAAGTGCTGGGTCTAAACGGCACGCCCGAGGCGGGCGACGTGCTGAACGTCGTCGAGACCGAGGCGCAGGCCCGCGAGATCGCGGAATACCGCGCCAATGCCGCCAAGGAGAAGCGCGCCGCCGCCGGTGCCGCGACGACCCTCGAGCAGCTCATGGCCAAGGCCAAGGAAGACAAGAACGTCTCCGAGCTGCCGATCGTGGTGAAGTCCGACGTGCAGGGTTCGGCCGAAGCCATCGTCCAGGCGATGGAGAAGATCGGCAACGACGAGGTCCGGGTCCGGGTGTTGCATTCGGGCGTTGGCGCGATCACCGAGAGCGACATCGGCCTCGCCGAGGCTTCGGGTGCGCCGGTCTTCGGCTTCAACGTCCGGGCCAACGCGCCCGCGCGTCAGGCCGCGAACCAGAAGGGCGTCGAAATCCGCTACTACAGCGTGATCTACGACCTCGTGGACGACGTGAAGCAGGCGGCCTCGGGCCTTCTGTCGAACGAGATCCGCGAGAAGTTCATCGGCTATGCCAACATCAAGGAGGTCTTCAAGGTCTCCAACGTGGGCAAGGTCGCGGGCTGCCTCGTCACCGAGGGCGTGGCACGCCGCTCCGCCGGTGTCCGCCTGCTGCGCGACAACGTGGTGATCCACGAGGGCACGCTGAAGACGCTCAAGCGCTTCAAGGACGAAGTCGCAGAGGTCCAGTCGGGTCAGGAATGCGGCATGGCCTTCGAGAACTACGAGGACATCCGCCCCGGCGACGTCATCGAGATCTTCGAGCGGGAATCGGTCGAGCGGTCGCTCTGACCACCCCGCGCGATGGAGAATTGGAAAGGGGCGGTCTTCGGGCCGCCCCTTTTCCGTCATGCGACGTGTTCGCCGCTTGACGCCATATGGGCGGGCCGCGATCCATGGGCCATGAAGCGGGTGATGATCATCGGACAGCCCGGATCGGGCAAGTCGTGGCTGGCGCGGCGGATGGGAGAGATCACGCATCTGCCGGTGATCCATATCGACCATATCCACTGGGCCCCCGGCTGGATCCAACGGTCGCGCCCCGAGAAGGATCGGCTCTGCGCGGAGGTCCACGCGCGGCCCGAATGGATCTTCGAGGGCGGACATTCCTCGACCTGGGGCGAAAGGCTGGCCCGAGCCGATACGGTGATTTGGCTCGATCTGCCATTACGGCGCAGGCTGCCGCGGCTGCTGTGGAGAACGCTGCGCCGCTATGGCCGAACCCGGCCGGACATGCCGCAGGGCTGCCCGGAGCGGTTCGACCGGGAATTCTACCGATGGGTCTGGCGCACCCGGAATTCGATGCGCTCGCGGCTGAACTGGTTCTACGGCCAGATCCCCGAGGGCAAGGACCGTCACCGCTTGCGTAGCCGCGGCGAGGTCGCGGCCTATCTGCACGGCCTGTCGGAGGCGGTAAAGCGGGGCAATCTCGGCCTGCCGCATCGTTGAGGGCAAAAGAAAAGGGACGGCCCGGAGCCGTCCCCTTCGCGTGCGGAACACTCGTGAAACGCGGGCAACGCGAAAGGGATCAGGCAGCCTTCGCGACGTTTGCCGGGCGGCCTTCGTAGAAACGCTCGCCCACGCGAATGCGCATGCGCCCGTTCTCGAGTTGCTTGACGAGAAGACCCTGCACCGAGATGCAGCTTCCGATCAGGATGGTTTGCAGCATAATGGACTCCAGAGATGGTTCACGCCCCGCATATTATGCGCGGGTGTGTGAAGAATACACCACTCTGACGTCTTTTTGATAGGATATGGAACCAATTGGCCGGTTTCGACGCAGGGTTACGAGAGCTGCGTCAGAGCCAGTCGCGCAAAACGGGAATGAGCGGCAGATCCGCCGGCGGCATCGGGTATTCCCGCAGCCGGTTCGGTCGCACCCATTCGAGCGCTTGATTCTCCCGCCCATGCGCCGTGCCCTGCCAGCGGCGGCAGGCATAGAGCGGCATCAGCAGGTGAAAGCTCTCATAGGCATGGCTGGCGAAGGTGAGCGGCGCGAGGCAACTCTCCTGCGTGTCGATGCCAAGCTCCTCGTGCAACTCGCGGATCAGCGCCGCCTCGGGCGTTTCGTCCGCCTCGACCTTGCCCCCGGGAAATTCCCACAGACCTGCCATCGACTTGCCTTCCGGGCGCTGCGCGAGCAGCACCCGGCCATCGGCGTCGATCAGGGCGACGGCGGCAACGAGAACGATCTTCATGACCGATAGTCGGCGTTGATGTCGATGTAGCGATGCGTCAGATCGCAGGTCCAGGCCACGGCTTTGCCCGTGCCGAGACCAAGATTGATGTCGATCACGATCTCCTGCCCCTTCATGTAGGCGGCGGCCTTTTCCTCGCTGTAGGAGCGGCTGACCCAGCCATTCTCGGCCACGAGGATCTCGCCGAAGCGGATCGAAAGCCGGTCGCGATCGGCCTCGGCGCCGGACTTGCCCACCGCCATGACGACGCGGCCCCAGTTCGGGTCCTCACCGGCGATTGCGGTCTTGACCAGCGGCGAGTTGGCGGTGGCCATGGCGACCTTGCGGGCATCGGCGTCGGAAGCCGCGCCGGAGACGCGGATCTCGACGAACTTGGTCGCACCCTCGCCATCGCGCACCACCTGATGCGCGAGGTCGAGCATCACCCGCTCCAGCCCGGCCGCGAAATCGGCGTTGCCGGTCGCATCGACGCCGGAGGCCCCGGTCGCGGCCATCAAGAGCGTGTCCGAGGTCGAGGTGTCGCTGTCGACGGTGATGCAGTTGAAGGTCCGGTCGGTGATCTCGCGCAGAAGCGCCTGCAATGCGGGCTGGTCGTGCTTCGCGTCGGTGAAGATGTAGACCAGCATCGTCGCCATGTCGGGCGCGATCATGCCCGACCCCTTGGCGATGCCGGCGATCTTCACGCTCTTCCCGTCGATCTCGACCGTCTCGGTCGCGCCCTTGGGAAAGGTGTCGGTGGTCATGATGGCGCGCGCCGCGCCCTCGATGCCCAACGGCTCCAGCGCGGCGTTCAGCTCGCCCAGCTTCGCCACGATCCGCTCATGCGGAAGCGGCTCGCCGATCACCCCGGTCGATGAGGTGAAGACGCGCGCCGCGTCGATGCCGGTGGCCTGCGCCACGGCGGCGCAGATCTCGGCCACCGAGCGTTCGCCCGCTTGGCCGGTGAAGGCGTTGGAATTGCCGGAATTGACGAGGAAGGCGGCGCGGGATGTCTGCGCGCCGATCTTCGCCTCGCAATCGCGGACCGGGGCCGAGCGGGTGGAGGAGCGCGTGAACACCCCCACCACCGCCGACCCTTCGGCGAGCTCCGCGAGCATCACGTCGGTCCGGTTCGCGTATCGCACCCCGGCCGCGACCGAGGCGAAACGCACGCCCGCGATCTCGGGCAGGGCGGGAAAGGCGGCGGGCGCCAGAGGCGAGACCGGACCGGCCATGATCAGTTGCCTTCTTCGAGCAGGTCGAGATCGGTGAGCAGCGCCGGATCGAACGCGCCCTCCTCGGGGCGGGTGATCTCGGCTTCGCCCTCGAGCTCGGTCAGGCGCTCCTCGATCTTGCCCTGCTGAATCTGACTGGCAAGATCCTCGCGCACCTCGTCGAGCGAGGGCGGCTCCTGGGTGCGGGTGTCGTCGAGCCGGATCACGTGGAAGCCGAACTGGGTCTCGACCGGGGTTTCGGTCATTCCGCCCTTTTCCAGCTCCGCCACGGCGGCTTGGAACGGCTCGACCATCATGCCCTCGGCGAACCAGCCGAGGCTGCCGCCCTGTGCGCCCGAGCCCGGATCGGTCGAGACCTCCTTGGCGACCTCGGCGAAATCCTCGCCCGCCTCGAGCCGCTCGAGCACCGCCTGCGCCTCTTCCTCGGTCTCCACGAGGATGTGGCTGGCGTTGTATTCCTGCACCGGTTCGGCGTCGGCGAAGGCCTCGTCATAAGCCTCCTGCAGCGCCTCGTCGGAGACCTCTTCCTGCATCATCGCGTTGATCGCCTCGCCCGCGAGCAGCGAGCGGCGCTGGTTCTGCAGGGCCAGCTCGACCCGGGCCGGGGTGTTCTCCAGCGTGTCGGCCAGCACCTGCTGCTGGATCAGCTGGTCGAGAATGCCCTGAAACAGGGTCTCGGGCGGCAGCTGCTGGTATTGCTGCGGCAACTGGCTGCGAGTGATGATCATTTCGCCCAGCGTGATCTCGGTGCCGTTCACCGTGGCGACGACGTCCGAGGCCTGTTGCGCGGAGGCCATCGTGGCGAAGCCGGCCATCAGGGCGGCGGCGGGCAGCGTGCGGATCATGTGGTTTCCTTCCCTAGCCGCGCGGGGACGCGTCCCGGGCGCGACGTTGACACTCGGTCCCCCGCCCCTTACATCGCCGGATGGGCTGGCAAAGGGCGGCACTTGCGCCCTATCTATGCCCCACATGCGGGGGCGACAAGCGACCTCCTTGCAGATCACAGGACGACGGCAGGAGACAATCGCCAATGCTGGGTATCGGATCGCTGGCCAAGAAGGTCTTCGGCACGCCGAACGACCGCAAGATCAAGTCCACGCGACCGCTGATCGAAAAGATCAACGCGCTCGAACCCGAGTTCCAGGCGCTGGATGACGATGGCCTCAAGGCCAAGACCGTCGAGTTCAAGGAGCGGATCGAGAAGGGCGAAAGCCTCGACCACCTGCTGCCGGAGGCCTTCGCCAACTGCCGCGAGGCGGCACGCCGCGCGCTTGGCCTGCGCGCCTTCGACACGCAGTTGATGGGCGGGATCTTCCTGCATCAGGGCAACATCGCCGAGATGAAGACCGGCGAGGGCAAGACCCTGGTCGCGACCTTCCCGGCCTATCTCAACGCGCTGTCGGGCAAGGGCGTGCACGTCGTCACCGTGAACGACTACCTCGCCAAGCGCGACGCGGAATGGATGGGCAAGGTCTATGGCGCGCTGGGGCTGACCACCGGCGTGGTCTATCCGCAGCAGCCCGAGGCCGAGAAGAAGGGGGCGTATGCCGCCGACGTCACCTATGCCACCAACAACGAGCTGGGCTTCGACTACCTGCGCGACAACATGAAGTCCGAGCTGTCCCAGATGAACCAGCGCGGCCACAACTATGCGATCGTCGACGAGACGGACTCGATCCTCATCGACGAGGCGCGCACGCCGCTGATCATCTCGGGTCCGAGCCAGGACCGTTCGGAGCTCTACCGGAGCATTGACCGGGTGATCCCGGACCTCACCGACGAGCATTACACGCTCGACGAAAAGACCCGCTCGGTCACCTATACCGACGAGGGCAACGAGTTTCTCGAGACGCGGCTGCAGGCGCTCGGCATCCTGCCCGAGGGCCAGACGCTCTACGACCCCGAGAGCACGACCATCGTGCACCACGTCAACCAGGGCCTTCGCGCGCATAAGCTGTTCCAGCGCGACAAGGACTACATCATTCGCGACGGCCAAGCCGTGCTGATCGACGAGTTCACCGGCCGGATGATGCATGGCCGCCGGCTTTCGGACGGTCTGCATCAGGCGATCGAGGCCAAGGAAAATCTCGACATCCAGCCCGAGAACGTGACGCTGGCCTCGGTGACCTTCCAGAACTACTTCCGGCTCTACGACAAGCTCGCGGGCATGACCGGCACCGCGCTGACCGAGGCCGACGAGTTCTACGAGATCTACCGCCTCGGCGTGGTCGAGGTGCCGACCAACCGCCCGATCCAGCGGATCGACGAGCACGACCAGGTCTATCGCACCGCCCGCGAGAAGTTCGATGGCGTGGTCAAGGCGATCAAGGAGGCGCATGAGAAGCGCCAGCCGATCCTCGTCGGCACGACCTCGATCGAGAAATCCGAGTTCCTGAGCCAGCTGCTCGAAAAGGAGGGCATCAAGCACAACGTGCTCAACGCCCGCCAGCACGAGCAGGAAGCGCAGATCATCGCCGATGCCGGCAAGCTCGGCGCGGTGACCATCGCCACCAACATGGCCGGCCGCGGCACCGACATCCAGCTTGGCGGCAATGTCGAGTTGAAGGTGCTCGAGGCGCTGGCCGCCGACCCGGAGGCGCATCCCGACGAGATCCGCGCCCGGATCGAGGCCGAGCATGCCGACGAGAAGAAGGCGGTGCTGGAAGCCGGCGGCCTGTTCGTTCTGGCCACCGAGCGCCACGAGAGCCGGCGCATCGACAACCAGCTGCGCGGCCGCTCGGGCCGGCAGGGCGATCCGGGCCGGTCCTCCTTCTTCCTGTCGCTTGAAGACGATCTGATGCGGATCTTCGGCTCGGAGCGGCTCGAGAAGGTGCTGTCGGGTCTGGGCATGAAGGAAGGCGAGGCGATCGTGCACCCTTGGGTGAACAAGTCGCTCGAGCGCGCGCAGGCCAAGGTCGAGGGCCGCAACTTCGACATCCGCAAGCAGCTCCTCAAATACGACGACGTGATGAACGAGCAGCGCAAGGTGATCTTCTCCCAGCGCCGCGAGATCATGGAGGCCAAGGACCTGTCGGAGATCGTCGCCGACATGCGCCATCAGGTGATCGAGGATCTCGTCGCCGCCCATATCCCGCCCAAGGCCTATGCCGACCAGTGGGACACCGAGGGGCTCTACGCCCAGGCGATCCAGGTGCTCGGCATCGACGTGCCGGTGATGAAATGGGCCGAGGAGGAAGGCGTCGACGACGCGGAGATCCGCGAGCGGCTCGAAGAAGCCTCGGACAAGCTGATGGCCGAAAAGGCCGAGACCTTCGGCCCCGAGACCATGAAGAGCATCGAGAAGCAGGTGCTGCTGCAGACCATCGACGGCAAGTGGCGCGAACACCTGCTGATGCTCGAGCATCTGCGCTCGGTGGTGGGCTTCCGCGGCTATGCGCAGCGCGACCCGCTCAACGAGTACAAGACCGAGAGCTTCCAACTGTTCGAGGGGCTGCTCGACGGGCTCAGGACCGAGGTGACCGAGAAGCTGGCGCAGATCCGGCCGATCTCCAAAGAAGAGCAGCAGGCGATGCTGCAGCGCGCGATGCAGGCGCGGGCGCAGGCTGCCGGTGGCAACGGCGCCGCGGCTGCCGGTGCCTCGGCCGCGACCGGTGCTGCCGCCGGTGCGACCGGTGCCGCCGGTGCGGCGGCACAGCCCGCCCCCGCGCCGCGCCGCGAGGCGCCCGAGCTGGCCACCGCCGGGGCGGCACCTGCCGCCGACGCGGCTGGCGGAGCGGCGCCGGGCTTCGACGAGAACGATCCCGCGACCTGGGGCGCGCCCTCGCGCAACGAGCCGTGCCCTTGCGGCTCGGGCGAGAAGTTCAAGCACTGCCACGGCAAGCTCTGATCCTCCTATCTCCCGTCCGGGCCGCGGGTTTTGCCGCAATTGTGCCCGGATGACTCCCTCAAGGTGCCGGGTTGCGGACGCGCCCGGGCCTTGCGGGGGTGCCATGATCGGTGGAGTTGAAAGAGGATCTGGTCATGGCCGTCTTGCGTTTTCTCCTGACCGCGACCGCCTGCGCGGGCGCGGCCATCGCGATCGGACAGTTCATGGAAAGCGGCGTGTCGCGCGCCGCCGCGACGCCGGTCGACCTTCCCGAAACCTATCCCGAAGCGCCGGTGCTGACCGCCGCCGTCACCGAGATGGCACCGCGCCTCTCCGGGGCGTTCGACCTGCCGCAGCCGCCGCGCAGCCCGGCCCGGCTGGCGCGGCTCGGACCGGTGCCCGCGAAGGAGGGCTGCGATCTGCGCCTTTCGGCCCAGCCGCGCCCCGGCGCCATCGCGGAGTTGCAGCTCGCCGCGCCCTGCGCGCCGCTGGCCCGCGTCACGCTGCGGCATCAGGGGCTGACGGTGACGCTGCTGACCGATGCGCAAGGCGAGGCCGGAGTGCTGTTCCCGGCGCTCTCGCGCGACGCGGTCTTCATAGCCGAGGCGGGGGGCGCCATGGCGGTGGCCCGAACCGAGCTTCCGGACATGGCCGAGTGGCACCGCGTGGCGCTGCAGTGGCGCGATGGCGACGGGCTCTCGCTCCACGCGCTGGCGCCCGGCGCGCGGTATGGCGAGCCCGGCCATGTGAGCCGCGACATGGCACCGGGCACGGCTGGCGGGGCCTCGATGATCGGGCTTGGCGATCCGGCCGCACCGGCGCCGCGTCTGGCCGAGATCTATAGCGCGCCCGTGGGCGACGCCGCCGCGATCAGCGTCGAGATCGAGGTCACCGCGACGAATTGCGGTAGCCCGGTTGCGGCGGAGTTGGTCCGCGTGGGCGACGCCGAGAGCATCGCCAGCACCGATATCGAAGTCACGCTTCCGGGCTGCGACGCGGTAGGCGAGCTTCTCGTCTTGCAAAACCTCGAGCCGGGACTGACAGTCGCGTCGAGATGACGCCGCAACGACCCGCACCCCCATCGTTTCAGCAGATCCTGCGCCGCGCGGCCCTCTGGGCCGCGTTGGCGTTCTGGCCGCTTCCGACGCTGGCGCAAGAGCCTGACACCACCGTGCAGCTCACCTCGCGCAGCGGCTCGCTGCGCCTCACCGGCAGCCTGTTGGGCTATGACGGGCGCTATCTGCGGGTGGCGACCGAGCATGGCGAACTGACGCTGCCCTTGTCGGGCGTGAGCTGCGAGGGCATGGCCTGCCCCGATCCCGAGACATGGGTGCCCGAACTGCGGCTGTCTGGCGCGGCGCGGCTGGGCGAGCTGGTGCTGCCGGCGCTGGTCGATGGCTATGCGCGCGAGCGGGGACTAGCGATCGACACCGTCGAAACCGATGCCACGCATCGGCATTACGCCCTCGTTTCGGCCGAGGGGGGCGAGACGCGGCTGCGGGTGTCGTTCCGACTTACCTCGACCGAGGACGGCTTTGCCGACCTGCTCGCCGACGAGGCCGATCTCGCCATGGCCGAGCGGCTGCTCGACGCCGAGGAGCTTGCCCTGGCGCGCGATGCCGGTCTGGGCCGGCTCGACAGCCCGGGGCGGTTGCAGCTGATCGGTCTCGACGCGCTGGTGCCGGTGGTGGCGCCGGGGCGCAGGCTTCGGGCCCTGTCGCTGCCGCAGCTGTCGCGGCTCTATGCGGGCGAGATCACAGACTGGTCGCGGCTGGGCGGTACGCCGGGGCCGGTGCGGCTGCATCTGGGGCCGGAGGCCAGCGGCCAGATGCAGGGTTTCGAGGCGCTGGTGCTGGGTCGCTCGGAGCGCGCCTTGTCGCCCGAGGTGATCCGCCATCCCGATACCGATACGCTGGCCGCCGCCGTCGCTGCCGATCCCGGAGGCATCGGCATGCTGCCCTTCGGGCGGCTCGGTACGACGCAGCCGCTGACGCTCAGCGGTCCCTGCGGCCTGCGCAGCAACGCCAGCGCCGAGACGGTGATGACCGGGGATTTCCCGCTCACTCTGCCGCTGGTGCTCTATCGCCCGATGCGCCGCCTGCCGGAAGCGGCCGAAGCGTTTCTCGACTGGATCGCCAGCGCCGAGGCGCAGCTGGTGCTGCGCCGTGCCGGGGTGACCGGGCTGGCGCCGCTGCCGATTCCGATCGAGGCACAGGGCCGCCGCCTCGCGGGGGCGGTGCTCGCGGCGGGCGAGGATGTGGGGCTGGGCGAGCTGCAGCGGATGCTGCGGGTGCTTGAGCCGCGCCAGCGCCTGTCGACCACCTTTCGCTTCGAGCCCGGCGCGGCGGCGCTCGACGCGGTATCGCGCAGCCATGTGGTGCAGCTCGCCCACGCGATCCGGGACGGGCGTCACAACGGCGAGTCGCTGCTCCTGGCGGGGTTCAGCGACGGGCTCGGCGGGCCCGTGGCCAATCACGACCTGTCGCTGGAACGGGCCGAGGCGGTGCGCGCGGCGGTGCTGTCGCTGCTTGGCGGTGCGCTGCCCGCAGGCGTGGCGCTCGAGGTCGCGGCCTTCGGCGAGGCTTTGCCGATGGGCTGCGACGACACCGAGACCGGGCGCGGCATCAATCGCCGGGTCGAGCTCTGGGTGGCGCCGCTGCGCTAGAGCAGCCCCTCAGCGCGAAAGCTGGTCTCTCGCGATTTACCGATGACGAGGTGATCGTGCAGCGTGATGCCCAAGGCCCCGGCGGCTGCCTCGATCTGCGCGGTCATGGCAATGTCGGCCTCGGACGGGGTCGGATCGCCCGACGGGTGGTTGTGCACGAGGATCAGCGCCGAGGCGTTCAGCTCGAGCGCCCGCTTGACCACCTCTCGCGGATAGACGGGCACGTGGTCCACCGTGCCGCGCGCCTGCGCCTCGTCCGCGACGAGCACATTGCGCCGGTCGAGGAACAGCACGCGGAACTGCTCGGTCTCGCGATGCGCCATCACGGTGCGGCAGTAGTCGAGAAGCGGCTCCCAGCCCGACAGGACGGGGCGCGCGATAACCCGGGCGCGGGCCATGCGGTGGGCCACGGCCTCGACCACCTTCAGGGCGCCGACGACCGAAGGCCCCACGCCCTCGATCTCGGTCAATCGCGGGATCGGAGCCGCGAGGATCCTGTTGAGATCGCCGAACTCGTCGATCAGCCGCCGCGCCAGAGGTTTCATGTCCTGCCGAGGAACCGCGAGAAACAGCAGCAGCTCCAGAAGCTCATAATCGGGCATCGCCTCGGCGCCGCCAGCAAGGAACCTCTCGCGCAGGCGGCGGCGGTGATCGGCCATGTAGGAAGGAATGCGACCCTTGGGCAGCGGCGCGATCTCGGCCACCTCGTCGGCGTCGAAGGGCAGGGGGCGCTCGGAGAATGTCGGGTCGGGTGCCATGCCCGCGACTGTCTCGCGGGCATGGTTAAGACGGGCTTAAGGGGCTCAGCCCTTCATCGAGTCCCAGAACCCCTTCACGGCGGAGAAGAAATTCGAGCTCTGCGGGTTATTCTTTTCGCTCGCCTCGTCGAACTCGCGCAGCAATTCACGCTGCCGCGCGGTGAGGTTCACCGGCGTCTCGACCGCGAGTTCGATGAACATGTCGCCGCGCTGGCCGCCGCGCAGCGCCGGCATGCCCTTGCCGCGCAGCCGCATCTGCCGGCCCGACTGGCTGCCCTCGGGGATCTTCACCCGGCTCTTGCCGCCATCGATGGTCGGCACCTCGATATCGCCACCCAGCGCCGCCGCCGCCATCGAGACGGGAACGCGGCAGTAGAGATCATGGCCATCGCGCTTGAACAGCTGATGCTCGGCCACGTCGATGAAGATGTAGAGATCGCCCGAAGGACCGCCCCTGAGCCCGGCCTCGCCCTCGCCAGCGAGACGGATCCGGGTGCCGGTCTCGACGCCCGCCGGGATGTTGACCGAGAGCGACTTCTCCTTTTCGACGCGTCCCGCGCCCTGGCAGGCCCGGCAGGGATCCTTGATGATCTGGCCGATGCCGTTGCAGGTCGGGCAGGTGCGCTCGACCGTGAAGAAGCCCTGCTGCGCGCGGACCTTGCCCATGCCCGAGCAGGTCGGGCAGGTGGCGGGCTCGGAGCCGTCGGAGGCGCCGGAGCCGTGGCACTTGCCGCAGGTGACCGAGGTCGGCACCGTCACGGTCTTCTGCATGCCGGCGAAGGCGTCCTCAAGATTGATGCGCAGGTTGTAGCGCAGGTCGTTGCCGCGCGCGGCGCGGGACCGGCCGCCGCCACCGCCGCGCTGGCCCATGAAATCGCCGAACAGATCGTCGAACACGTCCGAGAAGGCCGAGGCGAAATCGCCCTGCCCACGGAAGCCGCCAGCGCCGCCGCCCGGACGCCCGCCCATGCCGCCCTCGAAGGCGGCGTGGCCATAGCGGTCATAGGCGGCCTTCTTGTCGGCGTCCTTGAGCACGTCATAGGCCTCGTTGGCGGCCTTGAACTGCTCCTCGGCCTGCGGGTTGTCGGAGTTGCGGTCGGGATGCAGCTCCTTCGCCTTGCGGCGATAGGCCTTCTTGATCTCGTCGGCGGACGCGCCCTTGGAGACCCCGAGCGTTTCGTAATAGTCGCGTTTTGCCATAGGATCGTCCTACCTTTCGGAAACGGAAGGAGCCGGCCCGGTCGCCGGGCCGGCTCCTTGGACTAGAGCTCTCGCGGCGCCTCAGCGGCCCCGCTTGTCGTCGTCCAGATCCTCGAAGTCGGCGTCGACGATGCCATCGTCATCGTTGTCACGCGGCTTGTCGCTCTCGGCAGGCTCCTCTTCGCCGGCCTCGGCCTGGCTGGCCTTGTAGATCGCCTCGCCCAGCTTCATCGACGCCTCGGAGACGTTCTGGATGCCGGAGCGGATCTTGTCGGGGTTGTCGCCCTCGAGTTCGTCCTTGAGCGCCGCGATGGCCAGCTCGATCGCCTCGACGGTCGAGGGGTCGACCTTGTCGGAGTGCTCCTCGAGCGATTTCTCGGTCGAGTGGATCAGGCTCTCCGCCTGGTTCTTGGCCTCGACCAGATCGCGCCGCTTCTTGTCGGCGTCGGCGTTCTCCTCGGCCTCGCGCACCATCTTCTCGATGTCCTCGTCGGTGAGACCGCCCGAGGCCTGGATGGTGATCTTCTGCTCCTTGCCGGTGCCCTTATCCTTGGCCGAGACCGAGACGATGCCGTTGGCGTCGATGTCGAAGGTCACCTCGATCTGAGGCATGCCGCGCGGCGCGGGCGGGATGTTCTCGAGGTTGAACTGGCCGAGCATCTTGTTGTCGGCGGCCATCTCGCGCTCGCCCTGGAAGACCCGGATCGTCACCGCGTTCTGGTTGTCCTCGGCGGTCGAGAAGATCTGGCTCTTCTTGGTCGGGATCGTGGTGTTGCGATCGATCAGACGGGTGAACACGCCACCCAGCGTCTCGATGCCAAGGCTCAGCGGCGTCACGTCGAGCAGCACCACGTCCTTGACGTCGCCCTGCAGCACGCCGGCCTGGATCGCCGCGCCGAGCGCCACGACCTCGTCGGGGTTCACGCCCTTATGCGGCTCCTTGCCGAAGAACTTGGTCACTTCCTCGATCACCTTGGGCATGCGGGTCATGCCGCCGACGAGCACGACCTCGTCGATCTCGGAGGTCGAGATGCCGGCATCCTTCAGCGCCGCCTGGCAGGGCTTCATCGAGGCCTTAATCAGGTCGCCCACGAGGCTTTCCAGCTTGGCGCGGGTCAGCTTCATGACGAGGTGCAGCGGCGTGCCGGTCTTGCCGTCCATCGAGATGAAGGGCTGGTTGATCTCGGTCTGCTGGCTCGAGGAGAGCTCGATCTTCGCCTTTTCGGCCGCTTCCTTCAGGCGCTGCAGCGCCATCTTGTCCTGGGTGAGGTCGCTGCCATGCTCCTTTTTGAACTCCTCGGCGAGGTAGTTCACGATGCGCATGTCGAAATCTTCGCCACCGAGGAAGGTGTCGCCATTGGTCGACTTCACCTCGAACAGGCCGTCATCGATCTCGAGGATGGTGACGTCGAAGGTGCCGCCGCCGAGGTCGTAGACGGCGATGGTCTTCGAATCCTTCTTGTCGAGGCCATAGGCCAGCGCCGCCGCGGTGGGCTCGTTGATGATGCGCAGCACTTCGAGGCCGGCGATCTTGCCCGCATCCTTGGTGGCCTGACGCTGGGCGTCGTTGAAATAGGCGGGAACGGTGATGACAGCCTGCGTCACCTCCTCGCCGAGATAGGACTCGGCGGTCTCCTTCATCTTCTGCAGGGTGAAGGCGGAGATCTGCGACGGGGAATACTTCTCGCCCTTCACCTCGACCCAGGCGTCGCCATTGCCGCCATCGACGATCTTGTAGGGCACGAGCTTGCGGTCCTTCTCGACCGCGGCGTCGGACATGCGGCGGCCGATCAGGCGCTTGACCGCGTGGATCGTGTTGGACGGGTTGGTGACGGCCTGCCGCTTGGCGGGCTGGCCGACGAGACGCTCGTCATCGGTGAAGGCGACGATCGACGGGGTGGTGCGGGCGCCTTCCGAGTTCTCGATCACACGGGGCTGCGAGCCATCCATGATCGCGACGCAGGAATTGGTGGTCCCAAGGTCGATGCCGATTACTTTAGCCATGTTCAAAACCCTCTAGCTCTAGGCGGTTTTCCGGTGCGGACCCGTTGAGGCATCTGCCCCGGACAGGAATTTTGCGGCGGGACGGGCCCGTCGCGGATCACTGGGCTATATAGGGAGGGCATTTTCGGGCTGCAACTGGCAGCATTGGCCGAGACGCGCCATTTTGCCGTATGGCCGTATGGCCGGAACCGAATGGCGGGAGAGCGGATGAGAGGCGAGGAGATCGAGCTGCGCGGCGTGAAGGTGCTGCCGGGCTTCATCGATGCGGATGCGCAGGCCGCGATGCTGGCGGAGCTGCGCGAGGTGGCGCGCGCCGCCCCGGTGATGCGCCCGGTGACCCGGCGCGGCCCGATGAGCGTGCAGATGACCTCCGCCGGCCGGCTGGGCTGGGTCGCGGACCGGCGCGGCTATCGATACGCGCCGCTGCATCCCGAGACCGGCGCACCCTGGCCGCCGATCCCCGACAGCGTGCTCGCCGTCTGGCGCGCGGTCGCCGGGGTCGCGGTCGATCCCGACAGCTGTCTGGTCAATCTTTACCGCGAAGGGGCGAAGATGGGCATGCATCAGGATCGCGACGAGGGGGATTTCTCCTATCCGGTGGTGTCGATCAGCCTCGGCGACGAGGCGCTGTTCCGAGTGGGCTCGGTCGAGCGGGGCGGTTCGACCGCCTCGATCTGGCTGCGTTCGGGCGACGTGGCGGTGATGAGCGGCGCGGCGCGGCTGGTGCATCACGGCATCGACCGGGTCCGGGCGGGGTCCTCGACGCTGATCCCGGGCGGCGGCCGGATCAATGTCACGCTGCGGGTGGTGCGGTAGCAAAACTCTTGCAAGAGTTTTTGCAAAAGCCTTCGAAGGCTTTTGGCGCGAAAGGCTCAGGGGGCGAGCGAACAGCAGCCGGTGCGGAGGCTGGTCTCGGGTGCCGTGCCGATCAGCATCGCCTCGAAGCCGTAGCGGCGCGAGGACATGCCGTCGGCGCATTGCTGGTTCAGCACCGACAGGGTCCAGATCGCCCCGCCCGCCGTCACCGCCCCGGCGAAGCGGCCGCGATGGGCGGCGCTGCCCAGGAGATCGGGGGCGGGCGCATCGAAGAGCGCCCCCTCGGGCGTTTCCATGCGCCATGTCGCACCGGTCTCGAGACGCCAGAACGGTTCGGTCCCGAAGCAGGCGGCGAGGGGCGGTATCGCCCCGTCCCATTGTCCGGGGCGACGGTCGAGGAAGGCCAGCGACACCCAGCCGGTGCCCTCGCCGGCATTGACCCGGCCCCAGCGCCCGTCGCGGGACATCTCGATCACCTCGACGCCGCGCGCGTCATGGGCGAGCCTGCCGATCACCTCGTGGCTGGTGCCGGGGCCCGAGCGGATGTTGAGCGCGTCATCCGCCGCCACCCCCGCCACGTCGAACAGCGCCGGCCAGGCATCGACCGTGGCAGAGACGGGCGCGGCCCAGAGGAACACGAGCAGCGCGAGCCACCTCATCGCCCGGCGCTCCAGCTCGCGGAGGCGCGCTTGCGGGTGAAGAACTCGGCCATCATGCCGATCGCCACCAGCGCCAGCCCGACCCAGAGAGGGTAGAGGGCCGAGGTGAAATGCGGCGTGTAGTTGAGAAAGATATGGCCGCGGGCCTGATCGATCGCGTGGAACAGCGGGTTCCAGTCGAATACCGGCAGCAGGTAGCCGGGCAGCGTGTTGGCGACAAACATCTTGCCCGAGGCGATCATATTGGTGCGCGCATAGACCGAGACGCCAATCTGGGTGAATTCCGGCAGCCAAGGCTTGATCGCCATGAAGATCATTCCGACGCCGACGCCAGAGAACCACGCAACCAGCAGCATGCCCATCGCGCCGACGGGGTCGTCGATCTCCACCGGCGTTACCAGCACGTGGTAGAAGAACAGGATCACAAGAAGTGACAGCAGCTGGATGTAGAGCGCGCCCAAGGCCGCCGCCGAGATGGTCACGGCGGTGTTGAGCGGTGCGTGCTTCATCATCGACGAGGCCGGGCCGTCCGCCTTGACCACCGCCGTCACCGCCTTGGTATGGGTCAGGAACAGGAAAATCCCCGACATCAGGTAGAGCAGGAAATCGCCCCTGAGCCCGGCGCCGCGCGCGCCGATCAGGGTGAACATCAGGTAGAAGGCGAGCACGAAGATCACCGCCTGCGCGATGTTCAACAACAGCCCGGCCAATGCGTTGCGGTGGCTCCGGCGCACCTCGCGCACCGTGGAATGATAGATCAGCTCGGCCAGTCCGGCGGCGCGTCTGCCGGTGCCACGGGGGCGCTCGCTTTCGAACATCTGACCTCGCTTGGCGGCCGGCGGGCCGGCGACGAATTTCTTGCCGATCCTCAGGCAGGACATCATAAGGATATCGCTCCGCCTATCAACTTTGCACGAAGCGGATGACGATTTCGGGGCACCACATTGTTGAAAGGGACGATTGCATGGATTTCGAACGGCTGACGCAGGTAATGCGCACCCTGGCCATCGAAGCGGGCGAGAAGATCATGGAGATCTATGACGGCCCCGATTTCGACGTCCGCGCCAAGGGCGACGACAGCCCCGTCACCGCCGCCGACGAGGCCGCCGACGCGCTGATCTCGGCCGGTCTGCGCGAGGCCTTTCCCGACCTGCCCTTGGTCACCGAGGAGCAGGCCGACAGCCACGGTCAGTCCGTCTCGACCTTCCTGATCGTCGATCCGCTCGACGGCACCAAGGAATTCGTGCAGCGCCGCGGCGATTTCACCGTCAACATCGCCCTGGTCGAGGACGGCCAGCCCACCCGTGGCGTCGTCTACGCCCCCGCCAAGCAGCGCCTGTTCTACACCGATGCCTCCGGCGTCTCGGTCGAGGAACAGGGCCCCTTCGACGCCCGGACCGCGGGCGCCACGACGCCGATCTCGGTGTCGGTGCCCGAGGCCGCGCTGCGCGTCGTCGCCTCCAAAAGTCACCGCGACGCCGCCACCGACGACTATATCGGCAGGTACGAGGTCGCGGACATGAAGAGCGCGGGGTCCTCGCTCAAGTTCTGCCTCGTGGCGACCGGCGAGGCCGATCTCTACCCGCGGCTCGGCCGCACCATGGAATGGGACACGGCGGCCGGTCACGCAGTGCTGGCGGGCGCGGGCGGCCGCGTGGTCCGCTTCGACGATCACACCCCGCTGGGCTATGGCAAGCCGGGCTTCGAGAACCCGTTCTTCATCGCCCATGCGCCGGGCGTGGAGCTGGCGAAACCCTGATGTCCGTCCTGATCGTCATCCCCGCGCGCTATGCCTCGACCCGCTATCCCGGCAAGCCGCTGGTCGAACTCAGGGGCGCCACCGGCGAGGCGCGCAGCCTCGTCCGCCGCTCCTGGGAGGCGGCGCGGCAGGTGTCTGGCGACCCGCGTATCGTCGTCGCCACCGATGACGAACGGATCCGCGACCATGCGGAGGGATTCGGCGCCGAGGTGGTGATGACCTCGGAATCCTGCCGCAACGGCACCGAGCGCTGCGCCGAGGCGTTCGATGTGCTGGGCGGTGGCTTCGAGATCGTCGTGAACCTCCAAGGCGACGCGCCGTTGACGCCGCCCTGGTTCGTGGAGCGGCTGATCGAGGATCTGCGCGACCACCCGGTGGCCGAGGTGGCCACGCCGGTGCTGCGTGCCGATGCGGCGGCGCTGCAGGGATTCCGCGAGGATCGCCGCGCCGGCCGGGTCGGCGGCACCACCGCGGTCTTCGGTGCCGACAACACCGCGCTCTACTTCTCCAAGGAAGTCATCCCCTACACGGGCCGCGACGATTACGCCGCCGACGAGGCGACGCCGGTGTTCCACCATGTCGGCGTCTATGCCTACCGCCCCTCGGCGCTCGCCGCCTATGGCCGCTGGCCGCAGGGGCCGCTGGAGACGCTCGAGGGGCTGGAGCAGCTGCGCTTTCTCGAGCGTCGGGTGCCGATCCTCTGCGTCGAGGTCGAGGCGCGGGGACGGCAGTTCTGGGAGCTGAACAACCCGCAGGACGTGCCGCGGATCGAGGCGATGCTCGCCGAGATGCGGGTGGCGTGACGCCGGGGCGCGTCAGCGTCGTCATCGCCAGCCGCGGCCGTGCATCGGCGCTGCGGCTGTGCCTCACCGCCTTGGCGCAGAACCGTCACCCCGCCTATGAGGTGATCGTCGTCACCGATGCCGAGGGCGAGGCCACGCTGGCGCCATGGGGCGACCGCATCCGGGTGCGACGTTGCGACGAGGCCAATATCAGCCTCGCGCGCAACATCGGCATCGAGGCGGCGGCGGGCGAGGTGGTGGCTTTTCTCGACGATGATGCGCTGCCCGAGCCGGGCTGGCTCGCCGCGCTCACCTCGCCATTCGCGGACGAGACGGTGGCGGCGGCGGGCGGGTTCGTGCGCGGCCCCGGCCATCTGGGCTGGCAATGGCGGGCGCGGGCGGCCTTCGCCGATGGCAGCTGCCGCGACCTTGTCATGGAAAGGGACGAGACCATGGTGCTGCGCGGCCGGCTTGGGCGCGGCATCAAGACCGAGGGCACCAACATGGCGCTGCGCCGCTCGGTGCTCGCCGCGATGGGTGGCTTCGATCCGGCCTATCGATTCTATCTCGACGAGACCGACCTGAATCTGCGCCTCGCGGCGCTGGGCGCGCGCACCGCCGTGGTGCCGGGGGCGCAGGTGCATCACGGCTATCTCGAGAGCCCGCGCCGCCGCCATGACAGGGTGCCGCGGGACCTTTCCGAGATCGGCGCCAGCCTGGCGGTGTTCCTGCGGCGCCACGGCGCCCGGCTCGACGGCAATGCCCGGATCGAGGCCGAGCGGGCGGCGCAGCGGCGCAGGCTCTTGCACCACATGCAATGGGGCCGGATCGCCCCAAGCGATGTCGGGCCGCTGATGGCGGGCTTCGATGCCGGCGTCTCCGAGGGACGCCTGCGGGAGTTGAAGCGGCTGTCGCCGCTCGACGAGCCGCCGCCGCCCTTCGCGCCCCTGCATGACGACATGCCCGATATGCCCAGCGTCTGGCTGTCGGCCCGGCCCTTCACCGCGCGGGCGCAGATGGCCGAGGCCGCGATGCTCGCGGCGCGCGGCCACGTGGTGACCCTGCTGGTGCTGTGGCCCGATGCCCGACGCCACCGGCTGCGCTTCGATCCGCGCGGCGTCTGGGTCCAGTCGGGCGGGCTGTTCGGGCCGTCGCTGCCGGGCGACCCGGCCTTCCGCTACTGGCGTTTCGCCGAGCGTGCGGCCTTCGAGGAAGCGCGCCAGAGAGCGCTGCGCGACCCCGCCGCCGGTGGTGCGGTCTGATGCGATGAAACCGCCATTGTAATCGCGTGTTCTGTGATAGACAGATGTGACAGCACATCGTGATTTCGTTTTCTACGCCTCCGCTTTTTTCGGAGTGGCGACCCAAAGGACTTAGACAGATGACACAACGCGTGACCAAGGCCGTCTTCCCCGTTGCAGGACTTGGAACACGTTTCCTTCCGGCCACCAAATCGGTGCCCAAGGAAATCATGACCCTCGTCGACAAGCCGTTGATCCAATACGCGATCGACGAGGCCCGCGCCGCCGGGATCGAGGAGTTCATCTTCGTTACCGCGCGTGGAAAATCGGCGCTCGAGGACTACTTCGACCATTCCCCCGAACTGGAAGCGCGTCTCGCCGAGGATGGCAAGCAGCAGCTGCTCGACGTGCTGAAATCGACCTACATGCCGTCGGGCGCCATCGCCTATATCCGCCAGCACCAGGCGCTGGGCCTCGGCCATGCCGTGTGGTGCGCCCGCCACCTGATCGGCGACGCGCCCTTCGCGGTGATTCTGCCCGACGACGTGATCGCGGCCGACAAGCCCTGCCTGCAGCAGATGGTCGAGGCGCACCGCGAGACCGGCGGCTGCATGGTCGCCGCGATGGAGGTGCCGAACGAGCGCACATCCTCCTACGGCGTGCTCGACGTCGAGCCGGGTGAGAGCAATGCGATGAAGGTGCGCGGCATGGTCGAAAAGCCCAAGCCCGCTGACGCGCCTTCGAACCTCGCGGTGATCGGCCGCTACATCCTGTCGCCCGAGGTGATGCACCACCTCGATTCCGGCGAAAAGGGTGCAGGCGGCGAGATTCAGCTGACCGACGCCATCGCCAAGGAAATCGACGGGCCGCGCGGCGTCTATGGCTACCGTTTCGCAGGCGAGCGCTACGATTGCGGCTCGAAGGCAGGCTTCCTGCAGGCGACTGTGGCCTTCGGCCTCGCCCGCGAGGAGTTGCGCGACGAGTTCGGCCAGTATCTCAACGAGGTCATGGGTCTGCGCAACGCCGCGCAGTAATCGCGACGTAGGCGGATACCCGGCCACATGGGCGCGCCCAGGGCGCTGGTTCTCGACCTGACGCGGCTCGCGAGCCGCGCCGGGCGGACGAGGACAGGCGTCGACCGGGTCGAGCGGGCCTGGCTCGATGCCTGCCTCGCCGAGGCGCGGCCGGTCTTCGGACTGCTGCGCTCGCCGATCGGTTTTCTACTTCTTGATCGCGCCGGGCTGGCGCGCTTTGCCGCCGCGTCGGATACCGATGAATGGGGCGCGGCGGGCCGCGTGGCATCGCTGTTTCGCAGGCTGGATCCACCCCGGCGCGCGGCGCAGGGCCATGTTCGTCGCCATGCCATCGCTCGCAGCACGCGGCCCGGGCTCGAACGGATGCTGCGCCATCATCTGCCGCCAGGTGCGCTCTATCTCAACACCGGCCATGCCGATCTCGACGACCGGGTGATGCGGGCGATGCGGGGTGCGGGCGCGCGGATCGCGGTTCTGCTGCACGATACGATACCGCTCGATCTGCCTTGGGCCGCGCGCCCCGGCATAGCGGAAGGCTTTGCCGCGAAGCTCGATGTGGTGGCGCGCCATGCCGACCGGGTCATCGTCACCGCCCGGACCACGGCCGCGCCGGTGACGGCGCATCTGGCCCGGCGCGGCTGCCTGCCCGAGATCGTCGTGGCGCCGCTGGGCGTCACGTCGGCCCGGCCCGATCCCACGACCCTGCCGCCGGGGCTCGATCTGGAAGCGCCTTTCATGGTGGTGCTGGGCACCATCGAGCCGCGCAAGAATCACGCGCTGCTGCTCGACGTCTGGGAGCGGCTGGGTCCGCAGGCGCCACGGTTGCTGATCTGCGGGGCGCGCGGCTGGAACAATGCCGACGTCTTTGCCCGGCTCGACCGGGGCGTGGCCGGCGTGACCGAGCTTCCGGGCCTGTCGGACCCGGCGATCGCGGCGCTTCTGGAACGGGCGCGGGCGCTGCTCTTTCCCTCGCTGGCCGAGGGCTACGGGCTGCCGCCGCTCGAGGCGCTGGCCCTGGGCTGCCCGGTGATCTGTGGCGATCTTGCCATCTGCCGCGAATTGCTCGGGGACCGCGCCGTTTACTGCGACCCGACCGATCGCTACCGGTGGGAACGGGCGGTCCGGGCGCAGGCCGCGATCTCCGAAACCCCGCCTCGTCTCGCCCCGCCCAGCTGGGAGGCTCATGTCGCCCGCGCCCTGGACGGGCTGTGAGACGCGGATCGCGAGGAGGGGCAGGCGCGTGAAGGCCTGGCAGGCATATCGGTTGAGATTGCAGCGCAAGCGCTGGCGACTGCGCGCGCTGCGCAAGCGGCGCGAGCTGTCGGTAGTGGCCGACCGCACCGATAAGATCCGCCCCGCCGACATCCTCGTGCTGACCACCCTCCGCAACGAGAACGCGCGGCTGCCGCATTTCTTCGACTACTACCGGCGGCTCGGGGTGGGCCATTTCCTGGTGGTCGATAATGGCAGCACGGATGGCGGCGCCGAATATCTCGCGGCGCAGGAGGACGTGTCGCTGTGGCGCACGGAGGCGAGCTACAAGCGCGCGCGCTTCGGGGTCGATTGGCTCAACTGGCTGGCGCGCCGCCATGGCCACGGCCACTGGTGCCTAACCGTCGATCCCGACGAGCTGCTGGTCTATCCGTTTTGCGATACGCGGCCGCTCAAGGCGCTGACCGACTGGCTCGACGCGTCGTCGATCCGCAGCTTCGGGGCGATGCTGCTCGACCTTTACCCAAAGGGGCCGATCGGCGCGCAGGCATACGAGCGCGGGGATGATCCGCTCGACATCGCCTGCTGGTTCGATCCCGGCAATTACAGCCTGTCGCGCAACGCGACCTACGGCAATCTCTGGATCCAGGGCGGGCCGCGGGCGCGCAGCTTCTTCGCGGACGACCCCGAACGCGCGCCCGCGCTCAACAAGATCCCGCTGGTGAAGTGGGACCGCCGCTTCGCCTATGTCAGCTCGACCCACATGCTGCTGCCGCGCGGGCTCAACCTCGTCTTCGACGAGTGGGGGGGCGAGAAGACCTGCGGCATGCTGCTCCATACCAAGTTTCTCGACGGCTTTTCCGACAAGGCCCGCGAGGAGCTGCGGCGCCGCCAACATTACGCCGCAAGCGCCGAATACAAGGCCTATGCCGCCGCGCTTGAGGCGGAGCCCGAGCTGTGGTGCCGATGGAGCGAAAGATACATCAACTGGCGTCAACTCGAGGTGCTGGGGCTGATGTCGCGGGGCAACTGGACATGAGCTTCGGGGTCGTCATCCTCGTGCACAACGCACTGGACCGCGCGGCCCAGGTGATCCGGCACTGGGCAAGCGCGGGCTGCCCGGTGGTGGTGCATGTCGACCGTGCCGTGCGTCGCGCTCGGTTCGAACGGTTTCGCGAGGATCTCGAGGATCTGTCCGACCGAGTCCTTTTTTGCGCGCGCCACCGCTGCGAATGGGGCGGCTGGGGCATCGTCGCGGCGACCCAGTCCGGGGCGGAACTGCTGCTGGAGCGATTTCCGGGCCTGGGACACGTTTATCTGGCTTCTGGCTCCTGCGTGCCACTGCGCCCGGTGGCGGAGCTCGACGCCTATCTCGCGGCGCGGCCCCGCACCGATTTCATCGAGAGCGCCCGGGTCACGCAGGTTCCCTGGACCGTTGGTGGCCTGTCCGAGGAGCGCTTCACGCTGCGCTTCCCGTTTTCTTGGAAGCGACGGCGCTGGCTGTTCGACCGTTACGTGGCGCTGCAGCGCCGGCTCGGGGTGCGGCGCAGCCTGCCCGCAGGGTTCGAGCCGTATATGGGCTCGCAATGGTGGTGCCTGTCGGCGGCGACGCTTCGCGCGATCCTGTCGGATCCGCAGCGCCCGGAGATCGACCGCTATTTCCGCCGGGTCTGGATTCCCGACGAGAGCTATTTCCAGAGCCTCGCGCGGCGCTGGTCGACGCATATCGAAAGCCGATCGCTGACGATGTGCAAGTTTGATTTTCAGGGCAAGCCACACCTGTTTTACGATGATCATTTACCGTTGCTGCGCCGCTCGGGTTGTTTCGTGGCGCGCAAGATCTGGCCGCGGGCGCAGGCAATCTACGACGAGATGGCGACAGGCGGCCATCCGGCAGATGAAGCTGCGCCTTCGCCCGCGCGCATCGACCGGGTCTTTGCCGAGGCGACCGAGCGGCGGGTGCGCGGCCGGTCGGGCCTCTACATGCAGAGCCGTCTGCCGAATCCGGGCTGGGAGAACGGCTTCACCGCCGCGCCCTATGGCGTGCTCGAAGGCTTCGCCGAGCTACAAGACGGCTTCACGGAGTGGTTCGCCCGCGCCAGCGGCGCCACGGTGCATGGCCATATCTTCGCGCCGGAGCGGGTCGAGTTCGCGGATGGAGCGACGGTCTGGCGCGGGGCCATGTCGGACAGCGCGGCGCTGCGCGACCACCAAGGGCCGCGCTTTCTCACTAACCTGATCTGGAACGGGCGAGGCGCGCGGCAGGTATTCCAGTTCGGCCCGCGCGACAGCCAGCGGGTGAGTTGGGACATCGCCAAGGATCCCAATGCGAGGATCGGCGTGATCTCGGGAGCCTGGGCGGTGCCGCTGTTCCGCTCGGGCCGACCGGCGGCGCGGCTTTGCGATCTGGCGGCACGGCTGCAGCAGGTCGAGGCCGATCACCTCGCGGCGCTGCGCTCGCCCCAGGCCAAGGCGCGGATTCGCGTCTGGACGCTGGCGGAATTCCTTGAGGCGCCGGCCGAGGCGCTGGCGCTGATGCTGTCGGACATCGCGCCGGGCCGAGCAGGGCCGCCGCCCGCACCGCCCGCCATGGTGCCGCTCGACGGGTTGGGACGTTTCCTGCAGGAGATGCGCAATCTCGGTATGCATCCCTATTTGACCGGCGACATTCCGATCGAGCCGCCGGCACCGCGCCGACCTGCGCCGCGGCCCTACCTTGTGAGACCCCATGCCTGAATTCGACAGCTTCGTGGTGCTCGCTGAGATGCGCACCGGCTCGAATTTCCTCGAAGCCAATTTGAACGCGCTCGACGGCGTGCGCTGCCATGGCGAGGCGTTCAACCCGCATTTCATCGGCAGCCCGCAAGACGCGCCGATCCTCGGGTTTGATCGCACCGCGCGCGACGCGGATCCCACCGCGCTCTTGGCGCGGCTGCGGGCGGCGCCCGGCCTCAACGGGTTTCGCTATTTCGGCGATCACGATCCGAGGCTCTTCGCCCCGATCATGGACGAGCCGCGCATTGCCAAGATCGTGCTGACCCGTAACCCGCTCGATTCCTATGTCAGCCATCGCATCGCCGCCGCCACCGGGCAGTGGAAGCTTACCGATGCGCGCCATGCCCGTGCCGCGCGCATCCGTTTCGAGCCGGAAGGATTCGAGGCGCATCTGCAGCGGCTGCAGGAGACGCAGATCCGGATCATGGGGGCGCTGCAACGGCGCGGACAGACCGCCTTCTACGTCGATTACGCGGATCTGCAGGATGTCGATGTCCTGAACGGCCTCGCGGCCTGGCTCGGGGTGACGGGGCGGCTCGAAACTCTCGACCGAGGGCTCAAGAAGCAGAACCCCGGCCCGATCACGGACAAGGTCGAGAATGTCGAGGAGATGCAGGCGGCGCTGGCGCGGATCGACAGGTTCGACCTGCACCGCACGCCGAATTTCGAGCCGCGGCGCGGCGCGATGGTGCCGGGCTACATCGCCGCCGCGACCACGGGTCTGTTGTGCCTGCCGCTGACATCGGGGCCCGAGACGGCGCTTCGGCATTGGCTCGAAGCGCTCGATGGCGCGCCGGTGCGCGAGGGGTTCACGCAAAAGACGCTGCGCGACTGGCGCCGCGCCCATCCCGGGCATCGCAGCTTCGCGGTGCTGCGCCACCCGGTGGCGCGGGCCCATGCCGCCTTTTGCGACCGGATCCTGTCCACGGGCCCCGGCTCTTATAGCGAGATCCGCAAAACGCTGCGTCACCGCCATGGGCTGCCGATCGATGCGGCTGCGAACGGGCCCGATCTCGATCCGGCGCGGCACCGCGCGGCCTTCTTGCAATTCGCGGGCTTCCTGAAGGCCAATCTCGGCGGCCAGACCGCGATCCGCGTCGATGCGGCATGGGCCAGCCAGAGTGCGCTGTTGCAGGGCGCGGCCTCGGTCGAAAGCCCGGATGCGGTGCTGCGCGAGGCGGAGTTGGCGCGCGACCTGTCATGGATCGCCGCGCAGCTCGGGCGCGAAGCGCCGCCGTGGCGGCCCGCGCCGGACCCGCAGGAGGCCGCGCTCGTGGCGATCTACGATGCCGAGGTCGAGCGGGCGATTCGCACGGTCTATGCGCGCGATTACGATCGCTTCGGGTTCGGAGATTGGCAGCCGCTGCGCGGCTGAGGGCCCCGGAGGGTCAGGCGGCCTGTATTGCCGGGCCCTCGGTGAGGATCGCATGCAACGTGCCGATCTCGGCATTGGCGCGCAGCTTCTGGCAGGTGGCGGCGTCGCGCAGCGTGCGCGAGACCAGCGCCAGCGCTTTCAGATGCTCGACGCCGCTGCCATCCGGCGCCAGCAGGCAGAAGACGAGGTCCACCGGCTGGCGGTCGATCGAATCGAATTCGAGGGGCTTTTCCAGCCGGATGAACAGGCCGCGCACCCGCTCGAGCCCTTCGAGCCGGGCATGCGGCAGCGCCACACCATGGCCGACGCCGGTCGGGCCGAGGCCTTCGCGCTCGAGCAGCGCCTCGACCACGCGGCCCGAGGGCAGGTCGTAGCAGCTCTCGGCGAGGTCCCCGAGATCCTGGAATAGGCGCTTCTTGGAGCTGGTGGAGGCCAGCATCTTCACGCCCTCGGAGGGTAGGATCTCGGAAATCTGCATAGGGAATCCCCTGTCTGCGAGGCGGGCTCGGAGAGCCAGGATCTAGCGCCCTCCTAGCCGATGTTGCGCGGGTCGATCCAGCCGAAATTGCCGTCCTCGCGGCGATAGACCACGTTGATCCCGCTATGCTTCTCGTTTCGGAACACCAGCACCGGCGCATCCGCCAGCTCAAGCTGCATCACCGCTTCACCGACCGAGAGCTCGGGAATCTTCGATTCCATCTCCGCGACGATCATCGGTGCCAGGCCGTCCTGCTCGGTCTCTTCATTGTCTCCTGACGCGGCGAGGATATAGGAGCCCGCGAGGGATTGTTCAACCGGGTTCGGGCGCGCCTTGTGGTGGTCCTTCAGGCGGCGCTTGTAGCGCCTGAGCTGCTTGTCCATTTTCTCGCAGCAGGCTTCGAAAGCGGCGTAGATCTCGGTGGCGCGGCCGGTGGCCTGGGCGTTCAGCCCGGTGGACAGATGCACCACGGCTTCGCAGACATGCTCATGGCCGGAGCGCGAGAACACCACGTTGGCATCGGTCGGGCGACCGGCATATTTGCCGACGGTCGCGCCCAGTTCGGTCTGCACATGTATCTGCAGCGACTCGCCGATCTCGATCTGCTTGCCGGTGATCTGGTAGCGCATGGACGTCTCCTTTGGGGGCACGGCTCCGCGAAGCGAGCCTCGGGCTCGCGTCGCTCAGGGGCCGGCAAGGGGTGAGGATGGGCAGGGCCCGCGCTGTCCGCGCGCCGTGCGGCCCGTTGCGTCGGAGCCGTCTGAAGCTGTGGACAAGGGTGTCTGGCCTGCGTCATCGAGTCCCATCTCGCCCGATCGCGGCCCCGCTTGTCAACTTCGCCGTTCAGCCGATGCGGAAGCCTTGGCCGAGATAGACGCGACGTACATTTTCGTCGCGCACCACCTCGTCGGTGGTGCCCGACATCAGAACGCGGCCGTCATGCAGGATGTAGGCACGATCGACGATGCCCAGCGTCTCGCGGACATTGTGGTCGGTGATCAGCACGCCGAGGCCCCGGGTCTTGAGCGCCGCCACGAGGTCGCGGATGTCGCCCACCGCGATCGGGTCGACGCCCGCGAAGGGCTCGTCGAGCAGCACGTAGCGCGGATTCGCGGCAAGGCAGCGCGCGATCTCGACGCGACGTCGTTCGCCGCCCGACAGCGCCAGCGCGGGCGCGCGGCGCAAATGGCCGATCGAGAAATCCGACAGGAGCTCCTCGAGCCGCTCGCGCCGCGAGGTGCGGTCAGGCTCGGCGATCTCCAGTACCGCGAGGATGTTGTCCTCGACGTTGAGGCCGCGGAAGACCGACATCTCCTGCGGCAGATAGCCGATTCCGAGCCGGGCGCGGCGGTACATCGGCAGCAAAGTCGCGTCGCGCCCGTCGATCGTCACCTGGCCGCCCTCGGGCGTCACGAGGCCCGCGATCGAATAGAAGCAGGTGGTCTTGCCCGAGCCGTTGGGGCCCAAGAGCGCCACCACCTCGCCGCGGTCGAGATGCAGCGACACGTCACGGATCACCGGGCGCTTGCGGTAGCTCTTGCGCAGCCCGGCGACCCGCAGCCCGCCTTGGCCCGGTGTCACGTCAAGCTCGGGCGGCGTCACTGCGCGGGCTCGATCACGGTGCGCACCTGACCTTCGAGCTGCGCCGTGCCGGCGGCAAGGTCGATCACCATGCTTTGCGACGACAGCGCGGTGCGCGCCTGCGTCAGCAGCACGTCGCCGGTGAGGGTGAGGTTGCCGCCGGCGATGTCATAGACCGCGCGGTCGGCCTCTGCGGCCTCGGTCGGGGTGACGAAGGTGACGCCGCCCTCGGCCTCCAACCGCGAAATCTCGCCCGTGGCGTCGTCATAGACCACCTCGACCGTGGCGGCGGAGATCTTCATCTCGCCCTGGCCGATCAGCACCTCGCCCTCAAAGGTGGCGCGGCCCGTGGCCTGATCGACGCTGAGTCGCTCGGCGGTGATCTCGACCGGCGCGTCGGGATCGGCGGCGAGCCCGCCCAGCGCCATCTGCGTCTGCGCGGCGGCGAGGCCCGGCAGCATCAGCAGGATCGTCAGCATGGCGGTCATCATGCGGGTCATCGGCGCTCTCCCTGGTTCGCTGGATCATATAGCAGCCGAACCCCGCCGGAGAACACCATGCGCGGCGCGCCGCCCTCAGGCAGGGTGGTGCGCATCGCGGCGGCGCTGAGCGTACCATAGGGCGCGGTCACGCTGATCTCCCCGGTCGAGACCAGCCCGCCGGTGCCCAGATCGGCTTCGAGCGTCGGGGTCTCGACGCTGTAGCCGTTGCTGCTGGTGACCGATACCGGCCCGTCGAGGCGCAACAGATTGCGGCCGGTCTCGATCTCGCCACGCGCGGCGCTCAGCTCGATCCGGGTATCGCCGGGGCCTTCGATGGTGCCGCGCGGCGCCTCGACCGCGAAGATTCCCTCGCCGGCCTCGCGCGGTCGCACCGTATCGGCGGCGATCGCGATCGAGGCGCCGCTTTCGGTGCGGCCGGCGAATCGCGGCGCGCTGACGCGCTGTTCCGCGGCGATCGCCTCGATCTCGGCGAAGGGGATCTCGCTTGGCCCGGAGGGGCCCCGGGCGATCAGGAACAGCGTCGAGAGCAGGATCAGCCCGATCAGCGGCAGCGCCACCTTGGCCCAGCCGATGAATCGCGAATAGGCGTTGTCGCGGGCGTGCATTCAGGCGACGCCGGCGCGCAAGCAATCATGGATGTGCAGGATGCCCAAGGGCCTGCGCGCCGCGTCGTACTCGTCCACCACGAAGAGGCAGGTAATCTTGCGCTCGTTCATCTGCGCCAGCGCTTCGGCCGCCAGCGCGTCGGGTCGGATGGTGCGCGGCGCCGGCGTCATCACCTCATGGGCCACATGATCGAGCAGCCCGGCCATGTGACGCCGCAGATCGCCATCGGTGACGATGCCGCAAAGACCGCCTTCCGGATCGGTGACGCCGACCACGCCGAACCCGGCGCCGGTGATCGCCAGGAGCGTGTCGGCCATCGGCGTGTCGCGATCGACCAGCGGCAGTTCCCTGGCCCCGTGCATCAGGTCGCGCACCCGCGCCAGCCGCGCCCCGAGCTTGCCGCCCGGATGGAAGGCGCGGAAATCGGCGGCGGTGAAGCCGCGGCCGCGCATCAGCGCGATCGCCAGCGCGTCGCCCAGCGCCAGCGTCATCGTGGTGGACGTGGTGGGCACCACGCCGATGCCGCAGGCCTCGGGCAAGGCGGGCAGGACGATGGCGATGTCGGCCTGGGTCATCAGCGTGCTCTCGGGCCGTGCCGCGACGCCGATCAGCGGGATGCCGAAGCGGCGGGTATGCGCCACGAGATCGGCCAACTCGGGGGTCTCGCCGGAATTCGACAGCACCAGCACCACGTCGCCGCGGGTGATCATGCCGAGATCGCCGTGGCTGGCCTCGGCGGGATGCACGAAGGAAGCGGGGGTGCCGGTCGAGGCGAGGGTGGCGGCGATCTTGCGCGCGACGTGGCCCGACTTGCCCATGCCCGAGACGATGACCCGTCCGGGGGCCGCGCGGATCGCTTCGAGCGCCGCGCCGAAGCCGCCGTCGAGCCCGCGTGCCAGTGCGGCGAGGCCCGCCGCCTCGTCGGCGATCACCTGCCGCGCGACTTCCAGATCGTCGGGGCGCTGGGTGTCCTCGGTCATGTCAGTGCGAGAAGATGTCGGTGTCGGGCCAGCCCGCGAGGTCGAGCCTGGCGCGGGTAGGCAGGAAGTCGAAGCAGGCCTGCGCCAGTTCGCTGCGCCCTTCGCGCGCCAGCTTGGCGTCGAGCGCCTCCTTCAGCCGATGCAGGTACAGCACGTCCGAGGCGGCGTAGTCGAGTTGCGCCGGGCTCAGCTCCTCGGCGCCCCAGTCGGATTGCTGCTGCTGCTTGGAGATGTCGACGCCGACCAGCTCCTGCAGCAGCTGCTTCAGCCCATGCCGGTCGGTGAAGGTGCGCACCAGCTTCGAGGCAATCTTGGTGCAGTAGACCGGGGATGCGGTGGCGCCGAAGGCGTGCTGCATCGCGGCGATGTCGAACCGGCCGAAATGGAACAGCTTGAGGATGTCGGGGTCTTCGAGCAGCCGCACGAGATTGGGGGCTTCGGACTGGCCGGGATGGACCTGGATCATGTGGCAATGGCCGTCGCCGCCCGACATCTGCACCAGGCAGAGCCGGTCGCGCATCGGGTTCAGACCCATGGTCTCGCAATCGATCGCCACGACGGAGCCGAGGTCGAGATCGTCGGGAATATCGTTCTGGTAGAGATAGTTCGCCATGATCCCTCGCGTTTCTCAATACGAGGAGGGATGGTGCCCAGGAGAGGACTCGAACCTCCACGTCCTTTCGGACACTGGCACCTGAAGCCAGCGCGTCTACCAATTCCACCACCTGGGCAGGTCGTGTGAGGGGCGATCTACGGAATGCCGCAGGGGGTGTCAACGGGCAATTCGCGGGAATTTCGGTTGTCGCGGCGGAAGCGGGCCGTCGCTCGGGATGCGCCGCTTGTCGGGCATGCGGCGACGGCGATGCCGGTGACAGGGAGAGCCGCCCGGATCGGCGCTTGTCCGCGCCCGCCCCGGCGGGTAAACCGCGAGGCGTCAATTCACCTTATCAGGGCGGGGCCGATGACCGGACTTGTGACCATCTACGGCGGATCGGGCTTCCTCGGGCGCTATATCACGCGCCGGCTGGCGCAGCAGGGCTGGCGCGTCCGCGTGGCCTGCCGCCGCCCCGAGGAAGCGCTTTTCGTGCGCACCTACGGCGTGGTGGGCCAGGTCGAGCCGGTGTTCTGCAACATCCGCGACGACGACAGCGTGCGCGCGGCGATGACCGGCGCACAGGCGGTGGTCAACTGCGTAGGCGTGCTGGCCGAAAAGGGCCGCAACACCTTCAAGGCGGTGCAGCAGGAGGGCCCCGAGCGGATCGCCCGTCTCGCCGCGGAGCTGGGCGTGGCGCGGATGGTGCATGTCTCGGCGATCGGCGCCGATGCCGACAGCCCGAGCGAATACGCGCGCAGCAAGGCCGCGGGCGAGCAGGGTGTGCTGCGGCACATGCCGCAGGCGGTGATCCTGCGCCCCTCGATCCTGTTCGGCGCCGAGGACGAGTTCTTCAACCGCTTCGCCTCGATGGCGCAAATTTCGCCGGTGATCCCGGTGGTCGGGGCCGGCACCCGGTTTCAGCCGGTGCATGTCGACGACGTGGCCCATGCCGCGGCGCTGGCGATCGAGGGTCGCGCCGCGCCGGGGATCTACGAGCTGGGCGGGCCGGACGTGCATACCTTCCGCGAGCTGATCGTGCAGATGCTGCACTACATCCGCCGCCGTCGCCTCGTGCTGTCGCTGCCCTTCGGCGTGGGCCGGATCATGGCAAGCGTCGGAGGGCTGATGCAGACGCTGAGCCTCGGGCTGGTGCGGGCGCCGATCACCGCCGATCAGGTCGCCAATCTGCGCCGCGACAATGTCGTGAGCCCGGGCGCCAAAACTTTCGCCGATCTGGGCCTGTCGCCGATCGCGATGGAGGCCGTGCTGCCGGACTACCTGTGGCGATTCCGCCCCTCGGGGCAGTATCTGGCCATCAAGGAATCGGCGCGCAACCTGCGCAACCACTGAACGGACGGACATCGCCATGACCGGAGATACGATTCTCCTGCCACTCCTCCTGGGCCTTCTGGAGGGGCTGACGGAGTTCATCCCGGTGTCCTCGACCGGGCATCTGCTGCTGGCGGGGCATTTCCTGGGATTCGAGAGCGCCGGGCGCACCTTCGAGGTGGTGATCCAGCTCGGCGCGGTGCTGGCGCTACTCACCGTCTATTTCGGGCAGCTCTGGGGCGTGCTGCGGGCGGCGCCCGCGGACCCGGCGGCGCGGCGCTTCGTCTGGGCGGTGCTGATCGCCTTCCTGCCGGCGGCGGTGATCGGCGTGCTGGCGCATGACCTGATCAAGACGGTGCTGTTCGAGACGCCGGCCCTGATCGCGGTGATGCTAGTGCTGGGCGGGGTGGTGCTGCTCTTCGCGGACCGCATGGCACCGGAGCCGCGCCACGAGGACGCGATGCGGCTGCCGGTCCGCACGGCGCTGGCGATCGGCTTCTTCCAGGTGCTGGCGATGGTGCCGGGCGTATCGCGCTCGGGCGCGACCATCGTCGGCGGGCTGTCGATGGGCGTGGGCAAGCGCGCGGCGGCCGAGTTCTCGTTTTTCCTGTCGATGCCGACCATGGCCGGGGCCGTGGCCTATGACCTGTTCCAGAATCGCGACGTGCTCGACTGGGGCGCGCTCAACGAGATCGCGATCGGTTTCGTCGTGGCCTTCGTCACCGCCGTGGTCGTGGTGAAATGGCTGCTGGGCTACGTGTCGCGGCATGGCTACGCGCTGTTCGGCTGGTGGCGAATCGTGATCGGGGCGGGGGCGTTGCTGGGCATTTTTATAGCCGGCTGAGGCGATAGGTCATTTGTTGTGACCTAAAATCGCCAATCGGACCGAAGATTTCGATCCGATTGGCGCGAAAACCGCTAACTAGGTCAGCAATGCTGACTTTTCATGTGGTCAAGCATTGGCTATCCCCTCGGCACGCCCAGCCAGAGGGAGACCAGCCATGGCCGAAAACAAGATGCTGAAATTCGTGTCCGTGCCGCGTGACATGCCGGAGAAGCGTCTGGCGGCCGCGCGGCGCGAGGACTTCCACGAGATCTATGCCGAGTTCGCCCGCGACAAGGCGGCCGAGCAGTCGAGCCGCTGCAGCCAGTGCGGCGTGCCCTACTGCCAGACGCATTGCCCGCTGCACAACAACATCCCCGACTGGCTGCGCCTGACCGCCGAAGGCCGTCTGCAGGAGGCCTATGAGGTCTCCCAGGCGACCAACACCTTCCCCGAGATCTGTGGCCGCATCTGCCCCCAGGACCGGCTCTGCGAAGGCAACTGCGTGATCGAGCAGTCGGGGCACGGCACCGTCACCATCGGCTCGGTCGAGAAGTACATCACCGACACCGCCTGGGAGGAGGGCTGGGTCCAGCCGATCCGCCCCGCTCGCGAGCGCTCCGAGAGCGTCGGCATCATCGGCGCCGGGCCGGGTGGTCTGGCAGCGGCCGACTATTTGCGCCGTGCCGGCGTGCAGGTCACCGTCTATGACCGCTACGACCGCGTCGGCGGGCTGATGACCTACGGCATTCCGGGCTTCAAGCTCGAGAAGGAGGTCGTGGACCGTCGCACCAAGCAGTTCGAGGAATCGGGCGTCGAGTTCGTGCTGAACTGCAAGGTCGGCGAGGACATCTCCTTCGACGCGATCCGTGGCAAGCACGACGCGGTGCTGATCGCCACCGGCGTCTACAAGTCGCGCGACCTGCCCGACAGCGACCATGGCGGCGTGGTCCGCGCCATCGACTACCTCACCGCCTCGAACCGCAAGAACTTTGGCGACGAGGTGCCGGAATACGACAGCGGCGAGTTGAACGCCGAGGGCAAGAAAGTCGTCGTGATCGGCGGCGGTGACACCGCGATGGACTGCGTGCGCACCGCGATCCGTCAGGGCGCGACCAGCGTGAAGTGCCTCTATCGCCGCGACCGGGCCAACATGCCGGGCAGCCAGCGCGAGGTGGCCAACGCCGAGGAGGAGGGCGTCGAGCTGGTCTGGCTCTCGGCTCCCAAGGGCTTCGAGTGCGGCCCTGACGGGGTCAAGGGTGTGCATGTCCACAGGATGCGCCTTGGCACGCCGGATGCCACGGGCCGCCGCATGCCCGAGAAGATCGAGGGCGCGGATTACCTCGAAGAGGCCGATCTGGTGGTCAAGGCGCTGGGCTTCGAGCCCGAGGACCTGCCGCAGCTCTGGGGCGTCGAGGGACTGGAGGTGACCCGCTGGGGCACGGTGCGGGCCGAGTTCGGCACCGGCGCCACCTCGCTCGACGGCGTCTTCGCCGTGGGCGACATCGTGCGCGGGGCTTCGCTCGTCGTCTGGGCGATCCGCGACGGGCGTGACAGCGCCTCGGCGATCGTGGAGTATCTCGACCAATCCGCCAGCGCCAGCGTCGCTGCCGAGTGAGCTAGCGGCGCGAGGCCCGATCGGCCCGCGCGCGATCCATGTCTCGGTTCAGGGGCCGAGGCCCCGGCCACCCGGCCGGGGCGGCCTGACCCCCGATCACACCACGTCCCGCGATCCTGTTTTCGGAGACCGCCATGAAGACGCCCATCGCCCTCCTGATCTGCGCGCTGCCGATGACGGCCGCCGCGCAGGGGCCGCGTCAGGTGACGCTGCCCGAGGGCTGCACTGCCGAGATGACCGTGCAGGCCGCGAACTGCACCGTCTCGCATCATTTCACCTGCGAGGGCGACCCAGAGGGCTGGCGCCGCAGGGTCGATCTCGACCTCGACGGCGTGAGCTATTTCGGGGCCATCGACGCCGAAACCCAATGGGTCGAGAGCGTCTATCCCCGCGCCGACCGGCGCGAGGAGCTGGCCCCCGACCCGGCCGACCCGGCCTCGTTCAGCGAGCTGGTCGAGGCCGGCGCCGACAGCTTCGATTTCACCACGATCTCCGATCAGGTCGGCGAGACCCGCTATGTCGGATTCGACAGCCTGACCGGCGAGACCGTCACCATCGACGGCGTCGAGCTGGAGCGCACCGATTACGAGGTCCGGGCCATCGGCCCCGATGGCGAGCAGATCTGGCGCAGCACCGGCTCGGAATTCATCGACCGGACGCGGCGCATCTTCCTGTCGGGCACCAGCGAGGTGACCAACGCGCAAGGCACCTTCACCTCCGACGACAGCCCCGTCGAATTCATCTTTCCGGACGAGCCGGGCTTCCTCTCGTCCAACCCCAAACACGGCTGCGGCGCGACCATGTCGTCGGCGCCCGCCTCCACCGCGAAGGAGATCTTCCATGACCACCTATGATGACGCCTGGGTCGCCTCGGAAGAGGCCAAGCGCAAGTACATGGCCGAGAACGGTCTCTACCGCGAGGATGACGAGCACGCCTCCTGCGGCGTCGGCCTCGTCGTGTCGATCGACGGCTCGCCCTCGCGCGCGGTGGTCGAAAAGGGCATCGCCGCGCTGAAGGCGGTCTGGCATCGCGGCGCCGTCGACGCCGACGGCAAGACCGGCGACGGCGCCGGCATCCACGTGCAGATCCCGCGCGCCTTCTTCGAGGACCAGATCCGCCGCACCGGCCACGAGCCGATGGCCGGCCGCCGCATCGCCGTGGGCCAGGTGTTCCTGCCGCGCAACGATTTCGGCGCGCAGGAAACCTGCCGGACCATCGTCGAGACCGAGGTGCTCCGCATGGGGCACTACATCTATGGCTGGCGCCACGTGCCGGTCGACATCACCTGCCTCGGTGAAAAGGCCAACGCCACCCGCCCCGAGATCGAGCAGATCCTGATCCGCTGTGAGAAGGACATCGACGAGGAGCAGTTCGAGCGCGAGCTCTACATCATCCGCCGCCGCATCGAGCGCGCCGCCACCCAGGCCGGCGTGCGCGAGCTCTACCTCGCCTCGCTGTCCTGCCGCTCGGTGATCTACAAGGGCATGATGCTGGCCGAGCAGGTGGCGGTGTTCTACCCCGACCTGATGGACCCGCGCTTCGAGAGCGCCTTCGCGCTCTATCACCAGCGCTATTCGACCAATACCTTCCCGCAATGGTGGCTGGCCCAGCCCTTCCGCATGCTTGCCCATAACGGCGAGATCAACACGCTCAAGGGCAACATCAACTGGATGAAGAGCCACGAGATCCGGATGGCCTCCTCGACCTTCGGAGAGATGGCCGAGGACATCAAGCCGATCGTGCCGCAGGGCTCCTCGGACTCGGCCGCGCTCGATTCGGTGTTCGAGGTGCTGGTCCGCGCCGGCCGCAACGCGCCGATGGCCAAGACCATGCTGGTGCCCGAGGCCTGGTCCAAGAGCCGGGTCGAGATGCCCCAGGCCTGGCAGGACATGTATTCCTACTGCAACGCGGTGATGGAGCCTTGGGATGGTCCCGCGGCGCTCGCCATGACCGATGGCCGCTGGGTCTGCGCCGGTCTCGACCGCAACGGGCTGCGGCCGATGCGCTACGTCGTCACCGGCGACGGGCTTCTGGTCGCGGGTTCCGAGGCGGGCATGGTGCCGGTCGACGAGGCCAGCGTGATCGAGAAGGGCGCGCTCGGGCCTGGCCAGCTGATCGCGGTCGACATGAAAGAGGGCAAGCTGTTCCACGACAGCGAGATGAAGGACAAGCTCGCCGCCTCGCAGCCCTTCAGCGAGTGGATCGAGAAGGTCGTGAACCTCAACGACATCCTGCGCGACGTGCCGGAGGAGCCGCTCTTCGAGGGCCCCGAGCTGCGCAAGCGCCAGATCGCCGCCGGCTACTCGATCGAGGAGCTGGAGCAGGTGCTCGCGCCGATGGCCGAGGACGGCAAGGAGATGATCGCCTCGATGGGCGACGACACCCCCTCCGCCGTGCTTTCGACCAAGTACCGGCCGCTGTCGCATTTCTTCCGGCAGAACTTCTCGCAGGTCACCAACCCGCCGATCGACTCGCTTCGCGAGAGCCGGGTGATGTCGCTCAAGACCCGCTTCGGCAACCTCAAGAACGTGCTCGACGAAAGCTCCAGCCAGGCGGAGATCCTGGTGCTGGAGAGCCCGTTCATTGCCAATGCCGAGTTCGACACCATGGTCGAGCAGTTCGGCGACCAGGTGGCCTTCATCGACTGCACCTTCCCGACGGGCGGTGCACCCGACGGGCTGCGCGCGGGTCTCGAGCGGATCCGGGCCGAAGCCGAGGACGCGGTGCGTTCGGGTGCGGGGCACATCGTGCTCACCGACCAGCATCAGGACGAGGACCGCGTCCCGATGCCGATGATCCTCGCCACCTCGGCCGTGCATTCGTGGCTGACCCGCAAGGGCCTGCGCACTTTCTGCTCGGTCAACGTGCGCTCGGCCGAGTGCATCGACCCGCATTACTTCGCGGTGCTGATCTCCTCGGGTGCGACCACGGTGAACGCCTATCTGGCGCAGGACAGCCTTGCAGACCGCCTGAACCGCGGCCTGCTTGAAGGCACGCTCACCGACATCATGCGCCGCTACCGCGATGCGGTGGATGCGGGCCTGCTGAAGATCATGGCCAAGATGGGCATCTCGGTAATCTCCTCCTATCGCGGTGGCCTGAACTTCGAGGCCGTGGGCCTGTCGCGCGCCATGTGCGCCGAGTATTTCCCCGGCATGCACAGCCGCATCTCGGGCATCGGTCTCACCGGCATCCAGAAGAAGCTGGAAGAGGTGCACGCCCGCGGCTGGACCAAGCCCGGCGCCGATCTCGGGACGCTGCCGATCGGCGGTTTCTACAAGTCGCGCCGCTCAGGCGAGAAGCACGCCTGGGAAGCCACGACCATGCACATGATGCAGGCCGCCTGCGACCGCGCCTCCTTCGAGCTGTGGAAGCAATACGCCTCGACCATGCAGGCCAACCCGCCGATCCACCTCCGCGACCTTCTGGCGATCAAGCCGATGGGCGAGGCGGTGCCGATCGAGCAGGTCGAGAGCATCACCTCGATCCGCAAGCGCTTCGTCACGCCGGGCATGTCGCTGGGGGCGCTCAGCCCCGAGGCGCACAAGACGCTCAACGTCGCGATGAACCGCATCGGCGCCAAGTCCGACTCGGGCGAGGGCGGCGAGGATCCGGCGCATTTCCTGCCCGAAGCCAACGGCGACAACCCGAGTGCCAAGATCAAGCAGGTGGCATCGGGCCGCTTCGGCGTCACCGCCGAATACTTGGGCGCCTGCGAGGAGCTGGAAATCAAGGTGGCGCAGGGCGCTAAGCCCGGCGAGGGCGGCCAGCTTCCCGGCATGAAGGTCACCAAGCTGATCGCGCGGCTGCGGCATTCGACGGAAGGGGTCACGCTGATCTCGCCGCCGCCGCATCACGACATCTACTCGATCGAGGACCTTGCGCAGCTGATCTACGACCTCAAGCAGATCAACCCGCGCGCCAAGGTGACGGTGAAGCTGGTCTCCTCCTCGGGCGTCGGCACCATCGCCGCCGGCGTGGCCAAAGCCAAGGCCGACGTGATCCTGATCTCGGGCCATAATGGCGGCACCGGGGCCTCGCCCGCGACCTCGATCAAATATGCGGGTCTTCCGTGGGAGATGGGTCTCACCGAGGCGCACCAGGTGCTGTCGATGAACAACCTGCGCGACCGGGTCACGCTCAGGACCGATGGCGGCCTGCGCACCGGCCGTGACATCGTCATGGCGGCGATGATGGGGGCCGAGGAATACGGCATCGGCACCGCCGCGCTGATCGCGATGGGCTGCATCATGGTCCGCCAGTGCCAGTCCAACACCTGCCCGGTGGGGGTCTGCACCCAGGACGAGGCGCTGCGCCAGAAGTTCACCGGCAACGCCGACAAGGTGGTCAACCTGATCACCTTCTACGCCCAAGAGGTCCGCGAGATCCTCGCCTCGATCGGCGCGCGTTCGCTTGACGACGTGATCGGCCGCGCCGACCTGCTGACTCAGGTCAGCCGTGGCTCGGCGCATCTCGACGATCTCGACCTCAACCCGCTGCTGATCACCGTGGATGGCACCAACCGCATCCGCTACGACCGCAACAAGCCGCGCAACGAGGTGCTCGACACGCTCGACGCCGAGATCGTCAAGGATGCCCGCCGCTTCCTCGAGGACGGCGAGAAGATGCAGCTGCAATACGCGGTGCAGAACACGCACCGCACCATCGGCACCCGCACCTCGGCGCATATCGTCGAGAATTTCGGGATGCGGAACCAGCTGCAGCCCGACCACCTGACCGTCAAGCTCACCGGCTCGGCGGGCCAGTCGCTCGGCGCCTTCGCCGCCCCCGGCCTGAAGATCGAGGTGTCCGGCGACGCCAACGACTATGTCGGCAAGGGCCTCTCCGGCGGTACCATCGTGGTGCGCCCGGCGATGGCGAGCCCGCTGGTGGCCTCGGAGAATACGATCATCGGCAACACCGTGCTCTACGGCGCGACGGCGGGCTACCTCTTCGCCGCCGGTCGGGCGGGCGAGCGCTTCGCGGTCCGCAACTCGGGCGCGCATGTGGTGATCGAAGGCTGCGGCACCAATGGCTGCGAATACATGACCGGCGGCGTCGCGGTGATCCTCGGCTCGATCGGTGCGAACTTCGGTGCCGGCATGACCGGCGGCATGGCCTATCTCTACGACCCCGATGGCCTCGCCGAGCCGCTGATGAACACCGAGACGCTGGTCACCTGCGGCGTCACGGTCGAGCATTGGGAAAACCAGCTCAAGGGTCTGATCGAGCGCCACCAGCTCGAGACCGGCAGCCGCAAGGCCGCCGAGATCCTGCAGCACTGGGACAGCGAGAAGCACAACTTCCTGCAGGTTTGCCCCAAGGAGATGCTGCGCCACATCCCGCACCCGCTCACCGTCGAGAAGGTGGCCCTGCCGGCCGAGTGACGGCCTGAGCGAAATCGAAAACAGGGGCCGGCGCGGCGACGCGCCGGCCCCGCGTCGTTTTGGGGCAGGGGAACTTGGCGCAGTCTGGCGCGTAATCCCTGCGCCGCGCTGCAGCGCGCGCCCGCAATGGAGCCGGCCCATGACCCAGACCCCGCCCCCTGCCTACCGACAGCATCCTCCCGCGCGACGCCGCCCGATCCGCACGCTGGCCGGGCTCGCCGCGACCGCGCTGGCCGTGTCGGCCTATGCCAACCATCGCGCCGCCATGCAGGCCGAGCGCGACAATCCGCCTCGGGGGCGGTTCCTCGATCTGCACGGCGTGCGGCTGCATTACCTCGATCGCGGCGACGGCCCGGTGCTGGTGCTGCTGCACGGCAATGGCAGCATGATCGAGGATTTCGTGGGCAGCGGCCTCGTGGCGATGGCAGCACGGACGCATCGCGTCATCGTCTTCGACCGGCCCGGCTTCGGCCACAGCACCCGGCCGCGTGGCCGGGTCTGGAGCGCCGCCGCGCAGGCGGATCTGCTGCACGCGGCGCTGCGCCATCTCGGCGTGGCGCGGGCCACCGTGTTGGGCCACTCCTGGGGCTGCGCGGTGGCGGTGGCGCTGGCACGACGCGATCCGGGCATGGTCGGGGCGCTGGTGCTGGCCGCCGGCTATCACTACCCGACGGCGCGGCCCGAGGTGATCGGCCTCTCTGCCCCGGCGGTCCCGGTGCTGGGCGACGCGCTGCGCTACACCATTTCCCCGCCGCTGGCCCGGCTGATCTGGCCCCGGCTGATCCGCCGGATCTTCGCCCCCGCGCCGGTGGCGCCCGGTTTCGCCGGGTTCCCGCGCGAGATGGCCCTACGTCCCTCGCAGCTGCGCGCCAGCGGCGCCGAAACCGCGATGATGATCCCGCAGGCCGCCGCGGCGCGCCACGGCTACCGCGAACTGCGCATGCCGGTGGCGATCATCGCCGGGGCGGATGACCGGGTCGTTGATTCCGAGGCGCAGTCGGCGCGGTTGCACCGCGAGATCGCCCAGAGCAGCTACACCGTGCTGCCGGGGGTGGGGCACATGATCCACCAGACCGCGCCCGAGGCGGTGATGGCGGCGATCGAGCGGGCGGAAGGGCGCGTGGGGACCGCGCGACCGGCTTGACCCGACCCCGACGCGCAGGGTCTATGGCGGCATGTCCAAGCCCGTGAACACATCGAAAACAGGGTCGGCACGCCGCCGCCGGCGCAAGGCCTCAGACACGCCGTCGAAGCCGGGCCGCAGGATCGCCCGGCTGCTGCTCTGGGCCGGAGCGGCGCTGATCGGTGTCGCCGGGGTACTGGTCCTGCTATTCTCGACCCTCAACCCGCCGACCACTCCCTACATGATGTCGGAACGCGCCCGGCTGGGGGAGATCGCCCATGACTGGGTGCCGATGGAGGAGATCGCCCCGGTGATGGCCCGCGCCGCTGTCGCGGCCGAGGACGCGAATTTCTGCCTGCATTGGGGTCTCGATCTCAAGGCGATCCGCACCGCGATGGCCTCTGGCGGCAATCGCGGCGCCTCGACGATCAGCCAGCAGGTCGTGAAGAACGTCTATCTCTGGCAGGGGCGCAGTTGGTTCCGCAAGGCGCTCGAGGCGGGAATGACGCCCGCGGTCGAAGCGGTCTGGACCAAGCGGCGGATCCTCGAGGTCTATCTCAACGTCGCCGAGTTCGACGAGGGCGTGTTCGGCATCGGCCGCGCCGCGCCGCATTATTTCGGCGTCGCGGCGGCCGATCTGACGGATGTGCAGGCCGCGCGCCTCGCCGCGATCCTGCCCAACCCCAAGGGGCGCTCGGCCGCGAACCCTTCCGATTTCGTGCGCCGCCGCGCCGCCGCGATCCTCGACGGCGCCGCCACGATCCGCCGCGACGGGCGAGACGACTGCTTCGAGTGACGCGCGGGATTGAAGCGGCGCCACGCTTGCGGCAGATAGGGGGGCATGCAGAACAGCCGTCCCGCCACACACCGCCTCTATCATTTCCCGCTCTCGCCTTTCTCGCGGAAGGTGAGGCTCTCGCTCGCCGAGAAACGCATCGAGGTGGAGCTGGTCGAAGAGCGCTATTGGGAGCAGGATCCCGAATTCATGCGCCGGAACCCGGCCGGCAAGGTGCCCGTGCTCAAGCTCGGCAACCGCATGATGTCGGAAAGCACCGCGATCTGCGAGTATCTCGAAGAGGTGCAGCCCGATCCACCGCTGTTGCCGCAATCGGTGGATGCCCGCTACGAGGTGCGCCGGCTCGTTGGCTGGTTCGACGACAAGTTCAACCGCGAGGTGACCTCGAAGCTGCTCGGAGAGCGGGTTTTCAAGAAAGTTATGGGCGGTGGCTATCCCGACAGCACCAACGTCAAGGCCGGGGCTCGGGCGATCAAGTATCACCTCGATTACATGGCCTGGCTTCTGGACCAGCGCCGCTGGCTCGCGGGCAACGAGCTGTCGCTCGCCGACTTCGCCGCCGCTGCGCACCTGTCCTGCCTCGACTACATCTCGGACGTGGACTGGAACCGCTCCGAGACGGTCAAGGACTGGTACGCCAAGATCAAGTCGCGCCCCGCCTTCCGCTCGCTTCTGGCCGATCAGCTGCCGGGCTTTCCGCAGCCCGCGCATTACGCCGATCTCGATTTCTGAGACCGCGCGCTTGGGGCCGGCGGCCCGAATGCGTATTTGGTGAAAGATGAACCAGGGGGCCGCCCTCAAGACCCGGCTGCGCGAGGCCGCGCTCGGCGAGGGATTCGCCGAGATGGGAATCTGTCGTCCCGACGCCATCCCCGAGGCCGCAGGACGGCTCGCCACCTATGTCGAAGAGGGACGTCACGGCCAGATGGGCTGGATGGAGGAGCGCATGGGCTGGCGCGGCAATCCTGCCGCGCTCTGGCCCGAGGCGCGGTCCGTCATCATGCTGGCCGAGGCCTATACGCCGCGACACGACCCGCTCGAGGTGCTGGGGCAGCGCGACCGCGCCGCGATCAGCGTCTATGCCCATGGCCGCGACTACCACGACCTCGTCAAGAAACGGCTGAAAAGGGTCGGGCGTTGGCTTTTGGAGCAATGTCCCGACGAACAGATCAAAGTCTTCGTCGACACCGCGCCGGTGATGGAAAAGCCGCTGGCTCAGGCGGCGGGGCTGGGCTGGCAGGGCAAGCACACCAACCTTCTGGGCCGGACGGTCGGCAACTGGGTCTTCCTCGGGGCGATCTTCACCACCGTGGAGTTGCCCGTCGACGCGCCCGCGGCCGAGAAATGCGGATCCTGCACGCGCTGCCTCGACATCTGCCCGACCAACGCCTTCCCGGCGCCGTTCCAGCTCGATGCGCGGCGCTGCATCTCCTACCTCACCATCGAGCACAAGGGACCGGTGCCGGAGGAATTCCGCGAGGCGCTGGGCAACCGGATCTATGGCTGCGACGACTGCCTCGCGGTCTGCCCGTGGAACAAGTTTGCGCAAGAAGCTACCGAAATGCGCTATTTCGGCAAGGTCGACGCGCCGCCGCTGGCCGATCTGGCGCGGCTCGACGACGCGGCCTTTCGTGAGATGTTCTCCGGCAGCCCGATCAAGCGGATCGGCCGCGACCGTTTCCTGCGCAACGTGGCCTATGCCATCGGCAATTCCGGCGATCCGAGCCTGCTGCCCGTGGCCCGCGATCTTGCGGCCGAGCCGGATCCGGTGCTGGCCGAGGCGGGTCAATGGGCCGTGAGGCGTCTGGATGGTAAGGGAGGCGGGGCTAGCTCTCTCTCCTGACAATCAGGAGAGGAGATCGAGATGAGAACGCTATCCCCGATCGTGCTTGCGGCGCTGCTGCCCGGCGCGGCCTTCGCCGAACAGCATACCGAGGCCAAGCCGGTCGATCGTGGCCCGCCCAACGCCGAATACGAGCCCGCCTTTCCCGAGCAGGAGATGGCGCCGCAGCTGGAGGCGACAGAGGTCGCCATCGAGACTTTCGCCGAGAACCTCGAACGCCCCTGGGGCATCGCGCCGCTGCCCGATGGCAGCTATCTCGTCACCGAGCGGCCGGGCCGGCTGCGCCACGTTTCCGCCCGAGGCGAGGTGCACGAGCCGATCTCCGGCCTGCCCGAGATCGACGCGCGCGAGCAGGGCGGCCTGTTGGACGTGACGCTCTCTCCCGATTTCGGCTCCGACCGCATGGTCTATTTCACCTATGCCAAGCCCGTCGATGGCGGCGTCGCCACGGCAGCCGCGCGTGGCATGCTGACCGAGGACATGACCGCGCTGGAGAATGTCGAGGACATCTTCGTGCAGGGCCCACCTTCGGACGCACCGATGCATTACGGCTCGCGCATCACCTTCGACGGCGAAGGCCGTGTCTTCATCACCACCGGCGAGCATTTCACCGACGAGTACCGCAAGATGGCGCAGGAACTCGACAACACCTATGGCAAGGTGGTGCGGCTCAATCCCGACGGCTCGGTGCCCGAGGACAACCCCTTCGTGGGGCAGGACGGCGAGGACGCGATCTGGTCCTATGGCCACCGCAACATCCAAGGCGCGGCGATCCAGCCCGCGACCGGCGACTACTGGACCATCGAGCATGGTCCGGCGGGTGGCGACGAGTTGAACCGCCCCGAGGCCGGCAAAAACTACGGCTGGCCCGAGGTGAGCTACGGCATCCGCTATGACGGTGCCCCGATCGGCACAGGTGAGCCACGCGCCGAGGGTATGGAGGAGCCAGTCTATTTCTGGGATCCGGTGATCGCGCCGGGGGGCATGGCCTTCTACGAGGGCGACGCCTTCGAGGGCTGGGAGGGCGACCTGATCATCGCTTCGCTCTCACCCGGCGAAGTCGTGCGGCTCGACTTCGACGAGGAGGGGCTCGTGGTCGGCGAGGAGGCGCTGGCTGGCGGCAATGGCCGGGTGCGCGATGTCGAAATCGCCGAGGACGGCACGGTGCTGTTCCTGATCGACAGCGAGGCGGGCGCGATCCTGCGCATGTCGCCGAAATCCTGACGCGCGGCCCGATCCCCGATCTGCGGCGGCAAATGGCCCTTGCCGGGGGCCCGATCGAAAGATGCAGACCGAATCGCGCCGATCGGTTAGGTTGCAGACCCGCGATATCCCCAAGGGAGGACATATCGATGACCAAGCACGTGATCGACAAGCCCAAGGACCGCTCCGATATCAAAGCCCGCGAATACATGCGGCTCGAGCGCGAGGAGGGCCCGCACCGCGCGGTACGACGGCTCCATGCCCGCAGCCTCGGCGCCCGTGGTGCCACCCGGCTGCGTCAGTTCCTGCGCATCGAGCGCGGTCACGAAGCCTGATGACGACCGGCCGGGGGAGTAGACCCCCTCGGTGTCATGAGAAATCCGGCCGGTAGCGCCAAGCCGCTGCCGGCCGCTTGCTCTTGTCGCGCGCGGGGCTAGGGTCGGGGCGAAAGGATCCCTCATGCCACGCCCCGAAACGCCCGCCATCTCCACGGCGCCCGCCGCGCCGCGACCGGCCCCGGTCCAGCAGCCGATGCGCGGCATCCTGTTCAAGACCGCCTCGGTCTGCGTCTTCGTCGCCATGGCCGCGATCATCAAGGCGACCTCGAACGACGTGCCGCCGGGCGAGGCGGTGTTCTTCCGCTCCTTCTTCGCGCTTCCCGTGATCATCGTCTGGCTGTTGTGGCGCGGCGAGTTGCGCCATGGGCTCGAGACCCCCAACCCGATGGGCCATCTGTGGCGCGGCGTCGTCGGCACCGCCGCGATGGGGCTGGGCTTCACCGCGCTGGGGCTGCTGCCCTTTCCCGAGGTTACGGCGATCGGCTACGCGGCGCCGCTGATGGTGGTGATCCTCGCCGCGATGTTTCTGGGCGAGGAAGTGCGGCTGTTCCGTCTCTCGGCGGTGGGGGCGGGACTCGCTGGGGTGCTGATCGTGATGTCGCCCCGGCTCTCGGTCACCTCGGACCCGCTCAGCATGGCCGAGACGCTGGGCGCGGTGGTGGCGCTGGGCGGCGCGCTCTGCGCGGCGCTGGCGCAGGTCTTCGTGCGCAAGCTCACCCGGACCGAGGGCACGGCGGCGATCGTGTTCTGGTTCTCGACCACGGCGAGCCTTCTGGCGCTTCTGACCCTTCCCTTCGGCTGGGTACTGCCCGGGGCGGGCACCTTCGGGCTGCTGATCCTGGCCGGACTGCTGGGCGGGGTGGGGCAGATCCTGCTCACCTCCAGCTACCGCTACGCCGACGCCTCGCTCATCGCGCCGTTCGAATACGCCTCGATGCTGCTGGCGCTGGGCGTGGGCTATTTCCTGTTCGACGAGGTGCCGACCTGGACGATGATGCTGGGCGCGGCGATCATCGTCGCGGCGGGCATCGCCATCATCTGGCGCGAGCGCAAGCTGGGGCTGGAGCGTGGTCGCGGTCGCCGCGCGATGAGCCCGAACGGCTAGGGTGGGATCATGGCGCCACATGAAACAGTGGGCACGGAGTGGATCGCGGGTGCGCTCGGATTGGCCGCCCTGCTGGCGCTGATGAACCTTGCAGGCTTCGCCGCCATGGCACAGGACAAGCGGCGCGCCGAACGCGGGCTGTGGCGCTGGCCCGAACGGCGGCTGCTGCGGATCGCCTTCTGGGGAGGCGGTCTGGGCACCGTGCTGGCGCAGCGCCACCTGCGCCACAAGACGCGCAAGCAGCCCTTCGCGCGGCATTTGAAGATGATCGTTTGGACGCAGGCGGTGCTGGTACTGGCGCTTACCCTCGCACTGGCAAGTCAGGCGCATCTGCGCCTGCAGGCCAAGCAGGCGCTGGGTGCCGTCGCCATGGCGGTGGCGGGCGTCGCCGAAGCCTGGCCCGTGGCGGAGCCGGCCGTGCCCGAACCCGCGCCGGGCAATGCGGTGAAGATCAACCGCGGCCTGTGAGGGCAACGCAAAGGGGCGGCACCTTGCGGCACCGCCCCTCTATGTCACGGCATGCAGCCGGTTCAGGCGCGGACGAGCTTCTCGTAGCTCTCGGCGACGTCGCGGGTCAGCGCGCCGACCTCGAAATTGTAGTCGCCGATCTGCCCCACCGGGGTGACCTCGGCCGCGGTTCCGGTGAGCCAGCACTGCTCGAAGCCCTCGAGCTCCTCGGGCATGATGTGCCGCTCATGCACGGTGATGCCCTTCTCCTTCAGCATCGCGATCACGGTCTGACGGGTGATGCCGTTCAGGAAGCAGTCGGCCAGCGGCGTGTGGACCTCGCCATCCTTCACGAAGAACATGTTGGCGCCCGTGGCCTCGGCTACGTAGCCGCGATAGTCGAACATCAGCGCGTCCGAGCAGCCCTTGGCCTCGGCCGCATGCTTGGACATGGTGCAAATCATGTAGAGACCGGCTGCCTTGGCCTGGCTCGGCGCGGTTTCGGGGCTCGGGCGCTTCCACTTGGCGATGTCGAGCTTAGCGCCCTTCATCTTGGCGTCGCCGTAATAGCTGCCCCATTCCCAAGCCGCGATCGCCATGCGGACCGGGTTGCGCAAGCTCGCCACGCCCATGTCGGGACCGGCGCCGCGCCAGGCCAGCGCCCGCACATAGGCGTTGGACCAGCCATTGGCCTCGAGCACCGCATATTTCGCCGCTTCGATTTCCTCGACCGAATAGGGGATCTCGAAATCCAGAAGCTCGGCCGATTTGCGCAGCCGCTGCGAATGCTCGACCCCCTTGAAGATCTTGCCGTCATAGCAGCGCTCGCCCTCGAACACCGAAGAGGCGTAGTGCAGCGCGTGGGTCAGGATGTGCACATTCGCGTCGCGCCATTCCACAAGCTGGCCGTCGAGCCAGATCTTCCCGTCGCGATCGTCGTAGCCGCCCGCCATGGCGTGCCTCCCTGTCAAGATGTCGCGCGCGGATTCGGTCACCCGGGACCGAAAATTGCGCCCTATGGGGCAGATCGCTACCGCTTCGCCCTTGGAATGTCAACAAGGCTGACGTATTGTGACCCGAAGCCGAACGACCGAAGGGGACGAGACCGCATGGCCGAGGCACCGGCGCCGCAGGGGGGATCGAGCCTTCTCTTCCTGACCGACGAACAGCTCAGGAAGGGCATCGAGGCGATGTTCTTCGCCTATCGCGGCTTCACCGCCGATCCCGACCGCATCCTCGAGGGGCGGGAGATGGGCCGCGCCCACCACCGGGCGATCCATTTCATCCATCGCTCTCCCGGCACCACCGTGTCGAACCTGATGGCGCTTCTGGGCGTCACCAAGCAGTCGCTGAACCGGGTGCTGCGGGCGCTGATCGCGGCGGGTCTGGTCGAGGCGCGAGTCGGGCGGCGCGACCGGCGCGAAAGGCATCTCTACCTGACGCGCGAAGGCGCGGCACTGGAGCGCGAGCTTTCGGATGCCCAGCGCGAGCGGATGCGCGCCGCCTATCGCACCGCCGGCCCCGTGGCGGTGGCGGGCTTCCGGCAGGTGCTCGAGGCGATGATGGACGAGGAAAGCCGGCGCCAATACGAGGCGCTGGCGGGAAGGGGTGGCCAATGAGCACCGAACTCGCGCATCTCCTGGTGGTCGATGACGACGCGCGGCTGCGCGCGTTGTTGCAGAAGTTCCTTGCCCGGCATGGCTACCTCGTCACCGGCGCCCGCGATGCGGGCCATGCCCGTCGCCTGCTCACCGGGCTCGATTTCGACCTGATCGTGCTCGACGTGATGATGCCCGGCGAGGACGGGATCTCGCTCTGCCGGGCGCTGCGCGAGGAGTTGCCGGTGCCGATCCTGCTGCTGACCGCGCGTGGCGATACCGAGGACCGTATCATCGGGCTCGAGGCCGGGGCGGACGACTATCTCGCCAAGCCATTCGATCCCAAGGAGCTGCTCTTGCGGATCAACGCCGTGCTGCGCCGCCAGCCCGCGCCCGACCCGGTGCCGGAGCGGCCCGCGACGCTGGAGCTGGGCCCGGTGCGCTACGACGTGGCGCGCGGCGAAATGTGGGAGGGCGAAAGCCGGATCCGGCTCACCGCCACCGAGTCGCAACTCATGCGGATCTTCGCCGCGCGCCCGGGCGAAGCGGTGAGCCGGGCGCGGCTGGTCGAGGAGCTGGGCCGTGGCGGCGGCCAGAGCCAGGAGCGCGCGGTCGACGTGCAGATCACCCGGCTGCGGCGCAAGTTCGAGGCCGATCCGCGCCAGCCGCGCTACCTGCAGACGGTGCGCGGCGAGGGATACATGCTGGCGCCCGACTGAAGCGGCAGGATTTGCGTATTTTGGGAAAGATGAACCAAGGGGCGTGCGGCTCCTTTGATCTCGTCCCTGAGCCACACTCTGCCGCACGCGCGACGGTGATCGCGATGCGCTTGCGCCCGTCCGTGATCTGCGCTTGCTTGCGGGGATGACCACCGCGCTGATCACCCATCCCGATGGATTCAACCATTCCACGCCGCCCGGCCACCCCGAGCAGGTGGCGCGGCTCGACGCGGTGCTGGGCGCCTTGGAGGGCGTGAATCTGCTGCGGCTCAAGGCGCCGATGGCGGCCGAGGCCGATCTTCTGAGGGTGCATCCGAAAGCTTATCTCGACGGGCTGCATGAGGACGTGCCCGAGCATGGCCGCCGTCAGCTCGACGCCGATACCTGGCTGTCGCCCGGCAGCCTCGGCGCGGCGTGGCGCGCCGCCGGTGCGGCGATCCGCGCCGTGGATGCGGTGCTGGGGGGCGAGGCGGCCAATGCCTTTTGCGCGATGCGCCCGCCCGGCCATCACGCCGAAACCGAGACCGCGATGGGGTTCTGCCTGTTGGGCAACGTCGCGGCGGCGGCGAAACACGCACTCGACCATCACGGGCTGAGCCGCGTGGCGATCATCGATTTCGACGTGCATCACGGCAATGGCACACAAGACCTCGTGGAGGACGACCCGCGCATCCTGTTCTGCTCGACCCACGAGATGCCGCTCTACCCGGGTACCGGCGATCCATCGGACACCGGGCCGCATGACACGGTGGTCAACGTGGCGCTGCGCGCGGGCTGCGACGGGACGGGGATGCTGGCGGCGCTGGAGGAGAAGGTGTTCCCGCGCGTCGTGGCGCACCGGCCCGGGCTGATCCTCGTCTCGGCCGGGTTCGACGCGCATCGCGACGATCCGCTGGCCGGGCTGATGCTCGAGGCCGAGGATTTCGCGAAGGTCACGGCGCGGATCTGCGATCTGGCGGCGGATCTGTGCTCGGGGCGCGTGGTCTCCGCGCTCGAAGGCGGTTATGACCTCGAGGCGCTGGGCGCCTGTGCGGCCGCCCATGTCAGGATATTGGAGGAACGTGGGCGATGACCGACGCGACACCCGTGAACGAAATGAGCTTCGAGGCAGCGATCCGCGAGCTGGAGCAGGTGGTGGGCAAGCTGGAGCGCGGCGATGTCGCGCTCGACGAATCCATCGCGCTCTACCAGCGCGGCGCGGAGCTGAAGGCCCGCTGCGAGAAGCAGCTCGCCGAGGCCGAGGAGAAGGTCGCGAAGATTACCCAAGGTCCCGACGGCCAGGCGCAGGGCACCGCGCCGCTCGATGGCTGAGGGCTTTGCCGCCGCGCTGGCGCAGGCCGGGCGCGAGACGCAAGGACTGCTCCGCGAAAGGCTTGCAGGGCACGACCTGCCCGTGGCCCGCGCGATGGAGCACGCGGTCGCGGGCGGCAAGGGGCTGCGCGGGTTTCTCGTGCTCGAAGGCGCGCGGCTGCACGGGGTGGCGCGCGAGGCGGCGTTGCTGCCTGCCGCCGGGATCGAGGCGCTGCACGCCTACAGCCTCGTGCATGACGATCTGCCCGCGATGGATGACGACGATCTGCGCCGGGGACGGCCCACCGTGCATGTCGCTTGGGACGAGGCGACCGCGATCCTCGCGGGCGACGCGCTGCAGACGCTGGCCTTCGAGCTTTGCGCCGACCCGGATGTCGGGCCGCATCGCGCCGATCTGTGCCTGTCGCTGGCGCGGGCTGCCGGCATCGCCGGCATGGTCGGCGGTCAGGCCCGCGACATCATGGCGGAGACCGCGGCCATGCCGCTCGACATCGACCAGATCACCGTGCTGCAGCAGGGCAAGACCGGGGCGCTGATCCGCTGGTCGGCCGAGGCCGGCGCGGTGATGGCCGGCGCCGACCCGCGCCCGCTGGGGCGCTACGCGGCGGCGCTGGGCCTTGCCTTCCAGATCGCCGACGACATTCTCGACGTGGAGGGGGATGCCGCGAAGCTGGGCAAGGCCGTGCGCAAGGATGCCGGCGCCGGCAAGGCGACCTTCGTCTCGCTGCTCGGGCTCGACGCGGCGAAGACCCGCGCCGCCGAGCTCGTTGAGGGGGCCTGCGATGCCCTGTCGCCCTATGGCGCCGAGGCGGCAACCTTGCGCGACGCCGCCCGCTTCGTTATCGCGCGCGACAACTGATCAGAGGGGGCCCGCCATGACCCAGACGCCGAACCGCCCCGTCACGCCGATCCTCGACCGGGTGCAGATCCCCGCCGACATGAAGCGGCTGAGCGACGCCGAACTGCGGCGGCTCGCCGACGAGCTGCGCGCCGAGACGATCTCGGCGGTGAGCGAGACCGGCGGCCATCTCGGCGCGGGCCTCGGCGTGGTCGAAATGACCGTGGCGCTGCACGCGGTGTTCGACACGCCGCGTGATCGGCTGATCTGGGACGTCAGCCACCAGTCCTACCCGCATAAGATCCTCACCGGCCGGCGCGACCGAATCCGCACCCTGCGCCAGAAGGACGGGCTGTCGGGTTTCACCAAGCGCTCCGAGAGCCCCTATGACCCGTTCGGCGCGGCGCATAGCTCGACCTCGATCTCGGCGGCGCTCGGGCTGGCGGCGGCGCGCGACCTGGGCGGGCGCGGGCTCGAAGGGGAGAGCCTTGGCGACTGCATCGCGGTGATCGGCGACGGCGCGATGAGCGCGGGCATGGCCTATGAGGCGATGAACAACGCGGGCCATCTGGGCAAGCGGCTGATCGTCATCCTCAACGACAACGAGATGTCGATCGCGCCCCCGGTCGGCGCGATGTCCTCCTACCTGTCGCGGCTCTATGCCGGCGCGCCGTTTCAGGAGTTCAAGGCGCTTGCCAAGGGCGCGGTGAGCTTCCTGCCGCCGCCGTTCCAGGAGGGGGCGCGGCGCGCCAAGGACGTGTTCAAGCACATGACCGTCGGCGGCACGCTGTTCGAGGAGCTGGGCTTTTCCTATATCGGCCCGGTCGACGGGCACGACATGGAGCAGCTCCTGTCGGTGCTGCGCACGGTCAAGGCGCGCGCCGACGGACCGGTGCTGATCCACGCGATCACCAAGAAGGGCAAGGGCTATGCCCCGGCCGAAGCGGCCTCGGACAGGGGCCACGCGACCGCGAAGTTCGACGTGGTGTCGGGCGCGCAGGCCAAGGCCAAAAGCAACGCGCCATCCTATACCTCGGTGTTCTCGGACACGCTCGTCAAGCTGGCGGAGAACGACCAGAAGATCGTCGCGGTCACCGCGGCGATGCCTGACGGCACCGGGCTGGCGCGGTTCATGGACCGTTATGCCAGCCGCTGCTTCGACGTCGGCATCGCCGAGCAGCACGCGGTGACCTTTGCGGCAGGCCTCGCGGCGGGCGGGATGAAACCGTTCTGCGCGATCTACTCAACCTTCCTGCAGCGTGGCTACGACCAGGTGGTGCATGACGTCGCTATCCAGCGCCTGCCGGTGCGCTTCGCGATCGACCGCGCCGGGCTCGTCGGCGCCGATGGCGCCACCCATGCCGGCAGCTTCGACGTGGGCTTCATGGCCAATCTGCCGGGCATGGTGGTGATGGCCGCCGCCGATGAGGCCGAGCTGGTACGCATGGTGGTGACGGCGGCGGCGCATGACGACGGGCCGATCGCCTTCCGATTTCCGCGCGGCGAGGGGGTCGGCGTCGAGATCCCGGCCGAGGCGGAGCCATTGGAGATCGGCCGGGGCCGGATCGTGCAGGAGGGCAGTCGCGTCGCGCTCCTATCCTTCGGTACGCGGTTGTCGGAGACGGTGAAGGCCGCCGAGGCGCTGTCGGCACGCGGCATCACGCCCACCATCGCCGATGCGCGCTTTGCCAAGCCGCTGGACCGGGAGATGATCCTGACGCTGGCGCGAGAGCACGAGGCGCTGATCACCATCGAGGAAGGGGCCGTCGGCGGTTTCGGCAGTCACGTGGCGCAGCTTCTTTCCGAGGAGGGCGTGTTCGATGCCGGGCTGAAGTTCCGCTCAATGGTTCTGCCCGACATCTTCATTGACCAAGCCAGCCCCTCGGACATGTACGAGACCGCCGGTCTTTCGGCCAAGCATATCGAGGAAAAGGTGCTGTCGGTGCTGGGCGTCGAGGTGATCGGCAAGAGGGCCTGAGGGGCGCCGCCGCGCGGGGGCATCGAGCCCCCTTGCGGCGGGCTGCTGCGGATCAGCTGCCGGTTTCGGTGCGCAGCAGCGCGGCCAGCCCCGAGCGGTAATCGGGGTGGATCAGTTCCACCCCCAGCTCGTTCTTGATCCGATCGTTCCGGACCTTCTTCGATTCGGCGTAGAAGCTGCGCGCCATCGGCGTCATCTCGGCCCGTTCGAACGGTGCCTCGGGCGGCACTGGCAGGCCGAGCAGTTCGGCGGCATGGGCGATGACGTCCTGCGGCGGCGCCGGATCGTCGTCGCACAGGTTGTAGATCGCGCCGGGGTTCGGGCGATCGATGCTGGCCTTCAGCACCTGCGCGATGTCGTCGACATGGATGCGGCTGAACACCTGCCCCTGCTTGACGATGCGCCGGGCCGTGCCCTGCCGCACCTTTTCGAACGGGCCGCGACCGGGCCCGTAGATGCCGGCGAGACGGAAGATGTGCAGCGGCAGGCCGGGAACGGCGCGCCAGGCCGCCTCGGCCCCGACCCTTGCCCGGCCGCGCGCCGTCGCGGGGCGCAGATCGCTGTCCTCATCGACCCAATCGCCGTCGCGGTCGCCATAGACGCCGGTGGTCGAAAGATAGCCCACCCATGCGAAGCGGCTCGCGCGCGCGGCGATGGCGTCGCGCCATTCGCGCAGCACCGGGTCGCCATCGGCGTCGGGGGCCGCGGAGACGAGAAGATGCGTGGCCGCGTCGAGCGCCTCAGTGAGGTCGGCGCCGGGCCAGATCGCGGGCTCGACGCCCTCGGCGCGCAAGTCTTCGGCCTTCTCGGCCGAGCGGGTGGTACCGATGATCTGCCATGCGTCGCGCGGCAACAGGCGGGCGAGGGCGCGGGCCGAATAGCCGTGGCCGAAGGAAAGGAGCGTCTTCATGGGCAATATGTGCCCGATGCGGCACTAGCGGTCCAGCAGCGCGAGGGTCCGGTCGTCGGGCCCGTCATAGAAGGCCTCCAGAATCTCTCCGAAGACCGGGTCGGCGCCGGGCTGCGCCGCGAAGAGCGTGGCCGAACTCCTGAGCTTCAACGCGTCGATGCCGCCGAGGATGTCCTCGGGCGCGCGGCCGCGATGCGCCAGCATGGCGCGGGAGATCTCGACCAACCGGGGGCCGAGAGTCGGGTGGGCGAGATAGGCGCGCGCTTCTGCCGCATCCGCGATCCCGTAATGCTGCGCCATCTGCGAATGGCCGAGACCGCGTAGCTGCGGCCAGATGTACCACATCCAGTGGCTGCGCTTCTGCCCAGCCTCGATCTCGGACAGGGCGGTGGCGAAGCTGTCCCGCTGCGCCTCGACAAAGCGATCGAGGCTCATGACAGCAGCCTCAGTAGGGCCCGTTCGGCCTGTCGCAGCCCGTCGGTCTCGGGGAGGCCCTGGAGCAGCGCGGCGCGGTCCTCGGGCGTGGCCTCGTGCAGCGCGATGACCTTTGGGTGGATATAGCTGTTGCGCGCGATGGTCGGGGTGTTGTGCAGCCGCTCGGCGGCGGCCTCGCTCATGCTCTTGATGGAGAGCGTCTCGTCCGAGAGCGCGCAGGCCAGAGCCGCCTCCGAGCCTGCCCATGTGCGGAAGGTCTTGGCGGTGACATGATCGGAGCCGGTGATCTCGGCCAGCCGGTCGTTCACCTGCCCCGAGGAGACGCCATGCGGCGCGCCGTCCTCGTCGATCCAGCCGATGAGCTGTTTCCCCGGCAGGTCGTGCAGCTGGCCCAGCACCTTCATAAGCGACTTGTCCTTGAGCTTGCGGTCGACTTTCTTGTTGCCCTTGGCCATGTAGCGCAGCCGCATCTGGCCGCCATCGAGCCGGATGTGCCGGCCCGTCAGGGTGGTGGCGCCATAGGTGCGGTTCTCGGCCGCGTAGGCCGGGTTGCCCACGCGGATCGAGACCCGGTCGATCAGTGCCAAGACCGCGGCGATGGCGAAATCGAGCTCGCCCGCCTCGCCGGAGAGGTCGCGGCGGATGCGGCGCCGGATCGCGGGCAGGGCCGCCCCGAACTCGTACAGGTGGTCGAACTTGTGCGACTCGCGCCAGGCACGCCATTCGGGGTGGTAGCGGTATTGCTTGCGGGTGCGGGCATCGAGGCCGGTGGCCTGAAGGTGGCCATGCGGCTTGGGACAGATCCAGACCTTCTCGTAGGCGGGCGGTACCGCCAGCGCCTCGATCCGCCGGCGCTCGGCTCCGCGCTCGATGGTGGTGCCGTCGGGCGCGGTATAGGAGAAACCGCGCCCGCAGCGGCGGCGCGCGATTCCGGGCTCTGAATCGGGATAGTAGACGAGCTTGGCGGGGGGCGGCATCGGCGGATCTCCTCGGCCGTGCAACGCCGGGCGCGCGGCGCCCGTTCCCGGCGCGACAATCACGCTCGCGCGCGTCCCCCGTTCATCTTTCCTCAAATACGCATGCGCGGCGGTGCCGCAGGGCGCTTGCCCGGGGCCTCTCGCGCCCAGCATCCGGCGGGGTTGCGGCGGCTCGCCGGTTGGTATGAAATCCGAAGATGGAACATGCCATCAGCTCCTGGGCCGAAGTTGCCCCCCGTCTCGTCGCCGTGGCCGCAGGCCGCGAGGCCGCCGATCTCGTGATCCGCGGCGGTCGTCTCGTCAACGTGCAGAGCCGCGAGATCCTCGATGGCTGGGAGGTGGCGGTGGCCGCGGGCCGCTTCGCCTATGTCGGCCCCGATGCGAGCCATTGCATCGGCGAGGGCACCGAGGTGGTGGATGCCGCCGACCGTTACCTGATCCCCGGGCTGATCGACGCGCATATGCATGTCGAGAGCGGCATGCTGACCCCGGCGGAATTCGCCGCCGCGGTGATCCCGCACGGCACCACGACGATGTTCACCGATCCGCATGAGATCGCCAATGTGCTGGGGCTTGAGGGCGTCAGGATGATGCATGACGAGGCGTTGATGCAGCCCGTCAACATGTTCACCCAGATGCCCAGCTGCGCGCCCTCGGCGCCGGGGCTCGAGACCACCGGCCACGAGATATCCCCCGAGGACGTGGCCGAGGCGATGTCATGGCCCGGCATCGTGGGCCTGGGCGAGATGATGAACTACCCGGGCGTGGTCGCGGGCGATCCGAAGATGCTGGCCGAGATCGCGGCCACCATGCGCGCGGGCAAGACCGTGGGCGGGCATTACGCGAGCCCCGACCGGGGCGTGCCGTTCCACGCCTATGTCGCGGGCGGCCCCGCCGACGATCACGAAGGCACGCGCGAGCAGGACGCGATCGACCGGGTCCGGCAGGGCATGCGCTCGATGCTGCGGCTGGGGAGCGCGTGGTACGACGTAGAGAGCCAGATCACCGCCGTCACCGAGCGCGGCCTCGATCCGCGCAATTTCGTGCTGTGCACCGATGACTGCCATTCCGGCACGCTGGTGAATGACGGCCACATGGACCGTGTGGTGCGCCACGCCATCGAATGCGGCTGCGACCCGGTGGTGGCGCTGCAGATGGCGACGATCAACTCGGCTACGCATTTCGGCATGGAGCGCGAGCTGGGCAGCATCGCGCCGGGGCGGCGCGCCGACGTGATCCTGACCTCGGATCTCGCCACGCTGCCGATCGAGACCGTCTTCGCACGGGGCCAGCTGGTTGCCGAAAGCGGTGACTTGCGTGCCACATGCCCGCATTACGATTGGCCCGAAAGCGCACGGAACACCGTGCATCTGGGCCGGGAGCTGGTGGCGGATGATTTCAAGGTCGCGGCGCCCGAAGGGGCGGAGACGGTCCGTGCCAAGGTGATCGGCGTGGTCGAGAACCAAGCGCCGACCAAGGCGCTGGTGCGCGAGCTTCCCGTCGAGGGGGGCTGCGTGATGCCCGAGGGTCCGGTGGCGCGGATCGCGCTGGTGGAGCGGCACCGTGGCACGGGGGGCGTGGTGAACGGCTTCGTCGAGGGCTTCGGCTACGAGGGTCGCATGGCGATCGCCTCAACCGTCGCGCATGACAGCCATCACATGATCGTCGTCGGCACCGATGCCGAGATGATGGCGGCCGCCGCGAACCGGCTCGGAGAGGTCGGCGGCGGCGTCACGGTCTGGCGCGACGGCGCCGAGCGGGCGCTGGTGCGGCTGCCGATCGCCGGGTTGATGTCGGATGCACCGGCACGTGACGTGGCAGCGGCCGCCGATGGCATGGTCGCGGCGATGCACGACGCTGGCTGCACGCTCAACAACGCCTACATGCAGCATTCGCTGCTCGCGCTCGTGGTGATCCCCGAGCTGCGCATATCGGATCTCGGGCTGGTGGACGTCACCCGGTTCGAGATCACGACACCATTCGAGGGACAGGACTGACCAATATGGAGAGAACGCTGAAGATCCAGACGCCCCCCAGCCCCGCCGCCGAGGCCTTTACCGATCCCGAGGCGGCGCTGGCGCGTCTCAAGGAGATCTACGAGACGGCCTCGCGCTTCCTGTGCGAGAGATTCACCGAGACGTTGCGGGGCGGCGTGCCCGAAACCCGGTTCCGCGCCTTCTATCCGGAAATCCGCTTCTCGACCGCGACCTTCGCGCAGGCCGACAGCCGCTTGAGCTTCGGCCACGTGGCCGAGCCCGGCACCTATGCCACGACCGTCACCCGACCGGAGCTGTTCGGAAACTACTTGATGCAGCAGATGCGGCTCCTGATCGAGAACCACGGCGTGCCGGTGGTGATCGGCGCCTCCGAGACGCCGATGCCGGTGCATTTCGCGGTGGCCAATGACGCGAGCGTGACGGTGCCGCAGGACGGGGCGATGGATTTCCACCTACGAGACGTGTTCGACGTGCCGGATCTCTCGACCACCCATGACGACATCGTCAACGGCAACGGCTTCACCTATCCCGACGGGGCGCGGCCGCTGTCGCCCTTCACGGCGCAGCGGATCGACTATTCGCTGGCCCGTCTGGCGCATTACACGGCGACCGATCCGACGCATTTCCAGAACCACGTGCTGTTCACGAACTACCAGTTCTACGTCGAGGAATTCGAGGCTTATGCCCGCCACGTGCTGGCCGATCCCGAGAGCGGCTACACCAGCTTCGTCGGTCCGAACAATCAGGTGATCCGCGACCCCGAGGGGGCGATGCACATCCCGGCCAAGATGCCGCAGATGCCGACCTATCACCTCAAGCGCGCCAATGGGCAGGGGATCACGCTGGTCAATATCGGCGTCGGCCCCTCGAACGCCAAGACCGCGACCGACCACATCGCGGTGCTGCGGCCGCATGCCTGGCTGATGGTCGGGCATTGCGCCGGGCTCAGGAACAGCCAGAGGTTGGGCGATTTCGTTCTGGCGCATGGATATCTGCGCGAGGATCACGTGCTCGACGACGACCTGCCGGTCTGGGTGCCGATCCCGGCGCTGGCCGAGATCCAGATCGCGCTCGAGGACGCGGTGGCCCAGGTCACCGCCCTAGAGGGCTATGAACTCAAGCGGATCATGCGTACCGGCACCGTCGCCACCATCGATAACCGCAACTGGGAACTGCGCGACCAGTCCGGTCCGGTGCAGCGTCTGAGCCAGTCGCGTGCCGTGGCGCTCGACATGGAAAGCGCGACCATCGCGGCCAATGGCTTCCGCTTCCGGGTGCCCTACGGCACGCTGCTCTGCGTTTCGGACAAGCCGCTGCATGGCGAATTGAAGCTGCCGGGCATGGCTTCGGATTTCTATAAGACACAGGTGGCGCGCCACCTGATGATCGGGATCCGGGCGATGGAACGGCTGCGCGAGATGCCGCTGGAACGCATCCATAGTCGCAAGCTGCGTAGCTTCGAAGAGACGGCTTTCCTCTGAAACCCGCCGATACCGCAAGGAAACAGCGGTTTTTGCTTGCAATGACGCTTGTTTCATTGTGGGTCTAGGCAACACGCCGCGCCAAGCGGTGCAAGGACAAGCCCCGAGCGGGCTGTGGCAAGGAGACCTCGAATGGCCAAACCGATGACCAAGGCGCAGCTCGTCAGCGCCATCGCCGACGAGACCGGCGGCGACAAGAAGACCGCCGGCGCCCATCTGGACGCGCTGGTCGCCATCATCACCCGTGAAGTGTCGCAGGGCGGCGCCGTGACCCTGCCGAACGTCGGCAAGATCTACTGCCGCGAGCGCCCCGAGCGCATGGTCCGCAACCCGGCCACGGGCGAGCAGATCAAGAAGGACGCCGACAAGGTGGTCAAGATGACCATCGCCAAGGCGCTCAAGGACAGCGTCAACGAGGAGTGATCGCTTCTCGCGCCCTCGCGGCGCGCTGCGGATCAGGAAAGGGTCGCCCTCGTGGCGGCCCTTTACCTTTGCGTGCCAATCGTGCCGATAAGTGTAGGGCCGGTCGGGTGCGGCCGCATCTTACAAGCGAAAACCGGCGCATCGATGCAGCCTGTGGAACAGCCGAGCGGCGCTGTCGGTTTTACCGGCACAGCACAGGAGGACATCATGTTCGACTACAGCGACAGACATTCCACGATCTCGTCCGACCGGGTCAACGGTACCGAGGTCTACGGCGCCGGCGGCGAGAAGATCGGCCATATCGACCATCTCGTGATCGACAAGAAGTCCGGCAAGATCACTTACGCCGTGATGGGTTTCGGCGGCTTTCTCGGCATGGGCGAGGAGCATCACCCGATCCCCTGGGCCAAGCTCGAATACGACACCAGGCTGAACGGCTACCGTACGGACATCACCGAAAGCCAGCTCAAGGGGGCGCCGGAACGGCCCGAACGCTGGTATGAGGACCGCCGCTGGGAAGAGGCGACCTATGCCCATTACGGCGCGCCATATTACTGGATCTGAGCCCTTCGCGACCGCGACGCGGTGAGGCCGCTGGGCACAGCCTCGGCGGCCTGTTTCCGATCTCTTCCAAGAGATCGGTCCGGACCCTTGCAAGGGTCCGGCTCTAGCCGATCCGGCCGCGCGCGCTGCCGGTCTGGCCGCGATCGAGCAGGTAGTGATCGAGCAGCACGCAGGCCATCATCGCCTCCGCCACGGGCACCGCGCGGATGCCGACGCAGGGATCGTGTCGTCCCTTGGTGACCACCTCGGTGGGGCTGCCATCGATGCGGATCGAGCGGCGCGGGCTCAGGATCGACGAGGTCGGCTTTACCGCGAAGCGTACCACCACATCCTGTCCGGAGCTGATCCCGCCCAGCACGCCGCCCGCATGGTTCGAGCCATATTCCGGCCCGTTCGCGCCCATGAAGATCTCATCCGCATTGTCGCGCCCGGTCAGGGCGGCGGCGGCCATGCCTTCGCCGATCTCCACCCCCTTCACGGCGTTGATCGACATCATCGCGGCCGCAAGATCGGTGTCGAGCTTGCCATAGACCGGCGCGCCGAGGCCGGCGGGCACGCCCGAGGCCGTCACCTCGATCATCGCGCCGACCGAGTTGTGGTCCTTGCGCAGCGCATCGAGATAGTCGGCCCATTCGGCCGCCGCGGCCGCATCGGGGCACCAGAAGTCGTTGCGCGCGATCTCTTCCATGTCGATCTTCGAGCGGTCGATCACCTTCTCGCCCATCTGCACCATGTAGCCGGTGATCTTCAGCTCGGGTAGCAGCGCCGCCAGCGCTGCACGCGCGACGCCGCCTGCCGCGACCCGTGCCGCCGTTTCCCGGGCGCTCGAACGTCCGCCGCCGCGATAGTCGCGCAGCCCGTATTTCTGGTGATAGGCGATGTCGGCATGGCCGGGCCGGAAGGTTTCGGCGATGTCGCCGTAATCCTTGGACCGCTGGTCGGTGTTGCGGATCATCAGCTGGATCGGCGTGCCGGTGGATTTGCCCTCGAACACGCCCGACAGGATCTCGACCGCATCCGGCTCACGGCGCTGGGTGGTGTGCTTGTTCTGTCCCGGGCGCCGCTTGTCGAGCCAGACCTGCAACTCCTCTTCCCGGATCTCGACCCCCGGCGGGCAGCCATCGACCGTGGCGCCGAGCGCGGGGCCGTGGCTTTCGCCCCATGTGGTGACGCGGAACAGGTGGCCGAAGCTGTTGAGGGACATGGGCGCTCTCCTTGTGGCGGGGCCGGTGTAGCGCGGCGCGGACCCGGGGGAAAGGCCGGGGGGCTTGCGCGTGGCCCCCGATGCCCTAGTGTCCGGCGCACCTCGGGGAGCCAATGGCTGAGATGCGCATCGCGCGGACCCGTTGAACCTGAACCGGATCACACCGGCGGAGGGAAGGTAGCGGACCGATGTCCTCCTTGCTCTTCGCCCGCATCGGAGGATGACCATGCACCATCGCCTGATCGCGGGTCTCGCCCTGTCGCTCGCCGCCCTGCCGGCGATCGCCCAGGACAAGACCCTCACCGTCTACGCGCCTGACTACTTCGCCTCCGAATGGGGGCCCGGCCCGGCGATCAAGCAGGCCTTTGAGGCGCGTTGCGGCTGCACGCTCGATTACCAGACCGGTGACCTGCTGCCGCGCCTGCTGCTCGAGGGCGAACGCACCGAGGCCGACGTGGCCATCGGTTTCGATTCCACCGAGATGAAGAAGGCGCGCGAGACCGGGCTCTTCGCGCCGCATGGGGTCGACACCGCCGCCCTGACGCTGCCGATCGACTGGGACGACGCGGTGTTCCTGCCCTTCGACTGGTCCTATCTTGCCTTCGTCTACGACAACGAGGCGCTGAAGGATGTGCCGGGCAGCTTCGCCGAGCTGGTCGCGGCGCCCGACGACCTGCGCATCGCGATCCAAGATCCGCGCAGCTCGGTCTCGGGCCTGTCGCTGGTGCTGTGGGCCGAGGAGGTGTTCGGCGACGAGGCGGAGGCCAAGTGGGCCGAACTCGCGCCCAAGATCACCACGGTGACGCCCGGCTGGTCCGAAGCCTATGGCCTGTTCACCGAGGGCGAGGTCGACATGGTGCTGAGCTACACCACATCGCCCGCCTATCACGCGATCGCCGAGGCCGATGACACCGTTTCGGCCGCGATCTTCGACGAGGGGCATTACATGACCATCGAGCTGGCGGCCCAGCTCAAGGGCACCGATGACGCCGAATTGGCGCAGCAATTCATGGATTTCGTGGTCAGCGCCGATTTCCAGTCCTTGATCCCGACCTCTAACTGGTCCTACCCGGCGGCATTGCCCGAGGCCGAATGGCCTGAAGGCTTCCGCGAACTCGACATGCCCGAAAAGGCGATCTGGCTGCCCGAGGACGAGGCCGACGCGCTGCGCGCACCGGCCATCGAGGCCTGGCGGCAGGGGATGTCGCGATAACGCCGGGCCTGGGCGCAGCGCCCTCCGCGCAGTGGCGGGGGGGCAACCCGACGCGCTGGGCGGGCGGCGTCGCCGCCGGGCTGGTGTTGGGACTGACGCTGGGCACGCTCGCCGCGGTCGCCTGGCGGGCCGGTTTCGCGCTGAGCCTCGGCCCCGCCGATCTTTCGGCGATCTGGTTCACCACTTGGCAGGCCGCGCTTTCGGCGGCGCTGTCGGTAGCGCTCGCCGTGCCGGTGGCCCGGGCATTGGCGCGGCGGCGCTTCCCCGGGCGGGGGGCGCTGGTGACGCTGCTGGGTGCCCCCTTCATCCTGCCGGTGATCGTCGCGGTGATCGGGCTGATCGGCGTGTTCGGGCGCGGCGGCATCCTCAACGACGCGCTGGCGCTCGTGGGACTGGGCCCGGTTTCGGTCTATGGTTGGCACGGTGTGGTGCTGGCGCATGTCTTCTTCAACCTGCCGCTGGCAGTGCGGCTGATCCTGCAGGGCTGGCTCTCGATCCCGGCCGAGCGGTTTCGCCTTGCCGCCTCGCTCGGCGCGCCGGTGGGCCGGCTGCTCGAATGGCCGATGCTGCGCGCCGTGGCGCCGGGGGCCTTCGCGGTCATCTTCCTGATCTGCCTGACCAGCTTTGCCGTGGCACTGACCCTGGGCGGTGGGCCGCGCGCCACCACCGTGGAACTGGCGATCTACCAGGCGGTGCGATTCGAGTTCGACCTGGGGCGTGCGGCGGTGCTGGCGATGGTGCAGTTCGGCCTCTGCTTGGCAGCGGCGCTGATGGTGCGCGCGGCAGGCGCGCCCGACGCCTTGGGTGCCGGGCTCGACCGGGTGGTCGAGCGGTTCGAGCCAGGCGGGCGGATGCGCGATGCAGTGGCCGTCGCGCTGGCGGCGCTGTTCCTCATGGCGCCGCTGGCGATGATCGTGGCGCGCGGCGCGCCGGGCCTGCTCGACTTGCCGGAGGGGCTTTGGGGCGCGGCGCTGCGATCGATCGCGGTGGCGCTGGGTGCGACGGCGCTGACATTGGCCATGGCGCTGGCCCTCGCGCTGCGCGGCGGCGCGCTGGCGCGACTGGCGATGCTGCTGCCGCTGGCGGCCTCCAGCCTCGTGATGGGCACCGGTCTCTTCGTGCTGCTCTACCCGGTGGTCGCGCCGCGTGACGCGGCGCTGGTGGTTACCGGGCTGGTCAACGCGACGATGGCGCTGCCCTTCGCGGCGCGGGTGCTGGTTCCTGCGCTGGCGCAGGCCGAAACCGCGCATGGGCGGCTCGCGACCTCGCTGGGGCTTGTCGGCTGGGCCCGGCTGCGCTGGCTGATCCTGCCGCGCCTGCGCCGGCCACTGGGCTTTGCCGCCGGTCTCACGGGGGCGCTGTCGATGGGGGATCTGGGCGTGATCGCGCTGTTCGCGGGCGACGGCGAGGCGACGCTGCCACTCCTGATGGTGCGGCTGATGGCGGCCTACCGGATGGAGCAGGCGGCGGGTGTGGCGCTGGTGCTTCTGGCGCTCAGCCTCGCGCTGTTCTGGATTTTCGACAGGGGAGGGCGCGTCGATGCTGCGTCTTGAGGGGCTGGAGATCCGGCAGGGAGATTTCGAGCTGCGGGCGGACTGGGCGCTGCCCGACGGCGCGGTCTGCGCGGTCATGGGTCCCTCGGGCGGCGGCAAGTCGACGCTTCTGGCGGTGATCGCGGGGTTTCTCGCGCCCACATCCGGTCGGGTCTCCTGGAACGGGCACGAGCTGACCGCGCTGCCCCCGGCGCGGCGGCCGATCTCGATCCTGTTTCAGGACAACAACCTGTTCCCGCATCTGACGGTGGAGCGCAATCTCGCGCTCGGGCTCGACCCCCGCGGGCGGCTCGACGCCGGCTCGCGCCAGCGGATCGCCGAGGTGCTGGACCGGGTGGGGCTTGCCGGCATGGGGGCGCGGAAACCCGCGGCGCTGTCGGGCGGCCAGCAGAGCCGGGCGGCGCTGGCGCGGGCGCTTTTGATGGACCGCGCGCTGGTGCTGCTCGACGAGCCGTTCGCGGCGTTGGGGCCGGGGCTCAGGATGGAGATGCTCGACCTGGCGCGCGAGGTGCTGTCGGGGGAGGGGCGGACGCTGCTGATGGTGAGCCACGCGCCCGAGGACGCCGCGCGCATCGCCAGCCATATCGTCCTCGTCCACGATGGCGTCGCCGCCACGCCCGAGGCGGCAGGGCCGCTGCTGGCCGACCCGCCGCGGGCGCTCAGGAGCTATCTGGGACGCTGAGACCTCTGCCGCCATCGCGCCAGTGCCGATGCTGCATCATGCGTTTGTGTTGAAACGCGTGAACGCGACAGGGCGCGCTCTTGTCCGTCTTCCGAGGCCGAGAAACTCACGGACCCGCGCATAAAAAAGGGCGCCCCCGAAGGGACGCCCCGTTTGCCGTCATGGCCCTGCGATCACTCGTCGCGCGGGCCGTACTTGGCGCGGTACCAGATCCGCTTGTTGGTGAAGTAGAGCAGCACGGCGAGAAGGCCGAGGAATAGCACGCCGGTGAAGCCGGCCTGCTTGCGGGCCATCATCTTCGGCTCGGCCGCCCACATCAGGAAGGCGGTCACGTCCTTCGACTCCTCGACCACCGAGGCCTCGTGCCCGTCCTCGTAGACGACGTCGTCGCCCAGGAGCGGCGGCGGCATGGCGATCCACGAGCCGGGCGCCACGTGGTGACCCTCCTCGTCGATGCATTCCTCGGGGTAGCCGCCGGCCGCGAAGGCGACGTTGTAGTAGCCCGGGAAGTCCTCGGGGGCACAGGCCGGCGCTTCCTCGTAGCCGGTCAGCAGCGAGGCGATGTATTCCGGTCCGCCCATGCCCTTGAACAGCTGGTTGAGGCCCGAGCCGTAGGGGCCGGAGAAGCCTGCGCGCGACTTGGCCATCAGCGACAGGTCGGGCGCCTCGGGCATGGCGCTCTTGCCGAAGTGGTCAGCCGGGGTCGCCGGCCGGAAATCGTCGAGCTCCTCGTCGAAGGTCTCAAACTGCGCGGCATAGGCCCGCACCTGGTCCTCGGGCAGGCCGGGGCCGCCCTCGTCATGCAGGGTGCGGTAGGAGACGTACTGCAACCCGTGACAGGCGGCACAGACCTCGGTGTAGACCTGCAGGCCGCGCTGCAGCTGCATCTGGTCGAAGGCCCCGAAGGGACCCTCATAGGGGAAGTCGTAATCCGTGATGTGGGTTTCGGTCTCGGCGGCCATGGCGGTGCCGGCAAGGCCCATCGCCGCGATCGCGGCCAGCGTGACGGTTCTCAGCATCTGTCTTGCCTCTCTCACTCGGCCGGCTTGACGGCGGTGTGGGTGCCGCCGGTCTTGGGGTCGTAATGCGCGTTGAAGTCGTCTTCGATCGTCGCCGGGATCGGCAGCGGCTTCTCGATCACGCCCAGCAGCGGCAGGACCACGAGGAAGTAGCCGAACCAGTAGGCGGCGCCGATCAGCGAGATGTAGGGATAGATCCCCTCGGCCGGCATCGCACCGACCCACATCAGCACGAAGAAGTCGACGACGAGCAGCGCGAACCACCACTTGAACATCGGCCGGTAGCGGCCCGAGCGGACGCTCGAGGTGTCGAGCCACGGCGCGAGGGCGATCACCGCGATGGCGCCGAACATCGCCAGCACGCCGAAGAACTTGGCGTCGACGATGCCGAAGGTCACCCAGTTGGCGAACATCACGACCCAGACGTCGGCGGTGAAGGCGCGCAGGATCGCGTAGAAGGGCAGGAAGTACCATTCCGGGACGATGTGCGCGGGCGTCGCCAGCGGGTTCGCCTCGATGTAGTTGTCGGGGTGGCCCAGATAGTTCGGCATGAAGCCGACGATGGCGAAGAAGATCATCAGCACGATCGCCAGAGCGAACAGGTCCTTCATGACGAAGTAGGGCCAGAAGGGCAGGGTGTCGCGCTTGGCCTCTTCCTTCGACGTGCGGCGCACCTCGACCCCGGTGGGGTTGTTGTTGCCGGTCGAGTGGAAGGCCCAGATGTGCACGATGGTCAGGCCCGCCAGGATGAAGGGCATCAGGTAGTGCAGCGAGAAGAAGCGGTTCAGCGCCGGCTGGCCGACGGCCGAGGCGCCCAGCAGCCAGGTCTGGATCGATTCACCGACGAAGGGGATCGCGCCGAACAGGCCGGTGATCACCGCGGTGCCGTGGAACGACATCTGGCCCCAGGGCAGCACGTAGCCCATGAAGGCGGTGCCCATCATCAGCAGGTACATCAGGATGCCGATGATCCATGTCACCTCGCGCGGCGACTTGTAGTTGCCGTAGTAGAGGCTGCGGAAGATGTGCGCGTAGACCGCCACGAAGAACAGCGATGCGCCGTTGGCGTGGATGTAGCGCAGCATGAAGCCGCCATTCACGTCGCGCATGATGTGCTCGACGCTGGCGAAGGCCATGTCGACATGCGGCGTGTAGTGCATCACCAGCACGATGCCGGTGACGATCTGCAGCGCCAGGGTGAAGGTGAGGACGATCCCCCAGATCCACATCCAGTTCAGGTTCTTCGGCGTGGGGATCATCAGCGTGTCGTAGAGCAGGCCGAGGACCGGCAGGCGGTTGTTGAGCCAGCGCTCGCCGCCTGTCTTGGGTTCGTAGTGATCGTGCGGAATACCGGACATCAGAGGTCTCCTCAGCCGAGCTTGATGGTCGTCTCGTCGACGAATTCGGCGACGGGAATGGGCAGGTTCTTCGGCGCGGGCCCTTTGCGGATGCGCCCGGCGGTGTCGTAATGCGAGCCGTGGCACGGGCAGAACCAGCCGCCGAAATCGCCCTGCTCGCCCAGCGGCACGCAGCCCAGATGGGTGCAGACACCCATCTGCACGAGCCAGGTGCCGGTCTCGTCGAGGGCGCGGTTCTCATCGGTCGCGGGCGCGGCACCGGCGAGGTTCTCGTTGCCGGCAACGGGGTCGGGCAGCGAGTCGACATCGACCTCGCGCGCGGCGGCGATCTCCGCCTCGGTGCGGGCACGGATGAACACCGGCTTGCCCTGCCACAGCACGGTCAGCTGGGTGCCCGGCTGGACGCCCGAGACGTCGACCCGGATCGAAGCCAGGGCCAGGACATCGGCCGAGGGGTTCATCTGGTTGACCAGCGGCCAGACCGCGGCACCGGCGACGACGGCGCCCGCCCCGGCGGTGGCATAGTAGAGAAAATCGCGGCGGGTGCCCTGATGATCGTCTGCGTGTGACACGGGGGTGGATCTCCGGTATGGCTGGGGCGGCGTCGCCCGGACGGCAAAAGACCGCGGGCCGTGACCCGCTTGGCGTTTTCGCGCTGTTTAGCCATCAATCCCGCGCCCGTCCAGCGGACAATACCGCGCAGCCGGAGGCAGCTATGCCGTGTGATCCGGCCCGACAAGGGGCGGGAAGACACGCGTCGCGTTGCGCGAAAGCGACAACGCCGATGTGAATTGCCGTTACGTTGCGGTTTGACTCCGCAGATCCCAAATCCGGGTGATAGTAGCGCATCGCTATTCCCGATTCCGCTCCTCCGCCACCGCCTGTTCGAAAGCCGCATCCGATGTTCCGCCTTGCCGCGCCGCTGCTCCTGATCCTCGCCCCCGCCCTGGCCAATGCCGAGGTCGAGCTGAGTTTCTATGGCGGTGTCCAGGGCGCGCCGCATTCGGGCGTCGACGTCGATCGGCCCGGCACCGCAAACGACCGCGACTTCACCGCCGGCTGGGACGGCAACTCCTTCGACGCGCCGCCCTATTACGGCCTGCGCGCGACCTGGTGGCGCGAGGACAATCTCGGCTTCGGCGTCGATCTGAACCACACCAAGGTCTATGCCGACGATGATACCCTCGCCGAGCAGGGGCTCGAGACGCTGGAATTCACCGACGGGCTGAACATCCTGACCCTCAACGCCTATCGCCGCTTCCCCGATGCCGCCTACGGGCTGACGCCCTATGTCGGCGGCGGTCTCGGCATCGCGGCGCCGCGGGTCGAATATGATGACGGCGAAGGCCGCACCGACGAATACCAGATCACCGGTCCGGCGGTGGCGCTGATGGCCGGGGCGAGCTACGAGTTCAGCGACCGGGTCTCGGTGTTCGGCGAGTACAAGGGCACCTATTCCCAGAACGAGGCCGATCTGGTCGGCGGCGGCACGCTGGAATCGGATATCGTGACCAACGCGCTCAATCTCGGCGTCAGCTTCAACTTCTGATGCGACCCGGCCGGCGCCCGCCTCAGGCGGCGGGCGGGGCGGTGGCGATCATGCTCTCGCGGGTGGCAAAGCGCTCGGCCCAGACGGCGAGCTGCGGGCGCCCGGCGCGCCAGTCGCGCGCGGCATGGCGCAGATCGAGATAGCCCAGCGCGCAGGCCACGGCGATCTGGCCCATGTCGACCTGACCTTCGAGATGGCTGATCCAGCGCGCCTCGATCGCGTCGAGCGCGCGCTCGACCTTGCGCCATTGGCCGGCGACCCATTTCTCGGAGCGCTGGCCTTCAGGCCGGACGCGGGCCTCCAGCACCATGGCGAGCGCCGCGTCCATGATGCCGTCCGCCGTCGCCTCGAGCGTCAGCACCTCCCAGATCCGACGCTCGGGATAGAGCCGCCCCTCGGCGCGGGCATCGAGATAGCGGGTGATGACCCGGCTGTCATAAAGCGCGGGCCCGTCATCGCGCACCAGCGCGGGGATCTTGCCCAGCGGATTGGCATGGATCACATCGACCGGATCGCCGAGAGGATCGGTCGCGGCGGCGATCTCGGTGACCTGTTCGGCCTGCCCGGTCTCGCGCAGGACGACGCGGACCTTGCGCGCGAAGGGCGAGGCGGGGGAGGTGAGAAGTTTCATGTGGAACGCTCCGGTTGGCCCGCGCAGTCAAGCAGCGGCGCCCGCCACGCGCAAGGCCGACCCGGAGAGCGCGCCCCTTGGTTCATCTTTCCTCAAATACGCATGGCACCCCGTCACGGCATGTGCGCCGGTCTGAAGCGGAAGAGATCTGCGTATTTACGAGAAGACGAACCGGGGTCGCCGCTCAGGCGATGAGGCGGGTGCCGGAGACCCCGGTGATCGTGGCTTCGACGATGCGCCCTTCCGGCTGGTCACTAGCAAAATCCACCTCGGCAAAATGCTCGGTCCGCCCCATGTGCGGGCTTTCCATCAGCACGCGGTGGGTCCGCCCGACCTGCGCCGCCAGATGCGCCTGCGCCGCCAGATCGCCTGCGGCGCGCAGCCGTGCCGCGCGCGCCTTGATCGCCCGGCCATTCACCTGTGGCATCCGTGCCGCCGGGGTGCCCGGGCGGGGCGAATAGGGAAAGACGTGCAGCCAGGTCAGGTCGCACTCCTCGACCAGCTTCAGCGAGTTCTCGAACATCGCCTCGGTCTCGGTCGGAAAGCCCGCGATGATGTCGGCGCCGAAGGTCATGTCGGGCCGCAGCCGGCGCGCCTCTTCGGCAAAGCGGATCGCGTCGTCGCGCAGGTGGCGGCGCTTCATCCGCTTGAGGATCAGGTCGTCACCGTGCTGTAGCGACAGGTGTAGATGCGGCATCAGCCGCTTCTCGGTGGCGATCGCCTGCATCAGGTTCTCGTCGACCTCGATCGAATCGATCGAGGAAATGCGCAGCCGTTTCAGATCCGGCACCAGCTTGAGGATGCGCATCACCAGATCGCCCAGCTTCGGCTGCGCGGGCAGGTCAGCGCCCCAGGAGGTCAGGTCGACGCCGGTCAGCACCACCTCCTCATAGCCGCGATCCACCAGCCGCCTGATCTGCTCGACCACCACGCCCGCCGGCACCGAGCGCGAATTGCCCCGGCCAAAGGGAATGATGCAGAAGGTGCAGCGGTGATCGCAGCCGTTCTGGACCTGCACATAGGCGCGCGAACGGCTGCCGAAGCCGTCGATCAGGTGCCCAGCGGTCTCGGTCACGGACATGATGTCGTCGACCTGCACCGGCTCGGTCGCGCCGATCAGGTCGGGCGCCATGCCCTTCCAGGTTTCGGGCTGCATCTTCTCGGTGTTGCCGATGACTAGGTCGACCTCTTCCATGTCGGAAAAGCGCTTGGGATCGGTCTGCGCGGCGCAGCCGGTGACGATGATCTTCGCCGTCGGGTTCTCGCGCCGCAGTCGGCGGATTTCCTGCCCCGCCTTGCGCACCGCCTCGGCGGTGACGGCGCAGGTGTTGATCACCACCGCATCCTCGACCCCGGCGCGCGCGGCGAGATCCTTCATCGCCTCGGTCTCGTAGGCGTTGAGGCGGCAGCCCATGGTGGTGAAGATCGGTGCCTTGGAAGATTCGGGGCGGTCCATCAGAGCCTCCAGACTCCGTCGAAGACATGCGCGGTCGGGCCGGTCATCCAGACCCCGTCCTCGCGCCAGTCGATGTGAAGCGTGCCGCCGTCGAGATCGATGGTGACGGCGCGCGAGGTAAGTCCGCGCCGCGCGGCGGCGACGGCCACGGCGCATGAGGACGAGCCCGAAGCCAGCGTCAGCCCGGCGCCGCGCTCCCAGACCCGCATGCGGATTCGATCGGGCCCGGTGACCTGCGCCACCTGCACGTTGGTGCGCTCCGGGAACAGCGGGTGATGCTCATGCGGCGGGCCGAAACTGTCGAGATCGATCGCCTCGGCATCCGCGACGAAGAAGCTGCAATGGGGATTGCCCATGCCGGTGGCAGTGGGCGCGCCTTCGATCGGCAACTCCAGCGTATCCACCTCCCTTGCCAGCGGGATCTCGCGCCAGTCGAGCTGCGGCTGTCCCATGTTCACCGCGACCAGCCCGTCTCCGGCGTCGCGGGCGGCGAGGCGGCCGCGCTCGGTAGTGAGGTCGAGCGCGGGTTTGCCGCTGCGCGCCATTTCCCATGCCGCGATGCAGCGTGTGGCGTTGCCGCAGGCCGCCGAACGCGAACCATCGGCGTTCCAGAAGACGAGATGCAGGTCGGCATCCGCGCTCGGATGGATCGTCGCCAGCTGATCGAAACCGACGCCGCGATGGCGGTCGGCGATGGCGCGCGCGAGATCGGGCGTCATCTCCGGCACCCCTCGGCGCGCGTCGATGACGACGAAATCATTGCCGAGGCCGTGCATCTTCATGAACGGCAGGCCGGGGAGGGGGCTGTTGTCCTGCATGGCGGGGCCCATAGCAAAGCCCGCGAACTTTATCCAGAAAAAGCGTATTTTTGCGGTTGACCCCCCCGGCCACTAACCGTAGTTAGCCGCCCAGTGGGCCGTTAGCTCAGTTGGTAGAGCAACTGACTTTTAATCAGTGGGTCGCAGGTTCGAATCCTGCACGGCTCACCACTGATCACTCCAGGATCATCGATCGCGGACGGGGCGGGAGCGCATGCCTTCCCCTACCGCGGCATCGTGCCCCTCCCGATGTGCTGCCCGGCCTCGTCATCAATGCGCGTCATGCCGCAGTGCAGCGCACCTCTTCAATACCCGGCCTGTTTCAGTCGTCGAACCGCAATGTCACCGTGGTGCCGCCAGGGCCGCTCTCGATCACCGGGGTGGTGCCGAGCTGCGTGGCGAAGGCATGCACGAGCTGCTGACCGATGCCGCTGTCCGAGCGCCGATCCGCGCCAAGCCCGCAGCCGTCGTCCGCAACCGTGAGTTGCAATTTTCCATCCTGCAGCTCTTCAAGCGCCACGATGACCTTGCCCGTCCCGCCAGGTGCGAAGGCGTATTTGAGGCTGTTCGTCACCAGTTCGTTGACGATCAGCCCCAGCGGCACCGCGATCCGGGTCGAGAGCTTCATCGGCGCGATCCGGGGTTCAAGCAGGACGCTGTCGCTGCCGATCGATTCGGACAGCCCTTCCACGATCTTGTCGAGGTAGTCGCGCGAACACACCGTGTCGATCGAACCCGAGGCATTGAGCCGGCGATAAAGGCTGGCCACGGCCTGCACCCGTGCCCCGATCCGGCGCAGCGCCTCGCGTCCCTCGCCTTCGGCGCGGGCCCGCGATTCCATCGAGATAATGGAGGAGATAGTGCCGAGGCTGTTCATCACCCGGTGGTTCAGCTCGGCCAGCAATTGCTGCGCCTCGCTCAGCGCCGCCTCGCGCTCCGCCTCGATCCGCTTGGTTTCGGTGATGTCCCTGAACTGGATCGCGAAGCGCCCATGCGGCTCGATCGGCGCGGCGTAGACGTCGAAATAGCGTCCCATGGCGAGCGAGCCCTGCTGGAAGCGCCGCGATTCACCATTCAGGGCGATCCGGCCATAGGTCTCGATCCAGAACGTTTCGAGGTTCGGCACCATTTCGAGCGCGGTACGCCCCTTGGCGCCATAGAGGCCGGTCATCTCCTCGAATTGCGGGTTCATCTGGAGGAACCTGTAATCGACCGGCTGACCCTCGCTGTCGGTGATCATCTCGCAGGTGCAGAAGCCGTCATCGAGAAATCCGATGAACATGTCGACTTCGCGCGCCGACAACTGCAGCGGCATCTTGGTCACGGCAAACCACTCCCCCGTCCGGGCCGCTCATTCCCGGAAGCGACCTGTGGATAACAGGCTATGCCGAATCGCGCCGTATGCGAAGCAAAGATCGGCCGAACTGCACATAAGTGCCGATTCGTACGTCCGTTTTTGGCCGGAGGAGGCTTTCAGTGACGCCGCAGCGTGTCGCCCCGGGCGATCAGCGGCGTCAGTTCGACCCGCTCGGCACCGCCCTCGGACGGGTTGGCACAGCGCGCCGCGATGATCCGTGCCGCCTCGCGACCGATCTCGCGGCGGCAGGCATCCATCGTGGCCAACTGGCGCGGCAACCCGTCGAGAAGCTCGACCCCGTTGAAGCCGGCGAGTCCGATCTGCCCGGGAATGTCGATGCCCTGTTCGAGCAGCCACAGCAGTCCGCCCGCGCCGATCATGTCATTGGAGAAATACAGGAAATCGAGATCCGGCGTGCGGGTGAGCAGCGCCTCGGTCATCTCGCGGCCCTTCTTGAGCGCCGAGCCGCCGGAATAGAATTCCTGGTCGGCAATCTCTATGCCGGCGCGGGCGAGATGGCGGGTAAAGCCTTCGAAGCGTTTGCGGGCCCGGTGGTCGGCCGGCATCTTGGTGCCGAGAAAGCCGATCCGGCGATAACCCTCGCGCAGGATTGCCTCGGCCATCTCGCGCCCGGCCCGCCGATGGCTGATGCCGACGCAGGCATCGATCGGCGCGCCGTCGGTATCCATGATCTCGATCACCGGGATCTCGGCGCGCATCAGCATCGCCCGGCTCGCCTCGGTGTGCTCCAGCCCGGCAATGATCACCCCCGAGGGCCGCCAGGACAGCATCTCGAACAGCACCCGCTCCTCGGTGTCCGGCAGGTAATCCGTCACCCCCACCACCGGCTGCAGCCCGGTCCCGGCCAGCGTCTCGGAGATGCCAGACAGCACCTCGGGAAAGACCATGTTGCCAAGGCTCGGGATGATCACCGCGACCAGATTGACCCGGCTCGACGCCAGCGATCCGGCGATCCGGTTCGGCACGTAGCCCAGCTTCTTGGCGGCGGCGCGCACCTTGGTCCGGGTCGCCTCGCTGACGTCGCCCTTGTTGCGCAAGACCCGGCTCACGGTCATTTCGCTCACGCCTGACGCCTCCGAGACGTCGCGGAGCGTGAGGGGGCGGCGGGGCGGAATGGTCATGGCAACGGGTCCGGTGGGGGAGAACGGAACGAGCTATAGGATGCGACGCCGGGCTTGTCCAAGCGACGTTGACGGGCCCGGCAAAGCCGGGCATGGAAGGGGCCGTGGCCCCGTGGCTCAACTGGATAGAGCAATCCCCTCCTAAGGGATAGGTTGCAGGTTCGAGTCCTGCCGGGGTCACCATGGACTGACACGATGTTCGAACTTTGTGCGGCTCCGCACGGAACCTCTTGGGTTACTGGCGTTTATTATTACGGCGCAGTAGCACAGTATGGCGGTTGCAAGGACGAATACGGGATGCATCCGCCGGGGCTGCGACGAGCGTCGTGCGACCGCCCGCGACGAGAAGGCGCCGATGAAGGTCGAGGAAAAAGGTACACGGGGTGAAGGCAACCAGCTGCTGGCCCGGATGCCCGCAGCGCTTGCCGACCTCATGTTCGCCCATCTCGAACCCGTCAGCCTGCCGCAGGGCCTCGTGATCGAGCAGCCCAACGAACCGGTCGAGCACATCTATTTCCCGACAGGTGGCGTCATCTCCATCGTGGCGATGAACGGCGAGGGCAATGCCCAGATCGAGGCGGGGCTGGTCGGCCGCGAGGGGATGTCGGGCACCATGGTGGTGATGGGCACCGACCGGTCGCCGCACCAGACCACGGTGCAAATCGCCGGGACCGGCTACCGGCTCGAGGCGGACCGGCTGCGCGACGCGCTCGAGCAGGAGCCGCTGCGCGAGCGGCTGCTGCATTATTGCCATACGCTGTCGGTGCAGACCGCGCATACCGCTCTGGCCAACGCCAAGCTCAAGCTCGATGCCCGGCTCGCGCGCTGGCTGCTGATGTGTCACGACCGGATCGACGGGGACGAGGTGATGCTGACGCATGATTTCCTGTCGATCATGCTCGGCGTGCGCCGCGCCGGCGTCACCGTGTCGCTGCACATTCTCGAAGGGCAGGGGCTGGTGCGGGCCACGCGCGGGCAGATCCGCATCCTGAACCGCCGCGGCCTCGAAGAGATGGTCGGCGGCTGCTACGGCGTGCCCGAGGCGGAATACGCGCGGCTGATGCGCGACTGAGGCAGGATCGAGAACGCGGGCCGAGGGCCCGGCCTCACTGCATCCGGATCACCGATTTGTCGATCGCCAGCACGTAGCCGCGCTTGGCGATGTTCTTCACCAGAAGCTCGCTCACCAGCTGGTTGCCCAGCGTATCGCGCAACCGCTTGATCCGCGTGGCTCCGGCGGCCTCGTCGCAATCGGCGGCGGAGCGGCCCGAGATCACCGCCTCGATTTCCGAACCCGAGAGCACCTCGTCATCCATCCGGGCCTCGGCCAGCACCGACAGCGTCTCGATCGCCGCCGGCGTCAGCTTGAACTCGAAATCGTTGAGATGCACCGCGTTCTGGTCGCGGTTGATGACGAGGCTGTTCACCTCGATGCCCTTGCGCTCGATCCGGCCCATGCGGCGGTTGAGCTGGATCAGCATCAGCAGGAACGCCACCGCCGCCACCAGCATCGCCATCGCGAAGGTCAGCAGCACGAAGATCACGAAGCGGTAGCTCGACAGCACCTCCGAAAAGGCGGTGCCCGACTGCGCGAGGATCTCAAGGAGCTTGATCTCGGCCTGCGCGGTCAGGTCGTCATTCTCGACGAAGAGCCGTTCGACCCGGGCATTGAAGGCATTGGCGTCGGGCAGGTTGACGAAGAGCAGGATCGCCGCGCCGATCAGCAACAGCGCGATTGCCGCGAGTCCCGCGGTGACGATCTTGTTGCCTGCTTGTCGCGCCTCAGTAGCGGAGGAAGTAATCGCCTGCACTGTCCCGCCTTTTCTCCAGACCCTCGTCGCCGAACAGGCTCACGATGGCAAGGAGCTTCCAACCATCCGAGCCGAGCCGCGGGCGCAGTTCGTCCGCGGCGGCGTCGGGTTGGTCGCATGGCGAGGAGATTTCGGCAACGCCGTAATGCAGCCTGAGCGGATCGTCGCGCTTGGCCTTGTAATCGGCGTAACAGGCCGCCTGCGCCGATGCGGCGCCGACGACGATGAATGAGAGGGTGAGGGCGAGGGTTTTCATGGGCTTCACCATGCGGCGCGGCCCGGCGCTATTCAATAACGCGCCCCGCGGGACGCCGCGTTATTGCCTGACGGAGCAATCGGCCCAACTTTGCCTCACAAGACCTGCCTCCACCCGGCCCCGCACGATCGGCCGGCAGCAGGGTATTCGCTCCGCCGGGAGCCGCATGACGGAGACCGACATGGCACGACGCCTCATCGCCGCAACGCTTTCGCTATCGCTCGGGCTGTCCGGCCTCGCCCCCGCGCCGGTCATGGCGCAGGACGACAATGCGAGCATGGGCCGGCTGATCGGCGGGCTGGTGGCGCTCGGCGTAATCGGTGCCGCCGCCAAGCAGCAGCGCGACAAGGACAAGGAGCGCGCCGAGAAGAAGGCCAAGGCCGCCGAGAAGGAGGCCAAGGAGGAGCGCAAGGAGGCACGCAAGGCTGCCAAGGAAGAGCGCAAGGAAGCCGAGAAGCGCCTGAAGCGCGAGCTGGAGCGCCGCGAAGAGGAAGAAGAGCGCGAAAGCGAGTCCGATGTCCGCACCCGCGCGGCGCTGGGCGCCTTGAGCGCGATCATCGCCGGGCAGGGCGGGGGCTCCGGGATCGAAGCCATCGCGCGCGAGTTCGGGCTCGATCTGAGCGATCCGCAGGCCGAGGCCCGGGCCCAGGCCGAAGCGCAGGCCCGCGCCGAGGCAGTCGCGCGCGAAGAGGCCCTGGCGGCCGAACGCGAACGCGCCGAAACCGAGGCCCGCCGCGCCGAGATTGTGCGCCAGGCCGAGGAGGCCCGGCTCGCCGAGATCGCCCGGGCCGCCGAAGAGCGGCGCCGCGCCGAGGCGCGTGCCCGGCTCGAAGCGCAGGGAAGCCCGGTGGCCCCGGCACCCGAGGCGCTGCCGCCGATACCGCGCGACGAGGTGACCCCGGATCTGCTGCGCGACTGGAAGCCGGCCACGACCTCTGCGCAGACCCTGCCCGAGACGACCACCCCGGTCGCCACGGGAGAGATTCCCTTCGCCTGCCTGCGCCGGCAGCAAAGCGGCTTCGAATCCGCCTCGCTGGTCGATGGCGACTGCCTCGACGATTACCCGGTGCTGGCCCGCAGCTTTCCGCTCGATTGCGCCGTGACGGGCCGCGAGGAGGGCCGGATCACCTCCGGCTACGACACGCAGTGCCTGCGCGATCGCGGCTACAGAATTGCCGTCCGGTAAAACGGTCGAGCAGAGATGCGGCTCTTGCCCCAGTTGCCGCATCGCCCCCGGGGGTGGAAGCTTGGCTTCCACCCCCTAATCATTTTTTCCCGGTGGCCCTGGTGACGAGTGGGGGGCGGCGGTGTCCTTGTGCCCCGCCCCTGTTTTCCCGATGCGGCCCTTGATCGCCGGTCGCCGTCGCGCCAGAACCCCCGCATGCCACCCGATTTCACAGCAGAGACCACCGCCCGCACCCGCGGGCTCGTCCGCATCTGCGGCGTCGACGAGGTGGGGCGCGGCCCGCTCGCCGGCCCGGTCACCGCCGCTGCGGTGATTCTCGATCCCGAGCGCATTCCCGAAGGGCTCGACGATTCGAAGCGGCTCACTGCGCGTCGTCGGCTCGCTTTGGCCACCGAGATCGCGGCGGTGGCCGAGGTTTCGATCGCCCATGCGAGCGTCGAGGAAATCGAGAGCCACAACATCTTGCGCGCGTCGCATCTGGCGATGGTCCGCGCCGTGGCCGGCCTTTCGGCACCGCCCTGCCACGTGCTTATCGACGGCAACATGGTGCCGCGCGGCTTGGAGTACCCGAACGAAACCATGGTGGGCGGCGATGCGCGGTCGCTGTCGATCGCCGCGGCCTCGATCGTCGCCAAGGTGGCGCGCGACCGGATCATGGCGGAGTTGGCGCTGCGCCATCCGGGCTATGGCTGGGAGCGGAACTCCGGCTATGGAACGGCCCAACACATGGCGGCGCTACTGGATCTGGGGGTGACGCCTCATCATAGACGTGGCTTCAAACCCATCCACAACATCTTGTATCAACCCGCAATCGCAACCGACTGATTCGAAAAAGATTTTGACACCGACTCACCTCTGACTCATATTTATCCACAAGCACGAAGCGGGCCACCGCCGCGGATCAGAGGCGTTTCCATGACCACGAAGACGACAAGCCGGGGGGCGGCCACGCTCCCCCTGAACAGCGTTTTGGCCGGCGACTGCGTCGCGCAGATGAAGAAGCTGCCGGATGCGAGCGTCGATCTGGTCTTCGCGGACCCGCCCTACAATCTGCAGCTCCGGGGCGAGTTGATGCGCCCGGACAATTCCCGCGTCGATGCGGTGGATGATGCCTGGGACAGCTTCGCCAGCTTCAAGACCTATGACGCCTTCACCCGCGCCTGGCTGAAACAGGCGCGCCGCGTTCTCAAGCCCGAGGGCGCGATCTGGGTAATCGGCAGCTATCACAACGTGTTCCGCCTCGGCGCCGAGCTGCAGAACCAGGGGTTCTGGATTCTCAACGACGTGGTCTGGCGCAAGTCGAACCCGATGCCGAACTTCCGCGGCAAGCGGCTGACCAACGCGCATGAGACGCTGATCTGGGCGTCGAAATCCGAGGGCGCGAAATACACCTTCAATTACGAGGCGCTGAAGGCGCTGAACGAAGGCGTGCAGATGCGCTCGGATTGGGTGCTCCCGATCTGCACGGGTGGCGAGCGGCTCAAGGACGAGAACGGCCAGAAGGCGCATCCGACGCAAAAGCCCGAATCGCTGCTGCACCGGGTGATTCTCGGCACCACCAACCCCGGCGACGTGATCCTCGATCCGTTCTTCGGCACCGGCACCACCGGCGCCGTGGCCAAGGCGATGGGCCGCGATTTCATCGGCATCGAGCGCGAGGCCGATTATCGTCGTGTCGCCGAGGCCCGGATCGCGCAGGTCCGCCCCTACGATTCGGATGCGCTTCAGGTCTCGACCTCGAAGCGCGCCGAGCCGCGCGTCGCTTTCGGCGTTCTGGTGGAGCGCGGCATGCTGCGCCCGGGCGAGGTGCTGCACAGCCTCAACGGTCGTCACCGCGCCCGGGTGCGCGCCGACGGCACGCTGGTCTGCTCCGAGGCCAAGGGCTCGATCCACCAGGTCGGTGCCCAGCTGGAGGGCGCACCTTCCTGCAACGGCTGGACCTATTGGCACTTCAAGCGCGACGGCGCGACGGTGCCGATCGATCTGCTGCGCCAGCAGGTGCGCGCGGAGATGGCAGGGGACTAGGCGCCGCGCGGCAGCGGCAGCTCGCTTCGCTTGTACGGCCCCCAATCGGTGATCTCCGGGTAGAACCGCCTGCGCCAGGCGCGCACGCGCGGATTCATCATGCGCCGCCAGACGGGCGGGATCAGCGCCGCCACCCCCATGATCGGGTAGCCCTGCGGCAGCTGCGGCGCCTCGTCCTCGGGATAGGTCTGCAGCAGCGGATAGCGGCGGTCGGGCTTGTAATGGTGATCCGAATGGCGTTGCAGGTTGATCAGAAGTCGGTTCGAGGCACGGTGCTCGGCGTTCCATGAATGGCGCGGCTGCACGTGGTCGTAGCGCCCCTCTCCGAGATGCTTTCGCGTTAGCCCGTAATGCTCGATGTAGTTCACCAGCTCCAGCTGCCAGATCGCGACGAAGGCCTGCAACGCGAACAGCACGAGCCCCTCGATGCCACCCAAGGCTAGCGCCAGCCCCAGCATCCCCGCCTGCAGCGCCGCGTAGCGCCAGAACGGGTTCTTGGCGCTGCGCATGCTCAGCCCCTTGCGCGCCAAGAGCCGCGCCTCGGCGCGCCAAGCATCCCTTGGCATCCGCCACAGCACCCGGAAGAAGTGCCGGTGGAAGCCCTCGTTGTAGCGCGCCGTCACCACGTCGGCGGGGGTGCCGACATGCAGGTGATGCACCCGCAGATGATGCGAGCGGAACGGTGACCAGAGCACCATGGCGAGCAGGATGTCGCCCAGCCAGCGCTCCAGCCGGTCGCGCTGGTGCAGCAATTCATGCGCATAGACGATCCCGACCGCGCCCGAGATCACGCCCTGTCCCACGAAGAGCCCGATCTTTTCCCACGTCCCAAGATGGCCTGCGCGGCTGGAATAGAAGACGAGGCCGAAGGTCATGACCGCCTGCGCGGGGACCCAGATCATGGTGAGCAGCCGGTGCCAGATGAGCGCGCTCTCGGGCGTTTCGGGGTCGGGGTTCGAGCGGTCGAGGCCGCCGACGAGGTCGAGGATGTCGAACAGCAGCCAGGCAAAGGCGGGCAGCAGCAGCACCCACCAGCCTCCCATATGCGCCGCGACGGCCGCGAGTGGCAGCGTCAGCAGCGACACCCAGTAGGGCAGGGCGGACAGGAACGGGGCGCGCGGCGCCGGCAGCGTGGTCATGCGCGAGAGCCTAGCCCGCCGCTCCGGGCCGCTCAACGGCGAGATGCGGCGTCGCCACGTCGTGCACCTTGCGCATCAGCGTCGGCAGGGCGGCGGGGCGGAACGCCTCGGCCGCGACGAAATGCCCGCGCTCGGGATTGGTGGGCGGCAGTTCCGCCACCATCACGGTCAGGGTCAGCGCGAAATGGGTGAAGACATGCACGGCCTCGCCCGCCTCGCGCCAATCGGCGGGGGCTGGCGGCGCGGGTTCGGGCGCCTGCGTCCAGTCCGATCCGGGAAAGCCCAGCATGCCGCCCAGAAGCCCCTTGTCGGGCCGGGTTTCCATGAGCCAAGCACCGTCGGCGCGCCGTCCGACATAGGCATAGCCGCGGCGTTGCGGTTTGGCCTTCTTCGGGGCCTTCACCGGGCGCTCGCCCTGCGTGCCGCGCTGCCTCGCGAGGCAAGGATCACGCAGCGGGCAGATGCCGCAGGCCGGGTTGCGTGGCGTGCAGATCGTCGCGCCGAGATCCATCACCGCCTGCGCGTGATCGCCGGGGCGGTCGCGCGGTGTCAGCCGGGCGGCATGGGCGGTGAGTTCGGGCTTGGCTGCGGGCAAGGGCGTGGCGACGTCGAAGAGCCGTGACATGACCCGCTCCACATTGCCGTCCACCACCGTCTCGGCCCGGTCGAAGGCGATCGCGGCGATGGCGGCGGCGGTATAGGGGCCGATGCCCGGAAGCGCGATCAGCGCGTCATGCGTGTCCGGGAACCGGCCACCGTGATCGGCCACCACGGCGCGGGCGCATTTCAGGAGGTTGCGGGCCCGGGCGTAATAGCCGAGCCCCGCCCATTCGGCCATCACCTCCGAATCCTCGGCCGCCGCGAGATCGGCCACGCTCGGCCACAGCGCGACGAAGCGGTCGTGGTACTTCTTCACCGCGGCCACGGTGGTCTGCTGCAGCATCACCTCGGACAGCCAGACGCTGTAGGGGTCGGGACGCGTGCCCGCCAGCTTTTCGGCCGGCCCGGTGCGCCACGGCATGGTCCGGGCGTAGCGGTCGTACCAGTCGCGCAGCGCCTTGGTCATTTCGGTCTCGGTCACGCGCATCCCCTCTGGTCCGGCCCCCGCCCGATCTAGTAGGATGGGCGCTGTCATGAAACAGCGACGCACCTCCACCACACGCGGATTTGCGCAGGCCTCGGGCCTGTTGCAGTCGCGCATCCGCGGCGCCTCCGAGGCACGCGGCTTTGCCGTCACGCGGCTTCTGACCCATTGGGCCGAGATCGTCGGCGAAGATACGGCGCGGATCGCGCAGCCGGTGAAGATCGGCTATGGCCGCGACGGTCTGGGCGCGACGCTGACGCTTCTGACCACCGGCGCGCAGGCGCCGATGTTGTCGATGCAGGCCGAGACGATCCGCGAGCGGGTCAATGCCTGCTACGGCTACCGCGCCATCTCCAAGGTGCGGATCACCCAGACCGCGCCGACGGGATTCGCCGATGGCCAAGCGGCCTTCGCGCCCGCCCCCAAAGCGGCGCCGCGCGCGCCGGACCCCGAGGTGCAGGCGCAGGCGGCGAAGACCGCCGAGGGTGTCGGGGACACGGAATTGCGACTTGCGCTCGAGGCCTTGGCTGCCAATGTCCTGTCCAAACGTCGGAATTAAGACAGGACACCGCATGAAACTCGCAAGCTCCACCATCGCCCTGACCGCCGCGCTGGGCTGGATGGCCCTCGCCGCCCCGCTCTCGGCGCAGGAGGCCACCGAGACCGAGACCGAGACAACCGCCGAGACTACGGCTGAGGAGACCAGCGCAGAGGCCGAGGCCGGGACCGAGGAAGCCGACGCAGCGGCCGAGGCTGAGACCGAAGCCGCAACGGAGATGGAGGCCGAAGCTGAAAGCGCCGAAACCGAAATCGAAGCGGAAGCCGGCGCCGAGGCCGAAACCGGGACGGCAACTGCCTCCGACGAGGATGCCGCCCCGGCCGAGGACGGCATCGTCGAGATGGTGCAGGGCGCCGAGGACGCGCCGGTCACGGTGATGGAATACGCCTCCTACACCTGCCCGCATTGCGCGAATTGGCACGAGACCAGCTATCCGCAGCTCAAGGACTACATTGACGAGGGTAAGGTGCGCTTCGTCTATCGCGAGGTGTATTTCGACCGGCCCGGCCTCTGGGCCTCGATGATCGCGCGTTGCGGCGGCGAGCAGAAGTTCTTCGGCATCTCCGACATGCTCTACGAGCAGCAGCGCGACTGGGCAGCCGGCGGCGACCCGGCGGCGATCGCCGCGAAGCTGCGCGAGATCGGCCTCAAGGCCGGGCTCGATGAGGCGCAGCTCGAGGCCTGCCTGACCGATGGCGGCAAGGCGCAGGAGCTGGTGAGCTGGTTCGAAGAAAACGCCAAGGCGGACGATATCACGTCGACGCCCACGTTCCTGATCAATGGCGAGAAGCACTCGAACATGGCCTGGGCCGACATGGCCGAGATCATCGACGGGCTTATCGAGGAGTAAGCCCCAGCCGGTCCAGCGCGGCGTCGAGCGGGGCGGTATCGCCCCATTCGAGCCGCACCGGCAGGGTCAGTACCTTGGATCTGAAGGAGGCGGGCAGGCGCACCGCGTCCTTTTCCGTCGTCACCAGCTGCGCCGGCAGGGCGCGCGCCTCCTGTTCGAGCCGCGCCATCAGCGCCGGTGTCAGCGGCTGGTGATCGCCCAAGGCCTCGGCCCGGCGCAGATCGGCACCAAGTCCCTTGAGCGTCGCGAAGAACTTTTCCGGGTGACCGATGCCGGCAAAGGCGAGCACCGGCATCCGCTCCCACACCATGCCGGTCATCAGCGGCGCAAGACGGCCCGTCAGATGCGGCAGACCGGCCAGCTGCGCGCCCCAGCGCTCGGAGAAGCGGGCCTGCTGCGCCGCGCCGCCGATCGAGAGCACCATGTCGGCGCGCGCTAGCCCGGCGGGGACCGGCTCGCGCAGCGGCCCGGCCGGGATCACCCGGCCATTGCCGAAGCCGCGCGCGGCATCCACCACCACGATCGAGAGATCCTTGTCGAGCGCCGGGTTCTGGAAGCCGTCGTCGAGGATCAGCGCCCGCGCGCCCGCGGCCACCGCCGCCTGTGCCCCCGCGGCGCGGTCTCGCGCGACCCAGACCGGGCCGAAGGCCGCGAGAAGCAGCGGCTCGTCTCCGACCTCATCCGCCGCATGGCGGCGCTCATCGACCCGGACCGGTCCTTCCAGCCGTCCGCCATGGCCCCGGCTCACCACATGGGCCTCGATGCCGCGTTCGACGAGGCGCTGCATCAGCGCGATGGCGGTCGGCGTCTTGCCGGTACCGCCGGCGTTGAGATTGCCGACGCAGATCACCGGCACCGGCGCGCGCCAGCCGGGCCGCGCGACCCGCCGCGCGGTGGCCGTGGCATAGAGCGCTGCGAGCGGCGCCAGCGCGCGGGCGCGCGGTCCGGGTCGCGCCGGGTCGCCATCCCAGAAGGCCGGCGCCCTCATCAGCGCCGCTCCAAGGTCTGGCGCACCAGTTCCATGGTCCGGTTGGTCGCCTCTGCGCCCTCGGTCGCCACGTCCCAGGCGGCGCGGGCCAGCATCGCCGCGCGGTCGGGCGCGAGCAGCGCCTCGACCGCCTGTCCGAGATCGGCGGGGCCGCGCACGATGCGGCAGGCCCCGGCGGCGGCCAGCCGGCCGAATCCTGGGGCATGCAGCGCCTGTCGCGGGCCGTGCAGCACCGCCGAGCCAAGCGCCGCGGGCTCCATCGGGTCGCGGCAGGGCAGGTCGGAGAGCGTTCCGCCCAGAAAGGTCATCGGTGCGAGTCGGTACCACAGCCCGATCTCGCCCGGCCCGTCGGCGACGTAGATCTCGGTCGCCTCGTCCGGTTCGTCGCCTTCCGCCCGCTCGGCCACGATGAAGCCCCGCGCGCGCAGGGCGCGGGCGATCGGCAGAGCGGCGGCCTCGCTTGCGGGGGCAACGATCATCAGCAGCCGGTGCGCGCGCTTGCTGGCCTGACGTTGGGCCGCAGCGATGGCGTCGATCTCGGCCTCGACCCCACCCGCGACGAGCCAGACCGGCCGCGAGCCGATCGCGGCGGCGAGATCGGCCCGGTCGCGCTCGTAGCAATCGGGCAGCGGCCGCGTGGCGTCGAGGCGGCCGATGATCTCGATCCGTGTCGGCTCGACGCCGATGCGGCGCAGCCGTGCCGCGGCGGTGCCGTCGGCGGCGAGCAGCCGCTCGAACTGCTGGTAGGCCGCACGCTTCGTGCCAAGCCGCCAGCCGCCGCCCGCCACCGCGATCATTTCGGCCTCTGCATCGACCATTAGAGCGGGCAGCCCCGCCTTGGCGGTTTCGAACAGCACGGAGGGCTGCACCGGGCCACGCATCCAGACCAGAAGATCGGGCCGCCAGCGCATCAGGAAATCCTGCGTGGCAGAGCGGCTATCCGGCAACGGCGGCCATTGCAGCAGCTTGCGCGGCGCGTCGCGCAGCCGCGCCGGTGCCGTCAGCAGCAGCGTCAGCGGGTCGCGATCCTCGTCGAAGCGCCGGGCCAGCGCCGCGACCGCGGCGCTGCGTGCCGGGTCGGGGCAATGGACCCAGACCAGCGGTCCCTCGGGGCGCTTCGCGGGATCGGCGGGCGGCTGTCTCAGTTGCCGAGTTCCTCGGTCGGCGAGGCGGCGGCCTCTTCGTCACGCAGCCGGTGGATATGCGCGATGAAGTAGCGCATGTGGGCGTTGTCGACGGTGCGCTGCGCCTCGCTCTTCCAAGCCGAATAGGCCGAGGCGTAATCGGGGAACATGCCGACGATGTGGATGTCGTCGGTGTTGCGGAACACGTTCTTCGAAGGATCGATCAGCTCGCCGCCGAAGACGAGATGCAGGCGCTGGGTCATGGGAATCCTCGGGGTTGGGGCTTTCGCGGCAAATTACGCGTCGAAGGGCCCGGGTCAAGCCGGGGTCAAGTTGGAGGCGAGACGGGCGAAGCGGCGAGCAGCGGCAGCAGCACGTCGTGCAGCGCCCCGCCCGCCAGCACGCCGTCGCTCTGCGGATGCGGCTTGTTGAAGCCCAGCTCGGCGCCGCGCTGGTCGGTGGCGGTGCCGCCGGCCTCGCTCAGGATCAGACTGCCCGCGGCGATGTCCCATTCCCAGGTCGGGCGGATCGTCAGCATCGCGTCGAAGCGCGCCTCGGCCAGCAGGCACAGCCGCCAGGCCAGCGCCGAGCGGAACGCGCGTCGCAGGGGCGGCACCTCGCCGCCCAGCCAATGCTCGGGGCTCATGGCAAGGCGCGGGCCCAAGAGCGTGGCGCGGGCGGGGTCGGTCTCGGCGCTGGCGCGGATCGGCGCGCCGTTGAGAAAGGCGCCGCCGCCCAGCGTGGCGGTATAGAGAAGATCGCGCTGCGGCAGCAGCACGCAGGCGCCGGTGATCCGGCCGTTCTCGGCCACCGCCAGCGAATGCGCCCAGTCGCGGCTGCCTTCGAGATAGGCGCGGGTGCCGTCGATCGGATCGACGATGAAGATCCGCTCGGCCTGAAGCCGTTCAGGCGCGTCCGCCGTCTCCTCGGACAGCCAGCCATAATCGGGGCGCGCCGCACCGAGTCGTTCGCGCAGCATCGCGTCCACCGCCAGATCGGCCTCGCAGACCGGGCCGCCCTCATCGGGCTTGTCCCAGACCTGCGGCGCGCGAAAGCCGCAGGCGATGACCGCCGCCTCGCGCGCCGCCGCGACCAGCAGCGCCAGATCGTCGCTTGGATCAGTCGCCGGCAAGGGTCATTCCATCTACGAGCAGGGAGGGCACGACGCGGCTCAGATGCTGGCGCGCGTCGTTGGCGGGCAACAGGGTCATCAGCATCTCGCGCAGGTTGCCCGCGATGGTGCATTCATTGACCGGGTGGACGATCTCGCCCTTCTCGACCCAGAAGCCAGAAGCGCCGCGCGAGTAGTCGCCGGTGTTGGGATTGATGGTCGAGCCGATCATCGAGGTGACCAGAAGACCGGTGCCCATCTGCGCGATCAGATCGGCGCGCGTGGCGCTGCCCTCGGTCAGCCGGACATTGGTGACGGCGGGGGAGGGCGGCGCCGAGGTGCCGCGCGCGGCGTTGCCGGTGCTTTCCAGCCCCAGCTTGCGCGCGGTGGCGAGGTCGAGCACCCAGCCGGTGAGCACCCCGTCATCGATCAACGCACGCTCGGCGGTGGGCAGCCCCTCGCCGTCGAACAACCGCGAGCCGGAGGCCCGCGGGCGGTGTGGCTCCTCGATCACCGAGAGCCCCTTGGGCAGGACCTGCGACCCGTCGCGGCCCAGAAGCCAGCTTGATCCGCGGGCGATCGCCCCGCCATTGGCGGCGGCCAGCAGATGGCCGATCAGCGAGGAGGAGATGCGCTCGTCGAACAGAACCGGGTATTTCCCTGTGCGCGGGCGGCGCGGGTTCTGCCGGGCGGCGGCGCGTTCCCCGGCGGTGCGGCCGATCTCCTCGGCGCTGCGCAGCTCGGACTGGAAGATGCGGCTGTCGCCATCATAGTCGCGCTCCATGCCGGTGCCGCTGCCCGACACCGCGACACAGGAGATCGCGCGGTCCGAGCGCTCGTAGCCGCCTGAAAAGCCGTTGGTGGCGGCGAGATGGATCCGGCGATGACCATAGCCGGCGCTGGCGCCCTGCACCTGCGTCACCCCCTCGACGCCGCGCGCCGCCGCCTCGGCGCGGCGCGCATCCTCCTCGAGCGCGGCCGGGTCCGGCTCGGGCGCGGGGTCGTACATCTCGAGTCGCGACGAATCGGTGTCGCGGGCCAGCTGCGACGGATCGGCGAGCCCGGCATGCGGGTCCTCGGGCGCCTCGCGCGCCATGGCGACGGCGCGTTCGGCCATGGTCTCGATCGTGGCGTCGCGCGCATCCGACGAGGAGACCACCGCCTGCCGACGCCCGATCAGCACCCGCAGGCCGATATCGACCCCCTCGGCGCGCTCGGCCTGCTCCAGCCAGCCTTCGCGCACGTCGATCGACACCGAGGTGCCGTCCACCGCGACCGCGTCGGCGGCCTCCGCCCCGGCGCGGCGGGCGGCGGCGAGCATCCTGTCGGTCAGGTCGGCGAGCGAGACGGTCATGGCGCATCCTTTCGGGCTGTCGCCCGACCATCTAGCGCGCCCGCGCCGCGCTGGAAAGCGAGGCCGCGGGCGGTGCGCCTCACTTGATCCGCTGGCCGTTGGCGATGACGTGGCCCTCGGCGTTGAACTCAATCTCCGAGCGCAGCTCGTCATTGCCGATCGGGGTGGTGAACAGCCCCAGCATCATCCGCGCGCCCATCAGCTGCTCGGCCGGGATCACGCCCAGCGTCGAGAGGTTCTCGATCAGCGCGTTCAGACCGGCGATCTTCAGCTCGATCCTGCCCTCGGGACGGGGAAAGCCCTCGAAGGTTTCGAAATCCTCGTTGTCGAATGTGAAGGCGCCGTCGCCCAGAAGTTCGGCACCGGCGAGACGCAGCACCAGCCGGTCCAGCATCAGGCTCTCGATTTCGGGCGCGGCCTCGGCCATCGCAGCCTCCTCGCCCACCGCCTCGGCGGTGTCGGGATCGGTGAGATCCTGCGGCAGACGGGCGGTGCCCGACAGTTCGGCGATCAGCGTTGCGGGCTCGCGCGGCAGCACCGCGGCGGGATCGAACAGCGTCCAGACCGGGTCGCCGAGCGTCAGGCTGTCGAGCGTGACCCGGGCCGAGAAATCCTGCGCCGCCTCGCCCGCCGCCAGCGGCGCGTCGAGGCCGAAGCCGTATTCGCCGACCCCGATCTCGACAGGGAAGGGCAGCGGCCCGGTGAGCCGCAGGTCGAGCCCCTTGGTCGATGAGGCATAGGCGACGCGGGCCGGGTCGAGCGCCAGTTCGACGGCGCTCGAGACGGTGCGCGCGGTGCCGGCGGCGCGCCCCTCGGGCCCTTCGCCCTCGAATTCCACCAGCGCCGGGCCGGTGGCGTAGTCGAAGCCGAGCGCGAAGCCCTCGGGCAGCGCTTCGGCGTCCTCCATGCCTTCGGGAAGCGCCAGCGCACCGGACAGGGCGATCTCGGCGACGCTGCCATCGATCGAGACGGTGCCACCTTCCTCGCGGTCCTCGCCCTCGATCGACAGTTCGAGCGTCTCGGCGGCGATGTCGTAATCGGTGCGGCGCAGCCCCTCCGGGCCGGTCTCGGACAGGTAGCTGCCGCGCAGGACGTTGAGCGCGAGCGTTGCCTCGGCCGGCATCTGCACCCCGTCCTCGCGCAACGCCTCGAGCACCAGCGCGTAGCGTCGTGCGGCATAGTCGTAGCGCATCGCGCCGGGATCGCCGCTGACCGTCACCTCGAGCCCGTCCTGCCGCACCCCGAGGTCGATCTCGGTCTCGACGCCGTCCTCGTCGGTGCCGGTGATGACGACCGGGTAGCTGTCGGGCAGCGACACCGCGACGGTGCCGTCGCCGGCCTCGGTGAAGGTAATCTCGGCCACCCGCGCCACCAGCTCGCCATCCTCGCCCTGCATGGTCAGCACGAGGTCGGTAACGGTCAGGCCGTCGGCGGAGCGGGTCTCGGCGCCGGTCTCGATCCGGGTATCGCCCAGCCGGGCCGCGCCCTCCTGCCAGTCCTGCCAGACCTGCTCGGCGGTGACCTCGGCCTGTGCGGCGCCGGCCAACAGGATCAGCGCGCCGATCGGCGCGGTTTTGGACAATGCGGCCATGTCGGGCCCTCCTCGCAATCGCAGTTCCACGGGCCGGGCCCGTCGCGCCGGTGACCGGGGCGTCTGGACCGGAGACTAGGCCCCCGTTACGCTGGACGAAAGGTCAAAGCGCGGGGAGGGTGCGATGCAGGGGAAGACGGTACTGATCACCGGGGCCAGCCGCGGCATCGGAGCCGCCGCCGCGCGCGCCTTCGCCGGGGCCGGGGCCCGCGTCGCGCTGCTCGCGCGCAGCGCCGAGGCGCTCTCGGACATCGCCAAGGAGCTGGGCGAGGCCGGTCTCGCCATTCCTTGCGACGTCAGCCGCTACTGGGAGGTCGAGGCGGCGGTCGAGGCCTGCGTCAAGGAATTCGGCCGGCTCGACGTGATGGTCAACAACGCGGGCGCGATCGAGCCGATCGGCGCCATGGGCGGGCTCGACCCCGAGGCCTGGGGCAAGGTGATCGACATCAACCTCAAGGGCGTCTTCAACGGCATGCGCGCGGCGCTGCCGGTGATGCTCGAGCAGGGCGGCGGCACGATCATCACCGTTTCGTCGGGCGCCGCGCACAACGCGGTCGAGGGCTGGTCCGCCTATTGCGCGTCCAAGGCCGGGGCGGCGATGCTGACCCGCTCGCTCGATCTCGAGTATCGCGGCCGCGGCATTCGCGCCATGGGGCTGAGCCCGGGCACCGTCGCCACGCAGATGCAGCGCGAGATCAAGGCATCGGGCATCAACGCGGTGAGCCGGCTCGACTGGTCGGTGCACATCCCGCCGGAATGGCCGGCCAAAGCGCTGGTCTGGATGTGCTCCGACAAGGCGCAGGATCAGGTCGGTCAGGAGGTGTCGCTGCGCGACGAGGAAATCCGCCGACGCATCGGGCTGCGCTGAGAGGGCTCAGCGGCCGCGGCGCTTGCCCGACACCTTCGAGGAAAAGCTCGGCGGCCGCTTCGACACCCATGCGATGAACTTCTCCAGCCGGGGATGCGCGCGCAACCGCTCCGGCGTGTTGTAGTCGCGCGCCAGCTCTGCCTCGCTCAGCGTCGCATGGATCTCCTTGTGGCAGATGTGGTGCAGCAGCACCTGCGGCCCATGCGTGCCGCCCTTGAGTTTCGGCACGAGGTGATGCGCGCTTTGTGGCACGCCGGGCGGGATCGGCCGCTGGCACAGCGCGCAGAGCGGATCGGCGTGCGGTGTGGCGACGGACAGGGCCTCGGTCTGGCGTTTCTCGCGGCGGCTTGGCATGGGGGAAAAGATGGGGCGCGGCGATGGCGTCCTCAAGCGCGGCCTCGGGCCGCAGGTGCGAAGGCGGTCCCCGGGGCCGCGGGGAGGCATGGCGTGCGGGCATTGGTGATCGGCGGCGGACCGGCGGGGCTGATGGCGGCCGAGGAGCTGGCGAGCGCGGGTCTCCGGGTGCTGCTCGCCGAGCAGATGCCGACCATGGGACGCAAGCTGCTGATGGCCGGCAAGTCCGGGCTCAACATGACGAAGGAGGAGCCGCGCGAGGCGTTCGACGCGGCCTATGGCGCGATGCCCGGGCCGTTGAGGGCGGCGCTAGCCGGCTTTGGTCCCGATGCGGTGCAAGCTTGGGCGCGCGGGCTCGGGCAGGAGGTCTTCACCGGTTCGACGGGCCGCGTCTTTCCCACCGTGATGAAGGCCTCGCCGCTGCTGCGGGCCTGGCTAGCTCGGCTGGCCGGGGCCGGGGTGGAGCTGCGCACCCGCTGGCGCTTCGTCGGCTGGGAGGAAGGCGGGGCCGCGTTCGAGACCCCGGAGGGGCGGCAGGTCGCTCAAGCCGATGTCACGGTGCTGGCGCTGGGCGGGGCAAGCTGGTCGCGGCTGGGCTCCGACGGGGCCTGGGCCACCTTGTTGCCGAACCATGTCGCGCCGTTCCGCCCGGCGAACATGGGCTTCGGCATTGATTGGTCGGCGCATATGCACCCGCATTTCGGCGCACCGGTCAAGCCGGTGGCGCTGATCGCCGGGGCGCGCCGGGTGCGGGGCGAATGCGTGATCTCGGCGCGCGGGCTCGAGGGCGGCGGCCTCTATGCGGTCTCGGCCGATCTGCGCGACGGTGCGGCGCTGGCGCTCGACCTGCTGCCGGATCTCGACACCGACGCGGTAGCGCGAAAACTGGCACGTCCGCGCGGCAAGGCGAGCCTCGGCAACCACCTGCGCAAGGCGCTGAAGCTCGACCCGGTACGGCTGGCACTGCTGCAGGAATTCGCGCGGCCGCTGCCGAACGACCCCCAGACATTGGCGGCGCTGATCAAGGCGCTTCCGGTGCCGATCATTGGGCCGCACCCGCTCGACGAGGCGATCTCGACCGCGGGCGGGCTGCGTTTCGACGCGCTCGATGCGGGCCTCATGCTGCGCGACCGGCCTGGCGTTTTCGCCGCGGGCGAGATGCTCGACTGGGAAGCGCCGACGGGCGGATACCTGCTCACCGCCTGTCTGGCCACCGGACGCCATGCCGGGCGCGCGGCGGCGGCCTGGGCCGGGGCGGGACCCCGCGCCGAGGGCTGAGGCGCGGCTGCGCGCCCGGTCGGCCCGGCTTTCAATTGCACCGAGGCGCGGCTAGGGTGCGGCGAGCGAGCAGGGAGTGCAGCACGACATGACGATCCGAGCGATGCGCCGGGGCGGGGCGGCCAGCCTTGCGGCCCTTCTGGCGGCCGGGGCGGTGAACGCCCAGACGGTGTCCGACAGGGGCCTGAGCTACACGCTTTATGGTACGCCGGGGCTGATCGAAATGCCCTCGGCGCTGAGCGCCAAGGATGGCCAGATCGCCGCGACGATCGGCAATTTCGACGGCCAGACCCGCACCACTTTCACCTTCCAGCTGTTGCCGCGCCTCTCGGGCAGTTTCCGCTACAGCCGGATCGAGGATTACAGCCTGCCGGGGCAGCGGGGGCAGGTAGACACCTATTTCGACCGCAGCTTCGACCTGCGCTACCGCTTCAACGACGAAACGGCGGTGATGCCCGCTTTCGCCATTGGCCTACAGGATTTCCTCGGGACCGGTGCCTATGGTGCGGAGTACCTCGTCGCGACCAAGACCTTCGGCGATACGCTGCGGGTCTCGGCGGGTCTCGGCTGGGGCCGCTTCGGCTCCCATAACGGCTTCGACAACCCGCTGGGCGTGCTTGCCTCGGATTTCGACGAGCGTCCGGATCTCGATTTCGAGGAAGGCGGCACGCTGGCCTTCGATCAGCTGTTCAGGGGCGACGCGGCGCTGTTCGCGGGTCTCGAATATGCCCCGACCGAAAAGCTCACGCTCAAGGCCGAGTACTCCTCGGACGCATATGATCGCGAGACCGAGTTGGGACTGATCGATCGCGATTCGCCGCTCAATTTCGGTGCGGTCTACCGGCCGTTGCCGGGGGTGCAACTCGGTGCGTCCTGGCTCTACGGCTCGGAGCTGGCGCTGACCGGCACCTTCCTGATCGATCCGACCGAGCGGCCCTATGGCCCCGGTCTCGATCCCGCTCCGGCACCGGTGAAAATCCGCCAGGGCGACGCCCGCGCGGCCCAGAGCTGGAATCGCGCGGCGCTGCCCGAAGCGACGATCGGCACGGCGCTGCAGCAGGCGCTGGCCGCCGAGGGGGTCGAGCTGTCCTCGATCCAGCTGTCGGATCGCGCCGTGCGGCTGCGCTATACCAACACCCGCTACCGCGCCGAGGCGCAGGCGATGGGGCGGATCGCGCGGATGCTGAGCATCGGCCTGCCAGATTCGATCGAGAGCTTCACGCTCGAGCCGATGCAACGGGGCGTGCCGCTCTCCGCCGTGACGCTGAGCCGGTCGGATATCGAGGCCTTCGCCGACACTGCCGGCGGCACCGAGGCGCTGTCCCAGCGCCTCGTGCTCGACGATGCGGGCCCGTCGGTGGGCCTGAAGCCGCTGCCGCGCGTCGATGACCGGTTCTCCTGGGGGCTCGCGCCCTATGCCCGCATCACTGTCTTCGACGGCGACGCGCCGTTCCAGGTCGAGCTCGGCGCACAGGTCACTGCCAGCTACGAGATCACCGATAGCCTCGTCGCCTCGGGCACGCTGCGCCAGCAGCTCTATACCAACCGCGAGGATCCCGAACTGATCGTGGCCGAAGGCGGTGAGCCCTATCCGGTGCGCCGGAACGCCGCGCTCTACGCCAAGGAAGGCACCACCGGCTTCCGCGACCTGACGCTGGCGCAATACGGACGCCTCGCGCCGGACGTCTATGCCCGCACCACTCTGGGCTATCTCGAGGAGATGTATGGCGGCGTCTCGACCGAGGTGCTTTGGAAGCCCGCCGACAGCCGTCTCGGCCTCGGCGCGGAGGTCAACTACGCGCGGCAGCGCGATTTCGACCTCGGATTCGGCTTTCAGGATTACGACGTCGTGACGGGCCATGCCTCGGCCTATTACGACTTCGACAACCGCTTCTACGGCCAGATCGATGTCGGCCGCTATCTCGCCGGTGATTGGGGTGCCACCTTTACCCTCGACCGCGAATTCGAGAACGGCTGGAGCGTCGGGGGCTATTTCACCCTGACCGACGTGCCTTTCGAGGATTACGGCGAAGGCTCCTTCGACAAGGGCATCCGGGTGACGATTCCGCTCGATTACGTGGTCGGCCAGCCGACGCGCCGCGAGGCGTCGAGTGCGCTTGCCTCTCTGCAGCGCGATGGCGGCGCCAAGCTGCGCGTGGACGGGCGGCTCTATGAGGTGGTCCGTGACGGCCATCTGAACGATCTCGACGATGGCTGGGGACGGTTCTGGAAATGACGATGCGGATCAGGATGACGGGCGCCCTCACGGCTCTGGCGCTGCTGGCGGGTTGCGGTGGCGGCGCGGGGGTTACTGCGGCGCTGCAAGGTGCGATCGCGCCGCTGGTCGGCACGCAGGCGGCCCCGGCAGGGGGCGCGGTCGCCGCCCCTGCGAATGCCGCGACCTCGCGCCGGGTCGAGATCGCGGCGCTCGGCCTGTCGGGCACGGCGCGGCAGGTGATCGACAACGGGGTCTCGAAGAGCTTTTCGGGGCCGGCTGGCTTCACCTACACGCTGCGCGACGGGATGCTGGTCTCGACCCGCGGCCTCGGCCCCGACCTGATGGCCGCCGATGCCCGCCAGAGCCGCGCCGCGCTGCGCGCCGGCGGCGGGCAGGCTGTGCGGGTGCACGAGACGCTCGACGGGCTGGATCGAATCGAGCGGGCCGAATTCAACTGCACCGTGAGCTTGCAAGGGACCGAAGCCGTTAATCTCGGCAATCGCCAGGTCACCGCCCGGCGCTTCGACGAGGAATGCCAAGGCACGGGCCTGATCTTCACGAACTATTATTGGCTTGACGCTGCGGGGGAGATCATTTCGTCACGTCAGTTCATCAGCCAAAGTGTTGCATATTTGCGCAGCAGCGACCTTTAGTTTCGCATTCGGGCCGCGCCACACTGGTCATCCAGCTTGTGTGATACACCTATCTTGGCTATAGCCGACCTAACGCTTTGTTATCAACTGGAGTAGAGACATGCGCCTCACCAAGACCCTCGTCGCCGCCGCCCTCGCCGGCACCATGACCGCCTCTTCGGCTTTCGCCGGTGGCCTGGCCGTCGAGATCGTCGAGCCCCCGGTCGTCGTGGTCGAGCCCGAAGCCGAGCCCCGCGGCACCCTTGCTGGCCCGCTCGGCTTCCTGCTGCCGCTGGCCGCTGTCGCCGGTCTGGTCGCTCTGGCCGCTTCGGACGACTCCTGATTTCAGGACCATCCGGTCTTCGGGCCGGATGCTTGAAACGGCGGGCCTTCGGGTCCGCCGTTTTTCGTTTATGGTGCCTGCGTTCGTTACCGATCGGCGGGGCCTGTCGGGGCTGCATTCGCTTGTGTGGCGGGGAATTGATTCCGATCAGCGGCCGGAATCGGGATCAGCGCCGCGCCATCATCGCCAGCCGGATCAGCGCGCGCTCGACCAGCGCCTGCGACGGCGCCCGGCTTGCCGAGCGCAGCTGCAGGTCGGTCTCGATCAGCAGGCTCACCGCCCGCTCTAGCCGGTCGCGGCCCCAGCCCGAGGCCTGGCGGGTCATCGCGTCGCGGCGTGGCCCCCAGACCGGCGGTCTGAGCCGGGCGATTCCCTGGCCCGGCCCGCCCGGATCGCTGGCCACGGCGTGCAGCTGCCGGAAATGCCGCAGCGCCATGATGCATAGCGACACCGGCGTGGTGCCTTGCGCATAGAGGCGCCGCAGCAATGCCGCGATCTGCGGCGCCCGTCCCTCGGCCACCACCGCGAGCAGGGCGTCGGTATCGGCCTCGGTGGAGCGGGGTGCGACGGCGGCGATGTCGGCGGCCGTGGTCGGCGTGGCGTCGCCATGCTTGTAAAGGCCGAGCTTTTCCACCGTTTGCCGGAAAGCGCCGGGATCGAGCGCACGCGACAGTTCCGTGAGCAGCGCCCGCCCATCAGAATCGGGGTCGGGCACACCGGCCGCGCCCAGCATCGCGGCAATCTCCTCCGCCCCAGGCGGATCGTCGTAGATCCCGATAGAGACGGCGACGGGCTGCGCCTCGAACAGCTTGCGCAGCGCCGATTTCGACGCCAGCTGACCGGCGGTGGCGATGATCTGCGCGTCGCCGGGGCGCCAGTCCTTCAGCGCCGCGTCGAACAGGCCCGAAAGCCCGTCTGTCGCGCCTTCGACGAAGACCACGCGCGGGCCGGGAAAGAAGCCCTGCGCCTTCACCGCGTCGATCAAAAGCGCGCCCTCACGACGCAGATCGGCGGCGGGCAGGCGGGTCAGCCGCATCTCGGCCTCGGCATCGGGCCCGGCGAGTCCGGCGATCACCTCGGCCCGGCGCTGCGCCACGCGCATCGCGTCCTCGCCCCAGATCAGCGCGGCGGCGACCTTGGGGTCGGGCTTGCGGAAGAAGGCCGCAGCGTCGCGCGCCGAGAGCTTCATGGCAGCGCCGGGAGGACCAGCAGCCGGGTCACGATCTGGTCGGCGAGCAGCACCGCCAGCCGCTCGCGCGCATCGCGCTCGGCCGCGTCGGAGGCGACGGTGCCGAGCGTGGCGGAGTAACCCGCGAACTCCTCGACCGCGCCCTCGGCCAGGGCCGGACCACCCGCGACGGGGCGCAGCGCGTAGCTCGCGCGTCCCAGCAACCGGTAGCGCAGCACCGCGCCATCGGCGCTGATCGCGGCCTGCTCGACCTCTTCGGAGGTCTCGACATCGAGCTCGTAGAGCGGCTCGACCGGCGCGCCGAGCCGGTCCAGCAGCCGGGCGCGCAGCAGGTAGCCCGGGAAACTCGCCGGCGCCTCGACCGCGACCTTGCCACGCAGCCGCGCGGCGTCGTTGTCCGGCCCGTAGGCCGGGGCGAAGCCGCAGCCGCCGAGCGCCAGCGCCCCCAGCAGCAGGGCGCGGCGGCCGGGCTCAGAGAACCACATTGACGATCCGGCCGGGCACCACGATCAGCTTCTTCGGCGCGGACCCGTCGAGCGCCTTCGCCACCGCCTCGTCGGCCAGCACCAGCGCCTCGATCTCGTCCTTGGGCATCGCCTTGGGCACGGTGATCTCGGAGCGGCGCTTGCCGTTGATCTGGATCGGCAGGGTGACGCTGTCCTCGACGAGGAAGCGCTCCTCCGCCACCGGCCATGGGGCCCGCGCCACGAAACCTTCGCCGCCGAGCCGGGCCCAGATCTCCTCCGAGAGATGCGGGGTCATCGGCGACATTAGCTGCGCCAGCACCCGGGCGGCACCGCGCCGCGCTTCGGCCGAGGCGGTGGATTTCGACAGCACCGAGGTGAAGGCGTAGAGCTTGGCGATGGCGGCGTTGAAGCCGAAGCTTTCGAGCCCCAGCGTGACATCGCGGATTGTGCGGTGCAGCTGGCGCATCAGCTCCTCGTCCTGCGCGACATCACCGTCCGTGGCTCCGGCCAGCTCGTCGGCGATGCGCCAGACCCGGGCGAGGTGCTTGTGCGCGGCCTCGGCGCCGGCGGCGGTCCATTCGACATCGCGCTCGGGCGGGCTGTCGGACAGCACGAACCAGCGCGCGGTATCAGCGCCGTACTGCGCGAGGATCGCATCCGGATCGACCACGTTCTTTTTCGACTTCGACATCTTGGCCGAGGGGATGATCTCGACCTCTTCGCCGGTCGCCTTCAACGCGCCGTTCTCGACCGTCTCGGGCAGGTGGTAGACCGGTCGACCATTGGCGTCGCGGGTCTGGTAGATCTCGTGCGTCACCATGCCTTGGGTGAAGAGCGCGTTGAACGGCTCGATCGCCTTTTCCGGCAGGTGCCCGGTCACATGCATCGCCCGCGCGAAGAAGCGCGAATAGAGCAGGTGCAAAATCGCGTGCTCGATGCCGCCGATATACTGATCGACATTCATCCAGTACTCGGCCTCGGCCAGATCGGTCGGCGTCTCTGCGCGGGGGCTGGTGAAGCGCGCGTAGTACCACGAGCTGTCCACGAAGGTGTCCATCGTGTCGGTCTCGCGGCGCGCGTCCTTGCCGCAGCGCGGGCAGGGGACGTCGCGCCACGTGGCATGGCGATCGAGCGGGTTGCCCGGCACGTCGAAGCTCACATCGTCGGGCAGGCGGACCGGGAGGTTCTCCTTCTTCTCGGGCACCGCGCCGCAATCGGCGCAATGCACGATCGGGATCGGGCAGCCCCAGTAGCGCTGGCGGCTCAGGCCCCAGTCGCGCAGCCGGAAGCGCGTCACGCCGCGGCCGACGCCGTGCTCCTCGCAAAACGCGATGGCCGCGTCGATCGCCTGCTCGCCGGTCTGCTCGGTCTCGCCGGCAAAGCCCTTGATGTAGATCACCGGCTCGGTCTTGGGCGGCACGAAGGCCGGGCCACCATCCTCGGCGAGCGGCTGGCCGTCATCCTTGGTGGGCGCGAAGGTCGAGATGACGGGCAGGTCGTATTTGCGCGCGAAGTCGAGATCGCGCTGGTCGTGGCCGGGGCAGCCGAAGATCGCGCCGGTGCCGTAATCCATCAGCACGAAATTGGCGATCCACACGGGAAGCTCGCGGCCCTGATCGAACGGGTGCCGCGCCGTGAGCCCGGTATCGAAGCCCAGCTTCTCGCCGGTCTCCAGCGCCTCTTCGGTGGTGCCGCCCTTGCGCGCCTCGGCGCAGAAGGCCGCCACGTCCTCGCGGTCGCGCTCCAGCGCCCGCGCCAGCGGGTGGTCGGGGGAGATGCCGATGAAACTCGCGCCCAAGAGCGTGTCGGGGCGGGTGGTGTAGACCTCGATCCGGTCATGGCCATGTGTGGGCTCGGTCAGGCCGAAGGCCATTTCGAGACCCCGCGATCGGCCGATCCAGTTGGCCTGCATCAGCTTGACCTTGGCGGGCCAGTCATCGAGCCCGTCCAGCGCCGCGAGCAGCTCGTCGGAATATTCGGAGATCTTGAAGAACCACTGGGTCAGTTCGCGCCGCTCGACCTCGGCGCCCGAGCGCCAGCCCTTGCCGTCGATCACCTGCTCGTTCGCCAGAACGGTCATGTCGACCGGGTCCCAGTTCACCACCGCGTTCTTGCGGTAGACGAGGCCCTTCTCCAGCATGTCGATGAACAGCGCCTGCTGCTGGCCGTAATATTCCGGGTCGCAGGTCGCGAATTCGCGGCTCCAGTCGATCGAGAGACCCAGCGGCTTCATCTGCGCGCGCATGTCGGCGATGTTGTTGTAGGTCCATTCCTTCGGGTGCCCGCCCGAGGCCATGGCGGCGTTCTCGGCGGGCATGCCGAAGGCATCCCAGCCCATCGGGTGCAGCACGTTATGGCCCGTCGCCACCTTATGGCGCGCGATCACGTCGCCCATCGTGTAGTTGCGCACGTGGCCCATGTGGATCCGCCCCGAGGGGTAGGGGAACATCTCGAGCACGTAGTATTTCGGACGGCTCTCGTCGCGCCGCGCGGTGAAGAGGCCGGCCTCGTCCCAGGCGGCCTGCCATTTGGCTTCGATCTCGGCGGCGGTGTAGCGCGACATGTTGGGTGTCCCTCGGATGGTCTGGCACGTCTTGGGTGCGGGTCTGCAAGGGGGCGTTCCGGCCCGCTGGCGGTGATACTGCACATCGCGCGGCTGTGCCACTCCTGCGACGCCCGAATGCACCCCCTACAAAAGCGAAGGGCGGCCCCGAAGGACCGCCCTTGCCTGAAGTCGTGATCCGGTTGGATCAGAACTCGAAGGAGACCTCGACGGTCGTGCCTTCCTGGTACTCGGGATCGCCGATCTCGTCCTCGGAGTCGTCGTTATCGTCGACGCCGTAGGAGACGAGCAGCTGAGCGCCTTCGGCCAGCTCGTAGGTGGTGGCGACGTAGTAGTCGTCACCCGCGTCGGCGACACCGGCGTAGAAGTTCAGGCCCTGGCCCATGTCGTAGCCGGCTTCGATCGCCCAGTCCTCGGAGTCGTCCACGTTCTCCCAAGCGGTGGAGACGGTGAGCGCGCCCGAGACGTAGTCCACGGCAACGCCGTAGCCGTCATCCTGGTCCGACTCGGCCACGTAGAAGGCGCCGAGCGTGACGGGGCCGACCGGGAAGGCGACCTCGATGCCGGTCGAGTCTTCGGCGTCACCGGTCACCGCATCCTCTTCACGAGCATAGGCGACGTCGACATCGGCGCCGGCGAAGGCGGTGCCGACCGAGATGCCGAAGATCTCGTTCGGGTTGTAGTCACCGTTGTCGAGGGCGACAGCTTCGGAGAAGTCGGTCTCTTTCTCCTGGTAGGCAGCGCTCATCTCGAACGCGCCAAAGGAGCCAGCCACGCCGACCGAGTACTGGTCGAGGGTGTCGCCGACCGGCTCGATGTTGCCGTCGGTGGTGTCGTCCACGAGGCCCGAGAGCGAGACGTTGAAGCCATAGGCCATGAAGTCGCCGCGCAGCACGGTCTCGCCGTCGGTCTCGGAGAAGCCGTCATGGGCCATTTCCGAAACGCCGTCCCAGCGCAGGTTGGCAGCCATGTCGGTGTCGCCGAAGAACAGGCCGGCGGTCTCGGAGGTCAGCGACAGCACGTAGCCTTCGGCGAAGATGTCGCCCTCGAGCTGGTTGTCGACGACGTCGGAGGTGACGGTCGCGGCGGCGGTCAGGCCGTTGTCGAGCTCTTGGCTGAAGGTGATGCCGAGCTCGGCGTCCCAGTAGAAGCCGTCATCGTCGTCGGTTTCGGAAACGGACTCGGTGTCGTTGTAGCCGAGAGCGGCTTCACCGTTGAAGCTGATTTCAGCGGCGGCGGCGCCGGCAAAGGCCACGATCGAGGCCGAGGCGAGCAGGATGCGTTTCATGGATTTCCCTCGTGTTTGCATTCCCGAGAATGCCAGTCGAGCCAGCATTGGAGGTTTCATTGCGCACCAGACGCTTCACACTCAAGGAGTTTGGCCCCCCCTCCCGGTGCTGCCCGAAAATTGATGCAACCGGGTCACACACATGTCAGACCACCTCTCGGAACCAAGCAGGAGATGCCCATGTCGCTCGACCGGATCCGTCGAAGCATTGCCGAGGCGGCCCGTGCGGCGGGTCGCGACCCCGCCGACATCACCCTCGTCGCGGTCTCCAAGATGCAGCCCGAGTCGCGGGTGCTGCCGGTGCTCGAGGCCGGGCAAAGGGTATTCGGCGAGAACCGGGTGCAGGAGGCGCAGTCGCGCTGGGGGGTGCTGGCGCCGCGCTTTCCGGGAACCGAGCTGCACATCATCGGCCCGCTGCAGACCAACAAGGCGCGCGCCGCGATGGAGATCGCCCATGCGATCCACTCGCTTGACCGGCCTCGGCTGGCCGAGACGCTGGCGCGGCTGGCACAGGAGCTCGGCCGCTGTCCCGAGCTCTTCGTGCAGGTCAACACCGGCGAAGAGCCGCAGAAGGCCGGGGTGCTGCCCGCCGAGACCGACGGCTTCGTGGCGCGCTGCCGCGACCTCGACCTGCCGGTGGTCGGGCTGATGTGCATTCCGCCCGCCGAGGAGGACCCCCCGCCGCATTTCGACATGCTGCGCGAGATGGCCGCGCGCAACGGTCTCGCGGGGTTGTCGATGGGGATGAGCGGCGACTTCGAGGCCGCGATCGCGAGAGGCGCCACCCATGTGCGGGTGGGCTCGGCGATCTTCGGCGCGCGCGACTAGGGCGGGCTCAGGCCCAGACTCAGGCGGGGGCGGCGATCGGGGCCCGGGCCTCGCGGATCGGCAGGTGCACGATCGCCGACAGCGCGCCTACGCCGACGCCGACCCACCACACCGCTTCGTAATTGCCGTAGATGTCGTACATCCGCCCGCCGAGCCAGACGCCCATGAAGCTGCCGAGCTGGTGGCTGAAGAACACGATGCCGTAGAGCGTGCCCATGTAGCGCAGCCCGTAGAGATGCGCGACGAGGCCGGAGGTGAGCGGCACCGTGGCGAGCCACAGGCTGCCCATCACGCCCGAGAAGATCAGCACCGTCGCCGGCGTCATCGGCGTCAGAATGAACCACGCCGCCGCCAGCGTCCGACCGGTATAGATCCCGGCCAGCAGGTACTTGCGGCTATAGCGCTTGCCGGCCCAGCCCGCCGCGATGGTGCCCGCGATGTTGGCCAGCCCGATCAGCGAGATCGCCACCGCGCCGAGGCCTGCGGTCGTGGTGATCCCCAGCGAGGCCAGCACGCCGCCGGCGGCGATTGGCGCGCAGATCTCGGTCACGAAGGCCGGGAAATGCGCGGTGATGAAGGCGAGCTGGTAGCCGCAGGAGAAGAAGCCGATGAAGATCAGCGCATAGGAAGGATCCCGCGCGGCGCGGCCCAGCACGCGGGCCATGCTCTCCTGCAGCTCTGCCGTCGAGGCGGGGGCGGGAGAGCGCATCATCGGCAGGGTCAGCAAGCTGGCGAGAATCAGCCCGGCGAAGACGAGGAAGACCGATTGCCAGGTCATGTAGCCCAGCAGGATCTCGGCCATCGGCGCGCCGAAGACCTGCCCCGCCGATCCCGCCGCCGTCGCTACCGCGAGCGCCATTGAGCGATTCTCGTTCGAAGCGGCGCGGCCCACCACGGCGAGGATCACCCCGAAGCCGGTGCCGGCGATACCGAATCCCACCAAGATCTCCAGAAGCTGGTGCTGGATCGGCAGGGTCGCGCCCGCCGACAGGATCAGGCCGGCGGCATAGGCCAGAGCGCCCAGCACGATCGCCTTGCGGTCGCCGACCTTCTCGGCCATCGCCGCGAAGAGCGGCTGGCCGATTCCCCAGGCGAGGTTCTGGATCGCGATGGCGAGGCTGAACTCGGCCCGCGGCCAGCCGAACTCCTCGGCGATGGGGATCTGGAACACGCCGAAGCTCGCGCGGATGGCGAAGCCTGCCATCACAATGATGCAACCGGCGATCAGGACGGGGGTAAAGAGCGGCTGACGTGTCATGCGCGATCTAGGCGCCGCCGGCGTGGCGGTGTCAATCTCCGGCGTTTCGCGGGCGGCAGGGCCGGGTTTTGCGTATTTGGGGAACAAAGTTGCCCGAAATCAGGGACGGGGGGCGGCGTCCCACAAAAAGAGCAGGTCGGTGATCTCCGCGGTCCCGATCCGCTCCGGCCGGCGCTCGGCCAGTCGCGCACCCGTGGCCTCATAGAATCGGCAGGCGCGGTCATTGCCGCCCAACACCAGCGCGGAAAGCCGCCCCGGCGCGGGGCCGAGTGCCGCGGCAAGAAGTGCGCGACCGAGGCCCCGGCCTTGTGCAGCGCGGGTGAGGTAGAGGGCGTGAAGCTCGTCTGAGTAGCCGCGCGCCGCGAGCGCCGCCTCGCGTTGCGGGCCGATCTGCGCGAAGCCCGCACCCGGCGCGATCACGATGCGGCTGCCACCTCGGGCAATCTGCTCGCGCCATTGCCGCAGTCGAAAGTCGCGGTCGAAGCGCGCGATCTCTTCCGCGGGCAGCAGGCCGGGATAGGTTTCGGCCCAGCAGGTCACGTGCAGATCGGCCAGTTCGGGCGCGTCGCTGGGGCGGGCAATGCGGATCTCCATGGCCGCGACCCTCGCGTGCGGCGCGCCGCTTTGCAATGCGCCGGGCGGCAGCTATGTCGCCATCCCATGAGCATCGAAGACGCCTACCGCGCCCGCATCGAGCAGGGCGCGCTGAAACCCGACCCGGCGCAAGAGGCCGTGCTGCCCGCGCTCGACCGCGTGGCCCGCGACCTCGCGCGCCAGCCCGAGCCGCAGCGCGGCGGCTGGTTCCGAAAGCCCAAACCTCCGGAGCCGGTGAAGGGCCTGTACTTCTGGGGCGGGGTGGGGCGCGGCAAGTCGATGCTGATGGACCTGCTCTACGAGGAGATCGACCTGCCCAAGGCGCGCTGGCACTTCCACGCCTTCATGCAACGGGTCCACGCCGACATGAACAAGGCCCGCGCGCAGGGCGTCGACGACGCCATCGCGCCGGTGGCCGAGGGGCTGGCGGGAGAGCTGCGGTTCCTTGCCTTCGACGAGATGCAGATCACCGACATCACCGATGCGATGATCGTCGGTCGCCTGTTCGAGAAGCTGTTCGAGCAGGGCGTCACCATCGTCACCACCTCGAACCGGGTGCCGGACGACCTCTACAAGGACGGGCTGAACCGCCAGCTGTTCCTGCCGTTCATCGAGAAATTGAAGGCGCGGATGGAGGTGCTGGAGCTGGAAAGCCCCGTCGATCACCGGCAAGGGCGGCTCAAGGGCTCGGAAAGCTGGATCATGCCAAATGATTCGAGCGCGCGCGCGAAGCTCGACGCGATCTGGGCGGATCTGGCGGGCGCGCCGGGGGGCGAGCCGCTCGTGCTGCGCGTGTCAGGGCGCGAGGTGACCGTGCCGGAGTACCGCAATGGCATCGCACGGGCGGGATTTCACGAGCTGTGCGGCCGGCCCCTCGGCGCGGCCGACTATCTCGCGCTCGCCGAAGCGGTGAAGATGCTGATGATCGACGGCATTCCGCGGCTGTCGCGCTCGAACTTCAACGAGGCAAAGCGATTCGTGACGCTGATCGACGCGCTCTACGAGGCGAAGACCCGGCTCGTGGCCTCGGCAGCAGCGGCGCCTGCCTATCTCTATGTCGAGGGCGAGGGCAGCTTCGAATTCGAACGCACCGCGAGCCGGCTGGAAGAAATGCAGGGCGAAGACTGGGGCCGCATTTGATGCAGTATGAAGGGGGCCGTTTCCCCTGGCCCCCTTCCTCACTGCCCGTCAACCTGCCGAAGTCCCGATCTTTCCTGCCGAGATATTCGGTTCGTTCCCCTGCATTCAGAATCCTGAATTGACCGCGGTGGGTCAACCGAAGGGCGTAGTTTCGTAACGTCGTTAACTTTTAGCGGGACGCCGATCGCGCCTTGCATATTGGCGCAATTCGGCAGGTTCGCTGCGCCACCATTCGGCGCAATTGCCTGTATTTATGGCGAAGTTTTCTTTTCATGGAGCAAAGACAGCACCATCGGTGCGTTACAGTCGGGCGAGACGGGTGCGGGAGAGGCAGTTAGCGGCGTCCACCATGGAATCGTCGATTCGGACACGAATCGGTTGTCGACGCAGACATCCTGCCCGGCATTGCCGGCGTTGAAGCCAAAGCCCGGATCGCCGCAATTCGCGACGCCGCCATCGGCGTTCCAGGCTTGGAAGACGCCGATTCCAGGCATTGGAAAGCGCATGGCGCGCGGGTCGAAGCTCAGCAGCCAGGTGGTCTCGGGCGTCAGCGCGTCGAGGCTCCAGCCGCCGATCCGCACGCCATCCTGCCAGCCGGTGATTTCGAAATGGGTCAGATCGGATTCGGTGACGCGCGCTGCCTGCAACAGGGCGTCGGGAAACCGCATGGTGCCGGTCATGCTGTAGCCCGAGGCGCCGCGCCAGCAGAAGTGCAGCTCAACCGCCTGCGCGGGGCCGGCAGCCAGCGCCGCGAGAAGCGGCGGCCAGAGCCTCATCCGTTGTCGCGCAACACGTGGCCCGCCAGATAGAGCGAGCCGCAGATTAGGATGCGCGCGCCCGGCTCCCGCGCGGTTATGGCGCGGATCGCCCCGGCCACGTCATTAGCCTCGGCCACCTGCGCGAAACCCGCCGTGCGGGCGGCGGCGGCGGTCTCGGCGGCGGGGATAGTGTTGACCTCGCCGGGAATCGAGACCGCCTGAAGGCTTTGCGCCACCTCGGCCAAGGGGCGCAGATAGCCCGCGATATCCTTGGTGTTGAGCATGCCGCAGACCAGATGCGTCGCGCGCTCCGGCAGTTCGCGCAGCGTCTGCGCCAGCACAGCGCCCGCCGCCGGGTTGTGGCCGCCATCGAGCCACAGCTCGGCCCCGCCGGCGAGTTCCACCAGCGGGCCGCGGCCCAGCTTCTGCATTCGGGCGGGCCACTGGGCGCGGGTCGCGGCCTCGCAGGCGGCCTCGTCCTGGCCCAGTGCCCGCAGCGCCGCGATGGCGGTGCCCGCGTTCACCAGCTGATGCGGACCGCGAAGGGTTGGCAGCGGCAGATCCAGAAGCCCGCGCTCGTCCTGGTAGATCAGGCGGCCGCGCTCGGTCGTGACATGCCAGTGCTGGCCATGCGCCAGAAGCGGCACGCCGAGCCGCGCGGCCTTGGCCTCGATCACCTCGAGCGCGGCCTCGTGCTGCGGCGCCACCACGCAGGGCACGCCGCGCTTGAGAATGCCGGCCTTCTCGCCGGCGATCTCTTCGAGCGTCTCGCCCAGATATTGCTGGTGGTCGAGATCGACGGGGGTGATGACGGTGAGCGCCGGACGCTCGACCACGTTGGTCGCGTCGAGGCGGCCGCCGAGGCCGGTCTCGAGCAGCGTCCACTCGGCCGGACTCTCGGCAAAGGCCATGAGCGCCGCCGCCGTGGTGATCTCGAAATAGGTGATCGGGTCTGGGCCGTTCGCCGCGTGGGTGCGGTCCAGCAGATCGGTCAGAGCCGGCTCTGAGATGAGCTCGCCCGCGAGCCGGATCCGCTCGTGAAACCGCGCCAGATGCGGCGAGGTATAGGCGTGGACGCGGTCGCCCGACGCCTCGAGCCCGGCGCGGATCATCGCCTGGGTCGAGCCCTTGCCGTTGGTCCCGGCGAGATGGATCACCGGGGGCAGCCGCCGCTCGGGATGGTCAAGCGCCGCCAGCAGCCGCCACACCCGGTCGAGCGTCAGGTCGATGACCTTGGGGTGCAGCGTCATCATCCGCGCGAGAATCGCGTCGGATCCGGGCGCAGCGCTCATTTCTTCGACGTCTCCGCCTTCTTGGCGGGGGCGGGCTTGGCGGCCGGGGTTTCGACCGGCTTGTCCTGCGCCGCTTCGGCATCCTTGGCCGCCGCCGGTTCCGGCGTGGCCGGGGCGGGCAGATCGCCCATCACAGCGGGCTCCAGCCCCATCAGCATCCGGGTGATGCCGATCAACTCCTCGCGCAGCTTGCCGCGCGCCGTCACCCGGTCCAGCATGCCATGGTCGAGCAGGTACTCGGCGCGCTGGAACCCCTCGGGCAGCTTCTCGCGGATCGTCTGCTCGATCACGCGCGGACCGGCAAAGCAGATCAGCGCGTTCGGCTCGGCGATCTGCACGTCGCCCAGCATCGCGTAGGAGGCGGTGACGCCGCCGGTGGTGGGGTGCGTGAGCACCACGATATAGGGCAGCCCGGCCTCCTTGAGCATCTCCACCGCGACCGTGGTGCGCGGCATCTGCATCAGGCTGAGAATCCCCTCCTGCATCCGCGCGCCGCCGGCGGCCGAGAAGAGCACCAGCGGGCATTTCAGCTTCACCGCGTGTTCGGCCGCCGCGATGATCGCGTTGCCGACATACATGCCCATCGACCCGGCCATGAAGGAGAAGTCCTGACCGGCGGCGACGATCTTGGTGCGGCCGATCTCGCCCTCGGCCACCAGCATCGCCTCCTTTTCCGAGGTCTTGCGGCGGGCTTCCTTGATCCGGTCGACATATTTCTTCTGGTCGCGGAAGTTGAGCGGGTCGGCGATCGGCTCAGGCACCTTCACCTCCGTGAAGACGCCGCCGTCGAACAGCGCCTTGAACCGGTCGCGCGGCGTGATCGCCATGTGGTGTTCGCAATTGGTGCAGACGTTGAGATTGTCCGCCAACTCGCGGTGGAACAGCATCGTCCCGCACTCGTCGCACTTGGTCCACAGGTTCTCGGGCACCTCGCGGCGCGAGAAGATCGAGTTGATCCGCGGACGGACGTAGTTGGAAATCCAGTTCATCTTGCAGCTCCGGGCGCGTCGGGTCGAGACGGAGATACGCCCCGCGACGTCGGAATGCAATTCGGCCTGCTGCCGCATTACCGCAGTGGGGCCCGGCCCGGGAGGGGGTTTGCGGATCTGTCCCGAAAGTGCGGCCCGGCGGGACCTTCGTTGCGGGTTTCGGGCAGAAAAGGCGCGGATTGTGCCGCCTTGCCGCCTCGGGGAGGGTCATCGCGGCTTGCCGTTGCGGCGGGGCCTGTCTATCCCTTGCCACCAGCTAACTCCGGGAAGGGACAGCCCCATGACCAACGCCCGTTTCGACAAGACGAAACTGCCCAGCCGCCACGTGACCGAAGGGCCCGAGCGCGCCCCGCACCGGAGCTACTTCTATGCCATGGGCATCTCGGAAGAAGAGATCCACCAGCCCTGGGTCGGCGTCGCCACCTGCTGGAACGAGGCCGCGCCCTGCAACATCGCGCTCAACCGGCAGGCGCAGTCGGTGAAGATGGGCGTGAAGAAGGGCGGCGGCACGCCGCGCGAGTTCACCACGATCACCGTCACCGACGGCATCGCCATGGGCCACGAGGGGATGCGCTCCTCGCTCGCCTCGCGCGACGCGATCGCCGACACGGTCGAGCTGACGATGCGCGGGCACTGCTACGACGCGCTGGTGGGCCTCGCGGGCTGCGACAAGTCGCTGCCGGGGATGATGATGGCGATGGTGCGGCTGAACGTGCCGTCGGTGTTCATCTATGGCGGCTCGATCCTGCCGGGCAAGCTCAACGGCAAGGACGTCGTGGTCCAGGACGTGTTCGAGGCCGTGGGCCAGCACGCGGCGGGCAACATGACCGACGCCGAACTGGCGATCCTCGAGCGCGTGGCCTGCCCCTCGGCGGGTGCCTGCGGCGGCCAGTACACCGCCAACACCATGGCCTGCGTGTCCGAGGCGATCGGTCTCGCGCTGCTGAACTCCTCCGGCGCGCCCGCGCCCTACGAGAGCCGCGACCAGTATGGCGATTTCTCCGGCCAGGCCGTCATGAACCTGATCGAGAAGAACATCCGCGCCCGCGACATCGTCACCCGCCAGAGCCTCGAGAACGCGGCGCGTGTGGTGGCATGCACCGGCGGCTCGACCAATGCCGGCCTGCACCTTCCGGCGATTGCGCATGAGGCGGGGATCGATTTCGACCTGCTCGACGTCTGCGACATCTTCCGCGACACGCCCTATTTCGTGAACCTTCGGCCGGGCGGCGAATACGTCGCAAAGGACCTGCACGAGGCGGGCGGCGTGCCGGTGGTGCTGAAGGAGCTGCGCAAATCGGGGCTGCTGCACGAGGACTGCATCACCGCCTCCGGCCGGAGCTTGGGCGAGGAGCTCGACCGCATCGACCGCGAGGCAGACGGCCGTGTGATCCACACCGTGGCGAAACCGATCACGCCCACCGGCGGCGTTGTGGGCCTCAAGGGCAACCTCGCCCCCGACGGCGCCATCGTGAAGGTCGCGGGCATGGCCGCCGAGGACCAGGTCTTCACCGGCCCGGCGCGCGTGTTCGAATGCGAGGAGGAGGCCTTCGAGGCGGTGCGCAAGCGTGAATACGCCGAGGGCGACGTGATCGTGATCCGCAACGAGGGCCCGGCGGGCGGCCCCGGCATGCGCGAGATGCTCTCGACCACTGCCGCGCTCTCGGGGCAGGGCATGGGCAAGAAGGTGGCGCTGATCACCGATGGCCGTTTCTCGGGCGCGACCCGTGGCTTCTGCGTCGGTCATGTCGGCCCCGAGGCCGCGCATGGCGGTCCGATCGCGCTGGTCAGGACCGGCGACGTGATCACCATTGACGCGATCAAGGGCGAGATCTCGGTCGACCTGTCGGATGCCGAGCTGGCCGAGCGCAAGGGCGCGTGGAAAGGCCCGCGCACCAATGACTACACCGCCGGCGCGCTTTGGAAATACGCGCAGCTCGTGGGTTCGGCCCGCAAGGGTGCGGTGACGCATCCCGGCGCGCAGGGCGAAAGCCACGTCTATATGGACCAGTGAGACGTTTCGGCCTGCCTTGGCGGGCCGGAGCCGGCCGTCCAATCCGTACGCCCTTTGGGGCAGCGGCGCGGGCGGCCTCGCCTTTGCGCCAGCCCGGCGCGGATTGGGCCTGGCGGCCCGGGCCGTGGGGCGGGGCGGTGGGTTCGACCGACCCGGTCGCGAACGGTGCCGATCTCGGCTGCGAGGTGCGGCTGTTCCACGATGCGGCGCAGGGAGGGGTCCGGCTTGGCCGCGGCACGGATGATGCTGACGCAACGCATCCGCTGCAATTTGGCCTCGAAGGCTTCGACGGCGGATTTCTCAGCCTTGCCATAGCCCTGCCCAAGGGTGCTCTGGCGGGGCTGGAACGACGTCACCTGCTGGGCCTCGACCTCGCATGGGCTGCGCAGGACATGCCGCGCGCCTATGCCCGTCTCAACCTGAAGCAAGGCCCCAACAGCGAAACGCTGCTGCGCGATTTGCCTCGAGGCGGCGCCACTGGCACCGAGTTCGATCTCTGGCCGCTCGGGATCGAGCCCGAGCGGGTGGATACAGGCTGGATCGACCTGATCTTCGAGGCACCGCTGCCGGCGCGGATCGAGATCCGCGATCTGGTGGTGGCGCGCAGGCCTCGCGCCGGGCTCTGAGCCGCCCGGTTGACGCCGCGTCGATGGTGACGCGCGCGTCAAGCGCCGCCAATCTCCGGGCACCAGGGAGGCCCGACATGTCCGCATATCCGACGCTGCTATCGCCGATCGACCTCGGGCCGCTCCGCCTGCCCAACCGGGTGATGATGGGCTCAATGCATACCGGGCTCGAGGAGACCGGCGACTGGGGCCGGGTCGCGTCCTTCTACGCCGTCCGCGCCCGTGGCGGCGCGGGGCTGATGGTGACGGGCGGCATGGCGCCCAACCGCGAAGGCGGCGTCTATCCCGGCGCGGCCGGGCTCTTTAGCGAAGAGGACATCGCGAACCACGCCAGGGTCACCGGTGCGGTTCACGAGGCGGGGGGGCGCATCGCCATGCAGATCCTGCATGCGGGCCGCTACGCCTATTCCAAGCACTGTGTCGCGCCGTCGGCGATCAGGGCCCCGATCAGCGCCTTTACCCCCAACGCGCTCGACGAGGCGGGAATCGAGAAACAGATCGCCGACATCGCCACCGCTGCCGCCCGCTCGGTCGAGGCGGGCTATGACGGGGTCGAGGTGATGGGCTCGGAGGGCTATTTCCTCAACCAGTTCCTCGCGCCGCGCACCAATCGCCGCGAGGATCGCTGGGGCGGCAGCCTCGAGAACCGGATGCGCCTGCCGGTCGAAGTTGTGCGCCGGGTCCGTGCCGCGCTGGGCCCCGAAAAACTGCTGATCTACCGCATTTCGCTGATCGACCTGGTGCCGGAGGGGCAGGACTGGTCCGAGATTGTGGCTCTGGCCCATGCCGTGACCGAGGCGGGTGCCGACGTGCTCAACACCGGCATCGGCTGGCACGAGGCGCGGGTGCCGACCATCGTGACCTCCGTGCCGCGCGCCGCCTTCGCGCATCTGACCGCGAAGCTGCGCGCGGAGGTCGCGGCACCGGTCATCGCCTCGAACCGGATCAACACGCCCGAGGTGGCCGAGGCGATTCTCGCCGAGGGCCAAGCCGACATGATCTCCATGGCGCGCCCCTTTCTCGCCGATCCGGATTTCGTCGCCAAGGCGGCGCGGGGCGATGCCGCGCGCATCGCACCCTGCATCGCCTGCAATCAGGCCTGTCTCGATCACACCTTCTCGGGCATGCTGTCGAGCTGCCTCGTCAATCCGCGGGCCTGCCACGAGACCGAGCTGGTGCTGGAGCCGGTCATGACTCCGCGCCGCATCGCGGTGGTCGGCGCCGGGCCGGCGGGTCTCTCGGCGGCGCTGGCCGCGATCGAGCGGGGGCACGCGGTGACGCTGTTCGACAGGGCGGAGCGGATCGGCGGGCAGCTGCATTACGCCGCCGCGATCCCCGGCAAGGAGGAGTTCCGCGGCCTGATCGACTGGTTCGAGACGGAAGTGGCCGCGAGCGCGATCGATCTGCGCCTCGGCCACGCGCCAAGCGCCGAGGAGCTGGCGGACTTCGACGCGGTGATCGTCGCCACCGGCGTGCGACCGCGCGATCCGGGCATCCCGGGGCAGGAGGGGGACAACGTGATCTCCTATGCCGACCTGCTGTCAGGCCGGGTGCAGGCGGGGCCACGAGTCGCCGTGGTCGGCGCGGGCGGCATCGGCTTCGACGTGGCCGAGTATCTGGTGACCGGGCATAGCACCACTATCGACCCGCCCGCCTGGCGCGCCGAATGGGGCGTGACCGATCCGTCGGTCGCGCGCGGCGGCCTCGCCCCCGAAGGGCCGCGCCCCGACCCGGCGATCCGCAAGGTGACGCTGCTGCAGCGCAAGGCCGAGAAGCTGGGCAAGCGGCTTGGCAAGACCACCGGCTGGGTGCATCGCGCTGGTCTGCAGATGCGCGCCGTCGAGATGCTGGGCGGCGTGAGCTACGAGCGGATCGACGCGCAGGGGCTGCATATCACCACCTCGGAGGGGCCGCGGCTGATCGAGGCCGACACCATCGTGCTCTGCGCGGGTCAGGAGAGCGAGCGGACGCTGGCCGAAGCCCTGCGCGGCAGCGGGGTGGAGGCGCATCTGATCGGCGGCGCGGATGTCGCGGCCGAGCTCGATGCCAAGCGCGCGATCGATCAGGGCACGCGGCTCGCCGCTACGCTCTAGCTGTTTCCGCCTGCGCATCGGTCGCGCCCAAACCGCTATATTGTCAGGGCACGGACCAATTCATGCCCGAATCCTCCGTCATCCATGAGGTCGACCGAAACGAACAGCGTGGAGAACGGCCATGGACAGGCTGACCGAGATGGAGGCCTTCGCCACCGTGGTGGACCAAGGCGGGTTCACCGATGCGGCGCGCAAGATGGGCATCTCCAAATCCGCGGTGTCCAAGCATGTCTCCTCGCTCGAGGCGCGGCTGGGTGCGCGGCTCTTGAACCGCACCACGCGGCGCGTGTCTCCGACCGAAATCGGCCTGGCCTATTACGACCGCGCCCGGCGCGTGCTCAACGACGCGGGCGAGGCCGACGCGCTGGTTACCTCGATGCAATCGGCGCCCTCGGGTCTGCTGCGGATCTCGGTCGCCACCGATTTCGGGGTCAATCATCTGAGCCCGGTGCTCGGCGATTTCCTTCAGGAATTTCCCGACATCACCGTCAACATGGTTCTCAACAACCGCTTCGTGGAGCTGATTTCCGAGGGTTTCGACATGGCGGTCCGCATCGGCGAGCTGGAGGACAGCACGCTGCGCGCTCGCAAGCTTACAGAGACTTCCAAGAAGATGATCGCCTCCCCCGCCTATTTCGAGCGGTATGGCCGCCCTGCGCGGATCGACGATCTGAACGAGCACAAGCTGCTGCATTACTCGAACGCCGCCAATGGCGCGGTGTGGAAGCTCACCGCCCCCTCCGGGGAAAAGCGGCAGGTGCGCACCGCGGGCTGGCTCACCGTCAATGATGGACAGTCGCTGCTCAATGCCTGCATCGGCGGGCTCGGCATCGCCTATCTGCCGTCCTTCCTCTACGCGGACGCGCTGCGAAAGGGTCTGGTGGAGGAGGCGATCCCGGACTTGCCGACCGAGACGCAGGGCATCTACGCGGTCTACCCGCCGGGTCGCTTCACCCAGCCCAAGGTCCGCGCCTTCATCGATTTCCTGGTCGAGGCCTTCGCCGAGAAGGGCCCCGACACCTGGTAGCCCCGAAAGCGGAGCTGCATCCCGCTTTCGACCTTGCGGCCCCCTCGGGGGTCGCATTTTTTTCATCCGTGGCCGATCGCGCTGGCGCCATCGCAGGCATGCGCCGCGCATTCCATCTCCAGCGTCACATGGCCGATGCCATAGCGTTCCTCTAAGGCCCGCTTCACGCGCGCCTTGATCGCGTCGGCCTCGCCCCAGCGCCCCTGCGGCACCGCGACATGCGCGTCGAGCGCGGGCGTGTTCTCCTGCATCTGCCACAGATGCACGTGGTGAACCGAGGCGACACCGTCGATGCCGCGCAGGTGGTCGAGCACGGCCGCCGTGTCGAGATCGGGGGGCGCGCCGAGCATCAGGATGCGGATCACGCCGCCGATCTGTCCCAGCGACATCCACAGGATGTAGCCGGCGATCGCCAGCGTTACCGCCGGATCGACCCAGACCCAGCCAAAGACCAGCACCGCGACGCCCGCCACGATCACCGCGACCGAGCCCAGCGCATCGGCGAGGTTGTGCGCGAAGGCGGCGCGGATGTTCACGCTGTCCTTGGACATCGTGTAGGTCAGTGCGGCGGTGACGAGATCGACCACCAGCGCCAGCCCGGCGACCCAGATCATGATCCAGCCGATGACCGGCTCGGGGGCGAAGATGCGCGCGATCGCCTCGTAGCCGAGATAGAGCCCGATCAAGATCAACGTGGTGTAGTTGACCAGCGCCGCCACCACCTCGGCCCGGCCATAGCCGAAGGTCATCTCCGCATCCGCGGGACGCCGGGCGATGCGGCGGGCCGCAAGGGCGATGCCGAGCGAGACCGCGTCCGAAAGGTTGTGCAGCGCGTCGGCGATCAGAGCGAGGCTGCCGGACACGAGTCCGCCCACGATCTGCGCCAGCGTCAGCGCGAGATTGACCGCGATCGCGCCGCCGACCCGCCAGTCGCCCGCCTCCGGGTCGATGTGATGATGATGGTGGCCGTGGCCGCCATGATGCTGGTGCGAATGTCCGGCCATGCCTGTCCTCCAATACGGTTCATGGAAGACCGTTATGTCGCGAATTCAACCCCCCGGGACCACTGCCTCGACCCGGCGGTTGGCGGCGCGGCCCTCTGCCGTGGCGTTGGGCGCGCGCGGGGCGAGCCAGCCCGCCCCATGGGCTTCGAGCTGGGCCGGCGCGATGCCGGCCTCGGTGAGCCTGCGCCGCACCGCCTCGGCCCGTCGCCGCGACAGCGCGATATTGGCGTCGAGCGGGCCGGTCATATCGGTATGGCCCACCAGCACAAGGCGGCGCGACGGATCGGCGGCAAGCCACGCGGCCAAAGCGTCGAGCGCCGGGATGTCGGCCACGCGTAGCTCGGCGCTGCCGGGGGCGAAATCGATGCCGTTCAGCGCAACGTGTCCCTCGCGCATGAGCTCGCTGGTCAAGCCATTGGACGCTGGAATGCCCGGGCGTGTGGCGGCCGGAGCGGTGACTGACACGGCCTCGCCGTCGGGCGTGACCGTGACCAGCTGCAGGAATGCAGAGGGCCCGGCGCGGCTCGCCAGCGCGCTCACCGCGATCGCGCCCTCGGGCCCGTCGCGCCGGGCCGAAAGGGCCCGGAACGCGCCGAGGTCGACATGCATCTCCGGTGGCGGCAGCACCTCTGTCCCATAGCGGAAATCGAATCCGCCGCAGCCTTCTGCCGCGCAGTCGAGCAGGATCTCGAAGCCCGCGCGCTCCAGAGCCGCGCGGATCGGCGCGAGGATTCGAGCTGGATCGGGGGCATCCGCGATGCGCCACGCCTCTATCCGCACGTCTCCCTGCAACTGCGTGGCGGGGGGCGGCCCGTCGCGGGCGGGGCCGGTGGGCAGGGCATAGGCATCGGCCTCGCGCAGGATCCCGGCCGTTCGGACCGCGCCATCGGGAAGCGGCAGTTCCGGCGGCTGCGCCAAGGCGAGGCCGGGCCAGAGTAGGGCCAGTGGCAGCAGCCGCCTCATGCGGCGGCGCGGCGGTAGTGATAGCCGGTCAGTTCCGCATAGCCGAGATCGGCATAGAGGGCGCGGGCGGGGGCGTTGGCGCGGGTCACCGCGAGGCAGAGGCTCTGCGCGCCGGCGGCGCGAGCCCAGCCCGCCGCCATCGCCATCAGCGCCCGCCCTGTGCCACGCCGCCGCGCCGGTGCCGCAACCTCGAGCGCGTGCAGCATCGCGTGGCGCTCGTGGCAGGCGACGAAGGCGCAGGCCTGCGCGGCCCGCAGCACCGCCTTGGGCGCCGTCACCCGCTGCATCACTGCGATGCGCGACGGGCCGACGCCGCCAGCCTCCCAGATCGCGATCTGCTCGGGGTGTGGCGGCCAGACGGCGCGGGGGCTGCCTGTCTCAAGTTTGTCCGGTGGCGCGGCAAGGATCAGGGTCGGATCGATGATCCCGTATCCGCGCGCTCCCAGCGCCGCGTCGAGATCGTCCTCGCCTTGGCGCAGCATGAAGAGCGGCACCTGACCGGCCGCGCGCATCGCCGTCTCGGCGGCAATGACGTCGGCGGGTTGCCAAGGCCCTTCCAGCGTCGTGGCCGAAACCCGGCTGCCGCCGCCCGCGCCGTCGCGCAGCCGCATCGGCCCGAGATCGCGCGTGGCCGCGGCAGGCCATGTTGCGGCGAGCGTCGCGAAGCCCGCCTGCGGCGTCACGCTTCGAGCCAACCGGAGAGCTGCACCAGCGCCGCCTCGATCTCGGCGCCGTCGCTGCCGCGGATCACGACGTTGGTGCCGGAGACGCCGTTCTCGGTGAACGGATAGGAGCCGATGGCCAGCGTCGGATGCGCGCGGGCAAGCTCGGACAGCGGCTCGGCCACGTCGCCCTCGCCGCGCTCGACGCGCAAGGATTGCGACAGCACCGGGCGGCCGCCGGGGATCGTCGGCAGGAGCCCGGCCAGCATCGCCTCGAAGATGCGCGGCACGCCCGCCATGACATGAACGTTGCGCAGCGAGAATCCCGGCGCGGCACTGACCGGGTTGTCGATCAGCGTGGCGCCATCGGGGATGCGCGCCATGCGCAGCCGGGCGGCGTTCAGCTCGACCCCACGGGCCTCGTAATGCGCGGCGAGGATCGCGCGGGCGTCGTCGCGCACGTCGATCGGCGTTTCCATCGCCGCGGCCACCGCCTCGGCGGTGATGTCGTCATGGGTCGGGCCGATGCCGCCCGAGGTGAACAGGTGGTCATGGGTGGCCAACAGTTCGCGCACCGCCGCGACGATGGCGTCGTGATCGTCGGAGATCACCCGCGCCTCGCGCAGGTCGATGCCGCGCAGCGTCAGTTCGCGGGCGAGATGGTTCATGTTGCTGTCGCGGGTCCGCCCCGAAAGGATCTCGTCGCCGATGACGAGCATGGCGGCGGTGGGGTTGCTGGTCCGTTCGGTCATTGGCGGGCTCCGTCTGTTGCCTCAATGTATAGGGCAGGGGCGGGGCCATTTCCACGCGAGCGGGTGGATTCCCCCGGCCATAGGGCCTATTTCATGGGCAAAGGGAAAGAGGTGACACATTGGACGAGACCGCCGCTGACGAACGCAAGGGCCGCCTCACGCGCGACGGCATCCGCATCCATGATCTCGCGGATTTCGCGGGGATGAACCGTGCCGGGCGGCTTGCCGCCTCGATCCTCGACGACATCGCCGAGCATGTCGTCGTGGGCCAGCGGACCTCTGAGATCGATCGTCTCATCACCGACCTGATCAAGCAGGCCGGCGCCGAAAGCGCGACGATCGGATACAAGGGCTACCAGCACGCCAGCTGCATTTCGGTCAACCACGTGGTCTGCCACGGGATTCCCGGCGACAAGAAGCTCAAGGACGGCGACATTCTCAACGTCGACGTCACCGTCATCGTAGATGGCTGGTACGGCGATACCAGCCGGATGTACGTGGCGGGCAAGCTCGGGCGCAAGGCCGAGCGGCTGATCCAGGTTACCCATGATGCGCTGATGCGCGGTATCGAGGCGGCGAAGCCGGGCAACACCTTCGGCGACATCGGCCATGCGATCCAGTCCTATGTCGAGGAGAATCGCATGTCGGTGGTGCGCGATTTCTGCGGCCACGGGCTGGGCCGCGTGTTCCACGCGCCGCCCAACGTGCTACATTACGGCCGCCCCGGCACCGGGCCGGTGCTCGAAGAGGGCATGTTCTTCACCATCGAACCGATGGTGAATCTGGGCCGTCCCGAGACCAAGGTACTTGGCGACGACTGGACCGCGGTGACCCGCGACAAGTCGCTCTCGGCGCAGTTCGAGCATTCGATCGGCATCACCGCGCAGGGCAACGAGATCTTCACCCTGTCGCCGGCCGACCGGTTTCATCCAACCTGGGATATCTAGAGCCGCTCCAGCAGCGTGACATGGGTGTCGCCGTAGCGACGCGTATCGAGCGGGGCGAACCCCTCGGGCGCGGGCTGTGGCGCGCTCTCCTCCCAGACGATCAGCGCGCCGGTGGCGATCCAGCCCTGCGCCAGCGCCGAGGCCAGCGCCCGCGCGCCAAGGCCCTTGCCATAGGGCGGATCGAGAAAGACGAGCCCCGCTGGGGCCTCGGGGGCGGGCAGGCGGGTCGCGTCGCATTTCAGATGAGTCACCCGATCCGCGACGCGCAGCTTGGCGACGTTCTCGCGGATCAAACGCCCCGAGACGCGCCCGTCATCGACGAAGGTGACGTGGGACGCACCGCGCGATAGCGCCTCCAGCCCCAGCGCGCCGGTGCCGGCAAAGAGATCGAGCACGTGGGCCTCGGTGATCGGATCGCCGTAGCGGCCGCCCATCAGCGCATTGAACAGGCTTTCACGCACCCGGTCGGCGGTGGGGCGCAGATGCGCGCCCGCATCGCCCTTGCCGAGCGCGGCGAGGGCCGTGCCACGATGGCTGCCGGCGATGATCCTCATTTCAACAGCGCCTTCAGCTCGACACCCGGGTCCGTGGCCCGCGCCGGGTCGGGCGACTTGCCCGCCTCGATCAGCCGCTTGCCGACCATGTAGGCGCGGCTGTCGTTCATCGCGTCCACGGCGATGAGCCGGTCGCCCCGATAATACCAGTGCGAGCATTGGGCGGGGCTCTCGCCGGGCCGAACATGCACCGCGTCCCAACCGGCGTTGAGCCCGGCGATCTGCAGCTTCACGTCGAACTGGTCCGACCAGAACCAGGGGCGGGGCCGGTATTCGACGCCGCGCCCCATCATGTTCAGCGCCGCCGTCTCGGCCATGTCGATGGCATTGCCGACGCTTTCGAGCCGGATGCGCATGTCGCCCCAGAGCAGCGAGGCGCAGTCGCCGGCGGCCCAGACATGTTCGTCCGAGGTCCGGCAATGGATGTCGCAGCGGATGCCGTTCTCGACCGCGAGGCCCGCGGGCTCGGCCAGCGCCGTGCCCGGCGCCACGCCGACCCCGATGACGGCAAAGTCGCAGGCGATCTCGGTCCCGTCGGTGAGCCGGGCGCCGGTCACGCGCGTCTCGCCCAGAAGCGTTTCCAGACCGCAGCTCTCGCGGATCTCGACGCCGTGGCGGCGATGCAGGTCGCGGAAATATCCGGCGGTCTCGGGCGCCGCCACGCGCTGCAGAATCCGCTCGGCCTGCTCGATCACCGTGACCTCGAGCCCGCGCTTGGCGGCCACCGCCGCCGCCTCTAGCCCGATATAGCCACCGCCGACCACGAGCAGGCGACGCCCCTCGACCAGTTCCGGCGCCAGCCTGTCGGCATCGGCGAGATCGCGCATGGTGAAGACGCCAGCGAGATCGCCGCCGATCGCGGCGGGCAGGCGACGGGGATGCGCCCCGGTGCACAGCGCCAGCCGGTCATAGGCGAGCGTTTCGCCATCCGAGAGCGTCACGCTGCGGGACGTGGTGTCGAGCGCCGTCGCCGTCGCCCCCAGCCGCAGATCGACGCCGTGATCGCCATACCAGCTTTCGGGACGCAGGAAGAGCCGCTCCTTCTGCATTTCGCCGAGCAGATAGGCCTTGGAGAGCGGCGGCCGCTGGTAGGGCGGCGCGGTCTCGGCGCCGACCAGCGTGATGCGACCGTCGAAGCCTTCGGCGCGCAGCTTACCCACGAGGGCGGCACCGGCCTGTCCGGCCCCGATCACGACGAAATGGGACATGGGCGCGCTCCTTCTTCCGCTGACCTGCGGCAACCTATATCGCTGGGACCTGACCGCAATCGCGAAAGGGAGCGAGGCATGACGATCGGGCTGGGAGACAGGCTGCCGGGGGCGGATCTGCTGCGGATGGGGCCGGATGGCCCGGAAAAGGTGAGTCTGGACGAGATCCTGAAGGGCCGCCGCGTCGTGATCTTCGGCCTGCCCGGCGCCTTTACGGGGACCTGCTCGACCGCGCATGTGCCTAGCTTCATCCGCTCGAAGGAGGCGCTGAGGGCTAAGGGGATCGACGAGGTGCTGTGCATCTCCGTCAACGATCCCTTCGTGATGAGGGCCTGGGGCGAGGCCACCGGCGCCACGGCGGCGGGGATCACCCTGCTGGGCGATCCGGGCTGCGACTGGGTCTCGGCGATCGGCATGGAGTTCTCCAACCCCGATCGCGGCTTCATCCGCCGTTGCAAGCGGTTCGCCCTGATGGCCGAGGATGGGGTGGTCAAGGTCTGGCACCCCGAGGAGGGCACCGGCACCTGCGACATTTCGGGCGGCGAGAGCATGGTCGAGGCGCTCTGATCCCTGTCGGGAAAGGGCCTTCTTTCACGCTTCTCCGATACACGTCCGCCGGCCCACGCATCGGTCGGCTGGCCGGGGCGCAGGGCCGTCCGAAACGGCGGCCCGCGCTCGCTGCGCATGCGGGGGCCGCTCAGCCTTCCGCCAGCTTGTCCATCTTGGAAGCGAGCTTGGCGTCGAGCTCGGTCAGCCCGCCCGCGTCATGGGTGGTGAGCGTGACGGTCACGGTCCGGTAGACATTGCTCCACTCTGGATGGTGGTTCAGCTTTTCGGCCCAGAGCGCGGCCCGGGTCATGAAGCCGAAGGCCTCGACGAAGTTCTTGAAGCGAAAGGTCTTGGTGACCGCGTCGCGATCCGGTTCCGGGGTCCAGCCCGCGGCCTTCAACGTCTTGCGGCCCGCCTCGTCGAGCGTCTCGGTCATTCCTGATCCTCCATTCGGGTGCGCCGGAACGGGCCGTAGCCCGTCAGCACCTCGATCTCCTCGTCCACCGCCGCGCGTTCGGCCTCGAGATAGCGCGCCACCGCGTCGCGAAACCCCGCATCGGCGATCCAGTGCAGCGAATGCGTCGCCACCGGCAGATAGCCGCGCGCCAGCTTGTGCTCGCCCTGCGCGCCGGCCTCGACCCGGGGCAGGCCATGCGCCAGCGCCCAGTCGATGGCCTGATAGTAGCACAGCTCGAAATGCAGGAAGGGATGGTGTTCGAGCGCGCCCCAGTAGCGGCCGAACAGGGTGTCGCGCCCGATCAGGTTCAGCGCGCCGGCCACCGGCCGGTTGCCGTCGGAGGCGAGGATCAGCAGCATGTCGTCGCGCAGGGTCTCGTGCGCGATCTCGAAGAAGGCGCGGTTGAGATAGGGCGAGCCCCATTTGCGCCGCCCGGTGTCCTGATAGAAGGCCCAGACCGCGTCCCAGTGATGCGGTTTCAGATCCGCGCCGGTCAGGTGCTCGATCCGCAGCCCCGCCGCACTTGCGCCCTCCCGCTCCTTGCGGATGGTCTTGCGCTTGCGTGAGGAGAGCGCCGCCAGAAAACCCGCGAAATCGCCATAGCCCTCGTCGATCCAGTGGAATTGCTGCCCGGTGCGGCGCATCAGCCCCATCTGTTCGCCCGCCACGGCCTCGGCCTCGGTGCAGAAGGTGGCATGCAGCGACGACAGGTTGTTATTGGCCGCGAGTTGCACCGCGCCTTGCAGCAGCGCCGCCATACCCTCGGCCTCGAAGCCCGGCTTGGTAAGGAAACGCCGCCCCGTCACCGGGGTGAAGGGCACCGCGATCTGCAGCTTCGGGTAGTAATCGCCGCCCGCGCGCTCATAGGCGTCGGCCCAAGCGTGGTCGAACACGTATTCGCCCTGGCTGTGACCCTTGGCGTAGAGCGGCGCGCAGCCGATCAGCTCGCCGCCGCGCCGGGCGGTGATGTAATGCGGCTGCCAGCCGGTGCCGGGTCCGACCGAGCCGCTCTCCTCGAGCGCCGAGAGAAAGCGATGCGTGGTGAAGGGGTCGCGCGGACGGCCCGTCGCCGCCTCGGGGCAGGCACAGCCATCCCATTCGGCGGCGGCGATGTCGCGCAGGCGCGCATGGGCGGTGATCTCGACCACCGCCTCGGGGTCCGTGTCTGTCTGGCTCATGGCCGCAGAGTTGGGCCCCCGGGGCGTGGGGTCAAGCGGTGGCGGGGCCCGGAAGGTAGCCCTCGAAGGTCACGTTGTCGGCAATGCGCCGTGCTGCGGCCTCCTCCTCGGGGGAGCGGGTCGTCCAGCACAGGATCTTCGCACCCTGCGCCTGCAGTTCGGCGACGCGCGGCCGGTCGAGATCGCACACCTCGTGGCTGATGAAGCTGGCGCCCAGATTGTCGTAATCGGGGATCTCGCGCAGCCGCGCGGCGGTGCGTGCCGGAAGGTCAGGCCAGTCCTGGGGCTCGAAGGCGCAGGTGACGAGACCGCGCGGCAGGTCGGGAGCGAGGCGGGCCATCTCGGACACCGCGTGCGGGTTGAACGACATCACCGCGACGGGGCCCGCATAGCCTTCGAGCGCACGGACCACGGCAGGTTCGACCACGCCGACATTGGGGCCGAGCGTGTAGTCGTGATCCTTGATCTCGATCAGCAGCGGCACCCGGCCGGCAACGAGGTCGAGCACCTGTTCGAGGGTGGGGATGGTATCGGCGCTGCCGATCAACTGGAGCGCCTGCAGCGCCGCGGCATCGCGCGACGCGACCAGCCCGCGTTCGCGGGTCAGCCGGTCGAGCGCGGCATCGTGGATCACCATGGCCGCGCCGTCATGCGAGGCGCGCACATCGATCTCGATGCCGAACCCCGCTTCGATCGCGGCACGGATCGCGCTCATCGAGTTTTCGGGGCGCCCCGCGCCGTGAAAGGCGCGATGCGCGATGGGCCGGTCGAGAAAGCCCTGCGGCAGCGCCGGGGCGGTGCGGCTCATGCGAGGGCGAAGACGGCTTCGACCTCGACCGCGACGCCGAGCGGCAGCGCGGCCACGCCGACGGCGGCGCGGGCATGGCGGCCGGCCTCGCCCAGAAGCTCGGCCATCAGGTCGGAGGCACCGTTGATCACCTTGGGCTGCTCGGTGAAATCGGGGGTGCAGGCGACGAAGCCGGTCAGCTTCACCAGACGCGCGACGCGGTCGAGATCGCCGTCGCAGGCGGCACGGGCCTGGGCCAGCAGGCTCAGCGCGCAGGCGCGGGCGGCCTTGGCGCCCTCTTCGGTGGTCATGTTGTCGCCGAGACGGCCGGTGATGAGCCCGTCCGGTCCGGCCGAAATCTGGCCCGACACGTGCAGCAGCCCGTCATGGATCACGAAGGGCTCGTAATTGGCCGCGGGCTTCGGCGCCTCGGGAAGCGCGAGCCCCATCTCGGCCAGTTTCGTTTCGATGTTCGCGGCGATGCCCATGACGTCCCTCCGGGTGTTGGTTCCGGCGCAAGCTAGCTTGCGCCGGAACCAAGGGCAACGTCGGCTCACCCCTCGCGGAAGGCGCGGGCGAAGTAATCGGCCAGCGGCTTGACCAGATAGGCCAGTGGCGTGCGGTCGCTGGTCCGGATGTAGGCCTCGACCGGCATGCCGGGGATCAGGGTCATGTCCTTCGGCAGCTTGTCCATCTCGCCCTCCGGCAACCGGATCTCGGCGCGGTAGTAGGAGATGGCCTGACCCTCGTCCTGGAAGGCGTCGGCCGAGATCTGCACCACCTCGCCAGTCAGTTCCGGGGTGCGGCGCTGGTCGAAGGCGGGCAGGCGCAGGCTGACCTCCTGGCCCAGGAACAGCTGGTCGATATCGGTGGGCTGCACCTGAGTGGCGATGACCAGTGGCCGGTCCTGCGGCACGATGTACAGGATCGGCTCGGCGGCGCGGATCACCGATCGGGGGGTGAAGACCGTGAGGCCGTAGACGATGCCCCCGACCGGGGCGCGGATGTCGAGCCGGTCGAGCTGGGTGAGCAGCGCGCGGCGGCGGTTCGACAGTTCGATCTCGTTGAACTGCAAATCGCGCAGCTGGCTGATTGCCTCCTGCCGCCGGGTCGAGGCCAGTTTCAGGATCTCGATCTCGATCTCGGCGATGCGCCCACCGGCCTGTGCCGTCGAGGCCTTCAATTCGCCTTCGCGCCCTAACAGGTTGGCCTGCTCGCGCTGCAGCGCCAGCACCCGCTGGGCCTGAGCCAAGCCGCGGTCGAGCAGGGATTGCTGGTCCGCCAGCTCCTTCTCGACGATCTCGAGCTGCTTGGCCACGGCGGTCTGCTGGGATTCGAGCCCGACGATCTGGTCGGCGATCTGCTCGCGTTGGCGGGCCAGCTGGTCGGCCTGCTGCTGCTCGCTCTCGAGCTGCGCCTCGATCAGCCGCCGCTGACCCTCCATCAGTTCGGGCGCGACCTCGTTGTCGGTCTCCAGTAGCAGAGGGTCGAAGTTCAGCTCCTGAGTGTTGTCGCGCTCGGCCTCGAGCCGGGCCCGGCGGGCCAGAACTTCGAGCAATTGGCCTTCGACAACGGCCAGTTCGCTGCGGATCTCCTCGGGGTCGAGCCGGATCAGCAGGTCGCCCGCCTTAACCTCGTCGCCCTCGTCGACGAGGATCTCTTCGACCACGCCGCCATCGGGATGCTGCACGACCTGCCGGTTCTGATCGACTTCGACCCGGCCCGACGCCACCACGGCCCCGGAGATCTGGCTCATTGCGGCCCAGGTGCCGAAGCCGCCGAGCAGCACGACGAGGGCGAGAAAGCCCACGATCAAGGGCCGTGCCGCCGACCAGGCCGATGGGCCGTCCGCGGGAGAAAGGGGTTTGCGGTTCACGAGACGCCTCCGCCCTTGCCGCCGGAGGCAGCGATTTCACGATGATTCTGCACCATTTCGCGCAACACCTCGTCCTTGGGGCCAAAGGCCCGACGGCCGCCACCCTCGATCATCAGGATCAGATCGCATTCGGCGATCGCGGCGGGTCGGTGCGCCATGATCAGCACGCATTTCCCGGCCTCCTTGGCGTCGCGGATCGCCTGGTTCAGCGCGGTGCTGCCAGCGTTGTCGAGGTTGGAGTTCGGCTCGTCGAGCACCAGGAAAACCGGGTCGCCATAAAGGGCGCGGGCCAGACCGATGCGCTGGATCTGGCCGCCGGAGAGGCGGCCGCCCTTGGAGGAAACCGGGGTGTCGTAGCCATCCGGCAGCTTGAGGATCATCTCGTGCGCGGCCGCGGCCTTGGCGGCGCGCACCACTTCCGCGTCATCCGGGCTGCGCGACATCCGCGCGATGTTTTCCTTGATGGTGCCGTCGAACAGGGTGACCTGTTGCGGCAGGTAGCCCACATAGCTGCCCAGAACGTCGGGGTCGTACTGGTCGAGGCTGGCGCCATCGAGGCGGATCTTTCCGGCGGCGGGGCGCCACAGGCCGGTCACGGCGCGCGCCAGCGTCGATTTGCCGGCACCCGACGGGCCGATCACGCCGACCGCCTGGCCCGGCTCCACGACGAAGCTCACCATCCGCAGCGCGGCTTGGCTCTCGCCGGGCGGCAGCACGGTGACCTGCTCGCAGGAGATGCGGGCCCGGGGGCGAGGCAGGGTGGTGCGAGGCTCTTCGGGGCGAACCTCACCCAACAGCACCGTGAGCCGGTGCCAGCCCTCGCGAGCACGCTGGAACGAGGGCCACTGGTTGACGATCATCTCGATCGGCGCCAGCGCGCGACCGAGCAGGATCGAACCCGCGATCATGGCGCCCGGCGTCATCTCGCCCTGCAGCACCAGATAGGCGCCGAGGCCCAGCATCGCGGATTGCAGCAGAAGCCGGAACGCCTTGATCACGGCGGAGAAGCCACCACCGGTATCGGTAGCGTCGATCGAGGCGGTCAGGGAGCGCGAACGCGCCTCGTTCCAGCGTCCGAAAGCGGCGCCGCGCATGCCCAGCGCCTGCACCATGTCGCTGTCCTGACGGATCTGGGTGCCGAGCTGTTCGGAGCGGAAGGAGGTGGCGTTGGCCTCCTCCAGCTGCTTGCGGGTCATCAGCTGGTTGGCGAGCGCCATCACGATCAGCACCGCTGCGCCTGCCAGGCCGAGGAAGCCCAGTATCGGATGGAAGATGAAGATGCCGAGGAAGAACAGCGGCGCGAATGGCAAATCGAAGCTGGCCATCAGAGCTGGCGACGCGATCAAGCGCTGGATCGATTCCAGATCGCGCTGGGCGGTGGCGGCCTCGGCGCGGGCCTTCGGGCCGGAGCTGGCGCGCAGCGCCGCGGAAAAGACGCGCTGGTCGAGCCGGGCCTGGAACCGCGCCGCGATCCGGTTCATCACCCGGCCGCGCACCATGTCCAGAAGCCCCATCATCGCGTAGAGGAACACCACCAGCACCGACAATGCCACCAAGGTCGCGACCGAGCGGGAACCCAATACCCGGTCATAGACGTTGAGCATGTAGAGCGGACCGGTCAACATCAGCACGTTGACGATCAAGCTGAAGATCGCCACGGCCCAGAACAGCCAGAGGCTCTGGTTGCGCGCAGCGCGGAGTTCTGCGGCGCCAATGGCGCCTGCATCATGTGTCATATCGGCCTCATTTCCCCGTAGGTCCGCTACGTCACCCTTAGTAGAGCAAACGCGGCAAGCTGGGTAGCATGTTGCGATCAGGGCTGCAGCGATTGTTTTGCAACGACTTCTGGACCTGCGGATTCTTGCCGCTAGCTTTCACTCCATGTCCGACGACTTCATGAAAAACAGCCGCTGGATCGGTGGCTTGGCACTGGCGGCGCTCTTGGCGAGCGGTGCGGCAGCCGCGCCTTATGACGGCACCTACCGGCTCAGCCGGGATGCCGATTGCACCAAGATAGGCGAGGAAGGCGGGGCGCTACGGATCGCTGACGGTCTGTTCGAAGGGATCGACAGCGAGTGCCGGATGACGCGCCCGGTCGATGTGGTCGACATGGATGCCACCCTCTACACGATGGAGTGCAGCGCCGGCGATACCCGCTGGAGCGAGCGGGCGCTGCTGATGCGCGCGGCGGAGGATGACGGCCTGATCATGCTCTGGGACGGCTATGCCTTCCGCTACGAGCGCTGCACGGCCGAAGCGCAGGAGGCGGAGCAAGCCGCCGAAACGGGCGCCGAGATCGAGGCGGAGACCGAGGGCGGGGGCGACGGGTTGCCGCCACCCCGCGTGGTGCTGCCCGTGGTCGAACTGCCTCGGGTCGAGTTGCCCAAGGTCGAAGTACCGGTTGTCACCGCCCTGCCCGGACCGGCAGGGGGCGCGACGGCCCCCAAGGCCGGCGCGCCGTCATCCGATGGGGACGAGGCGTCGCCCGACGAAGACGGGGATGAGGACGAGGGCGGGCCGGATGCCAGCGGCGGCGCCTCGGCCCGCGCCATCGGCGCGGGGGAGCCGAACTGAACTAGTTCGTGGCCGCGCCGAGGATGTTGGTCAGCACGTCGAGAATCATCCGCTCGCGGCTGCCGGAGGCCTCGCCCGTCGGCTGCGGCTGGGGTTGAGGCTGCTGGCCCTCGGGCGTGCCGAGCATTTCCCGCAGCAGCCGATCGGTCTCGGGGTCGCTGGCCTGCCCGTTCGAGGGCGAGACGTTGCCGCTATCGGCGATGGCGCCGGTGGCTTGGCTCGGCTCGGGCACCCGCATCGGCAGCGGTTTCACCGGCTGGCCCTCGAGCACGCGCACCATGGTCTCGCGCCAGATCGTGGCGGGCAGGCCGCCCCCGGTGACGCCCGAAAGCGGCCGGTTGTCATCATAGCCCATCCAGACGCCGGCGACGTAATCGCCCGCGAAGCCCACGAACCAGGCGTCGCGCGCGCCTTGGGTGGTGCCGGTCTTGCCCGCGATCTCCCAGCCGTCGATCTGGGCGCGGGACCCGGTGCCCTCGGCTACGACGCGGCTCATCATCCAGGTGAGCTTTTCAGCGGCGTCTTGGCTGATCACCCGTTCGCCGATGCCACCGCCGGTACCCATCAACGGCGTGTCGTCGCCTTTGAGCCGCAGCTCCACGAGGCCGTAGGGCGTCACCGACGAGCCGCCGTTGAGGATACCCGCATAGGCGCCGGTCATCTCGAGAAGCGTGCTCTCCGACACGCCCAGCGCCAGCGCCGGCCCGGCAGCGAGGTCGCTGTCGATGCCGAACATCGAGGCCACCGTGCGCACGTTCTCGCGGCCGACTTCCTCGGAAACCCGCACCGCAGGGATGTTGCGGCTCTCGGCCAGCGCTTCGGTGAGCGTCACCATCCCATCATACTGCCGGTCGTAATTCTCTGGCGACCACGGTCCGGAACCAGGGATGTTTATAGTCAGAGGACTATCATCGACCAAGCTAGTGGGTTCCTTCTCCAGATCGAGCGCGGCGGCGTAGATGAATGGTTTGAAGGCCGAGCCCGTCTGGCGCAGCGCTTGCGTGGCGCGGTTGAAGGCGCCCGAAGCCGAGACGTTGCGGCCGCCGACCATGGCGCGCACCGCGCCGTCGGCGCTCATCACCACGATCGCCGCCTGCGCCTCGGAGCCGGGGCTGACCCGCTCCTCGAACACCTGCAGCAGCGCCTTTTCGGCGGCGGTCTGGATGCGGGGGTCGAGCGTTGTACGGATCACCACGTCCTCGGTGGTGTCGCGGGTGAAGAATTCGGGCCCGGTCTCCATCACCCAGTCCGCGAAATAACCGCCTTGGTCCTGCTGCGCGGTGGCCGAGAGCGTGGCGGGGTTGGCGCGGGCCGCCTCGGCCTCGGCGGCCGCGAGATAGCCCTGCTCCTGCATCAGCCCGACGATGACGTTGGCTCGGCTTTGGCTGCGGCCGAGATTATTGGTGGGGGCGTAGGTGGTGGGGGCCTTCAGAAGCCCCGCCAGCATCGCTGCCTCGGCCGGGTTCACCTGCGCGGCGGGCTTGCCGAAATAGCGCTGCGAGGCGGCCTCGAAGCCGCGCGTGCCGGCACCGAGATAGGCGCGGTTGAGGTAGACCGTCAGGATCTCCTCCTTGGTATAGCGCGCCTCCATCGCCATCGCGTAGACCGCCTCCTGCACCTTGCGCCACAGCGTGGTGCGACGGCAGTCGGCCTCGTATTCGCTCTCGTTCTTCCAGACTTCCGGATCGAACGGCTTGCCGAGGCACAAAAGCTTGGCGGTCTGCTGGGTTATGGTCGAGCCACCATTGCCCGAGAGCGGGCCGCGCCCCTCGGAGAGGTTGATGCGGACCGCCGAGGCGATGCCCTGTGGGTCGATGCCCGGATGCCACCAGAAGCGGCGATCCTCGGTCGCGACCACGGCGTTGCGCAAATGCTGGCTGATGGTGTCGGCGGTGACCATGCCGCCGAACTGGTCGCCGCGCCAGGCAAAGGTCGCGCCATCGCGGTCCTGCAGCGTCACCGAGCCGCGGGCGCGGCCATCGACGAGGTTGGTGACCGGAGGCAGTTGCGCCGCGTAATAGGCGACGCCGAGGCCCACCACGAGGCTCAGCGCCACGGCGACGCGCCAGCCGACGCCCCAGATCACCCGCATCACGAAGCGCAACAGCCCCGACACCAGCGCCGAGAGCCAGCCCAGCGGACCGCGCGGCCTGGCCTTGGCGGGCTTGGCGGCGCGGCGGCGTGACTTGGCGGCGGGCGTCGCGGGCTTTGCCGCGCCGGGCCTGCCGCCGCCGCCGCTTCCCTTGCCACCACCCTTGCCGCCGCCCGCGCCGTAGCGCCGCTCCGCAGTTAGGGGCGGTTTCCTGCCGTTGCTCGCGCTCATCTGCCGCTGCCTGTCCGTTATGATTGGCGCCACCATAGCCGCATCGCAGCGGAATGTTGAGCAGCCCGGTTTTGCGATGTCGGCTTTTTTATGCCGCCCACGAATCGAGCAGTTATCCGCCATTGTGCAAAAATTGTGCATCCTGCCCGGTCCGGGGCATTTATCAGCCGCGCCGAAGCTTGCCCCGAAGGCAGGATGCGGGGCTGTTGAGGGCAGTCGAACCGAGACGCCACAAGGGGACCGACGTGAAACTCATCATCGCAACGATCAAGCCGTTCAAGCTCGAGGAGGTGCGCGAGGCGCTGACCTCGCAGGGCGTGCGCGGCATGATGGTGACCGAGATCAAGGGCTTCGGCTCCCAGTCCGGTCACACCGAGATCTACCGCGGCGCAGAATACGCCGTGAATTTCGTGCCGAAGGTCAAGCTCGAGATCGTGGTCCCCGAGGGGCTGGCCGAGCAGGTGGTGGCGACCATCGCCAGGACCGCCCGTACCGACAAGATCGGCGATGGCAAGATCTTCGTGCTGGACGTCGAGAGCGCGCTGCGCGTGCGCACCGGCGAAATCAACGACGACGCGCTCTGAGCCGACCCTCCCAGGAGACCAAGGAATGACTAACTGGAAAACCCCGCTTCGCGGGCTTGCGCCGCTTGCCTGCCTGATGGCCGGCCCGGCCTTCGCACAGGAGGCGGCCGAGGCCGCCGAACCCGCCGTGCTCGAGGCGGGTATCGCCGCCGCGACCGACACCGCCTTCATCCTCAACACGTTGCTGTTCCTGATCGGCGGCTTCCTCGTGTTCTGGATGGCGGCGGGCTTCGCCATGCTCGAAGCCGGTCTGGTGCGCTCCAAGAACGTCGCCATGCAGTGCATGAAGAACGTCGCGCTCTTCTCGCTCGCCGGGATCATGTACTACCTGATCGGCTACAACCTGATGTATCCGCTGGGTAACTGGTCGATCGGCTCGGACGAGACCGGCGGCTATATCGGCGCCTTCGGCGTCGCGGTGATGGAGGCGGTCGGCATCGGTCGCGATGCGGCCGATGATTACGGCTATGCCGCGACCTCGGGCGACTTCTTCTTCCAGCTGATGTTCGCGGCGACCACCGCCTCGATCGTCTCGGGCACCCTGGCCGAGCGCATCAAGCTCTGGCCCTTCCTGATCTTCACCATCGTGCTGACCGGCCTGATCTACCCGATCCAGGCGAGCTGGAAATGGGGCGGCGGTTTCCTCGATAGCCAGTGGGGCTTCCTCGACTTCGCCGGCTCGACCGTGGTGCACTCGGTCGGCGGCTGGGCGGCTCTGGCCGGCGCGCTGGTGCTTGGCGCCCGGGCGGGCAAGTTCAAGGATGGCCGGGTGATCCCGATGCCGGGCTCGAACCTGGCACTGGCGACGCTCGGCACCTTCATCCTGTGGATGGGCTGGTTCGGCTTCAACGGCGCCTCGCAGCTGGCGATGGGCACCGTGGGCGACGTGGCCGATATCGGCCGGATCTTCGCCAACACCAACGCCGCCGCGGCGGGCGGTGCGGTGGCCGCGCTGGTCTTCACACAGCTGCTCTACAAGAAGCCCGACATCACCATGGTGCTGAACGGCGCGCTGGCGGGCCTTGTCTCGATCACCGCCGAACCGCTGACCCCCACGCTCGGCGCGGCGACGCTGATCGGCGCGGTGGGCGGCGTGATCGTGGTCTTCGCGGTGCCGATGCTCGACCGCATGAAGATCGACGACGTGGTCGGCGCGATCCCGGTGCACCTGTTCTGCGGCATCTGGGGCACCATCGCGGTGCTGTTCACCAACCCCGACGCCACCCTGGCGGGCCAGATCGTCCCGATCGTCATCGTCGGTATCTTCACCTTCGTAGTCAGCCTCGTGGTCTGGATGGTGCTCAAGGCCGTCATGGGCATCCGGGTCGGCGAAGAGGCCGAGGTCACCGGGCTCGACATGGCCGAGCTGGGCATGGAGGCCTATCCCGACTTCACCCCGAGCTGACCTCCCCCGGGGGCCCGAGGTGGAAAGGCCCGGACGCCTCGGCGTCCGGGCCGCCTACAAGGAGAAGCCAAAGGAAAAGGCGCCCCGCGGGGCGCCTTTTCAGGTTTTGGAGGGAGGCCGTGTTCAGTGGCCGCCAGCCTTCTGGCGGGCCTTCTCCGCCTCGGCTTGGGCGCTGGCGCCCACATCCTTCTTCTGGGCTTCGGATTTCGCGGTATCGGCCACGTGCTCGGCCGCCTCGCGGGCCCGGCCCTGCACGTCGGTCGCAGCGCCCTTGAGGTCTTCCTGCACGGTACGGGCCAGACCTTCGGCCTGCTGGCGCGCATCCTCGGCCGTGGCCTTCGCCACGTCGCTCAGGCGCGCCCGCTCTTCCTCGTAGACGCGATAGGCTTCGTCCATCAGGTCGTCACGATAGGTGCCGAAAGCCTCGTCCTCGCGCTGGGTCCGCGGCAGCATCGCCGCCACGGCGGCACCCGCCGCCATCGCCAGAAGACCGCCCAGCAGAGGCTGCTGGTCGTAGAGGCTCGCGGCGTGGTCGCGTCCCTGACGGGCGTAGTACTCGGCCTTCACCTGCGCCTCATAGGCGCGGGTGCGCGCCGCGATCACGCGCTTCTTGCCCTCTTCGGACATGCCATGGGTGCCGTCGGCGATGCGCTCGCGCAGGCTGCGCGCCGAGGCGCCCATCGAGGCGCCACGGGCGCGGGCGCGTTCGCGATACTTGCCGATCCGGCCCTTGGCGCCGCCCATCGCGCCGCTGACGCGGTCGCGCAGGGCACCGCCCCGCGAGCGGGTTTCGTGCCACGGCGAATCGCCGTGATCCTCGGGCGTCGCGTGCACCGGGCCGCGCGGCTCGTCCATCTTGTCGGTGCCGTATTTGCGCGACAGGTAGGGATCGGCGCCGAGGCGGCCCGAGCGGGCATAGTCGCGCTGGCCGCGATAATCGACCTCGCCGGCATAGCGCTCGTCCTCATGGCTGCCGCGGACGTTGGAGACCGCGAGCCAAGCAAGGCCCGCGCCTACCAGCGCGATCGGCACCGGGTTGCGCTGCACGGTGGTCGAGATGGTCCGGCCGATGTCGGAGGCGTTGTCGGTCACGCTGTCGGTCACGGAGCGCAGGATCCCGTCGAGCGACAGGCGCTCCTGCAGGTCGTCGATCGTGCGCTGCAATTCCGAGCGCTCGGTCTCGATCTCGCGCTCGATCTCTTCGGGGGAACGGGTCTGGTCAGTCATTGATGGCTCCTTTGACGGCAGCGGCATCGCGGCGGATGCTCTCGGCGCTGCGCTTTGGTGCATTGGTCACGGCTTTCACGCGGTTGATGCCCACCTTCACGAGGATCGCGGCGATCACGAGGATCACGCCGCCGACGATCAGCGCGGACCAACCCGCGCCGAGGCCGGTTTCGGCCAGCCAGGCCACGAAGGCGGCGGCCAGTACGTTCAGCGCGGTCAGGCTCAGGATCACCGCGGCGACGATGAGGCCGATCCCCATGCCGGCACGGCTCGCCGCGCGCGACATCTCGGCGCGGGCCAGATCGACCTCCTTGCGCACGAGGCCGCTCACATGGTTCAGCGCCTCAGACAGCAGGGACGCCGTGCTCTTGCTCTCGACCCGGTGTACGGTCCCCGGGGTGTCGTGATGCGGATCTGTCTGGGTCATTTTTTCACCGCTCCCGTTGTACCGGGCTGCGGCGCACCGGGGATTTCCGGCTTTTCATCGGGCTTGTCGATGCCACCGACCGAGCCGGTGGAGCCGGAACCCTTGGATGCGGCGGACCCGGTCGAACCCGTCGAGCCAGCCGATGACGAGGTTCCGGCGGTGCCGGTGGTGGCGCCGGTGCTGGCGGCTCCGCTCGTGCCGCTGGTGCCCGTCGCAGCCGGACGCGCCGTGCTCTGCGTGGTGCCGGTGGGCGCGGGACGCGGTGCGGCGCTGGTGGTGGGCGACGAGGTCGGCACCGGGCGCGAAACCCGGTCGTCATCGTCGTAATCATTGGGCGTCACATCGGGCGAATAGCGGTCATCCCGGCCGTAGTCGCCGCTCGCGCCATAGCTGCCGATGCGGTGATCGTCATGCCGGGCCGACGCCTTCATGAAGCGGGCCGCGACGAAGCCGAGCAGCGCCGCGCCACCGAGAAAGGCGGCTTGGTTGCGGCGCGCGAAATCATTGACCGCATAGGCCATCTCGTCGAGTTCCATGTCGCGGATGCCGTCGGCGGTGTCGGCCACGGTGTCGGCGAGCTTGGCGAAGATGCGCTCCTGCGGCGAGCCGTCATGCAGGTCGTCGGCGGCCTTGCGCAGCGCTTCCGCGATCTTCGACGTCTCGTTCGCGGCTTCGTTCTTGTATTCGCGCCCGTAATCATAGGCGCGGGTCTTGGCTTCATCGGCCATCTCGCGCGCCCGCTCGCGGGCGGTATCGGCGAATTCGGCCGCGCCGCTCTTGGCGTCGGCGGCCGCCCGTTTCGCCTTCTGGTCCATCGTCTCGCCAGTGTTGGCCATGTCGACCTCCTTGGGTTTGCTTGAGCGGGCTCCGAAGCGTGGCCTCGGACCCGTTTCGCTGGCAGAACCACCGGGCGGGATCAAAAGTTTCGCGGATTCGTGAGGAAGTGGCGGATTCCGCCATTCCCCTGCCACGCAGGGCGGAAACGCGAAACGCCGCCCCGAGGGGCGGCGTCCGGTAACGTACAGAGGGGCAGGGGCGTCTCAGACGCCGACGTCGATGATCGCCTGCGCCAGCACCGGGATGGTGCGGTCGTTGAGACCGGCGATGTTCATGCGGCTGTCGCCGACCATGTAGATGCCGTGATCGTCGCGCAGCCGCGCCACCTGCTCAGGCGCGGCGCCGAGGCGAGAGAACATGCCGCGATGCTGGGCCAGAAAGTCGAAGCGATCCGAGTTCGACAGGCGCTTGAGCTCGGAAGCGAGCGCCTCGCGCAGCCGCAGCATGCCGGTGCGCACCTCTTCCAGCTCGGCCTGCCAGTCGGCGCGCAGCTCGGCGTCGGTGAGGATCGTGGTGACCACCCGCGCGCCGTGATCGGGCGGGAAGGAGTAGTTCTGCCGGTTCAGATAGGCCAGCGTGCCCTGCGCCTTCCGGGTCTGCGGCACGTCGCGGCCGATCGCCATCAGGATGCCGGTCCGCTCGCGGTAGATGCCGAAGTTCTTCGAGCAGCTGGCGGCGATGATCACCTCGTCGAGCGCGCCCGCGATCAGCCGGGTGGCCGCCGCGTCGGCGTCGAGACCGTCGCCGAAGCCCTGATAGGCGAGGTCGATCATCGGCACGAGATGGCGCGCCTTGAGCGTCGCCACGATCTCGTCCCACTGCTCGGGGCTGGGGTTGGCGCCGGTCGGGTTGTGGCAGCAGCCATGCAGCAGCACCACGTCGCCGGGCTTCGCCTCGGCCAGATCGGCCATCATGCCGGCCATGTCGACCGAGCGGGTCTCGCTGTCAAAATAGCGGTAGTTGCGGGTCTTCGCGTCGAGATGCTTGAGGATCGACAGGTGGTTCGGCCAGGTCGGGTCGGAGACCCAGATCGTGGCTTCGGGCGAGGCCATGCCGATCATCTCGAAGGCCTGGCGCACCGCGCCGGTGCCGCCCGGGGTCGCCACGGCGGCGACCCGGTCGCGCGGCAGCGTGTCGCCGAGCACCAGCTCGATCATCGCGTCGGCAAAGGCCGGATCGCCCGCGAGCGCGGTGTAGCTCTTGGTGTCCTGGGTCTCGAGCAGCCGCGCCTCGGCGGTCTTGACCGCGCGCATGATGGGGGTGCGGCCCTCGGCGTCCTTGTAGACGCCGACGCCGAGATCGATCTTGTCGTCGCGCGGATCGGCCTTGTAGGCGCTCATCAGCGCCAGGATCTTGTCGGCCGGCTGGTCGGTCAGGTGCTCGAACATGTCTATCCTTCGAGGTTGTCTTTGGCGGGGCCGGTTTCCACCGGCAGGTCGGGGTACATGCCCCATTCGGACCAAGAGCCATCATAGAGCTGGTGGTCGGTCTTGCCGATGCGCTCGAGCGCCAGCGACAGCACCGCCGCCGTCACGCCAGAGCCGCAGCTGGTGATCACGGGGCGGTCGAGATCGACGCCCGCCTCCGCGAAGGCGGCGCGGATGCCCGCCTCGTCCTTCATGGTGCCGTCGGGGCGCAGCAAGTTGCGGAAGAACAGGTTGCGCGACCCGGGGATGTGGCCCGCGCGCAGCCCGGCGCGGGGCTCGGGCGCGCTGCCCTCAAACCGGGCCGAGGCGCGGGCGTCGATGATGACATGGCTGCCGAGCTTCACGGCGCGGGCCACCTCTGTGGCGTCGACCACCATGTCGCGGCGCGGATTCACCGTCAGGTGCCGGTCGCGCAGCGGCGTGGCCTCGGCGGTGAGCGGCCGGCCCTCGGCGCGCCATTTCGGCAGCCCGCCATCGAGCACCGCCACCTCTTCCTTGCCCATCAGCCTGAACAGCCAGCGCACCCGCGCCGCCGAGAAGAGCCCGGCGCCGTCATAGACCACGATCCGGTGGCCGTCGCCCACGCCCATGGCGCGCAGCTTCGAGACGAATTTTTCGGGCGGCGGCGCCATGTGGGGCAGGCCACTGCGGTGGTCCGAGATGTCGTCGATGTCGAAAAAACGGGCGCCGGGGATATGTGCCTGGCGGTATTCGGCGCGGCCATCGCGACCGGTGTCGGGCAGATACCACGACGCGTCGAGAATCCGCAGGTCCGGGTCCTTCAGCCGCTCGGCCAGCCAGCGGGTGGAGACGAGCGTGCGGGGATCGTCGGCGGTCTCGGGCATGCGTTACCTCGGGTCGGGGCGCTCGGCGGAGCAGTAGCCCCCCGGCCCGCCGGGTGCAAGCCGCTCAGACCCCTTCGCGCAGCAGCCGTTGCTTCTGGCGGCCCCAGTCGCGCTTGGCCTCGGTGGCGCGTTTGTCGTGCAGCTTCTTGCCCTTGGCGATGGCGATCTTCAGCTTCACCAGCCCGCGATCGTTGAAATACATCACCAGCGGCACGATGGTCATGCCCTCGCGCTGGGTGGCGTTCCCCAGCCGCACCAGCTCCTTCTGCTTGACCAGGAGCTTGCGCTTGCGCCGTTCCTCGTGGCCGAAGGTGCGGCCCGCGTCATAGGGCGCGATATAGGCGTTGGTGAGCCACAGCTCGCCATCCTCGACCGCGGCATAGCTCTCGGCGATGTTGGACTGGCCGGTGCGCAGGCTCTTGACCTCCGACCCCATCAGCATGATCCCGCATTCGAGATCGCTCTCGATCGCGTAATCGTAGCGGGCCCGCCGGTTCTCGGCGATCACCTTGTAGTTCTTGTTCTGCTCTTTCTTGGCCATGCGCCCGATCTAGGGATGCGGGGCGCGCAAGTCCAGCACCGCCCCTCCGGTTCATCTTTCTTCAAATACGCATGGCGCCCGGCCAGCCCCCTGCGGGGCCGATCCGGTTCAGTGCCCGATCAGCCCGGCATGGCGCAGCGCGTCCTTGATCGCCAGACGCGTGCCTTCGAGCGGCGTGGTCAGCGGCGAGCGCACCTCGTCGCGGCACAGGCCGAGCACGCTCATCGCGTATTTCGCGCCCGCCACGCCCGGCTCCATGAAGATCGCCTCGTGCAGCGGCATCAGCCGGTCCAAGAGGTCGAGCGCGGTGTCGTAGCGGCCCCGGAGCGTCGCATCCTGGAACTCGGCGCAGAGCCGCGGCGCGACGTTGGCGGTGACCGAGATGCAGCCCCGGCCGCCATGGGCGTTGAAGCCCAGCGCGGTCGCGTCCTCGCCCGAGAGCTGCAGGAAGTCGGCGCCGCAATGGATTCGCTGCTTCGGCACGCGGCTCAAATCGCCGGTCGCGTCCTTGACGCCGATGATCATCGGGTGGCGGGCCAGCTCGCCCATGGTGGTGGGCGTCATGTCGACGACCGAGCGGCCGGGAATGTTGTAGATGACGATCGGCAGGCCGCACTCGGCGGCGGCCATGAAATGCGCCACCAGCCCGCGCTGCGTCGGCTTGTTGTAATAGGGCGTGACCACGAGGGCGGCATCGGCGCCCGCAGCCTTGGCTGCCTCGACCAGCCGCACGGTCTCGGTCGTGTTGTTCGAGCCGGCGCCGGCGATCACGGGGATTCGGCCGGCGGCGGTTTTCACCACGGTCTCGACGACGAGGTCGTGCTCCTCATGGGTCAGCGTCGGGCTTTCCCCGGTGGTGCCGACGGGCACGAGGCCGTTGCTGCCCTCCGCGACATGCCATTCGACCAGTTTCTTCAGCGTCTCGAGGTCCACCTGGCCATCTGCGAAGGGGGTGACGAGGGCCGGGAGAGATCCCTTGAACATGTGAGGCGTCCTGAGTCCGGGGGGGTAAAATCGCGCGGACCCTAGACGGCTTTCCGCGGCTTGCCAAGTTTGTGAGTTGCGCCTTAACCCGGTACCCTTAGGTTGACGGTCCATGCCGAGAGACACGGAAATCCCGGAGCAGCCACGCATGACGACACCCATCCGATTCTCCACCGCCCTCGCCACCGTTCTGGCGTTCTGGGCCCCCGCGCTGCCGGCCAAGGCCGATATCGAGGCCGCGCTCGACGCGGCCGAGCGCCGCGACTGGACCCAGGCGCGGGCGCTTGCGGCGCCGCTGGGCGATGTGGCGCTCGATCTGGTGACCTGGGAACGACTGCAGGCCGGGCAGGGCGCCTGGGAGGAGTACGTCGCCTTCGTCGCGGCGCATCCCGACTGGCCGCGGCTTGAGCAGATCCGCGCCGAGGGCGAGCGCGACATGCCCAAGGGCCTGCCGCCCGAACAGGTGATCGCCTGGTTCGGCGACAATGCGCCCGAGACCGGCGAGGGGGCGGTGCGCCTGGCCGAGGCGCTGATGGCGCAAGGCAAGGTGGACGCCGCGCGCGAGATGCTGATCGAGAGCTGGCTGACGCTGGGGCTCGACGGTTCCGGCCATGCCGCGATGATCGAGGCCTTCGGCGACATCCTTGCGCCGCATCACGCCGACCGGGTCGATGCGATGCTCTGGCGCTGGCGTATTACCGACGCGGAACGGCTGTTCGACACCCTGTCCGCCGATGAACGCCGCGTCGCCGAGGCGCGCGTGGCGTTGATTCGCGACCGCAGCGCGGCGCAGATGCTGGGCCGGGTGCCCGAGCGGCTGCGCGACACACCCGGCATTGCCAATGCCCGGTTCAACCGATTCGCGGACAAGGGCGACTACACCGAGGCGCTGGAGATCATCGAGCGCCATACCGGCAGCGAGGAGACGCTCGGCGATCCGTTCCGCTGGGCCTCGTGGCGCGCGACTCTGGCGCGCTGGCTGATGCGGCAGGGAGAGGCCGAGCGGGCCTACAAGCTCGCCAGCCAGCACTTCCTCACCGAGGGCAGCTTCTACGCCGATCTCGAATGGCTCTCGGGCTATATCGCGCTGACCTATCTCGACGATCCCGCCAAGGCGCTGAAGCATTTCCAGCACCTTGAGAGCGACGTCGAAAGCCCGATCTCGTTGGCCCGGGCCGGCTATTGGCAGGGCCGGGCGCGCGAGGCCCGGGGTGCCTATGATCAGGCCGCTCTCGATTACGCGCGCGCGGCGCTGCACCAGACCGCCTTCTACGGGCTGCTGGCCGCCGAAAAGCTCGGCCTGTCGCTCGATCCGGCGCTCACCGGTCACGAGCCGGTGGCCGATTGGCGCCAAGGCGCGTTCCTCAAAGATGACCGCACTCAGGCCGTGGCCTTCCTGCTCGACGCCGGGCAGTACAGCGCCGCGCTGCGCTTCGTCGTGGAGCTGGGCCGTTCGCTCGACCGTGAGGGCATCGCCCAGCTCGGGCGGATGCTGATGGAGCGCGACGAGACGCATCTGGCGCTGACGCTGGGCAAGGCCGCGGCCTACCGACAGATCGTCATCCCCGAGATCTACTTCCCGCTGCACGCCCTGGCCGAGACCGAGCTGCCGGTGGCGCCGGAGCTGGCGATGTCGATCGCCCGCCGCGAGAGCGAGTTCAACATCGGCGTCGGCAGCCCGGTGGGCGCGCTGGGGCTGATGCAGCTGATGCCTGCCACCGCCGAAGAGGTCGCGGGCTGGCTCGGGCTGCCCTATTCGCGTTCCAAGCTGACCACCGACTGGCGCTACAACGCCAAGCTCGGCTCGCGCTACCTTGCCTATCTCGAGGAGACCTTCGGCCAGAGCCCGGTGATGATCTCGGCGGGCTACAATGCCGGTGCCTCGCGGCCGCGCACATGGATGGCCGAGCGCGGCGATCCGCGGATCGGCCAGGCCGACGTGGTCGACTGGATCGAGCACATCCCCTTCACCGAGACCCGTAACTACGTGATGCGGGTGAGCGAATCGATCCCTGTCTACCGGGCCCGGCTGACCGGCGAGACCGGGCCGGTGAACTTCACGGACATCCTGAACGGCAAGCCGCCCTTCGTGCGGCCGCAGGCGCGCGACGCTGACACGGTGGTGGCCGCGACCGAACCGGCGCCGGTGCCGCCCGCCGTCGAGGTCACGCCGGAGGGGCGCGCATCGTCGATGTCGCTGTCGATCCTCGCGCCGATGTCGATCGGCGGCATGCGCCCGCCGCAGCGCCCGGTGGAGTGATCTAGACCGCCTTGCGGTGGGTGCGGATCAGCGTGAACACGCCCGCGCCCACCACGATCGCGGCGCCCAGAGCCACGTTGGGCGCGAGCGTCTCGCCAAAGGCCAAGAGCCCCAGCGACGCGGCGAAGGGCAGCTGCAGATAGGCGAAGGGCTGCACCGCCCCGGCCTCGGCCACCTCGTAGGTCTTGATCAGCAGAAAATGCCCGCCCGCCCCGGTGACGCACAAAAGCGCCATCACGGCCCAGTCCCAGCCCTGCATCGGCTCCCAGTTGGGCAGGCCGATGACGGTCATCAGCACGGCGCCGGTCACGCCGGTCCAGAAAAAGCTCGTCGCCGCCGCGTCGCGCCGCGCGACATAGCGGGTGAGCAGCCCGTAGAGCGCGAACATCACCGCCGCCACCAACGGAAACAGCGCCGCCGGCGCGAAGACCCCGAGACCGGGCTGCAGGATCACCAGCACGCCGACGAAACCGATGCCGATGGCGGCCCAGCGTCGCCAGCCGACGCTTTCGCCCAGGACCGGCCCCGACAGCGCCGCGATCAGCAGCGGGTAGACCGCGAAGATCGCGTGGCTCTCGACCAAACCGAGATGCACGAAGCCGATCACCATGACGCAGATTTCGCCCGCGAGCAGCAGCCCGCGCCCGATCTGCAGGAGCGGCTGCGACGTGTTCGCGGCGGCGCGGATCGAGCCCTTCTGCCGCCGCGCGATGGCGATGACGAAGGCGGCGAAGAACCAGTAGCGGATCATCACCACCATGAAGACGCTGTAATGCTCGGCCAGATAGCGCGAGATCCCGTCCTGCATCGCGAAGACGAAAGTGGTGATCGTCATCAGCAGGATGCCGAGGCGGTTGTCGTTGCGCATCAGGCGGGCTTTCTGGCGATGGTCATGTGTCGCTTGCGCCCGTAGCCCGGCGCCCGCTCGACCTCGAGCCCAGCCGCCGCCAGCGCTCGGCGCACATGGCCCGCGGCGGTATAGCTGGCCAGCGTGCCACCCGGAGCGGTATGCGACGCCACCTCGGCCAGGAGCGCCTCGCCCCAAAGCTCGGGGTTCTTTGCGGGGGCGAAGCCGTCGAGAAACCAGGCATCGGCGCGGCCGTGGTGTCGCGGCAGCGTCTTGCGCGCGTCGCCCACGACGATTTCGAGCGTTACCGCCTCCCCGAAACGGTGCAGCCCCAGCCCGCTCTCCAGCGCCGCGACGAGCCGGGCGGCGCGCGTTGCGAGGGCCGGGAAAGCGGTCAGGGCCCGGGCGGTGTCGGCGGGCGACATCGGAAAGGCCTCGAAGCTGGTGAAGCGCAGCGTGCCGCGCGCGCCCGCCATCTCCCACGCCTCCCATGCGGTGAGGAAGTTGAGCCCGGTGCCGAAGCCGGTCTCCATGATCCGGAAGTCCCCGCCGAAGCGCCCCGGCAGGCCATTGCCCGCGAGAAAGACGTGGCGGGTCTCGGCGAGCCCGTCATGGATCGAGAAATAGGGATCGTCGAAACGGGTCGAAACCGGCACCCGGTCGTCCCGCCAGTCGATCTCCGCCCGCTGGTCGTTCATGCGCGTCTGCCCTAGGTTGCGGCCTCGTGATGACGGGGGCGGTGGGCGATGGCAAGCGTGGATCTGACGGTGATGGGCGCCGGGGCCTGGGGGCTCTCGGTCGCGGTGGCCTGCGCCCGGCGCGGGGCGCATGTACGGGTGATCGATCCCCACGGACCGGCCGCCGGCGCCTCCGGCGGCATCGTCGGCGCTCTGGCCCCACATGTGCCGGAGCAATGGAACGAGAAAAAGGCGTTCCAGCTCGAGGCGCTCCTGATGGCCGAGGAATACTGGGCCGACATCGCCCGGCTCTCCGGCGCCGATCCCGGCTATGCCCGCACCGGACGGCTGCAGCCGCTGGCCGATGCGGCGGCGGTGGCGCGGGCCGAAGAGCGGGCGCGCGGCGCCGATGATCTGTGGCAGGGCCGGGCGGAATGGCGCGTGATCGCGGCGCCGGGCGGCGACTGGACACCCGCTAGCCCCTCGGGGCGGCTGGTGCATGATACGCTCACCGCGCGGCTGCATCCGCGCCATGCGACGCTGGCACTGGCGCGCGCGCTCGAGGTGCTGGGCGGCGAGATCACGCGCGACGGGCTGCCCGAGGGGCCGGTAATCTGGGCCACCGGCGTCGCCGGGCTCGAGGAGATATCGGCCTTGGCGGGCAAGACGGCGGGGACCGGCGTGAAGGGGCAGGCGGCGCTGTTGCGGCCGCGTGGATTCGATGCGAGCGACGCGCCGCAGATCTTTGCCGATGGGCTGCACGCGGTGCCGCATGCCGATGGCACGGTGGGGATCGGTTCGACCTCCGAGCGCGACTACGACGACGGCGCCGCCACCGATGCGCAGCTCGACGCGCTGGTGGCACGGGCGCGCGGGCTCTGCCCGGCGCTGGCCGGGGCCGAGGTGGTGGAGCGCTGGGCCGGGGTTCGGCCGCGCGCCCGCTCCCGCGCGCCGATGCTGGGCCCGCACCCGTTTCGCGAAAACGCCTTCATCGCCAATGGCGGGTTCAAGATCGGCTTCGGCCTCGCGCCGCTGGTGGGCGAGGTGCTGGCCGATCTGGTGCTGGAAGGCACCGACCGCATTCCCGAAAGCTTCCGCCCCGAGGCGAGCCTCTGATCGACCGGTCCGCGCCACCTTGCCCGCCGGGCTCGGGGCGGTCATGTTCGGCCCCGCAACGGGGGAGGCGATGATGCGGCACGGCGGACGGATTCTGGTGGAGCAGCTTTCGAGGCTGGGGGTCGAGAGGGTGTTCTCGGTGCCGGGCGAAAGCTTTCTCGCCGTGCTCGACGGGCTGCATGACAGCGCCATCGCCAACGTGGTCTGCCGCCACGAGGGCGGGGCGGCGATGATGGCCGAGGCGCATGGTAAGCTGACCGGCCGGCCCGGCGTCGCCTTCGTCACGCGCGGCCCCGGCGCCACCAACGCCTCTGCCGGGGTGCATGTGGCGCGGCAGGACAGCACGCCGATGGTGCTCTTCGTGGGGCAGATCGCGCGGGGCGACCGCGATCGCGAGGCGTTCCAGGAGGTGGATTACCGCGCCATGTTCGGCGGCCTCGCCAAATGGGTGGCCGAGATCGATGACACCGCGCGCATTCCCGAATATGTCGGGCGCGCCTTCGAGGTGGCGATGTCGGGCCGCCCCGGCCCGGTGGTGTTGGCGCTGCCCGAGGACGTGCTCTCGGGACATGCGGAGACACCGGATCTCGGACCCGCGCCCGAGCGGTTGGCACCCGATCTCTCGAGGGTGGCGGCGCGGATCATGGCACGACTGGCCCGGGCCGAGCGCCCGCTCGTGGTGGTGGGTGGGCCGCATTGGTCGCAGGCCGCCGCCGCCGATCTGGCCCGCTTCGCCGAAACCCAGGGCCTGCCCGTGGCGGCGGGGTTCCGGCGACAGGACTACATGGACAACCGCCATTCCCACTATGTCGGGGACCTGAATGTCGGGGTGAACCCGAGGCTCGCCGAGCGCGTGCGCACAGCCGACGCCATTCTCGCGATCGGCACGCGTCTGGGCGATATCGAGACGCAGGGCTACACGCTGCTCAAGCCCGCGGTCGACGACAAGACGCTGCTCCATGTCCATGCCGATCCGGACGAGATCGGCCGGGTCTGGCGGTCTGAGCTGGCGGCGGTGGCCCCGGCGCCCGCGATGATCTCGGCGATGGCCGCGCTCGATCCCTGCGGCGCCGATTGGTCCGGCTGGACCCGGGACGCGCGCGCGGATTACGAAGGCTGGCTCGTGCCGAAGGAGACCCCCGGCGCGGTGAAACTGGAACGGGTCATCGGCTGGCTTTCGGAGAACCTGCCCGAGGACGCGATCCTGACCAACGGTGCCGGCAACTACGCGGGCTGGCTGCACCGCTATTTCCGGTTCAAGGGGTTCCGAACCCAGCTCGCACCGACGTCGGGCTCGATGGGATACGGCTTTCCGGCGGCGATCGCGGCGGCGCTGGCGCATCCGGGGCGCGCGGTGGTCTGCCTCGCGGGCGATGGCTGCTTCCAGATGACATTGAACGAGATGTCGACGGCGCTGCAGCATGGCGCGGCGCCGATCGTGATCGTTGTCAACAACGGCCGCTATGGCACGATCCGCATGCATCAGGAGCGGCATTTCCCCGGCCGCGTCTCCGGCACGGCGCTGGCCAATCCCGATTTCGCGGAGTTCGCGCGCGCCTATGGCGGGCATGGCGAGGTGGTGGAGTGCGACTCCGATTTCCCCGCGGCCTTCGGGCGGGCGCGCGAGAGCGGGCGTCCGGCGGTGATCGAATTGCGGGTCGATCCGGCGGCGCTTTCGACCGGTCAGGTGCTGGGGTGAGGCAGGTTCGGGCTTGGTACGGCGGCGCACGAAATCCGTAGCACCGACGACTTGCGGTTCAATTGCAATACCCCGACATATAGGTCGGAATGATGAGTAGCGAGAGACCGACAGCGGGAATGGAAGACGTAACGGAGCTGACAGCTGGCGCCGATCATCTGCGGCTGGTTCTGGCCGTGGGCGAAATCGGTGTCTGGGATCTCGACGTGACGACCGGCAAGGCCTGGCGCAGCCTGCGTCACGATCAAATCTTCGGCTACGACAAGCAGCTTCCGTCCTGGAGCTACGAGGATTTCCTCTCCCACGTGGTGGAGGAAGACCGGGCCAGGGTCGACGAGGCCTATGGCACGGCGCTGGCCGAGAAACGCAACTGGTCCTTCGACTGCCGGATCCTGCGCGCCGACGGCAAGCTGCGCTGGATCGCCGCCCATGGCCGCCACGTGGTCGATCCGCAAAACGGGCACGAGCGGATCATCGGCCATGTCATCGACATCACCGAGAGCAAGGAGGCCGAGGAGCGGCTGCGTCTCGTGACCTCCGAACTGAACCACCGCACCCGCAACATGCTGTCGGTTCTGCAGGGCATGGTGCGTATGTCGGCGCGGCGCGCGAGCAGCGTGGCCGATCTCGAACGCAGCCTGCTGGGCCGGATGGAGGCGCTGTCGCGCAGCCATGCGCTGACGGTGCAGCTGTCGGAAAGCGCGCTCAGGATCTGGGACGTGATCAACAGCGCCGTCTCGCCCTTTGCGCCCGAGCCGGACCGCTTTTCAGTCAGCGGCGCCACCGATGCGACGCTGGCGCCGAAGATTGCCGAGAGCCTGTCGCTGGCGCTCTATGAGCTGACCACAAACGCGATCAAGTACGGCGCGCTCAGCACCGGCGAGGGGCGGGTGTCGGTCAATGTCTCCCGGCTCGCCCCGGGGCGGGCACAGGTCGTCTGGCGCGAAACCGGCGGGCCGCGCGTCTCGCCGCCAGCGCAAAGGGGGTTCGGTTCGACCCTGCTGCGCTCGATCCTGCGCGCCGAGGAGGGCGAGGTGCGGATCGACTTCGCCGAGACGGGCGTGGTCTGCGTCATCGAATTGCCGGTGGGCCACGACGTCGCCGAGAGCGAACGGGCGACCCATGGCGAGGGACAGCTCGACGGTCGCCGGGTGATGGTGGTCGAGGACGAGTTCCTGATCGCGATCTCGCTCGAAATGGCGCTGGGCGAACAGGGGGCACTGGTCGAGGGGCCCTATACCCGGCTCGACGAGGCGCAAAAGGCGGTATCGAGCCGGCCCGATGCGGCGGTGCTCGACGTTCGGCTCGGCTCGGAATCGAGCCTGCCCCTGGCGCGCGATCTCGCAGGCCTAGGCGTGCCGCTGCTGTTCGTCACCGGCAATGTCGATGGCGAGGAGCTCAAGCAGGAGTTCCCCGAGGCCCAGGTTCTGTCCAAGCCGGTGAGCGAGGACCGGGTGGTGGCCGAGCTGAAGCGGCTGATCGAACGCCGCCCCGTGGCGCGCTAGAACTCGACGCCGATCTGCGCCTTGATGCCCGAGCGGAAGGGGTGCTTCACCAATTCCATCTCGGTCACCAGATCCGCGGCCTCGATCAGGTCCTCATGCGCGTTGCGCCCGGTGAGCACGACATGGGTCATGCGCGGCTTTTCCTCGCGCAGGAAGGTCACGACCTCGCGGATGTCGAGATATTCGTAGCGCAGCGCGATGTTGATCTCGTCGAGCAGCACCATGCGGTTTTCGGGGTCGCGGATCAGCTCCTTGGCCTTTTCCCAGGCCGCCTGCGCCATCTCGGTATCGCGGGTGCGGTCCTGCGTCTCCCAGGTGAAGCCCTCGCCCATGGTATGGAACTGGCAGACATCCGAGAAGCGCTCGAGGATCAGGTCGCGCTCGCCCGTGGACATGCCGCCCTTGATGAACTGCACCACGGCGCATTGCATCTCGTGGGCGATGCAGCGGAAGATCATTCCGAAGGCGGCCGAAGACTTGCCCTTGCCCTTGCCGGTATGAACGATGATCAGGCCTTTCTCGTCGGTCTTGGTGGCCATGATCTTGTCGCGCGCGGCCTTCTTCTTGGCCATCTTCATCGCGTGGCGGTCGGTGTCGTCGGTCATCTCATGGCTCCTCTTCGGGGCGCCAGACTGCGCCAGAGCCGGTCGCTCCGCAACCCGTCAGCCGGTCAGCCAGGCGACCAGCCACGGCGCGAGCAGCGGCGCGATCAACGCCGTCAGCAGCGCGTTCAGCCCCATGCCGATGCCGGCGAAGGCGCCCGCCGTCTCGTTGATCTGGAACGCCCGCGCCGTGCCGATGCCATGCGCCGCCACGCCCACGGCGAGGCCGCGCGCGCGCCAGTCGCGGATCCGGAACAGGTTCAAAAGCGGCGTCGCGACAACGGCGCCGGTGATGCCGGTGATGATCACCAGCACCGCCGTCAGGTTCGGCGCACCGCCGATCGTCTCGGACACGCCGAGTGCCACGGGTGCCGTCACCGATTTCGGCGCCAGCGACAGCAGCGTCTCGCCCCTGAGCCCGAAGGCCGCGCCGATGGCCACGGCGGTGACCAGAGCGGTGACCGAACCTGCCGCCAGTGCCGCCAGCATCGGCCAGAAGGCGGAGCGGATGAGCCTGAGATTGGCATAAAGGGGTAAGGCCAGCGCGACGGTTGCGGGACCGAGCATGAAATGCACGAACTGCGCGCCTTCGAAATAGCTCTGATAGGGCGTGCCGGTGACACGCAGCAGCAGCGCTAGCAGCGCCACCGCGACCAGCACCGGGTTCACCAGTGGTTTGCGCCCGGCGCGGCGGAACGCCAGATCGCCCAAGCCATAGGCCACCAGCGTCGCGGTCAGCCACAACAGCGGGTCCTGGCGCAGATAGGTCCAGATTTCGGCGGGATCGGCGGGGGTCATTCCGAGGCCCCGGTGAGCCGTGCCACGGCGAGGAAGACGTAGACGCCTGCGAGGATCGCCGCGACGGTCGAGAGCAGCAGCGCCGCGATCAGCGCCACGCCGTCGCGGCCCAGCGTGTCGAGATGCCCGACCACGCCGACACCGGCCGGCACGAACAGCAGCGACAGGTGCGTGAGCAGCGCCGAGGTCGTCGGGGCGATCCGTTCGGCGAGAGCGGGGCGCAGGATCAGTGCCGCGAAGAGCAGCGCCATGCCGATCACCGGGCCGGGTACGGGCAGGCCGAGACCCCTTGCCGCGACCTCCCCCGCGAGCTGGCAGGCGAGCAGGACGACGAGATTGACGATCATGTAGCCTCCGGGCGGCTTGGGTGGCTCTCAGTTAGAAGCGGGGATGCGGGATGTCGAACGTGTAGGGTCTCCGGCCATGGCTCGATCGTCAGCTCGGGCCAACATGCCTTCTGCCGTGTCGCCTTGGCCTCGTGCGTGGCGCGGTTCGGCAGGATCGGGTTCGGCACGACCCGCATCGCGAAGACATCTTCGAGGCCGTAGGGCGCGTAGATGTCGAAGCCGTCATCGGGGCGCAGCCGCATGCCGACGCAATGCGTGCGCGACGCGAAGTGGTCGATCCCTTCGCGGCTCGACGCGTAATCCGGGCAGGCATGGCCGAAGCGGTCACGATACCACAGCGGCACCCGCGCCTGGTTGCGGATCTCGACCGGTGGCGCGGGGACGAAGAACGGCGCGGCGCGGCGGATCACGCGGTCCTCGGCCGCCCAGCTCGTGTCAGGGTCGAAATAGAACAGGTCGATATCCTTGACCCCGTGCAGCGCCGGGCGCCCGGTGAGCGCGTTCCACACCGCGCCGTAGAGCGCGCCCGAGACGATCCACCAATCGGGCAGGTCGAGCGCGCGGGCCGCACGGAAGGCGGCCATGAGCTCCGGCGTGGCGCGGATGATCCCGACCAGCCGTTCCTGAAGCGCCTCGCTCACCGCAGTGCCTCGATCCGGGCACGGGCCGAGTTCGAGCGCGGCTGCCACAGCCCGCGGTCGATCGCCTCCTGCAGCCGCTCGGCGATCTCCCTGAGCGCTGGCGGGTTGTGCTCGGCGATGAAGTCGCGCGTGTCCTCGTCGGCCAGCACCGCCTCTTCGACGAGGTCGAAATGGTGGTTCTTCACTGCCCGCGTGGTGGCGGCGAAGGCGAAAAGGTAGTCGATCGTCGCCGCGATCTCGAAGGCGCCCTTGTAGCCGTGGCGCTTCACGCCATCGATCCATTTCGGGTTCACCACGCGGCTTCGCACGACGCGGGCGATTTCTTCGTCGAGGCTGCGGATGACCGGGCGTTCCGGACGCGAATGATCGTTGTGGTAGATCGGCCGATCTCGGCCCTGAAGGCTCGCGATGGCCGCCGCCGCGCCGCCCTCGAACTGGTAGTAGTCGTCACTGTCGAGGATGTCGTGCTCGCGGTTGTCCTGGTTCTGCACGATCGCCTCGACCTGCCCGAGCCGCGCGGCGAACCCATCGCGGTCGGCCGCGCCCTCCTGTCCCGCGCCATAGGCATAGCCGCCCCAGTCGAGATAGGCGGCCCCCAGATCGGCGCGCTCGGTCCAGATCCGCTCGTCGATCAGGGCCTGAAGGCCGGCTCCGTAAGCGCCGGGCTTCGAGCCATAGACCCGTGCGGCGGACTCGCCCGCGCGCACCCGCGCAGCCGCCGGGTTGATGTCCTCCGCCTCGTCCAATGCCTGCACGGCGCGGGCCGCGCTGTCGACCAATGCCACCAGCTGCGGGAAGGCGTCGCGGAAGAAGCCCGAGATGCGCAATGTCACGTCGACGCGCGGCCGACCCAGCACGCCTTCGGGCAGCACCTCGAAGCCGGTAACGCGGCGATTGGCGGCATCCCATGTGGGCTTCACGCCCATCAGGGCCAGCGCCTGCGCGATGTCGTCGCCGCCCGTGCGCATGTTGGCGGTGCCCCATGCGGTGACCAGCATGCTGCGCGGCCAGTCGCCATGGTCCTGCAGGTGCTTTTCGACCAGCAGGTTCGCCGATTTCCAGCCCAGCGCCCAAGCCGTGGGCGTCGGCACGGCACGCGCGTCGACAGAGAAGAAATTGCGCCCCGTCGGTAACACGTCGGGTCGCCCGCGCGTCGGCGCGCCCGACGGGCCGGGCGCCACGGCGCGGCCATCGAGACCGGTGAGCAGGCCCGCGCCTTCGGCCGGGCCGCAGGCGGCGATGGCGGGGCGGAGCTTCGTTTCGATCTCTTCCAGAACGGCGGCGGAGGCGGGGCCCGGGGCAGGGGCCTTGCCGTCAAGCAGGCGCTGGCACAGCTCCTCCAGCCGCTCTACCGTGTCGCCCGCGCTGCGCCACTTGCCCTCGCCCGAAAGCGCCTCGGGGCGCGGACCGTCCCACGCGGCGGCCATTTCGCAATCGAGCGGGTCGAAGCCCAGGGACAGGTCATCGGCCAGCGCGCGCAGGATCGAGGCCGCGCCTGTGCCGCGCGGCACGCGGGCCAGGGCGATGGCGAGGTCGCGCTCCTGCCGTCCCTCGGGGCTTTGCCCGAACACGTGCAACCCGTCGCGGATCTGCGCTTCCTTCAACTCGCACAGCCAGGCGTCGAGCTTGGCGAGATCGGTGTCGGCCTGTCCCGAGAACCCGGCATCCGAGGCAAGGCCAGTGGTCTCGGCGAGGCTCAGGATCTCGCGCCGCAGATGGGTGATGCGGCGCGGATCGACGCCCGCGGCCTCGTAATATTCGTCCACCAGCGCTTCGAGGTCACGCAGCGGGCCATAGCTCTCGGCGCGGGTCAGCGGCGGGGTCAGGTGGTCGATGACGACCGCCTGCGCGCGCCGCTTGGCCTGCGTGCCCTCGCCCGGATCGTTGACGATGAACGGGTAGAGGTGCGGGGTCGCGCCCAGCGCGATCTCGGGCCAGCAGGTCTCCGACAGTGCCACGGCCTTGCCCGGCAGCCATTCGAGATTGCCATGCTTGCCCATATGCACCACCGCATCCGCGCCCCAGTGGTGGCGCAGCCAGAAGTGGAAGGCGAGGTAGTGGTGGGGCGGCACAAGATCGGGCGAGTGGTAGGTCTCGGTCGGGTCGATGTTGTAGCCCCGCGCGGGCTGCAGCCCGACCACCGCATTGCCGAAGCGGTGCAGCGACAGGGCGAAGCCGCGGCAGGGCCCGCCGTCGGAATTGCGTATTTGGGGAAAGATGAAAGGGTCGTCGCCTGGCGGACCCCAGCGGTCGAGAATCTGCTGCTTGGCGGCCCAGGGGAGGTCGCTGAAATGGCGCTCGTACTCCTCGAGCGGCAGCACCTCGCCGCCCTCGCGCGTCGCGCGGTCCGTCAGCCAGTTGGTCGGCCCCGCCATCAGCCGGTCCATCAGCGCCTGCGCGTCCTCGGGCGTGTCCTCGACGGCATAGCCCGCGCCCTGCATCAGCTTGAGCGCGTGAACGGTGGCGGCGGGCGTGTCGAGGCCGACGCCGTTGGCAAGGCGGCCATCCTTGTTGGGGTAGTTGGCCAGCACGAGCGCCACCTTGCGATCGCAGGCGGGCGTGGCGCGCAACTTGGCCCAACGCGCCGCCAGCTCGGCCACGAAGGTGATCCGGTCGGCGCGAGGCTGGTAGGTGGCAACGCGGCATTGGGTCGCCTCGTCGAAGAAAGCTTCGCCCTTGAAGCCGATGGCGCGGCTCAGGATCCGTCCGTCGACCTCCGGCAGCGCCACGTTCATCGCGATGTCGCGCGCCGAGAGACCGGTCAGGCCCTCTTCCCAGACCTCCTCGCTGCTGGCCGAGAGCACGATCTGGAACACCGGGGCCTCGTTGGCCTCTGGGGTGGCGAGCGGGTTGAGGGCCGAGGCGTCGCCTGCGCTCGCGCCTCCCGTCGCGAAGGAGGTGGCGTTGAGGATCACCGAAGGCGGCGCGGCCTCCATCAGCCCGGTCAGCGTGTCGCGCGAGACCGGGTCCTTGAGCGAAGCCACGAAGATCGGCATCGGGTTCAGCCCGGCCCGCAACAAGGCCCGCACCAGCCGGTCGATCGGCGCCAGCTGCGCGCCTTGCAGCAGCGCCCGGTAGAATACCACCGGCACCACCTGAGCATCTTCGGCCCAAGCCTCGCGCAGCCGGTCGAGATCGGCGATGCCGAGGCCGGGCCAGTAGAGCCCGGCGCGCAATAGCGGGCGGGCGGCCTGGGGCGGTTCGGTGCCGTCGAGCATGTGGCGCGCATGAGCGAGAAAGTTTTCCGCGTTTTCGGGGCCGCCCTCGACGAGGTAGGACCACAGCGCGTCGTAATCCGCAGGTCTCACGGTCGACAGTTCGCGCAGCTCCGGGTCCGGCTTGTCGTCACCGGGCAGGGCGGCGAAGGGCACGCCAGCCTCGGCCAGCCGTGCGGCGTATTGCACCAGCCCGTATTTCCAGTAGCCCGAGCCCCCCAGCACGCGCGCCACGACGAGGCGCGATCTCGTCGCGCAATCGTCGAGATGCAGGTCCACCGACATCGGGTGCTGCAGATGCATCAGGCTCGCCAGCCGCAGATCGGGCGCGTCCGGCATCGAGGCCCGCGCCGAGCTCAGCGCGGCGAGCTCGGTGTCGGCGGCGGAAATGACGACGAGGTCGCCGGGCGTCTGGCCGAGATCGACGGCCTCGGTGCCGTCGGAGACGGTGCCCGGCGTGGCGGCGAGAAGATGCATGGCGGCCCTTTCGTGAACGCTTGCGAAGCCCCGCGCGTTGGGGCAGGGAACGGCACCCCCCAGTTACAGGAGCGGATGATGGATTACAGCAAGTCGGGCGGGCCCCGTCAGGGCCGCAATACGCCCAAGCACCGCGAGCACAACGAGCGCGGCACCGAGAAGACCCCCTATGACAAGCGCGACGACAAGGCCGAGCTGCTCAAGCGCATGAAGGAGGCCGCGAAGAAGGCCGCCGGGAAAGCGCCCGAGCCCAAGGGCTGAGGTCACAGCCGCTTCTCCATGAAGACGCTCGACCCGTTCTCGGCGTAATCGCCGAACGGGCCCCGCACGGCGAAGCCGTGCCTTGCATAGAGACGATGGGCGGCGGCCAGCTTGTCGCCCGTCTCCAGTCGGATCAGCGGCAGCGCCTCGTCGCGCGCCGTCCGCTCCAGCCGATCGAGGAGCAAGGCGCCCACGCCGCGGCCACGCGCCGCTTCGGCGACGAAGACCGATTTCAACTCGCCATAGCCCGGTTTCACGTGAAGCGCGCCGCAGCCCAGCGGCGCGTCGTCCTCATAGGCCGCGAAGAACCGGATATCGGCAGCGTCGAGCGCCTCGATCGGCAGGAAATGGTTTTCCTCGGGTGGGTAGAGAGAACGCATCAGCGCTTGGCTCGCCTCGATCAGCGCGCGCGGACCGGGATCGGTCGCGCGCGCCCGCTTCACGGTGACGCTCACGCCGCCAGCGCGGCCTCGATCGCCGCGCGGTCGAGTCCTGCCTCGCCGATCACCACCAGCCGGGTCTCGCGGGGGTCGGCACCGAAGGGGCGGTCGAAATGCGTGTCGATGCGCGGACCCACCGCCTGCAGCGTCAGCCGCATCGGCTTGCCGGTCACTGCGACGAAACCCTTGAGCCGCAGGATGTCATGCGCGCGGATCACCTCGGCGACCTGCGCGGCGAAGGCCTTCGGATCGGCCACCTCGGGACGCGTCACCACGAAGCTCTCGAACTCGTCATGGCCGTGGTGATGCGCGGCGTCGTGGTGGTCGTCCTCCTCGTCGTCGTGATCGTGGTGGTGATGCACCTCGTGGCGCGCCTCCATGTCGGCCTCGGCCGCGGCCCCCTGGCCGAGCAGCACTTCGACGGGCAGCGCGCCCATAGTGGCGCGCACCACCTGCACGCCGTCGCGGGCCTCGGATTTCAGCTTCGCGGCCAGCGCCTCGGCCTCCTCCGCGCCCAAGAGGTCGGTCTTGTTGACGACGATCATGTCGGCGGCGGCGATCTGGTCCTCGAACAGCTCCGACAACGGCGTCTCGTGGTCGAGGCCGTCATCGGCGGCGCGCTGGGCGTCGATCGCGGCGATGTCATGGGCGAAACGGCCTTCGGCCACCGCCTTGCCATCGACCACGGTGACGACACCGTCGACGGTCACGCGGGTTGAGATACCGGGCCAGTTGAAGGCGCGGATCAGCGGCTGCGGCAGCGCGAGGCCGGAGGTCTCGATCACGATGTGATCGACCGGCTCGTCGCGGTCGAGGAGCTTTTCCATGGTCGGGATGAAGTCGTCGGCCACGGTGCAGCAGATGCAGCCATTCGACAGCTCGACCACGTCCTCGTCGCGGCAGCTCTCGATGCCGCAGCCCTTGAGGATGCCGCCATCGACGCCGAGATCGCCGAATTCGTTGATCACGAGCGCGATGCGCTTGCCGCGGGCGTTCTCGAGCAGGTGACGGATCAGCGTGGTCTTTCCGGCGCCGAGAAAGCCGGTGACGACGGTGGCGGGGATCTTTGCGGGCATCGGGGTCATCCGTTACTGGTCGGTGCCAAAGCACCGGGGGTGGAAATGGACTGCATCACGATCTGCGCGACCTGCGCTACGCCGGGGCAGGCGCCACGTGGCGCGGCGCTGGCCGAGGCGGTGGCCGAGGGTCTGCGCGAGGGCTGCGTGCTGCGCCTCGTCGATTGTCTCAATCTGTGCCATTCGCCCGTGGCCCTGTCGATCCGGGGGGCGGGCAAGACGGCCTATCTCTTCTCCGGGGTGGACCCGGCCACGCAGGCGGCCGAGATCCATGTTCTTGCCGATCTCTATGCCGAGGCGCCCGGCGGCGACATCACCGATGCGCGGCCGCTGGGCGGGCTCAGGCACCGGCTGGTGGGGCGCATCCCAGGCTAGGCCTCGCGCGACCAGATCCAGCCGGCGGCGAGACCCAGGAAAGCCCAAGCGGCGGCCGAGACCCCGAGCGCGCGCGCCGAGAACATGGCGGCCAGCTCCGGTGCGGCGCTGCCAAAGTAGCGGTCGAGATGCGGCGCGCCGATCAGATGCGGCGCGGCGATCAGCGCCACCCCGCCAGCGAGCCAGGCCGGGCCGCGACCGAAGGCCATCAGCGCGAGGCCCAGCGCGGTCGCGATCACGCAAAAGGCCCACCAAGTCTGGCGCTCGCCGATCTCGGCGGCAAAGGTGCCCGGCAGTTCCGGCGGCAGCCCGAAGGCCGGCGCCAGCGACAGCGCCACGAAGCCGCCGAGCCCCCACAACAGCCCGCGCCGCGCATCCACCTCGACGCCGCGCCGGGCCGCGAGCGCGAAGCCCGCCGCCAGCACGAAGCCGAAGCCGATCCAGCCGACGATGTTGATGGCGAGCGTGCCCAGATGGCGCCCCATGGCGTCGCCCAGCGGGGGCGCCCCGGCATCCGATCCGATATGGCCATCGGTGAAATGCGCCCGCGCGCCGGACTCGTAGAGCTCGGCTTCCATCAGGAGGGGCACGACGAACCACAGCTGCAGGAGTGCGGCGAACACGCCTGCGGCCAGGCCGGCGAACAATGCGCTGGCCCCGATCTGTTTCAGCATGATCGTGCGATCAGTGGCAGGGAAAGCCGGTGGCGTGGCGCGAATCATGGGCCACGTCATGCATGCCGCCGGCGTGGCTGAAGCCCGCGGCGAAGATCAGCCCGAGGCCGAACACGGCGGCGAAGGCGATGGTGGCGATCTCGGAAAGCGTGCCCGAGGAAGCGATGGTCTTGGTCGTCATGTCAGTTCTCCTGTCCCGTCCACCCGACGGGGTCCTGGGTTTCATCGCGCAGGGCCGGTCTCCTGGCTCGCGGGTCGTGGCATCCCTCCACCTTCCCGGGATCTCTCCCAGTGGTTTCGAAGGGACGCTCACCGCTTACAGTCGCGGGGGCGGCTGCGGCCGGGGGCCTCCTGACTGGATCGGCCCCTTCCGCATTCCCGATTTCCTCCCCTCGGGCGCTTCGCGCCGCATCGGGGAACCTTGCGCCTTCGTTCTGCGCTGTCGCACCGCCCCGCGTCAAGCGCCAAGCCTTGGTCGAATGGCTTGGCCGTTGCGGGCGAAACGCGGCGGAACCCCGCGCGCAAAGGGCCGCGCGCGTTGACTTCGCGCCCCCCTTTCCCGCATAGGCGCGCGACCACGAGCGCGAACGAGGGCGGCTTTCATGCGATTCTCCCGGCTGCGGCTGAACGGCTTCAAGAGCTTCGTCGACCCGACCGATCTGGTGATCGATGACGGGCTGACCGGCGTGGTGGGGCCCAATGGCTGCGGCAAGTCGAACCTTTTGGAGGCGCTGCGCTGGGTGATGGGCGAGAACCGCCCCACCGCGATGCGCGGCGGTGGTATGGAGGACGTGATCTTCGCCGGCGCCGCGACCCGTCCCGCGCGCAACCATGCCGAGGTGACGCTCTCCATCGACAATGGCGAGCGGCTCGCACCGGCCGCCTTCAACGATGCCGACACGCTGGAGATCGTGCGCCGCATCACCCGCGATCTCGGTTCGGCCTACCGGCTCAATGGCAAGGAAGTCCGCGCCCGCGACGTGCAGATGCTCTTCGCCGACGCCTCGACCGGCTCGCAATCGCCCGCCCTCGTGCGGCAGGGCCAGATCTCCGAGCTGATCAACGCCAAGCCGACGGCGCGTCGCCGCATCCTCGAAGAGGCCGCGGGCATCTCCGGCCTGTACCAGCGCCGCCACGAGGCCGAGCTTAAGCTGCGCGGGGCCGAGCAGAACCTGTCCCGCGTCGACGACGTGGTCGAGAGCCAGGCGGCGCAGCTCGCGACGCTGGCGCGGCAGGCCCGCACGGCGGCGCGCTACCGCGAGATCGGCACGGCGCTGCGCGCGGCCGAGGGATTGTTGTTGTGGCTGCGCTGGAACGCCTCCGAGACGATGCGCCGCGCCGCCGAGGAGGAGCTGCGCGAGATGGCGCAGGCCGCCGCCCGGGCCGACGGGCTCGCCGCCCGCGCGGTCGAGGCGCGCGCCGCCGCCGAGGCCGCGTTGCCGCCCCTGCGCGAGGAGGCGACGATCGCCGCCGCCGTGCTGAACCGCCAAGAGGCCGAGCGGGATCGGCTGCTCGATCAGGAAAAGCGGGCGCGGGGAGCGATCCGGGCCCTGGGCGCGCGGATCGAACAGCTCGACCGCGACATGGAACGCGAAAGCGTGCTCGACCGCGACGCGGGCGAGACGATGCGCGCGCTCGAGGCCGAGGCGGCGGAGCTGGCTCAGGCCGGGCAGGGGCACGAGGCGCGGCTGGCGCAGGTCGAGGCGGTGGCCCGCGAGGCGGGCGAGATCCTGTCCGAGGCAGAGCATGCCCAAGGCCAGCGCACCGAGGACACCGCCCGGCTCGCGGCGCGGCATCAATCGGCGCAGCGGTTGGTGGCGGAGGCCCGGACCCGTATCGCCAAGAGCGCCGAGGCGGCGACGCAGACGAAGGCCCAGCTCGACGCCGCCGGCACCGCCGCGTCACAGGCCGAAACCGTGCTGGCCGCGGCCGTCGAGGCCGAGACCCAGGCAAAGGTCGCGGCCGAGGCCGCCGAGGCCGATCTGGCCCGGGCCGAGACGGAGCGCGCGCAGGCGCAATCCGACGAGGCCGAGGCACGGGCCGCCCGCGCGGGCGTCGAGGGCGAGGCCAAGGCGCTGCGCGCCGAGGTCGCTGGTCTGGCGCGCCTGGTCGAGCGCAGCGACGGCAAGGGCCAGCAGCTTCTCGACCTGCTGAAGGTCAAGCCGGGCTTCGAAAAGGCGCTGGGCGCGGCGCTGGGCGACGAGTTGAAGGCTCCCGTGGTCGATGCGCGCGGCACGACCGGCTGGGCCGAGTTGCCCGGCTACGACGCCGACCAGCCGCTGCCCGATGGCGCCGAGCCTTTGGCGGACCTCGTCCATGCACCGGGCCTGCTGGGCCGCCGACTGGCGCAGGTCGGCGTGGTCGCGCGCGATCGGGGCGCGGCGCTGCAAGGGCGCCTGAAGCCCGGTCAGCGCCTAGTCAGCCGCGAGGGCGATCTGTGGCGCTGGGACGGCTACCGCGCCGGGGCCGAAGACGCGCCCTCGGCGGCGGCGCTGCGGCTGGAGCAGATGAACCGACTCGCGGCGCTGCGCGGTGAACTGGAGGTGATCGAGGCGAAGCTGGAGGAGCTGACCGAGCGCCATGCCGACGCCGCGGCCGCGCTGGAGCGCGCGAAGGAGGTCGACGCCCGCGCCCGCAGCGCCCGCCGCGCCGCCGAGACGGCGCTTTCGGAGGCCGCGCGCGCGCTCAGCCGTGCCGAGGGCGAGAAGGGCCGCGCCCAGACCCGCCGCGATGCCGCGAGCGAGGCGATGGGCCGGCACGAGGCCGAGGGCCGTGCCGGGCGCGAGGCGCTGGTCGAGGCCGAGGCCGGGCTGCGTGATCTGGATGATCTCGACGCGGCGCGCGAGGCCGTGGAACAGGGCCGCCAGCTGGTCGAGGCGGCGCGGATCACCATGATCACCCGCCGCTCCGAAGCCGACGAGATCCGCCGCAACGGCGAGGCCCGGGCGCGGCGCGCCGAAGCGGTGGCGCGCGAGCTCGACGGCTGGCGTCAGCGCGCCGAGACCGCGCGGGGCCGGGTTGGCGAGTTGACCGCGCGCCGTAGCGAGACCGAGGCGGAGCTGGAGCGCGCCCGCGAGCGGCCCGAGGCGATCTTTGCCGAGCGGCGCACGCTGGATGCGGGCATTGCCGAGGCCGAGGCGCGGCGCGACGCCGCCGCCGAGGCGCTGCGTACGGCCGAGGGCGCGCTTTCGGATGCGCAGGCCGCCGAACGCGCCGCCGAGCGCGCCGCCTCCGAGGCGCGCGAGCGTCGCGCCGCCTCCGAGGCGCGCGCCGAGGCCGCCCGCACCGCCGCGACCCAGGCGGCGGAACGGATCGAGGAGACGCTGGAGACCACGCCCGAGGCGCTGTTCGAAACGCTGGAGATCGGCGCGCTCGCGCCGCCGCCCACCGAGGAGGTCGAGGCCAAGGTCGCGCAGCTGCGCCGTCAGCGCGACGCGCTGGGCTCGGTCAACCTGCGCGCCGAGGAGGATGCCGAGGCGATCCGCACCGAGCATGACGGCCTCGTCGCCGAGAAGGCCGATCTCGAAGAGGCGATCCGCGCCCTTCGTCAGGGCATCGGCAGCCTCAATCGCGAGGGGCGCGAGCGGCTGCTTGCCGCGTTCAGCCAGGTCAACGAGAACTTCGGCACGCTGTTCACGCATCTGTTCGGCGGCGGCGAGGCGCGGCTCACTCTGGTCGAGAGCGACGACCCGCTCGAAGCCGGGCTCGAAATCCTGTGCCAGCCGCCAGGCAAGAAGCTCTCGGTGCTGTCGCTGCTGTCGGGCGGCGAACAGACGCTGACCGCGCTGGCGCTGATCTTCGCGGTGTTCCTCGCCAATCCGGCGCCGATCTGCGTGCTCGACGAGGTCGATGCGCCGCTCGACGACGCGAACGTCACCCGGTTCTGCGACCTGCTCGACGAGATGACCCGCCGCACCGACACCCGTTTCCTGATCATCACCCACCACGCGGTGACGATGGCGCGGATGGACCGGCTCTATGGCGTCACCATGGGCGAACAGGGTGTGAGCCAGCTCGTCTCGGTGGATCTGCGCAAGGCCGAGCAGATGGTCGCCTGACTGGTTGCTTCGGGGACGAAGCAACTCGTGATTGAAGAACCAAACAAGAACACTTGAGATAATTCGCCGTATTTGGCAAGACTTCCTCTTGCCGCGACACTTCGCGGCGAGGGGAGGTGATATGCATTGACCGAAGCCAGCTACCGTAAGTGGATGGTGGTCGTCGCAGTGGCAACGCTGGCGCTGACTGCCGTCCGTCTCTGGGTCGGGAAGTAATCCCGGCAAAGAGAAACCCCGCAGAGCGGCAACTCTGCGGGGCCCTGATCAGGGATGAGACATCATCGACCGATCGCTACCGTATGGCCGATATAATGTGCATCGGCTGCGGAATTGTAAAGGCTCAGAGCAGCAGCCGGATCAGCATCCACAGGCCCATCCCGGCCATCATCACGTTCTCGGTGAGCGAGATGAACCCCAAGGGCACGTTGCTGTCGCCGCCGACACAGGCGCATTTCAACTCGCGCTTGTCGATCCAGACGGCCTTGATGACCGAGATCGCGCCGACCGTGCCGATGAACAGCGCCAGCGGCGCCGAGAACCAGGTCAGCAGCAGCGCCGTCATCAGCACCCCCGCGATCCCCTCGGCCCAGGGATAGACATAGGCATAGGGCACCCAGCGCTGCGCCAGCAGATCATAATTGAGAAACCCGTTGGTGAAACTCTCCACGTCACGCAGCTTCTGCAGCGCCAGCAGGCACATTGAGATCGAGATGAACCAGCCGATGGTCTGCCAAGCGAGGAAGCTGCCCAGCGCCACCCATGTCACCGCGATGGCGAGCGCCAGCCCCATGCCGAAGATCGCGATCACCGGCTGGTAGGTCGTGCCCTCGGGCTTGGCGGGTTTCATGTCGAAATGCGCGCGCAGATCGTCGTAGCCACCGATGCGCTTGCCATCGATGAAGGCCTGAGGCGTCGTCTTCACGTCGTGCTCGCGCATGAAGGCGTCGGTCGCCTCGCGCGTGGTCAGTTCGTGATCCTCGACTTCGTATCCCTTTGATTTCAGAAGGTGCAGGGATTTCTGCCCGAAGGGGCAGTGATGCTTGGGCATCGACATGCGGTAGAGTTGGGCCTGGGCCATCGCGGGGGCTCCCCTTCGTTGGAGACTTGCCCCCGCAACGCCCTTCCCGGGCTGGAAGGTTCCCGGGCGTTTCCTTCGCGCCTCAGAGCGCTTCGAGTAGCGCTGGGGTCGGCCAGGCATCGGCGGGCAGGCCCAGCCGCTGCTGTTCAGCCTGCACCGCCTGCCGGGTCATCTCGCCCAGAATGCCGTCGGCGCCGCCCACGTCGTAGCCGCGCGCCTGCAGCTTTTCCTGCAACCGGACCATCTGCTCGCCCGAGAGGCCCGGGGCCGGGTTACCCGCGTCATAGACCGGTGCGCCCTCGAGCCGGTTGGCGAAATAGGCGGCGGTGGTGACGTAGACGAGGCTCTGGTTCCATTCGAAATAGACCCGGAAGTTCGGATAGGCGAGGAAGGCGGGGCCGTCCTTGCCCATCGGCAGCAGCACCGAGGCGGGCAGATCGGCGGAGCCGAGATCGCCATTGCGCGCCGAAACGCCGAGCGCCTGCCATTCCGAGACGGGCCGCTGCGTATCGAGCCCGGTCAGGCTCCAGTCGAGCGTCTCGGGCAAGGTGATTTCCTGGAGCCAGGGCTCGCCCGCGCGCCAGCCAAGGCTCGAGAGCATCTTGCCGCCCGACAGCAGCGCGTCGCGGGCCGAGCCCTTCAGGTCGACGCGGCCATCGCCGTCGCCATCCATGCCGTTCTCGATGATGTCCTCGGGCAGCATCTGCACCTGACCGATCTCGCCCGCCCAGGCGCCGGTGGTCGAGGCGGGGTCGATGCCGCCCTGCGCATAGAGCTCCACGGCAGCGAGGAGTTGCGGGCGGAACAGCTCGGGGCGGCGGCAGTCATGCGCCAGCGTCGCCAGCGCGTTGGCGGTGTTGAAGTCGCCCTGCACCGCGCCGTAATCGGTCTCGAAGGCCCAAAAGGCCAGCAGCACGCCACGCGGCACGCCGTAGTCGGCCTCGATCCGGTCGAAGGTCGAATCGTATTTCTCGGCGTTGGCGCGGCCATTGGCGATGCGGTTCTCCGAGATCAGCCGGCGCGAGAAGTCGATGAAATCGCGCTGGAACACGCCCTGCGCGCGGTCGGCCTGCAGCACCGACTGGTCGGGGCGCACGCCCGAGAAGAAGATGTTCACCGTATCAGGCGCATGGCCCATCGCGGCGGCCTCGGCCTTCACCCCTTCGACCCAGGCGCCGAAATCGCCGCCACAGGGCGGCTTGGGGCCGGTGGCTTCCTGGGCCTGCGCGAAGGCGGGCAGGGCCGCGAGGATCAGCGGGGCGGCGAGACGGGCGGTATGGCGCATATGTAAATGTCCTGACAATTGCGGGTCGCGGCGGAGCCTGACAGCGGCCACCGGCGGGGGCAACTCACGTCCACGCCAGCACGATCACCACGCAAAGTCCCGCCGCCCATGCCTTCCACAGCATGGCGCAGGCGGCCTCGACCGCTGCCGCGCCGATCTCGCGCAGGCCTTGTGGATGGACCCAGGGGAAGTCCTGCATTCGGCCGTGATAGGCGCGCGGGCCCGACAGCGCCACGCCCAGCGCACGCGCCATCGCCGCCTCGGGCCAGCCAGCGTTGGGGGATCGGTGCAGCCGGGCATCGGCCGAAATCTCGCGCCAAGGGCCGGGGCGCCCCGAGACCAGCCAGATCAGCAGCGCGGTCAGGCGCGCGGGGATCCAGTTCATCACGTCGTCGAGCCGGGCAGAGGCCCAGCCGAAGCCCTCATGGCGCGGCGTGCGGTAGCCGATCATCGAATCGGCGGTGTTGACGATCTTGTAGATCAGCAGCCCCGGCAGCCCGCCGATCAGGAACCAGAAGGCCGGGGCGGTGACGCCGTCGGAGAGGTTCTCGGCGGCGCTCTCGATCGCGGCGCGGGCCACGGCCGCCTCGTCCATCGCGGCCGTGTCGCGCCCGACGATCATCGAAACCGTGCGGCGCCCCTCGGCGAGCGATTGCCGTAGGCCGGTGGCCACGGCGCGAACGTGATCGACGAGGCTGCGCTGCGCGAGCAGGATCGCCATGACGAGGATCTCGGCAAAGGGGCCGGGCAGGGCAGCCAGCGCCTCGCCCAGCGAATAGGCGCCGAACACCAGCGCCGCGCAGGTCAGCACGCCGCGCCCGCGCGCCGGGCCGCCGGTGTTGAGGCTGCGATCGAACCAGCCAACCACCCGCCCCATCAGCACCGCCGGGTGCGGCACCCGGCTCCAGATCTCCTCGGGCTCGCCGAACACCGCATCGAGCGCCATGGCGATCAGCAGCCAGAGGCTCACAGCGCGGCCTCGATCTGCCCCCAGCGATCGGGGGCGGGCAGGCCGAGCCGCAGATGCGTGGCCGACCACGGGAAAATCCGGCTCCAGACATGGCCACGGGCCAGCCGTTCCTGCCAGGCCGCCGCGTCCTCCACCTCATAAAGGCGGAACAGGTCGGTGCCTCCGGCGACGCTCGCCCCCCGGGCAGTCAGCATCGCGTCGAGCCGCGCCGCGTCCGACCTCAGCCGTTCGCGTGTCGTCCTGGCCCAGCCCTGATCCTCGAGCGCCCGCGCGCCGATGGCCAGCGCCGGTCCGGAGACGGGCCAAGGCCCGAGGCTCTCAGCCAGCGCCTCGATCAGCGCGGGCTCGGCGATGGCGAAGCCGAGGCGCAGCCCGGCGAGACCCCAGAACTTGCCGAAGCTCTTGAGCACCACCGTGCCGGGGCGCCCCGCAAGGGCCACGAGAGACGCGTCGGGACGGATGTCGCAGAAGCTTTCGTCGATCACGGCGAAACCGGCGGTGATCTCCGAGGCCTGCCAGATTCGGCCATCGGGGTTGTTGGGGTGCACCGCCACCTGTGCCTTGGCCGAGCGGGTGGTGATCTTCCAGCCGGCGGCGGCAAAGGCCGCCTCGTGCTCGTTATAGGTGGGGCCGGGGATGCGCACCGCGCCGGTCGGCGCAAGGCGCGGCAGCCGCGCGATCAGCGCCGAGGCCCCGGGCGCGGCTAGGATCGCGGCGCCCTCCGGCACCCGCCAGAACCGGCGCGCGGCGGCGACCAGCCGGTCCTGCGCGGCCCGGTCTGGCAGCGCGGTCCAGGCGTCGAAGGGCAGGGCGCCTACCGGGTAAGGCACCGGGTTGATGCCGGTCGAGAGGTCGAGCCAGCCCTCGCGCGTGCCGCCATGCCGGGCGATTGCCGCGTCGAGGCCGCCGCCATGATCGCGGCTCGTCAGGGTCGCGTCGCTCATTCGGCGTCCGGCAGCGGCGGATGGCGGGTCACGAAATGCCCCTTCACCGCCTGCGGCCATGTCCTGTAGGGCACCTGGCCCGTCGCGCTCTCGCCATGCAGCACCGCCCAGTCGACGATGCCGCGCGCGGCTTCCTCGGAAACCTCGAACCGGCCCAACGTGTAGTTCAGCTTGCCCGCTGCCTGCACCGCGACGTTGCAGCCTTGTTGGCAGCCCATCAGGCAGGAGGTGCGGCGGGTGCGCACCGGCAGGCCCTCGGCCGCCTGCTCGACGAGGTTGGCGAGGCGTTCACCATCGGTCGCGCCGGAGGTTTCGTCCCAGCCCTCGCGCTTGCAGGTGTCGCAGATGGTGATCCAGGTGGTGGGGCTTTGCGTGCTCATGGCGGCGGTTCAAACCGAAAACCGCCCGGTTCACAAGCGGAACGGGGCGGTTGGAGGGCTTGAGGCGAAGACAGGCGGCTCAGGCGGCGTCGCGTGCGCCGATCTCGTCGCGCCCATGCGGCGCCATCAGGTCGAGATCCGGGCCGATCGGCACGATGCGGTGCGGGTTAATCGTCTCGTGGCTGTAATGGTAGTGATGCGTGATATGGCCGAAATGCACCGTCGGGGCGACGCCGGGCCACTGGTAGAGTTCCCGCGTGTAGCCCCACAGGTTCGGGTATTCGACGAGCTTGGCGCGGTTGCACTTGAAATGCCCGTGATAGACCGTGTCGAAGCGTATCAGCGTGGTAAACAGCCGCCAATCGGCCTCGGTGATCCGATCCCCCATGAGATAGCGGTTCTCGGACAGCCGCGCCTCGAGCCAATCGAGGCTGTCGAACAGGTCTTCCACCGCCTCGTCATAGGCCTCCTGCGAGGTGGCGAAGCCCGCCTTGTACACGCCGTTATTGACCGTGTGATAGACGCGCTCGTTGACCTCTTCGATGCCGTCGCGCAGCGCCTCCGGCCAGTAATCGTCGCGATTGCCGGTGATCTCGTCGAAGGCGCCGTTCAGCATTCGGATGATCTCGGCGCTCTCGTTCGAGACGATTGTGTCGCGCTGCTTGTCCCACAACACCGGCACCGTGACCCGGCCGGAGATCTTTGGATCGGCACGGGTATAGATATCGCGCAGGAAAGGCAGGCCGAACAGGCGATCGCCGGTGGCGCCGGCGAAATCGGTGCGGAATTCCCAGCCATCCGACAGCATTTCGGGATGCACGATGCTGACATCGATATGCGCATCGAGCCCCTTCAGGGCGCGAAAGATCAGCGCCCGGTGTGCCCAGGGACAGGCATAGGAGACGAACAGGTGATAACGGCCGGATTCGGCTTCGAAACCGCCCTCGCCCGTGGGGCCGGGGCGGCCATCGGGCGTGATCCAGTTGCGGAACTTGGTGGTCGTGCGCTCGAATTTGCCGCCGGTCGATTTCGTGTCGTACCAGACATCCTGCCATTCGCCGTTCTGCAGACGTCCCATGATCGCTCCTCGGTTGCTGCGGATCGCCGACATCTAGGTCCGAATATCGCGTTGCGTCAGCCTCGTGCACGAACAGGTGTTGTGCGGTGCGGGGCCGGAACCGGGGTCCGAGGCTGCCGGAACCGCTACGCGGCGGCCCGGTTGTCTTGGCGACGCATAGGATGGAGGGCAGGGCAGGTGCGGGACTGGCAAGGCAAGCGGTACTGGCTGGTCGGCGCGAGCGAAGGGCTGGGGCGCGAGCTTGCCTTCTGCCTGAGCCGGTCGGGCGTGGAACTTGTCTTGAGCGCGCGCGGGCGCGATCGGCTCGAGGCGCTCGCGGCGGCGTTGCCGGGCCGTGCCACGGTGCTGCCGCTCGACGTCACCGATGCCAAGGCGGTGCAGGCGGCCGCGTCGGACGCAGGCGAGATCGACGGGGTGGCCTGCCTCGTGGGGACCTGCTGGCCGATGAGCGCGCGTGACTGGGACGAGGCCCGGCTCGAGGAGATGGCGGCGGTCAATTACATCGGCCCCGCCCGGATCGTCGGCGCCGTGCTGCCGGGGATGCTATCGCGGGGACGCGGCCATGTCGTGCTGACCGGGGCGCTGAGCGGGTTCCGTGGATTGCCACGATCGGTGGGCTACGGCGCTTCCAAGGCGGCGGTGATGCATCTGGCCGAGTCGCTGCACCATGATCTGAGAGGCAGCGGGGTCGAGGTTCAGCTCGTCAACCCGGGCGCGATGCGCACCCGCCTAGGTGAGCGCTCGGACGCGCCCGCTCCCTTCGCGATGGAGCCCGCCCGCGCGGCGCGCGAGATGTTCGAGCATATGAGCTCGGACCGGTTCAAGATGAACTTTCCCTATGGCACCTCCCTGCTGATGCGCAGCGGTCAGTTCCTGCCCGACTGGGCCTATTTCCGTCTCTATGGGCAGCGCTGACCCTAGCTGGTCACCAATGAGTTGCCAATTTGCAACAGCCTCACTCCGGCCGAGGCCGTGCTGCATTCCGTAACGTTAATTGTGTTTGACCCTGCGTCGGGCCGGTTCATATTCCGGAGCGAAGGGGGCGGAACGATGTCGTGTTGCAAAAATGCCCCTCTCGTGTGCCTTCGGTTGCAGGAGGGGATCGGATTTGCGAAGGCCGCGTTCAGCGACCATGGAACCCGCAACGGAACCGGTCACAGGCCGGCCTCTGGAACCGAAAGGACAATGAAATGACTGCCACTTACAAACTGCTGATGGCCTCGACCATCCTCGGCCTGATGGGCACTGCCGCCGCCGCTCAGAACTTCGACGACGTCAACAGCCCGGTCTTCAGCTCCGAGAACCAGCTCGACGACACGCTGGAGGATCTCGACGAGGACATCGAGGACGACTTCGAAGTCGAAGACCCGACCTTTGGCAACGAAGGCCGTGAACTCGGTTTCACCGGCTCGATCTCGGCCCGCGGCACCGCCACCAGCGGCAATGACGACACCGCGACCCTCGGCCTCGGTGCCCGCTTCGGCTTCTTCGACGGCGTCAACGGCCACGAGGTCAAGCTGAGCTACTCCTACTTCGACGCCGAAGAGGAAGAGGACGACCTGAACCGTCTGCTCGCCGGCTACGACTACACCCGCGACTTCTCGGACACCTTCTACGGCTTCGGCACCGCGGTCGTGGCCTATGACGAGGACGACACCTTCGAAACCGACGCCTTCGTCGGCGTCGGCGTGGGCTACCGCGTGTTCAACACCCCCGACGTGCAGTGGTCGATCCAGGCCGGTCCGGGCTACCGCTACCTCGAGACCGCCGAGGGCGAAGAGATCGACGAGGCCGCGCTGTCCGTGTCGTCGAACTACTTCAACCGGATTTCGCCGGACCTGTTCATCACCAACGACACCGACGTGATCGCCTCCGACGCCGACACCTATGTCACCAACGATCTGGGCGTCACCGTCGCGATGAACAACGCGCTCGCGATGCGCACCAACCTGTTCACCGAGTACCGCACCGACCCGGCGCCCGGTGACGACGACACCGACAACACCCTTGGCGTGTCGATCGTCTATTCGTTCAACTGATCTCCCTCGATCGGTTGCATTCCGGGAAGGGAGGCGGGGAAACCCGTCTCCCTTTTCCGTGTCGGGGTCCCTTTTCGACCCGCCACCACGAAGTTGCTATTTGATGACGCGGCCCGGTCGGGCCAGTCTGGCCGCGCGAACGAACGCGAAAGAACAAGGAGGAGCCCCGAATGCGCCATCTGTTGACGAGCACCGCGCTCATTTTCTGGGCCGGCGCGGCGCTGGCGCAGGATGCGGCGCTGCTTCTGGGGACCGAGCGCTACGAGACGCTGGGACGGCTGTCGCGCGGGACCGAGATCATCGAAGCAGCCGACGAACTGCGCGGGCTGGGATTCGAGGTCTTCGCGCTGCCCAACGGCCGGGCTGGAAGCACCGCCGACATCGCCCGAGACTGGCTCGAACGGGTGCCGGAGGCGAACCGTCTGGTGGTGGCGCTCTCGGGTCGCTTCGCCACGGATGGCGCGCGCAGCTGGTTCCTCACCGCCGAGGCTGAGGGGCCGGGGCTCTTGAACCCTGGTGCTGCGGCGCTGCCGGTCGAGGGGGTGCTGCGGGCGCTGGCCGAGGCGCCGGGGCGGTCGCTGCTGCTGATCGCGGTCGAGCCGGACGGCTCCAACTCCTTCGACCCGTGGGTCGGCGAGGGGCTGGGCGCGCTGGAGATTCCGCAAGGTGTCACGGTGCTGACCGGCAGCCCCCGCGCCGTGGCGCGGTTCATGCAGGGCCCGCTGGCCGAGCCACGCGGCGATCTCAGCGCCGCAATTCGCGAGGCCGAGGAGCTGGAGGCGCAGGGCTACCTGCCGCGCGCCCGCATCTTCATGCCCGAACGGCCCGAAACGCCCACGGTCGCCACGCCGGAGGCCGATCCCGCGGCCGAGGCGGCCCTTTGGCGCGGCACGGTGGCGCTGGGCACGATCGAGGCCTATCGCGACTACCTCGCGCGCTACCCGCGCGGCGCCAATGCCGAAGCCGCCGAGGCCGCCATCGCCGAGATCATCGCCGAACCCGATCGCGATGCGCGATTGGCCGAGGAGGCGATCGGCCTCAGCCGCGACCAGCGCCGCGACATCCAGCGCAGCCTGAGCCTGCTCGATTTCAACACCCGTGGCATCGACGGCATCTTTGGTCCCGGCACCCGTCAGGCGATCAGCAACTGGCAGCAGCAGAACGGGTTCTCCCAGACCTCCTATCTGACGCCGGAGCAGATCAGCCGAATCGACGCGCAGGCCGCGCGGCGCGCCGCCGAACTCGAGGCCGAGGCCGAGCGGCAGCGCGAGCAGGCGGCCCGCGCCGACCGGTCCTTCTGGGATGAAACTGGCGCCCGGGGCGACGAGCCGGGGCTCAGGGCCTATCTCGACCGCTACCCGGACGGGCTCTTTGCCGAGACGGCGGCCGACCGGCTGGCATTGATCGAGGAGGAAAAGCGCCGGGCCGCGCAGGCCGAGGACCGCGCCGCCTGGGACAGGGCCCGCGAGGCCGACACGATCGAGGCTTATCGCGATTACCAGCGCGCCTATCCCGAGGGCAGCTTCAAGGAGGAGGCCGAGGCGAAGATCGCGGCGCTGCGCCAGGAGGTCGCGCAGAGCGACGCCCGCGCCGCGGCCGAGCAGGTCGAGCGCGATCTCGGGCTCAACGCGCTGACGGCGCGCCTGGTGGAGCAGCGGCTCGACGCGCAAGGGCTGGAGCCCGGCGAGGTGGATGGTAGCTTCGATGAGGCCACCCGCCGGGCGATCCGGCGCTACCAGCGAGCGCGCGAGATCGAGGCGACGGGCTATCTCGACGAGGCGACGGTGGTGCGGCTTCTTGCCGATTCCGTCACCGATATCGTCAATCCCTGAGGCGCGGCCCCTCCCTCTCGCAGGGGGGGCGCTTCCGCCGGGAGGCCCCTCAGCTTCGCGGCGAAGCCGGGCTTCCTACGTTACGATGGAGCTTCGAATGCGACAAAAGGAAAGGGCCGCCTCCTTTCGGAGGCGGCCCCTGATCCCTGTATCCGCTGCGGGAGCGGATCGCCGGCTTCAGCCCTGGCGGGCCTTGAAGCGGCGCTGCGTCTTGTTGATGACGTAGACGCGGCCCTTGCGGCGCACGACGCGGCAATCGCGATGGCGCTGCTTGAGCGAACGAAGCGAGTTGGCGACCTTCATGGTGCTCTCTCCTTGTCGCGGCGCGGCGATTGCGCCGTGGTTGCAAAATTCGGCCCCCGAAGTTGGGGGCCGGTGAAATCCGTGGTGGGCGGTACAAGGTTCGAACTTGTGACCCCTTCGATGTCAACGAAGTGCTCTACCGCTGAGCTAACCGCCCTGGCCGTCAGACGTCCCGCGACCCTTGCGGGTCACCGTTCGTCGTCGGGTGAGCGGTGCTATACGGGGAACGGCGGAGGGGTTCAAGGGGTTTTGGCCGAAGAAGTTTCCAAGCTATCCTTTCCCTCGGAGCCCCCCGGAGTTCATGCGCATGGCCGCCTTCGACCTGACCCGACCGGCGGCGCGTACCAGCTGCGTCGTCTTCGCCTCGCCCCATTCCGGGCGTGATTATCCCAAGTCGCTTCTGGCCCGTACCGGGCTTGATGCGCGGCTGATCCGCTCCTCCGAGGATGCCTTCGTCGACCAGCTTTTCGCGGCGGCGCCGGAGCACGGCGCGCCGCTTCTGGCGGCGCGGGTGCCGCGCGCCTGGGTCGATCTGAATCGCGCCGCCGACGAGCTCGATCCGGCGCTGGTCGAGGGGGTGGTGCGACGCGCGCACAACCCGCGCGTCGCCAGCGGGCTGGGGGTGATTCCCCGCGTCGTCGCTGGCGGCCGGGCGATCTATTCCGGCAAGATCGGCCTCGACGAGGCGCGCGAGCGGCTCGACACCGGCTGGATCCCCTACCACGCCGCCCTGCAGTCGCTCCTGGCCGAAAGCCTGGAACAGTTCGGCGAGTCGATCCTGATCGATTGCCACTCGATGCCGCATGAGGCGATCGAACTGGCCGGCACGCGTGGCCGGCCGCGCCCGCATGTGGTGCTGGGCGACCGCTACGGCGCCGCCGCGGCGCCGCGGGTGATGGCGCGGATCGAAGCCGCCTTCACCGCTGCCGGCCTCAGGGTGGCGCGCAACACGCCCTTCGCCGGCGCCTATGTTACTCAGACATATGGCCGTCCCTCGCGGCGCCAGCACGCGGTGCAGATCGAGATCGATCGCTCGCTTTACATGGACGAGGCGCGAATCGAACCGCATTCGGGGTTCGAGGCATTCCGGGCGCGTCTGTCGGGGGTGATCGCCGAGATCGCGGTGATCGGAGCCGCGGGCTCCGGGCAGCTCGCGGCAGAGTAGAGACGCGGAACCTCCTCGCGCGGTGCCGGTTGACCGGCAGGCACCGGCATGACCCGGCCCAGGACCCCGGAGGATCGGACTTGCCACTCATACCCGCGGAGCTTCAGCCCATCGTGGCGCTGCTGGCGCTCGCCTTGCTCTTCGTGGCTTTCCTGATCGAACGCTATCCCCCGGACGTCACGGCCGCCGGCGCCGCGGCGCTGTTCGTGATGTTGGGGCTGACCCCGGCCGATCGGGTGCTGGAGGTGTTCTCGAACCCGGCGCCGATCACCATCGCGGCGATGTTCGTGATCTCCGGCGCGCTGGTGCGTACCGGGCTTCTCGACGCGCTCGCGGCGCTCGTCATCGCTAGGGCCGAGACCCGTCCCGCCGTGGCGCTGGGGGTGTTTCTCGGGGCGACGCTGCTCGCATCGGGCATCGTCAACAACACTCCCGTGGTGCTGATTCTGATCCCGGTCATCATCCGCCTGGCACGCAGCCTCGGTATCGCCGAGACGCGGCTGCTGATCCCGCTCTCCTATGCGGCGGTGCTGGGCGGCACGCTGACGCTGATCGGCAGTTCGACCAACATCCTCGTGGCGGGGGTCGCGGCCGAGCACGGGCTCGAGACGTTCCGGATCTTCGAGATCGCGCCGGTCGGATTCGCCGTGGCCGCCGTGGGCGGTGTGGCGCTGGCGCTGCTGGGGCCCTGGCTCTTGCCCGACCGGCGCGCGCGCGGTGATGCGGGGGTCGCGGAGACGACGTTCCTGACCGAGGTCCGCCTTCTCGAAGGCCATGCAGGCATCGGCAAGCCGTTGTCGGAGGTTGCGGATCTGACGCGGCCGGGCATCCGGATCACCGCCCGGCGCGAGGGCGCGCGGCTGCGCCGTTCGGGGCTCGAGGATCACGTGGTCGCGGCGGGTGACATCTTCGTGGCGATCGCCACCACGTCCGAGATCCTGACGTTGCGGGCCCTGCCGGGGGTGGTGGTCGGCCTCAGGCGCGGCACCGGCGCCCGGGTCGGCGACGAGGATTTGCTCGTGGCCGAGGCGATGGTGACGCCGGCCCATGGCAGCCCACGAGACACCGTCTCACAGCTCTCCGTCGGCTATCGCTACGGTCTCAGGGTGCTCGGCGCGCATCGGCAGGGGCACGTTCCAGGTCCCGATCTGGGCTCGGCCCGGCTTCGCCCCGCCGACAAGCTGCTGCTCGAAGGCACGGCCGAAGGGCTCGACCGGTTGGCGCAGGGCAACGAACTGGTTTCGGTCACCCGCCCCTCGGGCCGCGCCTACAGGCGGCGGCGCGCGCCTCTGGCGCTGCTGGCGCTGCTCATGGTGGTCGGTCTCGCGGCCTTCGAGGTGGCGCCGATCGCGCTCCTGGCGCTAGGCGCGGTGGCGGCGATCCTGCTGTGCCGCTGCATCGACAATGACGAGGCATGGGGCTCGATCGATGCGGGCATCATCGTGCTGATTCTCGCCATGTTGATCATCGGCATCGGGCTGGAAGACACCGGAACGGTTGCGCTGATTGTCGAGACGCTGGCGCCCTGGCTCGAAGAGCTGCCGCCGATCGTGCTGCTGGCCGCGCTCTACGCGCTGACCTCGATCCTGACCGAGACGGTGACCAACAACGCCGTGGCGGTGGTGGTCACGCCGATCGCCGTGGCGCTGGGCCAGCAGACGGGAATCGACCCGCGGCCGCTGGTGGTCGCGGTGATGATGGGGGCCTCGGCCAGCTTCGCCACGCCGGTGGGCTACCAGACCAACACGTTGGTCTATGGCGCCGGCGATTACCGGTTCGCGGATTTCCTGAGAATCGGCGTGCCGATGAACCTGATCGTTGGCGCGGCCGCGGTGCTGGTGATCCCGCTGGTATTTCCACTGACACCCGGCTGAGACGCGAAGTTGATTTCTCTCGGCGCGCGAATCCCGCAAGACTGGGCCGCATGATCCGTATCCTGTTTTGCCTCGTGTTCTGGGCCGGTTGGTCCGCCGCGCCGCTGATGGCGCAGGAAAGGATCGTGCAGGCATCCGAACGGCGCTGCCTGCCGGGTGGCCCCTGCATCGCGCTCGACAGCTACATCCCCGATGTCTGCGCCGCGATCGAGACCTTCGCGGAGCGCAACGCGCTCGACGTGGGCTTCTTCGCGCGGCTGCTGTGGCGCGAGAGCCTGTTCGACGCGGGCGCGGTGAGCCCGGCGGGGGCGCTGGGCATCGCGCAGTTCATGCCCGGCACCGCGAAGCTGCGCGGCTTGGCCGATCCGTTCGACCCGGTTCAGGCGCTGGCCGCCTCGGCCGCTTATTTGGCGGAACTGACTGATCGTTTCGGCAGTCTCGGCCTTGCCGCCGTCGCCTATAACGCGGGCGAGGCCCGGGCCGAGAAGTTCCTCGCCGGAAATGACTGGCTGCCCAACGAGACCGAGGCCTATGTGCAGGCGATCACCGGCTACGCGGCGCTGGAATGGCGCGATGCCCCGCCCGAAAAGCTCGATCTCACGCTCGCGTCGGGGCGGCCGTTCCGCGATGCCTGCCAAGAACAGGCCAAGGGGCGCAGCATCGCGCAGTTCCGGGTCACGGTGCCGATCCTGCCATGGGGCGTGATCCTCGCCTCGGCGCCGGGGCGCGGCGCGGTGGAGAAGCGGGTGGCGCAGCTCCGGCGGCAGGCGGGCGGGGTGATCGGTTCCGAGCAGGTGGCATTTACCCGTTCGCGGCTGCCGGGCCAGCCGGCGCAGCGCCATGTCGCCCAGATCGGTCGCGAAAGCCGGGCCCAGGCCGAAGCGCTCTGCGCGAAGCTGCGGGCGGCGGGCGCCTCCTGCATGGTGCTGAAGAACTAGCGCAGCGCTCGGCCCTTGAGAATCGCCTCGGCGCCGAATCGCGCGCGGATCGCGTCCGCTGCCCGCTCGGCCCGCTCCCGCGCGGCGCGGTCCGGATCGAGCAGATCCGCCTCGGAGGGCGCGGTCGCCACCGGCGACAGCTCCGATAGCCCGACGCCCAAGAGCCGGTAGGCGCCGCTTTCGCCGCGCGCGTCGAACAGCCCGCGCGCGGTGCGATAGAGCGTGTCGGCGATCTGGGTCGGTGCGCGCAGGCTGACGCGGCGGGTCAGTAGCGTGTGATCGGCGCGCTTGAGCTTGAGCGTGACGACGCGGCCCACCAGGTCCTTCGCCTTGGCGCGCGACGACACCTTCTCGGCCATGCGCCAGATATGCCCGTCGAGGATCTCGGGGTCCTTGGTGTCGGCCTCGAAGGTGGTTTCGTTTGAGATGCCCTTGACCGGCTCGTGCGGGCTGACCCGCCTGCGATCCTCGCCGCGCGCGAGGTGGTAGATCCGCTCGCCCAATCCGCCGAAGCGCCGCACCAGATCCGACAGCTCCCAGCGCAGCACGTCCTCGAAGGTGCGGATGCCGACGGCGTCGAGGCTAGCCTGCGCCTGTGGCCCGACGCCCCAGATCAGGCCGATCGGCTTGGGGCGCAGCAGGTCGAGGGTTTCCGCCTTGCCGATCACCGAAAAGCCGCGCGGCTTGTCGAAATCGCTGGCCATCTTGGCGAGGAACTTGTTGTGCGACAGCCCGATCGAGCCGGTGAGGCCCAACTCGTCCTGCATCCGCTTCGTCAGCCGCGCCAGCATCACGGCGGGCGGCGCGCCATGCAGCCGCTCGGTCCCGGTGAGGTCGAGAAACGCCTCGTCGAGCGAGAGCGGCTCGATCGCGGGGGTCATCTCCTCCATCATCGCGCGGATCGCGCGCGAGGCCTCGGTGTAGGCCTCGAATCGCGGCTTCACCACCACCGCCTCCGGGCAGAGCTTGAGCGCCTGGAACATCGGCATCGCCGATTTCACGCCCCTGATCCGGGCGAGATAGCAGGCGGTCGAGACGACGCCGCGCCTGCCGCCGCCGACGATCACCGGTTTGTCGACCAGATCGGGGTTGTCGCGCTTCTCGACGCTGGCGAAGAAGGCGTCGCAATCCATGTGCGCGATGGACAGCGTGAACAGTTCCGGATGGGATGTGACGCGCGGGGACCGGCAGGCGGGGCAGCGTTTGCCCGCCTCGTCGAAGGCAGTGAGACAGGCGCGGCAAAGGGACGGCATGGCGACATCATACAGTTCCGCTTGGGGCGGCGAAAGCTTCGACGGCGCGAAGGCGGCGCTGTTTCTAGGGGATCGCCTGCTCGTGATCCGGCGCGACGACCGGCCCGACATCAGCTTTCCCGGTTCGCTGGATTTCCCGGGCGGCGGGCGCGAGGGCGACGAGAGCCCAGAGGCGACGCTGGCGCGCGAGATGCGCGAGGAAGTGGGGTTGGAGATGGGCCGGGCCGAGATGCTATGGCGGCGCAGCTTCGACGGCGCCACCCGCCCCGGCCTCGTCTGGTTCTACGTGCTGCGCATGGCGGCGGCGGCCCAGGCGGAGATCGTCTTCGGTGACGAGGGGCAGGGATGGTCACTGATGGCGCCGGAGGCGTTTCTTGCCGCGCCGGATGCGGTGCCTGCCCTGCAGGCGCGGCTCAGGCTCTGGCGCGGGCTCTAGCGGAACCGCGCCAGAAGATCGCGCGCGCCCGACAGCATGAGCGAGGCGTCGATGCCAACCGCGGTGAAGCGGGTGCCGCGCTCCATGCAACGGCGCGCGAAGGCGTCGTCGAGGGTCAGGGTGCCCGCCGGCACGCCCATCGCGCCGAGCCGATCGATCGCGCCCATGATCGCCTCGACGACCTCCGGGTGGTCCTGCCGCCCCGGATGTCCGAGGCTGGCGGCGAGGTCGGCGGGGCCGATGAACACGCCGTCGACGCCCTCGACCCCGGCGATCTCCTCCAGCCGGTCGAGCGCGGCACGGGTCTCGACCTGTACCAGCACGCAGGTCTCTTCATGCGCATGGGCCATGTAGTCGCCGATCCGGCCATAGCGCGTCGCGCGGTGCAGCCCGGCGACGCCGCGCATGCCGACCGGCGGGTAGCGGGTGGCGGCGACGGCCGCGCGCGCCTCCTCGGCCGATTGCACGTAAGGAATGAGCAGCGTCTGCGCGCCGAAATCCAGAAGCCGCTTGATCAGGACCGGGTCGTTCCAAGCGGGCCGCACCACGGCCGAGGTGCCGGGCTCGGCGGCCATCGCCTGCAGCGCCGGCAGCACGTCCGAGACATCGGTGGGCGAATGCTCGGTGTCGATCACGACCCAGTCATATCCCAGCCCCGACAACGCCTCGGGCACCAGTGGCCCGGTGATCATGTTCCACAGGCCGATCTGCTGGCGCCCCTCTCGTAGGGCTGCCTTGAACTGGTTCTTCGGATTCTCCACCTCGCCCTCCTCCCTGCGCGGCGTGTCGCCGATCCATCGGCCCGGGTCGCCTCGGAGGATCGGCGCGATTCCGGGCAGTTGCAAGCGTGGCGGCGGAAATGTCACGCATTTCGCGCGACCCGAGGGAATTCTGTGCGGTATGCTCTGGCGGAACGATCCCGCTTGCCGTATGTTTCCTATAGGAAACGGTCCTGCCGGGAGAGAGCGGGACGGTCCGCCGCCGAAGGAGCAGTCGCGCGCCCCGCGATCTCTCAGGCAAAAGGACCGGTTGGGCCGCATGACATCCGGAGAGAGGCCGCGAGGCCCGCCGAAGGGGAAAGTCGCGATCCGCATGATGCGGGGGGCGACGAAGCTCTCAGGCACCAGGGACGGAAGGGGCGCGCTGGAGCAGGCCATATGCCGCATTACGCCGTCTTGGGCGCCGGGATCACCGGTGTCACCACCGCCTATTCACTGTGGAAACGGGGCCACGAGGTCACCGTCTTCGACCGGCAGCGCTATGCTGCCATGGAGACGAGCTTTGCCAATGGTGGCCAACTCTCGGCCTCGAACGCCGAGGTCTGGAACCGCTGGGCCACCGTGCTCAAGGGCACGAAGTGGCTGCTGAAGCCCGATGCCCCGCTGTCGGTGAATCCCAAGCCGTCGTGGCACAAGCTGAGCTGGATGGCCGAGTTCCTCGGGCAGATCCGCAACTACGAGGTCAACACCATCGCGACCACGAAGCTCGCCATCGCGGCGCGGGCCGGGATGCGCGAGATGGCCGAGACGGCGGGGATCGATTTCGACTTCTCGCCCGCCACCATCGTGCATTTCTACCAGACCGAGAAGGACCTCGCCGATGGACGGCGGGTCAACAAGCTCCTGGCGCAAGGCGGGCTGCGGCGTGACGAGCTGAGCCCCGACGAGGTGCGCGCGCGCGTGCCGCAACTGACCGGGCCGCTCACCGGTGGCTTCGTCACCGAGAGCGATTCCACCGGCGACATCCACAAGTTCACCACCGGTCTTGCCGATTGGCTGGCAGGGCAGGGCGTGCGGTTCCGGATGGGGACCGAGATCACGGATGTGCGTGCATCGGATGATGGCGTCACCGTCACTGCCGGCGAGCCCGAGCGCTTCGACGGCGTCGTGGTCTGCGCCGGCGTCGGCTCGCGGGCGATCGCCGCGAAGCTTGGCGACCGGGTGAACATCTACCCGGTGAAGGGGTATTCGATCACCGTGAATCTGCGCGATGCGTCGAGCCGGGCCGCCGCGCCCTATGTCTCGCTGCTCGACGACAAGGCGAAGATCGTCACCTCGCGACTGGGCGAGGACCGGTTCCGCGTGGCGGGGACGGCCGAGTTCAACGGCTTCAACCGCGACATCCGTTCGGATCGGGTAAAGCCGCTGGTCGACTGGGTCGAGCGGCTGTTTCCCGGCGTTTCGACCGAGCATTGCGTGCCTTGGGCCGGGCTGCGGCCGATGATGCCGAACATGATGCCGAAGGTGGGCGCGGGCCGGCATCCCCGCGTGTTCTACAACACCGGCCACGGTCATCTCGGCTGGACGCTTTCGGCTGCCACCGCCGAGGCGCTGGGCGAAACGGTGGGCGAGGGGGATGCCCCCCGCCTCTTCGGGGCATTGGTGCCGCAGGCGGCCTGAGGGCATCGCCAAAGACTCGAAAGGCCCGCCGGATGGCGGGCCTTTTTCGTATGGCGGTGAAGCGGTGCGTTCAGAGATGCGACCAGAGCGAGGCGCCGCTGTCGGACATGCGCATCGCGTGACGGGTCAGCCCGGCGCGCACATGGCCGGCATCCATGTCGATCGGCCCGGCCACCTGACAGGGGTAACGATAGGTGGTGCCGTTGCGGTCCACGTCCACGCGCGCCTCGAAGGCACCGATCTGGGCGTTGTAACGCACGTCGCCGAGTCTGATGGTCTGCATTCGAAGTGTCTCCGCTGCTCGCTTTTTCTGGATCGTCAACCGACAAAACGCGATTTCGGTTCCCTGTGACCGCGAAGACTCTTCGATTCATTTTTCGTGGGAATTGAATCCCCTAGGTGTTGGGGGTGCGTGCTTGAGCGGATACCATTTCCTGCAGGATCGCCTGCGCGGCGGCGCGGGGGTTATCCGCCTGCCAGATCGGCCGGCCCACCACGACATGGTCGGCCCCCGCCGCGATCGCCTGCGCCGGCGTCATCACCCGCTTCTGGTCGCCGAGCGCCGCGCCCACCGGCCGCACGCCGGGTGTCACGATGAGCTTGCCGCGCGCCTCGGGCAGCGAGCGGATCGCCGCGGCCTCCTGCGGACTGGCGATGACGCCATCGGCCCCGGCCTCGAGCGCACGAGCGGCGCGCTCGACCACCATCTCGGCCACCGTGCCCGCGCGCATCATCCCCGCATCGAGATCGTCGCGGTCGAGCGAGGTCAGGATCGTCACGGCGAGGATCTGGGTCTGCTTGCCGCCCGCGCCCTCGCGCGCGGCGCGCACCACATGCGGGTCGCCATGCACGGTCAGGAAGTCGAGATCGAACTGTGCCAGCCCGCGCACCGCCGCCTCGACCGTCGCGCCGATGTCGAACAGCTTCATGTCGAGGAATATGCGCTTGCCATGCTCGTCCTTGAGCTCGCGTGCCAGCGCGAGGCCGCCACCCGTCAGCATGCCCAGCCCGATCTTGTAGAAGGAGACCGCGTCGCCGAGTTGTTCGGCGAGCTGCAGCCCGGACAGCGCGTCCGGGCGGTCGATGGCGACGATCAGGCGGTCATCGGCGAGGGCATGGTCGGTCATGGCGGCGCTCCGGGGGTCCGAGGGGGGTCGCGCGCTTTTGACGCGCGCGCGGCGGGCAGGTCAAGCGCGGGGACGGGAACGCCGAGGGCAAAGCCGCGTTGCGCTTGGGAACGGGCCGCTTGGGCGGCCAAGCCAAGGAGACCGACATGGCCGACAAGCCCCGCAGCTCGCGCCGCGCCCTGATCTACGTGATGATCCCGATGGGATTCATCCTCCTCGTCATCTTCCTCGTGCTGGGCGGCTGGTTCCGCGCCGAGGAGGCAGAGGAGTTCGACACCGCCCCGCTCGAGATGCCGAGCGAGACCCCCGATCGCGTGGGTGAAACCGGCGATGCCGAGCCCGACGACGCGATCATCGACGATGCGCTGACCGACGACGCCGAGCCGCAGACCCCCGACGACAACGTGCGTCCGAGCGTGGCCGATACCGACAGCGACGAGGCCGGCGAGCCGGATTTCGACAATGTCGATGATGATGGCGGCCTCGACCCGGTCCCGCCATCGGAGTGATCGAGCCCAAGTCATTGACAACAGGGCCATCGGAGCGCGCTCCGGTGGCCCTTTTTACGACTGTGATACTTGCGCAACGGCGCCGCCCCTCCCATTTTTCCCCTTGAGGCCCGACAGGGGCGCGCCGCTGGAGCGGGCGCCCGGGACCGGGCGCTTCAACAAGGAGAGACAGATGAACCTCGAAAAGTTCACCGAGCGGTCGCGCGGCTTCATCCAGGCGGCGCAGACCATCGCGATGCGCGAAAGCCACCAGCGCCTCGCGCCGGAGCACCTCTTGAAGGCGCTCATGGATGACGAGCAGGGCCTGGCCGCGAACCTGATCACCAATGCGGGCGGCGACGCGGCGCGCGTGCGCGAGGCGGCCGATGCGGCCGTGTCGAAGCTGCCCAAGGTGTCGGGCGATGCCGGGCAGACCTATCTCGACCAGAGCACCGGCCGCGTCCTCGACGAGGCCGAGAAGATCGCGAAGAAGGCGGGCGACAGCTTCGTCCCGGCCGAGCGAATCCTCATGGCGCTTGCCATGGTGAAGTCCAAGGCAAAGGAGGCGCTCGACGCCGGCAAGGTCAGCGCGCAGTCGTTGAATGCCGCGATTAACGCCGTGCGGAAGGGCCGCACTGCCGACAGCGCCAATGCCGAGGAAGGCTATGACGCGCTGAAGAAATACGCGCGCGACCTGACAGAGGCCGCCGAGCAGGGCAAGATCGACCCGATCATCGGCCGCGACGAGGAAATCCGTCGCTCGATGCAGGTGCTGTCGCGCCGCACCAAGAACAACCCGGTGCTGATCGGCGAGCCGGGCGTCGGCAAGACCGCGATCGCCGAGGGGCTGGCGCTGCGGATCGTCGATGGCGACGTGCCCGAATCCCTGCGCAACAAGCGGCTGATGGCGCTCGACATGGGCGCGCTGATCGCCGGCGCGAAGTATCGCGGCGAGTTCGAGGAGCGGCTGAAGGCGGTCCTGAAGGAGATCGAGGCCGCCGCCGGCGAGATCATCCTGTTCATCGACGAGATGCACACGCTGGTGGGCGCGGGCAAATCCGACGGCGCCATGGATGCGGCGAACCTTATCAAGCCGGCGCTGGCGCGCGGCGAGCTGCACTGCATCGGCGCGACCACGCTCGACGAGTACCGCAAATATGTCGAGAAGGACGCGGCGTTGGCCCGGCGGTTCCAGCCGCTGATGGTCGAGGAGCCGACCGTCGAGGACACGATCTCGATCCTGCGCGGCATCCGCGAGAAATACGAGCTGCATCACGGCGTGCGGATCTCGGATTCCGCGCTCGTGGCGGCGGCGCAGCTGTCGCATCGCTACATCACCGACCGCTTCCTGCCCGACAAGGCGATCGACCTCGTCGATGAGGCGGCGTCGCGGCTGCGCATGGAAGTGGACAGCAAGCCCGAGGAGCTCGACGCGCTCGACCGGCAGATCCTGCAGATGCAGATCGAGGCCGAGGCGCTCCGGCGCGAGGATGACGAAGCCTCCAAGGAGCGGCTGGCGAAGATCGAGGAGGAGTTGGGCGCTCTGATCGAGAAGGCCGATGCGATGACCGCCAAGTGGCAGGCCGAGCGGGATCGGCTCGAAGGGTCTCGCACGCTGAAGGAGCGGCTCGACCGCGCCCGCGCCGAGCTCGACATTGCCAAGCGCGAAGGCAACCTCGCCAAGGCGGGTGAGCTCAGCTACGGCGTCATTCCACAGCTCGAGCGCGAGTTGAAAGCGGCGGAGGAATCCGACGATCCGCTGATGGTCGAGGAGGCGGTGCGTCCCGAGCAGATCGCCGAGGTGGTGGAGCGCTGGACCGGCATCCCGACCTCGAAGATGCTCGAGGGCGAGCGTGAGAAGCTTCTGCGCATGGAGGAGGAGCTTGGCCGCCGCGTCATCGGCCAGCACACCGCCGTGCGGGCGGTGGCCAATGCGGTGCGCCGCGCGCGGGCCGGTCTCAACGACGAGCACCGTCCCTTGGGCTCGTTCCTGTTTCTTGGACCGACTGGCGTCGGCAAGACCGAGCTCACCAAGGCCGTGGCCGAGTATCTCTTCGACGACGACCAGGCGATGGTGCGCATCGACATGTCCGAGTTCATGGAGAAGCACGCGGTGGCCCGGCTGATCGGCGCGCCTCCGGGCTATGTCGGCTATGACGAGGGCGGCGTGCTGACCGAGGCGGTGCGGCGCAGGCCGTACCAGGTGATCCTGTTCGACGAGGTCGAAAAGGCGCATCCGGACGTGTTCAACGTGCTGTTGCAGGTGCTGGACGATGGCGTGCTCACCGATGGGCAGGGCCGCACGGTCGATTTCAAGCAGACGCTGATCGTGTTGACCTCGAACCTCGGCGCGCAGGCGTTGAGCCAGCTGCCCGACGGGGCGGATTCGGGGCGCGCCAAGCGCGACGTGATGGATGCGGTGCGGGCGCATTTCCGACCCGAGTTCCTCAACCGGCTCGACGAGACGATCATCTTCGACCGGCTCGGCCGCGACGACATGGCGGGCATCGTCGAGATCCAGCTCAAGCGGCTGGAGAAGCGTCTGGCGAACCGCAACATCACGCTGTCGCTGGACGAGTCCGCGAAGAAGTGGCTTGCCGATGAGGGCTATGACCCGGTCTTCGGGGCACGCCCGCTCAAGCGGGTGATCCAGCGGGCGTTGCAGGACCAGCTCGCCGAGATGATCCTCGCGGGCGACATCCGCGACGGCCAGGGGGTGCAGGTCAGTGCCGGCGCCGACGGGCTGATCGTCGGCGACCGGGTGTCGGGCAGCAACCGGCCCAAGCCCGAGAGCGCGGTGCTGCACTGATCCGTGCGCCCCGCGCGAGCTGGCCCCGGCGGAGCGATCCGCCGGGGCCTTTGCGTGCCGGAGGCCCTCGGCCGGGTCACGCGGTTTTCATCCCAAGTTACGAGTTTCACCGGTGTTTCAACGCCATCGTGACGCTGCGAAACATGTTCGCGGTCTAGAACGTGTCTATGTCGAACCCTGCCCGACCGAGGAGAGCCCGATGGCCTATCGCTGTACCAACAACCTGACCCGCGCCGACGCGACGCCGCGCGGCCTGTTCCTGAATCGCCGTCAGATCATGGCTGGAGCAGGGGCGCTGGGCCTCGGCGGTCTTGCCAGACCAGTTGGGGCGCAGGAGGCTCTCGAGCCCAACAGCTATGAAGAGATCACCACCTACAACAACTACTATGAGTTCGGTACCGGCAAGGCCGATCCGGCCAAGAATGCCGAAGCGCTCGACACCACCGATTGGCAGGTGACCGTGGACGGCCTCGTCGACAATCCGGGCACTTATCCTCTCGCCGAGCTGATCGGCGGGCTTGCGGTCGAGGACCGTATCTACCGCCTGCGCTGCGTCGAGGCCTGGTCGATGGTGGTGCCGTGGCAGGGGATCGAGCTCAAGGACATCCTCGATCGGGCGGGCGTGCAGTCCAATGCTCGCTACGTTGCCTTCGAGACGGCGGTGCAGCCCGAGAACATGCCCGGCGTGCGCCGGGGTGTGCTCGACTTTCCATATGTTGAGGGGCTCAGGCTCGACGAGGCGATGCACCCGCTAACCATCATGGCGACCGGGCTCTATGACGAGCCGATGCCCAAGCAGAACGGTGCGCCAATCCGACTCGTGGTGCCGTGGAAATATGGTTTCAAGTCGATCAAGTCGATCGTGCGGATTTCTCTGGTGGAGGAGGAGCCAGTCACGACTTGGAACAGCCTCGCGCCCTCGGAATACGGCTTCTATGCCAATGTGAATCCCACCGTCGACCATCCGCGCTGGAGCCAGGCCACCGAGCGGCGCATCGGCGGCGGGCTGTTCTCTTCGCGGCAGGACACGCTCATGTACAACGGCTATGACGAGGTCGCCTCTCTCTACGAGGGCATGGACCTGAAGGCGCAGTTCTGATGGCACGACCGCTCACCACCGCGCAGCGGATCAACGGCATGCTGCGCCGGGTCCCGGCTTGGCCGCTCTATGTATTGGGCGCGATCTGGGCGGGCTTCCTGTTTTGGCAGGCGCTGACCGGGCGGCTCGGGGTCGAGCCGATCAACGCGCTGGAGCGCGAATATGGCGACACGGCGCTGAAGCTTCTGGTCGCTGGCCTCGCGGTGACCCCGCTGATGAAATACACCCGTGTCAGCTTGCTGAAGTTCCGGCGCGCGATCGGGCTGCTGTGCTTCTTCTTCGTGCTGGCGCATTTCTCGGTCTGGGCGCTTCTGGACGTGCAGAGCTTCGGTCGGGTCTGGGCCGACATCCTGAAGCGGCCCTATGTGACGGTCGGCATGATCGCCTTTCTCGGGCTGATCCCATTGGCACTGACTTCAAACAACTGGTCGGTTCGCAGGCTGGGTCGCAACTGGCGGCGTCTGCATCAGCTGGTCTACGGCATCGCGATTCTGGGCGCGGTTCACTATATCTGGCTCGCCAAGGGCTTTCAGATCGAGCCACTGGTTTATCTTGGGTTGATCCTTGGGCTTCTGGCGACTCGGATTCGCTGGAAATCGCTGCTGCAGCAAGGGCGCGCCGCGGCCTGACATTCGAGCAAGAATGGCGAATTGTCGATTGTTGCGCATGATGGCGCTTGGAGGCCATCAGAGGGCCTCGAAATGACGGATTATTCACAACATCATGCTGGTTTCGCGGGCAGGGCAGAAAAGTTGAGATTTGCGCTTGCGGCCCCCGGAACCTTTCCCTAAATAGCCCCTCACCGGCGGCGCAGAGATGCAGCGTCGGTGGGAAATTCCGAAGGGGACTGGGCGGCGCGCCGGAAGTTAGGGCGCGGTTGTTTGGTTTTCTTCTTGCTCTTTGACATCGCAGATATCTGAAGAGATATGCGGGCGGCTTGGTTCAGTTCGATGGATCAACGTCTGTATGTCGCGCCGGTAGGGGTTCGCCCCGATGACCGGTGTCAGCTTCACCGTTTGACGGACTTTCGGTTTCTGATGAAACCTGGAAGCACAGTCAGACGGATGACTGTCCCATCCTAGCCGGATGGGACGATGTGCAGAGGTTCGAACGT
>NZ_FWFY01000001.1 GCF_900172345.1 Limimaricola soesokkakensis
TGAACGGCTTCGTCCTGCCGCAGGGCGTGCTGCGCGACGTGCTCACCGGCGCCCACCAGATCGCCGGCCAGACCTCCGGCGCCGCCATCGGCCTCATCGCCGAAGACGTCGCCGCAGACACCCTCACGACCGTCGATTTCAACGAACTGAAAATCGAGGCCAAGGGTCCGGAACTTGCCGAGACCATCCTCTACCGCGTCAACGCCGGGAGCACCGACGTCGCCGCGATCGATGGCGGCCCGGCCTGGACCGGCGATCTGGCGCTCGAGGATGCCAGCGGGCCGGTTTCCGTCACCGGCGATGCGGACGACGTGTATTCAGCCACGATAACCGACGCGGCGGACGAGGTCGATTACATCGACACCGAGGTCGAGGGTTACGCGCCCTGGCAGCTTTTCGTCCACGAGCGCTTCGACAAGAGCAAGGGACCGGCGGAAGGTCAGGAGCCGCTGACCTACAATTTCGACGTGGCCGCGGGTGCGACCTACAAGATCACGCTGCTCTACACCGAGAACTGGCCCGGCGCGTTCAATCTCCCGAGCAGCGACCGGATCTTCGACGTGACGGTGGACGGCACGGCCTTCGCCGAGTTCGCCGATCTCAACCCGCTGGTCGAGGCCGCGGCGGCGATGGGGCAGGCGCTGCCGCCGAGCTCGGCCACGAGCGCGCAGAAACAGCCCTTCCTCGGCACGGTGCTGACGCGCGAGCTGATCTACACGGCCGTCGACGACCAGCTGAACCTCGCCTTCATCCGCGACAATCAGAACCCAAAGATCAACGCGATCCAGATCAGCGAAATCCTCGATGAGCCCACGGATATTGCCCTGTCTTCCAATGAGGTGGCCGAAAACACGACCGGCGCCGTGGTTGGCCAGCTTTCTCTCATCGGTCTGGAAGACGACGACGCATATAAGTTCTCCGTCTCGGACAGTCGTTTTCAGGTGGTGGACGGCCTGTTGAAACTGAAGGCCAAGACCAGCCTCGATTTCGAGGAGGCCCATAGCATTGACCTTGCCATCACCGGGACGGGTTCGAACGGCCGAAGCCTGACCCAGGAATTCCAGATCGCGGTGCAGGACGTGGCCGAAGGCCGGCTATCGGCCGTGGCCAAGGTGATGGAAGGCAGCAATGCCAGCGAAACGCTCAAGGATTCAAAGACCAATGGTTTGATCCTTGGACTTGGGGGCAAGGATACGCTTGCCGGCCGGAACGGCGCTGACATCCTTGCCGGCGGCAAGGGTGCCGACATGCTCTTGGGCGGCAAGGGCTTCGACACGCTCGACTACAGCGACTCCATCAAGGGCGTTACCGTCAACCTGCAGAAGGGCGTGGGTAAGGGGGGCGAAGCCCGCGGCGACAAGTTCAAGAGCATGGAAGGCGTGATCGGCTCCGAGGGGGATGACAAGCTCCTCGGCAGCAAGGGTGGCAACCTGCTCATTGGAGGCGATGGTGCCGATATCCTCAATGGTCGAGGCGGCAAGGACTGGGCCGACTACCACGCCTCGGATGCGGGCGTGACGGTGAACCTGGCCAAGCGCAGCGGGTCCGGCGGGGATGCCGAGGGCGACCGGCTGCTGAAGATCGAGAACCTCCATGGCAGCACGCACAATGACGTCCTCGCCGGCGATGGTCGCAGGAATGTTCTCGTTGGCGATGATGGCCGAGACAAGCTCATCGGCGGCGGCGGCGGCGACAAGCTCGATGGCGGTGCCGGCCGGGACAAGCTGCTAGGGGGAAAAGGCAGCGACAAGATGTCGGGCGGCGCGGCCAATGACAAGCTCGTGGGCGGTGGCGGCAAGGACATGCTCGACGGTGGCGCCGGCAACGACAAGGTGCTGGGCGGGGGCGGAAGCGACACCTTCATCTTCGATCTCGGCAACGACAAGCTTGTCGGTGGCAAGGGGCGCGATACGGTCGTTTTCGACGGCGATTTCGATGACTTCGGCGTAAAGCTGGGCAAGCAGGTGATCGTCACCATCGACAAGGATCGTGATGTGCTGATCGGCATGGAGCGGTTGGAATTCGACGACACCACCTATGCCCGCGAGAGCGGCAGCTGGGTCGAGCTGGGCTAGTCGATCGGGGTCGGTTCGCGGGGCTGGCCGAAGCCGGCATAGGCCGGTCGGGCTAGGATTGGCCATGTCGCATTGGCGCTGTCGCCCCCTATGCCAAGCGCGCCTTTGCCTCCAGATCGGCCAGCAGCCGGTAGGAGACGCAGTATTTGAAGATGTTGCGGACGTAGCTCGCGGGCTTGCGGTTGGCCGCCTCCTGTATCGCGATCTCGACACTCTCGAACCACGCATGCGGCTCCAGCTCCATTTCCGCAGCTCGGTGACACGCCCGCTGCGCGCCACCCGGTCCGGCGTCCGGCTCCGGGAGTCGGGGCCTTCATGCATGGGAACCGGCCATAAGGAGGAACCGCAAAGCTCGAAATCAGCGCAGAACTGAAAGTCTAAATGCCTGAAAATCGAGCAATACCGCGCCATTGCTGCGCGGGCTGCTTAATATCTGGGCGATCTATCGTGGCCGCACTGGTCTAGTGCCTCGTTTCGCTCTTTCTGCTCCACTTGGGCTGCCGAAGTCGGGCTACTCTCGTCCCATGAGCAAGAGCAGCAGTTTTGACGAGATGTGGGGGCATGAGACCGTGCTCCGGGATCCGTATGTACCGATTAACGAGTGGTTGCAGCAGGAGGATGCCGGGCGGTTGCGCCGCAAGGCGCGAGATGCGGAAGATTTGTTCCGTCTCACCGGTATCACGTTCAACGTCTATGGCGCCCGGGACGCGGCCGAGAGGCTGATCCCCTTCGATATCGTTCCCCGGGTCATCGCAGGGCGCGAATGGGACCGGCTGTCGCGGGGCATCGAGCAGCGGGTGCGCGCGATCAACGCCTTCTTGCACGACATCTATCACCGGCAGGAGATCATCCGCGCCGGGCGGGTGCCGATCGAGGCCATCGAGCGCAACGCCGCCTTCCTGCCGCAGATGATCGGGGTCGACCCGCCCGGCGGGGTCTACACCCATATCGTCGGCACCGATCTGGTGCGCACCGGCGAGGACGAGTTCTACGTGCTCGAGGACAATGCCCGCACGCCCTCGGGGGTGAGCTACATGCTCGAGAACCGCGAGACCATGCTGCACATGTTCCCCGAGTTGTTCATGAAGACCCGGGTGCGGCCGGTCTCATCCTACCCGGCGATGCTGCACCGCTCGCTCTGCGCCTGCGCGCCAAACTCGAGCAATGGCCGGCCGGTGGTGGGGGTGATGACGCCGGGCAGCTACAATTCGGCCTATTACGAGCACAGCTTCCTCGCCGACAAGATGGGGGTCGAACTGGTCGAGGGGCAGGACCTGCGGGTCGTCGACGGCCGCGTGGCCATGCGGACCACCCAGGGCTACCAGCCGATCGACGTGCTCTACCGGCGTGTCGATGACGACTGGATCGACCCGCTCAACTTCAATCCGGACAGTGCGCTCGGCGTGCCGGGCATCATGGATGTCTACCGCGCCGGCCGGATCACCTTGGCCAACGCCCCCGGCACCGGCATCGCCGATGACAAGGCGATCTATTCCTACATGCCGGAAATCGTCGAGTTCTATACCGGCGAGAAGGCACTCTTGAAGAACGTGCCGACCTGGCGCTGCGCCGAGCCCGAGGCGCTGTCCTACGTGCTCGACAACCTGTCCGAGCTGGTGGTCAAGGAGGTGCACGGCTCCGGCGGCTACGGCATGCTGATCGGCCCGACCGCCTCCAAGAAGGAGCTTTCGGCGTTCCGCGACAAGCTCAAGGCGCGACCCGGCAATTACATCGCGCAGCCGACGCTGTCGCTTTCGACCGTGCCGATCTTTACCCGCGCCGGCCTCGCGCCGCGCCATGTCGACCTGCGTCCCTTCGTGCTGGTCTCGCCCGAAGGCGTGTCGATCACGCCGGGCGGGCTGACCCGCGTGGCGCTCAAGAAGGGGTCGCTGGTCGTCAATTCGAGCCAGGGCGGCGGCACCAAGGACACCTGGGTGCTCGAACAATGACGACGCTGGGCAAGACGGCCGGCGGGCTCTACTGGATGTTCCGGCATCTGGAGCGTTCGGAGAACACGGCCCGGATGATCGAGGTGGGCCAGCGCATTGCGCTCACCCGGTCGTCGGATGACGACGAATGGGGCAGCATCCTGCAGGCGGCGGCGACACATGCCGGCTATGTCGCCAAGCATGGCGAGGTGACGCGCGACCTTGCGCTGGACTGGATGCTGCGCGACCCGGACAACCCGTCCTCGGTGCTGTCGGTGGTCAAGGCCGCGCGTGACAACGCCCGCGTCGTGCGCACCGCGCTCACCCGCGAGGTCTGGGAAGCGGTGAACGAGGCTTGGATGACGCTTTGCGCCGCGATGCGCCGCAAGGTGCATGACCGCGACCTGCAGGACGTGCTGGCACTGATCCGGCAGCGCGCCGCCTTTGTGCGCGGCGCCACACATGGCACGATGCTGCGGAACGACATCTATGATTTCTGCCGGCTGGGGATGTTCAGCGAACGTGCGGACTGCACCGCGCGCATCCTCGACGTGAAGTACTTCGTGCTGCTGCCCTCCGCGACGGCGGTGGGCTCACGGCTCGACGACGTGCAATGGGAGACAATCCTGCGCAGCGTCTCGGGAGTGGGCGCCTTCCAGATGCGCTACGGTCAGCAACTGCGCCCGCGCGAGATCGCGGAGTTCATCATCCATGACCGCGCCATGCCGCGCAGCCTCGCCTTCTGCGCCCACAAGCTCGAGGAAAACCTCGGTTATCTCGCGGCGGATTACGGCACGCGCCTGCCCTCACACGAGATCGCCGAGAGGCTGAACCAGAGGCTGCTCGGGCGGTCGATCGACACGATCTTCGAAAACGGGCTGCACGAGTTCCTGATGGAGGTGCAGCACTGCCTCGCGCATCTGAGCCAGCAGATCGAGATCGATTACAGGTTCTACCGATGACCCCTCATGCCGTCGCAGGAGCGCACCCATGCGTCTGAGCATTTCGCACCGCACCACCTACAGCTTCGACGCGCCGGTCGATTACGCGCTGCAGCAGCTGCGGCTGACGCCCAAGCCGGGCGGGGCGCAGCGCGTGCTGCGCTGGAGCAATACAGTCACCGGCGGTCAGAAAGAGCTGAGCTTCGAGGATCAGCACGCCAACAAGGTCGAGCTCGTCTCGGTCACGCCGGGCGCGCGAGAGATCAGCGTGCTGTCGGAGGGCGAATTGGAAATCGAAGATAGGGCCGGCGTGCATGGACCGCATGCGGGCTACATGCCGCTCTGGCTGTTCGAGCGGTCCACGCCGCTGACCCGGCCCGGCGCACGCTGCCGCAAGCTGGTGTCGGGGCTGCGGGCCGGCAACGCGCCGCTGGAGCGGCTGCACACCCTGTCCTCGGCCGTGGCCGATGCGGTACAATACCAAACCGGAAGCTCGAACGTGGCGACCACCGCCGAGGACGCGCTCGAGGCCGGGGCCGGAGTCTGCCAAGATCATGCGCATGTGTTCATCACCTGCGCGCGCCTCATGGCGATCCCGGCGCGCTATGTCTCGGGCTACCTGATGATGGAGGGACAGGTTTCGCAGGAGGCGACGCATGCCTGGGCCGAGGCGCATGTGCCCGATCTCGGCTGGGTCGGCTTTGATGTCTCGAACGCGATCTCCCCGGATGCGCGCTACGTGCGCGTGGCGACGGGGCTGGACTACACCGAGGCAGCGCCGGTAAATGGCTTTCGCTTCGGCACCGCCCGCGAGGAACTCTCGGTCGCGATCGAGGTGCGTCAGGCTGAAACGGACTCGCAATGACCTACTGTGTCGCCCTCAGGCTCGATCGGGGCCTGGTCTTCATGTCGGACACCCGCACCAATGCCGGGGTCGACAACATCTCGAGCTGCCGCAAGATGTTCAGCTGGTCCGACGGGGAATCCTCGATCACCCTGCTGACGGCCGGCAACCTCGCCACTACCCAAGCGGTAGTCAGCCTGATTAACGAGCGGCTGAAATCCCCGGGGGAGCGCAGCCCCTCGATCCTCGGTCAGCCTTCGATGTTCGTGGTGGCCCGGATGGTGGGCGACCTGCTCAAGGAGGAGATCGCGCGCGCAGGCGCCGGGCAGATGAACGCGGATGCAGGCACCTTCGGCGCAACCCTGATCCTCGGGGGCCAAGTGCGCGGCAGCGCGCCGCGGCTGTTCCTGATCTACCCGGAGGGCAATTTCATCGAGGCGGGCGACGACATGCCTTGGTTCCAGAGCGGCGAGACCAAGTATGGCCGCCCGATCCTGGTGCGTGCCTTCGACCCTGCGATGAGTTTTGCCGCGGCGGTGAAGCTCTTGATGGTCAGCTACGATTCGACCATCAAGGCGAACCTCTCGGTCGGACTGCCGCTTGATCTTCAGATCTACGAGACGGACAGCTTTCAGCCCGGCAAGACGCTGCGGATCGAGGCGGACGACCCGCAATACCACGCCATCTCGGAAGGCTGGAGCGAGGCGCTCCGCGCGGCGTTCGAGCAGCTGCCCGACGTCGAGCTTTAGAACGGCGGCTTGACCCGGCTCGAGTGGGGCAGGGTCCAGCACACACCGAGATATAGCAAAATGGGCCGCCCTTGGGCGGCCCATGTCGCGTTGGTACCGAGGCGATCAGATCAGGAAATCGTCGCGATCGATCGCGCCCGCATCGATCCCGAGAAGCGTGATCTGTGAGTTGCCATAGCTGATCACGGCATCGTCGCCTTGGTTCTCGATGGTCAGATCCTCGAACTCCAGAGACGTCCGGGTGAAGTCGAGCAGGTCCGACCCGTCCTCGAAATCGGTGATGATATCGTCGCCATCTCTCTGGCTGCGGAACGCGAAGATGTCCGCCCCGTCGCCGCCGGTCAGCACGTCGTTGTGCCGCCCGCCGTTCAGGATGTCGGCGCCATCACCACCGTCGAGCGTATCGCGTCCCAGATTGCCGAGAAGGTTATCGTCGCCCGCGCCGCCATTCAGCGTGTCACGCTGCTGGTTGCCGATGAGAATATCGGCGCCGGCCTTGCCGTTCAGCGTGTCGTTGCCTTTGCCGCCGGCAAGAACGTCCGCACCTGCGCCACCGGCCAGAAGGTCGTCCCCGGTTCCGCCATCCAGCCGGTCATCGCCGGCAAAGCCGCGCAACACGTCGTTATCGGCCCCGCCATCGAGCACGTCGTTGCCCTTGAAGCCCTTCACGACATCGTCGCCGGCACCGGCATTGAAGACGTCATCCGATGCGCTCAGTCCGAATTTGCCGCTGGCCGAGGCGCGCTGCCCGGCGAGCAGGTCGAGGGCCTGCTCGAGATCGATCTCCATGATCTCGCCGGCCGCGACCGGCAGGATGCCGACATAGCCATCCTGCTCGCCGTTGATCTCGCCGTCGGTGCCTTCGCCATAGCCGCCATCGACGTTCTGCCCGTGCAGCACGATCTCGCGCAGCACCAACGGCATCAGGTCCTCCATGTCATACTGCCTGTCAGTGACCGGGCTTTTCAGATTATCCATGTCGGTCAGGTCGAAGCTCTGGATATAGGAGAGCTGGCCCTGGGAATCGGCCATCGGGCTCATGCCATCGGTACCGGTTAGCGACAGCAGGATATCACCATAGGCCGGCACCCCCTCGAGCACTTCGACGAAGCCGTCGCCGTCGGCATCGTCCGGCAGCGTCGGGGTCCGTGAATTGGCGGGGTTGCCCTCGTCGTCGAACACGCCGTGGATGTGCTGGGCATGGGCCATATCGGGCGTCAGATTTTCGGCCAGGATTGCCACGTTGATATAGGGCGTATCCTCGGCCTGGCCGAGCGAAACGATGGCGCTGCCATAGACGCCGGAATTGTTCAACGCCGTCAGGTCGACGGCCCAAGTTCCTTCGGAACCTCGCAGGAACGTTTCAAAGGATCCGTAGGAACTATCAAGATGAGCCACAGGCTCTCCTCCCTGTTACAAGGTGCGAATAGTTTCGCCACCAGAAGTTGACCCTGCATACACGCCCGGCGGTCCCGAAAGTTTCATCACATGGCAGTTAGCGGAGTTGATTGGACATTTTTGCTGCGTGGTTCAGGGCGCGGCGGTCGATCAAGGGGCTTGCCGCTGTAAGAGCGCCAAACTCTTGCAGCCGGACGGACTTTGCCTTGGAGGGCGTCATTCTCAGCCGACCTTCTGCTCTGGCCGAGGAAATAGAGAGGTCGACCTCTCAACATTCGCAGACCCTCGACTTCCGTTTCCGCAGTTGCCCCGGTCCTTTCGGACATGCGCAACGAGTCCGCGAAACTTCTTGCTTCGGCGCGGTGGGCAGTGCCAGCATGAGGCCAGTATCTTCGGTATGAGTGATCGGGAGGGTTGTGTTGTGGCCTCGATGGATATCTGTGTGCAGGGGCTGCGTGATGGCGTCCTGCCGCGCCTCGACGGCGCGACCCCGGTGAGGGCCCGGACAGAACGTCCGGCAGAGGTGAGCGATCAGGTGCACTGGCAACGTTTCTCGGTTCCCTTCGAATACCCGGTGGTCTTCGCCCGCGATATTTTCAACCCTGAGAACCGCGTCCTCGCCAATGCCATCGGCCATGCGGAGCCCGACAAGACCCATCGGTGTCTCGTCTTCGTCGATAGCGGTGTCGTCGCGGCGCAGCCCACGATCACCGCCCGCATCGCGCAATGGTTCGCGCGTACCAGCGGCGTGAGCCTCGCCGGAGAAATTGTCATCGTTCCGGGAGGCGAGGCGATCAAGAGGGACGGGACGCATGTCGAGGCCGTACAGCGGGCTGTTTATCGGCATTGTATCGATCGGCATTCCTGCGTGGTCGCCATTGGCGGCGGCGCGATGCTCGATGCAGTCGGGCTTGGCGCGGCGGTGGCCCATCGCGGCGTAAGGCTGATCCGCGTTCCCACCACGGTCCTGTCGCAGAACGACTCCGGGGTAGGCGTGAAGAACGCGGTCAATCTCGATGGCTACAAGAACTTCACAGGCACCTTCGCTCCACCATGGGCCGTCGTGAATGATTTCGACTTCCTCCAGCATTTGCCTCGGCGCGAGCGTATCGCCGGTATCGCCGAAGCAGTGAAAGTCGCGCTGATCCGCGACGGGGGTTTCTTCGCTTGGCTCGAGGCGAATGCCGACCGTCTGAGGGCATTCGAGCGTGACGCCGAGGAGTGGATGGTCCGGCGCTGCGCGGAACTGCACATGGCGCAGATCGCCCATGGTGGCGACCCGTTCGAAAGGGGGTCGGCCCGCCCGCTCGATTTCGGTCACTGGGCCGCGCATAAGCTCGAAACGCTGAGCGGGCATACGGTCAATCACGGCGAAGCCGTGGCCATCGGCATCGCCCTCGATACCCGCTATTCGGTATTGGCCGGGCTGCTGCCCGCCGGCGCCGAGGAAAGGGTCGCGGCGCTTCTCGAGCGGTTGGGCTTTACCTTGTTTCATCCCGGGTTGGTTCTGCCCGGAGCGAATGGCCAGCCGGCCCTGCTGGCGGGCCTCGACGAGTTCCGCCAGCATCTGGGCGGAGAACTGACCGTGACGCTGCTCGAAGAGCTGGGTTCCGGCATCGAGTTGCATCAAATCGATCCGGATCTCGTACGGCAGGCGCTCGATTGGCTGGCGCGCCGTGAGGCGCAGGCATGAAGCAGGAGCTGACCTACTGTCTCAACATCCATCCGACCGAAACCTGGGAGGAGGTGCGCGCGGCCTTGCTCGGACCTGTTCTGCAGGTGCGCGACGGGATCGCGGGGGATGGGGATTTTCCTGTGGGCCTACGCTTTTCTGGGCAGGCTCTGCACGACCTGCGTGCCACCGAAGCGCGCGAAGACCTCAAGACCATCCTCAAACGCGAGCGATTGCGGGCCGTCACCGTGAACGGCTTTCCCTATGGCCGTTTTCACGGCACCCGTGTGAAGGAAGACGTCTATCGTCCGGATTGGCGCGAAGAGGAGCGGCTGGCCTATACCTGCGAGCTGGCCGATCTCATGGCCGAGATCGCGCCCTCCGAGCCGCTGGTGAGCCTGAGCACCGTGCCGGGCTGTCTGCGCACCCTGTCGGAGGGGCAGGAGGGCGCGGTCGCGGATAACTACCTGCGCGCAGTGGCGCATATGGTGGATCTGGAACGGCGGACCGGTGTCCGGGTCGCGCTGGCGATCGAGCCGGAACCAGCCTGCATGTTCGAGACGATCGAGGAAACCGCAGCCTTTTTTCGCGACCACTTGCTGTCGGACTCGGCGGCCGAGCGGCTGGCGGCAATGACCGATCTCGAACGCGATGCGGCACGCGCGGCGCTGCCTCGCTATATCGGGCTGTGCTACGACGTCTGCCACGCCGCCGTGGAGTTCGAGGATCCGGCCGGAAGCCTCGAGATGCTGCGGCGGGCTGGCGTGCCGGTGCATAAGCTGCAGCTCAGCGCGGCGCTTCGGGTCGCTGAGGTGACGCCGCAGACGCGTGAGGCCCTGTCGAGTTTCGCCGAGCCCACCTATCTGCACCAGGTGGTCAGCCGTCGTGGCGACGGCTCCCTTAAGCGTTTGACGGATCTCCCGGAGGCACTGGCGCGCGGCGCCGAGGCGGATGGCGAGGAATGGCGCGTGCATTTCCACGTCCCGATCTTTCTAAAGGACCTTGGGGCCTTCGAGAGCACGCGCGATTTCCTCGATGAGATCCTGCGCCTGCATCGCCATCAGCCGATCTCGCCGCATCTGGAAGTCGAGACCTATAGCTGGAACGTGCTGCCCGAGCGGCTGCGGCGCGAACGCATGGAGGAGGCTGTGCTGCGCGAGTTGCGCTGGGTGTCGGAGCGGCTGGCATGACGCGCGTCGCGACCATCCTGCGACTTGGCCGGGTTTCGAACCTGCCGACCGTCTGGACGAACGCGCTTGCCGCCGCGGTGTTGGCTGTCGGGGCGACGCTGCCCGGCGGGACCGTTCTGGCCACGGCGGCGATCCTCAGCCTGTTCTATATCGGCGGCATGTGGCTGAACGACGCCTTCGACGCCGAAATCGATGCAAGGGAACGTAGCACGCGACCCATCCCCGCGGGCGAGATCGGTCGAGTGGCGGTCTTTGCCATCGGAGGTGCGCTGCTGGCGCTTGGGATCGTCGGCGGCTTCGGCTTCGGCCCGGCTGCAGGAGCGGCGGCTCTGGCACTCGCGGCGACGGTGCTGCTCTATGACTGGCTGCACAAGCGGACGGTGTCGAGCCCGGTCATCATGGGGGCGACGCGCTTCCTGTGCTATGTCTTCGCCGCCTTGGCGCTCGGGGCGCTGCCTTGGCTGGTGCTGGTCGCAGCGTTCGGTCTCTTTGCCTATGTGGTCGGCCTGACCTATGCGGCGAAGCAGGAGGCCTATGACCGTCTCGATCGGGCTTGGCCCTTGGCCGTGCTAGCGTTTCCGCTGCTGGTGGCGCTGGTTCTGGCTTGGGGCAATGCCTTGGCGCTGGCGATCTGCCTCGGCCTCGCGGCACTGATGGCGGTGGCGCTCCGCCGCCTGTTCCGCCGCGCCAAGGGCGACGTGCCGAAGGCGGTCGTGACGCTGATCGCCGGCATGTCGCTCTATGACGCGGCGCTGTTGGCAGCGGTTGGCGCGCCGGGACTGGCGATCTTGGCAGTGGCGGGGTGCGGGCTGACCATGCTGCTGCAGCGGATCGTGCCCGGCACCTGAGACCCTCAGTCGAAGACGTGACGCAGGACCAGCGATTTGAAATCGGTGGCCGCGACCCGCCCATCGGGTAGCGCGTCCGGCTCCGAGGAAATCACCAGGGGCCCTTCATCGGGATCGTCCGTGATCCGTCCATGCGTCCCCTTCACGAGATGCGTGGCCGAAGGCGAGATGATGTCCAGAAGCTGCCGGAAGCCCGCCTTGCGCTTTGCCAACTTCATCGCCGCTGTGAGCCTGGGGTGGCGGATCTCGGGATCGACGAAGAGCTCGACCGGATCGTAGCCCGGTTTGCGATGGATATCGACGGTGCGGGCGAAGTCTGGCGCCCTGTCCGGGTCGAGCCAGTAGTAATAGCTGAACCAGCGATCCGGCTTCGACACCGCGACCAGTTCACCCGAGCGGGGGTGGTCCAGCCCATGCGCGCGCTTGCCCTCGGCATCCCAGACCTGTTCGACCCCGTCCAGGCTCTCGATCAGGGCCTTCACCTCTCGAATGCGCGCGGCATCCTCTACATGCACATGGGCGATCTGGTGGTCGGCCATGGCGAAGGCGGTACTCGCGCCGCAATCGAGGGTCTCGCGGCCATGCTCCTCGCGGCGGACCGCAAGAAGGCCGGCCTCTCGCAGGGCACGGTTGATATGAACCGCATCCGTGGCCTTGGTGATTCCGTATTCCGACACGACGATGATACGCCGCCCGGTCCGGTCTGCCTCGTCGATCAACTCGCCGCACAGCGCGTCGACTTCGTGCAGATCGGCCCGAAGACGCGGGTGGTCCAGATCCGGGCCGAGCCGCTGCAGGTTGTAGTCGAGATGCGGCAGATAGGTCAGGGTCAAGGTCGGGTCCCGGGTCTGCATCACGTGCAGCGTCGCCTTGGCAATCCACTCCGAAGAGGTGATGTCCGCCAGCGGGCCCCAGAACTTGAACAGGGGAAACGGCCCCAGCGCCGCATCCAGTTCGTCATGCAGTTCCGGCGGGAAGGCATAGTGATCCGGTATCTTGCGGCCATCCGCCGGATACATCGGCCGCGGTGTCGCCGACCAATCGGCGCTGGAGTACATGTTGTACCACCAGAACATCTTGGCACAGGTGAAATCTGGGTTCCTCTTGCGCCCAGCTTCCCAGACCTTCTCGCCTTCCACGAGATTGTTGGGCTGCCGCCAAAGCATGATTTCCCGCAGATCGCGGAAGTACCAGCCATTCGCTACCACGCCGTGATAGGACGGCATGAGCCCGGTGAGAAGCGTTGCCTGTGCCGTGCAGGTGACGGCGGGCGTCACCGTGTCGAGCGGCCGCAAGGCGCCCCGCTCGGCCAGTTTCTTGAGATGCGGCGTGTCGCGTCCCACCAGATGCGGAGCGAGGCCGACAACGAGGATCACCAGCGTCTTTTTCATGCGAGCACCATGCGGTGCCGGCTAAAACGTTGCAACAGTTCCGGCCTTCTATATCGTGACAGGGTGGACTGGGAGGGCGTTCATGCCGACAGCGGATGCGGTCCTGAGGGACATCGTACTGACACGTGCAGGAAGCGAAGCAGGGTGGGTCGAAGAGATCCTAGAAGCGCTTCGAAGGGGGGCGCCCGAGCGCGACCTGCACATTTTCCTTGGGCTGGCGCCCCGACGACTGGGCAAGGCCGATCTGGTACCGACCGCCGCGGAGCTTGAGGCCGCCGAGGCAGCCCGGCCGGGCTGGCGGATCGATGGTTGGAGCCTTGACGGAGCCGCTCGCGTACTCGCGCTATTGGTGCATGCGGGGCAGCGGCCATTTGCCGACCGGTTCAAGGATCTGCGCCGGACTTCGGACGTGGCAGAGATGATCGCGCTCTATCGCGGTCTGCCGCTCTATCCCGAACCGGAGACGCTGCATTTCGAAGTGGGCGAAGGGCTGCGCTCGAACCTCAAGCCGGTCTTCGAGGCGATCGCCCATGACAATCCCTTTCCCCGAGATCATTTCGACGAGCACCGTTGGAACCACATGATCCTCAAGGCGCTCTTCGTCGGCAGCCGGCTGGCACCGATCATCGGTCTGGACGAACGCGCCAATTCCGAGCTGGCGCGGATCTTGCGCGAATACGCCCATGAACGCTGGGCGGCCGGCCGTACCGTCACGCCGGAGCTGTGGCGCTGCGTCGGGCCCTATGCGCAGGACGAGGCGGCGCTCTCCGATCTGGAGCGCGCGCTGTCCGAGGGCGGGGCAGGCGCGCGCGGCGCTGCGCTGGCGCTCGCAGCCTCGCCCGCACCCGAGGCGCGACAGCTGCTGGAGGGCAGGGCCGAGGCCGAGGAGATCGCGGCCGGGCGCCTGGACTGGAATCGCCTGGAGGAGGCCGCCTGATGTATATCGACCCGCATGCCCACATGATCAGCCGCACCACCGATGATTACGAGGCGATGGCGGCGGCCGGCATCGTGGCGCTGATCGAGCCCGCCTTCTGGACCGGCCAGCCTCGCACCTTCGTCGGCACCTATGTCGACTACCTGTCTTCGATCGTCGGGTGGGAGCGGTTTCGCGCCGGGCAGTTCGGCATCCGGCACTACTGCACCATCGGGCTCAATTCCAAGGAGGCCAACAACGAGGAGTTGGCGGAAGGCGTGATGGACTGGCTGCCGCGCTTCGCGCTTAAGGAAGGCGTCGTGGCGATCGGCGAGATCGGCTATGACGAGCAGACCCCTCTCGAGGACAAGTATTTCCGGGCGCAGCTCGAACTGGCCAAGGAACTGCACCTGCCCGTGATGGTGCACACGCCGCATCGCGACAAGAAGCGCGGCACCTCCCGTTCGATGGACGTCATCGAGGAGCATGGCCTCGATCCCTCGATGGTGGTGATCGACCACAATAACGAGGAGACCGTAGCAGAGACCCTGCAGCGCGGCTACTGGGCCGGCTTCTCGATCTATCCCTCGACCAAGATGGGCAACCGTCGGATGGTGGAGCTGCTGAAGCAATATGGTGGCGAGCGGATCATCGTCGACAGCGCCTGCGACTGGGGGATCTCCGACCCGCTCGGCGTACCGAAGACCGCGCAGCTGGCTTTGCAAAGCGGTATCCCCGAAGAGACCGTGCGCAAGGTCTGCTACGGCAACGCGCTCGCTGCCTATGGGCAGAGCGGGCAGATGCACGAGAGTGACTGGCTCGACCCGCCGCAGATCGACCAGCGCACCCTGTTCAACGACAACTCGATCCTTAGAGGCGGGCGCGAGCCGGTTATCGGGGATACGGCCGGGACGCGACGGGGCGGCCTGATCATCGAGTAAGGCACTCAGACGCTTTCGCGTCTGGTCCGGGCTCAGCCGCGCATTTCGGCCAGTTGCTCCAAGATGCGGGTATAGTTTTCGACCCCTTGGGCGCCGGTCACGAGATGGCGCTTGTCGAAGATCATCGCCGGCACGCCACGGATGCCTTGGCGCAGCCAATGCGTTTCCGCCGCGCGTACTTCGGCTGCGAAGCGCTGTTCATCCAGCACGGCAAGCGCCTCCGTGCGATCGAGGCCGATCTCCCCGGCAATCTCAGCCAGAACGGTCTGGTCGGAAAGATTGCGCCGATGGGTGAAATGGGCCGCGAAAAGCGCCTGCTTCAGATCATGCATGCGGCCTTGGCTTTCGGCCCAATGCAGCAGCTGGTGAACATCGAACGTATTGTGCATCCGCATATCCTCGGACCAGCGGAACTCGAAACCGAGTTCGGCGCCGAGATCGGCCATGCGGATGCGACTCTCTTCCGATTGCTCCGGCGTGCTGCCGTATTTCTCCATGATGTGCTCGCGCATGTTCTGGCCTTCAGCCGCCATGTCGGGATTGAGCTCGAACGGATGCCAGTGAATTTCATGCGCCATGCCGGTCGCCTCGAGGGCACGTGCCAGTTGGCGGTAGCCAATGACGCACCAAGGGCAGACCACGTCGGAGACGATATCGATACGGAGCGGTTGGGTGGGCATGTCGGATCCTTGATGGTGTCGCCAGTGATAGGCCGCGAAAAGCAAGCGGCACATAGCCGGTGGGAATGGGTCGAAGTCGGCAGTGCCGACGCTGTCACTAGCGCAGATGACAACCTCAGGCCCCGCTGCAAGAGCGTAGTTGAGCGATCACTCGATATTGAGTTTTGGCGAGCCTCGGTAGGGAAGCTCGCTTGCCTGTCTCAATGCCCCTGCAACGTTTCCTTTCATTGGTGATCGCGCCGCGCATGGGCATTTTCGCGACAAACGCTGGCAGGGCTCATCGTTGTGCAGGATGCGTCAACTTTCCGCCCCATTGTTCATTGCATGTGAAGCGTCAAGTCGGCCGCAATCCGGTCGAGCCAATTCGCAATCATCCTGTCCCGATCCGAGGAGCGTTGGTCACATGGCATTCGATTTCCCCGCCTTCTCGCGCTCGCTGCGGTTCAAGGTTCTCGCAGCCCTGATGCTCGGACTCGGTCTGTCGTTCAGCCTGATGATCCTGCATCTGAGTTCGTCCAAGCTCGGCGCGCTCGTCGAGCTTGCCGAGGCCGCGAGCCGCAACCAGACGATGCTGGCGGCCGGGCAGGCACGGGCAGGCATCGAGGCCGGTGACGAGAGCTATCTCGAAAGCATCTATTCGGATCTCGTCTTCGGGCAGGGCGGCGAGACGCATGAGGCGGCCCGGATCAGGATGCTGCGCGTGTCCGAAACCGGCGGCCGTGGCCTGCCGAGCTACGAGATGGCGAACGGGCCGCAGGTCGCGACCCAGCAACTCGACGACATGGCGCTCGCGGCGATGGAGCAGGGCGAGGTGCAGGAGGGCCGGCAAGGCGATCTGCTGCTCGTTTCGGCGCCGGTGCGTGACCAGAGCGGCCGCGACGTGATCGGCGCCATCAGCATCGCCTGGGATCACTGGCACCTGCGCGCGGGTGTGATGACCTCCACCCTGCGCTCGGCGATGATCGGCTTTGCCGCCGCGCTGGCGGTGATGCTGCTTACCGGTCTCGCCATGCAGCGGCTGGTGCTGCGTCCGATCGGCTCGCTGGCCCGGGCGGTGGAGCGGATTCAGGAAACCGGCAACCTCTCGCGAATGCCCCGCACCGTGCTCGAGCGCCGCGACGAGATCGGCAGCCTCGCGAACCGGTTTCAGGCGCTTCTCGCGCAGTCCAACGCACAGATCATGACCCGCCGAAACCAGCTCGACGCCGCATTGGAGAGCATGGCGCAGGGGCTGTGCCTGTTCGACGGCACGCATCGCCTGGTGATGAGCAATCGGCGGGTCGAGGAAATCTACGGGCTGCCCACGGGTGCCTTGACCGAAGGCATGCATATCAGCGAGGTGCTGCAGGCGTGCCGGGATGCGGGCAACTACTCGGGCCAACGGATCAAGGAAATCGAGAAGACCCTGACCCGGTCGAACCGGACCTCACGGCCGCTGCATTCGCTCGAATCCCTCACGGGGGGGCGGGTCATCTCGGTCGTGCGGGTGCCGATGCCAGAGGGCGGCTGGGTGGCCACCTTCGAGGATGTCACCGAGCGCAAGCGCACCGAGGCCAAGATCGAGCACATGGCGATGCATGACAACCTGACCGGCCTGCCCAATCGGCTCAGCTTCCGCCAGAAACTGGAAGAGGCGCTCCTGCAGGCGCCGCGTGGTCAGCAGCTTGCGGTGCTCTGCCTCGACCTCGACCACTTCAAGGCTGTCAACGACACGCTGGGCCACCCGGTGGGCGACGCGCTACTCAAGCAGGTCGGCAAACGCCTGCAGGGCGCCCTGCGCCAGTCCAGCGTGGTGGCGCGGCTCAGCGGCGACGAGTTCGCGATCATCGAGAAGAACGTCGCCTCGGTCGAGGAGACCGGCCAGCTCGCCGACCGCCTCGTCCACGCGCTGAGCGAGCCCTACGAGATCGACGGACACCAGATCGTCATCGGCAGCTGCATCGGCATCGCCCTTGCCCCCTCGGATGGCCGGAGCGCCGACAAGCTGGTGAAGGCTGCCGATCTCGCGCTCTACCGCGCCAAGTCCGAAGGCCGCGGCACCTACCGTTTCTTCGAGAAGGCGATGGATGCGCGAATGCAGGAGCGGCGCGCCCTCGAGCTGGATCTGCGGGCGGCCTTCGCGAAGAACGAGCTGGAGCTCCACTACCAGCCGATCATCAACCTCGAGACCGGCAAGGTCAGCTGCTTCGAGGCGCTTCTGCGCTGGCGCCACGAAACCCGGGGCGCGGTATCCCCCGGTGAATTCGTGCCGCTGGCCGAGGAGATCGGGCTGATCACCCAGCTTGGCGCTTGGGTACTGCACGAGGCCTGCCGGATGGCGGCGCAGTGGCCCGACGGGGTGCGCGTCGCGGTCAACCTGTCGCCGGTGCAGTTCCGGTCGATGGCGCTCATCTCCGAAGTGGAGGCCGCGCTTAAGGCCTCCGGGCTTGCGCCCGAGCGTCTCGAACTGGAGATCACCGAAACGGTGCTGCTGCGCCATACCGAGCTGACGCTGTCGATCCTGAAGCGGCTGCGCGCGATCGGTGTCCGGATCTCGATGGATGATTTCGGTACCGGCTACAGCTCGCTGAGCTACCTCCGCACCTTCCCCTTCGACAAGATCAAGATCGACCGTTCTTTCATTAAGGACGTGGTGCATCACGACGATGCCGAGGCCATCGTGCGGGCGATCTCAAGCATGGGGGCAAGCCTTGGCATGGCCACGACCGCCGAAGGCGTCGAGACGTTGGACCAGCTCGAGAAACTGCGCCGCGAGGGCTGCACCGAGGTGCAGGGCTATTACTTCAGCCCTGCGGTCCACACGGACGAGGTCTTGGCGCTGCTTGGCCGGATCGGATCGTCGGCTTGGCAGTTCTCCTCAGCATCCCCCGACCAAGTAGCCGTTGCCTCCGCGCCGGTCTCTTCCTATTCCTTGGCCGCGGCCGAAACTGCCTCGGTCACCGAAAGGTCGAAGATTCATCATGCGATACCGTGAGCCCCGTTTTGCCACCGACAGGGAACTGAGGGTGGTATATGGCAAGGAGATCCAGCGCGCCCGGCTCATCAATGTGAGCGCCACGGGCGCGCGGCTGGGACAGCTGTCACAAATGGAGCCCGACAGGCTGGTGCTTATCTGCCTGTTGCACCTCAAGATTCCGGCCAAGGTGGTCTGGTCCAATGAAAAGCAGACCGGTGTGCACTTCCTTGAGCCCTTGTCCGTGGCCGATCTGCAGACCATGGGGGCCACGATCGCCGACGGCGCGTCGCCCCGGGGAAAGTGGGGCAACCACGGATTTCACGAGCTTCGTTGATCACGGCTTCTGCCGGAATGACGAGATCCGGACGGCGCGATGTCTCCCGCGTCCGCCCGGTTGCCCTCGTCCCTGCATCCTCGACATGATTGCGCAAGCATTCGACTTTAGCACTAGTTCTTTTGTATAGGGCTTAACCCGTTCGAACTAGGCGCTACCACTTCCGGCAGAGCCTCTTTCGAATGGCGCCAGCATCAGCAGAGGAGGACAGATATGGACGCGGCAGCCTTCGAACGCGCATTGGTAAGGGGCGGGCAGGGGGTATCGCGTCGATGGCGCTACAGCGCGGCTGCAACTTGGTTGCACGAGGTGCGGGCCGGTGCCGGGCAGCGCATCGGTGGCCCACCACGGGTGCGACTTCTCATTGTCACCGATGGCAGCTCCTACACCAGCGAGCAGCAGATCGCACCACTGATGCGGCATGCGGGAAGGCTGAGGCGAGCTGCCGGGCTCGTGCTTCGGAGGATGCCACTCGATCAGGCGTTGGCTGCTTCAAAGCTGCCGGAATGCGACGCGCTGGGGCTCAAGCTCGGCTTCGATACCCCGCGCGAGACGGCAGCGCAGATCGCAAGTCAGCTCCGCCATACGCTGCCACGAGGTCGACCGCTCATCTATTTCGATGGCGATGACGATCTGGGTGTGGTGTTCCCCGAGGTTCTGGCCGAATGCGATGTCTGGCTCAAGAAGCATGTCTTTGCCGAGCCCGAACGCTATCTGGAGCCGAGGATCGGCAAGACCAATCTGACCGATCACGTTGCCAAGCTCGGCAAGGCGGATTTCAGCAATGATATCACCCCGAGCAGCGACGGGCTCGATCCGGCGCTGGTGCCCCGTATCTCGCTGGGCTGGAATATCGCTTTCGATGATGTCATCGCCACGTTGGCCGCCAGGCCACGGATCGAACGGCCGCGCGACATCGATATTTCCTGCCGCGCCATGATCCCGGATGGCAGCTGGATCGAAGCCCTGCGCGGCCCCGCGATCGAGGCGATCCGCGCGCTCGACGAGCGTTACAAGGTTCACGCGCCCGAAACCCGCGTTCCGCAACCGGTCTATTACGACGAGATGCTGCGCAGCCGGATCTCGGTCAGCCCCTTCGGATTCGGCGAGATCTGCTGGCGCGATTTCGAGGTCATGCTCTGCGGCGCCCTGCTGATCAAGCCGGACATGGGGCATCTTCGCACGGCACCGGACCTGTTTCGCCCCCATGAGACATACGTGCCCTGCGCGTGGGACTTCTCCGATCTGGGCGAGATCTGCGACCGCTACCTGTCCGACCCTGCGGCCGCCGAAGCGATCGCCAGCCGGGCGGAGCGCGAACTGCGTCGCTGTCTCGAAAGCGACGCTACCGTCGAGCTTCTGCTCTCGGCCCTGCGCCGGGCCGGGCTTCCCATCGCAGCCGCCTGAAGGCGGCCCACCTCGGCTCAACCGACGGGGACTGCTGCTCATGGGAGGGGCGGGCAGGTCGAACCGTGTGCGGCATTTCTGTCTAGGCTGACGGCAGATTTGTAGCGTGCCCCGATCAGGAGCGGTAAAGTGACAGGCGTCAGGAATGTCGCATGGATCGGTCAGCACAGGATGACGAGCGAATATCCGCTGCGCGAAGGGTGGCTTCATCGAAACATCTTGCTTCGGAAGCAGGATGTCGTCATACGGGGGATGCGAACGTTATTCCCTCGACCACTGTTCTCCATCATCGGCTGCAGTTCCCCTCGTTGCGACACTGACCAAGCCAGGCTGCCGCATTTCCGCGGGCAGCGCATGATAGGAGATCTCACGATGGCCACTGGCACCGTGAAATGGTTCAACACCACCAAAGGCTTCGGCTTCATCGCTCCCGATGGCGGCAGCAAGGACGTCTTCGTCCACATCTCCGCCGTTGAGCGGTCGGGCCTGACCGGCCTGCGCGACGACCAGAAAGTTAGCTTCGACATCGAGACCGGCCGTGATGGTCGCGAGTCGGCTATCAACCTGCAGCTCGCCTGAGTTGAAGAGCGGGCGCTTCGGCGCCTGTTCCGGAAACGCCTCCTCCGCTGCCGCGGAGGGGGCGTTTTCGTTTGTCCCATCTGCTGCACGTGCCACACGGCCCAGGGAACAGGTCCCCACCGGAAGTCGCGCAGGGTCTGGCTGAGCAGATCGTTCTTGGAATGCCCCGACCCGGACTTGCCTGCGCATAGGGCGACGCTTCACCGGAATGCCTGAATTCTAAGCACTGAGATTTCTCGCTCCCCGCGATGCGGCCCTGCCGCACGATGGACCTTGTCCCTTGGCTGCACGTCGTTGATGCCCGGCTCATGAGCGTCAGGCTGAGCATCGTGGTGGTCGAGCCGGATCAGGAGCGGGCGCGCCTGATCGTCGAGAGCCTGTGCGCCGCGGGCGATCACGAGATCCTTGTCATCCGCGAAACGACCGGGCTGGCCCGACGGATCGGTCAGGCGGATCCCGACATCGTGCTGATCGACATCGCCGACCCATCGCGCGACACGCTCGAGGAGCTGGCGTTGGCCTCCGGCCCGCTGGAACGACCGGTCGCGATGTTTGTCGATCGAAGCGAGCAGGGGCTGACCCGCGCGGCGATCGAGGCGGGCGTCTCGGCCTATGTGGTCGACGGGCTGCGGGCCGAGCGCCTCAAGCCGGTGCTGGACGCGGCGATGGCCCGGTTCCAGATGTTCCGGCAGATGCGCACCGAACTGGCCGCGACGCGCCGCGCGCTCGAGGAGCGCAAGGTGATCGACCGGGCCAAGGGGCTCCTGATGAAGGCGCGGGGCATCGACGAGGGCGAAGCCTACGCGCTGCTGCGCCGCACCGCGATGGATCAGGGGCGGCGCGTCGCCGATGTCGCCGAAGCGCTGGTGACCGCGGCGGGGTTGCTATCATGAACTTGCCCGTGCTTTCGGTCGGCTTCACGCCGCTGGTCGATGCCGCGCCGGTGATCGTGGCGCGTGAGATGGGGTTCGCCCGGGCCGAGGGTGTGGCGATTACCCTGCACCGTGCGCCCTCATGGTCCGCCTCGCGCGACATGCTGGCCTTCGGTGCAGTGGATGCGGCGCATATGCTGTCGGCGGTGCCGGTGGCGACGGCGCTGGGGCTGGGGGGGGCCGGGGCGCCGATCCACGCGCTCTCCGTGCTGTCGGTCAACGGCAACGTGATCGGCGTCAGCCGCGCGCTTGCATCACGAATGCGCGGACAGGGCTACGGTTTCGACTTCCGGGATGCCCGCGCCGCTGGGACGGCGCTCCTGGATGCGGCAGGGCCGGGGCTCAGGATCGGCGTGCCGTTCCCCTTTTCCATGCATGCCGAGCTGATCCGTTATTGGTTCGCCGCGCTGCCGGCCGCACCCGAAGCCGGGGTCGAGATCCGCACCGTGCCGCCGCCGCTGATGGCCGAGGCGATCGGCGCGGGAGAGATCGACGCCTTCTGCGTGGGCGAGCCTTGGGGCTCGATCGCGGTCGAGACCGGCACCGGAGAGCTGCTGCTTCCGGGCTGCGCGATCTGGGACGCGGCGCCCGAGAAGGTGCTGGCCATGCGCGCGGGCGAGGCGGAACCCGCGCGCTTCACGCCGCTCATACGGGCGCTGTGGCGCGCCGGGCGCTGGCTCGCCCAGCCCGGCAGCCGCACCGCTGCGGCCGAAATGCTGGCCCGGCCCGAATATCTCGACATGCCCGCCGAGGTGGTCGATCGGGCCCTGTCGGGACGGATGACCGTCTCGGCCCGTGGCGATGCGCGCCGCGTCGAGCGGCTGGTCGCGTTCGACCCTGACCGGGCCGGATTCCCATGGGGCGACCAAGCCGCCTGGATCGGGCGGCGGTTGGCGCGGCGGGCCGGGCTGGATTTGGAAAGCGCGGAGCGTGCCGCGCGAGGGGTGTTTCGCGGTGATCTCTATTGCCAGATGCTCGCGGGCACCGGCGCCGCCATGCCCTCGGCCGAGTCGCGGGACACGGCCCCCGGCCTGCAGCGAGGCCGGTTCTTCGACAGTCGCGTTTTTGACACTTCGCGCGTCGAGTGACCAAAGTTTAGTCAAACCCGCGACAGCCCCGTTTCCGTCCTGCCGCAGTGCGGCAATGCCCTTGCGGCAACAAGGGCGGGGCGGTCAAATCGGGATGTAGGGCAGGCAATGGCGCCTGACCGACCGACTTCTCCCAGTGACTGGGCGATCTGGAGCAAAGCCGCTCGACCGTTTCGCGACACCCGTCGCGCGATGTGTCGGCGGCTATTTTTGTTTTCGCCCGGACCTCCCACCGGGCCCCGAAACCGGAGCGACGCGCATGACCAGACTGACCGCGATCCTTGCCACTACCACGCTGCTTGCCGGCCCGGCCATGGCCGAGATGCTGCCGCTGGAGAAGGACGAGCTGACCTTCGGCTTCATCAAGCTCACCGACATGGCGCCGCTCGCGGTGGCCTATGAGCAGGGCTATTTCATCGATGAAGGGCTGTTCGTCACGCTCGAGGCGCAGGCCAACTGGAAGGTGCTGCTCGACGGCGTCATCGACGGCCAACTCGACGGGGCGCACATGCTGGCGGGCCAGCCGCTCGCCGCAACCATCGGCTACGGCACCGAGGCGCATATCGTCACGCCCTTCTCGATGGACCTCAACGGCAACGGCATCACCGTGTCGAACGCCGTCTGGGAGGCGATGAAGCCCAACATCCCGACCGACGCCGAAGGCCGCCCGCAGCACCCGATCTCGGCCGCAGCCCTGAAGCCGGTGATCGAGCAGTACCGCGCCGAAGGAAAGCCCTTCAACATGGGCATGGTTTTCCCGGTCTCCACTCATAATTACGAGCTGCGCTACTGGCTCGCCGCTGGCGGCATCGAACCCGGTTACTACTCCGAGCAGAACACCACCGGCCAGATCGGCGCCGAGGCGCTGTTGTCGGTGACGCCGCCGCCGCAGATGCCCGCCACGCTCGAGGCCGGCACGATCTATGGCTATGCCGTGGGCGAGCCGTGGAACCAGCAGGCCGTCGCCATGGGCATCGGCGTACCGGTCATCACCGATTACGAGCTGTGGAAGAACAACCCCGAGAAGGTCTTCGGCCTGACCGCCGAGTTCGTCGAGGAGAACCCCAACACCACCATCGCCATCACCAAGGCCCTGATCCGCGCCGCGATCTGGCTCGACGAGAACGACAACGCGAACCGCGAGGAGGCGGTCGAGATCCTGTCGCGCCCCGACTATGTCGGCGCCGACGCGGAGGTGATCGCCGCCTCGATGACCGGCACCTTCGAGTACGAGAAGGGCGACGTGCGCGAGGTGCCGGACTTCAACACCTTCTTCCGTCACCACGCGACCTATCCCTTCTACTCGGACGCGGTGTGGTACCTCACCCAGATGCGCCGCTGGGGCCAGATCGCCGAGGCCAAGCCCGACAGCTGGTACGACGAGGTCGCCCGCTCGGTCTACAAGCCCGAGATCTATCTCGAAGCCGCGCGGATGCTGGTCGACGAGGGGTTGGCAAACGAGGCCGACTTCCCTTGGGACAGCGACGGCTACAAAGCGCCGACCCCCGCCGCCGACATCATCGACGGCATCGGCTATGACGGCCGGACCCCCAACGCCTATCTCGACAGCCTGCCGATCGGGCTGAAGGGCGACCAGACCGTCGTCGGCTCCGAGATCCAGGGCTGACCCGCCGGGGTCCCGGCGCGGGACCCCGTTCTCCCTTTCCCTCCGCAGATCCAACCCCCGGAGCACCCTCATGACCGCGATTGACCCCACCGCCATCGAGGCCGGCCACAAGGAGGCAAGGCGCGCCCGCTGGTTCGCGCGTCTCGGCGTCGCCGACCGCTGGTTCCAGGTCCTCGGCCTGGCCTGGCTCACCCCGCTGATCAAGGCAGCCGCCGGCGACAACCCGCGCGCGCAGATGCGCGATGTCTGGCGGCTCTTGGGCGTGCCGGTCCTCGCCATCGCGGGCTTCCTTGCGCTCTGGGCCATACTGGCGCCGCAGGTGCAGACCTCGCTCGGCGCGATTCCCGGGCCGGGGCAGGTCTGGCAGGAGGCCGTGGGGCTGCACGAGGACGCGGTGCGCACCGCCGAGAAGAAGGCCCGCTTCGAGGAGCAGGTGGCGCTGCGCAACGAGCGCCTCGTGGAGCAGGGCCGGGCCGACGAGGTCAAGGACATCGCCTTCACCGGCTCGCCCTCCTATTACGACCAGATCGGCACCTCGATCATCACGGTGTTCTTCGGCTTTCTGGTGGCCAGCGCCGTGGCGATCCCGCTAGGCATCATGGCGGGCCTTTCGGCCACCGCCAACGCGGCGCTGAACCCGCTGATCCAGATCTTCAAGCCGGTCTCGCCGCTGGCCTGGCTGCCGATCGTCACCATGGTCGTCTCCGCCGCCTCGGCGGGAGGCGAGGGGCTCTTCGCCAAGTCGTTCCTCGTCTCCGCGATCACCGTGACGCTGTGCTCGCTCTGGCCGACGCTGATCAACACCGCGCTCGGCGTGGCGCAGGTCGACCGCGATCTGGTCAACGTCTCCAAGGTCCTCAAGATGAGCCCGCGCGCCAAGATCACCAAGCTGGTGCTGCCCTCGGCGCTGCCGCTGATCTTCACCGGGCTTCGCCTGTCGCTCGGGGTGGGCTGGATGGTGCTGATCGCCGCCGAGATGCTGGCGCAGAACCCGGGCCTTGGAAAATTCGTCTGGGACGAGTTCCAGAACGGTTCCTCCTCCTCGCTGGCGCGGATCATCGTCGCGGTGCTGACCATCGGCATCATCGGCTTCCTGCTCGACCGGGTGATGTTCGCGCTGCAATCGCTCTTCACCTACGCCCCGAACCGGTGATCGCCATGACCAGCATTCTCAACTTCGACAACGTCTCCAAGGGTTTCGGCGAGGGCAAGACCCGCAAGGACGTGCTCAAGGGCATCGATCTCGACGTGGGCCAAGGCGAGTTCGTGGCGATCCTCGGCTTCTCGGGCAGCGGCAAGTCAACGCTGATGAACCTGATGGCTGGTCTGGTAACCCCCGATCAGGGCGCCGTCACCTTCAAGGGCAAGCCCGTCACCGGCCCCGGCCCCGAGCGCGGGCTGGTGTTCCAGAGCTACTCGCTGATGCCGTGGCTCACGGTCGCGGGCAACGTCATGCTCGCGGTCGAGGCGGTGCATCCCGAACTGTCCAAGGCCGAGAAGGCCGCCAAGGCGCAGCGCTATATCGAGATGGTGGGGTTGGGCCATGCCACGACGCGCCGCCCCGCCGAGCTGTCGGGCGGCATGCGCCAGCGCGTCTCGGTCGCTCGCGCCTTGGCGATGGAGCCCGAGGTGCTGCTCCTGGACGAGCCGCTCTCGGCGCTTGACGCGCTGACGCGGGCCAACCTCGCCGACGAGATCCTCGAGATCTGGGAGCGCGAGCGTACGACCTGCGTGCTGATCACCAACGACGTTGACGAGGCGATCCTGCTGGCCGACCGGATCGTGCCGCTGAACCCCGACGGCACGCTGGGCGAAGCCGTGAAGGTGACGCTGCCGCGTCCGCGCGACCGCTCTGCGATGAACTCCGACCCGGCCTTCAAGGCGCTGCGCGCGCAGGTCACAGGCTATCTCATGGATGTCGGTATCGCCGCCAAGGTCGAAGGCACGCGCCGTCTGCCGGACATCCGCCCCGTCCATGACCGGAGCCACGACCTGCCCGCCGCGCAAAAGCAGGCGCAGGAGGGGCTGATCGAGGAGCGCTTCCTCGACTTCAGCCAGCTCCACAAGGTCTACCCGACCCCCAAGGGACCGCTCACCGTGGTCGAGGACTTCAATCTCAAGATGAACCGGGGCGAGTTCATCTCGCTGATCGGCCATTCCGGCTGCGGCAAGTCCACCGTGCTAACCATGGCCGCCGGTCTCAACGAAATCTCCAAGGGCGCGATCAAGCTCGACGGCCGCCATGTCGAGGGCGCCGATCCCGAAAGGGCGGTGGTGTTCCAGAGCCCGTCGCTCTTCCCCTGGCTCACCGCGCGCGAGAACGTCGCGGTGGGCGTCGACCGGGTCTATCCGAGGGCTAGCCAAGGCGAACGGCAGGAGGTGGTCGAGCATTACCTCGAACGTGTGGGCCTCGGCGACGCGATGGACCGGATGGCCTCGGAGATGTCGAACGGCATGCGCCAGCGCGTCGGCATCGCCCGCGCCTTCGCGCTCTCCCCGAAGCTGCTCCTGCTCGACGAGCCCTTCGGCATGCTCGACAGCCTGACCCGCTGGGAGCTGCAGGAGGTTCTCATGGATGTCTGGGACCGCACCAAGACCACCGCCGTCTGCGTCACCCATGACGTCGACGAGGCGATCCTCTTGGCCGACCGGGTGGTGATGATGACCAACGGCCCGCGTGCCACCATCGGCAAGATCGTCGACGTTAACCTGCCGCGTCCGCGCACCCGCAAGGCGCTCCTCGATCACGCCGACTACTACCACTACCGGCAGGAAGTGCTCGATTTCCTCGAGGAATATGAGCACGGCCGTGACCCTCGCAAGAAATCGGCGCCCAGCGCCATCGCAGCGGAGTGACCGCCATGACCCAGAAACTCGTCGTCATCGGCGCCGGCATGGCCTCCGGCCGGATGCTGGAGCACCTGTTCGAAAGCGACCCCTCGGCCTATGAGGTCACCCTCTTCAACGCCGAGCCGCGCGGCAACTACAACAGGCTGATGCTCTCTCCCGTCCTGTCGGGCGAGAATACCTATGCCGAGATCGTCACTCATGACGAAGACTGGTACGCGGCCAACGGCGTCGCCTGCCGCTTCGGCGAGCGGGTGGTCGAGATCGACCGGGAGGCCAAGCTGGTGGTGGGTGAGAAGGGCGCGGTGCCCTATGACAAGCTCGTCATCGCCACCGGCTCCGACCCCTTCATGATCCCCCTGCCGGGCCACGACCTCGAAGGCGTGATCCCCTACCGCGATCTCGAAGACACCGAGCGGATGATGGGCCTCTCGGCCAAGCCGGACGCGAAGGCGGTGGTCATCGGCGGCGGTCTCCTCGGTCTCGAGGCGGCGGCCGGCATGGCCGCGCGCGGGGTCGACGTGACCGTCGTGCACATCATGGGCCATCTGATGGAGCGCCAACTCGACGAGGCGGCGGGGTATCTCCTGCGCCGGGCCCTCACCGACAAGGGCATCAAGGTGATGTGCTCGGCCAACTCCAGGGAGATCCTGGGAGAGAACGGCCATGTGAAGGCACTGCTGCTCGATGACGGCACCGAGCTGCCCTGCGACCTGCTGGTCATGGCGGTGGGCATTCGCCCGAGCGTGGCGCTCGCGAAATCCGCCGGTCTCGCGGTCGGGCGCGGGGTGCATGTCGACGACCAGATGGTCACTTCGGACACGGACGTACTCGCCCTTGGCGAATGCGTCGAGCACAACGGCGCGGTGTTCGGGCTCGTCGCCCCGCTCTACGACCAGGCCAAGGTGCTGGCCCAGACGCTGCTGGGCCAGGAAGCCGCGTTCCGGCCCAAGGAGGTCGCGACCAAGCTCAAGGTCACCGGCTGCGACCTGTTCTCGGCAGGCGACTTCGCCGAAGGCGAGGGGCGCGAGGACATCGTGTTCCGCGACCCGGCGCGCGGCGTCTACAAGCGCCTCGTGCTGGAAGGCGAGCGGCTGATCGGTGCGGTGATGTATGGCGACACCGCCGACGGCGCCTGGTTCCACGGCCTCATCAAGGACCGCGAGAACGTCTCGGAGATGCGCGACACGCTGATCTTCGGGCCCGCCTTCCAGGGGGGCGCCTCGGCGGACCCTATGGCGGCCGTTGCAGCCTTACCGGCTGACGCAGAGATCTGCGGCTGCAACGGCGTGTGCAAGGGCCGGATCGTGGAGGCCGTCGAAGGCGGCGCCACGACCATCGAGGATGTCCGCGCCGTGACCAAGGCGTCGGGCTCCTGCGGCACCTGCACCGGGCTGGTCGAACAGGTCATGGCGCTCAGCCTCGGCGACGATTTCGTCATGCCGACCGCCAAGCCGGTCTGCCGCTGCACCGACCTTACCCACGAGGATGTCCGCCGCCTGATCAAGGCGCAGGAGCTGAAATCGCAGCCCGCCGTCTGGCAGGAGCTGGGCTGGACCACCCCCAATGGCTGCCACGTCTGCCGCCCGGCGGTGAACTATTACCTGCTGGCGGACTGGCCACTGGAGTATCAGGACGACCCGCAGTCACGCTTCGTCAACGAGCGCAACCACGCCAACATCCAGAAGGACGGCACCTATTCGGTGGTGCCGCGCATGTGGGGCGGGCTGACCAACCCGCGCGAGCTGCGCGCCATCGCCGATGCCGCCGACAAGTACGGAGTGCCGACCGTCAAGGTTACCGGCGGCCAGCGCATCGACCTCTTGGGCGTGCGCAAGGAGGATCTGCCCGCGATGTGGGCCGATCTGAACGAGGCGGGCCTCGTCTCTGGCCACGCCTATTCCAAGGGTCTGCGCACCGTGAAGACCTGCGTCGGGCGCGAGCATTGCCGCTTCGGCACGCAAGACAGCACCGGGCTCGGCGTGAAGCTTGAAAAGCGGCTCTGGGGCTCCTGGACGCCGCACAAGGTCAAGCTCGCGGTCTCGGGCTGCCCGCGCAACTGCGCCGAGGCGACCTGCAAGGATCTGGGCATCGTCTGCGTCGACTCGGGCTTCGAGATCGGGGTCGGTGGCGCGGCGGGCATGGATCTCAAGGAGATCCAGCCCCTGGTAAAGGTCGCGACCGAGGCCGAGGCCGAGGAATGGTCGGTGGCATTCGTGCAGCTCTACCGCGAGCACGCCAAGTATCTCGACCGACCCTACAAGTGGATTGCCAAGGTCGGCATGGACTGGGTGCGCGAGGCGCTTTCGGACGCGGATGAGCGCGCGGCGTTGGTGGCGCGCTTCGACCTGAGCCAGACGATCTACCAGAAGGACCCCTGGGCCGAGCGGGCCGAACCGGCGCAGGCGCGCCGCTTCCAGCCGCTGGCCGATCTCACGCTGGAGGCTGCGGAATGAACTGGATCGATGTGGGCGCTCTCGACGACATCCCGCTGCGCGGCGCGCGGCTGGTCAAGACGCCGGTCGGTTGCGTGGCGCTGTTCCGCACCGGTGAGAACGAGGTCTTCGCCGCCTCCGACCGCTGCCCGCACAAGGGCGGGCCGCTGTCGGAAGGCATCGTGCATGGCCGCGCCGTGACCTGTCCGCTGCACAACTGGGTGTTCAGCTTGGAGACGGGCGAGGCGCAGGGCGCGGATGAGGGATCGATCCCGACCTATCCGCTGCGGGTCGAGAACGGACGGCTGCTGCTCGACGGCGACGCGGTGGGCCGCAGGGCGGCGGCATGACCGGGCCCGCGCATCTCTCCGCGCAGCCCGGCGAGATCCGCACCACCTGCGCCTACTGCGGGGTTGGCTGCGGGGTGCTCGCCAAGCCGGACGGGCAGGGCGGCCTGACGGTGCGCGGCGACCCGGACCACCCCGCCAACCGCGGACGGCTCTGCTCCAAGGGCACGGCGCTGGGAGAGACGGTAGGCCACGAGGACCGGCTTTTGTACCCGGTGATCGATGGCGCGCGAGCGGATTGGGACACGGCGCTCGACCAGGTGGCCGACCGGTTCCGCGAGACCATCGCGGAACATGGCCCCGACAGCGTCGCCTTCTACGTCTCGGGGCAGATGACCACCGAGGATTACTACGTCGCCAACAAGCTGATGAAGGGCTTCTTCGGCTCGGCCAATATCGACACCAATTCGCGGCTTTGCATGGCCTCGACCGTGGCGGGTCACAAGCGCGCCTTCGGCACCGACACCGTGCCGGGCACCTACGAGGACCTCGAACTCGCCGATCTCGTCGTGCTGACCGGCTCCAACCTCGCCTGGTGCCACCCGGTGCTGTACCAGCGCATCGTCGCGGCCAAGGCGGCGCGGCCCGAGATGCGCGTCGTCGTCATCGACCCGCGCCGCACCGCGACCTGCGACATCGCGGATCTGCACCTCGCCATCGCGCCGGGGGCGGACGTGGCATTGTTCAACGCGCTGCTTTCGCAGATCGACCGGCGCGGCGCCCGCGACCCGCGCTTCGCGCGCCATCTCGATGGCATGGAAGAGGCACTGGCCGCCGCCCATGCGGAGGACGTGTCGCGCACCGGGCTGAGCCCTGCGCAGATCGCCGCCTTCTGCGACATGTGGATCGGCACCGAGAAGGTCGTCACCGTCTTCAGCCAGGGCGTAAATCAGTCGACATCGGGCACCGACAAGGTCAACGCGATCCTCAACTGCCACCTTGCCACGGGCCGCATCGGCCGCCCCGGCATGGGACCGTTCAGCGTCACCGGCCAGCCCAACGCCATGGGCGGGCGCGAGGTCGGCGGGCTGGCCAACACGCTGGCATGCCATCTCGACATCGAGAATGCCGCGCATCGCGATGCGGTGCAGACGTTCTGGGCCGCCCCCGCGATGCCGGAAAGGCCCGGCCTCAAGGCCGTCGACATGTTCCGCGCCGTCGAGGAGGGGCGCATCAAGGCGCTCTGGATCATCTGCACCAACCCCGCCGTCTCGATGCCCGAGGCGGACCGGGTGCGCGATGCCATCGCCGGCTGCGATTTTGTCGTGGTAAGCGACATCACCGATCGCACCGACACCGCGCGGCTGGCGCATATGCTGCTGCCCGCTGCAGGCTGGGGAGAGCGCGACGGGTCTGTCACCAACTCCGACCGCACGATCAGTCGCCAACGCGCCGTGCTGCCGCCGCCGGGCGACGCGCGGCCAGACTGGGCGATCCTCGCCGAGGTCGGCCGTCGCATGGGCTGGGCAAAGGCTTTCGACTGGCCCGATGCGGCGGCGGTGTTTCGCGAACATGCGGCACTGTCGGGCGTTGCCGGGCGCTTCGGCGGTGATTTCGACATTTCCGATCACGCGGCGCTCGACGCGCAGGGCTACGCTGCGCTGGCACCGTTCCGCTGGCCCACCGCGGGCACCCGGCAGGGCGGGCGGTTCTTCGGCGATGGCCGGTTCTTCACGCCCTCGGGGCGGGGCCGGATGATCCCGGTCAGCGCGCGTGCCTTGGCCACCGAGACCTGTGAGGCGCGTCCGTTCCGGCTCAACACCGGGCGCATCCGCGACCAGTGGCACACCATGACCCGCACGGGGCGCGCGGCGCGGCTCAATCGGCACATGGGCGAGCCCTTCGTCGAGATCCACCCGAACGACGCCGCACGTCTTGGCCTCGCCCCCGCCGGGCTCGCGGAACTGCGCGGCGCAACGGGGTGCGCCGTGCTGCGGGTGCTCGTGACCGACCGAGTGCGCGAAGGTGAGGTCTTCGCACCGATCCATTGGAGCGGCGACACCGCGCCCACGGGTCGCGTCGATGCGCTGGTGGCGGCTCGGACCGACCCGTTTTCGGGCCAGCCCGAAAGCAAGGCGGCGGCGGTCTCCGTCGCGCCCTATGCTGCGGGCTGGTTCGGCTTCGCGGTCTCGGCCTCGCGTCCCGAGCTGGACTGCGGCTACTGGGCGCGCAGCCGTGGTGCCGATGGCTGGCAGGTCGAGATGGCCGGGCCCGACGCGCCGGCGGACTGGGAGGCCGAAGCGCGGCGGATGTTCGACCTGCCCGATGCCGAGATCATCCGGGTCTCCGACCCGGCGCGGGGGCTGGAGCGGCTGGCCTTGGTCGAGGAGGGCCGCCTGCGCGCGGCGCTGTTCGTCTCGCGCGAGCCTGTGGCGCTCTCGCGCGCGCATCTCGCGGGGCTCTTGGGACAGGACGGCGCCGAGGCGCTGGCCGGGCGATCGGCGGCCGGGCGTCCCGATCCCGGCCCGGTGCTCTGCGCCTGTCTCAATGTCGGCGTGAACACGATCCGCGCGGCGATCGCCGATGGACGCGCGACGAGCCTCGACGCCATTGCCGAGGCGCTTGGCGCGGGCAGCAATTGTGGCTCCTGCCGGCCCGAGATCGCGGCGCTTCTCGCCACGGCGCAGCCCGTGCCTCGGCCCGAAGCCGCCTGATACGAAGCGGCCCGCCCCCGAAAACGGGGCGGGCCGCGCCAATTCCCTTTATGCCAGGCCCGCTTCTGGTCATACCTTCTCCGAGCCGAACCGGAGGAGTGATATCGATGGCCGCACGGATCTGCATTCTCAACGGGCCGAACCTGAACCTGCTGGGAAAGCGGCAGCCCGAGATCTACGGGCACGACACGCTCGAGGATGTCGCTCGCGATTGCGCGGCGCTGGCGGCCGAGCTCGGACTGGAGACGGAGATGTTCCAGTCGAACCACGAGGGCGAGATCATCGATCGGATCCACCGCGCCCGCGAGGATGCGGCGGGGATCATCATCAACCCGGCCGCCTATACCCACACCTCGGTCGCGATCCTCGATGCGCTCAACGCCTTCGAGGGGCCGGTGCTGGAGGTGCATATCTCCAACGTCCACAAACGCGAGAGCTTCCGCCACCATTCCTATGTTTCGCTGCGCGCCGACGGGGTGATCGCGGGCTTCGGCGTGCAGGGCTACGAACTGGCGCTGCGGCGGATGGCGAGACTGCTGGCCTGATCCTTGCCGTCCCGGCCCCCGAGGGGGCCGGGACGAAACCGCCTCAGGCGGGAACGGCGGCCGCTGCGGCCCGCGTGCGCTTCTCGCCTCGCGAGAAGAACAGGTCATAGAAGACCGGCGCTGCGATCAGCGTCAGCACGCTGGCGAAGGCGAGGCCGCCCATGATCGTCACCGCCATCGACACGAAGAACGCATCAGAGAGCAGCGGCAGCATGCCGAGGATCGTCGTCGCCGCCGCCAGCACCACCGGGCGCAGACGCGACACGCTGGCGGTGATGATCGCTTCGCGCAGGGGCACGCCCTCGGCCCGCACGAGGTCGATCTCCTCGACCAGAACGATGCCGTTCTTGATCAGCATGCCCGACAGCGACAGCAGGCCTAGAAGCGCCGTGAAGGTAAAGGGCAGCCCGCTGCCCAACAGCCCAAGCGCCACGCCGTTGACCGACATCGGCACCAACAGCCAGATGATCACCGGCTGGCGGATCGCGTTGAACAGCAGCACCGAGATCAGCACCATCACCAGAAGCGAAAGCGGCAGCTGCTTGCCGAGGCTCTCCTGCGCATCGGCCGAGTTCTCGAACTCGCCGCCCCAGTGCAGCGCGTAGCCCGGAGGCACCTCGACCGCCTCGACCGCGGCACGGACCTGCGCGAAGACCTCGGCGGCGGTGCGCTCGGGCGAGATGTCGGCGCCGACGGTCAGGGTAGGCACCCGGTCGCGGCGGTGTACAAGCGTGTCGCGCACCTCATGGCCGAGCCCGTCGATCACCTGCTCGATCGGCAGGAACTGCTGCGCGGTCTCCGACCAGATCGGTTGGTCGCGCAAACCGGTCTCTGCATCGCGCGGCTCGCGCACCACGATCGGGATCAACCGCTCGCCCTCGCGATAGAGACCACCCTCGATGCCATCGGTGGCGAAGCGCAGCACCGAGGCGACATCGTCGCGGTCGATCCCTGCGCTTTGCGCGCGCTCGGTCGCGTAATCGGGCCGGATCACCAACTCGGGCTCGCGCCAATTGGTGCGCGGCTGCAGGATGTCGGGCGAGGCGCCCGCCATCGCGGCGATCACCCGGTCGCCGATCTCGCGCAGCACCTCCGGGTCGGGCCCCGAGACCCGCATCTCGATCGGATCGCCGCCGCCCGGGCCGAAGACCAGCCGCCGTGTCCGGAACTCGCCCTCGGGCAGCGCTTCGCGGCCGAATTCCTCGAGCGCGGTGGCCAGCGCCGGAATTTCCTCGATGCCGTTGGTTCGGATGATCATGTGACCATAGCTCGGGTTGGACTTCTCGGCCGAGTAGGTGAGCATGAAGCGCGTCGCTCCGCCGCCGGCATAGCTGGTGTAGGAAACCACCTCGTCGCGTTCCGCGAGCCAAGCCTCGACCTGCGCCAGGTCGCTGGCGGTCTGCTGCACGGTGCTGCCCTGCGGCAGCTTGTAATGCACGAAGAAGAGCGGCGTGTTGGAGTTGGGGAAGAACTGCTGCCGGACCTGTCCGAAGCCCGCGAAGCAGACCACGGTGATCCCGATCAGCGCGGCCACCACCAGCCAGCGCGCGCGCAGCGCGCCGCGCAGCGTTGCGGCATAGGCGCGGAACAGCGCGCCGTCATAGGCGCCGGCACCGCCCGCTTCGCCGCGCTTGAAGAAGTAGTGCCCGAGCAGCGGCGTCACGGTGATCGCCAGCACCCAGCTCAGCAGCAGCGAAATGCCGATCACCGCGAAGAGCGAGAACATGAACTCGCCGGTGGCGTCCGGCGACAGCCCGATCCCCGCGAAGGCCATGATGCCGATCACCGTGGCACCCAGGAGCGGCACCTGCGTCTTGCCCGCCGTCTCGCCCGCCGCCTGCCGGGAGGATTGCCCGCCCAGCATCGCGATCTGCATCCCCTCGGCCACCACGATGGCGTTGTCGACCAGCATGCCCATGGCGATGATCAGCGCGCCGAGCGAGATCCGCTCCATCTCGATCGCGAAGATCGCCATGAAGAACAGCGTGCCGACCACGGTGAGCAGCAGCGTCACGCCGACCACCACCGCCGCGCGCCAGCCCATGAACAGCGCCAGCACCGCCACCACGATGCCGACCGACATGGCAAGGTTGACGAGGAAGGCGTTCGACGCCTCTTCGACCACCTCGTGCTGCTGGTAGATCGGGTGCAGCTCGACGCCCGCGGGCATCTCGGCGAACAGCGTGGCAAGCCGGGCATCGACGCGCTTGCCGACCTCGACGATGTTCTCGGTCGACAGGCCCGCGACGCCGAAGGTGAAGGCCTCGGTTCCGTCATGTCGCACGATTAGCGAAGGTTGCTCGACGCGGCCGCGATACACTTCGGCCACGTCATAGAGGTTGATCACCTCGCCACCGACCCCGACCGAGAGACCGGAGATCTCCGATACGCTGTCGGAGCCCTCGGGCGCTTCGATCACCGTGCGCTGGCCGCCCGTCTCGACGGTGCCCGCCGGCACCACCGAATCCGCCTCCGAGATCGCACCGAGCACCGCCTGGACCGGCAGGTTCTGCGCCACTGACAGCGCGAGGTCGGGCTCTACGAAGATCGCCTCCTGCGGCAATCCCGCAAGATCGACATCGGCCACGCCCTCGACCGCCAGCAGCTCGCGCCGCAGATAGGTGGAAAGGCGATGGATCTCGGCGTCCTCGAAGCCGGGCGCGGTGACAGCGTAGTAGAGGCCGAACACGTCGCCGAAGCTGTCATTGACCAGCGGCTCGTTCACCCCCGGCGGCAGATCGCGCGCCGCGTCTCGGATACGCGCGCGCAGCTTGGTCCAGATGCCGGGCAGGGCGGAGCCGTCATAGGTGGATTTCATCTCCACCTCGATCAGCGAGACGCCGGGGCGATTGACCGAGGTGATGCGGTCGACCTCGCCCATCTTCTGGATCGCGGATTCAAGCGGTTCGCTGACCTCTCGGGCGACCTGTTCGGCCGAGGCGCCGGGATAGGAGGTGGAGATCACGGCCGCCTTGATGGTGAAGGACGGGTCCTCGAGGCGGCCCAGCGTGGCGAAGCCCCAGATGCCACCGAACAGGCAGCCGAGGATCAGCAACCATGTCAGGATCGGCTTTTCGATCGATGCGCGTGCGATGTTCATGCCTTGCGCTCCTAATTACCGGGGAAAGCCAGTGAAGCGGCGCACCGCCTGACCGTCTTCGAGCCGGGCCGCGCCCGCGGCGACGATCTCCTCGCCGCCCGAGAGCCCCTCGGTGACGATGAAGCCGCCATCTTCGGTGGGTTCGATCTCGACCGGGTGAGCCGCGACCCGGGCACTCTCGTCGTCTTCCTCGAACAGCATCACCGAGACGCTGCCATCGGGGGCAGGGACCAGCGCGGCGGTCGGCACGGAGATCCCCCCGGCGCCGCCTGGCAGCTTTGCCGTGACCGTGACCGACGAGCCGGGCAGCACCTGCGGCGCTGCCTCGGCATCGAAGGAGAGGCTGAGCCGGAATGTCTGGCCCAGCGCGGTGGTGTGCGAGGTGACCTCGGCGATGCTCAGCGGATAGCTTTCGGTACCTCCCGGAAAGCGGGCGCTCAGATCCATGTCCGGGTCGCCCCCGGCGCGCTGGAACAGAATCTCGGGCACCTCGATCTCGACTTGCAGCGCCGACATGTCGTGCAGCCGAGCGATCGGCGTGCCGGCCGAGATGGTGGTGAAGTTGGCGACGAGACGCTCGGCGACCATCGCTTCGAATGGGGCTTCGAGGCTGGCCTTGTCGCGCGCGCGCTCGGCGTCGCGCACGCTCACTGCGGCCAGTTCCGCGGCGGTGCGCGCATCCTGAAGCGCCGCCTCGCTTACCGTGGAACGGCTGAGTTGGCTCAGCCGCTCAAGCTCGCGGTCGGCCTGGGCCTGGCGCAGCTCGGCCTGTTCGAGCGCCAAGTCGAAGGGTTCGGGATCAAGCGCGGCCACGAGCCCGCCCTTGTCCACAGTCTCTCCCTCGAGCACGGGGTATTCGACGATCTGCCCGTTGACCTGAAAGGCGAGATCGACGGTCTGACGGGCGGCGATCCGGCCGAAGAACTGACGGCTGATGCCCGCGCTTTCGGCCTCCACCGTCATCAGCTTCACGGGGCGGGGCATGTCCTGCGCCTGTTGCGCGGCCAGCTGGCCCGCACCGAGCGCAAGCAGCGCGGCAAGGAGGAACATACGAGTCATAGAGGAAATCCCTTCGGCAGGCCGTTGGCCTTGATGTTGTCGCGGGTCTTGAGGAGCAGCGCTCCCAGCCGGTCGAGCTCGGTCGGGGCGAGGCCGGTGACCTCGCGCCAGACCGTCTCGAGCAGCTCCAGCATCTCGCGGCGCATCTCGCGCCCTCGTGGTGTCAGCTCGAGCAGCCAGGCACGGCGATCGTCGGGATCGCGCCGCCGTGCGACCAGCGCACGTGATTCGAGCCCGTCGGCCAGCGCCGTGACGGTGGAGGGCAGGGCCTGCATCTCGCGAGCCAGCTGCCCCATCCGGGCGGGCGCACCGAGCTTTAGCAGCATCAGCCGCTCCTGCTTGGTCAGCTCCGGCAAGGGGCATTCCAGACGTTCATGCACCGCCCAATAGAGCAGCGCGAGGCTGAGCAACCTTTCGCCCGGCGCCATATCGTCACTGTCACCTGTCGTCATAGCGAATCCCGTCAAACTGAACCGAACGGTATAGTTCAGAAAATGAAAGGTTCAATATGAAAAGGGGTGGCTCTATCCGAAAGGGATGCTCGTCCCCTGGATAGGGTAGCCCCGGGCTCGCAAGGCTCTGGGAAAGAGTTCGAGATGGGCGCGCTAGGAACGCCGCCCGGAACGTCCCGTGAAGGCGGAGAAGGCGAGGATCGTCGCCAGACCGCAGGCCAGCAGCAGCGCGTAGATCAGGAAGGCGGGCCAGAATCCACTTGGCAGCGCGGGTGCGAGCGGTGCCGTGCCAAGGAGCGGCGGCATGAGCAGCAGGGCGAACAGTGCCGCCCCGAGCGCGGCCCCGAGCCAAGCCGCGCGCAGCCCCCGCCTGAGACCGCGCCGGGCCGAGCGCAGCAGCCGACCGATATCCGCGCCGATCACCACCAGCGCGGGCACCACGAACAGTACCAGCACGAAGCCGAAGCCCAGCCCATAGACCAGCGTGATCACCGTGGGCTTCAGGAATTGCGCCTGTGCCGAGCCTTCGTAAAGCAGCGGGCTTAGTCCCAGCACCGTGGTCGCGGTGGTGAGGAAGACCGGGCGCAGCCTCTCGCAGGTCCCGTCGATCACAGAGGTGACCAGATCGCGTGTGCGGGCGTGCTCGTCGATGGTGGTGACCAGAACGATCGAGTCGTTGATGACGATGCCGACCATGCCGATGAGCCCGATCACCGAGAACATCGACAGCGGGATGCCCCACCACGCATGGCCCCAGATCGCCCCGACGAGGCCGAATGGCACGATCGACATCACCACCAGCGGCCGGCTCCAGCTTCCGAAGATCCAGGCCAGCACCAGATAGATCCCGGTGAGGCAGAGGATTAGCGCGACCTGCGCATCGCCCAGGAACTCGTCCTCCTGCTCGCTGAGGCCCGACAGGGCGGTGACGACGCCGAACTCGGCCTCGAGCGCGGGCAGGATTTCGGTCTCGATCTCGGTCATGATCGCGCTTGCGCGGTCGGCATCCTCATCGTCGAGCCCGCCATTGACCGAGACCAGCAGCAGGCCGTTCTCGCGCCGGAGCGTCGAGAACCCGTCGCGCCGCTCCACCGTGACGATATCGGCCAAGGGCAGCCAGTCGCCCGCTTCGCTGCGCAGCAGTGTCCGGTCGAGGAAATCGGCGGCGATCTCGTCGTCGGGCAGTTCGACCCGGATCGTCGCCTGCCGCGCCCCCACCGGGTAGCTGGCCGCCTCGATGCCGCCCAGCCGGTCGCGCAACTCGGCGCCGAGGCCGTCGATGTCGAAGCCCAGCGCCCGGCCCCGCGCGGTGAGGGCAAGTGCGATCTCCTCCTTGTCCCAAGGCAGCGAATCCTCCAGCCCCGAGATTTCCGGATAGGTCGAGAGCCGTGCCTTGAGGGCCTCGGCGGCGCGCTTCAGCCGATCGGCCTCGGCGCCCGAGATCTCGATGTCGATCGCGTCGCCCCCGGGGCCCGCGCCCCAGCTGCGAAAGCTCACCGTCTCGGCGGCGGGCAGGGTGACGATCTCCTCCTGCAATGCGGCCAGGAACTCGCCGCTGGAGATGGGTCGTAGATCCGCGTCGATCAGCTCGACCGAGAGGCCGCCGAACTGCCATGGCTCGCGGTCGTCGGTGCCCGAGAGGCCGCGCCCGGCGCCGCCGCCGATCTGGCCCAGCGCGCTGGTGACCGGGTTCACGCCGGTCTCGGCCTCGAAACGCATCGCCACCGCGTCGGCGGCGCGCTGCATCTCGCGCAGCTGCGCCATGCCGTCCTCGGGCGTGGCGCCGGGCAGCATCGCGAAATTGCCGGTGACCGAACCACGCTCCGGTGCCGAGAAGAAACGCCACTGCACCTCGCCCGAGATCACCAGTGCCACCTGCCCCGACAAGGCCAGCAGCGCCCCCGCCACCACCGCGTAGCGGGCCCGGACCGCCAGCCCCATCAACGGCCGGAAGCCGCGCTCCCGCAGGGCGCGGAAGCCCCGGTCCACCTGCCGCGACGGCCAGTCATACCAGCGCGCCCGCAGCGCGGCCGCCGCCGCATGTGACAGGTGGTTGGGAAGCACGAGGAAGCATTCCACGAGGCTCGCCACGAGCACGAGGATCACGGTGACGGGGATGTCGCGGATCAAGTCGCCGAAGCGACCGCCGATCAGCACCAGCCCCCAAAAGGCGATGATGGTGGTGAGCGAGGCGCAGAAGACCGGCAGGAACATGCGCCGCGCTGCCCGCTCGGCGGCGGTCTCGGGGTCCTCGCCCAGCCGGCGCGCGCGCCAGTCGGCGTGTTCGCCCACCACGATGGCGTCGTCGACGACGATGCCCAGCGTCAGGATCAGCGCGAAGAGCGAGATCATGTTGAGCGTGAGGCCGGCGGCATGCATCAGGGCCAGCGCCGCCAGCATCGAGACCGGAATGCCTGCCGCCACCCAGATCGCGGTACGGGTGTTGAGAAACAAGAACAGCAGCGCCAGCACCAGCGCCAGACCGGTCAGACCATTATCGAGCAACAGCGCGAGCCGCCCCGAGATCTGTTCGGCCTGGCTGTTGGTAAGCTGCAGGCTCACGCCCTCGGGGAGACCGGTGCGGATCTCGCGCGCCACCGCCTCGACCTCGCGCTGCAATCCGATCGCGTCGCCCTCGGCCGAGCGCTCGACCCGGATCAGCAGCGCCGGGTCATCGTCCACGAAATAGGCGCGGTCGCGGCCGGGCCCGAGAGTCCGGATTTCGGCCACCTCGCCCAGGCTGAGACTGGTCCCGTCGGGCTGCTGCCGCAGCACGATGGCGGCGACCTCTTCGGGCGCCTGCGCGGGCTGGCCGGTGCGCAGCCGCGCCGCGCCCGACACCTCGCCCGCGGGATTGGCCCGGGCCTCGCGGGCCACCGCCTCGGCGATCTGCGACAGCGACAGGTCGTGGCGGATCAGCGAGAGCGTCGAAACCTCGACCAGGATCTGCGGCGCGGCGAGGCCCTGCACCGTGGCGCGGGTGACGCCCGCTTCGAACAGCAGCGCCACGGTGTCGTCGGCGATCCGGCCCAGCCGGTCGAGCGGCACCGGACCGGTGAGCACCATGTCGGTGACCCGGTCGCTCCAGGCGGCGCGGCGCAGCTCCGGCGTCTCGACCCCCTCGGGCAGGCCGCTCAGCCCGTCGATCGCCGTCGCCACGTCCTTTTCGGCGCGGTCCATGTCGTGGCCCGGCGCGAAATCGAGGCTGACCGAAGCGCGTCCTTCGGATGCAGTGGCCTCCGAGCCGGTGACACCATCGACCGTGCGCAGCGCCGGCTCGAGGATCTGCACGATACCGGTGTCGACATCCTCGGCACCGGCGCCCTCCCATTCGGCCGTGACCGAGATCCGGTCGATGACGATATCGGGGAAATACTGCGCCCGCATGTTCGGCAACGCGAGCAGCCCCGCAACCAGCATCAGCGCCAGCAGCAGGTTCGCCGCGGTCGGATGGCGGGTGAAATAGGAAAGTACCCCGCCTGCGGGCAGCCCGCTCATCCGCCCATCCTCCGCTCGATCTGCGCGACCAGCGCGGCGGGCACGCGATCGGCCTCGATCTGGTCGAGCAGCGCCGCGCGACGCGCTTGGGGAAGCTCGGTATCGGTACGCAGGAACTCCCGCAGCCGCTCGCGCTGCGCGGCATCGAGCGCGATCAATTCCTCGTCTTCCGCGCGTGCACCCTGCGCCCGGCCTGTCTCCGCGGCCCGTGTTTTCGTGGGCCTGGCGGCGCGGGCTCGGAGGCCGTCGGCGAGGAGCGGTGTGCGGGTCGCGACGACCTCGGCACCGTCGAGCGCCTCGGCCCGCACCAGCACTGCGTCGCCCTGCCGACGAAGCAACGTTACCGGCACCGCCTCGAGCCGTTCGCCGCGCAACGCCAGCACAGCCCCGTCCGCGCCCAGCGCCGAGGCGGGAAGGCGCGCCACATCGCCGAGCGGTGGCTCCTCGATCTCAGCGGTGACGAAATCGCCCGGACGCAGCGCGGGCGCATCCTCGATCCGGGCAAAGAGCAGTCGCCCGGTCTGACCCTCGGCCACGCTCGCGCCCTCGCGGATGATCCGGCCGGGCACGCGCGTCGCGTCAGGGCCGGTGTCGAGCATGACGGTGAGCGGCGCGCCGACCGGGCTTCCGTCGCCGGCCGCGAGTCGCGCATATTGGGCGGTCGAGAGGCGCAGCGCCAATTCCAGGTCCGTCGGGTCGATCAGTTCGGCCACCTGTTCGTTGGCGGTAACGCGCGCGCCTTTGCGCAGCGACACCCCCGCGAGCACGCCGCCGAAGGGAGCGGTCAAAGTGGTGCTGTCGCGCAAGCGCCGCGCCTCGTCGCGGGCGATCTCGGCCCGGCTGCGCGCGATCGCGCCCTGATCAATGCGCGCCTCTGCCGCGCGCAACGCCTCGCGCGCCGAGAGCACCGCGCTCGCTGCCGAGGAGGCGGCCAACTCGGCGGCTTCGAGATCGGCGGCGGTGGCGATGCCGCGCCCTTCGAGGTCGCGCTGGCGCGTCAGTGCTGCCTCGCGCAATGCCGCCTGGGTTTCGGCGGCCGCAAGCGAGTCCCGCGCCAGTTCCAGCCCCCGTTCGGCGTCGCGCTCGGCGGCGCGAGCTTCCGACAGGTCCGCCTCGGCTCGGGCCAGCGCCGCCTCCGCCTCGGCCGGGTCGATCTCGAGCAGCATCTCGCCTGCCTCGGCCCTGCCGCCTTCGACCAATGCCGCACCGGTCGCGATGACGATGCCGCCCAAGGGCGCGCGCAGCGCCAGCTGCCGCGTTGCGCGCAGCTCTCCATAAGCGGTCATCACCGGCACAATAGTCCCGGGCTCATAGGGCACGGTTTCGACGATCTGCGGCTGTTCCTCGCGCGTGAAATCGCGCGGCTCCTGCGACATCGCTTCGCTGACCGCACCATAGATCTGAAGGCCGGCCTGCGCGAGCAGCGCCGCCGTCAAGGCCATCAGGAACAGGCCGACAAGAACCCGTCGTAGGAAACGCATGGGCTTTCCTTCCGCCTGAAGTCGAGAGGCATTCCATAGGGAATGTCATGATCCGACTTAGCAGGAATCCCAAATGGTTTCATTCGCAAGGGCGCGAGGAAGGGGGCCCTGTCTGCCGAAGGGCGCTCCGCCTTCAGACGGAGCGGGGTTGGGCCGGGGATGCGCGATCCGGGGCGGTCGCCGCCTCGACGATCTCGGCAAGCACGGACACTGCGAGCACGCGCGGGTCGCGGGTGCCCTTGATCACGCCGATCGGCCCGCGCAGCCGCGACAGCGCCTCCGCGTCCCAGCCTTCGTCCCGCAGAAGATCGAGGCGACGGGTCTGCGCGGTGCGGCTGCCTTGCGCGCCGATCCAGAAGGCCGGGCTGCGCAGCGCCATTCGCAGGATGTCCGGCTCGCGTTCATGATCATGAAAGAACAGCACCACCGCCGTTTCCGCATCGATGCGCGCAGTCTCCGGCTGTTCGAGCCGTTCGACCGGGTAGCCCGCGGCACGCGCCAGCCCCGCAAAGGTTTCGGCCTCCGGACCCGTGCCGAACACGACCATCTTGGGGTCCGGGCGGATCGCCACAGACGGCAGGCCCGGCAGGGCGAGCACCGCGTGCCGGCGTGCCGAGATCGCCCGAAGCGTCGCGTCGAATGCGCCAGCCTCGACAGGCACGAGCGTCACGTCGATGCCGCTCCCGCAAGGCAGGCGGATATCTAAGAAGGGCGAGCCGCGACCATAGCGCAGGCTGCGGGAGCGGTTCTCCAGCCGCACCGCCTCAGCATGGATCGCAAGGTCGCCTTCAATGCAGCCCGAGGATAGCTGGCCGACCGGTGCGGCCCCATCTGGAAAGACCATGACGGCTCCGAGCGGGCGGTAGAAGGCGCCGTCGATCCCGGTGATCATGGCCAGAACGCCCCCTCGCGGCGCGAGCGCTTCGAGCGCCGGCCCGACCTCGGCTGCCGTCAAGCCGAAGCGCGGCGCGTCAGTCGCCTTGGCGACATACAGTTCCGTCCGGCCGCTGTGATCAAGCATCACGGTGCTCCTGGATGTCGGGATCGGGGCTTGCCCCGGAAGACGGCGCATACCGTGAGGATCGTGGCCGAAGAAAAGGGAGCCGCCACGTGGGCGGCCCCGCCGGGATCAGTTCGCAGTGTCGTCCGAGGCGTCGTCATCCTCAGTCGTATCGGCTTCTCCACCCATTTCCGCCTCAGCCTTTGCCTCAGCCGCGCCGTCGGTCATTTCGGCTTCTCCGCCCGTTTCCGCCTCAGCCTCCGCCTCGGCATCCGCGCCGCTGTCGGACCCACCTTCGGCAACTTTGAAATCAGGGCTGAAGGTCGCGAGATAGGCGGTGATGTCGATGGCGGTCTGCTCGTCGCGTACCTTGTAGGCCATCTTGCCGCGGGCGCGCTCGTCATCCAGCGCCTCGCGCAGGAAGCTGGTCGGGTCCTGCAGATAGGCGACGGTGTTGTCATGCGCCCAGACCACGTTCTCGAATTCGTCGCCGGTCGGCGCAGTGCCGGTCATGTCATCGGCCGGGGCCAGCTCGCCATAGGCGACCATCCCGTCGCTGTAGCGGAAATCCTCGACCGCTCCGGGTTGCCGGCCGATCACACCATGGAGGTTCGGGCCGATGCGCCCGGCGCGACCTGCCAGCACCTCGCCCGACTCGTCCGCGATGACATGGCAGCTGACGCATTGCCGCGCGAATTCGGATTCGCCATTGGCGACGTCGGCTTCCATGTCCTGCGCCATGGCGGGGGCGGCCAGCAGGGTCGTGGTGGTCGCAAGGGCGGTCAGCAATCTCATGATACGGATCCTCTCGGCGCAGATGGCATGATGTGCGCGACAGGCGCGCGAATACCGATACCAATTCCGGGAAGACGGTGCGGGTTCCACGCGACCTCCAGGTCAAATGACCGTGCAGCATCGAAAATCGGCCCCGCCGACTGGACGGATGGCACATGCGGGCCAGATGGCCCCCTCAGCGACATCCGGCAGAACGAGCCGCCGGGAGCCAAACGCACGGGAGACAACCGCATGGTCACATTAGTCATCAACGGCGAGGAGCGGCAGTTCGACGGCGATCAGGACACGCCTTTGCTGTGGGTCCTGCGCGACGAGATGGGGCTCACCGGGACCAAGTTCGGCTGCGGCATCGCGGCCTGCGGCGCCTGCACCGTGCATATCGATGGCGCACCTTCCTTTGCCTGCGTGACGCCGATCGGCGTGCTCGAAGGCGCCGAGGTCACCACGATCGAGGGGCTGTCGGAGCAGGGCGACCATCCGGTGCAGGTGGCGTGGCGCGATCTCAACGTCGCGCAGTGCGGTTACTGCCAAGCCGGCCAGATCATGCAGGCCGCGGCTCTCGTCGACCAGTACGACACCGTCACGGATGAGGACATCGACGCGGTGATGAGCGCCAACCTCTGCCGCTGCGGGACCTATCCGCGCATTCGCGCCGCCGTGAAGCAGGCCTCGGCGGCCAAGTCCGGCACTTCGGAAGCGGAGGCACAGTGATGCGGAAGATGTCGATCACCAATGTGAGCCGCCGTGGACTTCTGGGGGGCATGGGCGCCGGAGCCTTCGTTCTGGCCGTGGGGCTGCCGCGCCCCGGACGGGCGCAGGAGGAAGAGCCGGAATTCGGCCGTGATGCCATGCCCAATGGCTGGCGCGACGATCCGAAGATCTTCATCGCCATCGCCGAGGACGGCATCGTCACCGTGACCTGCCACCGTCAGGAGATGGGGCAGGGCGTGCGCACCTCGATCGCCATGGTCGTGGCGGACGAGCTGGGCGCGGACTGGGAGAATGTCCGCGTCGACCAGGCGCCGGGCGACGAAGAGAAATACGGCAACCAGGACACCGACGGCTCGCGCAGCCTGCGGCATCACTTCATGCCGCTGCGCCGCGCCGGCGCCGCCGCGCGGACCATGCTGGAGCAGGCGGCGGCCGATCAGTGGGGCGTCGACGTCTCCGAGGTCAAGGCCGATGGCCACAAGGTGAGCCATGCGGGCTCGGGCAAGTCGCTGGGCTATGGCGAGCTTGCTGCCGCGGCGATGGATCTCGAGGTGCCCGAGCGCGATAGCCTCGTGCTCAAGGACCCGTCCGAGTTCCGCTATATCGGCAAGGGCTCGATCGGCCTCGTCGACAACATGGATATCACCACCGGCAACACGACCTACGGGATCGACGTGAAGCGCGACGGCATGCTCTATGCCGTGGTCGCGCGCCCGCCGGTCTATGGCGGCAAGGTGGCCTCGCTCGACGACAGCGCGGCGCTCGCCATCGAGGGTGTCGAGAAGGTGGTGCAGATCGATCCGGCCGAGTTTCCGACCGAGTTCGCGCCGCTGGGCGGGGTCGCGGTGATCGCCCGTAACACCTATCTCGCGATGAAGGGCCGCGACGCGCTGCAGATCGAGTGGGAGGATGGCCCCAACGCCGATTATGACAGCGAGGCCTATCGCGAGACCCTGTCGCAGGCCGCAAATTCGGCGGGCGGCAAGGTGATCCGCGACGAGGGCGACTATGACGAGGCGGCGGCCGGCGCGGCCCAGACCGTGGAGGCGGAATACTACATCCCGCATCTGGCGCAGGCGCCGATGGAGCCGCCGGCTGCCGTGGTCGAGATCAAGGACGGCAAGGCCGAGGCCTGGGCCTGCGTGCAGGCGCCGCAGGTGACGCGGCTCAGGCTGGCCGAACGGCTCGGGCTGTCCGAGGACGCGGTCAAGGTGAACGTGACGCTTCTGGGCGGCGGCTTCGGTCGCAAGTCGAAGCCTGACTTCGTGCTGGAGGCGGGCATCCTCAGCCAGGCCATGGACGGCGCGCCGGTCAAGCTCACCTGGACCCGCGAGGACGACATCCACCACGGCTACTACCACACCGTCTCGGTCGAGAAGATGTCGGCCGGTCTCGACGAAAGCGGCAAGACCGTGGCCTGGCGGCATCGTACGGCGGCGCCGACCATCGGCTCGATCTTCGCGCCCGACCCGGCGCAGAAGCTGCCCTTCGAGCTCGGCATGGGCCTTCTCAACATGCCGCTGGCGGTCGAGAACATCCGCGCCGAGAACCCGGAGGCGCAGGCGCATGTGCGCATCGGCTGGTACCGCTCGGTTTCGAACATCCCGCATGCCTTCGCGATCCAGTCCTTCGCGGCCGAACTCGCGGATGCGGCGGGGCGCGACCAGAAGGACTATCTGCTGGAACTGATCGGGCCCGCACGGCAGATCGACCCGACCAATCAGGGCGACGTCTGGAACTACGGCGAGAACCCGGATGTCTACACGATCGATACCGGTCGCATGGCGGGGGTGGTCGAGGCGGCCGCAGAGGGCATCGAATGGGGCCGCGAGATGCCCCAGGGGCGGGGCCTCGGCATCGCCGGGCATTACAGCTTCGTCTCCTATGTCGCGGTGGCGGCCGAGGTCGAGGTGGTCGATGGCCGGGTCACGGTGCCCCGCGTCTCGATCGCCATCGATTGCGGCGCGCATGTGAACCCCGACCGCATCCGCAGCCAGATGGAGGGCGCGGTGATCATGGGCGTCGGACAGGCGCTGATGACCGAGGTGACCTTCGCCGAGGGACGCGCGGTGCAGGACAACTTCGACAGCTACCTGATTCCGCGTATGGAAGAGGCCCCCAAGCGGATCGACGTGCATTTCGTCGGCAGCGACGCGGCCTATGACCGCCCGCTCGGCGGCGTCGGCGAGCCGGGCCTGCCCCCCGTCGTGCCCGCGATCACCAACGCGGTCTTCGCGGCCACCGGCAAGCGCATCCGCCGCCTGCCGATCGCCGATCAACTGCGCAGCTGAAAGGGAGAGCCAGCGTGACGACACTCAGGACGACACTGGGGGCGGCCATTGCCGCCTCCCTGCTGGCGGGGCCCGCCCTCGCGCATGACTGCGCGGGCCGGATCGACGATTTCGAGCGGCTGCTCGATCTCGCCGCCAAGGAGGCGATCTCCGCCTCGTCGAGCGGTCAGGCCGTGGCCGGCGCGCGCGAGGCCCAGGCGGTGCAGGACAGCGGCGCCGTATCGGACGCCGAAGAAACCGGTTCCGCGCCCGAAGCCGACGGCGAGGAACCGGTGGTGCCGGTGCAGGACGAGGTCGAAGAAGCCGCGGCGGTCGAGGAGGCCGATGAATCCGGCAATGCCGGCGAGAATGTTATCGATGCCCGCACCGCGTTGCAGGAAGCGCGGGAGATGGCCGAAGAGGGCGACGAAGCGGCCTGTACCGAGGCGCTCGACGAGGTGATCGTCAAGGTCATCGCGAACTGACCTGGGCCTCGTATCAGGGCGGTGTTTTCAAAGTCATGCCCGGATTCGAGACCGACCGCACTGGTCATCGTTAGGCCCCGGCCGGTTGATAACCTGACATCGCTATCACGACGTGAGAGGCCCGTCCCGAAAGCGGGACGGGCCTCTCACGCTCAGTCGGGCAAGTAGCGAGCAACGAGGTTCCAGCCGCTTTCGCTGGTCAGCCGTGTCAGCAGCGCGCGGTTGAGCGGCTCGCGCAGATCTGAATCCTCCGGCAGCGCGATGCTCACGTAGTGCGGATCGAAATCGGTGCGCTGCACCTGCGTGTCGAAGGCGCCGTTTTCGGCGACCGTGGCCTGCAGCACCGGTCGTGCAGCGGCAACGGTGTCGACCTCCTCGGCCTGCATCGCGCGCAGCGCCTCGGCTACCGAGCCATAACGGCGCAGCTCCACGCCCTCCGCCTCCAGAAAGCTGGCGCTGGTGCTGCCATCGACGACGCCGACACGCTGGTCGTGGAACCGCTCGGGCAGTTCGACCGAGTTGCGCATGTCGGTAAGATTAACCACCGCCGCCGTCAGCGCTGCGCTGATCGCCAGCCCGCTCAGCATCCACAGCATCGCCACGACGCGCCCCGGCAGTGTGACCGGCGCCTTGTCGCCATAGCCGATGGTGGTCAACGTGACCCCGGCCCACCAGAACCCGTCGCCAAGGCCCCTGAGCGGGCTTTTCGAGAATTGCTCCTCGTTGCGGCGCCGCTCGAGCAGCCAGATCAGCGTGCCCACCACAAGCAGCACCGCAGAGATGCCGAGCACCAGCCGCAGGAATTGCCATGTCAGGAACCCGTCCAGCACGCGCAGAAGCGCCGCGCGCTGCTGGACCGCTACGCCCATCGTCGCGGTATGCAGCGGGTGGCTGAAATCCATCGCCGTCTCGGCCCCGGGGGTCGCGTCCATCGCCAGCACCGCGTCGACGCGGTTGTTCGAGAGCGCCTCGGCCGCAGCTTCGGGTGCGATGTCGCGAAATTCATAGCGCCAGCCTTCGCCCTCGGCGGTAAGCCGCCACAGGTCGACGGCGAGACCGAGCCACGCCCCGTCATTGGTGCGGCTGGCATAGGGCGGGCGCTCGAATACGCCGATCACCAGCGGCTCCGAGGGCGTCGCGGCGCTTTGGGCAAAGGCAGCGGTGCCGGTCAGGAACAGCATCAGGAGCGTGGCGAGGACTCTCATCGGGCATTTCTCCGCAGCGGGTCGTCCGGCACGACGGCCGGTGCTCATGCAGGCCCATCGGTCGAGCGCCGGGTTCGGTTCCGGTGCGATTGTGGCCGGGCCGGCGCGGGGCTAGCCTCGTCCCGTGGCGCGTGAAGAGCGCGCCGCGCCCTGATCGACCTGGGATCTGCATGAAAAGCCTTTGCCCCGAAGACCGGATTCTCGAGCTGTCGCCCGAGCGCGATTTCGAGGAGATCGCGCGGCTGCTGACCACCTGCGCCTTCGCCTGGGACATCGAGCGGGCGCTCGAATTCGCGCTTTTCCGCACCTATGCCATCCCCTCGATCTCGGGGCTTCTGGATCGCACCGGCGAGTTCGGACGCCGCGCGGAGAAGCGCTACGACGACACCGAGTTGCTGCTGTCGGAGCCCTTGGAGAACGGGCTCGGCAGCCCGCGCGGCCGCGCGGCGATCGGGCGCATCAACGAGATGCATGGCTGCTACCGCATCTCGAACGAGGACATGCTCTATGTGCTCGGCACCTTCGTGCTCGAGCCTGTCCGCTGGCTCGAGCGCTTCGGACGGAGGGGCATGACGATCCCGGAGCGGCAGGCCTGGACCAACTACTATCGAGGCTTGGGGACGCGCATGGGGATCGCGGACATTCCTGCCGATTTCGATGCCTTCGCTGCAATGAATGCCGATTACGAAAGGCGGCACATGCGTTTCGCGTCGAGCAACCGGGCGGTGGGCGCGGCGACGCTGGATCTTCTCCTCGGCTTTTACCTGCCGCGCCCGTTGTTCCGGCTGGGACGGCCCATGGCGCTGTCGCTGATGGACGCGCGGCTGCTCGAAGCGATGGGCTTCGCGCCGCCCCCGGGATGGTTGCGGCGCGGCGTGCTGGGGGCGATGCGGTTACGCGCCGGGATCCTGCGGCTGCTGCCGCGGCGCCGTCTCCCGCGCCTCGTCACGGCGCGGTTTCGGCGCGGCTATCCGCAGGGCTACGAGATTGCGGAGCTGGGCACTTGGCCCAAAGCAGGGGGCTGTACCGGACACCGGCAGGCAGAGGATGTGCGGCCGCAACCTGAATGTTGACGACGCACCATATGCGGCGCTAATCCTGCGGCGTGGCGACGAGATCCGCCACCCCGCGGGCCGGGCATTCCTGGACAGCATGGTGGGGCACGCAACCCATGCGCTCATCAAGGAGGACCCCATGGGACCGTTTCCGCATGACGCGCCGAAGGCCAAGATCGACGAGGTGAACAAGGCCGGGACCGATGGCTTCGAATTCGTCGAGTTCGCGCATCCCGAGCCGGGCAGGCTCGAGGCCCTGTTCGAAAGCATGGGCTACGAGGAGGTGGCGCGGCACAGGACCAAGGACATCTCGCTCTACCGGCAGGGCAACATCAACTATCTCATCAACCGCGAGCCCGGCAGCCATGCCGCGCAGTTCGTAGCCGAGCACGGCCCCTGCGCCCCCGCGATGGCCTGGCGCGTGGTCGATGCGCAGCACGCGCTGAAATGTGCGCTCGATTACGGTGCCGAGGAATATACCGGCCCGGGCAAGTCGCTCGACGTGCCGGCGGTGATCGGCATCGGTGGCTCGCTTCTGTATTTCATCGAGACCTATGGCGAGACGGGCTCCTGCTACGAAGCCGAGTTCGACTGGCTGGGCGAGCCCGACCCGAAACCCGAAGGGGCGGGCTTTTATTATCTCGACCACCTCACCCACAACGTCGAGCGCGGCAACATGTCGACTTGGTACGATTTCTACGCCAAGGCCTTCAACTTCCGCGAAATCCGCTTCTTTGACATCAAGGGCAAGCAGACCGGCCTGACCTCGCGCGCCTTGACCTCGCCGGATGGCAAGATCCGCATCCCGATCAACGAGAGCGCCGACGAGAACAGCCAGATCGAGGAGTATCTGCGCGAATACAAGGGCGAGGGCATCCAGCACATCGCGGTCGGCACCGAGGACATCTATGCCGCCACCGACCGGATCTCGGAGAAGGGCATCGAATTCATGCCGCCGCCGCCCGCGACCTATTACGACATGAGCCACGACCGGGTGACCGGCCACGAGGAGCCGATCGACAAGCTCAAGAAGCACGGCATCCTGATCGACGGGGAAGGCGTGGTGGATGGCGGCCATACCCGTATCCTGTTGCAGATCTTCTCGAAGACGGTGATCGGACCGATCTTCTTCGAGTTCATCCAGCGCAAGGGCGATGACGGCTTCGGCGAAGGCAACTTCAAGGCGCTGTTCGAGTCGATCGAGGCCGACCAGATCCAGCGCGGCGTGCTCAAGGCTGAGGCCTGAGGCGATGGGCGCGCGCGACTGGCGCGACCTGCCGCGCGCGCCCGCGCCCGGCGCTCCGGTCTGTACCGCCGGAGCGCTTGCGGAGCCGGGGACGCTCGGTCTCGATCTCGGCGGCTTCCCCCTGCTTCTGGTGCGGACCGGGATCGGGCTGTTCGGCTATTTCAACGCCTGTCCGCACCAGCACCTGCCGCTCGACTGGCGTGGCGGGCGCGTGCTCTCGGCCGATGAGCGGTTGCTGCGCTGCTCGAACCACGCCGCTGGCTTCGACGCGGCGACAGGGCAGGGGGTGGAAGGTCTGGGTCAGGGCTGCGTGCTGATTCCGGTGCCGATCGAGGAGACGGGCGGCGAGATCCGCATCGGATCGAGCTAGCCGGTCGCGTCGCTGCCCGGCCGCAGCGCCACGGGGGCCGCATCGGGGGCCTCCAGCGTCTCCGCGAGATAGCGGGTGATCTTGTCGACCGCGCTGTTCAGCCCACGCAGCTCCTCGGCATCCAGAAGCTCTTCGAATACCTTCTGGCGCTCCAGCAGGCCCGGCTCGAAGGTGCCCAACGCCTCCTGCCCGGTGGCCGAGAGCCGAAGCAGCCTGCGGCGGCGATTGGCGCCGTCGCTGCGCTGTTCCAGCAACCCCTGCGCCAGAAGGTCCGACACCGAGCGGCTGATCTGCGCCCGGTCGATCACCATCAGCCGGCTCAGATCCGCTGCGGTGGTCTCGCCGAAGATGCCCAGCACCATCAGGATGCGGTACGAGGTGAGACCGGTGCCATGCACCGCGAGTTGCCGCGCCGCATGGGTATCGAGCAGTTTCGACAACCGGCTGATCCGAAACGACAGACGCCGTTCCAGCTCGGCCAGGGCCCTGAGCCGGTCGGCCATGCGCTGCGGGTCGTCCATCAGGGCCATGTCGCGGTCTTTCCGGTGCTGCCGAGGCGATGGTCTTGGATACCAGAGCGACCACCGTGCGACAATCGGCGGGGTCGGGAACCCGCGAGGGCGCGGACAGCGTTCCGCCCGAAACGGTACAAAGATGATAACGTTTCGCCACCGCGCCGCGTGCAGAACGCCCGATCCTTATTGCGAAACTCCATTGATCCTCCCCCGCCCGGCGCATTACCTCCCTCGCTCAAACCGAAAGGACCCCGCCATGCTGAAACAGTTCGCTTTCGCCAGCCTCGCCGCCACCTCGATCGCCTCCATGGCCGCCGCCCAGTCCGAGGGCGAAGGCACGCTGCGGGTCGGCATGTCGGGTGGCTATTTCCCCTTCACCTTCGTCGAGCAGGACGTGCTGCAAGGCTTCGAGGTCGACGTGATGGATGCGGTGGCCGAGGAGACCGGGCTCGAAGTCGAATACGTCACCATGTCCTTCTCGGGCCTTGTCGGCGCGCTGGAGTCGAACCGCATCGACACCATCGCCAACCAGATCACCATCACGCCCGAGCGCGAGGCGAAGTTCGTCTTCACGCAGCCTTACGTCTATGACGGCGCGCAGGTGGTGGTGAAGGCCGGCAACGAGGACGAGATCACCGGCCCCGAAGATCTCAAGGGCCGCTCGGTCGCGGTCAATCTGGGCTCCAACTTCGAGCAGCTTCTCAACGAACTGCCCTATGCCGACGAGATCGACATCCGCACCTATGAGAGCAACATCGAGCAGGACACGGCGCTGGGCCGGGTCGATGCCTTCGTGATGGACCGCGTTTCCTCGACGCAGGTGATCAAGGAAAGCCCGCTGCCGCTGGCTCTGGCCGGGCAGCCCTTCTCTGAAATCCGCAACGCGCTGCCGTTCCGCGACGACGAGGAAGGCCGGGCCCTGCGCGACCGCATCGACGCGGCGCTGAGCGATCTGCGCGAGGACGGCACGCTGGCCGAGATCTCGCAGAAGTGGTTCGACGCCGACATCACTACGGCGGAGTAAGACGATGCGGGCGCTCGATCTCGACTACATGCTGGGTCTGGTGCCCGTGATCCTCGGCTACGTGCCGCTGACGCTGGGCATGGCGCTCGCCGCCATGGCCTTCGCGCTGGTGCTGGCCTCTTTGATGGCGGTCGAGCGCGTGGTGAAGATCCCCGTGCTCGACAGCTTCGTGAAGCTGTTCATCAGCTTCTTTCGCGGCACGCCGCTGCTGGTGCAGCTGTTCCTGTTCTATTACGGGTTGCCGCAGGTGGTCTCGGCGCTGGCGCAGATCAACGGCGTCACCGCCGCGATCATGGGGCTGACCTTGCATTTCGCGGCCTACATGGCCGAGAGCATCCGCGCCGCGATCCTCGGCGTCGACCGCAGCCAGTGGGAGGCGAGCCAGGCGGTGGGGATGACGCAGGGCCAGATGATGGCCCGCATCGTGCTGCCGCAGGCCGCACGCGTCGCGGCGCCGACTCTGGTCAACTACTTCATCGACATGATCAAGGGCACCTCGCTGGCCTTCACCTTGGGCGTGACCGAGATGATGGGCGCCACGCAGAAGGAGGCAGCGGGCTCGTTCCTCTACTTCGAGGCGTTCCTCGTGGTGGCGGTGCTCTACTGGATCATCGTCGAGGCGCTGTCGCTGCTGCAGCGGGGCGTCGAGATCCGTCTCAACAGGGCCTATGCGCGATGATCGAGATTTCGGGACTGACCAAGAATTTCGGCGGCACGCCGGTACTGAACCGCATCGACCTGTCCGTCGCACCGGGTGAGCGGATCGTGGTGATCGGGCCGTCGGGGACCGGCAAGTCGACGCTGCTGCGCTGCCTCAACTTCCTCGACCGGCCCGATGCCGGGACGATCCGACTGAACGGCATGACGGTGGATGCCGCGAAGGCCACCAAGGCCGAGATCCTCGCGGTGCGTCGCCGCACCGCCTTCGTGTTCCAGAACTACGCGCTCTTCGCCAACAAGACCGCGCGGCAGAACATCACCGAGGCGCTGGTCACGGTGCAGAAGCGGCCGCGCGCCGAGGCCGAGGCGCGCGCCGACGAAATCCTGCGCGAGATCGGCCTCGCGGAGAAGGCCGGCAGCTATCCGGCCGCGCTCTCGGGCGGGCAGCAGCAGCGCGTGGGTATCGGCCGGGCGATGGCGCTCGATGCCGAGTTGATGCTGTTCGACGAGCCGACCTCGGCGCTCGATCCCGAATGGGTGGGGGAGGTGCTCGACCTGATGCGCAAGGTGGCGCAGGCGCGCCAGACCATGCTGATCGTCACCCACGAGATGCAGTTCGCGCGCGAGATCGCCGACCGTGTGATCTTCATGGAAGGCGGGCGCATCGTCGAGCAGGGGCCGCCAAGCCAGATCTTCGACGCCCCTCAGGACGCGCGCACCCGCGATTTCCTGCGCCGGGTCGGCTGAGCGGCCGACGCCCGAACGGGCCGGCGGCTCAGACCATCTCCTGGTCGCGGGCCATCATCGCCGCCTGTGTGCGGTTCTTCGCACCCATCTTGCGGCACAGCGTCTTGACGTGCAGCTTGACCGTGACCTCCTGAATGTCGTGGTCGAGCGCAATCTCCTTGTTGGACTGACCCTTCTTGATGCCCTCGAGCACCTGCCGCTCACGAGGCGTCAGATGCGCCAAGGCCGGGTTCTCGGTCTCCTTGGCGGTCATGAAGTCGATCGGCACATAGGTTTCGCCCATCGTCATGAAGCGCACGGCGTTGCTCATCGACCGGGCTGACATAGTCTTGGGTAGGAAGCCCGCGGCACCGGCGGCCAGCGCCTCCTCGGCTATCGTCTTGTCCGCGGTGCCCGAGATCAGCGCCACGGGCTTGCCCTGCGAGGCTTCGAGCGCGGCATGCAGCCCCTCGAGCCCGCGCATTCCCGGCATCCGGTAATCAAGTAGCACCAGATCGAACGCACCGCTGCGGGCGATCTCGGCCATCGCATCGTCGAAGCTCGAGCTCTGCACCACCTTCGCGCCGCAATCGCGCTCCAGATAGGCGGCCATCATTTCGCGTACGAGGTCGTGGTCGTCGGCAATCAGGATACGCATATCCGTCCTCTCGATTTCATCTTGAACGTCTGGGCCGGCACGAGACGGCGGTGAGGTTAGCATACTGAGGATCGTTAAGTGGCGAAACGGGCGAATCCGAGGCGCCAGATACCCTTGACCGAGTGTATATCCTTTATTGGGGCTTTGCTGCCACGCTTGGATATTGCCCGGCGAAAGGGATTCGCAATATGCGTGCAGATCGCGCATTCTGCACACGGTCGCACTGGCCATAGCCGGATCGGGAAAGGGGTCGATATGAATCAAGCCATCAAGAGCGCTCTCACCGGGCTGGCCATGGCCACGGTAGCAACTTACGCGAGCTCGACAGAGCTTCAAGACCCGTTTTACGCGGAGCCCGGCGTGTTGCAGGTGGGGCAGGAGGACGAGGAGTTCGTCTCCTTCGACCTCGATGCGCTCGATGCGCTGCCGCAGGTTAGCTTCGAGACGAGCACCATCTGGACCGACGGCAGCAGCCTTTACTCCGGTGTATCAGTCGCGACGCTGCTCGAAGAGGCCGGAATGGGCGAGATGATAGGCCAGAGTGGCGCAACGCTGGAGCTGGTCGCCCTCAACGATTACCGCGTGCAGATCCCGATCGAGGATATCGGCGAAGAGCTGCCGATCGTCGCCACCCGGATCGACGGCGAGACCGTCTCGATCCGTGAGAAGGGCCCTTACTGGCTGATCTACCCCTTCGATCGCGCGGCGGAGTACCGCACCGAGGAAACCTACAAGCGCAGCATCTGGCAGCTGGCGCAGATGATCGTGCTGGAGTGAGTGCGGGCGGCGTGAACATCCCCAAGCCACGTGCGGGGAGATCAACGCCCCGGCTGAACATCCGCAGCGGCCTTGGTTTCGCGGCGGCGATCCTGCTGACCTTGGTGCTGTCGCTAGGCTGGATTCTCGGCCGGCAGATACGCGACCTCGAAACCGCGGGCATCGACAATACCCAGTGGACCCTCGCCCAGCTCGAGCTCGAGACCGCGATCTTCGCGCGGGACGTGATCGCCGCGGCGCAGGGCGTGCGCGGCAATGCCAGCGGGCTGCAGCTGCGCTTTGACATCCTGCTGAGCCGGCTCGGTCTGGTGCGCAGTGGTGAGATCGGCCGCGCGCTGTCCGTGCATGAGGGGGTGCCGGAGCTGCTGCTGGCGATCGACGGTTACGCCGACCGGGTCGATGCGCTGTTCGCCGACAGCGTGAACGTCGCCAATCTGGAAGCGATCTATCAGGAAACACTCGACATTCAGCCGGTGATGCGGGAGCTGTCGCTCAACGGTCTCGATGTCCTTGCCGAGGATGCGGAGGCCTACCGTCATCAGGTACGCCGCCAAGCCGAGCTGACCGCCTTGGCCGGGGGCCTGCTGCTGATCCTGCTCGGGGCGCTCTTGCGGCTGATCGACGTGCAGCGACGGCGCGTGATGGATCGCGACCGGGTGCTGTCGCGTACCGCAGAACGGCTCAACTCGGTCATCGGCAACTCGCTCGATGCGATCGTGGTGGCCGATGAACAGGGCCGGATCGTCGACTTCAACCCCGCCGCCGAGGAGATGTTCGGCTGGCGCAAGGACGAGATCCTGAACCAGAACGTGCGCGAAACGCTGGTGACGGCGGAGCGGCGCCAGATCTTCGACGAGCGGCTTCGCAACTTCGCAGCGAAGGGGCGCGAGTATCTGATCGATGCGGGGCGGGTCGAACTCGTCGCCCGGCGGCGCAGTGGCGAGATCTTTCCCATCGAGGCGGTGATAACCCATGTCGACGGGCCGGATGCGCCGGTCTTCATCGGTTATCTGCGCGACATTACCGAGCTCAAGGCCAGCCAGGAGCGGTTGATTGCGGCGCGCGATACCGCTGAGCGGGCGGACCGGGCAAAGTCGCGCTTCCTGTCGGTGATGAGCCACGAGATGCGCACCCCCCTCAACGGCATCATGGGGGTGCTGGACCTGCTGAACACCTCGACCCTGTCCGCCGAGCAGCGCCAGCAGGTCGGGATCGCCTTGGCCTCGGCCGAGATCCTGCTGCAGCTGGTGAACGAGTCGCTGGACATCACCCGGATCGAAACCGGCGAAGAGGTGATCGAAACCGTGCCCTTCGCCCCGGGCTCGATGCTGCATCGGCTGTTGTCGGTGCTGCGGCCTCTGGCGGCAGAAAAGGACCTGCCGCTCGAACTCGTGGCCGAAGAGGCGGATCTCGGGCAATGGTACGAGGGCGATCCGAACCGTGTAGCGCAGGTCGTCACCAACCTGATCGGCAACGCCATCAAGTTCACCGAGCGCGGCTCGATCACCGTGACGCTCCAGCTCGAGGATGGTGCGGTCGAGATCGGGGTGCATGATACCGGCATCGGCATCGCGCCGGAGGATATCGAACGGGTTTTCACCGAATTCGTGATCCGTGCCCGCCCCGAAGGACGGCAGGGGCGCTCGGATGGTCTGGGCCTCGCCATCTCGCGGCGGCTGGCCCGGTTGATGTCGGGCGACATCACGGTTCAGAGCACGCCCGGCAAGGGCAGCAGCTTCTACCTGCAGCTACCGTTGAAGAGCGTCGCGCCGCCGATCGAGGCGCCCGAGCCCGAAGCTGTGATCCCGGTCGCGCCCGGCACCAGCCTGTCGGTGCTGGTGGTCGAGGACAACGCCGTGAACCGCATGGTGCTGCGCGGCATGCTGCAACAGTTCGGGCACGAGATCACCGAGGCGCCGAACGGCGCCGAAGGCGTGGCGCTGCTGCGCGAGGAGTCCTTCGATCTGGTGCTGATGGATTTCGAGATGCCGGTGTTGGGCGGAATCGACGCCACGCGCGAGATCCGCGAATTCCTGCCGGACAGGACCGAGCCCCGGATCATCGGGCTGACGGCCCATGGTTCGGCCGAGGCGCGGCTTGCAGGTATCGCGGCGGGGATGAACGAAGTCTATGCAAAGCCGCTGCGTCTGCCAGTGCTGCGCAAGATCCTCGCCGGCCTCGTCGAGGTGCCGCCGTCGTCGGCGTCGGCGAAAGTGAGCAAGACGCCGGACATCGACACCGATGCCTTCGACGAAATGCTCGACATGCTCGGACCGGAGCGGGTGAACCGCGCGCTCGACAGCTTCGGGACCGAGTGGCGCGAGGCGAGCGCTCGGCTCGCGTCTCAGCCCGAGGATGCCGATGGCGAAAGCGCGGTGGGCATCCTGCACAAGCTGCGGGGTGGTGCTGCAATGCTCGGGCTCTTCGGTCCGGCCGAGATGCTGGGCGCGCTGGAACTGCGCGCGCCCACGCATCTTGCCCCCGAAGAGGTCGCGGAGCTGGAAGATCAGGTGTCCCGAGCGCTCGCGGTGGCACGGTCCCGGATCGAGGCGCGGGTCGAGGCCTGAGCTCCGCCCGCGCCGTAAGGCCTTAGCCTTGGATGCGCGCCGCCATCAGCGCGATCGCTTTCTGGTAAACGCCCGCCGCGTTCCATTCCTGGATCACCCGGAAATTCGGCTGCCCTTCCTGGTAGCCGGCGCCCGGTTGCCAGCCCTTCTGGCGCAGGTAATTGGCGGTGGAGGCCATGGCGTCGGTCAGGTTGGTGAGATCAACACGGCCATTGCCGTCGCCATCTACGCCATAGCGCAGGATGTTGCCCGGCAGGAACTGCGTATGGCCCAGCTCGCCATGCATTGCGCCGATCGAACCGGGCGAGACCGCACCGCGATCCACCAGCATCAGCGCCGCCAGCGCGTGCTGCGAGAAGAAATCCGAGCGGCGGCAGTCATAGGCCAGCGTCGCGATCGCCGAGAGCACGTTGCTGTCGCCCATGAAGTTGCCAAAACCGGTTTCCATGCCGTGGATCGCGATCAGCACGCCCGCGGGCACGCCATACTGGCTCTCGAGGCTCTGCCAGAAGCCGGGATTGGCGGCGAGCTTCTGACGCCCCTGCGCGACGATCGTATCGGCGCCACGCACCTGCATGAACTTGTCGAGCGAGTAGTCGAAGCTCTTCTGGTTGCGGTCGGCATTGATGGTCCGCTGGGCGTAGCTGGTCTGGGACAGCGCGTTCAGCCCGGCCTGACCCACGCCCTGTGCGGCGGCCTCGGCGGCGAATTCCTGCTTCCAGCGTTCGAAACCCGAGGCGTCGTTGCCGCAGGTGGCGGCGGCTGCGGTGGAGGCGCCGAGGCCCAGCGCGAGAAGGGTGGAAAGCACGTATCGCAAAGGGTAACTCCCGTGAAAATGGCTTCGGCCGCTTGGCGGCCGGGATCTCCGCTCCACCTAGCACGAGCCGATGGAGCGGCAATGTCGAGCGAAGGAGCGAGCATGCGCGCCAGCCTTGCCGGGGTGGCATTTGCCCTGATGTTGATCGCGGCCTTTCTGGCCGGACGCTATGCCGTCGAGACGGAAGCCTCGCCGCCGGAGCCGCTGCCGCCGGGCCCGGCCAGCCTCGAGATCGAGGAGGCGCGTACCATCGCGGTATTCCGCGCCGCGCGCGACAGCGTCGTTGCAATCACCACCTCGACCCGCATCATCGATCCGTTCACCCGACGGACCGGTGAGACGCAACTCGGCTCGGGTTCGGGCTTCGTCTGGGACGCGCGGGGGCATGTCGTCACCAATGACCACGTGATCCAAGGCGCGAGCCGGGCGCTGGTGCAGCTTGCCGATGGCCGCTCGCTCGAGGCGCAGGTGGTGGGTCGCGCTCCGAGCCATGACCTCGCGGTGTTGCGCATCGGGGGCGATGCGCTGCCCGCGCCACTGCCGCGCCCGGAGCCGGGGGAGGGCGGTCTGGAGGTCGGCCAGTCGGTGCTGGCGATCGGCAACCCATTCGGGTTGGACTGGACGCTGACAACCGGCATCGTCTCGGCGTTGGACCGCGACCTGCCCGGCGAAGCGGGCCGCGCGATCAGCGGGCTGATCCAAACCGATGCGGCGATCAACCCGGGCAATTCGGGCGGGCCGCTGCTCGATGCACGCGGGCGGCTGGTCGGCGTCAACACCGCGATCTACAGCCCCTCCGGCGCCAGCGCCGGGATCGGCTTCGCGGTGCCGGTCTCGACCGTGGCGCGGGTGGTTCCGCAGCTGATCGAAACGGGCCGCTACAGCCCGCCCTCGCTGGGGCTGGGCTTCGATGCGCGGATCAATGCGGCGGTGAACCGGCAGGGTCTCCCGGGGGCTCTCGTTCTCGACGTCGCGCCGGGCTCGGAGGCGGCGCGCGCCGGGGTCGAACCGGCGCGGGTCGCGCGCGGCCGGCTGCTGCCGGGCGACGTGGTGATCGCGCTCGACGGCGAAGAGGTCGAGGGGCTCGACGACCTCTTGGCCATGGTCGACCGGCGTCGACCGGGTGACAACGTGACGCTGACCCTGCTGCGCGACGGCCGTCGCCGCGAGCTGACGCTGGAGTTGCGGCCGGGGCGCTAGATCAGCTGTCGTCCATGCCCAGGCTAGCCCCAAGCGCCGCCGCGCAGAGCCCCGCCAGGGCCAGCGTGCCGAGCACGAGATCACCACCAGCAGCCGGCGTCAGCGCCGACAGTCCCGGGATCGCACGATCGACCGCGCCGGGCGCGAAGATCGCGCTCGCGGCGATCGCAACCAGCAGCAGCGCCCAGACCCCGACGCCGTGCAGCGCCGCGACCCGGCGGCGCGTGGCCCCCGACAGCGCGGCGGCGCTCCAGCCCGCTGCGAACAGCGTCGGCAATGTCAGCAGCGCGGGCCACAACCCGCCCGGCTCCGGAAGCGTCCCGGCAAGGCCGCGCCACAAGAGCATCAATGGCACCATCAAGCCAAGGCCGATCAGGCCTCCCGTCAAAATCGCCATCCCGGCGATTCGGGTCGTACCGGTGTGAAGAACGGACGAGGAAAGGGTCCCGCGGGTGGACGGGATACGATGAAAAGGCTGGGTCATGGTAAACTCCCTTGCTGCGCGGCCAGTCTAGCGCAACTCTCGGGAAATCGATCCAGTCCGGATGTATAAGGTGCCGGGGTTTTTTCTCCTCAGCTCCGGATTCCTGCGAAACGCGCGTGCCAGTCGGCGCGCTCCTCGTCGGTGATCTTGCGGAATGTCACGTCCGGCACCGCGAAGCCATGCCCCACCGACAACACCGACAGCGCCTCGGCCACGTCGCCGGGCCAGGCGTCATCATCGGTCTTCATCGCCTCCATCAGCTGCGCGCTCGCATCGGGGATGAAGGGCGCGGACAGGACCGCGTAGAGCCGGATCAGGTTCAGCGCGAGGCGGATCTGCATCGCCGCCGCTTCGGGATCGGTCTTGAAGCTGGCCCAAGGCGCGGCATCCTGCAGGTATTCGTTGCCCGCGACCCAGATCGCGCGCAGCTCGGCCGCGGCCTTGCGCACCTCGATCGCGTCCATGTGACCCTCATATGCGCGCACCCGGCGCTCCAGATCGGCGATGAGCGCAAGTTCGCGGTCGCCATGGGCGCCGCCCGCCGGCACCTCCTCGCCGAACTTGGAGCGGCAGAACTTGGTGACGCGGCTGACGAAGTTGCCGAGCACGTCGGCGAGATCCTTGTTGACCGATTGCTGGAAGTTCTCCCAGGTGAACTCGGCATCCGAGCTTTCGGGCGCGTGGCTCAGCAGCCACCAGCGCCAGTAGTCGGCGGGCAGCACCTCCAGCGCCTGATCCATGAACACGCCGCGCCCGCGCGAGGTCGAGAACTGGCCGCCATCATAGTTCAGGTAGTTGAACGACTTGATGTAATCGACGAGCTTCCACGGCTCGCCCGAGCCGAGGATGGTCGCCGGGAAGGACAGGGTGTGGAACGGCACGTTGTCCTTGCCCATGAACTGGGTATAGCGCACGTCGTCGGCGCCCTTGTCGGTGCGCCACCAGCGCTCCCAATCCTCGCCCTTGCCCGCATCGACCCATTCCTGGGCGCAGGCGATGTATTCGATCGGCGCGTCGAACCAGACGTAGAAGACCTTGCCCTCCATGCCCGGCCACTCGGCGTCGCCCTTCCGGACCGGGATGCCCCAGTCGAGATCGCGGGTGATGCCGCGATCCTGCAGACCGTCGCCGTCATTGAGCCACTTGCGGGCGATCGAGGTGGTCAGCACCGGCCAGTCGGTCTTGGAATCTATCCAGTCCGACAGCTCGCCGCGCATCTTCGACTGGCGCAGGTAGAGGTGCTTGGTCTCGCGCGGCTCCAGATCGGTTGAGCCCGAGATCACCGAGCGCGGCTCGATCAGGTCGATGGGGTCAAGCTGCTTGGTGCAGTTGTCGCACTGGTCGCCGCGCGCGCTCTCGAAGCCGCAATTGGGGCAGGTGCCCTCGATGTAGCGGTCGGGCAGGTAGCGGCCGTCGGCCTTGGAGTAGATCTGGGTTTCGACCCGCTCCTCGATCAGCCCTGCCTCGTCGAGACGCGCGGCGAAGGCCTGGGTCAGACGATGGTTCTGCGGGCTGGACGAGCGGCCGAAATGGTCGAAGGAGAGCCGGAAACCGCGCGCGATCTCGGCCTGCGTCTCGTGCATTTCGGCGCAGTATTCGGCCACCGGCTTGCCGGCCTTGGCGGCGGCCAGCTCGGCGGGGGTGCCGTGCTCGTCGGTGGCGCAGAGGAACAGCACCTCGTGACCGCGCCCGCGCTGGTAGCGGGCGAAGAGGTCGGCGGGAAGCTGGCTGCCGACCAGGTTGCCCAGATGCTTGATCCCGTTGATGTAGGGGATGGCCGAGGTGATGAGATGCCGTGCCATGCTGTGCTGCCGTCCTTCGATGCGTCCGGGGCCCCATGTAGCGATCCCGCCCGCCCAAGGCCAGTGCGGCCTTGAACGCTTGCCCACCGGCCCAAGCCGCCCTACCTCTGCGCCTCGCGGACCGGGCGCATGTGGCCCGGCAGGACGACAGGAAGGCCCCATATGAAGAAGATCCCACTCGGCCGTAGCGGCATCGAGGTCAGCGAATGGTGCTTGGGCACCATGACCTATGGCAGCCAGACCCCCGAGGACGACGCGCATCGCCAGCTCGACATGGCGCTCGATGCCGGGATCGATTTCCTCGACGCGGCCGAGATGTACCCGGTGAATCCGGTAAAGGCCGAGACAGTGGGCCGCACCGAGGAATTCATCGGCAACTGGATCGAGAAGAGCGGCAAGCGCGGCGCCTACAAGATCGCCACAAAGGCCGCCGGCCCCAACCCGGGCTGGGCCCGCGACGGCAAGGGCTATGATGGCGGCAATCTGCGCGAGATCGTCGAGGGCTCGCTGCGGCGGCTCAAGACGGATGTGATCGATCTCTACCAGCTGCACTGGCCCGAGCGCGGCCACTACCATTTCCGTCGCTACTGGTCCTACGATCCCTCGGATCAGAACGCCGAGCGGACGCTTGCGCATATGGACGAGGTGCTCGGAACGCTGAAGGCGCTGGTGGCCGAGGGCAAGATCCGCGCATTCGGCCTGTCGAACGAGACCGCTTGGGGCACAACCCGCTGGATCGATCGCGCCGAGGCCATGGACGGACCGCGCGTCGTCTCCGTGCAGAATGAATATTCGCTGCTGTCGCGGCTCTACGACACCGACATGGCGGAGATGGCGGTGAACGAGGGGGTGCTGCTGCTGGCCTATTCGCCGCTGGCCTGCGGGTATCTGACCGGCAAGTATCAGAACGGCGTGCCCGAGGGTTCGCGGCTGGCGATCAATGGTGATCTCGGCGGTCGCAAGACAGACCGGGTGATCGCGGCGACGCAGGCCTATCTCGACATCGCCGCGCGCCATGGGCTCGACCCGGTGCACATGGCGTTGGCTTGGCAGCGTACGCGGCCTTTCCCGGTCTGCCCGATCTTCGGCGCGACCAACACGGATCAGCTCGAACGCATTCTCGCGGGGCGCGAGGTGGTGCTGTCGGACGAGGTGGTGGCCGAGATCGACGCTGCCCACAAGCAGCACCCGCTGCCCTATTGAACCGAGATCCCCGCCCGGCGCAGCCATGCCCGGGCGTCCCCTGCGACCCGAGGAGGGCACCGTGACCGTCACTATCCCATCGCGGATCCGCCTTGCGCCCAAGCGGGCGCTCGCGGCATTGCTGTTGCTCTCGGCCTGCGGCGCGGCGGAGCCGCCGGTGCCAACGCCGGTGTTCCGGACCGTGGGCACGCCGATCGCCTCGAGCCTGCGCGGCAGCGCCTCCGATCTGAACGGGGACTGGATCGTCGCCGCCGCCTATCCCGGCGGGCCGGTCGCACCCGGCGACCGGGTGACGCTGCGCCTCGACGCCTCGGGCGGCGGGGTCGCGCGGATTGCCGGGGCAGGCGAGGCAAGGCTCGTTCCGGTGACGGCAGAGGGGCGCGGTCGCTTCGATATCGGCGGCGAGCCTTGGTGGCTGCTCTGGACCGATGATGATTTCCGCACCGCGGTGATCGGCGCGCCGGGCGGCGAATATGGCTGGATCATGGATCGCCCCGGTCAGGCCGGGGCCGATCGGGCGCGGGCGGCCCGCGAAATGCTGGACTTCAACGGCTATGACACCGATGCTCTGAAGACCGCACGGGAGGGCTGAACCATGGCGGCATCCGGGGCCAGAACGGCGGCGATCATTGGCGGCGGGGTGATCGGCGGCGGCTGGGCCGCCCGCTTCGCGCTGATGGGCTGGAACGTGCGTATCCACGACACCGACCGCGATGCCGAACGCCGCATCAACGAGGTGATCGATCGCGCCCGTGCCGCGATGCCCGGACTGTGGGACGTGGCGCTGCCCGATGAGGGCAGGATCAGCTTTCACGACGACCTCGCCGAGGCGGTCGAAGGCGCCGAATGGATCCAGGAAAGCGTGCCCGAGCGGCTCGATCTCAAGCACGAGATCTATGCGGCGATCCAAGGCGCCTGTACCGAGGCCGCAATCATCGGCTCCTCGACCTCGGGCTTTCGCCCCTCGGAACTGGCAGAGGGGGCGACGCGGCCAGGCCAGATCGTCGTGGCGCACCCGTTCAACCCGGTCTACCTGATTCCTCTGGTCGAAGTCGTCACCGGACCCGGCACCGGCACGGCGCGGATTGACCGAATCCGCTCGACGCTGCGCGACATCGGCGCGCATCCCCTGTTCCTGCGCCGGGAGATCGACGCGCATATCGCCGACCGGCTGCTCGAGGCGGTCTGGCGCGAGGCGCTGTGGCTGGTCTCGGACGGGGTCGCCGACACCGCGGAAATCGACGACGCGATCCGCTACGGCTTCGGTCTGCGCTGGGCGCAGATGGGGCTGTTCGAGACCTACCGCATCGCCGGCGGCGAGGCGGGGATGCGGCAGTTCCTGACCCAGTTCGGCCCGGCGCTGAAATGGCCCTGGAGCAAGCTTACCGACGTGCCGGAACTGACCGACGAGCTGGTCGAGACGATCGCCAGCCAGTCCGACGCGCAATCCGGCCGCCGCTCCATCGCGGAGCTGGAGCGCATTCGTGATGCCAATCTCGTGGCGATCCTGCGCGGGCTCAAGGCCCGCGACTGGGGCGCGGGGCGGCTTTTGAACGCGGCCGAACGCCGGATCGGCGGCGCCCCCCGGAGCCTCGACGCGCTGTCGCTCACCTCGCCGCTGCCCACCGGCGCGCGCGCGGTGCCGCTCGACTGGAGCGACCAGAACGGTCACATGACCGAGCATCGCTACCTGCAGGCCTTTGGCGACGCGACCGATCGGTTCTTGGCGCTGGTGGGCTGCGATGACGATTACATCGCCTGCGGCCACAGCTACTTCACGGCCGAGACCCATATCCGGCATCTCGCAGAGGTCCGCGCGGGAGCCCGGATCGAGATCGACACGCGGCTCCTTCTGGCTGAAGGCCGCAGGCTGCGGATCTTCCACCGGATGTGGGAAGACTCGCGGCTGGTGGCGACCGGGGAGCACATGCTGGTGCATGTCGACCTCGAAAGCCGCCGGGCGGTGATGCCGCCGCCGGAGCTTCAGGACAAGTTGGCGCGTGTTGCCAAGGCGCATGCCCATCTGCCCGAGCCGGAGGGCGCAGGCGCCGCTGTGGGCCGCCCGCCCGAACGCCAGCCCGATCCGCAGGAGTGAGCCGCCGGGCTCAGCCGCGCATCGCGCGCGCCTCCATCGTGCCGTGAAAAAACGGTACCGGGCGGCGGGCATCGGGATCGTCGAGCCGGGCCTGCAACTCGCGCAGCGCCAGCTTGGTGATATCGGGCAGGTCAAGCGCGTCGATGCGCGCAAGCGGCACCCAGTGCAGATGTGCCAACTCGTCCTCGGCGCCCGAGAAATCATCGGGATCGCTTGCCAGCGCCGAGGCGGGGGCAAGAAAGAACCGCGCATCGAAGCGGCGCGACTGCCCCGGCGGCGTCACCGCGCGAAACATCGGCAAGAGCGGTGCGGCGTCGGGCCGGTGCCCCGAGCGGGCGAAGCCGCGCCAGCCCGGCGGCGCGTCCGGCCAGTCGCCGGGCCGACCGAGGATTTGCCCGGTTTCCTCCCAAAGCTCGCGGATCGCGCAGGCTGCGAGCGCACTGGCCATCGGCCCCAGCTCCGCCTCGTGCTCGGGGCCAAGCGGGGCGTCCAGTGGCACGCGGGCGTCGACCGGGTCGAGCGCGCCGCCGGGAAACACGTATTTCGATGGCATGAAGGCCGCCCCCGCGCCGCGTCGGCCCATCAGCACCGTCGGGCCCTCGGCCATGTGACGCAGCAGGATGATCGTCGCCGCGTCGCGCGGTGCCGCCGCGACGCTACGCATCAATGCGCCTTGCCGAAGCCGTGCATGCGCCGCGCCCACTGGATGCCGACCACGACCCCCTTGAGGCGCGGCAACAGATAGAGCGACAGCGCCACGGCGACCACGGTCAGCACCGTCGCCATCACCAGAGGCTCGGGGCGAAACCGGGTGAAGCCGACATGGATCACCGGCGCAAGCAGGTGACCGACGATCAGGATGGTGAGATAGGCGGGGCCGTCATCGGCGCGGTGGTGGCACAACTCCTCGCGGCAGACCGGGCAACGGTCGACCACCTTGAGATAACCCTGAAACAGCCCCCCTTCGCCGCAGTTCGGGCAACGTTTGCGAAAGCCGCGCAGAAGCGCGGGCCGCGTCGGTCGGTCCTCGGTCTCTGCATCCGGCTGGGGGGGGTGCTCGCTCATCCGCGGCTCCTCGGGAGGTGGCGTCTTGCTCCTCACATGAGTGCTTCGAGAGCATTTTGAAAGACCATGTACCGGGGTTGCGTCGCCATGCCGCGCGGCAGACCAGTCCTAAATCACGCGCGAGAGCCCGCCGCGTGATGTGCGGCGGGCTCTTTGACCGGAATGAAAAAGCCGATCCCGGCGCGCTTCTGGGGGGGTTACTCGACGGCGGGGAGCAACACGGTATCGATCACGTGGATCACGCCGTTCGACTGCTTGACGTCGGCGATGGTGACGCTGGCGGTGCGGTCCTGGCCATCGGTGATCATGATGGTGCCGTCGTCGCCTTCGCTGACGGTGAAGGTGCAGCCGCCGACGGTCTCGACCTCGTGCATGCCGCCATCATCCGCGATCATGCCGGAGATCGCGTCCGACATCGCGTTCGCCGCCACGACGTGGCAGGTGAGGATCTCGGTCAGCCGGTCCTTGTTCTCGGGCAGGAGCAGCTCTTCGACCGCGCCCTCGGGCAGCGCCTCGAAGGCGGCATTGGTCGGCGCGAAGACGGTGAAGGGGCCTTCGCCCGAAAGCGTCTCCACCAGATCGGCGGCCTGCACGGCCGCGACGAGCGTTGTGTGGTCGGCCGAGTTCACCGCGTTCTCGACGATGTTCATCTCCGGGAACATGGCGGCGCCGCCGACCATCGGGTTGCCGGTTTCGGCGTGGGTCTCGGCCAGAGCCATAGTCGAGGTGAAGGCAAGGGCGGTGCCGGTGAGAATGGCCTTGAGGTTCATGATGTCGTCTCCCTGACGGTTCGGGGGGCGTGTTTGCCCCCTCGTGACGCCAGCAGACACGGCGGCGCGGCGATGCCGGTTGCAACGCCTGACATCACGCTTGCGTGATCGCTCCCGCATCGAGCCAGGCGGGAAGAGCGCCGATATCGTCGAACACCAGATCCGCATGCGGGGCCAGCGCGTCGCGCGGCGCCAGCCCGGTCAGGACCGCCACCGCCACCATCCCGGCGGCGCGGGCGGCCTGCAGATCGTGCAGGCTGTCGCCGATCATCGCGCAGGTGCCGGGCGCCGCGCCCAGCGCCTCGGCGCAGGCGAGCAGCTGGCCGGGGCCCGGTTTGAAACCGAAGCCGCTATCGGCCCCGGCGACGAAGCCGAACGTCGCGGCCAGGCCGGCGGCGCAGATATGCGCACGGGCGGGCGCCTCGGAATCATTGGTCACCAGTCCCAGCGCCACGCCGCGCGCCGCCAGTTCGGCGAAGAGCGGCGCGAGCGGCACCGCCGGGACCTGCGGTGCCTCCGCAGCCCTCGCGTTCATCCGCGCGATCAGGGCCTGTCGGTCGCAGCCCAGAAGATGCGGCAGCATCGCATCGGCGATCTCGGCGGTGGTCGAGGCGATGACGATGCTGTCGGGTGCAAAGCGCCCGGTCTCGAGGTCATAGCCCAGCGCCGCAGCGATCGCCGCCATTCGGACCGGGTCGCCCTCGGCCTCGGCCTCGATCAGCCCGCGCGACCAGCCGCCCCAAGTGGCATGGAAGTCGAACAGCGTGCCGTCCTTGTCGAAGATCAGCGCGGTGGGGTTCATGTCCAGTTCATCCGCGACGGCCCCGCCAGCACCAGCATGGCGGTATGCGGCTCGTCATAGTCATACCCGGCGCCGTCGCAGAAGCTCGTGACCCAGGCGTCGTCCATGGTCAGGAACTCCAGCACCGAGGCCTGAAAGGAGGGTTCGGCCGCACGGTTGCGCAGATCCTCCGCCGCGGCACCGGTCGAGCCGAGAAAGACCGGCCACAACTCGTCATTGGCCGCGAGCCAGCCCAGCGCTCCCAACGCGATCACCTCGGCACGTTCCCGCTTCATGGTTTTCCTCCGAAGGTATTGGCAGGGTTTTGTTAACTAATATTCCCGACCCTGTGACCGGGAGCGGGCGAAGGGCCCGAACAAGGACATGCTCATGTCGGGTCGTATCCTGATCGTCGATGGAATCGCAACGCAAAGGGGCGCGCATGACGCGCTTCTCGCGGCTGCGGGCTTCGAGTGCCTGCATTGCCGGGATGCGGGGGCGGCGCTCGCCCGGCTTCCTGATCCCGGCATCGACCTGCTGTTTCTGCCGCTGGACGATGTCGCCGATCCCGCTGCGGCCAGTGGCTTGCTCGAGCGGCTCCGCGCCGGCCCGGCGACGGCGCGCCTGCCCGTGGTCGTGACCGGGCGCTGGCCCGATCCGGCGTGCAGGTTGGCGCTGCTGCGCGCGGGCGCCGACGAGGTGGCCGAGGCGCCGATGCAGGTGGCGCTGCTGCAGGCCCGGATCCGCAACCTGATGCGCGCCCGCGATACCGAGGGCGAACTATCGCGCCGGGCCGCCACCCATCAGGCGCTGGGCTTTTGCGAGGCCGCGGCGGGGTTCACGCCCCGCCAGAAGGTCGCCGTCATCACGCCCCGGGCCGAGATTGGAACGGCCGCGCGCCTTGGCCTGAGGGGGCCGGCGCGCCGCATCGCACCGCAACAGAGCTTTGCGGCGGAGGCAGGACAGGAGGATCTTTACGTGATCGATGGCGCGGCCTTGCGCGCCGAAGGGCAGCCGTCGCGCGAGCTGTTTCGCATCGTCGCGGAGCTGCGCAGCCGATCGGCTACCCGCCGCGCCGCGCAACTCGTGATGCTGCCGGAGCCGGGGCGCGAGGCGGCCATGCTGCTCGATCTGGGGGCGGATGATGTCGTGCCGGCCGGGGTGCTGCCCGAGGAGATCGCGTTCCGGGCCGCGCGCCTGCTGGCCCGGAAGGCGTTGGCCGACCGGCTGCGCGCGACGGAGCGGCAGGGGTTGGAGGCCGCGCTGACGGACGAGCTGACGGGGCTGTGGAACCGGCGTTATGCGCTGCCGCATCTGGCGCGGCTGATCGACGAGGCACGGAAGCGGCGGCGACCCATCGCGGTGATGCTGCTCGACATCGATCATTTCAAGATGGTGAACGACCGCCATGGTCATGCGGCGGGGGACAGGGTGCTGGCGCAGGTCGCCCGGCGCCTGCGCGACGGGCTGCGGCCCGCCGACCTGCTGGCGCGGATCGGCGGAGAGGAGTTCCTCGTGGCGATGCCCGAGACCAGCCTCGAACAGGCCCGCGGCGCCGCCGAGCGGCTGTGCCTGAAAATCCGCAACCAGCCCTTCGTCCTGTCCGGAGAGGGGTTGCCTTGCGAGGTCACCGTTTCGGTGGGCGTGGCGACGGGGCCGTGCCACAGCGCCCCGGCGACAGAGGCCGAAACGCTGATGCGCCACGCCGATGCGGCGCTCTACGCGGCCAAGCAGACCGGGCGAAACCGCGTCACGGTTAGCCCGAGCGCGGCCTAGCCGAGGCAGCTTTCGAAGGCTGCGGCCAGATCCTCGATCAGCGCCGGATAGAGATCGGGGCCGGGCTCAAGCCGCAGCCCGTCGGGATCGGCCATGGCCGTCTTGGCCTGCGTGTTCTCGCGCAGCAGCGCCACGAGATCCGGCGGAGTCTCGGGATCGGTCAGGATGCAGGTGATGCTCCCGGCCTCGATCATCTCGCGCAGCGCCGCGAGCCTGGCCGGCCCCGGAGCCGAGGCGTCCGACAACGATACCGCCCCCGTTGCCGGCAGGCCAAAGCGACGCTCGAAATACTGGTAGGCGTCGTGTGGAACCAGGTAGGGCAGTCCGGACAGCGAAGCCAGCCGCTCGGAGATGTCCGCGCTAAGATCGGCATCCGCGGCGATCGCGGCGGCGGCATTGTCGCGGTAGAGCGTGGCATTCTCCGGATTGATCTCGGCCAGCGCCTCGGCCAGCCGCGTCATCCAGGCCGCCGCTACCTGCGGGTCGAGCCAGGCATGCGGGTCCGTGTCGCCTCCGGCATGCTCGTCCGTCTGCGTCATCTCGTCGTCAGGCGGGTGGTCGTCGCCGTGGTCGTCCTGCGGGACTTCCGCGTGATCGGCATACTCGCTGGCCTCTCCATGCCCTTCGGTTTCCTCGTGCTCGCCAGCATCATGATCGTCGTCATGCGCCGCGTCTCCACGACCATGCGCGGTTTCGAAGGCCGGGTCCTCGCGCAGCGGCAGCCGCTCCCAGCCGTCGCTGTCGAGCATGGCCAGCGTTTCGGCTTCGGGCGCCAGGGCCGCGAGGCTTTCGGCCAGCCAAGGCACGAGCGCCGGACCTGTCCAGACCACCATGTCCGCCTGCGACAGGTGCCGCGCATCCGAGGGGCGCAGCGCCGCATCATGGGGCGAGACGCCCGGCGGCAGCAACAGTTCGGGCGTACCGGCGCCCGCCATGACCCGTGCCACGAGGCTGTGCAGTGGCGCGGTGTCGACCACCACGCTCGGCGTCTCGGCAAGTGCAGGAGAGGTGACAAGGGCGAAGGCGGCGGCGACGGGGAGGGTGGGGCGCATCGGGAACCTCTTGTGCATCCGGTACTTGGAAGCTATGCGCTATGTTATAACGTAACATATGGTCAAGACCCGTTATCGGGATAAAGGAGGCGGTCATGGACGGACCCGGTTTCGCATGCGGCGATCACGCTGCCTGCATCCGCGGCGCGCTCGGTGCCGCCGAAGCGCGCTGTGCCGCGGATGGCGCACGGCTGACCCCGCTGCGTCGTCGCGTGCTCGAGATCCTGCTGGAGGGGCATTCGGCGATGGGTGCCTACGATGTGCTGGCACGGCTCGATGCCGAGGGGTTGGGCTCGAAGCCCCCCGTGGCCTACCGGGCATTGGGCTTTCTGGTGGATCACGGGCTCGCCCACAGGATCGAGCGGCTCTCGGCCTATGTTGCCTGCGCCCGCCCCGGGACCACGCATGCGCCCGCCTTCCTGATTTGTCGCGGCTGCGGTGCGGTGGCCGAAACCCAAGGGGCGGAGGGCCTGTCCCGGCCGGCCGCCGAGGCAGGTTTCGTGATCGAGCAGACCGTGATCGAGGCCGAAGGTCTGTGCCCCGCCTGCCAGGGCCCCGCGACATGACCCCGTTGATCGAGGCGAAGGGGCTGGAGTTCGGACCGAAGGCCGCGCCGGTGCTGCGCGACGTGTCGCTCCGGGTCGATCCGGGCGAGATCGTCACGCTAGTGGGGCCGAACGGCTCGGGCAAGAGCACGCTGCTGCGATTGATGATCGGCGCGCTGGCGCCCCGCCGCGGCACGGTGCGCCGCGCGCGGGGTCTGCGCATCGGCTACGTGCCGCAGAGCCTCGTGCTCGACCCGTCTTTGCCGATCACGGTGCGGCGCTTTCTCGACTTGCCGCACCGGGTGGGCGATGCCGAGGCCGAGGCGGCGCTGGCGCAGTCCGGCGCGGACGGAATCGCGCACAAGCAGATGGCCGCGCTGTCGGGCGGTCAGTTCCAGCGCGTGCTTCTGGCGCGCGCGGTGCTGAACCAGCCGCAATTGTTGATCCTCGACGAGCCGACACAGGGCCTCGACCAGCCGGGGCAGGCGGCTTTCTACCGCCGGATCGCGGCGCTGCGCCGGGAAATGGGCTGCGCGGTATTGATGGTCAGCCACGAGTTGCACGTGGTGATGTCGGCCTCCGACCGCGTGATCTGTCTCAACGGCCATGTCTGCTGCGAAGGCACGCCCGAGGTGGTCTCGGCCGCGCCCGCCTATCGCGAGTTGTTCGGCACCGGCACCGGTGGCCAGCTGGCGCTCTATCGCCATGAGCACGACCACGCCCATGAGGGCGGTGGCGCCGCGCATCATCATCACCACCATCATCACGCCGAGGGCTGACATGCTCGACGACTTCATGATCCGCGCGGGGCTCGCCGCGCTGGGCACCGCATTGGCCGCGGGTCCGCTCGGCTGCTTCGTGGTCTGGCGCCGCATGGCCTATTTCGGGGACGCCACGAGCCATGCGGCGATCCTCGGCGTCGCGCTGGCGCTGGGGCAGGGTCTGGCGGTGTTTCCCGGGGTGCTCGGCACGGCGCTGGCGATGGCGCTGGCGGTGCATGCGCTGTCGGGGCGCGGCCTCGCGCATGACACGGTGCTGGGGGTGCTGTCGCATGGCGCGCTGGCCGCAGGGCTCGTCGCCGTGGCCCTGACCGGGGGTGTGCGCGTCGATCTGGAGCTATACCTCTTCGGCGACGTCCTCACGGTGACGCGCGGCGACCTCGCCTGGATCTGGGGCGGAGCCGCGCTGGTGGTGGGTGTGCTGGTCTGGCGCTGGCGACGTTTGCTCACGGCAACGCTCTCGCCCGACCTGGCCCATGCCTCCGGCATTGCCCCTCGGCGCGAGGCGCTGGTCCTGACCTTGCTCCTCTCTGCCGTGGTGGCGGTGGCGATCAAGGTGGTGGGCGCGTTGCTGATCACCGCGCTCCTGGTGATCCCGGCCGCGGCTGCGCGTGGCGCCGCGCGCACGCCCGAGACCATGGCTCTCTTGGCGCTCGCGGCTGCGGCGGTCTCGGCGCTGGGCGGAGTTCAGGTCGCGCTGTGGCTCGATACCCCGGTCGGCCCTTCGATCGTCTGCGTTGCCGTGATGCTCTTTGCCGGCAGCCTGCCGCTCAGGGTGCTCGGGGCTGCGCGCGGATGATTGCCGGGCGGGTAGGTGAAAAACCGGCCCGCCTTGCCCTTGCCACAATCGATCTGCGACCTAGCGCGAAAACGTGTCTGAGGAGAGCAGATGAAACGATACATTCTGGCCGCGGCCTTGGCCGCGCTGCCCACGCTTGGCTTTGCGCCCGAGATCACCGGGTTTTCAGCCAGCACCGCCAGCGCAGCATCGAGTGGCTGCGCGCTTCCCGCCGAGGTGAATGCCAAGGCGACACGGATCGCTTCCGGCCTCAACGCCTTCCGCGCCTCTCAGGGGCTCGGCCGGGTCACCCATGACCGGGACCTGTCCAAGGCCGCGCAGGTGCAGGCCTGCGATCTCGCCCGCACTGGGCAATTCGGGCATCGCGGCAGCGACGGCTCCGATCATCGCGTGCGGCTCGAACGCACCGGCTACTGTGCCGGTGTCAGCGCCGAGAACCTGGCCTGGGGCTATCCGCGGGCGAGTCAGATCATCACCGGCTGGCAGGGCTCGCCCGGCCACCGTCAGGTGATGGAACTCGACCGCGCGCGCGAGTTCGGCGTCGGCATCGCCCAAGGTGCGAAGGGCCCGGTCTGGGTGCTGGTGATGGCGCAGCCCTGCTGAGACGGCTCAGCCGGTGATTTCCAGTGGAATGGTCACCGGCCCGTCATTGACCAGAGCCACCTTCATGTCGGCGCCGAAGCGCCCGGTCTCGACCGGCACCCCGAGCGCCGCCAGCTCCTCGGCGAAGGCGGCATAGAGCCGTTCGCCGATCTCCGGCGGCGCGGCCGTGGAAAAGCCGGGCCGGTTACCGGTGCGCGTGTCGGCGGCCAGGGTGAACTGGCTCACCACCAGCGCGCCGCCCCCGGTGTCGAGCAGCGAGCGGTTCATCCGCCCCGCCTCGTCGCGAAAGATCCTGAGCTTGGCGATCTTGGCCGCCAGCTTGGCGGGCAGGGCGTCGCCGTCGCCCTGCATCGCGCAGACCAAGACCAGCAGCCCCGGACCGCAGCGGCCGATCACCTCGCCATCGACGCTGACGCTGGCTTCCGAGACGCGCTGGACCAGTGCCTTCAAAGCTCGTGATCCCAGGGCGGGTTGGCGCCGGGGCGGCTGACGGTGACCGCTGCGGCGCGGGCGCCGAGGCTCAGCGCGTCGCGAATCTCGTCCTCGTCGAGCGTCGCGACATCGGCCTTGTTGAGCAGACCGGCGCGGTGCAGGCTCGCCAGCACGCCCGCGTTGAAGGTGTCGCCCGCGCCGACCGTGTCGGCCACCTGCACCTTGGGCGCGGCAGCGCTGACGACGTGCTCGGCGGTATAGCCGGTCGCGCCTTTCGAACCTTCGGTGATGCAGACGAGCTTCGGCCCCTTGGCCAGCATCTGGCGCGCGAGATCGGCGGTATCGCCTGCGCCTTCGAGCCAATGCAGATCCTCGTCCGAAACCTTCACGATGTCGGCGCGCGCGATCATCCGCTCGATCCGGGCGCGGTAGGCGGCCTCGTCGCGGATGAAGCTCGGGCGGATATTGGGATCGAGCATAGTGACGCGGGTGGCGCTTTCGCGCGCCTGCAACGCCTCGTAGGCCGTGGCGCAGGGCTCCACCATCAGCGAGATGCCCCCGAAGAACAGCGCCTCGGCGCCGGGCTCGGGCAGGTCGTCCTCGGTCAGCATCCGGCCGGCGGTGTTCTCGTCGTAGAAGCTGTAGCTGGCGTGCCCGTCGGTCAGCTTGACGAAGGCCAGCGTGGTCGGGCGGTCGGAGATATGCGCGGGAAAGCTGTCGACCTTCGAGGCTTCGAGCGTCTGGCGCAGGATGTCGCCGAACATGTCCGAGGAGATCCCCGAGAAGAAACCGGCGGGCGCGCCGAGGCGACCGAGCGCGATGGCGGTGTTGAAGACCGCGCCACCCGCATAGGGGGCGAAGGCGGTCTCGCCCGCCTCGGTGCGGCGGGGCAGCATGTCGATCAGGGCTTCGCCGCAGGCGAGGATCATCGGGTTTCCTTCCGGATCTTGGGGCTTCTCGATCGGCGCGGACAATGCCGCCCGACGCCGGGTCATGCAAGCGCGCTCACTGGTTGAGATAGCCCAAAGCGGCGAGAATCGCCGCCAGGACCAGCGCCGCGAGTACCGCCAGCGCGATCTTCCACTTGGAATAAGGCCGCGCGCCCTGAACCTTGCCGGATCGGGCGTTGACCACGAAGGCGTAGCTCTGGCCGCGATAGCGATAGGCGGCGGTCCAGACCGGCAGCAGCACGTGCTTGAAGGTCACGTCCGAGACGCGCGTTTCCAGTGCCTCGATCCGCTGCTGGTCGCCGCCGATGTCGCGGCGCACGTCCGAGCGGATTACCTCATCCATGATCCGGCGCGCCTCCTCATAGGCGGCGTCGAGCTCGACCTGATAACCCTCGGCCATGAAGCCCGCCACGTATTCCGGCCGGTAGGGGGTGAGCGCCGGCAGATCCCAGGGGCCGAGCGCGTCGGTATGCACCTTGGGCAGCGATTTCGAGCCGAGCACGAGGATGTCGTCGAAGAACCGCGCGACCCGGCCGCGCACGCGCCGCCAGCGAATGCGCGGCTCGCTCACCTGCGTGGGCTTGCCGTCGCGCATCACGGTGCGGGTGACGTAGTAGGTGTCGCCGCGCTGGCCGCGATACTCGCTCCGGGTCTGCGCGTCGAAGGTCCAGAACGGCACGTAGATGCCGTTCATCCGCCGCCCCTTGCGCGCGTATGCCTTCAGCCCGTTCGGCGCGAACCACAGGCTGCCGAGCCAGACCGTCAGCGCCTCGTGGGCGCGCGCCTCGTCGATTTCGAAGGGCAGGAGCGCACGCGGCTTGATGTGGCGGTGGGTGCCGGTATCGGCGACCACGGCCGTGTCGCAATAGGGACAGCGCGTGGCATGGGTGCCGGGCGCGAATTCCACTTGCGCGCCGCAATTGGGGCAGGAGGCGGTGCGCGTCTCCTCGATTTCGGACACCGGCACGTCGCCGCGCCGCGCGCTTTCGAAGTCGATCTCACGGGTGGCGTCCGGATCACGCAGCGACGCGATCGCCTCGCGGTGGCCGCAATGGGTGCAGGCCAGTTCGGTCGTGCCGGGGGCGAAATGCATGTCGCTGCCGCAGACCGGGCAGGGAAAGCGGTGCTCCTCGACCACGCCGCCGGAGGCGGTACGGGACAGGTTCGGAAGATCACTCACGCGGGACGGCTCACGGGGTGGCTCATGGGGCGGGCGGCGGGGGCGGTGGCATCACGGTAAAGAGCTGCGCCAGCTCGTCGACATCCTCGGCGCGCTTCCAGCCATCCTGCCCGGCGGTCCAGACGAAGGTGTCGCGGGTGAAGCCGCCCTCGGTCACCATCCGCCCGAGCCGCGCCTTCGAGAAGGGACCCGAGGTCTGCCCGTCCTTGGCGAGGTGCCAGACATGCTCGGCCGGCGGGGGAGGCGGCGGCGCGGCCTGGGGTTGCTGCTGTGGCGCCTGCGCTCCCGGCATCGGCCCCCATGGGCCCTGACCCGCGATCATGCCCATGCCAAAGCCCATGCCCGCGCCCATGGTGCCCGACGGGTTGGCGGCGGCGGTGGTCATCGCCTCGGCCGCGGAATACTGGCCGAACCGGCCCAGATCGCCGACGATGCCCATCGAGGTCCGCTTGTCGAGCGCGCGCTCCACCGCCTCCGGCAGCGAGATGTTTTCGACGTAGAATTCGGGTATCTCCAGCCCGTACTGGGCGATTACCGGGGCGATAGCGTCACGGACGACCTTTCCGAGATCGCCGGTATTGGCCGCCATGTCGAGCACCGGGATACCCGAACCCGCGAGCACGCGGCTCGCCTCCTGCACCACGATGTTGCGGATCTGGTAGGAGATCTCCGAGGTGGTGAACTCGCCATCCGTGCCAACGATCTCGCGCAGGAACAGGGCCGGGTCCTTGACCCGCATCGCGTAGGAGCCGAAGGCGCGCAGCCGCACCGGCCCGAACTCCGGATCGCGGCACATCACCGGGTTCTTGGTGCCCCATTTCTGGTTGGTGATGCGAGTGGTGTTGACGAAGTAGACCTCGGATTTGAACGGTGACCGGAACCCGTGGTCCCAGTGCTGTAGCGAGGTCATGATCGGCATGTTGTTGGTCTCGAGCATGTAGAGACCGGGTTTGAACACGTCGGCGAGCTGGCCCTCATGCACGAAGACCGCAGCCTGACCCTCGCGTACCGTCAGCTTGGCGCCGTATTTGATCTCGTGGCCCTCGCGCTCGAAGCGCCAGACCATGGTGTCGCGGCTGTCATCGGTCCAGTGGATGACATCGATGAACTGGCCGGAGAGGAAATCGAGAATGCCCATGGGTCGTCTCCCGTGTTGCGATCAGGCGTTGCCGCCCAGCAGTTCCGCCGCGATCTCGCGCGCGATCGGCGCGGCCTCGACGGCGCTCATCCCGGGCTTGAGCCGCCGGTCGTAGAGCATTTTCAGAAGCAGCTCGTCATGCCGTGTCAGCAGGCCGAACTCCTCGTCGTCGTTGAAGATCGAGGGCCGCGCTTGCGGGCTGTCATTGGCAAGCCCCATGCCCTGCGCCAGCTCCTCGTGGATGCAGGCGAGGCGCAGCATGTCCGGGTGCTCGCCCCGGATCAGCGCCACGGCGCGACTGTAGGTGTTGCCGCCATCGCCGGAGAAGGCGATGACGAGGCACAGCGTCGAGCGCGGCGGGTTGAGGAATGCCCGCACCGAGCTTTCGGCGATCCCCGGCACCATCCGGCGCAGCCGCTCCTCATAGCCCCGGCGGTCGTCCTCGTTCAGGATCAGTACCGAGAAATTGCCCTCCCCCGCGGTCTGCGAGATCGGCACGCCGGTGAGCCGCGACAGACGCGCGGCATAGGCCGCCACGGCGTTGCGGTCGCGCACCCGCTGCTTGGCCGGGACGGTGTCGCCGAACTGCACATCCATGCGGATCGGGCTTTCCCAGCGCCGCAGACGGCTCATCGTCGCCTCGGCGCGAAGGTCGGGGCCGTCGGCCACGTATTCGTCGAACAGCGCGATGCGGATGAAGTTGCGCGCCAGCATCGTGTCGGTGAAGGGCGTGTCGGGTCCGCCGCCATCGCCGCGCAGCAGCCCCTGGGTGACCAGGTCGGCCTGAAGCTTGGCATAGTGCTGGCTCAGCGCCTGGCTGGTGGCCGAGCGAACCGGGTCGGGGGTGTTGGCCGGACGCGCGGGCGGCGGCGCGGCGACGGTGGGCGCGCTGGCGGCCGGCAGCTTGGCCACCGGCTGGTTGCGCGGCGGCGTCACCGGCACGAGTTCGACCTCGGGCGCGCAACTCGCCACGAACGCAAGGGCCATGACCCCGTAGACCAGCCTGACCGACCGCACGACCATTCCTCGTCCTACCCGCGCGCGCCCGCACCGGTCGCGGCCCGGCCCCGCGCGGCACCCAGAGCCGATTTCAGCTCGCTCTCCATCCGCCGCAGCTCGGCCTCGGCCTCGGCGCGGCGGCGCTTGCCCTCATCGGCGATGTTCAGGCTCTCGTCGATCGTGGCGATCAGGTCGGCATTGGCCGCCTTCACCGCCTCGATGTCGAACACGCCGCGCTCCATCTCGGTGCGGATCGCCTTGTTGGCCGATCGCAGGTTCTCGGCGTTTGAGCGCAGCAGGTCGTTCGTCAGATCGTTGGCCTCGCGCACCGCGCCTGCCGCCGCCGCGCCGCGCTGGATCGTCACCGCCTGCGCGAGCTGCGTCTCCCATAGCGGCACGGTGTTCACCAAGGTCGAGTTGATCTTGGTGACGAGCGACTTGTCGTTCTCCTGCACCAGCCGGATCGAGGGCAGCGACTGCATCGTCACCTGCCGGGTGAGCTTCAGATCATGCACCCGGCGCTCCAGATCGTCGCGCGCGGCGCGCATGTCGCGCAGCTCCTGCGCCGCCATCACCTGCGCCTCCTCCGAGGCGGCTTCCATTCGGGCCTGCTGCGCAGGGATCTCCTTGTCGTCGATCTCCTTCAGCCGTGCCTCGCCGGCGGCGATGTAGAGCGCCAGCTCGTCGTAGAAGGCCAGTGTCTTGTCATAGAGCACGTCGAGGCTCTCGATGTCCTTCATCAGCGCATGCTCATGGCGCAGCAGCTCGTCGGTGATCCGGTCGATCTGGCCCTGCACCTCGCGGTAGCGCTCGGTGAACTTGGCCAGCGGCTTGGCCCGGCCCATCAGCTTGTCCCAGAGCGAGCGCTTGCGGTTCGGGTCGAGCTCGCCCACGTCGAAGCCGCGGATCGTGGCGACGATGTCGCGCAGGCTGTCGCCCGCCGGACCCACATCCTTGTTCTGCACCCCGGCCAGCATCGACTGGCTGATCTGCTGCAACTCGGCCTGCGCGCCGGAGCCGAAGCGCACGATGGAATTGGTGTCGCCCAGATCGATCTCGGTCATCCGGCGGCGGATCTCGGCGCTCTGTTCCGGCGCCGCCTGCTCCAGCGTCAGCTCGCCGCTCGGTTCGGGCAGGCGGCTCTGGTTCAGCGTCTCGATCTCGGCCAGGCGGGCTGCGGCCGCGTCGCGGGTCTTGTCGGACATCACTCGTTCCCTTCTTCAGACTTCGCCACAACGCCTTCGCGCGCCAGCCGGTCCCGCAATACCCGGATCTCGATATCCATGTCGGTCCGGTCCGAGAGCAGCATCGTCTCGGTCCGGGCCGCGAAGTTGCGGTCGAGATCCGTCAGGAGCGATTCATACTCGGCCCGGGCGGCGCTGTCGCGGTTGCGGGACCAGAGATCGGCAAATTTCACCGAAGCATCGCGCGCGCCCATCAGATAGACGCCAAGATAGCGCCGCGCCTGCGTCAGGTCGCGCGGATCGCGCTCCACGGTGCGGATCATCTCCCGCGCCCGGGCCTGAAAGGCGGCGACGCGCTCGTCGAGGCGGCGGTCACGCAGACCAGCGATCGCCTCGCGCATCTGCGCGAGATAGCTCTCGGCCTCGTCGACCACCTTCGCCACGCGGTCCTGCTGGTGATCGTCGACGCCCTCGATGCGCTTGTCGGACAGGGGGTCGATGCCGAAGGCCGCGACATGCAGCCCCGCGGCGGCGATGCCATAGAGCGCCGCGCCGATCACCCCGCCATCGCCGGACCAGGCCGCCAGAGCCACGCCGACGCCGGTCAGCGCCGAGGCCATCATCTTGCGCGGCCAGGCGGGGCGGCGGGCGACCGGGCGGGCGCGCCACTCGGCCTCGGCGCGCAGCCCGTCGCGCAGCAGGAACGCGGCCGCGGTAAGCACGCCCGCGCCGAGCAGCCCCGCGACCAGCCCGGCCGGCCCGGCGCCGAGCGAAAACAGCGCCAGCAGGGCCGGGGGCACGAAGAGCAGGTTCACCCGCGCGCCCGCCGGATCGACGCGCGCGGTATCGCGCGGATCGGGGGCGGCGGGGCCGCCCTGCTGTCCGGGGCTGTAGCGCCCGCCGAAGCGCCGCGCCATCAGCCGGCCCCCAGAAGGCCGGTGGCGGTGCCGGCCATCAAGGCCAGCAGCACGAGATAGGCGATGGTACGGAACGGCGCGGGCATGGCGTCCTCCTGTGTGGCTGGCAACGCCGCGCGGCGCTGCGACATGCCGCGCAGCACCGCGAGGAATTGCGCCCCGGCAAAGACCAGCGCGGAGGCGACAAGGAGCAACAGAATCAATCGCGTCATGGCCGGGCGGTCCCTTGACTAGGCACTTTGATAATAGGGGGTGCCGCGCGGCTTTTCGAGGGGCGCTCAGCGTTTGGGAGGCTTGATGCCCCGGTTGTCTCCCGGTCCACCGCGCGTCGGGCGGTCGGTTTTCGGCCCGGACCTATCGCCCTTTGGGCTGGGCCGCTGGTTTCCGGGGCCAAGGCGGTCGCCGCCGCCCGAGGCTTTTGCCCCGAACACGCGGCCGGTGCCGCCGGGCCGCTTGGCCGCGTCGGGCGCGGTCCCCTTGGCCGAGCCCGATCGCTTGGCCTCGCTCGCCTGCTTGCGCGCGCCGCCGGGCCCCTTGGGGCCGCCGCCGCGGAGGCCGGGTTTGGCACCGGTGCTGCCATCGGGGCGGCGGCGCTGCACCTTGGGGCCATCGCTTTCGCCGAGTTGCTCGCGCAGCACCTTGGGACGGATTTCTTCGACCTCGCCGGGCTCGAGATTGCCGATCTGGAACGGGCCGTAGCTGATCCGGATCAGCCGGTTCACCGTCACGTCCAGCGCCGCCATGGCGCGGCGGATCTCGCGGTTCTTGCCCTCGCGCAGCCCGATCGTCAGCCAGGCGTTTGCGCCCTGCTGGCGGTCGAAGGTCACCTGCATCGGCTGGTAGTCGACGCCTTCGACCGAGATGCCCTTGCGCAGCCGGTCGAGCTTTTCCTCGCTGACCGAACCGTTGATCCGTACCCGGTAGCGGCGCAGCCAGCCGGTCGAGGGCAGCTCCAGCCGCCGCTTCAGTTCGCCGTCATTGGTCAGCAGCAACAACCCCTCGGAGTTGAGGTCGAGCCGGCCCACGCTCATCACGCGCGGCATGTCTTCGGGCAGATCGTCGAAGACGGTCTTGCGGCCCTTCTCGTCCGAGGCGCTGGTCACCAGCCCGGCGGGTTTGTGATAGAGCCAGAGCCGCGCCGGTTCGGGCGCGGCCAATGGCGCGCCGTCGACGGTGATGCGGTCCGTCGCGGTGACGTTCAGCGCCGGGCTGAAGATCCGCTCGCCGTTCACCTTGACGCGGCCGTCCTCGATCATGCGCTCCGCCTCGCGCCGCGAGGCAACGCCTGCGCGGGAGAGAACCTTGGCGATCCGGTCGCCCTCGGGGGTGTCGTTCTTGTCCATCTTCCCGCCATACCCGCTTGCGCGGTCCCTTGCCAGCGCCGCGCGTGCCGGGGCATCAGGGCGCATGAGGTTTCACTCGCACATGGATCTGGCGCTGGCCGAGGCGCGCGCCGCCGCCACGCGCGGCGAAGTGCCCGTAGGCGCGGTGGTGGCGGATGCCTCGGGCGCGGTGATCGCACGCGCCGGCAACCGGACCCGCGAGCTGTGCGACCCCACGGCCCATGCCGAAATGCTGGCGATCCGCGCCGCCTGCGTGGCGCTGGGCTCCGAGCGGCTCACGGGTTGCGCGCTCTGGGTGACGCTGGAGCCGTGCCCGATGTGCGCCGCCGCCATCTCCTTCGCCCGCATCGCAAGACTGCATTACGGCGCGGCGGACCCCAAGTCGGGCGGCGTCGCGCAAGGGGCGCGGGTGTTCGCGCATCCGCAATGCCACCACCGGCCTGAGATTTTCGATGGCATCGCGGAGGCGGAGGCCGAGGCGTTGCTGACCCGGTTCTTCGCGGGGCTTCGCAAGGGGTGAGCCGAGTGCGCGGGGGCGATGTGGCGCCATGCGTATTTTCGGAAAGATGAACCTGGGGGGCGGGGCGGAAGAATTGATCGATCACCTGTGGGGCGGGTTCTGGACTTGGCGGCGGCCCGGCCCGATATTGTGGCCATGAGTCTACCTCCCGGTTTCCTCGACGAATTGCGCACGCGTCTCAGCCTCGGCCAGGTGGTCGGGCGCAAGGTCGCGTGGGACATGAAGAAGTCGAACCAGGGCAAGGGCGACTTCTGGGCGCCATGTCCGTTCCACCAGGAAAAATCGGCGAGCTTTCACGTCGATGACCGCAAGGGCTTCTACTACTGCTTCGGCTGCCACGCGAAGGGCGACGCGATCTCCTTCGTGCGCGAGACCGAGAATGTCGACTTCATCGACGCGGTGAAAATCCTCGCCGCTGAGGCGGGCCTGCCGATGCCCGAGCGTGACCCGCAGGCGCAGAAGAAGGCGGATCGCCGTTCCGAGCTGGTCGAGGTGATGGAGCAGGCGGTGCAATGGTTCCGCATGCAGCTCAAGACCAACGCCGCAAGCGCCGCGCGCGACTACCTTGCCGGGCGCGGCCTCGATCCGGAAGCGCAGGCGCGCTGGGAGCTGGGTTTTGCCCCCGACGACCGCGCCGCGCTGACCCGGGCACTCAAGGGCAAGGGTATTGCCGAGGAGATGATCGTCGCGGCCGGTCTCGCGGCGAAACCCGAGGGCGGTGGCGCGATTTACGACCGGTTCCGGGGGCGCATCATCTTCCCGATCCGCGACGGGCGCGGCCGCGCCATCGCGCTGGGCGGGCGGGCGATGGATCCGAACGCACGCGCGAAATACCTCAACTCGCCGGAGACCGAGCTCTTCGACAAAGGCCGCAACCTCTACAATCTCGCGCCCGCGCGCGAGGCCGCCGGCAAGGGGGCGCCGCTCGTGGTGGCCGAGGGCTACATGGACGTGATCGCTCTGTCCGAGGCCGGGTTGAAGGCGGCGGTGGCGCCGCTGGGCACCGCCGTTACCGAGAGCCAGCTGCAGTTGATGTGGCGCGTCCATCCCGAGCCGGTGATCGCGCTCGACGGCGACGCGGCCGGTTTGCGCGCCGCGCGGCGGGTCATCGATCTGGCGCTGCCGCTGATCGGCGCGGGACACGGCCTGCGATTCGCGCTGATGCCGGAGGGGCTCGACCCCGACGACCTGATCCGCGCCAAGGGCGCGGGCGCCATGCGCGAGATCGTGTCGAACGCGCAGCCGATGGTGCAGTTGCTGTGGCGGCGCGAAACCGAGGGGCATGATTTCGACAGCCCCGAACGGCGCGCCGCTCTCGACAAGCGGCTGCGCGACGCGGTGGCGCTGATCCGCGATCCCGACCTGCGCGGCCATTACGAGCAGGAACTGAAGCGGCTGAAATGGGAGCTGTTCAACCCGCGCCGCCAGAACGGTCCGACCCGGATCGACCGGGGTGGCAAGGGCGGCTTTTTCAAGCCGGGCCAACTGCCGTTGGCGCCCAGCCCCTCGGCGCGCGCCTCGATGCTCGCGACCGGCGGCGCAGTCGAGGATCATCTGCGCGAAGCGGTGATCCTCGCGACGCTGATCGCGACGCCGCAGGTACTGCACGAGTTCGAACCGGCGCTGGAGCGGATGGAATGCCGCGATCCCGACCACGCCGCGCTGGTGCATGGCATACTTGCCTGCCACCACGAGACCGATCTGCGCGGCGCGCTCGAGGCACGGCTCGGCGCGGAGGCTCTTGAAACCCTGTTCGCACAACGCCATGTGGCGATCAGCCCGGCGGTCCGGAAGCCCGGCGACCCCGAACTCGCGCGCATGTGCCTGGCCGAGGAACTGGCCAAGCTCGATGCGAGGCGCGGCCATGCGAGGGAACTCGCGGAGGCGGTCGAGGATCTGTCCGGGCTCAGTGACGAAGGGCTTACCTGGCGATTGTCACGCGCCGCCGAGGCACTCGACCGCGCCGGACGGGGCGATGGGGAGGATACGACCGAATACGAGTACGGGACCAACGGCGCACCGATGCGGCGCGACGAAAGGTCCGAACTCGACGCGCTTCTGGGAACCATTGCCTTCGGCAAGGCAGGCCCAAAGGGCAGCTGAATAGCAGCCCGTCGCATCCGATTCGGCGACGGACGTTGCGCATACATCAAAGAATCGGGCGCAGGGTGGTTGCGAATCGCGACCCTTGAGGGTTGATTCGGACAGTCCGAATCACTGCCCGGCGCTGGACAGGACGTTCACCGAACGAGGAGCCCTTCATGGCCGCGAAAGACACCGACGACCGCAAGGACGATGACCAGGACGGGGCGATGACGCTCGACATGAGCCAGGCGGCGGTCAAGAAGATGATCTCCGAGGCGCGCGAGCGCGGCTACATTACCTACGACCAGCTCAATCAGGTGCTGCCGCCGGATCAGGTTTCCTCGGACCAGATCGAGGACGTCATGTCGATGCTCTCGGAGATGGGCATCCAGGTGACCGAGGCCGAGGAAAGCGAAGAGTCCGACGACGGCGGCTCGCGCGAGATCGCCACGGTGGGCGGCAATCGCGACGTGGCGCTGGCCGGTGCCGAGGCCGAGAAGCTCGACCGCACCGACGATCCCGTCCGCATGTATCTGCGCGAGATGGGCTCGGTCGAACTGCTGTCGCGCGAGGGCGAGATTGCCATCGCCAAGCGCATCGAGGCCGGTCGCAACACCATGATCGCGGGGCTTTGCGAAAGCCCGCTGACCTTCCAGGCGATCACGATCTGGCGCGACGAGCTTCTGTCCGAGGACATCCTGCTGCGCGACGTGATCGATCTTGAAACCACCTTCTCGGGCCAGATGGGCGAAGAAGAGGGCGACGAGCCCGTGGTCGAGGCCGCCACCGCTGCCGGCGGCGAGAAGGCCGAGCGCGGCGGCGACAAGGCCGAATACGACGCCGACGGCAATCCGATCCGCAACAATGACGACGACGACGAGGACGACGAGCAGCACAACATGTCGCTCGCCGCGATGGAGGCCGCGCTGAAGCCGCGCGTGCTTGAAACGCTCGACACCATCGCCGAGAACTTCGATCGTCTCTCTGCGATGCAGGACGCGCGCATGTCCGCGACCCTGAACGAGGACGCGACCTTCTCCAAGGCCAACGAGGCCGACTACCAGACCCTGCGCTCCGAGCTGGTCGTGCTGGTGAACTCGCTGCACCTGCATAACAACCGCATCGAGGCGCTGATCGACCAGCTTTACGGCATCAACCGCCGGATCATGTCGATCGACAGCTCGATGGTGAAGCTAGCGGACCAGGCCCGCATCAACCGCCGCGAGTTCATCGACGAGTATCGCGGCGCCGAACTCGACCCGTCCTGGATGGACCGCATGGCCGAGAAGCCGGGCCGCGGCTGGCAGGCGCTGTTCGAGCGCTCGGCCGGCAAGATCGAGGAACTGCGCGCCGAGATGGCGCAGGTCGGTCAGTATGTCGGCGTCGACATCGGCGAGTTCCGCCGCATCGTCCAGCAGGTCCAGAAGGGCGAAAAGGAAGCCCGGCAGGCCAAGAAGGAGATGGTCGAGGCCAACCTGCGTCTCGTGATCTCGATCGCCAAGAAATACACGAACCGGGGCCTGCAGTTCCTCGACCTGATCCAGGAAGGCAACATCGGCCTGATGAAGGCCGTGGATAAGTTCGAGTATCGCCGCGGCTACAAGTTCTCGACCTACGCGACCTGGTGGATCCGCCAGGCGATCACCCGTTCGATCGCCGACCAAGCGCGCACCATCCGGATCCCGGTGCACATGATCGAGACGATCAACAAGCTGGTCCGGACCGGCCGCCAGATGCTGCACGAGATCGGCCGCGAGCCGACGCCCGAGGAGCTGGCCGAGAAACTGCAGATGCCGCTCGAGAAGGTTCGCAAGGTGATGAAGATCGCCAAGGAACCGATCTCGCTCGAGACGCCGATCGGCGACGAGGAGGACAGCCAGCTCGGCGACTTCATCGAGGACAAGAACGCGATCCTGCCGCTCGATTCGGCGATTCAGGAGAACCTGAAGGAAACTACGACGCGGGTTCTGGCTTCGCTCACCCCACGCGAGGAGCGGGTTCTGCGGATGCGCTTCGGTATCGGCATGAACACCGATCACACGCTCGAAGAGGTCGGCCAGCAGTTCTCGGTGACCCGCGAACGGATCCGTCAGATCGAGGCCAAGGCGCTGCGCAAGCTCAAGCATCCGAGCCGGTCGCGCAAGCTGCGCAGCTTCCTCGATCAATAAGTTCGTTCGGTTAGGTTCAGATCGGCGGCGGGACATCCCGCCGCCGTTTTTCGTATCTGCAACGCCGGGTTGACGGATCAGGGTCGAACCGTGAACATCGGCGCAGTTCCAGCAAGGATGCCCTCATGCCCTCCGATCCCCTCAGCCTCGTTGCCCTGGCCACTGCCCTCGTTCTGCTGATTTCCCTCGCAGTGACTATCACCGCCCTGAGAGGCGCGCGATCCACGCTTGCTGGGCTGCGCGGAGAGATGGAGGCGGGGCGGCGCGACGCCGACGAGATCCGCGGCCAGGCCGAGGGGCAGCGCACCCGGCTTGAGGAGCGCGAGCGCGAGCTGGCCGCGCTCAAGGACGAGCTGACGGCGGCGCGGCGCGCCCAGTTCGAGACCGAGGCGGCGCATGGCGAAACCCGCGCCGCCAAGGCGGCGCTGGAGGAGGCCAAGCGGGGGCTGGAACAGGCGCGCGACGACCTGAAAGGGCAGCTCTCGGGCATCACCGCCGAGATGCGCGAGCTGCAGGAGCGTCACGCGCAGCTGCAGTCCGACCATGCGACGCTGCAGGCCCGGAGCGCCGGCGAGATCGAGGCCGCAGAGACGCGCATCAAGGAACTCAAGGAGCTGCGGGAAGAGATGTCGCGCCGCTTCGAGGAACTGGCGACGAAAACCCTGCGCCAGACCGGGGAGGATTTCTCCAAAGCCAACACCCGGACGCTCACCGAACTGCTGACCCCGTTCCGCGATCACGTCTCGCGCTTCGAGTCCGAGCTGCGGCAGGTTCATGGCAAGGCCGACGAGGAGCGCGCGCGGCTGGGTAAGCAGATCGAGATGCTGACCACCCAGTCCGAGACGATCCGCTCCGAGGCCGCCGCCCTCACTCGCGCGCTCAAGGGCGACAAGCAGAAGCAGGGCGCTTGGGGCGAGATGATCCTCGAACGCATCCTCGAAAGCTCGGGGCTGGAGCGCGACACCCATTATGTCGTGCAGGAGAGCCGCACCGACGAGCAGGGCGCGCGCTGGCGCCCCGACGTGGTAGTGAAGATGCCGCGTGGCAAGAGCCTCGTGATCGACAGCAAGGTGAGCCTCGTGGCCTATGAGGCTGCCGTCAACGCCGAGACCGAGGAAGAGCGGGCACGGCACCTGCGCGAGCACGTGGCCTCCGTGCGCCGCCACATCGATCAGCTCGCTGCCAAGGGCTATCACGCGATGGAGGAGGGCTCGGTCGACTACGTGCTGATGTTCATGCCGATCGAGGGTGCGCTCTCGGCGGCACTGGCCGAAAGCGGCGACCTGACCGCCTATGCGGTGTCCAAGGGGGTAGGAGTGATGACCCCCTCGACGTTGATGGTGACGCTGCGCACCGTCGATCATATCTGGACCGTCGAGCGGCGCGAGAGCAATGCCGAGGCGATCGCCGACCGGGCGGGCAAGCTCTACGACAAAGTCGCGAACTTCGTCGGCAACATGCAGCAGGTGGGCCGTGCCCTCGAACAGGCCAGCAAGGCGCATGGCGATGCGATGGGGCAGCTTTCGACCGGCAATGGCAACGTGCTGCGGCAGATCGAAATGCTGAAATCCATGGGCGCGCGCACCCAGAAGAGCCTCGGCGTCGCATTCGACGGGGCCGATGAGGATGATCCGGCGCCGCGCGCCATCGGCGTGCAGGAGCCCGCCGAGTAGCCTCTCGATGGGCGAGTGTTGCTGCTCGGACACTGGCCTCCAAGGTCATGTGAACTAGTTCGAAACCTTCTCCATGTTCCGGTGTTGGTCAGGCAGGATCGAGACGGGAGACACCGCCATGAACAAGCTGATCGCCATCGCCTTTGCCGCCGCCATCACCATGCCGCTGATGGGCGTCGCCCCGATCTTGTCCTCGGCCGCGGGCTTTGCCGACGTGACCGAGCCGGCCGCGCGCTATGACCTCGACGGCTCGATCGAGATCCCCGTAACTGCCGCCGAACTCGCGGATTGCCGGGCGACGCTGGAGCAGGTCTTCGTCGGCGCCGAGGGCGGTGCCGCCGGCAGCCCCTCGGTGCGCTGCGTCGTCATCGGCTGAGCCTTGAACACGAGCTTCGTTATCGAGACCCGGGGCCCGGGGCTGACCGAGTTCACCCGGCAGGTGGCCGACTGGATCGCGCAGGACGCGCCGAACGAGGCGCTCCTGACGCTTTTCGTGCGGCACACCTCCTGTTCCCTGCTGATTCAGGAGAACGCCGATCCCGAGGTACGGACGGATCTGGCCGCTTTCTTCCACCGCCTCGTGCCGCCTTCGGACGATCCGTCGATGGGCTATCTCACCCATACCTATGAGGGGCCTGACGACATGCCGGGCCACATCAAGGCGGCGCTCCTGCCCACGAGTTTGCAGATCCCGGTGATCGGCGGGCGCATGGCGCTTGGGACGTGGCAGGGGATCTATCTGTTCGAGCATCGCTCACGCCCGCATCGTCGTGAGGTCGTGGCACTGCTGCGCTGAAGCGGCCCGCGTCATATGGTGGGTCCGCCGCGACCCCTACCCAATCCTTGGGCGTCCCCCTATACTGGCTGTGGACCACGGGCACAGGCCCCCAAGAGACGATGAGGATCCCGGATGCGCTGCCCGTTTTGCGGAAATGTCGACACGCAGGTCAAGGATTCCCGCCCGGCCGAGGATCACGCAGCGATCCGCCGTCGGCGGTTCTGCCCCTCCTGCGGCGGTCGCTTCACCACCTATGAGCGGGTGCAGCTACGCGACCTCGTGGTGATCAAGTCGAATGGCCGCCGCGAGGAGTTCGACCGCGACAAGCTCGAGCGCTCGATCCGCATCGCGTTGCAAAAGCGCCCTGTGGAGCCCGAGCGCATGGACCAGATGATCTCGGGCATCGTGCGACGGCTCGAAAGCCTCGGCGACACCGACATCCCGTCTTCCAAGATCGGTGAAATCGTCATGGAGTCGCTCGCGCGGATCGACACCGTGGCCTATGTGCGTTTTGCCAGTGTCTACATGAACTTCCAGGCCGTGGGCGATTTCGACAAGTTCATGTCCGAGCTTCGCCCCAACCCGGCTGAGAAGTGAGCCGCGCGCTCGACTGCCGCTTCATGGCGCTAGCGCTGTCGCTGGGACGGCGCGGGCTGGGCCGGGTCTGGCCCAACCCCAATGTCGGCTGCGTGATTGTCCGCGACGGCCGCATACTCGGCCGCGGCCGCACCGCGGATGGTGGTCGGCCCCACGCCGAAACGCAGGCGCTGGCGCAGGCCAGTACAGCGGCGCGCGGGGCCACGGCCTATGTCACGCTGGAGCCCTGCGCCCATCACGGCCAAACGCCGCCCTGCGCCGATGCGCTGGTCGCCGCCGGGGTGGCGCGGGTGGTCGTCGCCGCGCAGGACCCTGATCCGCGCGTCGCCGGGCGGGGCATCGAACGGCTGCGGGCGGCGGGGATCGCGGTCGAGACCGGGCTGATGGAGGGCGAGGCGCGCCGCGATCTTGCGGGCTTCCTGAACCGGGTGGAGCGCGGCCGCCCCTTCGTGACGCTGAAGCTCGCCACCAGCCTCGACGGGCGCATCGCCACCGGGACCGGCGAAAGCCGCTGGATCACCGGGCCCGAGGCTCGGGCCCGGGTTCACATGATGCGCGCGCGGCACGACGCGGTGATGGTCGGTGGCGGCACCGCTCGGGCCGACGATCCGATGCTCAACGTGCGCGGCCTCGGTATCGATCGGCAGCCGGTGCGGGTGGTGCTGTCGCGGCGTCTGGATCTGCCGCTGGACGGGGCGCTGGCGCGCAGCGCGCGCGAGGTGCCGCTCTGGCTCTGCCACGGCCCCGAGGCCGATGCGGCGCCGTGGAGGGCGCTGGGGGCCGAAAGCCTGAGCTGCCCTATCTCCGCGGGCCAGCTCGATCCCGCCGCCGTGCTGCAGGCGCTGGGGGCGGCCGGGCTGACACGGGTGTTCTGCGAAGGCGGTGCCGGCCTCGCGGCCTCGCTTCTAGGGGCAGGGCTGGTGGACGAGCTGGTGCTGTTCACCGCCGGCTGCGCGATCGGGGCCGAAGGGACGCCGGCCCTTTCTGCCATGGGGATCGGCGCTCTGGCCGAGGCGCCGCGGCTGCGGCTCGCAGGCCAGGACCGCGTGGGCGGCGACGTGATGAGCGTCTGGCGCGCGAGCGGCGGCTGATACGACAACAGCCGCCCCGAAGGGCGGCTGCGACGCGTAGGCTCGAATGACGATCAGTTGCCGTCGGTCTCGTCCGCCTCGTCATCGTCGATCGCGTTCTCTTCGAGATTGCCGAACTCGTCATCCGAGCCGTTGCCCTCATCTTCGTCGACATCGCCCATGGGCTGCTCGGTCTCGCCGAACTCGTCTTCTTCGATCACGTCCTCGTCGTCGTCATTGTCGCGATCATTGCCGGCCCGGCCCCGTTCGAGGATATCGTCGACATCGGATGGCACCTCGTCGGTATCTTCCGAGCCGACACGGGCCTCGTTGCGGGCCTTGATCTCCTGCGGCGTCAGCTGGCCGTCGCCATCGAGGTCATAGCGCAGCAGCGTCAGGCCGACCTCGCCGAAGGCGTCGGTGAGCTCCGTTTCGCTGAGATAGCCATCCCCGTCGACGTCGACCATTCCGAAGGTCGCCTCCTGCGCCTGCACGCCGGTCGCGGCGAGGCCGCCCGCAAGGGTGATGGCGGTGAGGCTCTTGGTCGTGAAGGTCATGCGATGTCCTTTCCGTCTGTCGTTCGGCGACCCGTTACGGGGCCGGGCCGGCGGTGGGGCCGGCGCTTCGCGGGGGCAACGGCGCGCCGCATCGCATGTTCCATGGAGCCGGAGCCATTCGGTGGCATCCTGCCGAACGGCTCAACGGCGCCAGAGCGGTGCAGCCGTGGCAAAGAGACCTTGCAGTTTCGCGAGGGCTCGTAGCCCGGGACGGCGAGGGGCAAGGCCCGCGGCCAGCCGTTCCAGCGCGAGCTCCGGCGGGCAGGGTCGGCCGCTAAGCGGATCGAAATAGCGCGGCCAGCCGATCAGCGCCGCATGGGCGAGCGCCGTGATGTCGGGCCGCGCCATGCGACGGGGACAGGGCGGGCCGAGGTCACGGGTCAGCCCCCAGCCCGCGTAGAACGGCGTGCCGAGGCAGGTCACCTTCACGCCACGCAGCAGCGCCTCGAAGCCGGTGCCCGAGGTGATCGTCCAGACCTCGTCCGCCACGGCCAGCGCGGCAAGGATGTCGGTGTCGGCCAGCACCACGTCGGCAAGTCGCTCCGCATCCGGCACGGCGCCGGGCCGTAGCCCCGCCTCGACGTCGGGATGCGGCTTATAGAGGATCAGGGCGTCGGGATGCGCGGCCCGGACCGCTTCGAGCAGGGCGCGATTGGTCCTGACCTGCGCCGCGCCGAGACGGATCGCCGCGTCGTCCTCGACTTGCCCCGGCACCAGGATGCGGTGGCCGGTCGGCAGCTCGGGCAGCGCCACTCCGGCGAGGTTGTATTTCGACAGGCCAGTGGCGATCAGACGCTCCACCAGCCGCGATGCGCGGCGCCGCGCATGATCCGGCAGGGCAGGCGAGGCGGCGATCAGCCTCTCGAGCCGGCTTTCCCGCCTCGGGTCGTAATGCAGGCCGAGATCGTCGAGCGCGAGGCTCGCCGGTGGCACCAGCGCCGCGCCAAGGCCCTTCGAGCGCAGGAAGCCGTCTTCGATGCGCACCGCGCCTTCCGGTGCCTCGCGGTCGCCCCAGACCATCAGCCGGCGCCCACTGCGCTCTGCGCGGCGAGCGGCACGGGCAGGGGGATCGGCGAAGATCACCGGCCGGACGGTGCCGAAGCCCGCCTGCAGGTGCCGCCGCTTCCATAGCCGCATGTCCGTTGCCACCCATCCGGCCCGGTCCTCGCGCCAGGCGCGGGTTTCTGCCTCGATGGCGTCGAGCGCTTCCTCGAAGCTGCAGGCCCGGTCGCGAAGTGGGTCGTGCCAATGTGGATAGAGGATCATCGCGGCGGCAAAGAGCTGGGCGCGGGTAAGCCGCCTCTGCCGGCGCCAGACCGGGTCGCGATCCTCGCTGAGCGACCAGCCGGCATAGAAGGGCTGACCGTGCACCACCGGGCGATGCCCGGCGAGGATCGCCTCGAAGCCCATCTGCGAGGAAAAGACATGCACCGCGATCGCACCGTCGAGCAGCCGCCATGGCGAAACCGGTGCATCGCAAAACGACATGCCGGGGCCGAGATCGTCTGGCCGGAAATGCCCGGCCCGGAATCCCTGCTGGGTCTCGGGATGGGTCTTGATGACGATCCGGGCGCCGGGATGCGCCTCGCGCGCCTCGAACAGCATTTCGAGAAACCGGTTGCGGTCGCCGCGGCTGGCGCGCACCGCGGCATCCCCCGCGGTCTGGTCAATCACCAGCACGTATCCCGGTTCGGGCACCGGGGTTTCGGGGTCGAAGCCCGTGTACTTCGACAATTCGGCCTCGCGCAGCCGGGCGATGCCGTCGCGTGCCCGATCAAGCAGCGCCGTGTCGTCAAGCGGATGGGTGGCGAGCAGGCTCTCGAGGTCCGAGACCGTGCCTGCGTCGAAATGCGCACCGCCGTGATCGATCAGCAGTCCCAGCGGAGGGCCCCCGGCGCGGCCTGGTCGGACCGAGCGCAAGAAGGCGTCCTCGATCCGCAGGAGCTGCGCACCGCGCCGCTGGGCCAAGGCTTCGCCGCGCCATGCGGTCGGGCTCTGACCCCAGACACCGACGAGGTCCCCGGCATTCGGCAGGCCGGGCCGCGGCGCGTAGCCGGCGGCGCGCAGGCGCCGGCGCATCGGCCGCCGCAGCAGCCCGCCATTGCAGACGAAGAGCGGGCGCGGTCCCGGCGCGCCGCTCAAGGTCAGTTCACGGCGCTGACGGCTTCGCGGCTCGAGGTCAGCGTGCCGGTCAGCCCGCCAATCACCCGGCCGAACTCGACGATCGGCGCCTCGGTGACATAGACCGTGTCATCGTCGCGGATCGCGAAGTCGCGGGCCATGAACATGCCGTTGGGCTTGGTCAAATCGAGCACGTAGACCACGCGCTGCGTGCCGACGAGATCGGGAATGCCGGTAATCTGGCTGGCGATCACCGCCGGCTCGTTGCGGAACACGAAGACGCCGGTGGGATCGGCCAGCGTAGGGTTGAGGCCGCCGACCCGGGCAATCGCCTCGATCGCCGAAATGTTGCGACCCTCGAATGGCACGAGATCCTGCGTGCCGGTGGCGCCCAGCGCCGTGAAATCGCGGGTGTCGGCTTCGACGAGGATGCGGTCGCCTGCGCGCAGCGCGATGTCGGCGCGCGGGTGCTCGTAAAGGTCCTGGAACCAGACCTCGCCGGTCGTAGAGCCGCGCGTCACAGTGACCTGCGCCACTTCGGGGCGCACCGTGACGCCGCCCGCCGAGGCCAGCATCGCCGAGAGCGTGCGGGTCGGGCGTTCGATGGGGTAGACGCCCTGCGCGCCGACATCGCCCACCACCGAGACGGTCGAGCCGTCACCGGCGAGGCGGCGCACCTGTACCTGCGGATCGGGCGTCTGCGCCTCGAGCTTTTCGCTGATGATCCGGCGGATCGCCTCGGGCGTGTTGCCCGCCGCGCGGATCCGGCCGGCATAGGGCACGAAGATGAAGCCCGAGCCGTCGACCTGCACCTCTTCGAGCACGGTGGCGTTCTGGCCCGTCGGCACCAGAAGCCCGTCATCGACGTTTTCCCAGATCGTCAGCCCGAGCACGTCGCCGGGCTGGATCGTGTCGGAGCCCAGCAGCCCGGCACTTTCGAAGGCGGCGGCAAAGCCCAGCGCCGGGGTGACGCCGGCGATCCGGTTCACCCGGTCGTCCACCGCCACCACGAAGGCGTCGCCCTCGCGCAGCACCGAGCCCGCGAAGATCTCGCGCTTGTTGGGGCCGGAGCGCGGGGTGAGCCCGCAGCCGGCGACGAGGGCGAGCGCGGCCGCAAGGGCCGCGCCGCGTGCGAGGCGGTGGGTAAGGGGTGTCACTGCGCGGTCTCCTCGACCTGTTCCTGTCTGCCTGCGGCCCCTCGCCGGGACCGGTCTGCCTGCGACCCGTTGTGGCCCGGGCCTGCCATTGTAATTGTTGGGCAGAATCTGCCCGTTGCGGGCAAGGCTAGCGCGCGACATGGGCCATGACCAGTTGTCGCGCGCCGGCGACAGGGAGCATCCATAGGCGGTGTGGCCTGCGAGACGCGCCTGACGGTCAGGGCAAAGCGCGCAGCGGCTGACGCGGTGCGGCGCGTCCCGCGCGCAGCGCGTCATAGGGGTCCTCGGCAGCGAGCATCATGTCGGCCACCTGCCGCAACAGCCGCCTGCGCCCGCCCGATGAGTAGAAGCCGCCCGAGACCTGGCTCGTCTCCAGCAGGAAACGTCGGTAGTCTCGATAAGCCCGTCGGTCCGGGCGTACCGGCTGTGCGAAGAACTCGGCCAGTGGCTGGGTCGAGGCGAGGTCGGGCTTGGAGTAGACCGCACGGCCGAAGGCCTTGAGCGGGATGCCGCGCCACAGCACCTGCTGTGCGGCCGTGGAGTTGACCGTGACGGCGGTGCGTGCTGCGTCCAGAAGCCGTGCCAGCTTGCCGCCGCGCAGGTAGTGAACCCGTCCGTCGACCCCGTGAACACGGGCGAGATCGCGGATGATCCGCCTGAGCGGGGCTCGGCCGTTCTCAAGCGGATGCGCCTTGAAGACGAGGTGATGGTGACGCGGCGCGCCCTTGGCAAAGCCCTCGATCACCAGTTCGAGGAACTCGGACATCCGGGTGAAGGGCGAATGCGCGCGAAAGCTGGCATCGTGTTCGAGCTGCAGCAGCGCAAGGTGATAGGGGTAGCCGCCATGCCGGATCCGCGCCGTCGCGAGGATCCGGTCGAGCGCGAGGAAGGGCATCAGCAGCAGCCGCGTCGTGTAGAGCCGCGCTTCGGTCGCGAGCGGCAGCTCGCGATGCGCGCGAAATCCCGCATAGGCGTGATTCCGAAACAGCACGAACCAGTGGTAGAGCGCGCCGTAGAACACGTGCTGACGCATGTCGCCCCAATGGGCTGGCGCCTCCGTGATCTCGGGGTCCGAGCGCTCCAGCGCCTCGCGCATCTCGTCTATGCCGATCTCCATCAGCCGCGAATGGCCGTTGGTGCCTCCGCGCTCGTAGGTGACCCACCAAGGGCGCAGATAGCCCTCTTCGAAGACGTGCACGGTCAGCCCGCGCGCCCGCGCCGCCGCAACGGCGGCGGCATGGACCGGCCGCGTGTCGCCATACAGCACGATGTCGGTGATGCCGTGTTCTTCGACCAGCGCCTCGAAGGCGTCGGGCCAGTCATCGGCATTGCCGCGATAGGGGATGTAGCTGGCTCGATCGTGCCAGAAGGCCGCGTCGCCGGCGTTGAAGCCGACACGCCAAGTCGTGGCACCGGCCGCGCGCAGCATCCGGGCAAGCCTGTGAAAGAAGGGTCCGTGCGGGCCCTGCAGGAACAAGAAGCGTCTCTTGGCGGGATCGGTCATGTTGCGGACCATGTTGACGGACGATCCCTTTCGTTTCGCATTGGCTCCGGGCCGTTTTATGGCGTCGGGATGACGTGTGAAAGTGCCCACCCTTGTGCGCATCCCGCGGCGGTTCTAGGTCTTGGGGCGCAAGACAGGAGCGCGCCCATGTTCACAGGCATCATCACCGACGTCGGAGAGGTTCTCGACGTGGTGCAGGAGGGCGACCTGCGCGCCCGCATTGCCACGTCCTACGATCCCGAGACCATCGATATCGGCGCCTCGATCGCCTGCGACGGCGTTTGTCTCACCGTCGTCGCGCTGGGCCGCGAGCCGCGCAACTGGTTCGACGTGCAAATCTCGGCCGAGACGGTCGGCCTGACCAATATCGGCCGCAACGGCTGGCACAAGGGCAAGCGGATCAATCTCGAGCGCGCGCTCAAGGTCGGCGACGAATTGGGCGGGCATATCGTGTCGGGCCATGTGGACGGCGTGGCCGAGGTAGTGTCGACCCGCGACGAGGGCGACAGCCTGAGGGTGCGTTTTCGCGCGCCCGAGGCGCTGGCCAAGTTCATCGCCCCTAAGGGCTCGGTCGCGCTCAACGGCACCTCGCTCACTGTCAACGAGGTCGAAGGCACGGAGTTCGGCGTCAACCTGATCCCGCATACCCGCGAGGTGACGAATTGGGGCGAGATCGCCCAAGGCCAGTTCATCAATCTCGAAATCGACACCATGGCGCGCTACGTGGCGCGGCTGCGTGACTGGGACGCATGAGCCTCGGTCACAATGGCGGCCCGTCGTTGGAGCCGGGCGAGGGCTGGCGCCGCCACGCCTGGGCCCGGGCCCGCCGCGAATTGCTGCCCACCCTTCCGGTCGAGGTTGTAAGGCTGCGGGTGAAACGCGCCGCGGCGCTCGGTCTCGACTATCGCAGCTACGCCTCGGTGCGGGCGGCGACGGGGCACGACCTGATCGGCTTCCTGTTTTCGTCGAATGCGCTGCGGCTGCTGCGGCCGGGGGATGCCATGCCGCAGGAGCGGTGCGTCAAGCTGGCCAGCCTGGCGGCGCGCCGGGTCGCGGCGGTGCATCCGCCACTCGATCCGGAGCGCGTGCGGGTCTCGGCTCCGCTCGATGTTGCCGGGCGTGCGCCGGGGCTCTCAGAGGGCTGGCGTGCCACCGGCGACCGATTGCGCGCCATGCTCGACGGGCCTGCCGATCGGTTCCTCGTGGTTGGAGACACCGCGCTCGAACGCGACTGGGCCGAGGCGGCGCGGGCGGCGGGCTTCATGGAGGCCGAGAGGTACTTCGGGGGCTGAAGGCCCTCTGCATGGCCAAGGGCGTGTCCTGCGTATTTAAGGAACAAAGTTGCCGAATGCGCTTGGCAACTTTGTTCCCTAAATACGCGTATCCTGCCTCGTCCGACCGGTGCCGCCCTCAGCAATTGGGCAGGTTCACGGCCAGTCCCCCTTGCGAGGTTTCCTTGTACTTGTCGCTCATGTCGCGGCCGGTCTGGCGCATCGTCTCGATCGCGACGTCGAGCGGCACCAGATGCGCGCCATCACCCCTGAGCGCGAGGCTCGCCGCCGCCACCGCCTTGACCGCGCCCATGCCATTGCGCTCGATGCAGGGCACCTGAACGAGGCCGGCCACGGGGTCGCAGGTCATGCCCAGATGATGTTCGAGCGCGATCTCTGCGGCGTTCTCGACCTGCGCGGGTGTGCCGCCCAACACCGCGGCCAGCCCTGCGGCGGCCATCGCGGCGGCCGAGCCCACCTCGGCCTGACAGCCGCATTCGGCGCCCGAAATCGAAGCGTTCTCCTTGATCAGCCCGCCGATGGCAGCGGCGGTGAGCAGGAATTCCGGCACCCGTTCGCGGCTGGCGCCGGGCACGTGGTCGAGCCAGTAGCGCATCACCGCCGGCACTACCCCCGCGGCACCGTTGGTGGGCGCTGTCACCACCTGCCCGCCGGCGGCGTTCTCCTCGTTCACGGCCATCGCGTAGGCCGAGATCCAGTCGGTCACGAGATGCGGCGCGGCCATGTTGCCGCCGCGTTCGGCGCGCAGCGAGGCGTGGATCGCCGCCGCGCGGCGGCGTACGCCGAGGCCACCGGGAAGCGTGCCCTCGGCCTCGAGCCCGCGGTCGATGCAATCGGACATGACGCGCCAGATCATGCGGATGTCACCGTCGAGATCGGTGCGGGGACGCCGCACGCGTTCGTTGGCCCGTTTCATCGCGGCGATCGACCGCCCGCTCTCCGCCGCCATGCGCAGCATCTCCTTGGCGCTGGCAAAAGGGTAGGGCACGGCCGGGCCGTGATCGGGGGCGGGGCCGGCCGCCAGCTCCTCGGCGGTGCGCACGAAGCCGCCGCCGATCGAGTAGTAGGTCTGCTCGACCACCACGTCGCCTTGAGCGTCGTGGCCCCGGAGCACCAGCCCGTTGGCATGTGCCGGCAGCGGCGGGCCGTAATCGAAGACCAGATCGCTGCTCGGGTCGAAGCGAAGCGGTTCCAGCCCCGCGGGATGCAGCGTCCTCTCCGTCCGAAGCCGGGCCAGTTCGGCCTCCGCCGCCTCGGCGTCATATCCCGCCACGGTGATACCAGCGAGGCCCAGCATCACCGCCCGGTCGGTGGCGTGCCCCGCCCCGGTGAAGGCGAGCGATCCGTGCAGCCGGGCCGACACGCCCGCCACCTTGAAGGGCTGCGCGCGCAGATGGTCGAGAAATCGCGCGGCCGCGACCATCGGGCCGATGGTATGCGATGATGACGGGCCGATGCCGATCTTGAAGATGTCGAAGACGGAGAGAAACATCAGGTTGCGTGTCCTTCGGGTGGGCGCGGCGGTCGCGGATCGGTGAAGGGGCGGGCGCCCAGACCCTCGGCCTGGATCGCCGCCGTGACCGAGGCGCGGGCCTCGAAGCGCTCCACTGCCGCTCGCAGAGTAGGCCAGCGCGTCAGTTCGAACCAGCCGGTGCCGCTTTCGGGGTAGAGGGCGCACCAGCGCAGCATGGGCGCGAGGTAGCAGTCCAGCGCCGAGGGCTGCGCCGCCCCGAGCCAGCCACCGAGCGCCGGTGCCGCGGCCTCGAGCCTGTCGAGCATGCCCAGCGTGCGCTGCGCCGTGCGTTCGTGCAGCGCGAAGACCATCTCGGGTGCGATATGCTCGCCACCATAGAACAGCATCCTGAGCGCCGGGTGCAGCGTGTTCGACAGCCAGAACAGCCAAGCCAGCGCCATCCCTCTCTCGGACGCATCGGGGGCGGGCATCAGCGCCACGCGCTCGCGATGCCGGTCCGCCAACCACAGCAGGATCGCCGCGGTCTCGAAGATTGGCCCATCTTCGGTTTCGAGCACCGGGATCATGGCATGTGGGTTGAGCGCGAGATAAGCGGGCGTGCGCTGGCCCTGCGCGCGCCGGTCCACCAGCGCAGTGGAGTAAACGAGGCCCAGTTCCTCGAGCGCGAGCCGCACGCAGAGCGAGGCATTGTCGGGTGCGTAATGCAGTCGCAGTGTCATGGGCTCATCCTCTGAGGCGCGGGCCGGGGCCGCTGCTCCTGATGCGACCATTCGCACGCGATCCGCGCAAGACCCGATCCGACGGCACCCGAACAGGGTCGATTGCCCCTCGCAGGCGCCGGGCATCTTTCCTATAACCGGGGCGGACCCGCGAGGAGGCGCAGCATGGCCAAAGACCTGTCACCCGTTGAAAAGGCGAAGTTCGTCGCTGCCAAGCAGGCGAGCCGTCTCGTCGAAAGCGGTATGCGCGTGGGCCTTGGCACCGGCTCCACCGCGGAATGGCTGGTGCGCTGCCTGGGCGAGATGGTGCGCGACGAGGGGCTCGACATCCGCGCGGTGCCGACCTCGCACCGCACCGCCGATCTGGCGCGCGAACTCGGGATTGAGGTGGTGACGCTGGAAGAGGCGGGCTGGCTCGACCTGACCATCGACGGTGCCGACGAGGTCGATGACGAGCTGAACCTGATCAAGGGCGGTGGTGCTGCGCTGCTGCACGAGAAGATCGTGGCGACGGCCTCGGACCGGATGGTCGTCATCGCCGACGCGACAAAGCGGGTCGAGACGCTCGGGGCGTTCCCGTTGCCGGTGGAGATCATCCCCTTCGGCTGGCAGGCCACCAAGGTGCTGGTCGAGGAGACGCTGGTCGGGCTCGACGTGCTGGGCCGCGAGGTGGCGCTGCGGATGAAGGACGGCCAGCCGGTGCGCACCGACGAGGGCAACCACATCCTCGATCTGCACCTCAACCGCATCGGCAATGCGCGCCAGCTCGGCCTCGCGCTCAACCAGATCGCGGGGGTGGTCGAGAACGGCCTGTTCGTCGATATCTGCGACGCGGTGGTGATCGGCCATGGCGATGGCCGGGTCGAGAGCTACGATCTGCATGGCGACGCGCAGGAGACGCATTTCGATTTTCTCGCCCCCGACAACATCTTCACAGACATTTCCGATTAGGACTGACCGACTTATGGCATTCGACTATGATCTCTTCGTGATCGGCGGCGGCTCGGGCGGGGTACGCGCCGCGCGCACCGCCGCTGCTACCGGCGCAACCGTGGCGCTGGCCGAGGAGAGCCGCATGGGCGGCACCTGTGTGATCCGCGGCTGCGTGCCGAAGAAGCTCATGGTCTATGCCTCCGGCTATGGCGAGGTGCTTGACGAGGCGCGCGCCTATGGCTGGGAGATCGGTGAGGGCCGTTTTGACTGGCGCCCCTTCCGCGAGAAGCTGCATACCGAGCTGGACCGGCTCGAAGGCGTATATCGCCGCCTGCTCGACGGCTCCGGGGTCGAGATGTTCGACGCCCGCGCCAAGATCGCCGATCCGCACACGGTCGAGCTGGCCGATGGCACCCGCAAGACCGCGAAGCACATCCTCGTGGCAACTGGGGGCCACCCGGTGCGGCCCGACATGAAGAACGCGCATCTGGGCATGGTCTCGGACGACATCTTCGATCTCGAGACGCTGCCGAAATCGATCCTGATCGTCGGCGGCGGCTACATTGCCTGCGAATTCGCCTGCATTCTGCACGGTCTCGGCGTGAAGGTGACGCAATTCTATCGCGGTGCGCAGATCCTGCGCGGCTTCGACGACGAGGCGCGCGGCCTGATCGCGGATTCGATGCGCGAGCGCGGCATCGATCTGCATCTGGGCACCAACGTGGTCGAGATGTGTCCCGAGGCCGAGGCGGGCGATCCGGTGCATCATGGCGGCACCGGCTCCGATGCGGCGGGCGTCGACGGCACGCCCGAGGCGGCGCTCGGCACCAAGGGACCGGTCTGGGTCAAGGCGACCAATGGCGATGAGCGGGTCTATGACGCGGTGCTCTTCGCCACCGGCCGGCGGCCCAACACCGACGGCCTCGGGCTCGAGGAGGCGGGCGTGACCCTCGCGCGGGGCGGCGCCATCGAGGTCGACGAGTACAGCCAGACCGGCTGCCCCTCGATCTATGCGATCGGCGACGTCACCGACCGGGTGAACCTCACCCCGGTGGCGATCCGCGAGGGGATGCAGTTCGTCGAAACCGTGTTCAAGGGCAACCCGACCCCGGTGGATCACGCGCTGATCCCCTCGGCGGTGTTCACCCAGCCCGAGCTGGGCACCATCGGCCTGACCGAGGAGGCAGCGCGCGAGATCGAGCCGGTCGAGGTCTACTGCTCGTCGTTCAAGCCGATGCAGTCGGCCTTCGCCGGCTCGGCCGACCGGGTGCTGATGAAGCTCGTGGTGTCGATCGAGACCCGCAAGATCCTGGGCTGTCACATCGTCGCACCCGAGGCGGGCGAGCTGATCCAACTCGCGGGCATCGCGGTCAAGATGGGCGCCACGAAAGAGGATTTCGACCGGACCGTGGCGGTGCATCCGACCATGGCCGAGGAAATCGTCACCATGCGCGAGCCGGTGCGGCGTTCTTGAATACTGGGCGTTTGCCCACACATGCAAAGCGTGCCGGGTGAAACCGGCGCGGGGGAAACCAACAGGGGAACAGAGGCTTCATGGCTGGAAATAACGGCGGCCCTTGGGGTGGCGGCGGCGGCGGGCGCGGACCCGGCGGCGGGGATGACGACAAGCGGCCCAGTGGCCCGCAGCGGCCGCGCCGGCCCGGCGAGAGCCCGCAGATCGACGAATTGATGAACAAGGGCCGCGAGCAGCTGCGCGTGCTGATGGGCGGCGGCGGTCGCGGCACCGGGTCTGGCGGCAATGGCGGACCGGGCTTCCACATGTCGCGCGGCACGGTTGGCCTGATCGCCGCGGGCGCGCTGGTGCTGTGGGGCGTGATGTCCTTCTACACGGTGCGGCCCGAAGAGCAGTCGGTCGAGCTGTTCCTGGGCTCCTACTCCTCCACCGGCAGCCCCGGTCTGAACTTTGCGCCCTGGCCGCTGGTCACGCACGAGGTGGTCAACGTCACCTCCGAGCGGACCGAGAATATCGGCATCGGTCGCGACAATGACGGGCTGATGCTGACCACCGACGCCAATATCGTCGACATCGGTTTCCAGGTGGTCTGGAACGTGTCCGACCCGGCCAAGTTCCTGTTTAACATCCGCGACCCGCAGCTCACCGTGCAGGCGGTGTCGGAATCCGTGATGCGCGAGATCATCGCCGCCTCGAACCTCGCGCCGATCCTCAACCGTGATCGCGGCCTGATCGCCGACACCGCGATGGAGTCGATCCAGGCGACGCTCGACGCCTATGAGAGCGGCATCAACATCGTCCGGGTCAACCTCGATCGCGCCGACCCGCCGTCGGAGGTGATCGACGCGTTCCGCGACGTGCAGGCCGCCGAGCAGGAGCGCGACCGTCTGCAGCGTCAGGCCGACGCCTATGCCAACCGGGTACTCGCCGAGGCGCGCGGTGAAGCCGCGCAGACCATCGAGCAAGCCGAAGGCTACCGCGCCCAGACCATCAACGACGCGCTGGGTCAGGCGAGCCGCTTCTCGGCGGTGCAGGACGAATACGCGCAGGCCCCCCAGGTCACCCGCCGCCGCCTTTATCTCGAGTCGATGGAGCGGATGCTGGGCGACGTCGACAAGATGGTGCTCGATCCCTCGATCACCGGTGGCCAGAACGGCGGCACCGGCATCGTGCCGTTCCTGCCGCTGAACGAGCTGGGCCGCAGCTCGAACAGCCAGTCACAGCAGGGGGGCGCCGCGGCCTCCAACGCCACGAACGGGCAGGGGAACTGAGATGAAGAAGACCGCAATCCTGCTTCCCGCCGTCGTCATCGCCGTCGCCGTCGGCCTGTCCTCGATCTACGTCGTGGACGAGCGCGAGAAGGCGCTGGTGCTTCAGTTCGGCCAGATCCGCCAGGTCAAGGAGGAGCCCGGCCTCGGGCTCAAGATCCCGCTGATCCAGGAGGTTGTGACTTATGACGACCGGATCCTGTCGCTCGACACCGAGACCATCGAGGTCACGCCCTCGGACGACCGGCGTCTCGTGGTCGATGCCTTCGCGCGCTACCGCATTAGTGATGTGGTGCAGTTCCGCCAGGCCGTCGGCGTCGGCGGCGTGCGCGCCGCCGAGGATCGGCTCAGCTCGATCCTCAACGCGCAGATCCGCGAGGTGCTCGGCGCCGATCAGGTGACTTCGGACACCATCCTGTCCTCGGACCGGCGTGAGCTGATGAACCGGATCCGCGAGCAGGCGCAGCGCTCAGCACAGGGCCTCGGGATCGACGTGGTCGACGTGCGGCTCAAGCAGACCAACCTGCCGAGCCAGAACCTCGATGCGACTTTCGCCCGGATGCGCGCCGAGCGCGAACGCGAGGCAGCCGACGAGATCGCCCGTGGTAACGAGGCGGCGCAGCGCGTGCGCGCGCTGGCCGACCGGACAGTTATCGAGACCATGTCCGAGGCCGAGCGCGAGGCTCAGGTGACCCGAGGCGAAGCCGACGCCGAGGCCAATGCCATCTTCGCCGGCGCCTACGGCGCAGACCCCGAGTTCTTCGACTTCTATCGCTCGCTTCAGGCGTATGAGCGTGCGTTGAAAGGCTCCAACTCGACGATGGTGATGACCCCGGACAGCGCTTTCTTCGACTACCTCTATAACGACGACCTGCCCGAGGGGGTGACGCCCGCACCCGCGCGGGCGCGTGGCCCGCTCGATGGCGGCGCCGAGGAGGAGACGGCCTCGGGCGAGGCGGATGCCGGCGTGATCCGGCTCGACAGCCTGCAGGTCCGCCAGGGCGAGGACGGCACCGTGACCTTCTCGACCCAGGAGGGAGAGATCGACGCGCAAGCCGAAGCCGACGCCGCGGCCGAGGGTCAGGCGGAGGCGCTGACGCCGCGGGTGACGCTGCCCGAGGACGACGCGGACGCCGGCGCCGGGGTGGCGACGCAGTGACGCCGATCCTGCTGGGCCTCGGCCTGGTGCTCGTGATTGAGGGGCTGGCCTGGGCGCTGGCCCCTTCGCTCGTTCTCAGGATGCTCGAGACGCTGCGCGATATGCCGCCCGAGCAGCGCCGCCTGGCGGGTCTGGTGGCGCTGGCGCTCGGCGTGGCGCTGTTGTGGATGGCGCGCCTGACCACGCTCTGATCCGCATCCGTTCATGTTACAACCCGTCACACCGCTTTGACGCGTTGCGACCCGGGCTTGAGTTGCACCGAAGTGGCCTTACGTTGATGGTCTGCGCCGACCGGAGCGGCTCGATGCATCGCGCTCCGAAGCACAGGACGAAACAGGAGTGTGCCCGTGAACGCTAAGACCAATTCCACGTCCCTCGTCACCCCCGTCCGCGCCGTTTCGGTGCTGGCCTTGGGCGCCGCGCTGGGGCTGGGCCAAGTGGCCCCGCTCGCCGCGCAGGACACTGCCGTGACGCCGGAGACAGAGGCTCAGACGATGGCCGATGCGCCCGATGCGACGCGGCCGCTCACCTTCGCCGATCTCGCCGAGCAGGTGAGCCCGGCGGTGGTCAACATCACCACCTCGACCATGGTTTCGGCCCCGGCCGGACCGCAGGGCATCGTGCCCGAGGGCTCGCCCTTCGAGGAGTTCTTCCGCGACTTCCAGAATCGCGGTGACAGCGCGCCGCGCCGCTCCTCGGCACTGGGCTCGGGCTTCGTCATCTCTGCCGATGGCTACGTGGTCACCAATAACCACGTCATCGACGGCGCCGACGAGATCAATATCGAGTTCTTCTCCGGCAAGACGCTCAAGGCCGAGGTGGTAGGCACCGATGCCTCCACCGACATCGCGCTGCTGAAGGTCGAGGGCGAGGATCTGCCCTATGTCGAGTTCGGTGACAGCACCGGCCAAGGCGCTCGTGTCGGCGACTGGGTGATGGCGATGGGCAACCCGTTGGGACAGGGCTTCTCGGTCTCGGCCGGTATCGTCTCGGCCCGTGGCCGGGCGCTCTCGGGCACCTATGACGACTACATCCAGACCGACGCCGCGATCAACCGCGGCAACTCGGGCGGCCCGCTGTTCAACATGTCGGGCGAGGTGATCGGCGTGAACACCGCGATCCTGTCACCCAACGGCGGCTCGATCGGCATCGGCTTCGCGATGTCCTCGGACGTGGTGACCGAGGTGGTGGGGCAGTTGCAGGAATTCGGCGAGACCCGGCGCGGCTGGCTCGGCGTGCGGATCCAGGACGTCACGCCCGACATGGTCGAGGCGATCGAGGGGCTGGAAGGCGCCGCCGGCGCGCTGGTCACCGACGTGCCCGAGGGTCCGGCGATGGAGGCTGGCATGGAAGCCGGCGACGTGATCGTCAGCTTCGACGGCAACGAGGTGCCCGATACGCGCGACCTCGTGCGCATGGTCGGCCGCGCCCCGGTGGGCGAGGAGGTGCCGGTGACGGTGCTGCGCGATGGCGAAATGGTCGAGCTCGCCGTGACGCTGGGCCGTCGCGAGGACGCCGAAAGCGCGGTGCCCGCCTCGGCGCAGGGGTCGGGCGAGGGTGCCGAGACCGAGATGTTCGGGCTCAGCCTGTCCGAGCTGACGCCGGAACTGCGCCAGCAGCTCGATCTGGCCGAGGACGCGGAAGGCCTAGTGGTGACCGATGTGGACCCGGCTTCGGACGCCGCCGAAAAGGGCGTCGCGGCGGGTGACGTGATCACCGAGGCCGGGCAGCAGCCCGTCGCCTCCGTGGCCGATTTCGAGGCCCGCGTCGAAGAGGCCCGCGAGGCCGGCCGCAAGTCGCTGCTGCTCTTGGTGCGGCGCGCCGGTGATCCGCGCTTCGTGGCGCTGGGGCTGGAAGACACGGCGGAGTGATCCGCAGAGGGTCCGTTCGGACCGGGAAGGGCGCCTTCGGGCGCCCTTTTTTTGGCCCTAGCGGCGGTTCATGATGTCCAGCTGTTCGGGCGTCAGCGGCGCGATGCCGAGGCGCTGCGCGGAGGCCAGCGACAGCACTGGGCTGTCCGGCCCGCCGCTGCCGCGCTGGAACCCCTGCACGGCGTCGAGCGTCGCCCTGTCGAGCTGCCCGGTCACCGGGCCGGGATGAAAGCCGCGCGTCACCAGCGCGCGCTGCAAGGTCTCGACGAAAGCGGGCGTGAACTCGGGTGGACAGAGCGTCTCGAACAGCACTTCGCGCCGCTCGCGCAGGATCTGTTGGCGGGTGACGCTGCGATAGCGTGCGGGACCCTCGCCGGGCTCGCGTTGCTGCTCACGCACGGTCTCGATCACCGCGGGGGTGATGTCGCGCCCGTAACAGCGCCCGCCGGCGCCGGTCTCGATCTCGGCTGCCATGAAGGCGGGCACCTGCGGCGCTGCGGGGGCGCAGGCCGCGAGGGGCACAAGAAGCAGAAGTCGGAACATCGGGCACCGGCGGTCGTTACCCGCCCGAACCTAGACGTCCGCGCCCGGCGCCGGAAGCCTTGGCGGATCACATGGGCGCCGCGTGGCACGGCGGACGCAGCAGCTCCGCGAAGAGCGCGGCATCCGGGTACTGGCGGCGCCGCGGCGGCTCGCCTAGACAGGGCGGCGCAACGCGACAGAGGAGCCTGAGATGGCGAAGATCACATATATCGAGCATGACGGCACCGAGCATGTCGTCGACGTGGCCAACGGGCTGACCGTCATGGAGGGGGCGCGTGACAACGGCATCCCCGGCATCGAGGCCGATTGTGGCGGCGCCTGCGCCTGTTCGACGTGCCATGTCTATGTCGACGAGGCCTGGGTCGGGAAGCTGCCCGAGAAGGACCCGATGGAAGAGGACATGCTGGAATTCGCCTACGAGCCGGACGAGGCGCGCTCGCGGCTGACCTGCCAGCTCAAGGTTTCCGACGCGCTCGACGGTCTCGTGGTGCGCATGCCCGAGCGGCAGATCTGATGCGCGCGGCCCTGCTGACATGGCTCCTTGCCGGGCCGGCCATGGCACAGGGCCAAGGCCTCATCGAGGCGCGGTTCACCGAGCCGACCACGCGCTACGCGCATGGTGTCTTCGGCGAAACCGAGGAATGGGGCGCGCTCGAGATGATGACCGAAACCGGCGAGACCCGACTGATCCGGCTGCCCGATTCCCGTGTCTTCGAGGACACCGCGCCGCGGCTGGCCGATGTCGATGGCGATGGCGCGATGGAGGCCGTGGTGGTCGAGACGGATGCGGCGCAGGGCGCGCGGCTCTCCGTCTACGGCCCCGACGGGCTGATCGCCGCGACGCCCTATATCGGTACATCTCATCGCTGGCTGGCGCCGCTGCCGCCTGTCGATCTGGACGGCGACGGGCATATCGAGCTGGCCTATGTCGATCGGCCGCATCTGGCCCGGGTGCTGCGGGTCTGGCGGCTACGGGACGGCGTGCTGGAACAGGTCGCGGCGCTGGAAGGGCTGACCAATCACCGCTTCGGCGCGCCGGACATCTCGGGCGGTGTGCGCGATTGCGGGGAGGGGCCGGAACTCGTGCTTGCCGATGCGTCATGGCGTCGGATCATGGCGGTACGGCTCGTGGAGGACACGCTGTCGGCGCGCGATATCGGGCCGCTGGAAGAGGCCGGTTTCGCCCCCGCCCTTGACTGCGCAGGTTAAACCAGAGCCGCCAGCACCAGAAGCGCCGCCATTTCGGCCAATTGCTGGGTGCCACCGAGAATGTCACCAGTCTGGCCGCCGATCTTGGCGCGCGCAATGGCGGTGCCGCTCAGAGCCGCCAACGCCACCGCCGGGGCCAGTAGTAGAAGGCTCCATCCAGCCAGCGGCAGCACGATGAGAGCCGCGACGCCACAGGCCATCGCCGTGGCCCGGCCGCTGGGCCGCCCAGCGAGCCGCGCCAGCCCATCCTTGCGGGCATGCGGCAGTCGCGCCATCGGCCAGACCATCGCCGCCCGGCTCAGTACGGCAGCGATTACCAGCCCCCAGGGCCCCGCCGACACCAGCGCCGACCAGCGGATCAGCAGGCTTGTTCCGATCGCCAGCACGCCATAGCTGCCGACGCGACTGTCGCGCATGATCTCGAGCCGACCAGCCCGCTCGAAGCCGCCCCAGAGCCCATCGGCGCTGTCGGCGAGACCGTCTTCGTGCAGCGCCCCGGTCAGCAGGATCTGCCCGAAGAGCGCCAGTGCCGCCGCCGGGCCGGGCGGTAGCCCCAGCGCCAGCGCGACCCAGAAGCTCAAACCCGCGATGGCGCCGACCGCCAGCCCCGCCACCGGAAAGGCCCAGACACCTTCCGGCTGTACCGGCGCCGGGCCGACGGGCAGGCGGGTCAGCAGGCCGAAGGCCGCGCGGATTGGCTGGAGCATCTGGGCCTCTTTTCAAGTCGTGCCCTCTAGGGTTAGGCAGGCCGGAGCCGCGATGCAACGAGGACGCCGCATGACTGCCCCCTTTACCGATCTCGCAGGTCTGCGTGCCCTGCTGCAGGAGCTTCCTGCCCCCGATGCCGCGGCGCAGGCCGATGCGGCCGCCCGCAACGCGCAATTGACCAAGCCGATGGGCTCACTTGGGCGGCTCGAGGAACTGGCGCTGTGGTATGCAGGCTGGCGCGGCACCTCGCGACCGCGATTGGCACGACCGCAGGTGGCGATCTTCGCGGGCAATCACGGGGTGGTGGCGCGCGGCGTCTCGGCTTTTCCGGCAGAGGTCACCGCGCAGATGGTCGGTAATTTCGAGGCCGGCGGCGCGGCGGTGAACCAGCTGGCCCGGGCGTTCGGCGCCACAATGACCGTGCACCCCTTGGATCTCGACCGGCCCACGGGTGATTTCGTCACCGAACCGGCGATGAGCGAGGCTGATCTTCTCGCGGCGATGGCCGCGGGCTGGAGGGCGGTGGACCCCGAGGCGGACCTTCTGGTCGCGGGCGAGATGGGCATCGGCAATACCTGCGCCGCCTCGGCCATCGCGCTGGCGCTCGAAGGCGGCGAGGCGCGCGACTGGACCGGACGCGGCACCGGCGTCGACGATGCCGGTCTCGCCCGCAAGGCCGAGGCGGTGGCGCAGGGCGCGGCGCGGATCGTCGGAGAAAGCGATCCTCTGCAGGTGCTGCGCCAGCTTGGCGGGCGCGAGATCGCGGCGATGGCGGGGGCGATCCTCGCGGCCCGGCATCACCGCATCCCGGTGATCCTCGACGGCTTCATCTGCTGCTCCGCCGCGCTGGTGCTGCACCGCGCCGCCCCCGGCGCGCTCGATCATGCGGTTGCCGGCCACCAAGGCGCGGAGAGCGGCCATGCGCGGCTGCTCGAAGCTCTGGGCAAGGCGCCGCTGCTGTCGCTGGGGTTGCGCCTCGGGGAGGGGTCGGGCGGCACGCTGGCGATCGGCGTGCTGCGCGGTGCTTTGGCCTGCCTGTCGGGCATGGCGACCTTTGCCGAGGCGGGCGTCAGCGACGGCTGAGGCCCGCCCGTGCCCTAGCCGCGATCCTTGCTGCGATAGCCCACCGCACTGACGCCTTCGAGCGGCTCGGTTTCGGTGGCATCGCCCTGCGGGTGCAGCCGCTCGAGGATCGATGTCTCGAGATCCTTGTTCAGCTCGCGCGCGCGCTTCACGTATTCGGGGTTCTGCGACACCGGCACGCCGGGTTTCCACAGCTGTGCCAGCTCGCGGACCACGGCGCGGTCCTGCTGGTAGAAGGCCATCTCCAGTTCCGAGGCCTCGAACTGCGACAGGCCGATATTCTCGAGCACGTAGCGCCCGGCCCGCAGGCTCGAATCGAACATCTCGCGGACGATGTCGTTCGCCCCGGCCTGGAACAGCTGGTAGACATGCTCGCGGTCATAGGCGCGCGCCACGATGTGCAGGTCGGGCCGCATCGCACGGGCATGACGCACCAGCTTGAGCGCGGCGTGGCGGTCGTCGAGCGCCACCACCAGCACCTTGGCGGTCTCCAGCCCCGCGGCATGCAGGATGTCGGGCCGGGTCGGATCGCCAAAGAAACCGCCGAAGCCGAAACGGCGCATCGTGTCGATCATCTCCATGTCGTGGTCGAGCACCACCGTGTCGAAGCCCGCGCCCTGCACCAGACGGCTCACCACCTGGCCGAAGCGGCCGATCCCGGCGATGATGATCGGCGCCTGCCGGTCGATTTCGTCGGGATCTGGGTCTGGGGCCTTTTCGGCGCGCTTGACCAGCTGCTCGTAGAGGATGAACAGCAGCGGCGTGATCAGCATCGACAGCCCGATCACCAGCCGGATGACACTGGCCTCGCTGGAGGTGAGTACGCCCTGTTGCAGCGAGAAGGAGGACAGCACGAAGCCGAACTCGCCTGCCTGCGCCAGCGCCAGCGTGAACAGCCAGCCGTCGCGGGTGTGCATCTGCGCGATCCGGGCCAGCAGGTAGAGCACCCCGCCCTTGATCGCGATCACCGCGAGCGTCAGCGCCGCGATCCGCATCGGGTTGTCCAGCAGAACGCCGAAATCGATGCCGGCGCCGACGGTGATGAAGAACAGCCCCAGGAGCAGCCCCTTGAAGGGTTCGAGATCGCTTTCGAGCTCGTGCCGGAACTCGGAGTTGGCGAGCACCACACCGGCGAGAAAGGTACCCAGCGCGGGCGACAGGCCAACCAGCTCCATCAGGACCGCGATGGAGACCACCATCAGCAGGCCCAGCGCGGTGTAGAGCTCGCGCAGGCGCGCGTGGTGGATGTAGCGGAACACCGGCCGCGTCAGGTAGATGCCGGTCAGCACCACCACCGCCACCGCGCCCAGCGTCACCAGCGTCACCGCCCAGCCCGGCAGGTTCTCGATCAGCGTGCGTGCGGCCTCGACCTCCTTGACGCCCGGCGCGTCGGGGTTCGCCGGCGCCCCGTGCGCGCTGCCGCCGCCATGCCCCGACACCGCGAGCAGCGGCAGCAGCGCCAGCATCGGGATCACCGCGATGTCCTGCGTCAGCAGCACCGAGAAGACGGAGCGTCCGCCTTGTGCCTGCATCAACCCCTTTTCGGACAGCGTCTGCAGCACGATGGCGGTGGAGGAGAGCGCGAAGATAAGCCCGGTGGCCAGCGCCACGTTGGCGTCGAGCCCGAGCAGGCTGCCCGCGATGAACAGGGCGCCGGTGGTCAGCACGACCTGCACGCCGCCCAGACCGATCAACCGCTGTCTCATGTTCCACAGCGCCCGCGGCTCCAGCTCCAGCCCGATCAGGAACAGCATCATCACCACGCCGAACTCGGCGAAATGCTGAAGATCCTCGGTTTCCGCACCGACCAGTCCCGTGGCCGGGCCGATGATGATGCCGGCGGCGAGATAGCCCAGCACTGAGCCGAGGCCGAGACGCGCTGCGAGCGGTACGGCCAGCACCGCTGCACCGAGATAGATCGTGGCTTGAAAGAGAAATCCCTGCATGATCCAGCTATCGCCGCTGACGCCGCCAAAGGCAACGCGGCGATCGCCGGGGCCGACTCAACCGAGAGGGGTCAGTCGGGGATCTTGAGGACCATGGTGCGGCCGCGCCGGACATAGTTCAGAACGTCGTCGCCGATCGCCGTGACCTTGCCGCCATCGAGGGCGTCTCCGACGCCGACGCGCAGGTAGCGGCCATTCTCCATGCGGATCAGAGCCCGTCGCGCGCCCGGCTTGCCGTAGACGCCGATGAGATTGATGTCGCGCAGGTTGATGGCATTGTCGCGGGTAGCGGCGCGGGCGACGCTGCCGGGCACCGGCCCATCCGGAGCGACGGTCGCGTTGGCGACCTGCTGCGGCGCGCTGGCGGTGGTCGAGGCGGCCGCTGCGGGAGCGCGGCTGCGGCTCTGGGCCACCACGCGGTCGAAGTTGCGCGGCCGAGAATCCGGGCGGCGCGCGGTGGGAACCGCCTGCGGCGTCGCGTTGGCCAGCGGGTCGGGCGCATCGGCCATCAGCGAGGCCAGCGCGTCGGCGACCGACGCGCGCGCCGGCGGGGAAGGCGTCTCGCCCACGGCCTCGGCCAAAGCGGCTGCCTGGGCGTCGGTGGCCTCGGTGACCTGGCTTTCGGCATCGGGGGCCAACCCTTCCGGACGAAGCGGCGGACGCGGCCCCTCATAGGCCGCAAGCGGCGGTAGCACCGCATCTTCGGGGCGTCTCGTGGGGCGCAGCGCGTCGAGCGCGACTCCGCCGGGCGTCACCCCGGCGGCCTCTGCCTCGTCGGTCTCCAAAGCCTTCGTGCCGGGCCGGGTCGGCGGCACCACGGGCGGCGCGCCGGGAATCAGCTCCACCCCCTCCGGTCTGGCCGCGGGGGTGGTAGCCGGATCGACGAGCGCGGCGCTGTCGTCCTCACTCGCCTCGGCTTTGGACGCTTCGCTCTCATCGGCAGGTGTAGCGGCGGGCGGAGCGACCGTGCCGGGCCGGGTCGGCGGCAGGACCTCGGGTCGTCCCTCGTAGACCACGAGGCCTTGCGGCGTCACCGTTCCCTCGGCGGTGGCGGCGATGAAGCCGCGCGCGTCGCGCTCGAAGACGCTGCCGGCCGGCGGCGGCACGGCCTGTACCGGCAGCCCACCATCCGGTGCGACGGCGGCGAGACGCAGACCGTCCATGCCGAATTCCGCGACCGCTTCGCTCGTCACCGCGACCGGCATGCCGAGCTGCTCCGCGCGTGGCGTCAGGGGCAGGCGGGGCGCCCGCAGCCAGACGCCGGTGGCCGCATAGACGCGTTCGGCCTCGGCCGGGCTCACCGCCGCTGCAGGACCGCGATCGGGCGCCGGGTAGTCGTCGTAGTCGGGCACCGGTTCCGGCGCGGGCTGCTCTGGCACCGCGACAGCGGCTTCGGGCTCCTGCGTGCCCGAAGGCGCTGCTTCGGGTTCGTCGGGCGTGAGCGCTGCGAGATCGGCGCTCGTGTCGCGCAATAGCCCCGCCTGCGGATCATCTTCGGCGGCGCTCAGCCAGAACCCGAACAGAAGGACCAGAAGCGCGGTGACGATGGCGCCTGCGATCAGGGCGAGGCGGCCCGGCCGCTTGTCGGGCGTCGCGCGGCGCGCGCCGAACACGGTCATGCGCTCGCGTTCGCTGGCCAGATCGACGCTGCGGCGGCTGCCAGATTCGGCCCGGGGCGCGGTAGCCGGTCGGGGTGCCTCGGCGGAGGCCTCGGGCGCGACTAACGAGGCGCCGGCGGCAAGGGCGGCGGCTTCGGCGTTCTCCCCGGTTTCTTGGCTTTCACCAGGCGTCGCGGGCGGCATGGCGGGCATGGCGGCTGGAGGCGCGCCGGGCCGCGGCATCGCCGGCGGCATGATCCGGCGCGCGGCATCGGTGCTTTCATCTGTGCGTGGCGGGGGGGCCTTGTCGCGGGCGGCGTCACCGCGTGGCGGCAGTGGCGGCGCGGCTGGGGGAGCAGCTGGGCGGGGCGGCTCGCGATGCGCGGGCTCTGCCAGCATGGCCTCGTCATCGTCGATGCCGCTCTGGTCAGGCATCGGCAGGTCCGGCATCACCGGAGCCCCGGCCTGTGGCAGCGGCTCCGCCGGCCGGGGCGCGGTGGTGTCCGGGGCAGGGGCCAGCAGCGCCTCGTCCTCGTCTTCCAGATCAGCGGCCGGCGTGACCGGGGCGGGCGAGGTCTGGTCGCGGTCCCGCGATACGCCCTCGTTCGGCGCCTCAGGCTGCGTGTCCAAGGGTTCAGACCGCGGTGCGGGCATCTCGTCACCCGCCTCGATCTCCGGGGCCGGGGTATCGATCGCAGCCATCTCCTCTTCCGACGCATCGGCCTCGGGGCCGGTCCCGACCTCGACGGCATCGGTCGGGGGCTGCGCGGGTATGGGTGCGGGGGGGAGGTCATCCTCGCCGATCGGCGGTTCCGCGTCGAAGGACGCGTCCGTCACGGCAGAATCCATATCGGTGATTTCCAACGGATCGCCTTGAGCCTCGGACGGCAGTTCGTGCACCACGACCTCGTCGCGTGTCACCGTCTCCTTCAGGCCCTCCACCGGACCGAACAGCACCTCGCCCGGGAAACCATCCGACTCCGGCACCGCGGCGAAGGCCACCGGCTCCAGCGCGTGCTCCCGCGCAAAGCCTTCGGCCTCTTCCAGCGTCTCGCGCGCTACTGCCGCGACATGGGTGCGCCCGTCCTCGACCACGTAATCGATGGCTAGTTCGTCCACGGCATAGGGGGTCGTCCCCTCCAGTGCCTTTGCCACCTCGTCGGCACCGAGCACGCCCTCGAGCACGAGGTAGCGGATCTGGTCGTTGGGAATCAGCAGCTTGGTGCGCAGCCCTTCCGGCGCGCGGGCGAGCGCGGCCGCCCGCAGCCGCGCCAGATCGCCCGCGAGATCCGCGCTGTCGAGCGGCACCTCGCCGATCCGGGTCCAGCCCGCGGGCGCGCGGTGCAGCAGTCTCAGGCCCTCGAGCGAGAGCGACAGGGCGAAATTGGGTGTCATGTGGCAGGCCTTAGCATCACTGGCAGGGTCCGGGAACGGGCGTGCCAGACCGGCAGCATTTTGCAAGCAGCTTTCCGCGCGCGCAACCCGCCCCCCGGAGGTTGTGATCGCACCGCTCTTGCAAGGCGGCGCCCCGGGGCGTTCGATGCCGCCAGATTCAGGAGGATACCATGAAGCAAGCCACGCTTTCCGCCCTCGCGCTCGCTATCGGCCTGGCCACGGCTGCCGACGCGCAACCGGTCGAGGTCCCGGCGACGCCGCCCCGTTCCGTGACCGTCACCGGCGAGGGCCATGTCCGCGCCGCCCCGGAAATGGCCCGGGTGCGGCTCGGGGTCAGCGAGACCGCCGAAACCGCCCGCGCTGCGCTCGACGCGATGAACGCCGCCATGGGGCGGGTGCTCGACCGGCTGAGCGAGGCCGGAATCGCGCCCGAGAACGTCCAGACCGGCCAGCTCAGTCTTGATCGAGACTATGCGCGGATGCGCGACGGGCAATCGGAGCCCGAGGGTTTCGTCGCCACGACGCTGGTGGAGTTGCGGGTCACAGATCTCGATTCGCTCGGCACCGTGCTCGACGCCGCGGTGGGCGAGGGGGCGAACCGGCTCGAGGGGATCGAGTTCATGCTGGCCGACCGGGCTGCGGCGCATGATGACGCGCGCCGCGCTGCCGTGGTCGACGCTCAGGCCCGTGCACGGCTCTATGCCGAGGCCGCCGGGGTCGAGCTGGGCGAGGTCCTGTCGCTCTCCGAAACGCGGGCCGATTTCGGGCCGCGACCGATGATGGAGATGCGCATGGCCGCCGATGGGGGCGTGCCGATCGCCCAAGGCGAGGTCGAGGTCTCGGCCGGAGTCAGCATGGTCTACGCGATCGACTGAGCGCATCAGCCGCGACTGGGCAGGTCGGCGCTGGCGAAATCCGCTGCGCTGCCATCCTGGGGCTTGGGAATCACGCTGAAGGAGCCGTCGCTTTCGAGCACGACGGCGGCGATCTCCTCCGGCGCGGCGCTGCCATTGTTGCGGATCACCGAGAGCAATTCCTCCTCCGTGACCCGTTCGCGGCGCAGCGCATCGTGCAGGATCTCGCCCTTGTGCATCACCAGCCGCGGCTCCGAGCGCACTAGCCGGGCGATCCGCCCGGAGCCGACCGAGCTTTTCGCCACGAGATATTGCAGGCCGATCAGCAGCGCGAAGGCGGTGAGCCCTTCGGCCAGGGCCACGCTTTCGGACAGCAGGATCGTCGCCAGCGTCGAGCCGAGCGCGACCGTCACCACGAGGTCGAAGGCGTTGAGCTTGGCCAGGGTCCGCTTGCCGGAAATGCGCAGGAACGCCACCAGGCCGGCATAGGCGAGCGTGCCGACGAGGATGGTGCGGATGATCCCGCTCCAATCCTGGAACAACATATTCTCGATCATCGCGTACCCCCTCGGTTCCGTGTCACCTCATCCAGAAACCATGGGCACGCAGTATGGTTCGGATTTCCCTTTCCCGGGGGGGCAGAGCGGCGCGGTCGAACAGCGCCCGAACCTTGGCGCCCCGGCGCTGATAGACCATCCGCCGAATCGGGTCGTGTCGTTTCAAGAGCACCTTGAGACGGTTCGGCGCCGCGACACGTTCCAGCGCTTCGACCACCGCGTCTCTTTCGCGCGCATAGAGCAACGGAAAGCTGCGGTAATGGCAGGTGAGCGCACCGTCGAGTCCATCGAGAGCCGGTCCCGGTCGGCCGCCGCCAAGGCCATGGATCACCAAGGGTAGCGCCACCTGATCGAGCCAAGGATCGAAGGGCTGCGCGGCGATTTCGGCCGGTGGGTCGTCCCGGATCGCAACCGCGTATTCCAGGAAACGCGCGCCGAAGGCATGGGCATCCGGGCCGCAGAACCAGCCTGCGTTGAAATAGAGATAGCGGGTCCAGACGCCTTCGGGCCATGACGGGTCGAGCGAGGTTTCGAAATCCAGACCGAAGCGATCGTAGAGAGAGCGCCAGCTCGCCGTGTAGCCGGGCCATTCCGGGCGCGGCACCGGCCATGTGGCCTCGCGCCGCATCGAGGCCGACGGCGGCAACGTATCGATCGGCAGCGATCCGATCTCGCCCAAGATCAGCGTGTCGCTGTCGAGGAACAGGAATGGCGCGGCGGGCAGGGCGGCGAGCGCTTCGATCTTGTTGCCATGCGGATAGGCCGCGCCGAAATGTCGGTTCTCGAAGGGCAGAATCTCGGCGCCAAGGTCCTGGAGCATCGCCCGGCCGTCATCGGTCATGCGCGGGTTCTCAGACCAGAGCGGACCGGGCTGGGGCTCGGCGACGATGAGGCGTCCGGCGAAGCCCGGGGCGTGACGGCGCAGCGAGGCGGCGAGAAGCAGCGCCTCGGCCTCGATCCGGCCCGACTGGCCGATGATCACGATGTCGAACTGTCCCATGCGTGCCCCCGCGCGCGACCGACGAGGACACACGCTCTCGGCGCGACCCTATGGAGGGCTGCGTGACCGGTCAAACCACCATGTCTCGAAAAAAGGGGGAGATGGTGGGCGACCCTGGAATCGAACCAGGCGTGGGTCTCCCCGGCGGAGTTACAGTCCGCTGCCGCACCTTGCAGCTCGTCGCCCGCAGCCGGGCCTCGACCCGGTGCGAGAGCGGGAATAGGCGCTCGGCCAAGAGGCGTCAACCGGAAAATCCGGCTTCCCCGACGGCGCGGCATGGCGGGGGCTTCGGCTGGACTTCGCGGGCCCGAGCGCGCAATCAGGCGCAAGCGGAGCACATCGGAGAGCACCATGAAGAAGCCGAAATGGGTGATCGAGAAGGAACAGTCCAAGCGCGCCTCGGCGGCCGAGACGGTCTGGCTCTTCGGCCTGCACGCGGTACGCGACGCGCTCTTGAACCCGCGCCGCGAGCGGCTGCGGCTGGTCGTGACGCTGAATGCCCAGGGCAAGCTCGCCGATGCCATCGCGACAAGCGGCATGGAGCCCGAGATCTCGGACCCGCGCAAATTCGCCGCGCCGATCGACGCGGATTCGGTGCACCAAGGCGCGGCGCTCGAGGTGAAGCCGCTCGATTGGGGGTCGCTCGACGACATCGCGCTGGGCGGTGAGCGGGACGGGCCGCCGCGCCTGCTGCTGCTCGACCGGGTCACCGATCCGCACAATGTGGGCGCGATCCTGCGCTCGGCCGAAGTGTTCGGCGCCCGCGCCGTGATCGGCGTGCAGCGCCATTCCGCGCCGGAGACCGGGGCGCTGGCCAAGACCGCCTCGGGCGCGCTGGAGCGTCAGCCCTATCTGCGGGTGCGCAACCTCGCCGACACGATGGGCCGGCTCAAGGAGATGGGTTACCTGGTGCTAGGGCTCGCGGGCGAGGCCGAGCAAAGCATCGAACGGGCGATAGAGGGCAAGCGCGACCGTCCCGTGGCGCTGGTGCTGGGGGCCGAGGGGCCTGGGCTCAGGGAACGCACGCGAGAGACCTGCGACGCCTTGGTGCGGATCGACGCGGCGGGCGGTTTCGGCTCGCTCAACGTTTCGAACGCTGCTGCTGTCGCGCTCTACGCGGCGCGTGCACAATCGGCGGATTGACCCGCTATGGTTGACGTGGCGTTCACATTTTAGGGAAGGTATCTTCGCATGGAACCATTCGGTGATTAGATGGTTTCATGGGAGCGCGTATCTGGAACATATGCGTTTCATTTCACTGTCCCTCGTTCCACACCTTGAAGCCCGGGCACCGCCCGGGCTTTTTTTCATTTGGAACGGGAAGCCTTCTCTGCAATGCCCGAGCAGCCCTCGCGCCGCGACAGCTCGGCCTCGATATCGTCGAGGCTCACATCGCGCGCGGCACACATCACGAGGAGGTGGTAAAGCGCGTCGGCGGCCTCGGAGGTGAGCTTCTCGCGGTCGCCTTTCACCGCTTCAATGATCGCCTCAACTGCCTCCTCGCCGAACTTCTCGGCGCATTTCTCCGGGCCCTTGGCCAGGAGCTTCGCGGTCCAGCTGGTTTCGGGGTCGGCACCGCGTCGTGCGAGAATTGTCGCGGCGAGATCATGCAGGCTCATGACAGCCTCATCGGAATGCCGGCCGCAGCCATATGCGCCTTGGCTTCGGCGATGGTGTAGGTACCGAAATGGAAGATAGAGGCGGCCAGCACCGCGCTGGCGCCGCCTTCGGTTACGCCCTCGACCAGGTGGTCGAGCGTGCCGACGCCGCCCGAGGCGATGACCGGTATGTCGACCGCATCCGATATGGCGCGGGTGAGGGGCAGGTTGAAACCCGCCCGGGTGCCGTCGCGATCCATCGAGGTGAGTAGGATCTCCCCGGCGCCGCGCCGTTCCATGTCGATGGCGAACTCGACCGCGTCGATGCCGGTGGGCTTGCGGCCGCCATGGGTGAAGATCTCCCAGCGGCCCGGTTCCACCGTCTTGGCGTCGATCGCCACCACGATGCATTGCGCGCCGAAGCGCTGCGCGGCCTCGGTCACCACCGTGCGGTCGGCCACAGCGGCCGAGTTGAAGCTCACCTTGTCGGCGCCAGCAAGCAGCAGCGCCCGCACGTCATGGTGGCTGCGCACGCCGCCGCCCACGGTCAGGGGAATGTAGCAGCTTTCGGCGGTGCGGCGGACGAGATCGAACATCGTGCCGCGATTCTCGTGCGTGGCATGGATGTCGAGAAAGCACAGCTCGTCGGCTCCGGCGGCGTCATAGGCGCGCGCGGCGTCGACCGGGTCGCCGGCATCGCGCAGATCCACGAAGTTGACGCCCTTCACCACGCGGCCATCGGCCACGTCGAGACAGGGAATGATGCGGGTCTTGAGCATATGTGGCCCTCCTGCGGTCGTGGCCCTTCTAGCCTCCAAGCCGCGCCGGGGCCAGTGCCGGAACGGAAGCCCGAGCTTCTCGTTGGGCGGCAGCACAATGGGAGCATTTCACATGAAACGCACGATTCTCGCAGGGCTCGCCGCCGCCACCCTCGCGGCGCCCGCCATCGCCGATACCGAGACCATGCAGGCCACCGGCACCGTCGCCGAGGTGATGGACCGTCTCGAGGCCGCCGTCACCGAAGCCGGGGCGACCGTATTCGCGCGCGTCGATCACGGTGCGGGCGCCGAAGAGGCCGGCATGACTTTGGCCGACAGCCAGCTGCTGATCTTCGGCAACCCGCAGCTTGGGACGCCGGTGATGCAGGAAGACCCGTTGGCCGGGCTCTACCTGCCGCTCAAGATGCTCGCCTATGATGACGGGTCGGGGCAGGTCTTCGTGGCCTATGAAGAGCCGGAGGAGACCTTCGACGACCTTCAGGTGGATGATGATCTCGAAGCCATCGAGAAGATGGAAGATGCGTTGGAGAAATTCGCCAAGGCCGCGGCCGGTGAATGACCCGCACCGGCGCACCCATGTCAAGCAGGGCACCATGCGTATTTGAGGAAAAAAGTCACGAAGGCGCCGCGCGAGAGATCGGGCGGCGCCTCTGCGTATCAGGCGTTCAGAAGCTTCAGCGCTTCGCCAAGGTCGATCGCACCGTCATAGAGCGCGCGGCCCGAGATCGCACCCGCGATCACGCCGGTTGCCTTCAGCGCCTTCAGGTCGTCGAGCGAGGACACGCCGCCCGAGGCGATCACCGGGATCGATACGGCGCGCGCCAGCGCCTCGGTCGCCGCGACGTTCGGGCCCGCCATCGCGCCGTCGCGGGCGATGTCGGTGTAGATGATCGCGGCCACGCCTGCGTCCTCGAAGCTCTTCGCGAGGTCGGTGACCATCACGTCGGTCTCCTCGGCCCAGCCGCGCGTGGCGACGCGGCCCTCCCGCGCGTCGAGCCCGACCGCGACCTTGCCCGGAAACGCCTTCGCCGCCTCGCGCACGAGATCCGGGTTCTCGACGGCCACCGTGCCGAGGATGACGCGGGCGAGGCCCTTGTCGATCCAGGCCTCGATGGTCTTCATGTCACGGATGCCACCGCCGAGCTGCGCCGGGACGCCGGGGCAGGCCGCGAGGATCGCCTCGACCGCGGCGCCGTTGACCGGCTGCCCCGCGAAGGCGCCGTTGAGATCCACCAGGTGCAGCCATTCGGTCCCGGCCTCGACGAAGGCGCGCGCCTGCGCGGCAGGGTCGTCGTTGAACACGGTCGCCTTGTCCATCTCGCCGCGCAGCAAGCGCACGGCCTGTCCGTCCTTGAGGTCGATGGCGGGGTAGAGGATCATCGCGCTGTCTCCGGCAGGGTGTTGCGGGCGCCTCGTGGCATGCAAGCGCGCCGGATGCAACGCCACGTCAGCCTTGCCAGCCCGGATGACCTTCGCGTCAGCTTCGCCGCATGATTGAGGAGGAGACGATCATGAAGAGACTGGCATGGGCCGCATGCGCGTTCGTGGCACTGGCGGGGGCGGCTTCGGCCGAGCCGCTGCTCGGCACCTGGCGCACCGCGCCGGACGATAACGGCAATAGCGGCCTCGTGCAGGTCGCGCCCTGCGGCGCGCAGCTTTGCGGTCAGCTGGTGAAGGCTTTCGGCCCGGGTGGCTCCGAGATCGCCTCGCCGAACCTCGGGCGCAACATCATCTCCGCCACCGAGCCGGTGGGCGGCGGCGAATATCGCGGCAAGGTCTTCGCGCCCGACAGCGGCAAGACCTACAACTCCAAGCTGGTGCTCGCGGGCGATCGGCTGTCGGTTTCGGGCTGCGTGCTGGGTTTCTGTCGCGAGGGCGGCGTCTGGCAAAAGCTGCCCTAGGCGCCGGAACAGCGCGGGGGGCGTGCCGGTTTTTCTTTCGAAACATACAAGGGAAGGACAGCGCATGCCCCTCGTCACCACCAAGGACCAGACCCAGCTCTACGTGAAGGATTGGGGTGAAGGCCGCCCCGTCGTCCTGGTTCATGGCTGGCCTCTCAATTCCGACAGCTGGGAGTACCAGGCGGTGCGGCTGGCCGAAGCTGGACACCGCGTCGTGTCCTATGATCGCCGCGGTTTCGGTCGGTCTGGCCAGCCCTTCCAAGGCTATGATTACGATACCATGGCCGACGACCTCGACACGGTGATCCGCGAACTGGGCTTGAAGGATGCGGCAATCGTCGGCTTTTCGATGGGCGGCGGCGAGGTCGCGCGCTACATGTCGCGCCACGAGGGGCGCAATATTCGTGCCGCAGGGCTGATCGCCTCGATCGCGCCGGGAATGTTGAAATCCGACAAGAGCCCCCACGGCGTCACCGCCGACGTGTTCGAAGGCATCAAGAAGGGGCTGCGCAAGGACCGGCCCGAGTTCTTGCGCGAGTTCTTCAAGACCTTCTACGGCAACAAGGTCAGCGAGGGTGTGCTGCACTGGTCGCTGATGATGGCGATGCAAGCCAGCCCCAAGGCCACGCTTGATTGCGTTGATGCCTTTGGCAAGACCGACTTCACCGATGACATGACGGCCTTCAAGGTCCCGACTTTGGTGGTGCACGGGGCCAAGGACGAAACCGTTCCGATCGACCCCTCGGGCCGTCGTGCGGCCAAGCTCGCGGGCTCCAGCGCCACGCTCAAGGTATACGATGACGCGCCGCACGGGCTCACCGCGACCCACGCAGACCGTCTCTACGAAGATCTCGCCGCTTTCCTGAAGTGAGGCTATTGCTTATGAAACGAGAAGGCCCGCGCATCGCGCGGGCCTCTTGTCGTCAGGGCTTCCAGTTCAGGAAATTGGCGATCAGCCTGAGCCCCGCCGCCTGGCTTTTCTCGGGGTGGAACTGCGCGCCGACCACGTTGTCGCGTCCCACCACCGCCGTCACCGGTCCGCCGTAATCGACATGCGCGAGCAGCGTGTCCGGGTCGCTGGGCCGGAACTGCCAGCTATGCACGAAATAGGCGTGATCGCCGGTCGAGATTCCTTCGAGCAGCTTGTGCGGGCGGTCGATCACCAGATCATTCCAGCCCATGTGCGGCACCTTCATCTTCGGGTCCGAGGGTTCGATCCGGACGATCTCGCCCGGCACCCAGCCCAGCCCTTCGGTCCGTTCGTATTCATGGCCCACCTCGGCCAGAAGCTGCATGCCGACGCAGATCCCGAGGAACGGCCGCCCCTTGATCTCGACCGCCTCGACCAGCGCCTCGCGCAGCCCGGGCTGTGCCGAAAGCGCGTTCCGGCAGTGCGGGAACGCCCCGTCGCCGGGCAGCACGATCCGGTCGGCGCGGGCCACGTCCTCGGGGCGGGATGTGACGATCACCTCGCCCGCATCGCCCTCGCGCGCCATGCGCTCGAAGGCTTTCTGGGCCGAATGCAGGTTGCCGCTTTCGTAGTCGATCAGCGCGGTAAGGCTCATAGCGCCCCCTTGGTCGAAGGAATCGCGTCCGAGCGGCGAGGGTCAGGCTCTACCGCCTCGCGCAGAGCGCGGGCGACGGCCTTGAATGCGGCCTCGGCGACGTGATGCGCGTTGTGGCCATGCAGGCGGTCAATGTGCAGCGTGATGCCGCCATGCGTCGCCAGCGCTTGAAAGAATTCCTGCACTAGCTCGGTGTCGAAGCTGCCGATCTTGGAGGCGCGGAAGTCGAGGTTGCAGATCAGGAAGGGCCGCGCCGACAGGTCGAGCGCGCAGCGCACCTGCGCGTCATCCATCGCGAGATGGCACGAGCCGTAGCGGCGGATGCCGGTCTTGTCGCCTAGCGCCTGCTTCAGCGCTTGGCCCAGCGCGATGCCGGTATCCTCGACCGTGTGGTGGTCGTCGATATGTAGGTCACCTTCTGCGCGCACCTTTATGTCGATGAGCGCGTGGCGCGACAGCTGGTCGAGCATGTGATCGAAGAAGCCGACGCCGGTCTTGTTGTCGTAGGCGCCGGTGCCGTCGAGATCGATCTCGACCTCGATCGACGTCTCGGCGGTGGCGCGGGTGATCTTGGCGGTCCGCATGGCATCCCTCGTCTGGTTTCGCCGCACCTATAGGCGGCGAGCGAGGCCGGGCCAAGAGCGCGTTCGGCGATGTTCGGGAGGATCGAAACTGGAGCGGGTGATGAGATTCGAACTCACGACCCTTACCTTGGCAAGGTAATGCTCTACCCCTGAGCTACACCCGCTTCCGTTTCGTGGGGCGGATGTAGCCGGAGCCGCGGTAGGGTGCAAGAGGAGAAGATGAGAAAATCCGGGCGACTTCGCGGAAGTCCCCGACGGCAGGATCCGTGCTTCGATGGGCCATGACCGCAAACATGATCGGACTGTTCCAGACCCTGTCTCTCGGGGGTGCAACTGGCACTACGTAAAGGGCAGTGCAGGCAGGACGACGCGCGCCCAGTACAGGACCCGGTCGCCATGGCATGTGGCAGCCTCGAACGGCATGCCGGGACCCGTTGGCTGCGGGACATGCAAAATGCAGCGCGCCCGGGCGGGTCGATCTGCCGTCTGCAATTAGGGAGGATCGAAACTGGAGCGGGTGATGAGATTCGAACTCACGACCCTTACCTTGGCAAGGTAATGCTCTACCCCTGAGCTACACCCGCTTCCGTTTCGTGGGGCGGATGTAGCCAAGGCAGCGGGGGGGTGCAAGCGGAAAAACGAACGCCCGGCGCGGAAATCTCCGGCAGGACGTCGCGGTTTCGAAACCCGAGCGTCGGCACGGGCGACCGAAACGGTGGGTCGGGTCGATGCCGGAGGTGTCCGCCCTAGCCGGCGAGCCTCGGCTCGATCAGGTCCCAACGGTTACCCCACGGGTCCCGAAACACCGCCACCGTGCCGTAGGGCTCGTGGCGCGGCTCCTCCTCGAAGACGATGCCGCCCGCCTTCATCCGGGCGGAGTCGCGGGCGAAATCATCGGTTTCGAGAAACAGCCAGACCCTGCCGCCGCCCTGCGCTTCGATCGCGTCCCGCTGTGCGGGTGTCTCAGCGCGGGCGAGGACGATGCCGGTGCCGCCCGCGGACGGCACCACGCGGACCCAGCGCTTTCCGGCCCCCATCTCCATATCCTCGGCGAGGGTGAAGGCCATGGGGCCGGTGAAGAAGGCGATCGCCTCGTCGTAATCGGGCACGATGAGGCTGACCGCGCCGAGCCGGGTCATTCGATCTCGACCAGCAGGTCCTTTGCGTCGATCTGCGCGCCGGGGGTCACATGCACCGCCTTGATGGTGCCGTCGCGCTCGGCATGCAGGCCGGTTTCCATCTTCATCGCCTCGATCGTCAGCAGCATGTCGCCCTGCTTGACCTTCTGCCCCGCTTGCGCGGCGACGGTCGAGACCACCCCCGGCATCGGTGCACCGACATGGGCGGGGTTGCCGATCTCGGCCTTGGGGCGCTTCTGCGCCTTGGCCGCGACCTTGCGGTTGGGCACCCGCACCGTGCGCGGCTGACCGTTGAGTTCGAAGAAGACCCGCACCTCGCCGTCATCGCCGGTCTCACCGACCGCCTGCAGACGGATCTCCAGCGTCTTGCCGGGATCGATCTCGGCCGAAATCTCCTCGCCCGGCTCCATGCCATAGAAGAAAGTCCGGGTCGGCAGTGTGCGGACCGGACCGTATTGCTGGTGCCGGCGGGCATAGTCGGTGAAGACCTTGGGGTACATCAGGTAGGCGTTGAGATCCTCGTCGTCGATCTCGGTCTCGCCCGTGGCCTTGATCGCCTCGGCGCGTGCTGCTTCGAAATCCACGGGCTTCAGATGCTTGCCCGCCCGGTCCTTGAGCGGCTTTTCGCCCTTCAGCACCTTGGCCTGCAGCGCGGTGGGCCAGCCGCCCGGCGGCTGGCCGAGATTGCCCTTCATCATGTCGATGACGCTGTCGGGGAATGACACGTCGACATTCGGGTCCTCGACCTGCGCGCGGGTCAGCCCCTGGCTCACCATCATCAGCGCCATGTCGCCAACGACCTTCGACGACGGCGTGACCTTCACGATGTCGCCGAACATCATGTTCACCTCGGCATAGGTCTTTGCGACCTCGTGCCAGCGCTCTTCGAGACCCAGCGAACGCGCCTGCGCCTTGAGGTTGGTGAACTGCCCGCCGGGCATCTCGTGCAGATAGACTTCGGAGGCCGGGGCCTGCAGCCCGCTCTCGAAGGCGGCATAATGTGCGCGGACCTGCTCGAAATAGTTCGAGATCTCGCGGATCGCCTCGATGTCGAGCCCGGTGTCGCGGTCGGTCTTGTCGAGCGCTTCAACGATCGAGCCCAGCGTCGGCTGCGAGGTATTGCCCGAGAAGCTGTCCATCGCCGCGTCGATCGCATCGACGCCCGCCGCCGAGGCCGCCAGAACGGTCGAGATCGCCGCGCCGGAGGTGTCGTGCGTGTGGAAGTGGATCGGCAGGCCGATCTCCTGCTTCAGCGCGGTAAAGAGCTGGGTCGCCGCCGGCGCCTTCAGAAGGCCCGCCATGTCCTTGACGCCGAGCACATGCGCCCCGGCCTTCTCAAGCTCCTTGGCCATCTCGACGTAGTATTTCAGATCGTATTTCGATCGCTTCGGGTCGAGCATGTTGCCGGTGTAGCAGATGGTGCCCTCGCAGACCTTCTCGGCCTCGATCACCGCATCCATCGCGACGCGCATGTTCTCGACCCAGTTCAGGCTGTCGAAGACGCGGAACACATCGACGCCCGAGGTGGCCGCCTGCTTCACGAAGCCCTGCACCACGTTGTCGGGATAGTTGGTGTAGCCGACCCCGTTCGAGGCGCGCAGCAGCATCTGCGTCATGATGTTGGGCATGGCCTTGCGGATGTCACGCAGTCGCTGCCAGGGACATTCCTGCAGGAAACGATAGGCCACGTCGAAGGTGGCGCCGCCCCAGCATTCGACCGAGAACAGTTCGGGCAGGTTGGCGGCATAGGACGGCGCGACGCGGATCATGTCGATCGAACGCATCCGCGTGGCCAGGAGCGACTGGTGCCCGTCGCGCATCGTGGTGTCGGTGATCAGCAGCTGCTTTTGCGCCTTCATCCACTCGGCCACGGCCTTGGGGCCCTGCTCGTCGAGGATCTGCCGCGTGCCGGGGCGGATCGCCTCGCCCTTGGGCACAGGGGCGCGCGGCGTCTTGGCGTCGCGCGGGGGCAGGGCGCGGCCTTCGGTCTCAGGGTGACCGTTGACGGTGATGTCGGCCACGTAGGTCAGGAGCCGCGTCGCACGGTCGCGCCGCGTGTCGAACTTGAACAGCTCCGGCGTCGTGTCGATGAACTTGGTGGTGTACTGGTTCGACAGGAAGGTCGGGTGCTTCAGCAGGTTGATGACGAAGTCGATATTGGTGCTGACACCACGAATCCGGAACTCGCGCAGGGCCCGGTCCATGCGCGCGATCGCCATCTCGGGGGTGGGCGCGCGCGCCGTCACCTTGGTCAGCAGCGAATCGTAGAAGCGGGTGATGACGGCGCCGGAATAGGCGGTGCCGCCGTCGAGACGGATGCCGGGGCCGGTGGCCGAACGGTATGTCTGGATTCGGCCGTAATCGGGGATGAAGCTGTTGTGCGGATCCTCGGTGGTGACCCGGCATTGCAGCGCGTGACCGTCGAGCTTCACGTCGTACTGGCTGGCGCAGCCGGTGGCCTCGACGATCGACTTGCCCTCGGCGATCAGGATCTGCGCGCGCACGATGTCGATGCCGGTGACCTCTTCGGTCACCGTGTGCTCGACCTGTACGCGGGGGTTCACCTCGATGAAGTAGAATTCGCCCGAATCCATGTCCATCAGGAACTCGACCGTGCCGGCGCATTCGTAGTTCACATGGGCGCAGATCTGGCGGCCGAGATTGCACAGCTTCTCGCGCTGGGTCTCGGAGAGATAGGGGGCGGGGGCCCGCTCGACGACCTTCTGGTTGCGACGCTGAACCGAGCAGTCGCGCTCCCACAGGTGGTAGATCTGGCCGTGCTGGTCGCCGAGGATCTGCACCTCGACATGACGGGCGCGCAGGATCATCTTCTCGAGATAGCCCTCGCCGTTGCCGAAGGCGGCCTCGGCCTCGCGGCGGCCCTCGCGCACCTTCTCCTCGAGCTCGCTCTCGTCCATGATCGGGCGCATGCCGCGACCGCCGCCGCCCCAGCTTGCCTTCAGCATCAGGGGATAGCCGACCTCGGCGGCCTCCTTGCGGATCGCGGCCATGTCGTCGCCGAGCACCTCGGTGGCGGGGATCACCGGCACGCCCGCCTCGATCGCCACGCGCCGCGCCGAGGCCTTGTCACCCAGCTCGCGCATGGTCTGGGCCTTGGGGCCGATGAAGGTGATGCCGGCCGCGGTGCAGGCATCGACGAATTCCGGGTTCTCTGACAACAGACCATAGCCGGGGTGGATCGCGTCGGCGCCCGACATCTTGGCGACGCGGATGATCTCGGGGATCGAGAGATAGGCCTGGACCGGGCCCAGACCCTCGCCGATGCGGTAGGCTTCGTCTGCCTTGAAGCGGTGCAGGCCGAGCTTGTCCTCTTCGGCATAGACCGCGACGGTCTTCTTGCCCATCTCGTTGGCTGCCCGCATCACGCGAATCGCGATTTCGCCGCGGTTGGCTACGAGGATCTTCTCGAATTCGGCCATGTCCACCCCTTCCGTTTGGTCGCCGGCAGTCTAGGGGTTTCTGCGGTGCAGTATAGCCCCGAGATACTGTGCCAAGGGGGGTGGCACTTACTACTGATAGCGCTAACGGCGTGGCGGGGTGTTATCGCGTCTTCCGCCATGGCGATGATGGCAGCTTCTCGCTGCTACTGGGGGCCAAGGGCGGTCTGGGTGAGCAGAGCGATAGCCTGATCGCGATCTCAGCCAGCACGATCGAGGGCCTCCGCTTGCTGCACTTTCGCGAATAGGGTCGGGGCATCGTCCTTGGCGGGGTCCGCCTCGCCCGCGATCGCCACCTGGTTCCGGCCGCGCCCCTTGGCATCATAGAGCGCGTCGTCGGCAGCCTTCATCAATTGCTGCGGCATCGCGCCGTCATCGGGATGCGCGGCCACGCCGATCGAGACGGTGATGCGGGGCAGGTTCTTTTCGCCATAGCGAACGGAGATCCGCTCCACGGCGCCGCGCAGCGCTTCTGCCCGCAGCGCCGCTGCCTCCAGCCGCAGATCGGGCAGCAGCAGCATGAATTCCTCTCCGCCGATGCGACAGGCGGTCTCGTCGCCATCGCAGAACTGTTCAAGCGCCGAGCCGACAGCGCGCAGCACCATGTCGCCCGCGTCGTGACCGTGATTGTCGTTGAAGCGTTTGAAGTGATCCACGTCGAGCGACAGCAGCGATAGCGGCCGATCCTCGCGCTGGGCGCGGTCGAGATGGCGGCGCAGCGTCTCGGTCAGATGGCGCCGGTTGTAGAGCCCGGTGAGCGGGTCGCGGATCGAGCGGTCGTGCAGCTGGTCACGCATCTGCACATTGGCGATGGCGAGGCTGATCTGTTCGGCGCACATCTGGGCGCGCTTCTGGCTGGCGCGAAAGTCGAGAAGGTTTGTCTTGGGCCGCGCCTTGAGATGCAGCAGGCCGATCGTCTCGCCATGTGCCAGCACCGGAAAGCAGTAGGCCGGGCGCGTATCCTGCGTTTCGGTATGGCCGCAGGGGAAATCGACCTCGGCGGCGCCATAGCTGTAGGTGCGGCCGCGGCGCAGCCCCCAGCAATCTTCGGCCCGGATATGGTCGCAGTGATGACCGCCGTTCCAGCTCGTGGCACCGACCAGCACGTCGCGCGAGTTGGAGTAGACGTAGATACTGCCTTCGCAGTGGGGCAGGATGTGGGTCATGAAGCGCCCGACCATCTGGAACAGCTCGTCGAGCGAGCGCGAGGATTGCAGCCACTCGTTGAGTTCGCCCAAGAGCTGCACCTCGCGGGTCAGCCGCATTTGGTCCTGCATCATCTCGCGTTCGTCCTCGGCACGCTCGCGCATCGCGGCGACCTGTATGCGCCCGGCGCGGCGGATCACCACGGTGGTCAGAACCAGAAGGATCAGCGAGATGCCGGACAACCCGATGAAGATGTTGCGCAGCCTTATGGTAAAGGTGTGCCCCATGGCGGTCACGTCGGTGTAGAATTCGATCGCGCCGACGAAGCGGCCGTCGCGCATCACGGGCGTATATATCTCGGCCACGCAGAGCATGTCGCCGGGCAGGTGGTGGTCGGCAGCCCCGTGCAGGTGGCCGTCGACCTCTCCCATGGGCTTCATCTCGGCCTTGTAGTATTTCTCGCCCTGCGCCACGACGCTTTGAAAATAGGGCTTGTCGTTGATCGTGCCGATGTCGGAGGCCCGCGACGACCAGAACACACGGCCATCGGCGGTGAAGAGCTTGAAGCGGTAGATGTCCGACAGCGTCGTGACCTCTTCGAGCCAGGCGATGTCGACCTCGCTTAGGCGGCCACGCTCGAAGGCGAGGCTGCCATCCTCGAGCGTGTGCAGCACTCGAAAGCGCCAGTTCTCGGCCTCGCGGCTGATATCCTCGCGCATCATTCGGTTGACCAGCGGCGTCGGCAGATAGACCACCGACAGCCAAGCCACGGCGGTGGCTAGCCCGAGAAACAGCATCAGCAGCATGTTGAGCCGGGGGCGTCCGAGAAAGCGGATTCTGGTCATGGGGACCTTCCTGTGATTGCCATCGCAATCTGGCAGGCTCCGGCTTCGGGGGCGTTAACAAGTCAGGGGAGCACCGTCGCGGACGGGAGAAAGATGCCGCGCTTTCAAAGCAATCGCCCGGCGGTTGCCGCATTGCGAACATATATGGAACGCTGCTTTTCATCGGGGGGCATGGGCGCTAGATTGGCGCCATGAGCAGCTTTTCCGATGACGAGGCCTTCGAGGCCGCTTCCATTCCTTTGTCGCGCCGCGCCATGGCGCAGCCGGGCGGCGCCCCCTATCTCGACGGGCTGAACCCGGCGCAGCGGCTCGCGGTCGAGACGATGGACGGCCCCGTGCTGATGCTGGCGGGGGCTGGAACCGGCAAGACGCGGGCTCTCACGGCGCGGATCGTCCACCTGATGCGCACGGGACGCGCGCGGCCCAACGAGATCCTCGCCGTGACCTTCACCAACAAGGCCGCGCGCGAAATGAAGGAACGCATCGGCAGGATGCTCGGCGAGACGGTCGAGGGGCTGCCGTGGCTCGGGACCTTCCACGCGATCTGCGTCAAGCTCTTGCGCCGGCATGCCGAGCTGGTCGGGTTGAAATCGAACTTCACTATCCTCGACACCGACGACCAGATCCGGCTTTTGAAGCAACTCGTCGCGGCCGACAACATCGACGACAAGCGCTGGCCCGCGCGGATGCTGGCGGGGATCATCGACGATTGGAAGAACAGGGCGCTGACGCCCGAGAACGTGCCGACCGCTGACGCCTCGGCCTACGACGGCAAGGGGCGCAAGCTCTACGCCGCCTATCAGGCGCGGCTCAAAGAGCTGAACGCCGTCGATTTCGGCGACCTGCTGCTGCACATGGTCACCATCTTTCAGAAACGCGACGACGTGCTCGACCAGTATCGCCGCTGGTTCCGCTACATCCTCGTGGACGAGTATCAGGATACCAACGCAGCGCAGTATCTGTGGCTGCGGCTCCTCGCGGGAGGACACAAGAACATCTGCTGCGTCGGTGATGACGACCAGTCGATTTATGGCTGGCGCGGCGCCGAGGTGGGCAACATCCTGCGTTTCGAAAAGGATTTCGAGGGCGCCGAGGTGATCCGGCTGGAGCAGAACTACCGCTCGACGCCGCATATTCTCGGCGCGGCGTCGGGCCTCATCATCGCCAACAAGGGACGGCTGGGCAAGACGCTCTGGACCGAGGAGCAGGAGGGCGAGAAGGTCCGGCTGATCGGCCACTGGGACGGCGACGAGGAAGCACGTTGGGTCGGCGAGGAGATCGAGGCGGCGCAGCGCGGCACCCGGGGGATGGACCCGGTGGGTCTCGATTCCATGGCGATCCTCGTGCGCGCCTCGCACCAGATGCGTGCCTTCGAGGACCGGTTCCTGACCATCGGCCTGCCATACCGGGTGATCGGCGGCCCGCGCTTCTACGAGCGGCTCGAGATCCGCGACGCGATGGCCTATTTCCGCCTCGCCGTCTCGCTCGACGACGATCTCGCCTTCGAGCGGATCGTCAACACGCCCAAGCGGGGCTTGGGCAACAAGGCGGTTCAGACGATCCAGCGCGCCGGCCGCTCGAACGGGGTGAGCCTCGTCGAGGGGGCTCGAATCGTGGTGCAGACCAAGCTTCTGGGCGGCAAGGGGCTCAAGGAGCTGTCGATCCTCGTCGACGCGCTCGACCGCTGGCACGGGCAGGTGGTGAACGAGAGCGACACCCATGTCGAACTGGCCGAGATGATCCTCGACGAGAGCGGCTATACCGGCATGTGGCAGAACGACAAGACGCCGGAGGCGCCGGGGCGGCTCGAAAACCTCAAGGAACTCGTGAAGGCGCTGGAAGGCTTCGACAGCCTGCAGGGGTTCCTCGAACACGTGGCGCTCATCATGGACAACGAACAGGCCGAGGAGGGCGAGAAGGTATCGATCATGACGCTGCACGCCGCCAAGGGTCTCGAATTTCCGATGGTGTTCCTGCCGGGCTGGGAGGACGGGCTGTTTCCGTCGCAGCGCTCGATGGACGAGAGCGGGCTGCGCGGCCTCGAGGAAGAGCGGCGATTGGCCTATGTCGGCATCACCCGCGCTGAGGCGGTCTGCACAATCTCCTTCGCCGCCAATCGGCGGGTCTATGGCCAGTGGCAGAGCCAGCTGCCCTCGCGTTTCATCGACGAACTGCCGGAGGACCATGTCGAGGTGCTGACGCCGCCGGGCCTCTATGGCGGCGGTTACGGCGCGGCGGGGATGTCGTCTTCGGCGTCGCCGGCGATCAACGCGGCGCAGGGGTCGCGGCTCCACGACAACGCGGCCAAGGCAGATGTGTACAACTCCCCGGGCTGGAAGCGGCTGCAGGCGCGCGGCCAGCAGCGGCAGATGCGTCAGCCGGCCGAGGCCAAGAACATTACCATCGACATGACGGCGGTGTCCTCCTTCACCACCGGTGACCGCGTGTTTCATCAGAAATTCGGCTACGGCGAGGTGGTGGGGGTCGAGGGCGACAAGCTCGACATCGCTTTCGACAAGGCGGGGCAGAAAAAGGTGGTGGCGCGCTTCGTCGTGGCCTCGGATCAGGCCGACGACGTGCCGTTCTGATATTGCGAGGGCAGGGGGCGGCGGCTAAGCCGCCCCTATGGATGCCGCTTTGCTCTCCGCCTTCGCTGCCGGGCTCGCGCTCGGGCTGTCGCTGATCCTCGCCATCGGGGCGCAGAACGCCTTCGTGCTGCGCCAGGGGCTCAGGGGCGATCACGTGCTGGCGGTGGTGCTGACCTGCGCGCTGTCGGATGCGGTGCTGATCACCGCCGGTGTTTCGGGCTTCGCGGCGCTGGCCGAGGCCGCGCCCTGGATCGCGCCGCTGCTGCGCTGGGGCGGCGCGGCTTTCCTGCTGGTCTATGGCGCCAAGGCGGCCTTGGCCGCGTGGAGGGGCGGGGCCGCGCTTCGGGCCGCGGAGGAGGGCACGGCGGGGCTGCGCCGCGCGGTGCTGACCTGTCTCGCGCTGACTTGGCTCAACCCCCATGTCTATCTCGACACTCTGGTGCTGCTGGGATCGATCGCCTCGCGCTTCGAAGGGCGGGTCTGGGCCTTCGGAAGCGGTGCCGTCACCGCGTCCTTCCTGTTCTTCTTCGCCTTGGGCTATGGCGCGCGGCTATTGCGCCCCGTCTTCGCGAAGCCCACCGCATGGCGCCTGCTCGATGCGGGCATCGCGCTGGTGATGTGGAGCATTGCCGCCGGCTTGGTGCTGGGCGGCTGAAGGCTACTTTGTTCCGCAAATACGCATGATCCGGCCCCGCCATGCCCGGCGGCTGGGCTTGCATCCCCATCCGCTTTGCCATCAGGTGGCGCGAGGAGATTTGCATGACGACAGCATCCATCATGCGCAGCGAGGGCTCGCCCATCGCCGGAATCGGCTGGATGGTGGCCGCCGGGCTGTGTTTCGTCGGCATGACGGTGCTGATCAAATCGGTGGGCACGGCGCTGCCTGCGGCACAGACGGCGCTGCTGCGCTTCGCGCTGGGCTTGCCCTTCCTGCTGCCCATGCTGCCCGCCTTGCGACGGGCACGGATCACGGCGCGGCACTGGCGACTGCTCAGCCTGCGCGCGGTGCTGCATAGCTGCGGGGTCGGGCTGTGGTTCTACGCCATCGCCCGCATTCCGCTGGGCGACGTGACGGCGATCAACTACCTCAATCCGATCTGGGTGACGGTCGGCGCAGCTCTTCTGATGGGCGAGGCGCTGCCGCCGCGCCGTCTCGCGGCGGTGGGCGCGGCCTTCATCGGGGCCTTCGTGGTGCTGCGGCCCGGCCTGCGCGAGATCGATCCCGGTCACGTGGCGATGATGGGCACGGCGATGCTGATCGCCTCGGGCTATCTGGTGGTCAAGCGCCTGTCGGAGGACCTGTCTCCGGAGGTGATCGTGGCGATGCTGTCGCTGATGGTGCCGCTGGGGCTTCTGCCATTCGCGCTGCCGGTTTGGGAGGCGCCCGGCGCCGACGATCTGGTGTTTTTGTTCCTTGCCGCGGGGCTCGGCACCGGCGGGCATTACGCGATGACGCGGGCTTTCGCCTCGGCGCCGCTCACGGTCACGCAGCCGGTGACCTTTCTGCAGCTGGTCTGGGCTGTGCTGCTCGGGGCGCTGCTGTTCGGCGAGCCGGTGGATCCCTTCACGGTCTTGGGTGGCGCGATCATCATGGGATCGGTGCTGTTCATCAGCTGGCGCGAAACCCGGGCGCGGCGGGCGGCGACCGCCGCCACGCCCGAGGCGGTGCTCAGTCGGCAGGCATCTGGCCTAGACGCTCGAGGATCGAGCCGGGGCTGACTTGACCGATCACCCGGCCATCCTCGGTCACGTCGAGCGGCGCGGGCGTGGCGTGGATCAGCGCCATCACTTCGAGGATCGGCGTGTCTGCCGTGACCCGGCCCTCGGCGGCGAGCTTGGCGCCCGGGTCCATCACGTCGCGGGCGCAGAGCACGCCGAGCGGGTTCATATGCGCCACGAAATCGCGCACGTAGCCGTTCGCGGGCCGCGTGAAGATCTCGCGCGGGGTGCCGGCCTGCACGATACGCCCGCCCTCCATGATGGCGATGCGGTTGCCGAGCTTGAACGCCTCGTCGAGATCGTGGCTGACGAAGATGATGGTGCGCTGCTTGCGCGCCTGCAGATCCAGAAGCTCGTCCTGCAGCCGCGAGCGGATCAGCGGGTCGAGCGCCGAGAAGGGCTCGTCCATCAGGAGGATCGGCGCGTCGGTCGCAAAGGCGCGGGCGAGGCCGACGCGCTGCTGCATGCCGCCCGAAAGCTCGCCGACCAGCGCGTCGGCACGGTCGGCGAGACCGACCATTTCCAGCTCGGTCTCGACCCGGTCGCGGCGCTCGGCGCGGCTCATGCCGCCTAGCTCCAGCCCGAGGCCCACATTGTCGCGCACGCTGCGCCACGGCAGTAGACCGAATTGCTGGAACACCATGGCGACGTGATGCAGGCGGATCTCGCGCAGCGTCTTCTTGTTGGCCTGCGTGACCGAGGTCATCTCGCCGTTCATGCGCACGCGGACGTCGCCGCGCACCACGGGGTTGAGCCCGTTGACGGCGCGCAGGAGCGTCGACTTGCCCGAACCCGAAAGGCCCATGAGCACGAGGATCTCGGCCTCGGGCACGTCGAGCGTGCAGTCGTGAACGCCGAGAACCTGATCGGTCTTCTCGGCGATCTCCGGGCGCTCGAGCCCTTCGTCCATTAGCGGCAGCGCCGCCTCGGGACGGTCGCCGAAGACGATATTGACGGCATCGAACTCCACGGCGTTGCGTTTGCCGGTGCTGCGGGGGGTGTTGTCTGACATGTGTTTGTTACCCTCGCTTCACGCGCAGCGCGCGGTCGAGCATGATGGCGACCACGACGATCACGAAGCCGCTCTCGAAGCCAAGCGCGGTGTTCACCGAGTTGAGCGCCCGCACCACCGGCACGCCGAGCCCGTCGGCGCCGACGAGCGCGGCGATGACGACCATCGACAGCGACAGCATGATGGTCTGGTTCAGCCCGGTCATGATCTGCGGAAACGCCGAGGGCAGTTCGACCTTCCACAGCAGCTGGCGCGGCGTCGCGCCAAAGGCCTGCGCCGCCTCGACCAGCGCGGTCGGCGTGTTGGAGATGCCGAGCTGGGTCAGGCGGATCGGCGCGGGCAACACGAAGATCACCGTGGCGATCAGGCCGGGCACCATGCCGATGCCGAAGAAGACGATCGCCGGGATCAGGTAGACGAAGGTCGGCAGCGTCTGCATCAGGTCGAGCACGGGCGCGACCCAGGCGTAGAGCTTGGGACGGTGCGCCACGGCGATGCCGATCGGCACACCGACGCCCATGCACACGACGCAGGCAGAAAGCACCAGCGTCAGGCTCTCGGTCGTCTCCTCCCAGTAGCCCTGGTTGAGCACGAAGAGAAAGCCCAGCGCCACGAGCAGCGCGGGCTGCCAGCGGCGCTGCAGCGCGTAGGTGAGACCCACGAAGACGGCGATGACGAGCAGCTCGGGCGGCGTCTGCAGCAGCCACAGGATGCCGTCGATCATGCCTTCGAGCAGCCACGACAGCGTATCGAAGACGATGGCGAGATTGGTCTCCAGCCAGTCGAAGCCGTCGGCGGCCCATGCGCCCACGGGAATCTTGGGAATGGTCATCTCCATGGGGCCATGCCTCGGTTCGGTCCGGTCATCGGGGTCTCCGTATCGGGAATGCGGCGTGCGGCACCGCTTGTCGGATGGGCGGGGGCCGCCGGGCGGCCAGAAATCCGGGTCCGGCCCCCTTTCTCGGGGGCCGGAAGGCGGCGCGCCCGGCCGGGCGCGCCTCGCGAGAAGGCGTTCAGCCCTCGATCGCGGACTTGACAGCGGGCAGCGCCTCGCCACCGTCGAGCGTGGTCACGCCCTCGAGCCAGGGCTCGATCGCCTCGGGGTTGGCGGCGAGCCACTGCTGCGCGGCGTCGCGCGGGTCCATGCCGTCATCGAGGATCGAGCTCATGATCTCGTTTTCCATCTCGAGGCTGAATTCGAGGTTCTGCAGGAGCTGGCCGAGGTTCGGGCATTCCTCCACGAGGCCCTTGCGGGTCACGGTGTAGACCTCGGCGCCGCCCAGGTTCGGGCCGAACCAGTCGTCGCCGCCTTCGAGATAGGTCATGTCGTAATTGGCGTTCATCGGGTGGGGCTCCCAGCCGAGGAAGATCACCGGCTCGTCGCGCTTGGAGGCACGGTCGACCTGCGCCAGCATGCCCTGCTCGGAGCTTTCCTTGACCTCGAAATCGCCCAGACCGAAAGCGTCGGTCTCGATCATCTCGAGGATCAGCTTGTTGCCGTCATTGCCCGGCTCGATCCCGTAGATCGTGCTGTCGAGCGCGTCGGCATGCTCGGCGATGTCGGCGTAGTTCGAGATGCCCAGCGCGGCGCCGGCGGCATTGGTGGCCAGCGTGTACTTCGCGCCGGTCAGGTTCTTGTGCACCGTCTCGATGCTGCCGTCCTCGGTGTAGGGCGCGATGTCGGAGGACTGGGTCGGCATCCAGTTGCCCAGGAACACGTCGATGTCGCCATCGGCCATCGAGGTGAAGGTCACCGGCACCGAGAGCACCTTGATCTCGGGCTCGTAGCCCAGCCCCTCGAGCACGATGGAGGTGGCGGCGGTGGTCGCGGTGATGTCGGTCCAGCCGACATCCGACAGCGTGACCTCGCCGCATTGCGCGGCATCCTGGGCCTGGGCGCCGGTGGCGACCGCGGCGAGCGCCAGCGCGCTGATCGTGGTGCGAAGCATCATGAAATTCATCCTCTCTGCATGTTCTGGTTCTTGATTGACGCGTCAATAAAAAGACTATTAGGGTCGCGGTTGCAACCCGGTCGTGGGTCGGGGCGGGATCGGAGACCTTTTGAATGCCCAAGCTTGGCATGGAACCTATACGCAGGGCCGCACTGGTCAAAGCGACGATCGAGGAGATCGGCGCGCAGGGTTCGCTCGACGTGACGGTGGCCCAGATCGCCCGGCGCGCGGGTATGTCATCGGCGCTGGCGCATCACTATTTCGGCAACAAGGAGAGGATATTCCTCGCCGCGATGCGCCATCTGCTGACCGAGTATTCCGTCGAGGTGCGCGAGGCTCTGATCGCGGCGAAGGGCGATCCGCGCGCCCGCGTCGCGGCGATCCTGCGAGCCAATTTCGGCCCCTCCAACTTCCGGTCCGAGGTGATCGCGGCATGGCTCAATTTCTACGTGCTGGCGCGCACCTCGGAGGCCGCGGCACGGCTGCTGCGGATCTATCACCGGCGGCTGCGGTCGAATCTCGCGCATGACCTTCGGCCCCTGCTCGGGGCGGGGGCGATGGACGCTGCGGAGCGTCTCGCCGCGCTGATCGACGGGATGTATCTCAAGCAGGGCCTCGCGGGCGGCCCGGCCGACGGCCCCGCCGCGACGAGGCAATTGCTCGCCGCGCTCGAACTGGAGCTGAAATGACCCCGAACCGCAACATCCTCATCGTCATGGCCGATCAGCTCAACGGCACGCTGTTTCCCGACGGTCCGGCAGACTGGCTGCACGCGCCCAACCTAAAGAAGCTGGCCGCGCGCTCGACCCGCTTCGCCAATGCCTATACCGGCAGCCCGCTCTGCGCGCCGGGGCGGGCATCCTTCATGTCGGGCCAGCTGCCGTTCCGCACCGGCGTCTACGACAACGCCGCCGAGTTTCCCTCGGACATCCCGACATTTGCGCATCACCTGCGCCGCGCCGGCTGGCAGACCTGCCTGTCGGGCAAGATGCATTTCGTCGGCCCCGACCAGCTGCACGGCTTCGAGGAGCGGCTCACCACCGACATCTACCCCGCCGATTTCGGCTGGACCCCGGACTGGCGCAAGCCGGGCGAGCGGATCGACTGGTGGTATCACAACCTCGGATCGGTCACCGGTGCCGGGGTGGCCGAGATCACCAACCAGCTCGAATATGACGACGACGTGGCGCATCAGGCCAAGGCCAAGCTCTATGATCTCGCGCGTGGCCACGACGCGCGGCCTTGGTGTCTCACCGTGAGCTTCACCCACCCGCACGACCCCTATGTCGCGCGGCGCAAGTACTGGGACCTCTACAACGATTGTGACCATCTCGACGCGCCGGGTGAGGCGATCCCCTACGAGCAGATGGATCCGCATTCGAAGCGGCTCTGGGACGCCTGCGACGCGGACAGCTTCGAGATCACGCAAGAGCAGGTCCGCCGGGCCCGGCAGGGCTATTTCGCCAATATCAGCTATGTCGACGACAAGCTGGGCGAGCTTCTGCAGGTGCTTGAGGATACTCGGCAGGAGGCGATCGTGGTCTTCGTCTCGGACCATGGCGACATGCTCGGGGACCGCGGGCTGTGGTTCAAGATGAGCTTCTTCGAGGGCTCGGCGCGGGTGCCGCTGATGATCACGGCCGCCGGCATGGAGCCTGCTCTCGTCACCGACCCGGTCTCGGCCATCGACGTGACCCCGACGCTGTGCGACCTCGCGGGCGTCGACATGTCCGAAGTCACGCCCTGGACCGATGGCGAAAGCCTCGTGCCGCTCGGGCAGGGCGCAAAACGCCAGACGCCCGTTGCGATGGAATACGCCGCAGAAGGTTCGATCGCGCCGATGATCGCCCTGCGCGAGGGGCGCTTCAAATACACCGCCTGCCCGGTCGATCCCGAACAGCTCTTCGATCTCGAAGCCGATCCGGCCGAGCGATCCAACCTTGCCGCCGATCCCGCCCATGCCGAGACGCTCGAGCGGTTTCGGGCCATGGCCGCAGAGCGCTGGAACCTCGATCTCGCCGATGCCCAGGTCCGTCAGAGCCAAGCTCGCCGCTGGGTGGTCTACGAGGCGCTGCGCCAGGGCGGCTACTACCCGTGGGACTACCAGCCGCTGCGCGCCGCTTCCGAGCGATACATGCGCAACCACATGGACCTGAACATTCTCGAGGAGAGCCAGCGCTATCCACGCGGCGAGTGAGCGCTCCCTTACACCCTTCCGAAAGCACGCAGTCATGACCTATCCCACCCAACCCGAGGCCAGCCACTTCATCGACGGCGCCTATGTCGAGGACGACAGCGGCGTGGCCATTCCCGTGATCTACCCGGCCACCGGGGAGACCATCGCCACGCTGCATTCGGCGACGCCCGCTCTCGTCGATCGGGCGCTGGCGGCAGCCAGGCGGGCGCAACCGGCTTGGGCCGCGATGACCGGTACCGAGCGCGGCCGCATCCTGCGCCGCGCCGCCGACATCATGCGCGCCCGCAACCGCGAACTGTCGGAGCTGGAGACGAAGGACACCGGTAAGCCGCTACAGGAGACGCTGGTGGCCGACGCCACCTCGGGCGCGGACGCGCTGGAATATTTCGGCGGTCTGGCCGCGACGCTGTCGGGCGAGCACATCCAGATGGGCGAGGACTTCGTCTATACCCGTCGCGAGGCGCTGGGCGTGGCGGTGGGGATCGGCGCGTGGAACTATCCCACGCAGATCGCCTGCTGGAAGGCCGCGCCCGCGCTCGCCTGCGGCAACACCATGGTGTTCAAGCCGTCCGAGACCACGCCGCTCTCGGCGCTCAAGGTGGCCGAGATCCTGATGGAAGCAGGCGCGCCGCCGGGCGTGTTCAACGTGGTGCAGGGCTATGGCGAGGTGGGCGCACAACTCGTTGAGGACGAGCGCGTGGCCAAGGTCTCGCTCACCGGGTCGGTGCCGACGGGGCGCAAGGTCTACTCGGCCGCCGCTTCAGGCATGAAGTCGGTGACAATGGAGCTTGGGGGCAAGTCGCCGCTCGTCATCTTCGACGATGCCAGCCTCGAGGATGCGGTCTCCGCGGCGATCAACGCGAACTTCTACTCGACGGGTCAGGTCTGCTCCAACGGCACCCGCGTCTTCGTACAGGACGGCATCCGGGAGGCTTTCCTCAAGCGGCTGAGCGAACGGCTGAAGGGGGTGAAAGCGGGCGATCCGCTCGATGAGGAAACCAATTTCGGGCCGATGGTCTCCGAGCGCCAGCGCGAGATCGTCGAGGGGTTTATCGCCAAGGGGAGCGAGGAAGGCGCGCGCCTCGTCGCCGGCGGCGGTCGCCCCGAGGGCGCCGGCTTCTGGATCGAGCCCACGGTCTTCGCCGATGTGGAGGATGACATGACCATCGCGCGCGAAGAGATCTTCGGCCCGGTCATGTCGGTGTTCGGTTTCGCGACCGAAGAAGAGGTGCTCGAGCGCGCCAATGCCACGATCTATGGCCTCTCGGCCGGTGTCTTCACCCGCGATCTCGCTCGCGCGCACCGGATGGTGGCGGGGCTTCAGGCGGGGTCGTGCTGGATCAACACCTATAACCTGACACCGGTCGAGGCGCCCTTCGGCGGCATGAAGATGTCCGGCGTGGGTCGCGAGAACGGACAGGTGGCGATCGAGCACTGGAGCCAGCTCAAGACCGTCTACGTGGCGATGGGTGCGGTCGAAGCGCCCTTCTGAGCGGCCGAGAGCCGGATTATTGCAATAATCCGGACCGGACATTTCCAAATGTCCGGTCCGGCAGGACATGGATGACCAGCATGGAAGCGGATTACGTGATCGTCGGAGCCGGCAGCGCCGGCTGTACCATGGCCTATCGCCTGTCCGAGGCGGGGCGCAGCGTCATCGTCATCGAGCATGGCGGTACCGATGCCGGGCCGTTCATCCAGATGCCCGGCGCGCTGAGCTACCCGATGAACATGTCGCGCTACGATTGGGGCTACCGCTCCGAGCCCGAACCTCATTTGGGTGGCCGGCGCCTGGCGACCCCGCGCGGCAAGGTGATCGGTGGGTCGTCCTCGATCAACGGCATGGTCTATGTGCGTGGCCATGCGCGCGATTTCGATACCTGGTCCGAGATGGGAGCCACGGGCTGGGACTACGCCTCGGTCCTTCCCTATTTCAAGCGGATGGAGAACTGGCATGACGGCGGCCATGGGGGTGATCCTGCCCGCCGGGGGCATGACGGACCGCTCCATGTCACGCGCGGACCGCGCGACAACCCGCTGACCCGCGCCTTCGTCGAGGCCGGCGGGCAGGCGGGCTACCCGCTTACCGACGATTACAACGGCGAGAAGCAGGAAGGCTTCGGACCCATGGAGGCGACGATCTGGCAGGGGACCCGTTGGTCCGCCGCCAACGCCTATCTGCGCCCTGCGCTCAAGCGCGACAACTGCACGCTTCTGCGTGGTCTCGCGCATCGCGTGGTGATCGAGGAAGGCCGCGCGACGGGCGTGGAGATCAGTCGCGGATCGAAGATCGAAGTGATCCGGGCGCGTGCCGAGGTGATCATCGCGGCCTCGTCGATCAACTCACCCAAGCTGCTGATGCTGTCGGGCATCGGCCCGGCCGCGCATCTGTCCGAGCACGGCATCGAGGTCGTGGCCGATCGCCCGGGCGTCGGCCGTAACCTGCAGGACCATCTTGAGATGTATATCCAGATGGCCGCGACGCAGCCTGTCTCGCTGTTCAGCCACTGGAACCTCTGGGGCAAGGGCAAGGTTGGCACGCAATGGATGCTGACGCGCTCGGGTCTCGGCGCCTCGAACCAGTTCGAGAGCGCGGGCTTCATCCGCTCGCGCGCGGGCGTCGAATATCCCGACATCCAGTATCACTTCCTGCCCATGGCGGTGCGCTACGACGGGCAGGCGGCCGCCGAAGGGCATGGATTTCAGGCCCATGTCGGCCCGATGCGTTCGGATTCGCGTGGGCAGGTGACCTTGGCATCCGCCGATCCCGCCGAGGCGCCGAAGATCCTGTTCAACTACATGTCGACCGAGAAGGACTGGGAGGACTTCAGGATCTGCATCCGCCTGACCCGCGAGATCTTCGGTCAGCGCGCCTTCGCACCCTATCGCGGTCACGAGATCCTGCCGGGGGAAGATGTCCAGACCGACGAGCAGCTGAACGACGCGATCCGCGAACATGTCGAAAGCGCCTATCACCCCTGCGGCACCTGCCGGATGGGCGCGGCAGAGGATGCGAATGCGGTGGTCGACCCCGAATGCCGGGTGATCGGGGTCGAGGGCCTGCGCGTAGCCGACAGTTCGATCTTTCCGCGTATCACGAACGGCAACCTCAACGCCCCTTCGATCATGGTGGGAGAAAAGGCATCGGACCACATCCTCGGCCGTAGCCTCGCCGCTTTGGACGAAAAGCCGTGGATCCACCCCGCATGGCGTGTGGCGCAACGGTGAGTCTCGCCTGAAGTACGAAGATCCTAAATTAAAGTTAACGAAACACTTGCCGGAGGCCTCGAAAGCGCCGAGATCTCCGGTATGGCCTGTTTCGCGATCCTCGCCCTGCTCGGGCTGTGCTCGATCGAGCCTGCTCCTTCTACCGGTCCTGCGGGACGCGTCGCCGTAATTGACGGCGACACGATTGATGTGGGCGACGCGCGGGTGCGGCTGCACGGCGTCGATGCGCCAGAGAACGCGCAGAGCTGCGGCACCGGGACAGGGGCGCAATGGGCTTGCGGTGATTGGGTCACGCAGGAAGCCTCGCTGCGCTTTGCAGGCCGCGAGGCGGTCTGCGAGACAGTCGATATAGATCGGTACGAGCGCATCGTCGCGCGCTGCGTGGTGGATGGCGCCGATATCGGCGAAACGCTGGTCTCAGAGGGACTGGCCCTCGCCTATGTCGAATATTCCGACGCCTATGTGCAAAGCGAGGCCGCCGCGCGGCAGGCAGGGCGGGGCATCTGGCGCGGTGAGGTCGAAGCGCCATGGGACTGGCGGCGTGCCAAGCGCGAGGGCCAAGCGGCCTCCGTGCCTGCGCAGGAGCGTGTCGAGGCCGGCGGATGCGCCATTAAGGGCAACGTCTCAAGCCGGGGCCGCATCTACCACATGCCGGGCGATCCGCTTTATGGACGTACCAGGATCGACACCAGCGCGGGCGAGCGCTGGTTCTGCGACGAGAGCGAGGCCCGCCGCGCAGGCTGGCGTCCTGCTGGAAGCTAACCGGTCTTGGCCTTAAGCCGGCTCGCCACTCGTGACTGGAGCCCGATTAGTTTGGAGCAGGAGCGAGAAGCGTTGTCCGGGATGATGCAGGGCAGGGACCATCCGGCCATGCCGCCTCTCATCTCGCGCCACTGGGCCGCGGGAATGCGCTGCACGGGATGGCGCGGCGGCGCGTGGCGGGCTATCAGCCGGTCTGCCGCACCCGACGCGGCGCAGCCCGAGGACTTGACTGACATGGAAAAGCATCGCGGATTTCCCGGCCGGCTGCCCGGCACCGATTTCCAGTTCACCATCCGCCGCGCCGCCAAGGAGGGTCCGACCAAGATCATCCGCCGCGAGCGCTTTCGCGACCGCCGTCCGCCCGATCGCCGCGCCGACGAGGGCTTCATGGCTGCGCTTTGGGCGCATTTCGGCGAGGAGCCTTTCGTGCGTGGCAATCTTGACGCCGGGCGGCTGAGCTGGCTCTTCGGCCGCGAGGTGGTACCCGCCGAGGACCCCTTCGACCCGCAGGATTACGACGCGCTGCTGCGCATCGACGTGGCGCAGGCGCGGCGCTCCTTTCCGGACGTGTTCGGCGAGAGCGGTGACGAGGACGAGGTCGAAGACGAGGATTGGTAGAGGCCCAGCAAACGGGGCCCCGAAGAAAATCTCCCCACGAGGTGGCGGGTTGTCGCCCATGCCTTGGCTCAGGACCCGAACGCACCCCGAGCCGCGTCGGTCTCACTTGCACAGGCCTCTGCGAAGTGGCAGTGACGTCTTCATCTGGGGCACAACCATTCATTTTCGGAGACCAAGAATGGCATCCATGTTCAAACTCTTCGGCGCGCTCGGCGTCGCCGCTACCCTCGCTGCCTGTGGCGCGACCCCCGGCGAGCGTGCCGCCACCGGTGCGCTGGCTGGCGCTGCCGCTGCCGAACTGACCGGCGAAGACGCCGTGACCGGCGCGCTGGTCGGCGGTGCGATCGGCGGCATCGCGCCGTGCGTGACCAACCCGAACGCGGCCGGCTGCTACTAAGCGGACCGCGCCTTCCGGCCTTGGCCGGGGGCGAATGATCTTCAGGGCCGCCGGGGGAAACCTCGGCGGTTCTTTTTCATCTTGGGATCGAGAAAATGCCGGTGGGCATTCCGCGCCGCTGATATCTATCACGATGCCGACAAAAGGCTATCTTACCGGCTTCCACGTCCATACGAAGGAAAGCCGAGGCCGCGGCTCGAGCATTCCGCTTCGAATCGGGTATGGTTCGGGTGAACCGCCATTGCCCCGTAAGAGCCTAGGCAACTGGCTGGTCTTGTCCCAGTGATACTACCGCGTCTCCAGTACCTGAGCGCCCGCCCCGCCCACGGGGCGGTTGGCGTCGCGGATCTCCTGCTGGCGCAGCGGCAGCTTGTCGATCGCATGGATCAACTCGCGTCCCGTGAAAGGGGCGGGCTTGCGTTGCGCGATGCGCCCGTCCTTGCCGATCAGGATCACCGCAAAGCCACGCGGGCGCAGCGCTCGGCGGATCGGGCTGCGCGCCTCGGGAGCAGTGTCGATCAGGACGATCACGTCGCGCGCCGCCAGTTCGTCGATCCGCTCCGCCAGAAAGCCCATCTGCCGCTCGAACTGCGGATCGCCCGGCCCGTCGGCGAAGACGATGATGGGGCGGGCGCGAAATTCGAAATCCTCCAGCTCCGCTTCGCCCACCGGGTAGGCCGCGCGCGGCTCTTCCTGCCAGCGCTCCAGAAGCTCCGGCGCCTCCTGCGCTGCGGCGAGGGGGGCGGCCCAAAGTAGGGCGAGGAGCGCGAGCAGGGAATGAAACTGTGTCATGCTCTCAACATAGGCGCGAATGTCGCTCACGCGAAGGGTGCTGCGACAAACGGTGCGGGGTGGGGCGCAACGTCTCGTTTCGGGATCGGAAAGAAAGACCGTGTCCCATCGAGATTGCCGTACCGCAGGGGGCGCGTACTCGGCCGAGAAGAAGGAAGATCGCCCGCTTCAGCGTTAGGCATGACCCGCTGGTGCACTTTCGACATAGCGGCCATAGCACCGAACGTTTCCGTGTGGCGAGCAAGGTTGGCCATGTTGGAACTGGGCTGGCTTGATCAGGGAGGCGGCACCTCCCCATGCAGCACCATGTCCATCGGTTGGCATCCCCGGTCGGGAGGCAAGACACGCGCCTGCGACCCAGAGGTCCCTTGCGGCGCCCGGCGGGACGCGACATCACAGGGTCCGACGTCACCCGCCCTTCGGAGCCCTGCGAGATGATCCGCCCCGCCACGCCAGACGATGCGCCCGCCCTTTCCGCCATCTGGAATCGGGTGATCCGCGAAACCACTTCGATCTTCAACGCGACCGAGCGCAGCGAGGCCGAGATCGCCGAAATTACCCTGTCCGGCGATCCCTTCTTCGTCTGGGACGAGAGTGGGGTGAAAGGCATGGCCCGCTGGTTTCCGTTTCGCGGCACGGACGGCTACCGTCATACCGTCGAGCACACGATCCTGCTCGCCCCGGGCCTGCAGGGGCGCGGCGTCGGTCAGGCGATGATGCAGCGGCTGTTCGAGACCGCCCGGGAGGCGGACAAGCATGTCATGGTGGCCTGCGTCACGGCGGAAAACACGGCCGGCATCGCCTTCCACGAACGCATGGGCTTCGTGCGCACCGGCACCATGCCCGAGGTAGGGCGCAAGTTCGGCCGCTGGCTCGATCTAGCGATCCTGCAAAAACGACTCTGACAATGCCGCAACGCGGCGCTAAGGTGGCCTAATGTCGATCTGGACCCGCATAGCCGAGATCATCGCCGCGTTGAGGCAGGGCGAGAGCCTCGCCTCGATCTTCGACCGGCTGCGCACGCCACCCGAACGCTCGGTGGCCTTTGCCATCGCGGTGATCGCTCTGGGCGCGAAGATGGCCAAAGCCGACGGTCAGGTGACTCGCGGCGAGGTCGCGGCTTTCCGCGAGGTCTTTACGATCCCCCCCGAGGAGGAAGCCAATGCCGCGCGGGTGTTCAACATGGCGCGCACCGACGTGGCGGGATTCGAGGATTACGCCCGCAAGATCGCCGCGATGTTCGGGGGCGAGAAGGGGCCGCTTTGCGACCTGATGGAGGGACTGTTCCACATCGCGCTCGCGGATGGTGACTACCACCCGGCGGAGAACGCCTTCCTCAAACGCGTCGCCGAGATCTTCGAGATCGATGCGCGGGCCTTCGCGCGGCTGCGCGCGCGATTCGTGCCGGATTGCGAGCCCGATCCGTGGGACGTTCTCGGCGTGACGCCCGACGAAGGGCGCGACGCCGCCCGCAGCGCCTGGCGGGCCATCGTGCGCGAGACCCATCCCGACCGGCTCGCCGCGCGGGGCTTGCCAGAGGAGGCGATGAAGCTGGCCGAAAGCCGGCTGATCGCCGCCAACCGCGCTTGGGAACGGATCGAGGCGGGGCAGGGCCATGCCATGGCGCCGGGCGGCGAGGGGAACCGCGCCTGATGCGATTGGCGACGTGGAACGTCGCCTGGTTCGACCGGCTGTTCGATGATGCGGGCGTGATGCTGCATGACGAGGGCGACTCGGCCCGTCACGGCATCACCCGGGCGCAGCAACTCGACGGAATCGCCGTCGTGATGCAGGCGCTCGATGCCGATGGGATCGTGGTGGTCGAGGCTCCCGATACAGGCGGCAAGCGCAGCGGCGTCCGTGCCCTCGAAGGATTTGCGGCCAGGGCGGGGCTCAGGGCGCGGGAAGCGCTAATCGGCTTTCACAGCCATACCCAGCAGGAGATCGCCTTTCTCCACGATCCCGAACGCATTCGGGCCCGTCACGATCCCCGGGAGAGTGCCCGCGCGCCGCGCTTCGACCTCAAGGCAGGCCATGCCGAAACGCGGATCAGCTGGTCGAAACCGCCGCTCGAGTTGGCGATCGAGGCCGAGGGCGTCGCGCTACGCCTTATCGGGGTACATGCCAAGTCCAAGGCCCCCCATGGCGCGCAGAACCCCGGCGACCTGCGGCGCATCGCCATCGAAAACCGCCGCAAGCAACTCGCCCAATGCGGCTGGTTGAGGGCGCGCGTCGAAGATCACCTCGAGGCGGGCGACAGCCTCGTGGTGATGGGGGATTTCAATGACGGTCCCGGTCTCGATGCGCAAGAGCGGCTATTCGGACGCTCCGGGGTCGAGATCGTGCTGGGGGAGGGCGAACCACCCGAGCGGCGGCTCCACGATCCGCATGCCCAGCTGGCCCTGTCGCAGCCCATCGCGGCGCAGCCCGCCACCGCACGTTTCGCCGTGCCGCCCGACTGGCGCATCCTCTCGGCGCTTCTCGACTACGCGATGGTGTCACCCGACCTGATGGGCTGGGCGCCGCGCTGGCGCATATGGCACCCTTTCGACGACCCGGCGATCTATGCCGATACCGAATTGCGTGAGGCGCTGCTCGCGGCCTCGGACCATTTTCCCGTCACGCTCGACCTCGATCCGACTGGAAACACCCCGGCCGCCGACTAGCTTCAGCGACATGAAACACGCATTCCATGCCGCCCTCGTCGCCGCGCTGTTCGCCGGTCCCGTCTCCGCGCAGGTGGAGGAAGCCCCCGCCGAGGATGAGGGCTTCAGCCTGATGCAGGAAGGCGCGGAGTTGTTCTTTCGCGGAATCATGGGCGAGATGGAGCCCGCCATCGAGGATTTCCGGGCCTTCGCGGAGATGGCCGAGCCGCATCTCAGGTCGCTGCTGTCGGAGATGGGCCCGGCCCTGATGCAGGTGCTCGACCGGATCGACGACATCGCCAATTACGAGGCACCCGAAATCCTCGAGAACGGCGACATCATCATCCGCCGCAAGCGCGAGGCGCCCGAGTTCACCCCAGATCCCGATGCACCGGAAATTGAGATCTGAGCTCTCGCCTCCGGGTGACATCGCCGCTTAACCTCTCTCGAAGCATCGAGGAGAGGCCCATGAACCAGAAGGAGGGCGGCCCCTGCGCCGCCGTTTTTGATCTTGATGGCACGCTGATCGACAGCGCGCCGGACATGGCCTCCGCCGTGAACCGTGCCTTCGTGACGCATGGGCTGGACGCGACCGATCCAGCGGTCGTGGCCGGCCTCATCGGCAATGGTGCGCACCGCTTGGTGGCGGACCTGCTGGCAAGACAGCGGATTCCTGCGGCGCCTTCGGATATCGAGGCTCTCACCGATGCCTATCTGCGTTGCTATGCCGAAGCGCCCGTGGTCTCGACCACGATCTACCCGTATGTGGCACAGGATCTGGCAGCGCTGAAGGCGGCGGGTTGGCGCCTTGGCATCTGTACCAACAAGCCGCAGGCCCTGACGCATGCCGTGCTCGCCGGGCTCGGGATCGACCACCTATTCGACGCCGTGCGGGGCGCCGATGCCGTGCCGACGCGCAAGCCCGATCCCGGCCATCTGCGCGCGGTGATCGAGGCGCTGGGCGTCCATCGGGCGGTCTATGTCGGTGATACGGAGGTTGACGAAGCGACGGCCCGGGCCGCGGGTGTGCCGTTTCGTGGCGTCGGCTGGGCCGCGCCGGGGCGGCTTTCGATGCCCGAAGCCGAGCGGCTCGCCCGGCTCTCTGAGCTTCTGACCTAGTCGCGGATACGGACCTCGCCAGTGGCGTCGAGCGCCGAGGCGAGCGATTTGAACCGTTGCTCGGCCACCTCGCCGAAGAGAGACTTCGCGCGCGGATCGAGATCGAGCGTCAGCGTTCGGTCCACCGCGTTCCAGGCGAGATTGCCCGGCACCGTTTCGGCGCCGAGCCAGAGCATCGCACCCAGCCGCATGGCACGACCCAGCACCTCGGCCTCGCGCTGATCCTCGTCAGGGACGAGCGTGAACATCTGGCTGTAATGCACGCCCTCGCGCTTGTTGGAATAGCGGTGCATCAGGGCGAGACCCAAGAATACGCGTTCGGAATGCTTGAGCCCGCCGAGATTGGCCCGGGTCGCGTTGTCGAAGCAGACCTGCGGCCGGTAATCCGGATGCGCGCGCCAGCTCACGTCATGCAACAGGCAGGCGGCCTTGATGATCCGCTTGCGCTGCCAGTCGGCATGCGGAAACAGCGGCCGGACGAAGTCGAACAGGATCGGCCCGAAGCCCGGCATTCGCGCATCCTTGGCCTCGGCGAAGCGGCAGGCCTCGATCAAGGGATCGCGGTCGCGCAGGGCAGGGGGCATCTGCTCGTAGAGCATGCCTTCGCGAATGCCATAGGAAGAGATCGTGATGTCCTTGGGCTGGAACACCTGCACCAGCCGGTCAAGCACCCGGATCGCCAGCGGCACCAACGCCATCCGGTCGGAAGAGACACCGGCGCGACCACGCAGGTCGTCGGGGTCTTCCTTCTCGATGTATTTGCGGGTCTCGGCCACGGACTCGGTGCTCATGCGGTATTCATGCAGCACGGTGAGCGGGTAATCGCGCCGCGTCATGTCGCAGCGCGCGATGGCGCGCCAAGAGCCGCCGACGAGGAACAGCCGCATGCCGGTCTCGCCGTCCATCTCCTCGTGGATCTGCTCGATCGTGCTCTTGATATAGGCTTCGAGGCCCTTCTCGCCGCCCTTGACCTCCTTGAGCTTCAAAGGACCCAGCGCCGAGGTGAGACGGCGGCCAACCTTGCCCTCCGCGATATCGGCAAGCTCCATGGACGAGCCGCCGATGTCGCAGACCATGCCGTAGGAACCGGGCCAGCCCAGAAGCACACCCTGCGCCGACAGACGAGCTTCCTCGTCACCCTCGATCACGTGGATCTCGATTCCGGTTTCGCGCAGCACCTGCTCGCAGAATTCCGGACCGTCCTCGGCCTCGCGGACCGCGGCGGTGGCGACGGCAGTGAGCGGCGTGATGTTCATGCCCTCGGCGAGGGTGGCAAAGCGCTTGAGCGCGTTCAGCGCGCGCTCGCGGCCGCGCGGGCTCAACTTGCCGGTCTCCGAGAGGCCCTCGCCCAGGGCGCACATGATCTTCTCGTTGTAGAAATAGGCGGGGCTGCGCGCCGCGCCGTCGAACACCACGAGCCGGACCGAGTTCGACCCTACATCGACCACGCCGACCCGGCTCAGCGCGCGGCTTTCGGGATCATCGAAAAGCGGTCGACCGAAAGGCCCCCAGTCGCCGCGCTGCGCGTCGCTCTGTTCGTTCATGAAGCCCCCATGATCCTGCCGCAGCATGTGGCCCGGCCTTGCGCGGTGTCAACGTTCCGCATCGGGCGCGGTCTTAACCGCATGACCGGCCGGGGCAAAGGAAAAATGCCCGGGTCATTGAATCCTCTACAAAAGAGAAGGCCGCGAGGCTCAATCGTGGGCGTGGGTCAGCTGCGGCACGTCGCCCGCGCCCGCGGTGCCGCGGCCCGACAGGGACGGGTTCTCCATGAAGAAGCGGTGGCAGGAAAAGGCGCGCCCATCCTCGGGCCAGTCGGCGCGGGAAAACCGTCCGTCGGACCCCATGACCCAGCTTTGCGCCACGTCGGCGAGATTGGCGGCCATGATCTGGTCGGTGATCTGTGCCTTCACGGTCGCGTTGGTAATTTCGACCAGGGTCTCGACCCGGCGATTGAGGTTGCGCCCCATCCAATCGGCCGAGGAGATGAAGACCCGCGCCTTCTTGGAGGGCAGGCCGCGGCCATTGCCGAAGCAGACGATGCGGCTGTGCTCGAGGAAGCGGCCGACGATGGATTTCACCCGGATGTTCTCGGACAGCCCCTCGATGCCCGGGCGCAGGCCGCAGATGCCACGGATGACCAGAGAGATCTTCACGCCCGCCCGGCTCGCCTCGTAAAGCGCGTCGATCACCTCGGCTTCGACAAGCGAGTTCATCTTGGCCCAGATCTCGGCCGGACGCCCCGCGCGGGCATGCTCGGCCTCCGCCGCGATCATCTCCAAGAGACGGGATTTCAGCGTCAGCGGCGAGATGGCGAGGTTTTCGAGGCCCAGCGGCTCGGCCGAACCGCCGATGAAATTGAAGACCTTGGTCGCGTCGCGGCCCAGCGCCGCGTCGCAGGTGAAAAAGGACAGGTCGGTGTAGATCCGCGCCGTGATCGGGTGGTAGTTGCCGGTGCCGAAATGCGTGTAGGTGACGAGGCTGTCGCCCTCGCGCCGGACCACCGTGCTGATCTTGGCATGGGTCTTGTACTGGGTGAAGCCGTAGACGACATGGGCGCCCGCCCGTTCCAGCCGGCGCGACTGGCGGATGTTGGCAGCCTCGTCGAAGCGGGCCTTCAGCTCGACCAGCGCGGTCACCGATTTGCCCTCCTCGGCCGCCTCGCACAGCGCCTCAACGATCGGGGAGTTGCGCGAGGTGCGGTAGAGCGTCTGCTTGATCGCCACCACGTCCGGATCGGTCGCCGCCTGCTGAAGGAAGCGGTTGACCATGTCGAAGGTCTCGTAGGGGTGGTGCAGCAGCATGTCCTTCTGGCGGATCGCCGCGAACATGTCGCCGTCATGATCCTGCACCCGCTCGGGCACGCGCGGGGTGAAGGGGGGCCACAGAAGGTCGGGGCGGGCGTCGGTGACAAGCTCCTTGAGATTGCCGATGCCGATCAGCCCCTCGACCTCCATCACCTCGGCGTCGCGGATATGCAGCTCTTCCATGATGGTGGCCTTGAGCGCGGGCGGCGCCCCGGCGGAGAGCTTCATCCGCACCACCTCGCCGCGGCGGCGGCGCTTGAGCGCCACCTCGAATTCGCGCACGAGATCCTCGGCCTCCTCCTCGACCTCGAGATCGCTGTCGCGCAGCACCCGGAAGGTGCAGTGCCCCTTCATCCGGTAGCCCGGGAACAGCTGGTCGAGATTGAGTAGCAGCAGTTCCTCCAGCGGCAGAAAGCGCTGGCCTTCTTCCGAGGGCAGCTGCACGAAGCGATCGATCTGGCCCGGAACCGGCAAGAGCGCGCGCAGCGGCTTCTTGTCGGAGGCCCGCTCCAGTGCCAGCGCCAGCGCGAGGCCTTCGTTCGGGATGAAGGGGAACGGATGCGCCGGGTCGATCGCCAGCGGCGAGAGCACCGGGAAGACACGGTTGAGGAAGGCGTCGGAGAGGTAGGCGAGGTCCTTCTTGGTGACGTCGGCGCGGCCCAGGATCGCGATGCCCTCGCGCGCCATCTCGTCGCAGAGCGTCTTGAAGATCTCCTGCTGGCGCGCCATCAGCGCCCGCGCCTCGCGGTCGATCTGCCGCAGCTGCTCGGCCGGGGTCAGACCGTCCATCGCCGGGGTGGTATTGCCCGCTTGCGCCAGCTCGCGCAGGCCGGCGACCCGCACGGTATAGAACTCGTCGAGATTGGTGGCCGAGATCGACAGGAAGCGCAGCCGCTCGAGCAGCGGCACGCGCGGATTCTCGGCCTCCTCCAGCACCCGGAAGTTGAAGCCAAGCCAGCTCAGCTCGCGATTGACGAAGCGCGGGGGCCCGGACAGGTCAGCGTCGAGCGCGATCGGTTCGGGGAACGCCGCGGCGAGGAAATCGGCCTGTGTCATGGGTGCTGTCTGGCGCATCTTCGCAACGTTGAGGTGAGGATCGCCCCCACTATCGCGCCCGCCCGCCCGGATTGTCCAGCGGCCCGCCTCAACCCCTGTCGAGGGCCCGGCGCGCGAGCGCCCGGCTCACCGGGCGGGCCTCGGCCAGCGCCATCCGGTCGAGCCGTGCCACCACCGCCGCGGCGCTGGCAAAGCTGCGCTCGATGCGGGCGGCGAGATAGGGGATCACATCGGCCATGGGCACCAGCTGCCTGTCGGCGAAGTGCTTGGCCAGCACCGCGCGCAGCAGCCGGTCGTCGGGGTCGTGGATCCGGGCGACCGCGGTGGCCTGCAGCCGCGACGCGAGATCGGGCAGGGCGATGCCGAGCCGCGCCGGCGGGCGGTCGGCCGTCAGGAGCAGACGCCCGCCCGAAGCCGCGAGCCGGTTGTGCAGGTGAAACAGCGTGACCTCGGCGGCGCGCGGCAGGCGTTGGATGTCCTCGACCACGATGGCTGCCCCGGGGGCTGGCGGCGGCAGGCTCGGGCCAAGATCCTGCGCCAGAAGGATCATCGCCTCGCTGGAGGCTTGCCAGACCCGCGCGAGGTGGCTCTTGCCCGATCCGGGCGGGCCGATCAGCGCCAGCTTGTCCTCGGGCCAGCCCATCGCGGTGACCATCTCATGCGCGGCGCGGTTCGCCTCGGACAGGATGAAGTCGTCAGGCCCCAGCGCCACCGCGAGCGGCAGGTCGAGACTCAGTTGCCACGCCATGCGCTCTCCGGCGGGGTCTGCTCGAGACGGGGCGGGGTGCCATGCGGCTCGGGGGGCGCGGCTGGCGGCGGCATCGCGGTGGGGCTGCCGCGATAGAGCGCGCTTTGCTGGTAGCGGGTGATGGCGAAGCGGGCGAAGACGCCGAGGCTTGCCGCGAAGGGGACGGCGACCAGCATGCCGACAAAGCCGAACAGCGCGCCGAACACGGCCAAGGCGAACAGCAGCCAGACCGGATGCAGCCCGACCGAACCGCCGACGAGGCGCGGCGTCAAGATGTTGCCCTCGATCATCTGGCCGGCGACGAAGATCCCCGCCACGGCGCCGATCCAGACCCAGTCGCCCCAGAACTGGAACAATGCGAGGCCGATGGCCAAGGCCCCGCCCAAGAGCGCGCCGACATAGGGAATGAAGGTGACGAGCCCGGCCAGCGCGCCCACCACGAGCCCGAAATTGAGCCCCACCAGCGCCAATGCCACAGCGTAATAGGTGCCGAGGATCAGGCACACCAGGCCCTGGCCACGTACGAAGGAGGCCAGCGTACGGTCGACCTCGCGGGCCAGCTGGCGGATCGTCGGCGCGTGCTCGCGCGGCAGAAGCTCGTCGATCCGCGCCACCATGCGGTCCCAGTCGACCAGCAGGTAGACCGCGACCACGGGCACCACGACGAACAGAACCAGCAAGTTGATGACGCCCATGGCCGAGGACAGCACGCTGTTGAGGATCTCGCCGCCGCGCGCCTGTACCGCCGCCCCGATGGCGTCGAGCTGGGTACGGATGGTCGAGCTTTCGTCCATCAACTCGGGAAACCGCGCGGCGAGCCCGTCGCGCAGGCCCGAGAACAGCTCGGGCGCGGTCTGCACGAGCTGCGTCGTCTGCCGGATCAGCGTCGGGATCAGCAGCAGCACGGCGGCCACGAAGATCAGCACCACGCCCAGCGCGATCACCGCCACCGCCATCGCCCTGCTGAGCCCCAGGCGCTCCAGCCGGTCGGCGACCGGGTCGAGCAGATAGGCCAGTGCGCCGCCAACGAGGAAGGGCAGGATGACGTCGCCGAGCAGCCAGAGCAGCGCGAAGGTCACGATCGCGATGACGGCCCAGATGCGCGCCTGCTGCTGGATCGGAAGTGCCACGGTATCGCTCCTTGCGCGGATGTCGCACCTATGTCGCCGCCGGGGCGCGGGCGCGCAAGCCTTTTGGACCGGTCCGATGGGCGCGCGGGCAGGGCGGGACTGCGCTTGTCAGGTGCCCGGCTCTCCCCTACAGGGGGATTCGTCCGCCCCGCCGCCGACCCGGCCCCTGAAAATAGGATCTCCCGATGCGCCTGACCCGCTATTTCCTGCCCGTGCTCAAGGAAACGCCCGCCGAGGCGCAGATCGTCAGCCATCGCTACATGCTGCGCGCGGGCCTGATCAAGCAGGCTGCCGTCGGCATCTATTCCTGGTTGCCGCTGGGTCTGAAGGTGCTGCGCAACATCGAGCGCATCGTCGACGAGGAACAGCAGAAGGCCGGGCATATCCCGCTGCTGATGCCGACCCTGCAATCGGCGGATCTATGGCGGGAATCCGGGCGCTACGAGGCCTATGGCGAGGAAATGCTGCGGATCAAGGATCGGCATGGCCGCGACCTGCTTTACGGCCCCACCAACGAGGAGATGATCACCGACATCTTCCGCAGCTACGTCTCGTCCTACCGCGACCTGCCCAAGACGCTGTACCACATCCAGTGGAAGTTCCGCGACGAGATGCGCCCGCGCTTCGGCGTGATGCGCGGCCGCGAGTTCCTGATGAAGGACGGCTACAATTTCGACGTCGACCGCGAGAGCGCTCTGGAGGCTTACGACCGCCACATGGTGAGCTACCTGCGCACCTATGAGAGGATGGGCCTGAAGGCGATCCCGATGCGCGCCGACAGCGGCCCGATCGGCGGCGAGAACACGCATGAGTTCCTAGTGCTGGCCGAGACCGGCGAGAGCGAGGTGTTCTACGACAGCGCGATCCTCGACCTGCAGCTCGCCGACCGCGTGGTGAACTACGAGGACCCGAACCAGCTCAAGGAGATCGTCTCCGAGTGGACGGCCCCCTATGCGCGCACCGACGAGACCCATGACCCGGCGCTGTTCAATGAGGTGCCCGAAGAGCGCCGTCGCTCCTCGCGCGGGATCGAGGTCGGCCAGATCTTCTATTTCGGCACCAAGTACTCCGAGGCGATGGGCGCGACCGTGACCAATGCCGAAGGTCAGCGTGTGCCGGTCGAAATGGGCTCTCACGGCATCGGCGTCAGCCGCCTGGTGGGTGCGATCATCGAAGCGAGCCATGACGAGAAGGGCATCATCTGGCCCGAAGGGGTGACCCCATTCCATGTCGGCATCGTCAACCTGCGTCAGGGCGACGCCGAGACCGACGCGGCCTGCGCGGGCATCTATGCCGGCCTGCAGGCGCTGGGCCTCGACCCGCTCTATGACGACCGCAACGAGCGCGCCGGTGCCAAGTTCGCCACGATGGACCTGATCGGCCTGCCATGGCGGATCACCGTCGGCCCGAAGGGGCTGAAGAACGGCGTGGTCGAACTGGTCTCGCGCCGTACCGGCGAAAGCGAGGAGCTGCCGCCCGAGCAAGCGGTGGAGAAGATCGCCCGGATCTACGCCTATATCTGAGGTTCAGCCCTCGTCCGGGTCGAGCACCACGGCGCCGCGCTTGCGGCCCGTGGCGACCCGGTCATAGGCCCGCGCGATATCCGACAGGGCATAGCGGCTGTCGATGACGGCGCGCAGATCGCCCGCCTCGACCAGCCGGGCGATCTCTTCCATGTCGGCGCGGCTTTCCTGCGCGACGCCGCCCTTTACGCGCCGGCCGCCGGCCCGGGGCAGGGGCGCGCGAAGCGCGTCCGACATGCCGCCACTGACCACCAGCAGCCGCCCCTTCGGCGCCAGCGCCCGGATCCGGTCCCGCATCGGCGCCCGGCCGATGGTGTCGAGGATCACGTCGAAGCGGTCCGGAATCGCAAAGGGCTCTTCGTCCTCGTCATGGGCGATCACCTCCCGCGCGCCGAGATCGCGCACGAGATCGGCATTGGCCGTCGAGCACACCGCCGTCACATGCGCGCCCATCGCGCGGCCGATCTGCACCGCCGCCGTGCCCACCGCGCCCGCGGCGCCGACGACGCAGAGCCGTTCGCCGGATCGCAGCCGCCCCTTGTCGCGCAGGAACTGCAACGCGGTGCTGGCGCCGAAGGGAAGGGCGGCCGCCTGCGCGTGGCTCAGCACATGCGGCTTGTGGACCACCGCCCCCGTTTCGGACAGCACCACCGCCTCGGCATGGGCGCCCATCTTCATGCCGGTGGAGCCGAACACCTCGTCATGCGGGGCGAAGCGGGTCACGCCTTCGCCCACAGCCTCGACGATGCCGGAAAATGCGGTGCCCAGCACCGGCTGGCGCGGGCCGCTCCAGCCGAAGGCCAGCCGCACCACGAGGCCGTAGCCCGCCGGCACGCTGAGCGAGCGGATGCGCCAGTCACCGGCGCTGACCGAGCCGGCGCAGAGCCTGACGCGGATTTCGCCCGGCCCCGGTTCGGGCAGCGCGCGTTCGACGATCTCAAGGTGTTCCGTGCCGCCATAGGCGCGGCAGATCACGGCGCGCATCGACGCTCCTCCCCAAATGCGGCCATGCTGCGCGGCGTCTGCGTCACGCCCATGACATCCCCCGGACCAAGCTGACCCGGCGCCGGCTCTCGCGTCAAGCGCCGACACCGTGGCGTGAGGCGGCAGCGTCGCGGCTTGACCCCGATCGCGCTCGCCCCCAAGGTCCGCGCGCATTTGACAGGACCCGCCCATGGCCAACCGCACCGCCCCGTTTTCCGCCTTCGAGTGGATGATCGCCTGGCGTTATATCCGCGCCCGCCGCGCCGAGGGCGGGGTCAGCGTCATGACCTGGATCAGCCTTGTCGGCATCACGCTGGCAGTCTTCGCGCTGATCGCGACGCTGTCGGTGCGCGCGGGCTTCCGCGAGGAGTTCATCGACACGATCCTCGGCGCCAACGCCCATGTCACCGTCTATCAGGACAGCGTCATCGAGGGCACCGACATTACCCGCCGGGTAATCGAGGATTACGAGGACCTTTCGGAGCGGCTCATGCAGATCGACGGCGTCACCCGCGCCGCCCCGGTGGTGCGCGGGCAGGTGATGGCGAGCTTCGAGGCGAGCAATGCGGGCGTCGAGGTCTACGGCATCCGGGCCGAGGACCTCGCCTCGCTGCCGCGCATCGCCGATCCCGAGACCGGCATCGGCGACATCGCCCGCTTCGGGGAGGGGATCGCGCTGGGCTCGGGCGTGGCGCGCGAGCTTGGCGTGGTGATCGGCGACAAGGTGCGGATCATCTCGCCCAACGGTGCGCAGACCCCGATGGGACAGAGCCCGCGCGTCTCGGCCTACGAGGTGACCTACATCTTCACCGCCGGGCGCTACGACATCGACCGCACACGGGCCTACCTGCCACTGTCGGAGGCGCAGCTCTTCTTCAACCGCGACGGCGTGGCGGGCGAGATCGAGGTAATGGTCGAGGATCCCGACAACGTGCAGGAGCTTCTGCCCGAGATCCTCGATGTGGCGGGACCGACCGCGTTCCTGTGGACCTGGCGCGACAGCGCGGGCGCGTTCCTGCGCGCGCTTACGGTCGAGGACAACGTGATGTTCGTGATCCTGTCGATCCTCGTGCTGATCGCGTCGATGAACATCATCTCCGGCCTGATCATGCTGGTGAAGAACAAGGGCCGCGATATCGGCATCCTGCGCACCATGGGGCTGACCGAGGGCTCGGTGCTGCGGGTGTTCTTCATCTGCGGTGCGGGCATCGGCACCATCGGCACGCTGCTGGGCGTGATCCTCGGTTGCGCCTTCGCGATCTGGATCGACCCGATCTTCGCGGCGGTGAACTACTTCTCCGGCGGCGGCGTCTGGGACCCGTCGATCCGCGGCATCTATGCATTGCCCGCCAAGTTGGAGTTGGGCGACGTGATCTCCGCGGTGGCCCTTTCGCTGACCCTGTCATGGGTCATCACGCTGTTTCCCGCCCGCCGCGCGGCGCGGATGAACCCGGTCGAGGCGCTGCGCTATGAGTGAACCGATCCTGAAGCTCTCGGGGCTCACCAAGACCTACAACAAGGGCAAGCCCTCGGAGGTGCAGGTGCTGCGCGGCGCGGATCTGGAAATCCGGCCCGGCGAGGTGGTGGCGCTGGTCGCGCCTTCGGGCGCGGGCAAGTCGACGCTGTTGCACATCGCGGGGCTTCTCGACACGCCCGATGCGGGCCATGTCGCCATCGGCGGGCAGGAGATGGCCAAGCTGTCGGATCGCCGCCGCACGCAGGTACGCCGCGCCGATGTCGGCTTCATCTACCAGTTCCACCACCTGCTGCCCGAGTTCTCAGCGCTGGAGAACATCACCCTGCCGCAGCTGGCCGCCGGCACGCCGCGCCGCGAGGCCGAGACCCGGGCGCGTGAGCTTCTGGAGCAGGTCGGCGTCGGCCCCCGCGCCGATCACCGTCCGGCGGCGCTGTCGGGGGGAGAGCAGCAGCGGGTGGCCTTCTGCCGCGCGCTCGCCAACGCGCCGCGGCTGCTGCTGGCTGACGAGCCCACTGGCAACCTGGACCCCGACACGTCCGACCGGGTGTTCGATGCGCTGATGGCGCTGGTCCGGGGAACGGGACTTTCGGCGCTGATCGCGACGCACAATCTGGAGCTGGCCGCGCGGATGGATCGGGTGGTCCGGATGGATCACGGGGTGGTGGCGTAGCCTTATTTTGACATGGCATTCGGCTACAGAGCCAGCAACCTTGACGATAGCGTCGTCGATGGGTGATCTATTTCTGGAGGTAAATAGGAACTATCCATGATCATAAATGACGATGCCTATCAGCGCGCCCAGCGGGCTATTGCTGACCTTAAATCCGCGGTCTGGTCAGTGCTTGTCAACGGTCCAACAGAGGGCCTTCGAAACTCTGATATCGGTCGCGCCTTGGGCATCTATTTCGGGCATGTCGAGCATCAGGGACACGTATCTCGTTCTGTGCTTGCTCTCATGCAGGCGGATGGGACCGTAAAGCAGGATCCGGCAACCAAGAGATGGCAGATCCGGTCCCATCCGGAGAGTTGATCCCTAGACGTCCAGCTCTTCTACGAACCGCGCATTCTCTTGGATGTACTGGAACCGTAGCTCCGGCTTCTTGCCCATCAGCCGCTCCACGAGGTCGGCTGTCTCGCCCGGCTCCTCGTCGTTGATCGACACCCGGATCAGCTTGCGCGAGCCGGGGTCCATGGTCGTCTCCTTGAGGTCCTTGGCGTCCATCTCGCCCAGACCCTTGAAGCGCTGCACGTCGATCTTGCCTTTGCCGCCAAGGCCCTTCTGCATCATCCGCTCCTTCTCCGCGTCGTCGGCGACGTAGAGGCGCTTGGCCCCTTGGGTCAGCCGATAGAGGGGCGGACAGGCGAGATACAGGTGGCCGTGGTCGATCATCGGCCGCATCTGGCTGAAGAAGAAGGTCATCAGGAGCGCCGCGATATGCGCGCCGTCGACATCGGCGTCGGTCATGATGATGACCTTCTCATAGCGCAGATCGTCGACGTTGAACTTGGTGCCGAGGCCGACGCCCAGCGCTTGGGTCAGGTCGTTGATCTCCTGGTTCGAGCCAAGCTTCGAGGAGGCCGCGCCGAGCACGTTGAGGATCTTGCCCCGAAGCGGCAGCAGCGCCTGCGTCTTGCGGTCGCGGGCCATCTTGGCGGAGCCGCCCGCCGAGTCCCCCTCGACGATGAAGAGCTCGGTCCCCTCGCGCGCATTGGTCGAGCAGTCGACCAGCTTGCCCGGCAGCCGCAGTTTCTTGGTCGCGGTCTTGCGGGCGGTCTCCTTTTCCTGCTTGCGCCGGAGCCGTTCCTCGGCGCGCAGCACAAGGAAGTCGAGGATCGCGCCCGCCGACTTGGTGTCCGAGGCGAGCCAGTTGTCGAAATGGTCGCGGACCGAGTTCTCGACGAGGCGCTGCGCCTCGGTGGTGGCGAGACGGTCCTTGGTCTGGCCCACGAATTCCGGCTCGCGGATGAAGCACGAGACAAGCGCGCAGCCGCCCGTGGTCAGGTCCTCGCGGGTAATCTGGCCGGCCTTCTTGTTGTTGACGAGCTCGCCATAGGCGCGGATGCCCTTGAGGATCGCGGCCCAGAAGCCGGACTCATGTGTGCCGCCCTCGGGGGTCGGCACGGTGTTGCAGTAGGACTGGGTGAAGCCGTCGCGCGACGGCGTCCAGTTCACCGCCCATTCGACCTTTCCGGGCACGTTGAATTTCTCGGAAAACTCGACCGTGCCTGCGAAGGGCTTGTCGGCATAGGTCGAGGACTTGCCCAGCGTTTCGGCGAGGTAGTCGGCGAGGCCGCCGGGGAAGTGGAAGCTGGCCTCGCGCGGGGTTTCGCCGTCGTCGATCTCGCTTTTCCAGCGGATCTCGACGCCGGAGAAGAGATAGGCCTTAGAGCGTACCATCTTCAGCAGCCGCGCCGGCTTGAAGCGGTGGTGGCCGAAGATCTCCTCGTCGGCGTGGAAGGTCACGGTGGTGCCGCGCCGGTTCGGGGCGGCGCCGATCTTGGCTACCGGCCCCTGCGGCACGCCGCGCGAGAAGCTCTGCTCGTAGAGCTCGCGGTTGCGCGCGACCTGCACGACCATGCTGTCGGACAGCGCGTTGACCACCGAGGCCCCGACGCCGTGCAGACCGCCGGAGGTCTGGTAGGCCTTGCCCGAGAACTTGCCGCCCGCGTGCAGCGTGCAGAGGATCACTTCCAGCGCCGATTTGCCCGGGAACTTGGGGTGCGGGTCGATCGGGATGCCGCGACCGTTGTCGCGGATGACGACGGAGTAGTCGGCCAGAAGCTCGACCTCGATCCGGTTGGCGTAGCCGGCGACGGCCTCGTCCATGGAGTTGTCGAGCACCTCGGCCACGAGGTGGTGCAGCGCCCGTTCGTCGGTGCCGCCGATATACATGCCGGGCCGCTTGCGGACCGGCTCCAGCCCCTCGAGGACTTCGATGGAGGAGGCGTCGTAGGCGGGCTCGGCGCCGGAGAGGAGATCGTCGGGCATGGGCACTGCTCTTGTTCTGGGGTGCCGGCCATATAACCCGGAGGCGGGGCCGGGGGCAACGGTACGGCGCAGCCGGCAGGTTCACATTTTGTCCCGTGGCGCGACGAAGCCACGCCTGCGGCGGCTTTGCCCATCGAATACGCGTTGCCCGCTGGGAGGCCGCCCGCCAGGGGCGGGCGGCCGTCGCTCATTCGCCTTGGGCGAGGGTTTCAAAGCGCAGGCCCCTAGCCGTGCGCTCGGGAAAGCCCGCCCAGTAGCTGTCGGCCTCGTTCGGCGTGCCGTCTTCGGCCCGATCCCAGACCGCGTCGGCGCTGTCGGGCACGAGGTCGAGATACCGGGCCTTTTCCGCCTCGCCCTTGAGGTGCAGGTCGAGGAAGGCGGTCACGAAATGCTGGGTCACGTTGTTCATCCGCACCGTGTCCCAGACCGGATCGGCGTAATGGTCGAAGGGGGCGTAGCCGAGGCTTTCCGAGACGGCCCAGCTTTCCTCCGGCGCGGGCATCGGTGCGGCGGCGTTGTGGTTGGCGTTGTCGAAGGTCAGCAGATGCCGCTCGGTGCCGACCGTCTCATCGAAGATCGAACGGATCGCGTCATAGCCCGACACGTCGTCCACCCCGCCCGCGATGAGCATCAGCGGCGTCTCGATCGCCCCGAGCCCCTCCGCGTTCCAAGCGTCGCGGTTGCGGCCCCAAGGGCCGATGGCGACCACGGCCTTGACCCGGTCGTCGGGTAGATCGGCCATGGTGTCAGCGCCCATCGCGTTGATTTCCAAAAGCTCCTGCGGCGGTGCATAGCGCGAGGCCCGGAAATCCTCGGTGAGCCCAGCGCCGGAGAAGATCAGCGCGCCGTAGCCTCCCATCGAGTAGCCGATGACCGCCGCGGTGTCGCCGTCGGTGATGGCGCCGATCGGATCGTCGAGCTCGGCCATGCGCGCCAGCACGAAGGCTTGGTCGCGGGGCCGGTTCACCAGCGTCGAGCCGAAGGCCCCCATGTCGTCATAGGTCGAATCCGGATGGTCGATCGAGGCTACGACATAGCCCTTGGTGGCGATGTTCTCGGCGAGGTGGCTCATGAGAAAGCGGTTGCCGGGATAGCCATGCGAGACGAGGACCAGCGGGAAATCGCCCTCCATCGCCGGATCGGCATCGCGCGCGGCGCGGCCCGCCAGCTGCACCTCGGTCATGCCATCGCGCAGCAGCGCCGTGTAGCTGCCGCCCGGCTCGGTGCCCTCGGCCGCCGGGTACCAGATCTCGACGGTGATTTCGCGGTCATAGGTTTCGACGCCGTCTTCGGTCGCACGCGCCACGTCAGGCACGCCCTCTCTCGTGAAGCTCATCGTGGTGACGCCGACGACATGATCGCCATGGGCGGCGAGTTCGGGCGCATCGGGCCGCACGAGGTCGATGCGGTTCTGCGCCGTCGCGGGCACAGCCAGCAGCGCCGCCGAGGCGGCCAGCAGGAACTTGGTCATTCTCTCTCCTCCGGGTTGCGCCGGAATGGGGCCATACTATGAACAGAGGAGCAAGACGCGAGGGAGGACACCATGCGCATCCTGTTCACCGGCGGCGCCGGCAAGGCCGGCCGCCACGCCATTCCCTATCTGCTGGAGCGCGGCCACCGCGTCACCAATCTCGATCTCGTGCCGCTCGATCATCCGGGCGTCGACAACCTGATCTGCGACCTTACCGATGCCGGGCAGGTCTTCAATGCGGCCCATGCCTATGCCGGCTTCGACGAGTTGGAGCCGGGGACGGGCGTGCCGCGCTACGACGCGATCGTGCATTTCGCCGCCGTGCCGCGGATCCTGCTCAGACCCGACAACGAGACCTACCGCGTAAACGTGATGAGCACCTACAACGTGCTGGATGCGGCAGCGAAGCTCGGCATCCGCAAAGTGGTCTTCGCCTCGTCCGAGACGACCTACGGCGTCTGCTTCCACGACGGCGAGGTGAAGCCCGCCTATCTGCCGGTGGACGAGGAGCACCCAACCGTGCCGCAGGACAGCTACGCCATGTCGAAGGTGGTGAACGAGGCGACGGCAAGGAGCTTTCAGGCCCGCACCGGTTTCGACATCTATGGGCTGCGGATCAACAACGTGATCGAGCCGCATGAATATGCAGAGAAGTTCCCGGCCTACATGCAGGAGCCCGCACTCCGTCGGCGCAATATCTTCGCCTATATCGACGCTCGCGATCTCGGCCAGATGGTCGAGCGCTGCCTGAGGACCGATGGGCTCGGCTTCGAGGTCTTCAACGTCTCGAACGACGATCTGTCGGTGGGCTTGAGCAATGCCGAGGTGCGGGCGCAATTCTATGAGGGCGTGGAGGTTAGACGCGACATGGGCGAGACCGAGACCTTCTATGCCAACGACAAGGCCAAGCGGATGCTGGGCTTCGCGCCTGTCCATTCGTGGCGCGAGGTGCTCGGGGGCTGAACCCGCCCGAGGCGTCACCGGTACAATCCCGAACTGGACGCGAACGGCGGGGGCGACGTAGGGAACATGCATGACCCAAGCTGACCTCACCGCTTCCACCGACAGGCCTTTCGAGGCGCTCACCCGCACCCAGCACGGGCGTCGCCTGCTCGTGCTGGCGCTGCCGTTGATCGGCTCGAACCTCGCGCAGATGGCGATGAACGTCACCGACACGGTGATGCTCGGCTGGTACGATGTTACCGCGCTGGCCGCGGCAACGCTGGCGACCTCGCTCTATTTCCTCATCTTCATCGTCGGCGCGGGCTTTGCTTGGGCGGTGATGCCGGTGGTGGCGACCGCCGCGGAGGCCGGTGATCCGGTGCGGGTGCGGCGCGTGACGCGCATGGGGATCTGGGTCGGGATGATCTATGCCGCCGTCTTCGTGCCGCCATTGATGTGGGCCGAGGATCTGTTCCTAGCGCTGGGACAGGAGCCCGAGGTTGCGGCGGCGGGCGAGGCCTATCTGCGGATCGCCGCCTGGGCCATGGTGCCGGGGCTGGTGGCGATGGTGATGCGCTCCTTCCTTTCGGCGCTCGAGCACACGGCGGTGCTGTTGTGGAGCACGTTGGGAATGGCGGTCTGCAACGCGCTTCTCAACTACGCGCTGATCTTCGGCAATTGGGGCGCCCCCGAGCTGGGCATCCGCGGCGCGGCCATCGCCTCGCTGTCGATGGCGATGCTGCAGGCGCTGGTGCTCCTGGCCTACGCGCTGCGGCGCCTGCCGGAATATGACCTCGTGCGGCGCCTGTGGCGGCCCGATCTAGACGTGCTGGGGCAGGTGGTACGGCTGGGCGTGCCGATCGGCCTGACCAGCCTCGCAGAGGGCGGTCTCTTCGTCGCCACCGGCGTGATGGTCGGCTGGATCGGTGAGGTGCCGCTGGCGGCGCATGGCATCGCGCTGCAGATCACCTCGGTTGCCTTCATGATACAGGTCGGGCTGAGCCAAGCCGCCACGGTGCGGGCCGGCCGGGCACTGGGACGGCGCGACGAGGCGGCGCTCCGGATGATCGGCCAGTCGGGCGTGGCGCTATCGGTGGTCTCTGCCGGTCTCGTCGGTCTGATTTTCGTGACGATGCCGGAGCCCTTTGTTGCGGCCTTCGTCGATCCGGGCGATCCGGCGCGTGACGCGGTCGTGGCGACCGGCATCACGCTCTTGTCGCTGGCGGCACTGTTCCAGATCGTCGATGCGTTGCAGGTGATGGCGCTGGGCCTGTTGCGCGGGGTGCAGGATACCGGCGTGCCGATGGTGTTCGCCGCGATCAGCTACTGGCTCATCGGCATGCCGGCTGGCTATTTGCTGGGCTTTCCGCTCGGTCTTGGCGCGGCCGGGGTCTGGCTCGGTCTGGTCGTCGGTCTGGGTCTGGCGGCATCGACGCTGCTGTGGCGGTTCTGGTCGCGGTCGGTACGGATCGGGTCCGCCTAGGAACCACCCGGCGGGCCCGCTGGTTGGCGGGGCATGTTCGATTTCATTACCAGCTGGATCGCCGCCGGAGGCGCTTTCGCCGTTGCTGCGCTCATGTTCCTCGAAAACGTGTTCCCGCCGATCCCTTCCGAGCTGGTGATGCCGCTCGCGGGTTACAACGCCGCAACCGGTGAGGCGCGGCCGGTGCTCACCCTCATCGCCGGGCTGATCGGCTCGGTGGCCGGAGCATGGATCTGGTACGAGATCGGCCGCAGGCTCGGGCGCGACCGGTTGATGCGCCTCGTCGACCGTTATGGCCGCTGGCTGACCTTGTCCTGCGACGACGTTGAACGGGCGCTGGGCTGGTTCGAGCGTCACGGCGCGGCGGCGATCTTCTTCGGGCGGATGATCCCGACGGTACGGACTCTGATCTCGGTGCCCGCCGGGCTCCAGCACATGGGGCTGATCAAGTTCCTGACCTATACCACCGCCGGGTCGCTGATCTGGGTCGGCGGGCTGTTCGGTGCGGGCTACCTGCTCGAGGCGCAATACGAGCGCGTGCAGGTGTGGCTGAACCCGGTGACCAATGGCGTCATCGCGGTGATCGTCGCGCTCTATCTGTGGCGCGTGTTCCGTGGCAAGGGCCGCAGGCAGCGCGACTGAGGCTCAACCGGTCTCCGTGGGCCGCGTCCGCGCTGCCTCGACCCTTTCAGCCTTCTTGCGCACGAGGATCATGCGCAGATCGTGCATGGCCAAGAGCAGCGGCTCCGTCACCGCTTCCAACTCGGCCTCGCTGGCCTGGCTCTGGGCCCAATGCGCGGTAAGGTTCAGGTGATCGATGGCGCGGCGGATATCGTCGATCTGCCGCGCCGCGAGGACCTCCCGGCGCTGTTCGAGCCAAGCCTCGGCGGCGGCCCGATCTTCCGGTGCAAGTTCGCGATTGCCCTGAGAGCGGATTTCGCCATTGCGCGTGTTGATCGTGGCCAGCTGTTCGAGCTCGACCCGACGGTGCCGCGTCTCGTCGCCGATGCGGAACATGATGCCGCCCGAGTCCTTGACCCGGAAATAATAGCCGGACAGGTCCGTCATGGCGCCCCCTTCGGGTTATCGCAGCCCCTCGCAGAAGCGGCGGATGCGGCCACAGGCCTCCTCCAGCGCCGCGTCCGAAGTAGCGTAGCTGACCCGGAAATTCGGCGAAAGGCCGAAGGCCGCGCCGAACACGACGGCCACGCCTTCCTCTTCCAGCAGCGCCGTGGCGAAGGCCTCGTCATCGGCGATCACCGTGCCGCCGGTGCTGGTCTTGCCGATGCAGCCCGAGATGTCGGGATAGACGTAGAAGGCCCCGTCCGGCACCGGGCAGGTCACGCCGGGCGCGGCGTTTAGTCCCGCCACCACCAGATCGCGCCGCCTCTGGAACACCGCGTTGTTCGGGGCGATGAAGTCCTGCGGCCCGTCGAGCGCCTCCACGGCGGCCCACTGGCTTACCGAACAGGGGTTCGAGGTGGATTGCGACTGCAACTTGGCCATGGCGCGGATCAGCGGTTCGGGCCCCGCAGCATAGCCGATGCGCCAGCCGGTCATCGCATAGGCCTTGGAGACGCCGTTGACGGTGAGCGTGCGATCCTTGAGGCCGGGCTCGACCTGCGCCGGCGTCGTGAAACGGAAATCACCGAAGGCGAGGTGTTCGTACATGTCGTCGGTCATCACCCAGACATGGTCGTGGCGCAGCAACACGTCGGTGAGCGCCTTCAGCTCGTCATGGCTGTAGCCGGCGCCGGTCGGGTTCGAGGGCGAGTTGAACAGCAACCACTTGGTGTTCGGCGTGATCGCCGCCTCGAGGGTCTCGGCCGTCAGCTTGTAACCGGTCTCGATCCCGCAGGCCACGGTGACCGGCGTGCCGCCGGCGAGCAGCACCATATCGGGATAGCTGACCCAGTAGGGGGCGGGGATGATCACCTCGTCGCCCGGGTTCAGCGTCGCCATCAGCGCGTTGTAGAGTACCTGCTTGCCGCCCGTGCCGACGCTCACCTCGCTCGGTGTGTAATCGAGATCGTTGTCGCGCTTGAACTTGGCGCAGATCGCGCGTTTCAGCTCGGGGATGCCGTCGACGGCGGTATAGCGGGTCTTGCCCTCGGCGATGGCGCGGCCCCCGGCCTCGGCGATGTTGGCCGGGGTGTCGAAATCGGGCTCGCCGGCCGAGAGGCCGATGATGTCGCGCCCCTGCGCCTTTAGCTCGGCCGCCTTGTTGGTCATGGCGATGGTGGGCGAAGGCTTCACCCGCGCGAGGGTGTCGGACAGGAAGGGCATGGCGGCTCCGATGTCGCTGGTCGGGTGTGACAGGTCGCGCCCGTGACTGGAAACCGCGCCCCGCGAGTGTCATATGGCGGGGGCGGGCCGCCATCAAGCGGTCGCTGGGCAGGAGGATGCGCGATGCAGGAAGAGGGCTATTACAGCGAGACGGCCGCCACCTTCGGCGACCGGCTGGCAGGCGCGCGCGAGGGGGCCGGGCTTAGCCAGGAGGCGCTGGCGACGCAGCTCGGCGTCGAGGTCGGGACGCTGCAGGCCTGGGAAGACGACATGGACGAGCCACGCGCCAACCGGCTGCAGATGCTGGCAGGGATGCTCAACGTGTCGCTGAGTTGGCTGCTGACTGGGCGTGGTGACGGGCCCGAGGCGCCGGCCGCGACCGAAGCCACGCCGCCGGCGGTGTCGGAGATCCTCTCGGAAATGCGGGTGCTGCGCGCTGAAATGATGCGGGCGGCCGAGCGCATGGCGACGCTGGAGAAGCGTTTGAAGCGCGTGGGCGAGGCAACCTCGTGACCGGGTTGCCGATCGAACCCGCCGCACCGTTGGACGAGCCGCGCGAGACCCGCGAACGGCGGCTGCGGATGCGCTCGATGCGGCGCGGAATCAAGGAAATGGACCTGATCCTTCAGGATTTCGCCACGCGTCGCCTCTCGGGGATGTCGGATGAGGGGCTTGCGCTCTACGACCGGCTGCTTTCGGAGAACGATCACGACATCTATGGCTGGGTCGCCGGTTCCCTGCCGGTGCCCGAGCGCTACGCGGCGCTCGTGGCCGAGATCGCAGAAGGCGCGCGCGGAGTGACCCGGCCGCGCTGAGGCAGGGCCGGGCAGGTGCAAGGTCGCGCAATTTAACCGTTTCTTCGTCATTCTCCGACATTCCTGCCTTCGGGCGGGCAGAACGGAGAGTTGACGATGAGCGTGCATTCCTCCCTGGAACCGGCGCTGCGCGGGGCGCGCGACACGGCCTTCATGGCGAGCTATCTCGATAGCCTGACATTGGTGGAGCGGCTGCACCGGCTGCTGCTCGACGTCATCAAGGATGAATTCGAACGCATAGGCGTGATCGAGATCAACGCGGTGCAGGCGCTGCTGCTCTTCAATGTGGGCGATAACGAGGTCACGGCGGGCGAGTTGAAATCGCGCGGCTACTACCAAGGCAGCAATGTCAGCTACAACCTCAAGAAGCTGGTCGAGGCGGGATACATGCATCACCAGCGATGCCAGATCGACCGGCGCTCGGTCCGCGTGCGGCTGACCGAACAGGGGCGGCGCATCCGCGACATCGTCGACAAGCTGTTTGCGAGCCACGCCGCGGGTATGCTGTCTCGCGGCGTGCTCGACCAGTCCGGTATAGACGACATCACCATGTCGCTGCGGCGGATCGAACGCTACTGGACCGAGCAGATCCGCTATATCTACTGACCCCCGCGCCAATCCGGCGCGAGGGGAACGGGCCTACCAGTGGCCCGTGTTCTCCATGCTCGCCCATGGCTCCTGCGGCGCCAGCGCGTCGCCGGCCTGCAGAAGCTCGATCGAGATGTTATCGGGCGAACGGACGAAGGCCATGTGCCCGTCGCGCGGGGGGCGGTTGATGGTTACCCCGTTCTCTTGCAAGTGGCGGCAGGTCTCGTAGATGTCGTCCACGCGATAGGCGAGATGCCCGAAATGACGGCTGTCGGAAGGCAGCCCGTCGTCGCCATCCCAGTTCCAGGTCAGCTCGACGGGGCATTCCTCCTGTCCGGGGGGCGCCATGAACACGAGGGTAAAGCGACCGCCCTCGCTCTCCTTGCGGCTGGTCTCCCTGAGCCCGAGAAGCTCGTAGAAGGCCATGCTCTTCTCGAGATCCTTCACCCGGACCATGGTGTGCAGATATTTCAATGCCATCGCGGCGGTCTCCCTCTCATGCGCGGTCTTGCGCGACGCGGCGGAGCCTAGCACGCGACACGTGCGCTGCCAGTGCGGCAGGCTCAGAAGGCGGAGCGCAGCCCGAGGCTGAGGGTCGCTGCCTCTTCGTCGAAGAGATCGACATCCGACCAGCTGCGCCGCGTCTCGATACCGATCTCGGGGTAGAAGCCATAGCGCTCCTGGCCGGGCAGGGCGACCCGGCCCTCGAGCCGCAACTCCGCGTCTTGGCGGCCGTCCAAGCTGTAGCGGCTTTCGGGATAATCGCGCCATTCGGCCTCGACGCCGAAGCCGAGCCGTGCGGGACCCAGCGGTCTGGCGACGTCGTAATCGATCCCGAGTGTCAGCCCGTCATGCGCCAGATCGGGCGCATCGCCGGTCTGGCGGCGCAGCCGCGCGCTTAGCCCGAGGCCGTCGGCATTGTCGAGGCGTTGCGACCAGGCCAGCCTCAGGGTGGGCGTCCACCAATCGGTCCCGGTGTCTAGCCGGTTGCTGTATTGCGCGGCGAGCGCCAGATCGAGCCGCGCGCGTGGCTGGCGCAGCAACGGCCGGGCCAGCCCGAAGCGCAGCGTGTCGACATAGGGGTCACCGCCGTACCAGTGGCGCGCCACCTCGACCGAAAGATCGATCGGCATCTCTGGGCGCTCGAACCGCTGCGTCAGCCCGAGCAGCAACGCAGCCTGGGCGAAATCCGCGCCGCGCGCCTCCGGGGCCTGCCGCCGTGCGCTGTCGCTCAGCAGGTAGCCGCGCCCTTCCGCTTGCAGGTCGATCCAGGCCGGGCCGGGCAGGGCGGGGGCGGCGATTCCGTAGCGCGCCCCGGCCGACCCGGTCACCGCCGTGCCCGACAGCGCCCGCGCCGCGCCGGACAGCTCCAGCTCCACCGGCAGGCCCGGCAGGCTCAGCGTTTCGGAACGGCTGCCGCCATTGACGTTCGAGGAGGGCGCCACGCCGAAGCCGAGCCGCAGCGCCAGAGGGTTGCGCGCCGCCACGGCGCGGTAATCCGCAGCCAGCCCGGTGCGGGCGGCGGCGTCGGGCGCGTCCGGGCTGGCGCGGCGCAGCCAGATCTGGGCGCGGGTGAAGCGACCCTGCTGCGTCAGCGCGAAGGCCGCGAGACGCGCCGCGCGGAACCGCGCCGGCCCCTCGACCCGACCATGCGCTGCGGCGGCGAGCCGCGCCGCGCCGGCCCAGTCCTCGGCCCGCACCGCCGCCTCGGCCGCGAGGATCAGCGCCGTGGCGTCTTCGGGATCGCGCGTCAGCAGCGCCCGTGTCAGGGCCTGCGCGGTCTCGACCTGACCCGCCGCCAGCGCCTCGGCCGCGAGGCGGCGCATCGCGTCCGGGCCGATCTCCACCGGCGCGGCCATGGCCGAAGCGCCGAGCCAGAGCGCGGCCGCGAGGCAGAGCGATCCGAGGCGCATCACCGGTAGACGATGAAGCCGCCGGTCTCGCGCGCGGTGACGTCGTCGAAGCGCGGGTCGTCCGAGTCGATCACCACGATGCCGACGATCTCTTCGGCCTCACCGCCGATGATCCCCAGATAGGTGCCGGATTCATAGATCTCGACCTTGCCGTCCTCGAGCACCCGCCGACTCGACAGCGTGCCGCCGATCTCGCCATTGTCGCGCAGCGCGCCGGGGCCGACATCGAAGATCAGCGTCGGCGCGACCAGCGCCTCGTCGCCGCCGCCCAGCGTCAGAGGGTTGCCGTTCGAATCGAAGACCTGGCGGTTGTCGATCACGCCGCGGACCCCTTCGCCCGAATTGAAATCCTCGAAATCCACCGCGATCTCGATGTCGCCGGTGGTGTATTCGAGGCCGCCGGCACCGGCGAAGACGCGCATCCCCGCATAGTCGCCCGCGAACACCGCCTGGCCGTTCTGCGGCAGCTCGACGCCGCCATTGCGCTCGTAGAGAAAGCCGCCGAAGCCGTAGCTGCGATAGCTGCCGGTGCGCACGATGGCAAAGCGCGAGCGCGGCTCCAGCTTGCCGTCGACCCGGACCTGGTCGCGGCTGACGCCGTAGATCGCGCGGTAGTCGAATTGATCGACCGTCTCGCCGGTGCGCGGGTCGATCACCGGGTCGCGCACGACGAGATCGTCGTCGGGCGTGCCGACACTGGCATAGAGTGCATAGCCCGCGAGGCTGTCGAAACCGTCCTGCCGCTGATAGGGTCGATCGCCGTCGAAGGCGATGTTGTCGACGGTGAAGCTGTCGCTCGCGGCGTTGTAGATCACCTCGGTGACGAAACCGCCGCCCTCGCCATCCTCGGCCTCGGTGCGGAAGATCGACTCGTCGGGCCCGGCCGTGGGACCTTCGGTGCCCTCGGGCGGCGTGCCGTCGCCGTCGAAGCCGCCGGTCTCTTCCTCTTCCTCGTCTTCCTCCGTCACTTCCTCTTCGGAGAACTCGAAGGGCTGGCCGTCGCCACAGGCGGTCAGCAGCAGCAATGCGGCAATGGAAAGTGGTCGGATCATCGGGGCTGCCCTTCGGCCTGAGGCTCTTTGACCCCGACCATCCGGGGCCGGGTGGGAGCTGTCAACGCATGGGCCGGCGGCGCGGGCAGGCGGCTCGGCGATTGTTCCAATCCGGCCACGGGGCTATGCAGGCGCAAGCCACGAGTTACAGGAGACGACAATGCCGCTGACGCCCGAGCAGAGCGCCGAGATCGAGGATCTTCGCGCCACCCCCCGACAGACGCTGCGCGCCGTTTCCGAAGGCGCCGAAAAGCATCTCTACAAGGCCCATCCGGTGCTCGACCACGGCTTCGTGCGGATGATCGACTACATGGGCGACGACGCCGCGATCTGCCAGGCCGCTAGGGTCAGCTACGGGCGCGGCACCAAGAGCGTGCAGAACGACGAGGGGCTGATCCGCTACCTGATGCGGCACTGGCACTCGACGCCGTTCGAGATGTGCGAGCTGAAGCTGCACGTGAAGCTGCCCGTTTTCGTCGCGCGCCAGTGGATCCGCCACCGCACCGCCAACGTCAACGAATACTCCGCCCGCTACTCGATCCTCGACCGGGAGTTCTACATTCCCCGCGCCGAAGACCTCGCCGCTCAGTCGGCGCAGAACAACCAGGGCCGGGGCGACGTGCTGGGCGAGGAGGAATCGGCCCGCGTGCTCGACTGGCTGCGCGAGGACGCGCACCGCGCCTATGACCACTACGAGCAGATGATCTCGGACGACGGCCAGCAGGGCCTCGCGCGCGAGCTGGCGCGGATGAACCTGCCCGCCAACATCTACACGCAGTGGTACTGGAAGGTGGACCTGCACAACCTGTTCCACTTCCTGCGGCTCAGGGCCGACAGCCACGCGCAATACGAGATCCGGGTCTATGCGGATGCGATCTGCGAGATGGTCAGGGACTGGGTGCCCGCCGCCTACCGCGCCTTCGAGGAGTATCGCCTCGGAGGGGTGACGCTTTCAGCTTCAGGTGTAGAGTGCCTGCGTCGGATGCTCGCTGGGGAGGAGGTGACTCAGGAGACATCGGGGATGAGTGCGAGGGAATGGCGGGAGTTTAAGGGGGAGTGGCAGTAAATGCTGTTACTATCTAAGCCGTTGGCCCAGGAATTGAAACGAGTATCCCAAAGTCTCCCGGACTTTGGCCGTAATATTGAGGCGCCTCATCTGCTCACCTACGATGACGTTTTGGAGGCGCATTTCTGTATTGCTGACTACTTTATGGAGCAAGACTATGGAATTGGCGGGATTGGTCCGAAATCTGTTAATGGACTGGTATCTACTGTCGAGAGGCAGTGGATGGGATTTCAAGGCGTAACTGTTTACAAGAGTGAATACGAGCGGATAGCATCTTTGCTTTATGGGTTGATTAAGAATCATCCATTCCATGACGCAAACAAGCGTACGGCGTTTCTTTGCGCGCTGCTTCAACTGCATAGGATGGGGCGTACCATAACAGTTGGGCAAAAGGATTTTGAAGATTTGATGGTGTCAATCGCCGACAACTCCATCAAGAGCAAGGCTGCAGTTAGAAAAATGGACAAGCAAGGCCATCCGCGTCCGGAGATAGCCTACCTTGGTAGATACTTGGAAAAAAATTCTCGACGTTCTGCGCGACTGAGTAGGACAATCAAGTTTAGAGAGTTGAGGTACATCATAAGCAAGCACGGCTTTGACTTTGACAATCCATTTAAGGGTTCAATAGATATTGTTGTTAGGGAGGAAAAGACTGTTAGGGGATTCTTCCGCACAACGGTCGTAAAGAATAAGCGAAAAGTCGGCGCAATAGCTTATCATGGCGAAGGTGTTGATGTGCCTGACAACACACTGAAACACGTCAGGCAGATATGTGGGCTGACTGACCAAGATGGATTCGATGGTGAGGTTTTGCTCCGCGATGCGCAGCCGACATTTCAACTCATCAACAGTTACCGAGAGGCTCTGCAGCGGTTGGCCTATCGCTAAACCTTCCGCAAATTCCCCGCCATCTCGCGCCCATCCCGGCCCTCGATCAGCTCGAATTCCACCGGCTCGTCATCGGCGAGGCCGGTAAGGCCGGAGCGCTCGACCGCCGAGATGTGGACGAAGATGTCCTTGCCGCCATCCTCCGGCGCGATGAACCCATAACCCTTGGTGGTGTTGAACCATTTCACGGTGCCCTTCGGCATGGCACTTACTCCCGTCACTTGAAGTCCGACCGCACGCCTTGCGGTTGCCAAGGACAGTAGGTCGCGTGCAGGAAAGGCAAATCACAAGTGGAGGGAAAGATGCGGGTTCTCGGGCTGAAGAACTGCGATCGTACGCGCGCCGCGATGAAGGCGCTGAAAGAGCAAGGGCATGAGCCGGTTCTGGTCGACGTGCGCGCCGAACCGCTGGCGGCAGAAGAACGCGCGGCGATCGTCGCCACCTTCGGCGACAAGGCGATCAACCGGTCCTCGACCACGTGGCGCGCGCTCTCCGAGGACGAAAAAGCCCGGCCTGTGGCCGGGCTTCTGGAGGATCACCCGGCGCTGTTGAAACGCCCGGTGATCGAAGAAGGCGGCAACTACCGCCAAGGGCTCTAGCCCCGGCGCAGGTCCGGGGGCGTCGCCTCGCCCTTGAGCCGCGCCAGCACCTCGTCGAGGGCCAGCACCTCGGAGCGGTTCTCGCCGAGGCGGCGCAGGCTGACGGTGCGCTCCTCGACCTCGCGGCCGCCGATGGCGAGGATCACCGGCACCTTGCCGACCGAGTGCTCGCGCACCTTGTAGTTGATCTTCTCGTTGCGGGTGTCGGCCTCGGCGCGGATGCCCGCCTTCTTCAGCGCGGCGACCACCTCGTGCACGTAGTCGTCGGCATCCGAGATGATCGAGGCCACGACGACCTGGCGCGGCGCGAGCCAGAGCGGCAGGCGGCCGGCGTGGTTTTCGATCAGGATGCCGAGGAACCGCTCGAACGAGCCGAGGATCGCGCGGTGCAGCATAACGGGCCGCGCCTTGTCGCCCTTCTCGTTGACGAACTCCGCGTCCAGCCGGTCGGGCAGGTTGAAGTCGGCCTGGAAGGTGCCGCACTGCCACTCGCGCCCGATCGCGTCGGTGAGCTTGAAGTCGAGCTTGGGCCCGTAGAACGCGCCTTCGCCCGGATCGACGGTGTACTCGGCCCCGGCCTTCTGGATCGCCTTTTCCAGAGCGGTCTCGGCCTTGTCCCAGATCTCGTCCGAACCCACGCGGGTTTCAGGTCGGGTCGAGAGCTTGATGTCGAACTTCTCGAAGCCGAGGTCGTGGTAGACCGAGGCGAGGAGCGCGATGAAATCCGCGCATTCCTGCTCGAGCTGGTCCTCGGTGCAGAAGATATGCGCGTCGTCCTGCACGAAGCCGCGCACCCGCATCAGCCCGTGCATGGAGCCCGAGGATTCGTAGCGGTGGCAGGAGCCGAATTCCGCGAGCCGCAGCGGCAGGTCGCGGTAGGACTTCAGCCCTTGGTTATACACCTGCACGTGGCAGGGGCAGTTCATCGGCTTGAGCGCGTTGGTGCGCTTTTCCTTCGCACCTTCCTCGTCGACCTCCACGATGAACATGTTTTCGCGGTAGGCCTCCCAATGGCCCGAGCGCTCCCACAGCACCCGGTCGACGACCTGCGGGGTGCGGATCTCGCGGTAGCCGGCGGCGTTCTGGCGGCGGCGCATGTAGTCCTCGAGCGCGCGGTAGACGGTCCAGCCATTGGGGTGCCAGAACACCATGCCGGGCGCTTCCTCCTGCAGGTGATACAGGTCCATCTCGCGGCCCAGCTTGCGGTGGTCGCGCTTGGCGGCCTCCTCCAGCATGGTCAGATGCGCCTTGAGCTCGTCGCGGTTGCGGAAGCCCACGCCCGAGATCCGCTGCAGCTGCGGGCGGCTCACATCGCCGAACCAGTAAGCGCCGGAGACGCCCATCAGCTTGAAGGCGTCGGCGGGCAGCTGGCCCAGATGCTGGAGATGCGGGCCGCGGCAGAGATCCTGCCAGTCGCCATGCCAGTACATGCGGATCGGCGCGTCCTCGGGAATGCGGTCCAGAAGCTCGATCTTGAAGGTCTCGCCGCGCTCCTGGTAGTAGGCGCGCGCCTGCGCCCGGTCCCACACCTCGTTGCGGATCGGCTCGGACTTGGCGATGATTTCCTTCATCTTCTTCTCGATCGCACCGAGATCTTCGGGGGTGAAGGGCTCCGAGCGGTCGAAATCGTAGAACCAACCGTTCTCGGTGACCGGGCCGATGGTGACCTTCACGTCGGGCCAGATTTCCTGCACCGCGCGGGCCATGACATGCGCGAAGGCGTGGCGGATCAGTTCCAGCGACGGCTCGGTATCCTTGGTCGAGTGGATCGCGATCTTGCTGTCATGCTGGATCGGCCAGCTCAGATCCCAGTGGTCGCCATTCACATTCGCAGAGATGGCCTTCTTGGCGAGGCTGGGCGAGATCGACTGCGCCACTTCGGCGGCGGTCACCCCGGCGGGGTAGTCGCGGCTGTTGCCATCGGGAAAGGTGAGGGAGATCTGGGCCATGTTCGGCCTCCTCGTCGGTTTGGCGCCCACGGAACGCCCGGTTGCGGGTTATGTGTGTCGGGGCTTGATGATCGGGCCGGACCGGCGTGTCAAGCGCGGGGCTTGTCATTGCAGCCGCGCGCTTCGATGCTGCGCCCCGACCAAGGACGGAGACGACCATGCCCGACTTCACCAGCCCGCAGGGCCGCCGCATCGCTTATGACCTCACGCCGGGGGAGGGGCCGGGCGTGGTGTTCCTGGGTGGATTCCGCTCCGACAAGGAGGGGACCAAGGCGGTCTTTCTGGAGGACTGGGCAAAGAGGAATGGTCGCGCCTTCCTGCGCTTCGACTATTCCGGCCATGGCAGCAGCGGCGGCAGCTTCGAGGAGGGGGCGATCGGCGATTGGGCCGAGGACGCCGCAGCGGCGCTTTCGCTGACGACGGGCCCCCAGATCCTCGTCGGCTCCTCGATGGGCGGTTGGATATCGCTGTTGCTGGCGCGCGCCGTGCCCGAGAAGGTCGCGGGCCTCGTCACCATCGCCGCCGCGCCGGATTTCACCGAAGACGGGTTCTGGGCGGACATGACCGGTGACATGCGCAACCGTTTCGAGACGGAGGGCTTTCTCGACTACCCGTCGGATTACGGAGATCCGCTGCGGATCACCCGGCGCCTGATCGAGGAGGGGCGCGGTCACCTGGTGCTGCGCACGCCGCTGTCACTGCCTTTCCCGGTGCGGTTCCTGCAAGGCACGGCGGATGAGGATGTCTCTATCACTACGGCCATGCGGCTCATGGAGCATGCGGATGGGCCCGACATGCGGCTGACTCTGGTCGACGGGGCCGATCACCGCTTTTCGACGCCTGACTGCCTCGATCTGATCGCGGCAAGCGTGGCCGAGGTTTCGGCCCGGGCCTAGCGCCGGACGCGGCGGGCGAGAGGCTGCGCGAGGCGGTCGAAGCCCAGCGCGCCGAAAACCACCCCGGCCCAGCCCCAAATCGCCGCGACGGTCAGCAGCCCCATGAAAAGCAGCACGCCGAGGGTGGCGAGAAACGCATTGGTGAAGTCCGGGGCGGGCTGGCGCATGGCGACCTCCTTGGCCCCTCGCGAGCTAGGGCGCGATACGGGCCCCTTCCAGCGCCTGCGGTAAAGCTTTCGCGAAGGCGTCCAGATCGGCCTCGCGCCCGGCGGTCACCCGGATGCAGCGGTTCAGCGGCGCGACGCCCGGCATCCGGACGAAGACACCGCGCGCCGCCAGCCCCTCCATCACCCGGCGCGCGAAGGCACCATCGCCGCCGCAATCCACGGCGACGAAGTTGGTGGCCGAGGGCAGCGGCATGAGGCCGTTGTCATGCGCGATCGCTGCGATGCGGGCTCGCGCCGCCGCCACTTCCGTCAGCACGTGGTCGAGATGCTCGCGAGCCGAGAGCGCCGCCAGCGCTCCTTCCTGCGAGATCCGGCTCAGGCCGAAATGATTGCGCACACGGTCGAAAGCCGCGATCAGCGGCGCCGGACCGATCGCGTAGCCGACGCGCGCGCCCGCAAGCCCATGCGCCTTGGAAAAGGTCCGAAAGCGGATCACACGGTCGTCGGCGGGATCGATCTCGGGGCGCTCCGCCTCGGGAGCGAATTCGACATAGGCCTCGTCCAGCACCAGCAGCGCATCGGCGGGCAGCGCCTCAATCATCTCGCGGATCGTCGCGGCGTCGTGCAGCCCGCCCATCGGGTTGTCGGGATTGGCGATGTAGACGAGCTTGGCTCCGGTCCAGCCGGCGCGCTCCACCAAACCCTTGGTATCGACGCGGTCGCCGTCATAGGGCACCTGTTCGATCCGTCCGCCGAAACCGGTGACGTGGAAGTCGAATGTCGGGTAACCGCCCTCCGAGGTGACGACCCAATCGCCGGGCCCGACGGTGAGCCTCACCAAGAGGCCAAGCAGCCCGTCGATGCCCTCGCCGACCCGGATATGCGCCGGATCCACCCCATGATGCGCGGCGATGGCTTGGCGCAGCTCATGCGCCTCCGGATCGCCATACATCCAGACCTCCTCGGCGGCCTTTTGCATCGCCGCGATCGCGGCGGGCGCGGGGCCGAAGGCGTTCTCGTTCGCGCCCAGCCGGGCGGCAAAGGAACGGCCCATGCGCCGCTCCTGCGTTTCCGGGCCCACGAAGGGCACGCTATCGGGGAGCGAGGCGGCGAGCGGGGTAAGGCGCGGATCGGTCATGCGCCAGAGGATGCCGCGCGCCCGACGCCGCTACAAGCAGCAAACGCTTGCACGATGCACGTGCGTCACCTAGCGTGCGGTGACAACCTGTAGGTGATAGTGGTTCAAGTGATGCGTGATATTTTACGAACGCTCATATCGGCTTTTGCAGCCAGCGAAGGCGAAGAGCGGACCGGTTTCGAGTTCGTATGGGTGATTCTGTTGCTGTCGGGCGGCGGCATCGTCCTGACGCTGGCCGTCCGGCTGTTGTTCATCGAAACCATCTGACCACGCGGCGCGCTCGCGCTGCGGGAGAGCATGACGACGTCGTCCCGAGCCAAGGGGGGCGGCATCAACCGATTCCCGCCCCCTGTGATTGTCTGCGGCTTGTCGCGTCTCAGGCGATCTCGGCCAGCCGGTCGAGCGCGGCGGCGAGTTGCGCGGCCTCGGCTTCGCGGGCTGCGAGGTTCTGCTGGGTTTCCTCGACCACTTCCTCGGGCGCGCTCTGGGCGAATTTGGGGTTGTTCAGCCGCCCCTTAAGCCCGCCGATCTCCTTGGCCAGCTTGCCCATCACCTTTTCCAGCCGCGCCTTTTCGGCACCCACGTCGATGATGTCGGCCAGCGGTAGTGCCAGCGTCGCGCCGGGCAGGGGCACAGTGATCGCCCCCTTGGGCGCGGCCTCAGCCTCGACCAGCGAATCGATCCGCGCCAGCCGCGACACCATCGCGGCGTTGCGGTCCCAAGCGGTGCGCACGGCGTCGTCGGCCCCAACCAGTACCACCGGCACCTGAAGGCCCGCGGGCACGTTCATCTGCGCCCGCGCCGAGCGCACGCCCTCGACCATCGCGATGGCGAGCGACATTTCGGCTTCGGCCTCGGGGTCGGCCAGTTCGGCTGCGGTGTATTCCGGCCATTCGGCATGGACCAGCATCGTGTCGCGCTGCGCGGTATTGCCCCACAGCTCCTCGGTGATGAAGGGCATGATCGGATGGAGCAGGATCATGCACTGGTCGAGCACCCAGGCCATGACCGCCTGCGTCTCGGCCTTGGCCGCGTCGTCGTCGCCCTGCAGCAGCGGCTTGGAGAACTCGACATACCAGTCGCAGACCTTGCCCCAGACGAAGGCGTAGAGCCCGTTCGCGGCGTCGTTGAAACGGTAGGCGGTGAGCGCCGCGTCGGTCTCCTCGCGGATTTTCGCGGTCTCGGCGACGATCCAGCGGTTGACGGTCGCGTTCGCCTTGGGCGGCACCGCGGGGGCAGCGTGGCGCTCGGGCGCCAGCGCGCCGTTCATCTCTGCAAAGCGGCAGGCGTTCCACAGCTTGGTAGTGAAGTTGCGATAGCCTTGGATGCGCTGCGTCGAGAGCTTCAGGTCGCGGCCCATCGCCGCCATCGCGGTGAGTGTGAAGCGCACCGCGTCGGCGCCGAACTCGTCGATCAGGTCGAGCGGGTCCATGACGTTGCCCAAGCTCTTCGACATCTTCTTGCCCTTCTCGTCGCGCACCAGCGCGTGGACATAAACGGTGTCGAAGGGCTTCTGGCCGACCACGGCGTATTGCATCATCATCATCCGGGCGACCCAGAAAAAGATGATGTCGAAGCCGGTAACCAGCGTGCTGGTCGGGAAGTACTTCTTCAGCTCCGGCGTCTGCTCGGGCCAGCCCAGCGTGCCGATCGGCCAGAGGCCGGAGGAGAACCAGGTGTCGAGCACGTCGGGGTCGCGCCAGACCGGGATCGCGGTCGGGGCCTGAGGCGAGCGGATCGCGCCCTCGTCGGTGGTGTTGCCCACCGCCGCCTCGAACAGCGCCATCGCCTCTTGGCGATCCTCGACGAAGCGGATCTCGTCATGGCCGTAATAGGCGGCCATCTTGGCGAGCGCCTCCTCGCGGGTGGCGGCGCAGAACGGCGTCCACTCGGCCTCAAGATCGACATGGCCGTCGGTCAGGGTCGGCCCGTACCAGACCGGGATCTGGTGGCCCCACCAAAGCTGGCGCGAGATGCACCAGGGTTCGATGTTCTCAAGCCAGTGGAAATAGACCTTGGCGTCGCGCTCGGGCAGGATCTTCGTCTCGCCCGATCGCACCGCGTCGAGCGCCGGGCCGACGATCTTGGAGGTGTCGACGAACCACTGGTCGGTGAGCATAGGCTCGATCACCACCTTCGAGCGGTCGCCAAAGGGCTGCATGATCGGCTTGTGCTCGACAAGCGGCACCAGCCGGGTCTCGGGCGGGGTACCGCCTTCCTCGGCGGCCTCGCGCTTGGCGGCCTTGGGGCCGAGGCGCGGGTCCCATTCGGGCACCATCACGGCGAGGCCCTGCTCGGTGATGTCAGCGATCACGCGCTCGCGCGCCTCGAAGCGGTCGAGCCCGCGATATTCGTCCGGCACCAAGTTGAGGGCGTCGGCTTCCATCACGGAAATCTCGGCGCCGCGGGCCACTTCCTGTGCCCGGGCGGCCGCCTCGGCATAGGGGGCGCCGTCGGCGCGCATCGCGCCCTTAGTGTCCATCAACCGATACATCGGGATGCCGCCGCGCTTGGCGACCTCGTAGTCGTTGAAGTCGTGCGCGCCGGTGATCTTCACCGCGCCCGAGCCGAAATCCATCTCCGGATACTCATCGGTGATGATCGGGATCAGGCGACGATGCTCCTTGGGCCCGACCGGGATCTCGCAGAGCTTGCCGACGATGGGAGCGTAGCGCTCGTCATCGGGGTGCACGGCCACCGCGCCGTCGCCCAGCATCGTCTCGGGCCGCGTCGTGGCGATGGAGATGTAGTCGCGCTCTTCCTCGAAAACGATTTTCCCGTCCTCGTCGCGCTCCACATAGGTATAGGTTTCGCCGCCAGCCAGAGGGTACTTGAAGTGCCACATGTTGCCGGGCTGCTCGATGTTCTCGACCTCGAGATCCGAGATCGCCGTCTCGAAATGCGGGTCCCAGTTCACCAGCCGCTTGCCGCGGTAGATCAGGCCCTTCTCGTACATGTCGACGAAGACCTTGATCACCGCGTCATGGAAGTTGCCCTGCTCGCCCTCGGGCGCGCCCGGCGCGCCGGACATGGTGAAGGCGTTGCGCTCCCAGTCGCAGGAGGCGCCGAGCCGCTTGAGCTGGTCGATGATGGTACCGCCCGACTGCGCCTTCCACTCCCAGACCTTTTCGAGGAACTTCTCGCGGCCCATTTCGCGGCGGCTCTCATTGCCGGCCTTGGCCATTTCGCGCTCCACGACCATCTGCGTGGCGATGCCCGCGTGGTCCTGTCCGGGCTGCCACAGCGTGTCGAAGCCGCGCATCCGGTGCCAGCGAGCGAGGATGTCCTGCAGCGTGTTGTTGAACGCATGGCCCATATGCAGCGAGCCGGTGACGTTGGGCGGCGGGATCATCATCGAGAAGGTCTCGGAGCGGCGCGCGCCGGCACCGGCACGGAACGCGCCCGCCTGTTCCCATGCCGCGTAGAGCCGGGCCTCGGCCTCGGCCGCGTCGAACGTCTTTTCCATCGCCATGTCCCGGGCTCCTCGTGCAGATCGGCCTTGTCTCTAGCGCGGCGGGCGGGGGAGGAAAAGGGATCAGCCCCGGTCGATCCGGGTGGAAAGGTGAATGAGCGCCTCGGTCGCCTTGACGCCATCGAGCGCGCCGATCCGGTCGAGCGCCGCGTCCAACGCCTCGGTGGTCTGCGCCCGCAACCGGCAGGCAAGATCGAAGCGGCCCGAGGTGGTATGGACGGTCTCGACCTCGGCGATCCGCTTGAGCCCCGCCAGCACGGCGGCCTGCCGCGCGGGGGTCATCTGCACCAGCACCGTGGCGCAGATGCCGCCGCGCGCCCGATCGGCCAGCCGGACCGTATAGCCCGCGATCACGCCCGCGCGCTCCAGCCGGTCGAGCCGCGCCTGTACCGTGGAGCGGGCGAGGCCCAGCCGCTGCGCCAGATGCGCCACGGGGGCGCGTGCATTCTCTGTCAGAAGCGCGATGAGGCGGGCATCGGTCGGATCGGGTTCGGTCATATCGCCGATCCTGCCGACGATATGGCGGCAGGTCGAGACATATCGCGCGGAGTGCCGCTTCGTTCCGGCGGTCACCCGGCGCAGCATGGGAGCAAGGAGGACCCATATGCTGCAAAGCCCCGTTGCCATTCCACTTCCCACCGTGCCGCCTCGCGCAGAGACGCCGCGTGACTGGCTGCGTCGCCATGGCGGCGATACGCCGGTGTTGCTCAGCTGCCCCGAAGCCTTGGCTGCCCGTCACGCCAGCTTCCGGCGCGGCTTTCCGGGCGAGGTGACTTATGCCGTGAAGGCCAATCCCGATGCGGCGGTGATCGCGCAGCTGGCAGCGGAGGGGATGCGCGCTTTCGACGTCGCCTCACCCGCCGAGATGGCTCTGGTGCACGGGCTCTGCCCAGAGGCGGCACTGCATTACCACAACCCGGTGCGCTCGCGCGCCGAGATCAGGGCCGGGATCGCCGCGGGGGTGGCGTCTTGGTCGGTCGATGACATGGCCGAGTTCGACAAGCTCATTGCCGAAGGGGTCGGGCGCGAGGCCGAGATCGCGGTGCGGCTAAAGCTGCCGGTGGCGGGCGCGGCCTATGATTTCGGTGCCAAGTTCGGTGCCGTGCCGGAACTGGCGCGGGCGCTTCTGCGGCGCGCGGCAGAGGCGGGTTTCCGGGTCTCGATGACCTTCCATGTCGGCACCCAATGCGCCGATCCGGCGGCCTGGACCACCTATATCGGCGCCTGCGCGGATCTGGCCCGGGGGGCGGGGGTGCGGCTGGCGCGGCTCAATGTCGGCGGCGGCTTCGCCTCGGGCCGCGACGGTATCGCCCCCGATCACGAACCGGTCTTCGCGGCGATCTCCCGAGGTGTCGCGGCATTCGAGGATGCGCCTGCGCTGGTCTGCGAACCGGGCCGGGGCCTCGTGGCAGATTCCATGGCCTACGCGGTGCCGATCAAGGCGCGGCGCGGCGCCGCGCTCTACCTGGGCGACGGCATCTATGGCGGGCTGTCCGAATGCCCCTCGATCGGCGTGCCCAGCGTCGATTTGGTCCCGCATGACGGTCGCAGCCTCGGCCCTGACCAGCCCTTCGTTCTGTTCGGCCCGACCTGCGACAGCCTCGACCGACTGCCCGGCGAAACCCGCCTGCCGGGCTGCGCGGCCGAAGACGACTGGCTGCTGTTCTGCTCGGCGGGGGCCTACCTGGTCGGGGTAACGACCTGTTTCAACGGATATGGAACATATGATCGGGCAGAGGTCGCGCGCCTCTGGACAGAGCGGTCTCGTCCCTTAGGGTAAAGGTTAACGGCGGAAGGGAAATCATGCGGGCGACGAGCAGGTCAGTGGCGCAGGGAAGAGGCCCCGATGGGCGTCCGTGACTGGCTGCTCGGGCTGATCGGACGCCGGCCGCGGCAGGCCGAGGGTCAGCCCCGCGCCCGTGGCGCTGCCACCCATGTGATCATCCTCGACGGCACCATGTCGACGCTCCGGCGCGGCTTCGAAACCAATGCCGGTCTGACCTACAAGCTGCTGCGCGAGAGCGGCCGCCACGCGAACCTGACGGTGCATTACGAGGCTGGCATTCAGTGGCGCAGCTGGGCCGAAACGCTCGATGTGCTGATGGGACGCGGCATCAACCGCCTGATCCAGCGTGCCTATGGCGTGCTCGCCTCGCGGTTTCGTCCCGGCGACACGATCATTCTCGTGGGGTATTCGCGCGGTGCCTACGCGGTGCGGTCGCTGTCGGGGATGATCAGCCGGATCGGGCTGCTGCGCGCTGAGGCCGCCACCGAGCGCAACGTCCGCGACGCCTATCGCCACTACCGTCATCGCGGCTCCGAGCCGAGCGAGGCGGCGCGGGCCTTCGCGCGACTTTACTGCCATGACCGGGTGGAGATCGAGGCGGTGGCGGTCTGGGACACGGTGGCTTCGCTGGGCCTGCGCCTGCCGCTCCTGTGGCGCTGGTCCGAGCCCAACCACATGTTCCACGACCACCGGCTTGGCAGCCACGTGCTGCACGGGTTCCATGCGCTGGCGCTCGACGAGACGCGCCGCGCCTACACCCCCGTGCTCTGGACCACGCCCGAGGGCTTTGGCGGCCATGTGGAGCAGGTCTGGTTCAGGGGCACGCATGGCGACATCGGCGGCCAGATCGGCGGCTCTTTGCAGCACCGGCCCCTTGCCAACATCCCGCTGGTCTGGATGCTGGAGCGGCTGGAGCAACGCGGCATGACCCTGCCCGAGGACTGGCGATCGCGGTTTCCCTGTGATCCGAAGGCGCCCTCGGTCAGCACGTGGCGCGGCTGGAACAAGCTGTTCCTGTCGCGCCGGCGGCGCATCGTCGGGCGCGATCCTTCCGAGCGCCTGCATGAGACGGTGGCGGGCGGGCACCCGGCGCGGATGCGTCTGCCCGCGCCGGGCGAGGATCTGCCGACCGTCGGTCATCTGGGCGCGGCGGAGTAGTTCCGCCTCAGCCGAAATGATTTGCGATCCGGTCGATCCGCGCGCCCCGCGTCTCCGCGTCCTCGATCAGGAGTTCGTGGCGGCCGCCCTCGATCATCTCGAATGCGGCGCCGGGCCAGCGTGCCATCCGCTGTCGGATCCGGGCCGAATCGACCACCCATTCCTCGGTGCCCAGAAGCGTCAGGCAGGTCAGGGCGGGCGAGGGCAGCCGCGACAGCGTCCAGGTCTCGCGCAGTGCTTCGTGCAGCCAGTGCAGCGACGGTGCGGCGAGGCCCAGCTCGGGATGCAGAGCCACCTGCCGGCGTACCCAATCGAAGCTCTCCTGATCGCGGGTCAGCATGTTGGCCTCGGCCGCCTCCGCCGCTTCTTCCAGCGTGGCCGAACGTCCCGGCGACGGAAGGTGCGACAGCCCGACGAGACGCGAGGCGCTGCTGAGCCCCCAGGCCGCGACGCGCAGGGTGGGGCGCATCAGCACGCCCCACATCGGCGCGGTAAAGCAGGCGCTGTCGAAGCCAACGCCACGGATCAGCGCCCTGAGGCCGATGCAGCCCCCCATGGAATGGGCGAGCATGTGATAGGGGCGCGGCAGTCCGAGAGACTGGGCATGAGTCAGGAAGGCATCGAGATCGTCCTGGTATTCGGAGAAGCGATCGACATGGCCGCGCATCGCGTCGTCATGGCCCCGGTGCGACAGCCCCTGACCGCGCCAGTCCAGCGTCGCGCAGCCATAGCCGCGCGCCACGAGGTCGCCCGCGACACGTCCGTATTTCTCGGCGTATTCGGTGCGCCCGGTGAGGATCAGCACCGTGCCGCGCGGCGCGGCCGCGTCCCAATGCACGGCTCTGAGGCGCACGCCGTCCGCGGCGGCGATCCATTGCGCCGCCGCCGGGCCATCGGCCACCTCCGCGAAGTAGGGGGCGACCGAGGGCTCGGTGCCGTCAGCCAAGAACCGCCGCCAGCTTCATGGCAAGCCCCATGTCGCCATCGACCGACAGCTTGCCCTGCATGAAGGCGGCAGTCGGATCGAGATCGCCCTCGAGGATCGCCTGGAAGGTCTCGGCATCGGCGGTGAGCGTCACCTCGGCCGGCTCGTCGCCCGCGCGTGCGCCGCTCTCGTCGATCATGATCGCGCCCTCATCCGCGATCATGAACTTGGCCGGGCCGCCCTCGAGGCCTTGCCCGTCCATCTTGGCGTTGAGCGCCGTCACCGCCTGGCTCACCAGTTCACTCATCATGTCGTCCTTCGGGTTCGCGGAAGCCGGGATGGCCGCCGATCTGGTCCTTGTGATGGGGTGCCTCTGGTCTCGGTCCGGGCGGGCCCCTACACTAGGGACTATGGGTGCAAGCATTCTTCCCTTCAAACCTGTCCTCGCGGCATTGGCGATCAGCGTTGCGGCTGTGCTTCCCGTGCAGGCGCAGGAGGCCGATCGCGTCGCGCGGCTGTTCGAGGATTTGCGGACCGCCGACCCGGAGCAAACCTCCGAGATCGCGTCCGGGATCCGCGAGGCATGGTCGCGCAGCGGCTCGGCCACGGTCGACCTGCTGCTGGATCGTGGGCGCGAAGCCCTGGGTAACGGCGACGGCCGGACCGCGATCGAGCACCTGACCGCGGTGATCGATCATGCCCCCGATTTCGCCGAAGCCTATGCGCTCCGGGCCAACGCCTATTACCTCGCCGGCCTGACCGGCCCCGCTATCGAGGATCTGCGCGCGACGCTGGCGCTTGAGCCGCGGCATTTCGGCGCGTTGCAGGGCTTTGCCGTTCTGCTCGAGGAGATGGGCCGCCCCGAGGATGCGCGCGAGATATGGGACCGGGTGCTGGCCTTGATGCCGCATGACCCCCAGGCCAACGAGGCCGCGCAGCGCCTCGACATCATGCTAGGCGGCCGCACGCTCTGATCTTTCCCGCCCCGCTCGGCGGGCGACCACAGGACCTCCCATGACCCCCTCCCGCATCGGCGCCGTGCTCGGCCCCACCAATACCGGCAAGACGCATTACGCGATCGAACGGATGCTGGCCTATCGCACCGGCATCATCGGCCTGCCGCTGCGACTGCTTGCCCGCGAAGTCTATGACCGCATCGTCAAGGCGCGCGGCCCCTCGGTGGTGGCGCTGGTGACGGGCGAGGAGCGGATCGTGCCGCCGCGCGCCGCCTACTGGGTCTGCACCGTCGAGGCGATGCCCGAGATGGATGCCGATTTCCTCGCCGTGGACGAGATCCAGCTCTGCGCCGACCCCGAGCGCGGCCATGTCTTCACCGACCGGCTGCTGCGCGCGCGCGGCCGCTACGAGACGCTGTTCCTCGGCTCCGAAACCATGGCGCCTGCGATCCGCAGCCTCGTGCCGGAGGCCGAGACCATGCGCCGCGACCGGCTCTCGACGCTCAGCTACGTGGGCTCGAAGAAGCTCAGCCGGATGCCCGAACGCTCCGCCATCGTCGGTTTCTCGGTCGATAGCGTCTATGCGATCGCCGAGCTGATCCGCCGCCAGAAGGGCGGGGCCGCCGTGGTGATGGGGGCGCTCTCGCCGCGGACCCGCAATGCGCAGGTCGAGATGTACCAGAACGGCGATGTCGACTATCTCGTCGCCACCGACGCGATCGGGATGGGGCTCAATCTCGATATCGGCCATGTCGCCTTTTCCTCGCTGATCAAGTTCGACGGCCACAAGATGCGCCATCTCGCCCCCGACGAGCTGGCGCAGATCGCCGGTAGGGCCGGGCGACACCGCACCAATGGCAGCTTCGGCGTCACCGGCGAGGCGCCGCCGCTCGAGGACGAGGTGATCGAGGCGATCGAGAACCATCAGTTCCGGCCGGTCACCCGCCTGTTCTGGCGCAATTCCGACCTGCAGTTCGGCTCGCTGAAGCGGCTGATCCAGACGCTCGAGCAACGCACGAACAACCCTTGGTTGGGCCGGGTGCGCGAAAGCGACGATCTCGCGGCGCTGAAATCGCTCGCCGCCGATCCGCTGATCCAGAGCCGCGCGCATGACGGTGCCTCGGTGCGGCTGTTGTGGGATGTCTGCCGGCTCCCGGATTTCCGCGGCATCGGCCGGGGCGAGCATGCAGAGATGGTTGGGCAGATTTTCGCGCATCTGCAGGATCGCGGCCGCATTCCCGACGACTGGTTCGCCAAACGCATCCAGCGTATCGATCGTACCGACGGCGATATCGACGCGCTGTCGAAACGGCTGGCCTATATCCGTACATGGACCTATGTGGCCCAGCGCCGTGGCTGGGTCGGGGATGAAAGCCATTGGCGCGAGATCACGCGCGGAGTAGAAGATCGCCTGTCGGATGCGCTGCATGGCGCGCTGACTCAAAGATTCGTGGATCGGCGGACCAGCGTTCTGGCCCGGCGGCTCAAGCAGAAGGAGGTCATGGTGGCCGAAGTGACAGACAACGGCGACGTGACGGTCGAGGGCGAATTCGTCGGACGGCTGGAAGGATTCCGGTTCCGCGCCGACAAGGCGGGTGGCCCGGACGAGGCGAAGACGCTCAGGCAGGCGGCGGACAAGGCGCTCGCGCCGCAGTTCCACCTGCGCGCGGATCGCTTCTACAACGCGCCCGACACCGAGATCGATGTGACCGAGCAGGGCGGCCTGATGTGGGGCTCCTCCGCCGTGGGCAAGCTGGTTTCCGGCGCCGATCCGTTCAAGCCGCAGGTCGTGGCCTATGTCGACGAAGAAGCCGGCCCCGAGATCACCGAGAAGGTGAAGCGCCGCCTTCAGCACTTCATCGACCGCAAGATCGCCGCGACGCAGGAGCCGCTGCTGGCGCTGGGCGGTGACGAGACCCTGACCGGCCAGGCCAAGGGCTTTGCCTACCGCATGGTCGAGAATTTCGGCATCATTCCGCGCGGCGACGTCGCCGAAGAGGTGCGGGCGCTGGATCAGGAGGCGCGCGGCGCGCTCCGCAAGCACGGTATCCGCTTCGGCCAGTTCACCGTGTTCATGCCCGCGCTCCTGAAACCCGCGCCGACCCGCATCCGCCTCGTGCTCTGGGCCCTGTCGAAGAACCTGCAGGAGTTTCCCGAGACGCCGCCGCCGGGTCTCGTCACCGTGCCCGCCACGCGTGGCGCCGTGCCGGGCTACTACGCGATGGCGGGCTACCGCGCCGCCGGCGAGCGGGCGATCCGCATCGACATGCTGGAGCGCCTCGCGGACATGCTGCGCGACCGCGACAGCAAGGGCGGCTTCGAAGCCGTGCCCGACATGCTCTCGATCACCGGCCTGTCGCTCGAGCAGTTCGCCGAGCTGATGACCGGACTGGGCTACAAGGCGGAGAAGGGCGAGCGTCCCAAGGCCAAGCCCGCCCGCGCCGCTGCCTCCGAGGAGGTGCCGGGCGAGACCCCCGACACCACGCCGCCGGCACCCGAGGGGCCGGATGTTCCGGGCAATACGCCGCCCGAGGCGCCGGATCAGCCCGACGCGCCGGGCATCACCCCGCCCGACGCTCCCGAGCAGCCGGACCTGCCGAACGAGACGCCCGAGGTGCCGGATCGGCCGGACAATGCGCCGGCGAGCCCGACCGACGTGCCGGGGACAGAGCCGGACCTGCCGCCATCCGAGCTGCCAGGGCAATCCCCCGATCGCGGCCCGGCGCCAGCGCCCGACGAGATGCCCGACAGCGATCCGCCCGCGGGCATTCCGGCGGGCACGCCGACTGAGATCCCGCCCGGCACCATCGCCGTGGGCGAGACCGCCCCGCAAGGCGCAGAGGAGGCCGCCGAAGCCGAAGTGGCGGAAATGGAGACCTTCTATACCTTCACCTGGGCCGGGCGCGGACAGCGCCGGGGCGGTGAGGGCGCGAAGGGCCGACGGCAGGGCGGCAAACCCGATCATGCCCGCAAGGAAGGCGGCGCTCCGCGCGGCGCCAAGGGCAAGCCGAACGGTCGCGGCGAGGGCAAGGGCGACGGCAAGCGCCGCGGACCCAAGCCGGAGCAGGGCGAGCGTCCGCGCAGCTTCTCTTCGCAGCCGCAGCGCGAGAAGAAGATCGACCCCGACAATCCCTTCGCCGCCGCGCTGGCAGGCTTCAAGCGCGATTGAGCCGGGGCGACACCAACCCGGCCGAGGCGCGGCGCGAAACGCTGCGCCTCGACAAGTGGCTCTGGCAGGCCCGGTTCTTCAAGACCCGGAGCCTCGCCGCCACTCTGGTCTCCAAGGGCCGGGTGCGGGTCAATGGTCAGCCCGCCGCGCGCCCCTCGCGCGGCGTCGGCGCGGGCGACGTGCTGACCTTTCCGCAAGGCCGCGCGATCCGGGTGATCCGGATTCTCGCGCTCGGCGAACGGCGCGGGCCCGCCCCCGAGGCGCGTATGCTCTACGACGATCTCGATCCGCCGGTTGTCCCGCAGCCCGGTGACGACGGCGGAGAGGAAGGGTCGGCGACGCTTGAATGACCCTGCGGACTGTTCTAGCTAGGCCGCAACAAGCATCGAGGGCCCGCCAATGACCTATGTCGTCAAGGACAACTGCATCGCCTGCAAGTACACGGATTGCGTCGAGGTCTGCCCCGTCGACTGCTTCTACGAGGGCGAGAACATGCTCGTCATCCATCCCGATGAGTGCATCGATTGCGGTGTCTGCGAGCCCGAATGCCCGGCCGACGCGATCAGGCCCGACACCGAGCCGGACGTCGAGAAATGGGTCGAGTTCAACCGCAAATACTCCGAGATCTGGCCGGTGATCGTCACCAAGAAGGATCCTCTGCCCGGGGCCGAGGAAATGGACGGCAAGCCCGGCAAGATGGAGCTCTTCTCGGAGAAGCCCGGCGAGGGCGGCTGAGGCCGCTGCGCGGCATCGAAATGGGCCCTGCGCGTCCCCGCTTCCGTCGGGGGCGTTTTTGTGGTATGTTGTTTCGGTAATGCTGCTGAAAACCTGATCCCACTTGGCCGTAAATGCCCCTGACGGACCCTTTCGGTTCGCCAGGTTCTTTGCGTGTCGTACTCACAGTGCGGATCTACAGGAAGGACATCATGAGCAAGAAGAAAAACGAATTCCGTCCCGATGATTTCGTGGTCTACCCCGCCCATGGCGTCGGCAAGATCGTCTCGATCGAGGAGCAGGAAGTGGCGGGCATGTCGCTCGAACTCTTCGTGATCTCCTTCGAGAAGGACAAGATGACTCTGCGAGTGCCGACTCACAAGGCCACCGAGGCCGGTCTGCGCTCGCTGTCGTCGCCCGATGTCGTGGCGCATGCGCTCAAGACCCTCAAGGGCAAGGCCAAGGTCAAGAAGGCGATGTGGTCGCGTCGGGCACAGGAATACGAGCAGAAGATCAATTCCGGCGATCTGATCGCCATCGCGGAGGTCGTCCGCGACCTGCACCGCGCCGACGACCAGCGCGAGCAGTCCTATTCCGAGCGTCAGCTCTACGAGGCCGCCCTCGAGCGGCTGATCCGCGAGATCGCGGCCGTTTCGGGCAACGACGAGACCGCCGCCGCCCGCGAGATCGACGGCGTTCTGGTGAACCGCGCCGCCGCCGCCTGATCGGCTATATCGCGACGAGATAAGGGCCGCACCGAGAGGTGCGGCCCTTTCGCGTGACGCCCGTCACATCGGGTGTGCCTCTGATCGAAGGCGGAGCCGGCACGGGGGAGATCCACCCGTACCGGCCATGTCCGCCGCTCGAACCCGCTAAGCCGGATTCGCGATCAAAGCTTCTGCGGCAGCGCGCGCCAGCCGATGTCGCGGCGGCAGAATCCCTCCGGCCAGTCGATCGCATCGACCATCCGGTAAGCTGCCTCGCGCGCCTGTGCGAGAGTCTCGCCCCGCGCCGTGACGTTGAGCACCCGCCCGCCATTGGCGGTAACGGCGCCGTTCCGCGCGGCTGTACCGGCGTGGAACACCATTTCCGACGAGTTTTCCTCGAGCGCGTCAAGGCCGCGGATTTCCGAGCCCTTCTCATAGCTGCCCGGATAGCCCTTGGCCGCCATTACCACGGTCAACGCGTGATCCTCGGCCCATTGCGCCTCGACGCTGTCCAGCCGCCCCTCGGCGCAGGCCTGGATGAGGTCGAGCGCCTGACCACCGAGCCGCATCATCAGCACTTGGCATTCCGGGTCGCCGAAGCGGACGTTGTACTCAACGAGGCGCGGCTCGCCATTGCGGATCATCAGCCCGGCATAGAGAACGCCGGAATAGGGCGTACCGCGCTTGGCCATTTCGCGCATCGTGGGACGGATGATCTCGTCGAGCGCCTTCCTCGCCACCGTTTCGTCGAGGATCGGCGCCGGGGAGTAGGCGCCCATACCGCCGGTATTAGGCCCGGTATCGCCGTCGCCCACGCGCTTGTGGTCCTGCGCCGTGCCGATAGGCAGCACCGTCTCGCCATCCACAAGCACGAAATAGCTGGCTTCCTCACCCTCCATGAACTCCTCGATCACCACCTCGGAGCCCGCCGCGCCGAACTCGCCGCCGAACATGTGCTCGAGTGCGGAGACCGCCATGTCGCGCTCAGTCGCCACGACGACGCCTTTGCCGGCGGCCAGCCCGTCAGCCTTGATGACGATCGGCATCGGCTGCTTGGCAAGGTAGGCGCGGGCCGATTCGAGTTCCGAGAAATGCGCGTATCGGGCGGTCGGCGCATGGGCGGCGTCGCAGATCGCCTTGGTGAAGCTCTTGGAGCTTTCGAGCCGAGCCGCCGCGGCGGAGGGGCCGAACACCTTGAGCCCGGCCGCGCGACAGGCATCCGCCACGCCCGCGGCCAAGGGCGCCTCGGGGCCGATGATGACGAGATCGACGGCGTTCTCCGTGGCAAAGCCCGCCACCGCATCGCCGTCGAAGATGTCGATATCGGCGCATTCGGCGATCTGCGCGATCCCGGCATTGCCCGGCGCCACGATCAGCCGGTCGCATTTGGGATTCTGCAGCACCGCCCAGGCGATGGAATGTTCGCGCCCGCCGGACCCGAGGATGAGAATGTTCATGTCGCGTCTCCTGCGCCGCTTACCATCGGCGCCGCTTCTATGCGCGACCTGCCCCTTGGGCAATCATGTGGCCGATCGGTAACGAAGCCGAGAGCCAGGTCTATTGAACATGGCTATATAATCAGGCGACCGCATATAACGAGGAGAGGACAGGGCGGATTTCCTATGCGATTCAATAATTTCATTGCGGCAACGGCCGTCGTCGCGGCGCTCGCCGTGCCTGCGGCTTCCGCCGACCATGCCTCCCTGTCCGAAATATTCATGCAGTTTCCGCCGGCCGAGCGTCGCGCGATGCAGGAGGAACTGGCGCGCGCCGGGTTCTACGGCGGCAATCTGAACGCGAGTTGGGGCGCCGAATTCGCGGTCGGATTGTTCGGTGCCGCTGACTTCCTGTTCGCCACCACGCGCGGTCAGGTCAAACTGGACATGAGTTCGGCCGAGGGGATCGAGGATTTCATGAGGGACCTCGCCGACAGGGCCTATTCCGAGTGGCTCGAAGAGGTGGAGACGGGCAGCCGCGACGAGGTCGAGCCGGGGTTCTAGCCCCGTTGCCCCGCGCGCCGCTCTGGTGCAGACAGAGCGCATGGACCTGTTCGAAGACGACGCTCCCGAGGCGGGCGACAACGCGCATGAGTTCACCGTTTCCGAGATTTCGGGTGCGGTGAAGAAGACCATCGAGGGCGAGTTCGGCCATGTCCGGGTGCGCGGCGAGGTGGGCCGCGTCACCGTGGCGCGCACCGGCCACATGTATTTCGATCTGAAGGACGACCGCTCGGTTCTGGCCGCGGTCAGCTGGAAGGGGCAGGTCGCCAAGCTCAGCCATCGCCCCGAGGAGGGGATGGAGGTCATCGCCACCGGCCGCATGACCACCTTCGGCCCGCAATCGCGCTACCAACTCAATGTCGAGGAGGTGGTCCCGGCGGGTGCCGGCGCGCTGATGGCGATGCTGGAAAAGCGACGTCAGGCGCTGGCCGCCGAGGGGCTGTTCGATGCCGCGCGCAAACGACCGCTGCCTTATCTGCCCGAGATCATCGGCGTCGTCACCTCGCCGACGGGGGCGGTGATCCGCGACATCCTGCATCGGCTGCGCGACCGGTTTCCGCGCAAGGTGCTGGTCTGGCCCGTGGCGGTGCAGGGGAAATCCTCGGCCGCCGAGGTGGCCGCAGCGATCCGCGGCTTCAACGCCATGTCGCCGGGCGGCGCGTTGCCGCGCCCCGATCTTCTGATCGTGGCGCGTGGCGGCGGCTCGATCGAGGACCTGTGGGGCTTCAACGAGGAGATCGTGGTCCGTGCCGCGGCCGAAAGCGCGATCCCCCTGATCTCGGCGGTCGGCCACGAGACCGACACCACGCTGATCGATCACGCCTCCGACCGTCGCGCGCCCACCCCCACGGCGGCAGCCGAGATCGCGGTGCCGGTGCGGGCCGAGTTGCAGGCGGTGCTGGCGCAGTTCGGCGCACGGCTGGGGCAATGCACGCATGCGGGCCTCGATCGGCGGGCAGAACGATTGCGCGACCTTTCACGCGCTCTGCCGCGCCCGGAGGCGCTTCTGATGGCACCGGCGCAGCGGCTCGACGCGCTCGAGACACGGCTGCCCGGGGCGCTGCGCGCCGCCATCGCGAAGAAACGGATCGAGCTGTCGGACCACCCGCTTCGCCCCGGCCTCGTCACCCGCGCCGTCGAACGCAGCCGCGACCGGCTGGAGGCGGCCGCGGGACGGCTGCCGGGCGCGCATCGTGCCGGGCTGGCGCAAAAGCGGCTGCGGCTCGAAGGGCTGCGGCTCAACCCGGCGGCGCTCGACGCGGCGCTCCGGCGAGAGCGGCGGGATTTCGAGCGTCTCGCGGCGCGTCTGCGGCCCGACCTCGTCACCACGCGCCTCGAGCGCCAGCGCGAGCGTCTCGCAGCGCTCGAGCGGCTGCGCGTCACGCTGGGCTACGAGGCGACGCTGGCACGTGGCTATGCGGTGGTGCGCGGCGACGGCCATGTAGTCACCAACCTGTCTGAGGCGCAGGCGGCTACGGCGCTGGAGATCGAGTTCCGTGATGGGCGGCTGCAGGTCGGGCAGGGGGCCAAGCCCAAGCGCGCCACTAAGCCCGTGACGCCACCCGAGCAGGGCACGCTGCTCTAAACGCCGACCTCCGGCTGGCACGATAGCGGCGTCTCGCTGTCCTGGGTCTCGTAGAGCTGCGGCATGTCCGGGTCGTTGATGAACTCGGCGCTGAGCCGTCCGTCCCGGTCGTAGAAGCGCCAGCATTCCGGGCCGGTGCCGTCCTCATAGGCAAAGCAGATCGCACCCGCATTGGGGTACCATTCCCCGTCGAGGCAGCGCCCGTCGAGGAAGGACCACGTCACCTGTCGGTCGGGCCCGTAGCGTTCCATGCCATAGGGAGCGCCGCCGCTCTGGTAGGTCAGGGTCCGGCCCTGCACCCGGGCGGCAAACTCCTCGGGGCTCAGCGGCTCAGCCTCCTGCGCCTGCAAGGGCAGGGCGGCGAGGGTCATCAGGGCGATCAGGCGAAGCGACATCATGCGTTCAGGCTCTCACCCCGCCGCCTGCACCGCCAGCCCTTTTGCAGAGGTTGCGCGCCATTCCGCCACGGGCGAATCCATCGCTGGCCATCTCTGCCCCGATTGGACAGCAGGGTCGCCGGGCGTTCTGCGCGCGCAGTGCAGTGACAAACGCACGGACATGCCTCCCTTTCCAAGATGATCCGCAATGGTTAGGTGGAGAAGGTATTCTCAAAGACAGCAGGACCGGGCCGCGCATGTCGTTTTTCGGAAAACTCAAAGACCGGCTCTTCACCTCATCCTCCAAGCTGGATCGCGGGCTTGAGGAAATCGTCGGGGAGGGCGGTGAAGCCGTCGAGGCAACGCAGCCTGCCACGACCGATCACGCCGCGCCCCCGCCGGAACCTCAGCCCGAACCGGCCCCCGAGGCCGCGCCGCGCCCGGAACCCAGCGCCCCCGCCGGCCCGCGCCCGGCGACCCCGGATGCGGAACCGCCCGTCGCGCCGCCGGTGACGCCGGGCATGCCCGCCGCGCCGGTGACGCCACCCGCGCCGCCCGTGCGCGAGGAACCCGCACACGAAGCCGCGCCGCAGCCCGAGCCGGCTCCGGAACCGGCGGCGCAGAAGCCGGGTCTTCTGGGCCGTCTCTTCGGCAAGGGAGGGGAAGCCGCCGCGCCGCGGCGCGAGCTCGACGACGCGATGCTGGAGCGGCTCGAGGAACTGCTGATCCAATCCGACATGGGCGTCGAGACGGCGCTGCGCGTCACCGCCAACATTGCCGAGGGCCGGATGGGCCGGAAACTCTCGGTGCCCGAGATCAAGGATCTGCTCGCGGGCGAGATCTCCCGCATCATGGAGTCGGTAGCCCGGCCGATGCCGCTCTACCCCAAGAAGCCGCAGGTGGTGCTGGTGGTCGGCGTCAACGGCTCGGGCAAGACCACGACGATCGGCAAGCTGGCCAGCCAGTTCCGCGAGGCCGGGAAGTCCGTGGTGATTGCGGCCGGCGATACCTTCCGCGCCGCTGCCGTCGAGCAGCTTCAGATCTGGGGCGATCGTGCCGGCGTACCGGTGATGACGGCGCCGCAGGGGACCGACCCGGCGAGCCTTGCCTTCGATGCGATGACCAAGGCCCAGGCCGATGGTGCCGACCTGCTGCTGATTGATACTGCCGGACGGCTGCAGAACCGTCAGGACCTGATGGAAGAACTGTCGAAGATCGTGCGGGTGATCCGCAAGAAGGATCCCGACGCGCCGCACAACACGCTCCTCGTGCTCGATGCGACGACCGGGCAGAATGCGCTGAGCCAGGTCGAGATCTTCCGCAACATCGCGGATGTGTCCGGCCTCGTGATGACCAAGCTCGACGGCACGGCGCGCGGCGGCGTGCTTGTGGCGCTGGCGGACCGTTTCGGCCTACCGATCCATGCCATCGGCGTAGGCGAGCAGATCGATGATCTCGCGCCGTTCGACCCAGAGGAATTCGCGCGCGCCCTCACCGGCGCGGAGGGCGAACTGGCTTAGTCGTGCCAGCCGAGTAGCCGCTCGACCTCGCGCAGAAGCATTAGAACGATCACCACCATTACCGAGGCCATCGCGGCGAGCGGGATCTGGCCGGCACCGCAGCCCAGCCCCACCGCCCCCGCGAGCCATAGCGAGGCACCGGTGGTGATGTTGCGCACCTCGCCCTTGGCGGTGAAGATGATCCCGGCGGCGAGGAAGGCCACGCCGGAGGTCACCGCTTCGATCAGGCGCAGGGGATCGATCCGCTTGTCGTCGGTGCCGCCGAAATCGAGCTGCGTGACCTCCTGCCCGAGCATCACGAACAGCGCGGCGGCCAACCCGACCAGGATATGGGTGCGCAGGCCGGCGGGTTTGCCGCGCCATTCGCGCTCGATCCCGATGATCCCGCTCAGGATGATCGCGGCCAGCAGGCGCATCGCCGCCACCCAAGGGCCTGTTGCCCTGAACCCGGTGGCGAGATCGGTCTGCAGCGCCTCGAACATGGATCGTAACCTCCTGCGTCAATCTGCAGGTAAACCGGAAATCACCGGCACGTGTTCCCATGCGTCCGCTGCACTGGTCGAACCGCGCATGGATGCGTATGTACGGCACCGCAAGCGGCGCGGGGCATGCGCCGAACAGGGGGAACGAGATGGCGCAACGCAAGATCAGCCCGTGGCTCAAGCAGGTTTTGGAGCTGGGCCCGACCCTGGCCTTCTTCCTCGTCTATCTGCGGATCAAGGATGACAGCTTCCTGATCGCCGGTACTGAGTATTCGGGTTTCATCCTCGCGACGCTGATCTTCATTCCGATCCTGCTGGTCTCGATGGGGGCGCTCTGGGCGCTGACCGGCGCGCTGAGCCGGATGCAGGTCTTTACCGCCTTCATGGTGATCTTCTTCGGCGGGCTTACCGCCTGGTTCAACGATGAGCGTTTCTTCATGATGAAGACCACCATCGTCTACGGCCTCTTCGCGGCGATCCTCGCCACCGGATTGGCGTTGGGCCGCAGCTGGCTCGAATGGGTGATGGGCGAGGCGCTGCCGATGCGGCACGAGGGCTGGATGCTGCTGACACGGCGGCTCATCGCGATGTTCGCGGGACTCGCCGTGGCCAATGAGATCGTCTGGCGCACCCAGACCGAGGAACTCTGGGTCAAGATCGAGACCTTCGCCTTCCCGGCGGCGCTGTTCCTGTTCCTGTGGCTGCAGATCGCGTCGCTGCAGCGCTACATGATCGAGCCCGAGAAGTAGCCGCGACCGCGGGTTTTGCGTATTTCGGGAACAAAGTTGCCGCCGGGTGCCGAGAGGGCCCGGCGGCATCGCGTTCAGCGGCTGCCGAACATGTGCTTTTGCTGGTCGCGATCGGCGCTGGCCTGACGCTTGTCGAGATGCAGCGCGACGCCGCGCGCGGTTGCGGGCCGGGCCTCCAGCGCGTCGAGCCAACGCTTCATGTGCGGGAAATTCTCGATGTCCTGGTCCTGGCGCTGCCAGAGCCGCGCCCATGAAAAGATCGCCATGTCGGCGATGGTGAGGTCGGGACCCGCGACGTGTTCGCTTTGGGCGAGCTGCCGGTCGAGCACGCCGTAGAGCCGCGCCACCTCGGACCTGTAGCGATCCTTGGCATAGGGAATGTCCTGCGGCGGCGTCATGTCGGGTGCATAGCGCAGGAAGTGATGCGCCTGTCCGGCCATCGGGCCCAAGCCCCCCATCTGCCACATCAGCCATTGGTCCACGGCGATGCGCTCGCGCTCGATCCTGCCGCAGAAGCGCCCGGTCTTCCGCGCGAGATACTGCAGGATCGCGCCGCTTTCGAAGATCGAGATCGGCGCGCCGTCGGGCCCATCGGGGTCGGTGATTGCGGGCATCCGGCCATTGGGCGAGAGCGCGAGGAACTCGGGGCGGCGCTGGTCGCCCGCGCCGATGTCGACCAGATGCACCGTGTAGGGCAGATCCATCTCCTCGAGCGCAATGGAGACCTTCCAGCCATTCGGCGTGGGCCAGTAATGCAGATCGATCGGGGCGGGCATGGGCGGTCCTCTGGCTGCGTTGCGCGAAGAGTTGCCGCATGGTGCAGCGGATGCAAGCAGGGCGGTGCGCTTGACCGTAGCGGGGCCGGGGGCTATCGCCACGTCAGACAGCGGCGCCGGGCCGGGGCGCGGCCCCGCGCCGTGCCAGCCCCGCCGCCCGGAACAACTGGGCCCGGAGGCCATGACATGACCCAATATCGCAAGCGCACCCGCGCCGTTCACACCGGCACCCGTCGCAGCCAGTACGGCGAGGTGAGCGAGGCGATCTACATGACGCAGGGCTTCGTCTACGACAGTGCCGAGGCCGCCGAGCAACGCTTCGTGAAGATCGAGGGCGACGAGTTCATCTACGCCCGATACGGCAACCCCACAGTGGCGATGTTCGAAGAGCGGCTCGCGAGCCTCGAAGGTGCCGAGGCGGGCTTTGCCTGTGCCTCCGGCATGGCGGCGGTGAACGGTGCGCTGACCTCGATGCTGCGCGCCGGCGACCACGTCGTGTCGAGCCGGGCGCTGTTCGGCTCGTGTCTCTATATCCTCGAGGAGATCCTGCCGCGCTACGGCGTCGAGGTGAGCTTCGTCGATGGCAAGAACATCGACGAGTGGAAGTCCGCGATCCGCGCCGACACCAAGGCGGTCTTCTTCGAAAGCGTCTCGAACCCGGCGCTCGAGGTGGTCGATATCGCCGCCGTGGCCGAGCTTACCCACGCGGTAGGGGCCAAGGTGATCTGCGACAACGTCTTCGCCACCCCGGTCTTCTCCGACGCGATCGCGCAGGGCGCCGACGTGGTCGTCTATTCCGCCACCAAGCATATCGATGGGCAGGGAAGGGCGCTGGGCGGCGTAATCCTCGGCACCGAGGAGCACATCCGCGGCGTGGTCGAGCCCTACATGAAGCACACCGGCGGCTCGCTCTCACCATTCAGCGCCTGGTTGATGCTCAAGGGGCTCGAAACCATCGAACTCCGTGTCAAGGCTCAGGCCGAGAGCGCGATGCGAATTGCCGAAGCGCTGTCGCAAGAAAGCAAGCTGGCCAAGGTTCTCTATCCTGGGTTGCCAGCGCACCCGCAGCACGACCTCGCGATGCGGCAGATGGGCGCCGGGGGCACGGTGGTGGTGTTCGACGCGGGCAGCCGTGACGCCGCGTTCAAGATCTTGAACGCGCTCGACATCGTGATCATCTCTAATAACTTGGGCGATGCGAAGTCGATCGCCACGCATCCCGCCTCGACGACGCATCAGCGGCTGCCGGAGGCCCAGAAGAGCGCGCTCGGCATCACGCCCGGGTTGATCCGGCTCTCGGTCGGACTCGAAGATGCCGAAGATCTGATCGCCGATTTGCGCCAGGCGATCGGAATGCTTTAATTTTGTTCGAACCATGTCGAAAGAGGGTTGACGGAAAGGCCAAGCAACCCCTCACTAACGGTATAGAAACCTATACTTAAGTGCCGCGCCGCCGGAGGAATTTGTATCGTGACCCAAGCCACACGTGATCTGCATCGCCCGGCGGCGCCCGCCAACCCCGACGCTCCCGGCCGTGACGACGCGGCGGCGGCATTGCGGTTGCTGCGCGTCTGGGCGGCTCAGGCCAGCCCCGAAGAGGTGGCGACGCTCGACCCGCTGGTCGGTCGTCTGCTGCCGGGCCAGGAACTGTCGAACTACCCGGCACTGGCCCGCGCCTATCCCGAGGATTTCGTCGTGGACGAAGCCTACCGGGAGATGCTGCCCGACCTGCAGAACGGGCCTGCCAGCCTGATCCGAGGCGCTGCGCGGCCGATCCAGCATGTCGGCATCTCGAACTTCCGCTTGCCGATCAAGTTCCACACCCGTGATGGCGGCGACATCGCGCTCGAGGCCAGCGTCACCGGCACGGTGAGCCTCGAGGCCGAGAAAAAGGGCATCAACATGTCGCGCATCATGCGGTCCTTCTACCGCCATGCCGACAAGACCTTCTCCTTCGAGGTGATCGAGACGGCTTTGGCCGATTACATCGCTGATCTCAAGAGCTTCGATGCGCGCATCCAGATGCGGGTGCGCTTCCCGATGCTGCGCCCGTCGCTGCGTTCGGGGCTTTCGGGCTACCAGTATTACGACCTGACGCTCGAGTTGATCGAACAGGCCGGCGTGGCCAAGCGGATCGTGCATCTCGACTACGTCTATTCCTCGACCTGCCCCTGTTCGCTGGAGCTGTCGGAGCATGCCCGCCAGTTCCGCGGCCAGCTCGCGACGCCGCATTCGCAGCGCTCGGTCGCGCGGCTTTCGGTGGTGGTCAATCCGGGGCCGGTCCTGTGGTTCGAGGATCTGGTCGAGATGGCCCGCGCCGCGGTGCCGACCGAGACACAGGTGATGGTCAAGCGGGAGGACGAGCAGGCCTTTGCCGAGCTCAACGCCGCCAACCCGATCTTCGTCGAGGACGCGGCCCGGCTCTTTGCCGAGCAACTCCTGGCCGATGAGCGCGTGGGCGATTTCCGGGTCATGGCGAGCCATCAGGAGAGCCTGCACAGCCATGACGCGGTCAGCCTGCTGACCGAGGGGCCGACCTTCGCGCAGGAGAGCCTCGACCCGCAGCTCTTCGCCAGCCTGCTGCACGCGGGCTGATCCGGGCAGGGCAGGCGCGGCGCTCTTGCCACGCCTTCCGACGGTATTTTCCCTTCGCTTGACAGGGCGAAGGGGCTAAGCCAACGCTCCGACATGATCGACCTGCGCCCCGTCGGATACGTGAACGGCCTTCTTCTGTCGGTGCTTGGCCTGACCATGCTGGGCCCGATGCTGGCCGATATCGCCGCCGGCAATGGCCACTGGCCGGTCTTCCTCGAAAGCGCGGTGCTGACGCTTCTGACAGGCGTGCTGATGGCGCTGTCGTGCCAGAACGGGGTAAAGCCGCGGCTCACGCTGCGGCAGACCTTCCTGATCACCTCCTCGGTGTGGATCACGCTGCCCAGCTTCGGCGCGCTGCCCTTCATCCTCGGCGTCACCGATAGCAGCATCACCGATGCGTTATTCGAAGCGATGTCGGGCATCACCACCACCGGTGGAACCGTGCTCGTCGGCCTCGACGATCTGCCGCGCGGGCTTTTGCTGTGGCGCGGCATCCTGCAATGGCTGGGCGGCATCGGCATCATCGTCGTCGCCATGGTGTTTCTGCCCGAGCTCAAGGTCGGCGGCATGCAGGTGTTCCGTTCCGAGGCTTTCGAGACCATGGGCAAAATCCTGCCTCGTGCCGCCGAGATCGCGAGCGGCATCTCGGTGATCTATGTCGGCATGACGCTGGCCTGCATGCTGGCCTACATCACCACCGGGATGGACCCCTTCGACGCGGCGGTGCACGCGATGACCACCATCGCCACCGGCGGTTTTGCCAATTCCGACGCCTCCTTTGCCGCTTACGGGGCCGGGGTGCACTATGTCGGCGCAGCCTTCATGTTCCTCGCGGCACTGCCCTTCGTCCGCTACGTCCAGCTCGCGGCGGGGCAGGCGCGGCCCCTGCTGCGCGACGCCCAGGTGCGTGACTTCTTTCTGGTAATCCTCGTCTGCGTTTTGCTGATCACGCTGTCGCTCGCGGATTACAGCCAGGGCTTCACCGAGCAGGCCTTCCGCGAGGCGCTGTTCAACGTGATCTCGATCATGTCCGGCACTGGCTATGCCAGTGCCGACTACATGACCTGGGGTCCATTCCCGGTGGCGATGTTCTTCTTCATCGGGCTGATCGGCGGCTGCGCCGGATCAACCGCCTGCTCGGTCAAGATCTTCCGCTACCAGATCCTCTTCGCATCGATCTCGGCCCAGATCCGCAAGATCCACCAGCCGCACGGAATCTTCACTCCGCGCTATGACGGCCGGCCGGTGCCGCCCGATGCGCTGTCCTCGGTGATGTCGTTCTTCGTGGTGTTCATCGTTTCGATCGGCATCACCTCTGTACTGCTGTCGCTGACCGGGCTTGATTTCATCACCAGCGTGTCAGGGGCGGCGACGTCGATCGCCAATGTCGGTCCTGGCCTCGGGCCGATCATCGGGCCCGCCGGCAATTTCGAGCCGCTGCCCGACGCGGCGAAATGGATACTCACGATCGCCATGTTCATCGGCAGGCTGGAGCTTCTGGTGGTGTTGGTCGTGGTCACGAGGGAGTTCTGGCGCTCATGAACAGGTCCGGTGCAGAAGGTCGCCCGCTAGGGGTGGAGATCGCGGCGGCCCTGGCCGATCGCGGCGTCGAGGTGGTGTTTGGCATCCCCGGCGTCCACAACCAGGAGATCTATCGCGGCCTCGACACCGCCGGGCTGCGCCACGTTCTGGCCAGGCACGAGCAGGGCGTGGGCTTCATGGCCGACGGCTATGCCCGCGCCACCGGGCGCCCCGGCGTGGCCTGCGTGATCTCCGGGCCCGGCCTGTGCAACCTGATGACGCCCTTGGGCCAGAGCTGGTCCGACAGCGTCGCGGTACTTGCGATCTCCTCCTGCCTGCCGAATGGCGGTCCGTCCGACCACCGGCTGCACGAGATGCGCGACCAGCGGGGTGCCGCGGCGGCGGTGACTGCCTGGTCCGAGGAGGCGCGCGACGCCGAACACGCCTACGCGCTGCTCGATCGCGCCTTTACCGGCTTTGCCGAGCGGCGCCCGCGCCCGGTCCATCTGCAACTGCCAATTCCGCTGCTCGAGGCCGGGGCGCCGCCGCCGCCGCCGCCGGTTCAGCCGACGCCGCCCCGCGCCCCCGATCCCGGACTGGTAAGGCGGGCCGCACGTATCCTTGGAGAGGCGCGGCGGCCGCTACTGATCCTGGGCGGCGGTGCCGCCGGGGCCGCCACCGAGGCGCGGGCCCTGGTCGCGCGGCTCGGCGCCGCGAGCTTCGTCAGCATTGCCGGGCGCGGCGTCATCGCGCCCGGCGACCCGTTGCATTACGGCAGCTTTCTCGCGCGCCCCGGCAGCGCCCGCGAAATCGGCCGGGCCGATGCGGTGCTGATCGTGGGCTGCGCCCTGTCGGAAACCGACCTGTGGCGCGAAGCGCCGGGCTTCGATCCGGCGGCGCGGGTGATCCGCCTCGACCTCGACCCCGCGATCCTGGCCGCCGATCGGCGCTCCGAATTGCGGCTGGCGGGCGATGCGACCGCGGGGTTGGCGGCGCTGCACGAGGCGCTGGGGCCGGGTGCCCCGATTGCGGAGTGGCAGCCCGATCGGGTCGATGCCGCGCGGCGCCGCTGGTTTGCCGAGATCGACGCCGAGCGCCCCGGCCTGTTGCCGGTGATCGACGCACTGCGCGCGGCGCTGCCCTGCGAAGCGATGGTGTTCTCGGACATGACCCAGCTGGCCTACGCGGCGGTCGAGGCCTGGCCCGCGCCCGCGCCGGGGCTGTGGCATCACCCCTCGGGCTTCGGCACTCTAGGTTATGCGCTGCCCGCCGCGATCGGCGCAGCGGTGGGCCGTCCCGATCTGCCGGTCGTTGCGCTGGCCGGGGATTACGGGCTGCAATACACGATCCCCGAGCTTGGAACGGCGGTCGAGCTTGGGCTGCCTTTGCCGATCGTGGTCTGGGACAATGGCCAGCTGGGCGAGATCGAGGCCAGCATGCGGGCCGCTCAGATCGCGCCGAATGCGGTGCATCAACGCAACCCGGATTTCTGCGCCCTGGCCCATGCCTGGGGGGCGCTGTCCGAAGCGCCCGAAAGCCTCGATGAAATCGGCCCGGCGCTTGAGCGCGCGTTCCGGGCCGATGGGCCGACCCTGATCCGGCTCACGCCGGATCTGTTCTGAGGCTCACTCCCAGCAGCTCACCAGGGCCGTCATTTCGCCCGCGCGCCGCGCCACCGCCTGAACCGTGTCCTCGACCCGTGCCTCGCTGCGCTTGGCCTCGATCCCGGCGGCATCGAGCGCGTCGAGCAGCGTCTCGCTCTCCAGCACCAGCGCCACGTCGTCGGGCAGCACACGATCCTCCTGCCGGTCGCCCGGCAGCAAGAGCCCGAGCACCGCGCCGCCCATGTCGAGCACCGGCCCGCCTACATCGCCGGGCTGGGTCTTCAACTCGAGCCGCTTGAGGTCCTCTTCGCCGCCCGGGCCCCTGATGTCGGCCAGCCGCCCGAAGGTGGTCGTCGCGAGAGACAGCGCTCCGCCATAGGGAAAGCCCGCCACCGCCACCTTGTCGCCGATCCGTGGCACACCGGTCTGGAAGGTGGCTATGCCGCGCGGCGCCAGCGGCGCGGCGGGACGCAGGAGCGCCAGCCCGGAGGCCGCATCCGCCATCTCGACCGAGGCACCGCGCAGCCCGTCAATCGCCACGTCGCCGCAGCCCGCCACCGCCTCGGCCGCGGTCGCCACGGTACCGGCCTCGTCGACGAAGACGCCGGCCCGCTCGCGCAGCGGCCGGCGCAGCTCCAGCCCGGCCACGAGATCGATCGACTGCGCCTCGTCGGCGGGCACCGCGGCGGGTTCCAACACGCCGGGGCGCGCTGCGAAGCTTGCCTGCATCCGTGACAGCAGCCGCTGGCGACGGCCTTCGTCACCGGCGGGCCAGATCAGCGCGAAGCCCTTGATCGCGCCGTCGATTACCGCGGCTTCGACATGGGTGACGTGGTTTGCGTCCGCGCCCTCGATCACGAAGCTTCGCGCGTCGAGGCCGCGTGGGCCCTCCGGTGGCACGATTTCCAGCGTCTGCATGATTTCGTAGAGCCCGGCGAGCCTTTTGGCGCCGCCGGATTGCGAGATCAGCAATACCTGAGCGTCCAAATCGCCGGTCGCGTCGTAATGCACGAAGGGTGGCCGCACCTCGCCGCGTGCGACCAGTGCGGTCGGCATCTCTACCGCGATCCCGGCCTGATCGTCGCTCACCAGTTCCAGCCCGAGCCCGTCGAGCACGGCCTCGTAGGCGTCGATCAGCGCCGCACGCTGGCTCGAGCTGAGCACACCGGTCGCCTCGAAGCCGTTCTGCCGCTGCCATTCGGCCATCGCGGCGCGCGTGCCTGCCCCGAAGGCGCCGTCGATGGCCGCGTCATAGACCCCGGCCCAGCGCAGGGCGACCTGCAACTGCTCGCGCGCGGCGCGGTCGAGCCGTGCCTCCGAGGCGCGGGCTTCGGCCAAGGTCTCGCGCGGCGCGGCGGGGGCAGGGAGTTCGGATGGCGCGGGGGCGACGGTCGCCTCGGTTTCGGGCGCAGCCGCGCCGTCCGGAGCGGTCGCGGCAGATGCGCGACCGGGCGCATCGCCGCGCGCACCCACCGGCCAGAAGCGCGAGCGATATTGGGTGCCATCGGCCACAAAGGCGTCGCCCGGGATCGCGCCCGCGGCCTTCAGTTCGCCCAGAAGCCGACGCGCCTCGTCCGGATCGTAGGGACCCAGCGCGATGCCGTACCAGCCCGAGCCCAACGCATAGCCCGACACCGCGTCGAACCGCCCGGCATATGCGCGAGCGCGGGCCTCGGCCTGGCTCAGCGTCGGCCGCGCTTCGACCTGCAGCCAGACGCCGCCATCCTGGGCCCAGCCGGGCCCCGAGAAGAAGCCGGTGGCGAGTAGGGCTGCAAGCAGTCGTTTCATGTGAATCGCGCGTCCCGTTTTGCTGGATCTGGCCGAAGAGCATAGCACCGCCCTCGGGGTGGGCCATGCCAAAGCGCCGCAGTGGCCTCGCCTGTTGCGCCGCGGCGCCATGATTGACCCTCTGAGCGCCGCGCCGTAAGCAGGCCCGCGATCCGTGACCCGGCGAGAGGCCCCCAGATGACCGATGCTCCCCGTTCCTTCCAGGAGATCATCCTGCGGCTCCAGTCCTACTGGGCGACCAAGGGCTGCGCCGTGCTGCAGCCTTATGACATGGAAGTGGGGGCGGGCACCTTCCACCCGGCGACGACGCTGCGCGCGCTGGGCGCGAACCCCTGGGCCGCGGCCTATGTGCAACCCTCGCGCCGCCCGACCGACGGGCGCTATGGCGAGAACCCGAACCGGCTGCAGCATTATTACCAGTATCAGGTCATCATCAAACCCTCGCCCAAGGATCTGCAGGATCTCTATCTTGGGTCGCTGCGCGCGATCGGCATCGACACCTCGCTGCACGACATCCGCTTCGTCGAGGACGATTGGGAAAGCCCGACGCTGGGCGCATGGGGCTTGGGCTGGGAAGTCTGGTGCGACGGTATGGAAGTGTCGCAGTTTACCTATTTCCAGCAGGTGGGCGGCCATGACTGTCGTCCGGTTTCTGGCGAGCTGACCTATGGGCTTGAGCGGCTGGCGATGTACGTGCTCGGCGTCGACCACGTCATGGAGATGCCGTTCAACGACCCCGACGCGCCGATCGCGCTGAGCTATGGCGACGTGTTCCGCCAGACCGAGGAAGAGTATTCGCGCCACAACTTCGACACCGCGACCACCGAGATGTTGCTGCGGCATTTCGAGGATGCCGAGGCCGAATGCGCGAAGATCCTGAGCCAGCCCGCCGATGACCCGCGCACCGGCAAGCGCATCGTCATGGCGCACCCCGCCTATGACCAGGCGATCAAGGCCAGCCACCTGTTCAACCTGCTCGACGCGCGCGGCGTGATCTCGGTGACCGAGCGGCAGGCCTATATCGGACGCGTGCGGGCGCTGGCCAAGGCCTGCGCCGACGCCTTCGTCACCACCGAGGCGGGCGGCGCCACCGCATGATCACCCGCATCGTCATCTCGGCGCTGCTGGCCTTCGCGCTCCTGTCGGGCGTGCTGATGTGGTACCTGCAGGTCTATGCCTATTACGAGGAGCTGACGCCCGCGCAGGTGGGCGAGGTCGTGGTGCTCGATGACCGGGCCGCGCCTGTGCGCGTCGCGGTCTCCGACCTGCGCGCGATCGACAGCGACAGCTCGCCGATACGCTTCCGGGCCTGCATGCGGATCGAGGATGCCGCGCCCTTCGAGCACGCCATCGAACACGAGAACGCCGAGCCCTTGGTCGCGCCCGGCTGGTTCGACTGCTTCGACGCGCGCGAGGTCGGCGAGGCGCTCGAGAGCGGGCAGGCCCGCGCCTATGCCTGGAAGCTCAACGAGCCCTACGGCATCGACCGGATCCTCGTCGTGATGCCCGACGGGCGCGGCCTCGCCTGGAACCAGATCAACCTTTGCGGCGAAACCGTCTTCGACGGCGACCCGGCCCCCGCCGGCTGCCCGACCCCACCCGAAGGGACCTATTGATGCCCGACCTGCTGATCGAACTGTTTTCCGAGGAAATCCCGGCCCGCATGCAGGCGCGTGCCGCCGAGGATCTGAAGCGCATGGTGACGGATGGCCTCGTCGAGGCGGGTCTCACCTACGCCTCGGCCGGGGCCTTTCATACGCCGCGCCGCCTCGCGCTCTCGGTCGAGGGGCTCTCGGAGGCAAGCCGCGACACCGTCGAAGAGCGCAAGGGCCCGCGCACCGACGCGCCGGAAAAGGCGCTGGAGGGGTTCCTGCGCTCCACCGGGTTGACCATGGATCAGCTCGAGATCCGCGACGAAAAGAAGGGCCAAGCCTATTTCGCGAAGATCACCCACAAGGGGCGCCCGGCCGAGGAGATCGTGGCCGAGGTGCTGGAGGGCGCGATCCGCAACTTCCCTTGGCCGAAATCGATGCGCTGGGGTGCGGGCGACCTGCGCTGGGTCCGGCCGCTGCACTCGATCCTGTGCCTGCTCTCGGATGAGCAGGGCGCGCGGGTGGTGCCGATGGAAATCGACGGGATCGCGGCCGGTGACGTGACGCGCGGCCACCGCTTCATGGGGCCAGACGAATTCACGGTCAGCTCCTTCGAGGATTACGAGGCCAAGCTGAAGCGCGGCTGCGTGCTGCTGCGCGCCGAGGAACGGGCCGAGACGATCTGGTCCGAGGCTTCCAGCCAGGCCTTTGCGCAGGGGCTCGAACTGGTCGAGGATCGCGGACTCTTGGACGAGGTCGCAGGGCTCGTGGAATGGCCCGTGGTGCTGATGGGCGAGATCGGCGACGAGTTCCTCGATCTGCCGCCGGAAGTGCTGCAGACCTCGATGAAGGAGCATCAGAAGTTCTTTTCGGTGCGCGATCCGAAATCGGGCAAGATCACCCGCTTCGTCACCGTCGCCAATATCGAGACGCGCGATCACGGCGCCACCATCCTCGCCGGCAACGGCAAGGTGCTCGCCGCGCGTCTCTCGGATGCCAAGTTCTTCTGGGAGAACGATCTGCGCGTGGTGAAGGAGGGCGGTCTCGAGGCGATGGGCGAGGGGCTGTCCAACGTGACCTTCCACAACCGCCTCGGCTCGCAATCCGACCGGGTTGCCCGCATCGCGGCGCTGGCGCGCGAAATCGCGCCGCGTGTCTCGGCCGACGCCGACGACGCCGAGCGGGCGGCGAAGGTGGCCAAGGCCGATCTGCGCTCCGAGATGGTGGGCGAGTTCCCCGAGCTTCAGGGTCTGATGGGACGCTACTATGCCGAGGCGCAGGGGCTTTCACCGGCGATCGCCGCCGCCGCGCAGGAGCACTACCAGCCGCTCGGCCCCTCCGACGACGTGCCCTCCGCTCCGGTCTCGGTCGCGGTGGCGCTGGCCGACAAGCTCGACACGCTGGCAGGCTTCTGGGCGATCGAGGAAAAGCCCACCGGCTCCAAGGACCCCTTCGCGCTGCGCCGCGCCGCGTTGGGCGTGATCCGTCTGGTGCTGTCGAACGGGCTGCGGCTGCAACTGCGGGAGCTGATCGCCAAGGCCGATGGCCATGCCGAGGTCGAGGACCTGCTCTCCTTCTTCCACGACCGCCTCAAGGTGCATCTGCGTGCCGAGGGCATCCCGCATGACGTCATCGACGCCTGCATCGCCATGCCCGGCAATGACGATCTGACCTTGCTGGTCGCGCGGGCCGAGGCGCTGGCGGGGTTCCTCAAGACCGAGGATGGCGAGAACCTGACGCAGGGCTTCAAGCGGGCCAACAACATCCTCACCCAGGCCGAGCAGAAGGACGGGGTCGAGTATTCCTTTGGTGCCGACGCGAAATTCGCCGAAGGCTCCGAGGAAAAGGCGCTCTTTGCCGCGCTCGACGGGGCGCAGCCGAAGATCGATGCCGCGATGGCTTCCGAGGACTTCGCCAGCGCCATGGCCGCGATGGCGAGCCTGCGGGCGCCGATCGACGCCTTCTTCGAAGCGGTGCAGGTGAACACCGAGAATCAGGTGCTGCGGCGCAACCGGCTGAACCTGCTGTCGCGGATCCGCACGACCTGCGGATCGGTCGCGGATCTGTCGAAGATCGAGGGCTGATCGCCCGATACGAAGGCCGTGCTTGGCGGAAGGCCTTGCACGGCCTATCTTGCGGCTATCAAGGAGTGCCGCAGTGCAGCAATTTCCGCGCGACCCGAAGATCCTGCTGATCACCCCCGAGGCCGACATGTCGGCCGCGCGCCATGGCGGCCGCGCGAAATGCCTGCAAAGGCTGGTACGGATGGACCTTCCGCTGCCGACCACGGTGGCGCTGTCCTTCTCTTGCGTGCATGCCATCGCCAATGGTCGCATGCCGGACATGGACGAGATCATGCGCCATTTCGGCGAGGCGCCGCTCCTGTCGGTGCGGCCGTCGAGCCAGGACCCCGACTGGGGCGGACCGGGCGCGATTCTCAATATCGGCATGAACGACAGCCGCCATGCCCGGATGTGCGACGAGTTGGGCGAAGAGGCGGCGACCTCGCTCTACCTGCGCTTCATCCAGAGCTGGGCCGTTCATGTCGCGCGGCTCGATCCCGATAGCTTCGACATTCCCGACCATCCCGGTCCGGATGCGCTGCAGGCGATGCTTGCCGCCTACGAGGTCGAGGCCGACGAGCCGTTCCCCCAGGATCCGAGCGTACAGCTTTGCGAAGTCCTGCGCTCCATGGCCCGCGCTTGGGAGGGGACCACGGCGCGGCTGTTGCGTCAGGCCAAGGGCGCACCCGCCGATGCCGGGCTCGGCCTCGTGGTACAGCAGATGGCGCTTGGCGTCGGGCAGGGTGAATGCGGCTCTGGCGTGATCCAGTTCGTCGACAGCCTCACCGGCCTGCCGCAGGTCACCGGCCGTTACCTCAGCCAAAGCCAGGGCCGCGACGCGCTCAAGGCTGGGGCGGGGGCGATCTACCTCACCCGCGACGATCGCGGCCCCTCCTTCGAGGAGCTGTGCCCCGATGCTTTCGCGCGGCTTCTGCGCATGGGCGATCTGTGCCGCGAGCGGCTTCGCGAGGAGATGCAGATCGAGTTCACACTGCAGGAAGGAAAGCTGCATGTGCTCGACGCCGTGCGGGTGCAGCGCTCCTCCCGCGCGAGCGTTCGGATCGCCGTGGCCTTGGCAGAGGACGGGATGATCCCGCGTGAGGAGGCTGTGCTGCGGGTCGAGCCGCAGGCGCTTTCCGAGCTGCTGCACCGCCATGTCGATCCTTCGGCGCCGCGCGACCTCGTAGTGTCGGGCATCGCCGCCTCGCCCGGCGCCGCCACGGGCCGGATCGTGTTCTCGGCCAACGCGGCGCAGGCTTCGGCGGCGCGCGGCGAGCCCTGCATCCTGGTGCGGCGCGAGACCACGCCCGAGGATATTCGAGGCATGCACGCGGCCGAAGGCGTGCTGACGATCCGCGGCGGCATCACCAGCCACGCGGCGGTGATCGGTCGCGGCCTCGGGCTGCCCTGCGTGGTCGGCGCTTCGGATCTCACCATCGACCGCAAGAAGCGGCAGGTGATCGCGCCGGGCGGGCGGCGGTTGTCGGAGGGTGAGATCATCACCCTTGATGGCACCTCGGGTGAGGTGCTGGCGGGCGAGCCCGCGATGTTCGAGGCGGTGCTGGATGGCGCTTTCCGCAGGCTGCTCGACTGGGCCGATGACTTCCGCGACATCGGTGTGCGCGCCAATGCCGACACACCGGCCGACGCCCAGACGGCCCGCAATTTCCAGGCGCAGGGTATCGGGCTGTGCCGCACCGAGCACATGTTCTTCGAGGAAGGGCGCATCGGCATGATGCGCGAGATGATCTTCGCCAAGGACGAGGCGGCGCGCCGGACCGTGCTGGAGCGGCTCCTGCCAATGCAGCGCGCCGATTTCGCGCGGCTGTTCGAGATCATGCAGGGTCAGCCGGTCTGCATCCGGCTGTTCGACCCGCCCTTGCACGAGTTCCTGCCCTCGGACCGGGCCGGTTTGCGGGATCTGGCGGACGGGCTCGCGGTGTCGCTGTCGGATGTCGAGGCGCGGGTCTCGGCGCTCACCGAGTACAACCCGATGCTCGGCATGCGGGGTGTGCGCCTCGGCATTACTGTGCCCGAGATCTACGAGATGCAGGCCCGCGCCATTTTCGAGGCCACCGTGCAGGCCAGCCGCGATGGCGATCCGGTCGTGCCCGAGGTGATGATCCCGCTCGTATCCGCAATGCGCGAGGTCGAGCTGGTCAAGGCGCGGATCGATGCGGTCGCGGCGCAGGTGCGCACCCAGTCCGGCGTCGAGTTCGATTACCGGCTCGGGGTAATGGTCGAGACGCCGCGCGCGGCGCTTCGCGCCGCCGATATTGCTCAGCACGCGGCCTTCCTCTCCTTCGGTACCAACGATCTCACGCAGATGACCTACGGGTTGTCGCGCGACGACGCGGGGCGCTTCATGTCGATCTACGTCAAGAACGGGGTCTACGAGGAGGACCCGTTCCACAGCTTGGATCTCGAGGGGGTGGGGGAGCTGCTCAAGATCGGCGCCGAACGCGGTCGCGCCGGGCGGCCCGACGTGACCCTGTCGATCTGCGGGGAGCATGGCGGATCGCGCAGCGCCATCGAGTTCTGCCGCAAGCAGGGCTTTGATTATGTGTCCTGTTCGCCATTCCGGGTACCGGTGGCGCGCCTCAGCGCGGCGCAGTTGGCGCTGCGCGAGCGGCTCGATATCGACGAAAAAGTCACGGTCGGACGTTTTTTCTGAGAAAATGGCGACTTTTCGCTTGCCATTCTGGCAGAGATTCGCCGGTTCCATCGGGGTTCCTGACCTTAAGGTAGACACCCCGTCCTCGATCCCATAGGTCCCCCCTGCCAGCGCGGGGCAGACCGCGAGGAACCGGGGACATCATCATGAAGCAACTGAACTTTTTGCGCCTGCCCATGTTTGGCGCGATGGCTTGTCTTGCGACGGTTGTAGCCGCAGCACCAGCCAGCGCGGGCGAGGATGGCCTCGTCGCGGCGCAAAAGGCGGATACCCGAGTCGCTGCCGCGCCTGCGGCCGACACCCGTCTTTCCCTGCTTCTGGGCGATCAACGCGACGCGGGCCAGATTGTTCCCGCCGTGGCTGACGGGGATGCGCTTCCTGCCGCTGCCGATCGGGGGCTGAAGACCGCCATCAGCAACGGCAAGCAGGATTACGATGTTCTGCTGGCTTCGCAGCCTTCGGCGAAGGGCGATGCCCAGTGGGAATGCCTCACCGAAGCGCTCTATTTCGAAGCGCGCGGTGAATCCGTGAAAGGGCAGTTCGCGGTCGCCGAGGTGATCCTGAACCGGGTGGATAGCCCGGACTATCCCGACACCATCTGCAAGGTGGTGAACCAGGGAACCGGCCGCAAATATGCCTGCCAGTTTTCCTATACCTGCGACGGCATCCCGGACACGGTCAATGACCAGCGCTCTTGGAACAAGCTGGGTCGGATCGCCTCGATCATGATCGAGGACGGCCCGCGCGAGCTGACTGCCGGCGCCACCCATTACCACACCACCGCCGTGAACCCGTCCTGGGCCGGGCGCATTCCCCGCACGGCCGCGATCGGCGCGCATCTGTTCTACCGCGAGGCCACCCGCACTGCTTCGAACTGAGGCGCTAGCTGGGCGTCAACGGCTTGCCGGGCCGGCAGGGGGAGGTTAGATGCCCCATGCCCGCAAGCCCGGAGTGGCCAAATGACCGATGAAACCCGCCAGGCCTTCGCGCACCCTCGGGCGCGCGCCGCGGCGACCGCCGACACGCTTCGGGACCGTATCCTGCTTGATGACCATGTGGTCGAGGTGGAAATCGGCGCCTTCCGCGCCGAACGTGGCGCCACGCAGCGTCTCGCCTTCGACATCGTGGCCGAGCTTCGCCCGGCCCCGCCGGCTGGCGACGATGTGGACCGCATTCTTTCCTATGACCGGCTGACAGAGGCGGTGTCCGACGCGCTCGCCACGGAGCGCCTCGATCTGCTCGAGACCTTGGCCGAGCGCATTGCCGACCGCATTCTTGCCGAGCCGCAGGCCGAGCGGGTCTTCGTGCGCATCCGCAAGCTGGACCGCGGCCCCGGTGCGTTGGGGGTAGAGATCGTCCGCTCCGGTCCGAGCAGCGTTTCGCCCAGCGCCGCACCGCGCCCCGTCGTGGCGCTGATCTCCGCCGAGGCAGCCGCGCGGCCCGGGGACTGGCGCGACGCATTGCTGGCGGAAACCGGCCCGCTGGTCTTGTGCGTCGAAGCGGCGCGCGTCGCGCCCGACGTGACGGACGCCGCCGCGCGGGGCCGGATCGAACTTCTGGAACTCGACCAAGCCGCGTGGCGATTGTCGGCGCTGCTGCCTGAAATCGAGGTGCGCGACAACCGCACCGAGCTGGACTGGGCGCAGCGCAAGGGGGCACCCAGCCTCTGGGCGCCGACGCGCATGGCCGTCTCGGCGGTTGCCGGGCCAAAGAGCACGACAGGCGCGGATCTCGCGGCTTGGCTGGCCGAGACCCTCGATGCGCGGGAAATCCTCCTCGTGGGGGCTGCGGCCCCCTCCACGGATCGACCGCTTCGGTCTCTCGGTTCGGCATGAGGCCGATGGTGCCGTTGCCTCTCTGGCCGCTGGGGCCGGAGCGTGGCCTGCCCCTAGCAGGCATGACGGGGCTGCGCTTTGCGCATGTGCTCGACCAGGAGGGGCGAGAGATCGCAGCCCAAGGGCTCGACGCGGCGACGATCGAGCGGCTGAGCGCGCCGCGTCCGAAGCTATGCGGGCTCTCGCTCGACCGGCCGCGATTGATGGGCATTCTCAACGTCACCCCCGACAGCTTTTCCGATGGCGGCGACCATGCGAGCCGTGCCGAGGCGGTGGCGCGGGCGCGGGCAATGGTCGAGGAAGGGGCTGAGATACTCGATATCGGCGGCGAATCGACCCGCCCCGGCGCGCAGGTGGTGGCGGTGGAAAAGGAGATGGCCCGCGTGGTCCCGGTTGTGGCCGCCTTGCGCGCCGCCGGTCTGACCGTGCCGATCTCCATCGACACCCGCAATGGCGCCACGGCGCGCGCGGCGCTTGCCGAAGGCGCCGACATGATCAACGACGTTTCGGCCCTGACCCATGATCCGGGAATGGCCGGGGTCGTGGCCGAGGCGGGCGTGCCGATCTGCCTGATGCATGCCAAGGGCACGCCGCAGGAGATGCAGCGCGCGCCGCGCTACGATGACGTGCTCGCCGAGGTACTGGAAGCGCTCACCGACCGGATCGAGGCGGCGGTGGCCGCGGGAATCGCTCGCGACAGGATACTGGTCGATCCGGGGATCGGCTTCGGCAAGGATCTCGGCCACAATCTCATGCTCCTGCGGTCACTCACCGCATTTCATGGTTTCGGCTTGCCGCTGTTGATTGGCGTCTCGCGCAAGCGTTTCATCGGTACGATCGGCGGCGCCGAGGCGCCGAAGGATCGGATGCCCGGTTCGATCGCCGTGGCGCTCTGGGCGTCGCGACAGGGCGCGCAGGTGATCCGGGTGCATGACATAAAAGAAACGCGGCAGGCGCTCGACCTGCAGCACGCATTGATGAGGGAAGAGCCATGACACGCAAGCTGTTCGGCACCGACGGGGTGCGCGGTACCGCCAATACCTGGCCTATGACGGCCGAGGTCGCGCTCAGGATCGGCGCTGCCGCCGGGCGCTATTTCCGCAATGACGGCTCGAACGGCCACCGCGTCGTGATCGGCAAGGACACGCGGCTTTCCGGCTATATGTTCGAGAACGCGCTGACCGCCGGTCTCACCTCCACGGGCATGAACGCGCTTCTGCTCGGACCGGTGCCGACGCCTGCCGTGGGGTTGTTGACTCATTCCATGCGCGCCGATGTGGGCATCATGATCTCGGCGTCCCACAACCCGCATCATGACAATGGCATCAAGTTCTTCGGGCCCGATGGTTTCAAGCTGTCGGACGAGGCTGAGGCCGAGATCGAGGCTTTGGTGGCAGGCCAGGTGGAGCCCGCCAAGGCCGCCAATATCGGCCGCGCCAAGCGGGTCGATGACGGCCGTTTCCGCTATGCTGAGCGGCTCAAATCGACCTTTCCGCAGGGCAAGCGGCTCGACGGTCTCAAGGTGGTGATCGACTGCGCCAACGGCGCGGCCTACAAGGTCGCCCCCGAAGTGCTGTGGGAGTTGGGCGCGACGGTGATCCCGGTGGGAGTGGACCCCGACGGCACCAACATCAACCAGAACTGCGGCTCCACCGCGCCGCGCCATGCCGCGGCGCGGGTTCTGGAGGAGGGGGCGGATCTGGGCATCTGCCTCGACGGCGATGCCGACCGGGTGATGATCATCGACGAAACCGGCCAGATCGCCGATGGCGATCAACTTATGGCGCTGATGGCCGGGCGCTGGGCGGCGGAGGACCGGCTGCGCGGCGGCACGCTCGTCGCCACGGTGATGAGCAATCTCGGGCTCGAGCGTTTCATGACCGCGCGCGGGCTGAAGCTTGAGCGTACCAAGGTCGGCGACCGGTATGTGGTCGAGGCGATGCGGCGCGGTGGCTGGAACCTGGGCGGCGAACAGTCGGGGCACATCGTGATGACCGACTACGCCACCACCGGCGACGGGCTGCTGGCGGGCTTGCAATTCCTCGCGGCGATGATCGAGAGCGGCCGCCCCGCTTCGGCGCTTGTGCGCCAGTTCGAGCGCGTGCCGCAGCTGCTGAAGAACGTGCGCTACGCACCCGGTCACGATCCGCTCGATGCGGCGGCGGTCAAGAAGGCGATCGCCGAGGCCGAGGGGCTGCTGGATGGCAAGGGGCGGCTGCTGATCCGCAAATCCGGCACCGAGCCGCTGATCCGCGTGATGGCGGAATGCGAGGATGACGCCCTGCTCGTCCAAGTGGTCGAGGGCATCGTCGCCGAGGTGCAATCGGTCGCCTGAACTCAGCCAGCCGGGGCCGCGCGGGCGAATAGCGCCCGCAGGTTCCGGCCTTGGCTGAGGCCGAGCCCGGCGAGGATCAGCGCCAACGCGACGAAAAAGCGCCAAGGCAGCGCCTCGTCCAGGGCCAGCGCGCCGATCGCCATCGACCAGACCGGCACTTGGTAATTCACCAGCGTCATGAAAACCGATCCGGCGGAGCGGATCACCGTGACCCGGATCAGCGCTGCCAGAGCGGTAGGCAGCAGCCCGAGGAACAGAAGCGCCGCGCCGGGGACCGCGCCGGTCCAGCCCGGAACGCCCTCCGTGAGCAGCATCACCGGCACCAGGATCACCGCGCCCACCGCGAGGCTGAGTGCGGTCAGCACGACGCCATCCAGAGGCGGACAGCGCCGGGTGAGGATCGAGGCCACGGCGTAGGAGAACGCGGCGGCAAGGCAGGCGATCTGCCCCCAGGCCGACAGCCCGGCCCCCGGCACCAGCACCCCGGGGCCGATGAGGATCAGCGCGCCCACGAATCCGACGCCGACACCCGCCGCCGAACGCCAGTTCAGCAACTCGTCCGAGAACAGCGCAGCCAGCGGCAGCACGAAGAGCGGCAGCGCTGCCATGGAGATGCCCGCGAAGGCCGAGGGGACGTATTGCTGTCCCCATGCCAGCAGCAGGAAAGGCAGCGCGGTGGACAGCGCACCGATCGCCACGAGATAGCCCATGAGGCGTCCCGAAAGCGGTGGGACCCGTCGTCCCATAGCCCACATCAGCGCCAGCATGGCGACGGCGCCGAGCGTGGTGCGGGCGCAGGCCACGGTGACCGGCCCGTAACCATCGAGCGCCACGCGCACCACGGCGAAGGTGCCGCCCCAGATGAGGCCGAGAAGGAGGATGGAGAGCCAGTTGGCGGTGCTTGGTTTTGCGGTCATGGCGCGGGTTCAGCATGCACGCCCAGTATTGTCTATGACCTATGATCAGCACCGATCGATGTAGGAATCTGCAAGCGGTGCAAGCTGAATGCCGCAAATCCGTGCAGACCCTTGTAACGTGGGCTCACATCCCACGGATGTGCATCGTTAGAAATTTCGTGTGCTTCACGTGAGTATCACGGACCTGTTACCAAACGGAACGGGGGTCCATATCGTCATGGTTGAAGTCTGTGCGCTTCGGGCCTTTGTAGAGGTGCGACTCAGCTGTCGATCGGGCCCTCCTGCACATTACCCCATGCAAGGGGGAAACCGGCTCACGCGGCCGGATCGTCCTTGTGATGTTACAGCACTCGCGCCGTGAATGAGCAAAGCGCAGCCTGTGGATACGGGTCGCAGAACCCGAATCTATTCAGGGAAGGTCCACCACCATGTACGGGAAACTCCTAGCGGCGGCATTGCTCGCCACGACGGTCACCGGCGCAGAGGCGATGATCGGTGACAATGCTTTCACCTCGCTCGAGCGGATCAGGTCGCAAAGCTCGCTGATCGATGTCGGGCGGGTCAGGTCTGAAGGCATGGGGATGGTCGAAATCTACAGCATGAACTCGGATGGCACGCAGACGCTTCTCGGCAGCCAGCCGGTCCATGCCGGTGCCAACAACAACGTGCGGGTCCATATCGGCCACCCGGTGCAGCGTGACATCGTTGCCGTGCTCAGGGTCGACGGCCAAGTCGTCGCCACGCGCGAGTTCGACGTGATCAGGCGTTGAACCGGCGATACGAAGCGCTTCGACGGGGCCGGCCTTAGAGCCGGCCCCGATCGTGTCAAGCGCGCAGTTCGGCGGTCGCGCGGGCCGGAGCGGTCGACTCGTTGGCAGCGGCGTAGCGGGTCGCGGCCTCCTGAGACGAGGGCTTTGCCTCGACCTTGCTGATCTCGGGGACTGAGGTGGGCGTCTGGGCAATCGACTCGACCACCGCATTCTGGCGATCCCGGTTCTGGGCGGCAATTGCCTCCGCGCGGGAACGCGCGATGTCGTCGATCGCCTCGTCCTCGGCTTCGAGTTCGGCACTGCGGGCCGTCGTTGCCGCCGGTTCCGCGCGGTTGGCGCTGGCAGCAGCGCCGCTCGATTTCTCGGAGGATTCGACCGCTTGGGCCCCGGCTACCGAAAGGCTGGACTGGGTGTTCGAATTGTTGGCGACGGCTACCGCGTTTTCGGGGTCGTTCGCCGCCGCGGTTTCGGTAGCGCCCTCGATTTCCGCCTCATCGGCGCCTTCGGCGTCCTCCTGGGACGAAGCTGCGGTGCTGCTCTGAGATTCTTGCAAAAGCGAGGACGTGACGGAATTAATCGTTGAAGAAAGCGAGCCGATCATCATGGTTACTCCTACTGGTAATGCAGGAAGCAATTCGCCGGGAATTGTGGCCAGAATGCACCAAGACGGTGTCGGGCGCCGAGGCCTATACCAACGCGTCAAACCTATACGAAATATCGGAAATTTCGACCGACCCGAAAAAAAGGGGCGCCGCATGGCGCCCCCTTGATCTGCACGTGTTGATCGAAGGCGATCAGTTGCGCGCCTTGTCGACCATCTTGCCCTTGGAGATCCAGGGCATCATCGCACGGAGCTTCTCGCCGACCTGCTCGATCTGGTGCTCGTCGTTAAGGCGGCGGGTCGCCTTGAACATCGGCTGACCGACTGCGTTCTCCTGCATGAAGTCGCGGACGAACTTGCCGTTCTGGATGTCCGTCAGCACGTCTTTCATGCGCTTCTTGGTCTCCTCGTAGGGGAGAACGCGCGGACCCGAGACGTATTCGCCGTATTCGGCGGTGTTCGAGATCGAGTAGTTCATGTTGGCGATGCCGCCTTCATAGATCAGGTCGACGATCAGCTTCACCTCGTGCAGGCACTCGAAATAGGCCATCTCGGGCTCGTAGCCCGCCTCAACCAGCGTCTCGAAGCCCATGCGGATCAGCTCGACGAGGCCGCCGCAGAGCACGGCCTGCTCGCCGAACAGGTCGGTTTCGCATTCCTGACGGAAATTGGTTTCGATGATGCCCGAGCGGCCACCACCGATGGCGGAACAGTAGGAGAGACCGATCTCCATCGCCTTTCCGGTCGCATCCTGATGCACCGCGACGAGGCAGGGCACGCCGCCGCCCTTGACGTATTCGCCGCGCACGGTGTGGCCCGGGCCCTTCGGCGCCATCATGATGACGTCGACGCCGGCCTTCGGCTCGATCAGGCCGAAATGGACGTTCAGGCCGTGCGCGAAGGCGATGGCGGAGCCTTCCTTTAGGTGGTCATGCACATGCTTGCGGTAGGTCTCGGCCTGCAGCTCGTCGGGCATGGTGAACATGATCACGTCGCACCAGGCGGCGGCTTCCTCGATGCCCATGACCTGCAGGCCTTCGCCCTCGGCCTTGGCCCGCGAGGGCGAGCCTTCGCGCAGCGCCACGACGAGGTTCTTGGCGCCGGAATCGCGCAGGTTCAGCGCATGGGCGTGGCCTTGGGAGCCATAGCCGAGAATGGCGACCTTCTTGTCCTTGATCAGGTTCACGTCGCAGTCGCGGTCATAATAAACGCGCATGATGTCGTCCTCTCGTTCTCTCAATCGCCGGGGCGGAAATATCTGGGGGCAACATGACCGAGCTGCGATGCGGTTGCGAGGAGGGGATCGCATGAAAATCATGCCAATACTGCATCTATCATTCGCCTGTTCGGCCTGATACGTGATTTCCATGCAGGACGACACCGACCGCCGGCTTCTTCGCCTCTTGCAGGAGGCGCCCGATCTCTCCACCGCCGAGCTTGCGGAACGCGCCGGGCTCACGGCGATGCGCTGCGCCCGCAGGCTGGCGCGGCTGCAGGATGCGGGCGTGTTGCGTGGCAGTCGCGCGGTGATCGACTGGAAAGCGCTGGGCTTCGAGGTGGCGGTGAGTCTGCGCGTGACGCTCGACAAGACCCAGCCGCGCGCCTTCGACGAATTCCTCGCGCGGGCCCGCGAGGTGGCCGAGGTGATCGAGATCCAGACTTTTCTGGGCCGCGTCGACGTGCGGCTTCAGCTGGTGGCGCGGGACCTCGACCATTACCGGGTCGTCTACCGCGAACGCATCCTCGCGCTGCCGCATATCGCGGATATCGAAAGCCTGATGACAGTGAGTGTGGTGAAATCCGACGAGAAGCTGCCGCTGTGACCGATCTCGACGCAATGGACCGGGCCCTGCTGCGCGCGCTCGCCGAGGATGCCGCGCGGCCCGCCGCGGATCTGGGCCGCGAGCTTGGCCTTTCGCAGCCCGCGACCTGGCGGCGCATCAAGCGGCTTCGCGACATCGGCGCGCTCAAGGGCCGCCGCCTCGATCTCGATGCCGCGGCGCTGGGCTTCGGCGTCACCGTGTTCCTGGGGGTCAAGCTCGCGAGCCGCGGTCGCGCCAGCCTCGAGGATTTCGAACGTGCGGTCTGCGCGATCCGCGAGGTGCAGACCGTCGAGCACGTGCTGGGTCTCTACGACTATCGGCTGCGCGTCGTGGCGCGCGATCTGGAGGATTTCGAGCGGGTGCTGCGTCGGCGCATCATGACCTTGCCGGGCATCGGGCCGGTCGAGGCCAACGTTCTGCTTTCGGAGGAACGTCTGCCGGGCCCCCTCTAGCGTCCGGCCCCCAGTCCGAGCCGCATCAACCTGCGTCTGAGCGGCGCGACGTCGTGCATCATGCCAAGCCCGAACCCACGCAGCCCCTGCGCCAACGGCCCGCCCGCCATGGCGATCCGGTTCAACGCGTCGATCCCGTGCTCGCGCAGCGCGATGTCGCCGGCCCGCCTGCGGGCATAGATATCGAGCATGGCCGCGTCACCCAGACCCTCGGAGCGCGCCGCCGCGAGATCCATGAGGCAGGCGACATCGGCAAGAGATGTGTTCAGTCCCTGCGCGCCGATGGGCGGCATCACATGCGCCGCCTCGGCCACCAGAACCACTCGCCTCGCAGTGAGCGTGCGCGCGGTCTGCATAATGATCGGCCAGCTCTGCCTCCCGGTGACGAGATGCAGCCGCCCCAGTGCCCGCTCGGAGCGCGCCGTCGCCTCGATGTCGAAATCCGAGACGGGCAGTGCCGCGAGCCGTTCGGCCTCGCGGCCCGGCTCCATCCAGATCACCGCCGATGAGGGTTTTCCCTCGTGATCGGGCAGCGGCACCAGCGTGAACGGCCCGCCTGAGCGGTGGATTTCGATAGAGACGTTGTCATGTGGGCGTTCATGCGTGACTGCGAAGGCCAGTGCCTTCTGCCCGTAGCGCCGAGTGCGCACTTCGATGCCACAGGCCTCACGCACCGCGCTGCTCCGCCCGTCGGCGGCGACGACCAGCTTCGCGGCCACTCGGCTGCCATCGGTAAGGCGCACAAGCGCCCGGTCCTCGCGCGCGGTCAGCCCGGCAAAGCCCGTGCCGGCGCGGAACTCCACCCGGTCCATGTCGGCGATCCGCGCCGCCATCTCCCGGCGTAGCAGCCAGTTCGGGAGGTTCCAGCCGAAGGGGAGGGGGCCGAGATCTGTAGCATCGAAATCGCGACTGACCGGCGCGCCGTGTCCGGCCTCGACGATCCGCATCACTTGCAGGGGCGTGGCATGAGGCGCCAGCCGATCCCAGAGCCCGGCCGTTTCGAGGAGGTCGCGGGCAGGCTGCAGAAAGGCGGTGGACCGCAGGTCGGCGCCGCTGTCCTCCATTTTTCGGACGGGTGGCGCCGGATCGACACAGAGCACCGAAAAACCGCGCGCTCCGAAGACGGCCGCGGCCGAAAGCCCGGCAATGCCGCCGCCGGAAACTAGAATGTCGATGGTCCGTGTCATGGGGCTGAGATAGGCCGCGGCGGTCCCGTGGGAAAGCCTAAGGGGCCAGCTGCGACACAAAGCCTGCCAGATCAGCGGTGTGGTGGTGAATATGGTCGGCGCGCAGCGCCTCGGGCGGGCCGACCAGGACCGTGCGCATGCCCATGGCATGCGGCACGGCGAGGTTGCGCGGGTCGTCCTCGAACATCGCGCCCTGATCGGGGGCCAGACCGTCGAGCGCGAAGACGGCTTCGAAGGCGGCGCGCTCGGGTTTTGGCACCAGCCCGGCATGTTCGACCCCGTAGACCGCGTCGAAGACACCGGTAAGTCCGCGCGCCGCAAGCACGCGCTGCGCATAGGGGCGGGTGCCGTTTGTATAGACGATGCGCCGGCCCGGCAGCGCGGCGATCGCGGCGGCGAGGCCGGGATCGGCCTCCAGCCCACCCATGTCTATATCGTGTACGTCGAGCAGGAAATCATCGGCCGGCAGCCCGTGCTCGGCCATGAGCCCGGCCAGCGTCGTGCCGTAGCGGGTCCAGTAATCGGCGCGCAGCCGGTCGGCCTCGGTCGCCTCAACGCGCAGCTCGCGCATCATCCAGGCCCGCATCCGAGCCTCGATTTGATCGAAAAGCCGCACCCGGGGCGGATAGAGCGTGTTGTCGAGGTCGAAGACCCAGGCCCGGACATGGGAGAACTCGGCGGCGATGTCGGTGAGAAGGGCTGTCATGGACGCGACCCTAGGCGCACGGGCCTGGAGCGGCAAGGCGGGCGCGGCTTGAACCTCGGACCGCGCCGGGGGTATCGTCGTTCGACCCATGGGAAGGCCGCGGATGCAGGATACCAGACCCTCGCAGAAGGACGCCTACGGGCTGATCCTCGAATCGATCGACAGCGGCATCTACCGCCCCGGCGACCGGCTGGTCGAAAGCGAGCTGGCGGATCGGTTCGGCGTGTCGCGTACCCCGGTGCGCGAGGCGCTGCAACGGCTCGAGACCCAAGGCATGCTGACCCGCGACGGCCGTTCGCTGATCGTGGCCTCTCTCGATCACACGCAACTCGCGGAGCTTTACGTGGTGCGGGGCGAGTTGGAGGGGCTGGCGGCGCGGCTCGCCGCGCGACATGCCGCGCCCGAAGAGGTGCGGGTGCTGCGCGACATGCTCGAAGCCGACCAGGCGCTGGTGAACGACCCTGCCGCGCTGGCCCGCGCCAATCGCCGCTTCCACAAGCAGATCCATCTCGCCAGCCACAACCGTTTCCTGGTGCGGCAACTCGACCTCGTGCATCGTTCGATGGCGCTTCTGGCCTCGACTTCGCTTGCGGCGGAGGGCCGAGGGCGCGGCGCGCTCGAGGAGCATGCAGCGATCGTCGCGGCGATCGAGGCGGGCGATGGCGACGCCGCGGACCGGGCGCTGCGCGATCATATCAGCCACGCCTTCGTCACCCGGCTGAAGCTCGACGCGGCGAAGGTGGAGGCGGCAAAGTAAGCGGCGTGGTGGGGTTGAAGACGCCATGCCGCGTCTTCTCCCACAAGAACGGACGACGCAGCACCTGCCACAGCGCGCGCCAGACGGCGATCGTCGCCAGCGGGAAATAGACCTGCAGCATCGGCGCCCAGAGCGCTAGCCACGGCTGCCCGGCCCGCCGTGCCGCCAGCGCAGCGATCGCCCAGCTCACGCATTCGGACAGCGCGAAGACAAGGGCGAGCCCCCAGAGAGTTTCGGACCGCAACCACGGCGACATCGGATGCGGCATTCCAAGGATCACCAGCCAGAACGACCAGAGCACAGGTGCCAGTGCGAACTGCGCCAGCGTTCCGAGAAACAGCACCTGGACCCCGAGAAAGCGCCAAGCGCCCAGCTCCCGCCAGAGCCGCCCGGGATCGTGCATGGCGACGCCCCAGCTCATGGCATAGCCCTTGAGCCAGCGTGACCGCTGCTTGTTCCAAGGCCAAGGACGGGCATTGGCTTCCTCCAGCGTGACGCTGTCCATCAGCTCGGTCCGAAAGCCGTGGCGCGCCAGTCGCACGCCAAGATCGGCGTCTTCGGTGACGTTGTGCGCGTCCCAGCCGCCGACCGCCTCGATCGCATGGCGGCGCAGGAACAGCGTCGTGCCCCCGAGCGGCACGACGAGGCCGAGACGCTCCAGACCCGGCAGTATCACGCGAAACCAGCTCGCGTATTCCAGGGTGAAACAGCGTGCGATCCAGTTGGAGCGTGCGTTGTAATAGTCGAGAACGCCTTGCAGGCATCCGGTTCGGCGATCACTCGTCGCGAACCGCGCCACCACCTGCCGCAGCTGATCGGCGGCGGGCGCATCCTCGGCGTCGTAGATGCCGATGATGCTGCCGCGTGCGAAGGGCAGGGCGTAGTTGAGCGCGCGCGGCTTGGTGCGCAGGCGGCCCGTCGGCACGACCACGATCTGCGCCCAGCTTGGCAACGGCATGGATGACAGGGCTGCACGGGTCTCGGTATCGCAGGCCTCGACGATCAGACACAGGTCGAGCCGGTCGCGCGGGTAGTCGAGCCCGTCCAGCCGTTCCAGCAGCGGCACCAGCATGGCACCTTCGCGGTAAAGGGGCACCAGCAGCGATATCACCGGCATGACATCGTCCCCGGGAAGCGCAAGGAGACGGTGGCGTGGGACAGGTCTGAAGCTGGCGAGCGCGGCCGCGAGTTTCACCGCGGTATTGACGACAAGCGTCAGAGCGCAAAGCGCACAGAGCAGCGCAAAAGCGGCCCAGGGGGCCAGCGCCACCGACAGGGCAGTGACGCTCAGCGCGACGACGAGCAGCAGGCAAAGCGGTTTGCGACCGACGATTCGGCAGCTTTGGTGCAGCGGTACCCGGGTTTCGGCGCGCAGCAGCAGTACAGGTTCCGCAAGCGGCAGTAGCGCCCTACGCAGCACCTCCGGCGCGCAGATCGCGCAGCGTGGGCGCCCGAAGCCCGCGCTCGCCAGTGCCGCGATGGTCTCGGGCTCGGGCGGCGTGGCGCAGAGTACGACCACGCGCCCGCCGATCCGGCGCCATGGCAACACCCCAAGCCGCAGCGCCCGCAACACGCCGAACCGGCGCAAAAGGCGCGGATCGGGAGGCAGCGCGACCGGATCGATGCGATCGGGCAAGGGCGGCGCGGAAGAGCCATGGCCGGACGCGCTTTGCGCCCGACCAAGTGGAGCGGGGGCGATCATCGGGCTCGCTTTCGCTGCGAAGGGCCGCCCGATGCTCGTTGCCCGCGATTAAGAAGCGGTTAACCTGCCTGCCGCGCCGCCATTGCTTCGGCGAAACGCTCGAACAGGTAGTAGCTGTCCTGCGGGCCGGGGCTGGCCTCGGGGTGGTACTGCACCGAAAAGACCGGCCGGTCGGTCATGCGGATGCCGCAGTTCGAGCCGTCGAAGAGCGACACGTGGGTCTCGATCACGCCCTCGGGCAGCGACTGGCTGTCAACGGTAAAGCCGTGGTTCATCGAGGTGATCTCGACCTTGCCGGTCTCCTGGTCCTTCACAGGGTGGTTGGCGCCATGATGGCCGTGGTTCATCTTCACGGTCTGGGCGCCCAGAGCGCGCGCCAGCATCTGGTGGCCAAGGCAGATCCCGAAGACCGGGATGTCGGACTGTTCGAGCACCGACTTGATCGCCGGGACCGCGTATTTGCCGGTCGCCGCCGGGTCGCCGGGACCGTTCGACAGGAACAGCCCGTCGGGGTTCAGCGCGAGGATCTCCTCGGCGGTGGCGGTGGCAGGCAGGACGGTGACCTCGCAACCGGAGGAGGCGAGGCTGCGCAGAATGTTGCGCTTGGCGCCGTAATCGATGGCGACGACCTTGTGGCGCGGGTTTTCCTGCTTCTTGAAGCCGTCGGGCCAGGCCCAGCGCATCTCGTCCCAGCGATAGGACTGGACGCAGCTGACTTCCTTGGCGAGGTCGAGGCCGACGAGCCCCTTGAAGTCACGCGCCTGCGCGACAAGCGCCTCGAGGTCGAACACGCCGTCGGGGTTGTGCTCGATCGCGACATGCGGCGCACCCTGCTGGCGGATCGCCCGGGTCAGTCGCCGCGTGTCGATGCCGCCCATGCCGATGCGGCCGCGCTTGGCGAGCCAGTTCGAGAGGGTGTCGGTGGCGCGCCAGTTCGACGGCTCGGTCGGGTTCCACTTGACGATCATCGCGGCGGCCACCGGATCGGCGGCCTCCTCGTCCTCCTCGGTAGTGCCGGTGTTGCCGACATGCGGGAAGGTGAAGGTCACGGCCTGGCCCGCATAGGAGGGGTCGGTCATGATCTCTTGATAGCCGGTCATCGCGGTGTTGAAGCAAAGCTCGGCCACGGTGCGGCCCGGAGCGCCGAAGCCCTGCCCGTAGAACACGGTCCCGTCTGCGAGCGCGAGGCAGGCGGTCGGCTTGCCGGAAACATTATGCGGCATGGCGTCATTGCTCCTGTAGTGAAACCCGCCGCTACCTAGGGGCAGGGCTCGGAAGAATCAAGACGCGGCGGCACCCGGCGGCACTTGTTGTCAGGCGGGCACGAAACGGGTAGCTTGCGCGCTTGTGTCTGAAACAATCCGGAACGGACCAGATGACCCTGCGCGACAAGATCAACGCCTCCCTCAAGGATGCGATGAAGGCCAAGGAGGCGGACCGGCTGTCCACGCTGCGCCTCATCAACGCCGCCATCAAGGATCGCGACATCGCCGCAAGGGGCGAGGGCGAGGAGGGGCTGGTCCCCGACGAGGTGGTGCTCGCGATCCTCGGCAAGATGGTCAAGCAACGTCAGGAGAGCGCGCGCGCCTATGACGAGGCGGGACGCATCGAGCTTGCCGAGAAGGAGCGCGCCGAGATCGCGGTGATCGAGGATTTCCTGCCGCGCCAGCTGACCGAAGCCGAGACCGAGGCCGCGGTGAGCCAGGCGATCTCCGAAACCGAAGCGACCTCGATCCGCGACATGGGCCGTGTCATGGCAGCGCTCAAGGCGCGCTATACGGGGCGCATGGATTTCGGCCGGGTCGGCCCAGTGGTGCGCGACCGGCTCGGCTGAGCTCGCGGGAACGCGGTGCTGTGGCTTCGCGTTTGACGGTCGTCCAATCCATGGAGGACCGATATGCCTGCACAGTCCAAGGCACAGCAGAAGGCGGCCGGCGCGGCGCTTTCGGCGAAGCGAGGCGATACGAAGGTCAAGGATCTCAAGGGCGCCTCGAAGGAAATGTACGACGACATGAGCGAATCCCAGTTGGAGGATTTCGCGCAGACCAAGCGCGAGGATCTGCCCGACAAGAAGGGCTGAGACCACGCTGAACGAGCGGTACGGTAAATGCAAAGGGCGGCTCCCGCATGGGAGCCGCCCTTTCGGCATCGAATGAGATTGGACCTAGCGTCGGCGCGGTTCGGATGTGCGAATCGGGATCGGGCGATATTCCGGCCGGGGCTGCGGCAGCAGTGCCCCGATCACTCCATCGAGAATGGCCCGGCCGGCTTCGGCCAGCTTGCGGATCGTGTCCTTCGGGGCGGTGTGCTTGGGCATATCGAATCCTCCGTTGTCATGAAAATGCCTATCTTCGGGTCGGAGTTCCATCGCGACGTAACGACGCGGCGCGCCGCGGGCGGATCAGCGCCGGGCGATCCGGACCAGAAGGCGTTGGAGATCCTCCGCCAATGCCCGCCTTTCCTCTTCCGGAAGAAACGCCCCCAGCTCGACCTCCCGCCCCGCGCCGCGCAGGGTGAGATAGCCGGGGACCGGCCTCTCGCCCTCGTGCAACTGGAGTTCGACCCAGTACGGATCGGCCTCCCAAACCCGGTCCGGGCGGCCGCGGTCGCTGCGGGTCAGGCGAATGCGCCGTTGGTTGATCTCCAGTCGCTCCAGCACTTCGCCGTCGCGGTAGCTGCGCGCCAGCGCCCACCAGACCGCGCCGACCGCTGCCATGAGGAACGGCAACAGTGCCCACATCACCGGGGTGCCCAGCACCATCAGCAACGGGAGCGCGATCAGGGCCGCCGTGCCGCCGATGAAGGCGGCGAAGCCGCGCTTGGGCAGTGAACGGTAGGGCCAGAGTTGCAACTCGGCCTCGACCGGACCGGCTTCGGTGGGGCGTCTTGTCCACTCGTGCGGCATCACTTGCCTCTGGATCGGGAAGAAAAAGGGCCCGGCGTTTCCGCCGGGCCCTGTCGACTGTCGCGGGCCGTGCCTCAGTGGGCGTGGCTGCGGTCCCAGTCGCTCTGCTTGGGGAGCGTCTCGAAGGTGTGCTCCGGCGGCGGCGAGGGCAGGGTCCACTCGAGCGTATCGGCGTACTCGTTCCAGGGGTTGGCGAGGCCATGCACCTTGCCCCGGGCGAGGGTGTAGAACAGCACCACGATGAAGAAGATGAAGGACGCGAAGGCGATGAAGGCGCCGATCGAGGAGACCATGTTCCAGGTGGCGAAGGCCTCCGGATAGTCGATGTAGCGGCGCGGCATGCCCTGGCGGCCGAGGAAGTGCTGCGGGAAGAAGGTGATGTTCGCACCAATGAACATCGCCCAGAAGTGCAGCTTGCCGGCCCATTCGGGAAGCATCTTGCCGGTCATCTTGGGGAAGTAGAAGTAGATCCCCGCGAAGATCCCGAACACGGCGCCCAAGCTCATCACGTAGTGGAAGTGCGCCACCACGTAGTAGGTGTCGTGATAGGCGCGGTCGATGCCGGCCTGCGACAGCACGATGCCGGTGACGCCGCCCACGGTGAATAGGAACAGGAAGCCGAAGGCCCAGAGCATCGGCGTCTTGAACTCGACCGAGCCGCCCCACATCGTCGCGATCCACGAGAAGATCTTCACGCCGGTTGGCACCGCGATGACCATGGTGGCCATCATGAAGTAGGACTGCTGCGTCAGCGACATGCCCACGGTGTACATGTGGTGCGCCCAGACGACGAAGCCCAGCACGCCGATCGCCACCATCGCGTAGACCATCGGCAGGTAGCCGAAGATCGGCTTCTTGGAGAAGGTCGCGATCACGTGGCTGATGATGCCGAAGGCGGGAATGATGATGATGTAGACCTCGGGGTGCCCGAAGAACCACAGGATGTGCTGGTACAGGATCGGGTCGCCGCCGCCAGCGGGCTGGAAGAACGAGGTGCCGAAGTTGCGGTCGGTCAGCAGCATGGTGATCGCGCCGGCCAGAACGGGCAGGGCAAGGAGGATCAGCCAGGCGGTGACGAAGATCGACCAGGCGAAGAGCGGCACCTTGTGCAGGGTCATGCCGGGCGCGCGCATGTTGAGGAAGGTGGTGATGATGTTGATCGCACCGAGGATCGACGAGGCGCCCGAGACGTGCACCGCGAAGATCGCGAGATCCATCGACATGCCGGGCTCGGAGGTCGAGAGCGGCGGGTAGAGCACCCAGCCGACGCCCGAGCCATGCTGGCCATTGCCGCCGGGCGAGAAGAGCGAGGCGACGCCGAGCGCGACGCCGGCGATGAACATCCAGAAGGAGAGGTTGTTCATGCGCGGGAAGGCCATGTCCGGCGCACCGATCTGCAGCGGCATGAAGTAGTTGCCGAAGCCGCCGAACAGCGCGGGGATGACGACGAAGAACATCATCAGCACGCCGTGATAGGTGATCGCGACGTTCCACAGATGGCCGTTCGGGGTACAGGCCTCGGTCGCGGTCGGCACCCAGGACCGCAGGGCGGTCGCGATCGGGTTGCCGCTGACGTTCTCGGTGCACATGAACTGCACGCCCGGCTGCATCAGCTCGAGCCGCATGTGGATGGTCAGCATCACCGACAGCAGGCCCACAGCGCCCGCCGCGAAGAGATAGAGGATCCCGATGTCCTTGTGGTTGGTGGACATGAACCAGCGGGTGAAGAAGCCCCGCTTGTCGTCATGCCCGTGGCCGTGGATGGCGGCGTCTGCCATGTGGCTCTCCCGAGTTTGGTTGCCTGACGGGCCCGCACGCAGACTCGCGCAGGCAATTGGCGTCCTTCTAGAAGGAGATGCTAGGCAGGGCAACGGTCACGGTGCCGCAGCCTGATCGACTCAGAGCGCGCTCAAGGATCGCGGTAGGGGGCAAGCGCGCGATTCTCCGAGCGGACCCGTATCCACAGCATCGCCGCGTTGAGCAGCGTGAAGATCAGGGCCATCCCACCCAACCCAAGCACCATGGGTGCAACGGCAATCTCGGCAACCACGAGGGCGTAGTTTGGATGCGAGATCAGTCTGAACGGACCTCGCGCCACCAGCGGCTCGCCCGAAACGATAACCCGCGTCGTCCATCGACGCCCCAGTGTCGCGAGAATCCAGACCCGGAACACTTGCAGGACGGCATATAGTGCGAGCCAGCCAAGGCGCAGTTCCTGATCATGGCCGAACCAGACAAGCGCCAGGACCCAGGAGGCATGCAGGGCCACCATGAAGGGATAATGGGCGGCTCCATGTTCGACCGCCCCCTTGGCGAGCAATCGTGCCGTATTTCGCCGTGCGAGCCAGAGTTCGAAAAGTCGCTGCGCTATGACGAAGCCGAGGAAGGATGCCGCGGCCACGGTCATTCGGCTCTCTCCAGCACCGCGAAAGAGGCCGTGAAGCCGGGTCCTAGCGCGCAGGTCAGCATTCGCCCCGTCTGGCCGGCGGCCAGCACACGCTCAAGCACGAACAGTGCGGTGGGTGCGCTCATGTTGCCGCAATCATGGAGCACCGCCCGCTCGGCATCGAGACTGTCTGGTGGGAGATCGAGCGCCGTCTCGATTGCCTGCACGACCTTGGCTCCGCCGGGATGGCAGACGAAGCGGTCGATATCGGCCCGTTCCAGCCCTGCCGCCGCGAGCGCGCCGTCGACCGCTGGCGCGAAATGCTCGGCCGCAAAGCCCGGAATCGAGCGGTCGAAGATCACGCCAAGCCCGTCATCGTTCACTTCCCAGCCCATGATCCCCAAAGTGTCGGGCCACATGTGCTGATGCTCGGCCTTCATGGAAAGGCGAGGCTCTGCGCCGCGGCGAACGGAATCGGTCGATAGACAGGCGGCGGCCGCGCCATCGCCGAACAGCACTGTCGCGATAATATCGGCCTTCTGGAGCCTGTCGGAGCGGAAAGAAGGGGTGCAAGCCTCGACCACCACCAGAAGCACCTTCGCGCCCGGTTGCGCTTGCGCGAGACGGGCAGCTATCGCGAGCCCCGATATGCCGCCTGCGCAGCCGAGGCCGAACACCGGTACCCGCATCACGTCGCTGCGAAAGTCCATGCAGTCCGCAAGCTGAGCTTCCAAGGTCGGCGTGGCGATGCCGGTCGAGGAAACGGTGATGACGACGTCCACCTCGTCTGCGCGCCAGCCCGCCCGTTCGAGCGCCGCCGTCGCTGCATCACGGAACATCTTCCGCGTGCCTTCGAGGTAGACTTGGTTACGGTCGGCCCAGCCATGTGGCCGTTCGAACCATTCCAGAGGCGCAACCGACCAACGCCGACCTATTCCGGCCTGCTCGAAGCTCGGGATCAACCGCTCGAAGTTCTCGAATTTCGGGCCTAGGACCCGCTGGGCGGCTTGGCGCACCAAGTCTTGCGGCAGTTCATGATCGGGGAGAGCCGTTGCCAGTCCTTGGATCGTGACGTCCATCGAGATTCTCCCCCGCCATCTGCGCTCCGGAGTGCCGCCTCGCAAGACTGCCGTTTCATAGTTGGAGCATTGGGAAAAAGACGGATCTCGCTTTCTTCATAATGACGTGGCGCGGTGCAGCAATCCATCGAAATGATCTCCGAAGCTGCGCTCCAATGCCGTGTCGAGATCGGCCAAGGTAACCGGCAACCCGAGATCGACGAGGCTCGTGACGCCATGCTCGGCGATGCCGCAGGGCACGATGCCGGTGAAATGCGACAGGTCCGGCTCCACGTTGATCGCCAGCCCATGATAGCTGACCCATTTGTGCAGCCGGATGCCCAGCGCCGCGATCTTGTCCTCCGCCACGGCACCGGTGGCGGTCAACGGCTTGTCGGGGCGTTGCACCCAGACGCCGACGCGGCCCTCTCGCAGTTCGCCGGTGACATTGAACTCGGCCAGCGTGCCGATGATCCAGCCCTCCAACGCCTTGACGAAGGCGCGGACGTCGCGGCCCCGCGCGCCCACGTCGAGCATCACGTAGACCACGCGCTGGCCGGGTCCGTGATAGGTGTACTGGCCGCCGCGCTTGGTCTCATGCACCGGAAAACGGTTGGGATCGGTGAGATCGGCGGGCCGGGCCGAGGTGCCGGCGGTATAGAGCGGCGGGTGTTCGAGCAGCCAGATCGCCTCGCGGGCCTCGCCCATCGCGATCGCCTTGGCGCGAGCTTCCATGGCGGCCACTGCGTCCTGATAGGGCGTCAGCCCATCGCTCACGATCCAGTCCACCATTGCCCGCGCTCCCGCTTCGATCCTGTCCCAGATGGGGTGGCGCGGCGCGGCCAAAAAGTCAAAGCGCCCAGGCTTTGCGATTTTCTCGGGGTTGACGCCGGGTCTGGCGATTTTCGCTCTTGCGCTTCCCCGAAGCCCAAGGCTATGAGGCCGCCATCCTACCTGATCACGTGCGGTCGTGGCGGAATTGGTAGACGCGCAGCGTTGAGGTCGCTGTGGGGTAACACCCGTGGAAGTTCGAGTCTTCTCGACCGCACCATTCAGGCAGGCCCGCCGGCAAGGAGGGCCGCCGGATCTCCCAAGACAGAACGAAGATCGACTGGCAGGGCCGCGGAAACGCAGGCCCTTTTTCATGTCCATCGCATCCGTGGACAGTCTCCCGACATGTCCCTCATGAGGGCGCTCGGGTCGGCGCGCGGCTGTCGTTTCGAGACCTCGCGATGTCGCCATGAGGCACGTCGAACTTCTTCGGGGGGAGGGTGGTTTCGAAAATACATCTTTTAGTTGCGCCATTTTCGGCGATTTGTTCCTGCGGCATCTCACCGCATTGCTACCTCCGAGACACCTTTCTGGCAGGAGCTTCATGCCGCGCCGCAGCGCAAGTGACTTGGCGTCACATCTTCGGATCGGCTATTCGGTTGCAATGCGGGGGGCAGCTTGTTTTAGTCTTGCTCGACAAGCGCGGAAACAAATCCGCCGGCACAACAACGGGGAGCGAGGCTTGGCCCAAGGCTCGAGTACGGAAGCGTTCGTGGAGTTCGAACGCGTGCAGAAAAGCTATGACGGCGAGAAACTCGTCGTTAAGGATCTCAATCTCTCGCTGCCGAAAGGCGAGTTTCTGACGATGCTGGGGCCATCGGGCTCCGGCAAGACCACCTGCCTGATGATGCTAGCGGGCTTCGAGACCGCCACGCATGGCGAGATCCGTCTCGACGGCAAGTCGATCAACAACATCCCGCCGCACAAGCGCGGCATCGGCATGGTGTTCCAGAACTACGCGCTGTTCCCGCACATGACGGTGGGAGAAAACCTCTCCTTCCCGCTCGAGGTGCGCAAGCTGAGCAAGTCGGAGCGTGAACAGAAGATCGCTCGCGCCCTCGACATGGTGCAGATGGGCGAGTTCAAGAACCGCCGTCCCACCCAGCTTTCGGGCGGCCAGCAGCAGCGGATCGCGCTGGCGCGCGCCTTGGTGTTCGAGCCCGAGCTGGTGCTGATGGACGAGCCGCTGGGCGCGCTCGACAAGCAGCTGCGCGAGACGTTGCAGTTCGAGATCACCGAGCTGGCGCACCGGCTCGGGATCACCGTGGTCTACGTCACCCACGACCAGACCGAGGCGTTGACCATGTCGGATCGCGTCGCGGTGTTCGACGATGGCCGGATCCAGCAGCTGGCGCCGCCCGACGAACTCTACGAGAAGCCGCAGAACAGCTTCGTCGCCCAGTTCATCGGCGAGAACAACACGCTCGAAGGCGTGGTCGAGAAGATCGACGCGACCACCTGCTTGGTGCGGCTCGATGGTGGCGAGGTGATCGACGCGCTGCCGGTCAACGTCTCGAAGGTGGGCGAGCGCACCCGCGTCTCGATCCGTCCCGAGCGGGTCGAATCCAATCTCGAGCGCCTGCATCCCGACGCGCACACGCTGCCGGCCACGGTGCAGGAATTCATCTACATGGGCGACACCTTCCGCACGCGGCTCAAGGTCGCCGGGCGCGACGACTTCATCATGAAGACGCGCAATGCCCCCGACCAGCCGCGGCTGAAGCCGGGCGAGCAGATCCGCATCGGCTGGCTCGCCGAAGATTGCCGCGCGCTCGACGCCTGACGTCGATCGCGCCACCGCGTCCCCCAAGGGGGCGCGGCCAATGCGGGGCGTCGTCACCCGGACCGCGTCCCCTGTGAACCAAGAACCGGGTATTCAACGGGAGTTCTAAATGAACATCACACGTCTTCTGACTGCCAGTACCGCGCTCGTCGCCACGGCGACCATCGCCGGAGCCGAGAGCCACGTGGAAATGGCCGACGAGATGACCATCGTCAGCTGGGGCGGCGCCTATCAGGAGAGCCAGCTCAAGGCCTATGTCGAGCCCTATCTCGAGCAGAACCCCGGCGTGACCGTCACCTGGGACGAAAGCTCGGCCGAGGCCGTGGCCAAGCTGCGCGCCCAGAACGAGGCGGGCAACGTCACCTGGGACCTCGTCGACGCCACCGCCGCGGACGCAATGCGCCTGTGCGACGAGGGTCTCGCGATGGAGATCGACCCGGATGAGGATCTCGCCCCGGCGCCGGACGGCACCCCGGCCTCCGAGGATTTCGGCGAGGAGATGCTGGTCTCCGACTGCTTCATCCCGCAGATCGCCTACTCCTACACCTTCGGCTACCGCAACGACGTGGCCGAGTGGGAAGGCCGCGAGCCCGACGACATCTGCGACGTCTTCGATCTCGAGAACTTCCCGGGCCAGCGCTCGCTCGAAAAGCGGCCGCATAACAACCTCGAATGGGCGCTGATCTGTGACGGCGTCGCCTACGAGGACGTCTACGACGTGCTCGAGACCGAGGAAGGCCAGGACCGCGCCTTCGCCAAGCTCGACACCATCAAGGACGAGACCATCTGGTGGTCCTCGGGCGCCGACACGCCGCAGCTGCTCGCCGATGGCGAAGTCGTCTTCGGCTCGACCTACAATGGTCGCCTGTTCAGCCTGATCGTCGAGCAGGATCAGCCGGTCAGCATGATGTGGGACACCCAGTCCTACGATCTCGACGGCTGGATCATCCCCGAGGGTCTCGACGAGGCGTCGCTCGCCCGCGTCAAGGACTTCCTCTACTTCGCGACTGACACCCAGCGTCTCGCGGACCAGGCCAAGTACATCTCCTACGGCCCGGCCCGCAAATCCTCCGCACCGCTGGTGGGTCAGCATGCCGAGCTCGGCATCGACATGGCGCCGCACATGCCGACCAACCCCGAGAACGCCACCAACGCCTTCGTGCAGAACTATGAGTGGTGGGCCGATTACCGCGACGACCTGGACAGCAAGTTCCAGGCCTGGCTCGCCCAGTAACGTCGCGCGCCTGAGCGCATGAGGGGACGGGGCCGCTGCGGCCCCGTCCCACCCCCAAACCCGGAGGCATGATGACCGACAGCGCGACGACACCCCCGAGACAGCCGATGGCGGCGCTCCCGGGCGGCGAGGTGACCGAAGAGGGCCCGATGCTGGCCGCCGATGGCAGGCCGCTCAAGCACAGCCTGAACCGGGCGCTGCGCCGCGAGAAGCTGCGCGCCTTCCTTTTGGTCTCGCCGCTGCTGATCTTCATCCTCGTGGCCTTCGTGGCGCCGATCGCGGACATGTTGTTCCGCTCAGTCGAGAACCAGATCGTCTCCGAGACGCTGCCGCGTACCGTCGCGGCGCTGCGCGAGGACCAGAACCTGCCCCAGGCCGCCCCCGGCGAGCCGGTCTACGAGGCGCTCTACACCGATCTCTTCATCGCCGCCGAATACAAGAGCCACACCCGGCTCGGCAGCCGCCTCAACTACGAGATGACCGGCCTGAGCTCGCTGTTCCGCGGCACCGGCCGCGACGTCGGCCGCTTCGACACCGACATCTACACCGACCAGTTCATCGAGGCCGAGCCGGCGCTCGAGGACCCGGTCGCTTGGACCAACTGGATGGAGCAGGACGAGATTCGCGCCGGGCTGCCCTTTACCGCCGATGCGTGGGACGCCTGGGTCAAGCTGACCGTCGAGGCCAACGAGGACGATCCTCTCGAAGAGGATGTCGAGGATTTCGTCTATACCGCGCTCTACCGCGATCTCGCCAACGGTGCCGATCCGGAAGGGTTCCCCGATGTCGACGTCTCGGAGTTCGAGACCGTCTCGATCAAGGCGCTGTTCGAGGAGTCGGACGAGGATTGGGTCGATCCCGAGATCTGGCAGGTCATCAAGACCTACAGCCCGGCCTATACCGACGGCTATTTCCTGAATTCGGTCGACATGATGAACGGCCCCGACGGCGACGCCCAGTGGCGCCCCGCCGACGAGCAGATCTATCTCAAGCTGTTCTGGCGCACGATGTGGATGTCGCTGGCGATCACCTTCTCCTGCATCCTGCTGGGATACCCGATCGCCTACCTGCTCTCGACGCTGCCGCTGCGCTCGGCCAACGTGCTGATGATCCTCGTGCTGCTGCCGTTCTGGACGTCGCTGCTGGTGCGCACATCGGCCTGGAAGGTGCTGCTGCAACAGCAGGGTGTGATCAACGACACGCTGGTCTGGCTCGGCATCGTGTCCGACGCCAACCGCCTCGCGCTGATCAACAACGCCACCGGCACGGTGATCGCGATGACGCATATCCTGCTGCCTTTCATGATCCTGCCGCTCTATTCGGTGATGAAGACGATCCCCCCGAGCTACATGCGCGCCGCCAAATCGATGGGCGCGAATGACTGGACCGCCTTCTGGCGGGTGTGGTTCCCGCTTTCGGTGCCGGGCATCGGCGCGGGCAGCATCCTCGCCTTCATCCTGTCGATCGGCTACTACATCACGCCCGAGATCGTCGGCGGAACCGAGGGTGTCTTCATTTCGAACCGGATCGCCTATCACATCTCGTCGTCGCTGAACTGGGGCCTCGCGGCCGCGCTGGGCACGATCCTGCTGGCGCTCGTGCTCACCCTCTACTGGGTCTACGACCGGATCGTCGGCATCGACAACGTCAAGCTGGGAGGCTGAGACATGGCTGGACTTCCCCCCTATGCCTCGACCGGCCAGAAGGTCTGGCACTATTCCTACCTGGTGATCTGCGCGGCGATCTTCTTCTTCCTGATCGCGCCGATCCTGGTGATCATCCCGCTCTCCTTCAACGCGGAGAACTTCTTCACCTTCACGCCCGAGATGCTCAGGCTCGACCCGGAGGGCTACTCGCTCAAGCACTACCGCGACTTCTTCGGAAACCCGGATTGGCAGGTGCCGCTGTGGAATTCGCTGAAGATCGCGCCCGTGGCGACCTTCCTGTCGGTGGCCTTGGGCACGCTCGCGGCCATCGGCCTGAGCCAGCCGCACGTGCCGTTCCGCCGGGCGATCATGGCGATCCTGATCTCTCCGATGATCGTGCCGCTGATCATCTCGGCCGCGGGCATGTACTTCTTCTACAGCCGGATCGGGCTGCAGGGCACCTACTGGGGCGTGGTGCTGGCCCATGCCGCGCTGGGCATTCCCTTTGTGATCATCACCGTGACAGCGACGCTGGTGGGCTTCGATCGCTCTCTGACGCGCGCTGCAGCCAATCTCGGGGCGGGGCCGGTGCGTACCTTCTTTAAGGTGCAGATGCCGCTGATCCTGCCGGGCGTGGTCTCGGGCGGCCTGTTCGCCTTCATCACCTCCTTCGACGAGGTGGTGGTGGTGCTCTTCGTGGGCTCCGCGGGCCAGAAGACGCTCCCGTGGCAGATGTTCACCGGTCTGCGCGAGCAAATCTCGCCCACCATCCTCGCTGCCGCGACGGTGCTGATTTCGATCTCGGTGGTGCTGCTGGTGACGCTCGAAGTGCTGCGGCGCCGTTCCGAGCGGCTGCGCGGCATGTCGCCGGGCTGAGGCCCGCCGCCACCGCCGACCGCGACGCGCCGCCCAAAGAGCGGGGCGTTGTCATTCCGGGACAAGATACTTCAAAGGATCTTGTCCGAACCCTTCCAAGGGTTCGGCGTCAGGGCAGCAGCGCCAGCCAGATGGTGGCCGACAGTACCGAGGCCACCGTCCCGATCAAGACCGCCGAGGCGGCGACGCGCTTGGCGTGGCCGTAGATGCTGGCAAAGAGATAGGCGTTTACCCCCGGCGCCATCGCCGCGGTGATGATCGCCGAGCGGAAGGCCGGAACCTTCAGCCCGACCAGCGAGCCCAGCCCCCAGACCACCGCCGGATGCAGCACGAGCGACACCGCGACCACGTAGAGGATCACCCGCATGTCGCCCTCGGGGCGGTATCGGTGGAGGATGCCGCCCAGTCCGAACAATGCCGCCGGCAATGCCGCTCGTGCCATTAGCTCCAAAGCCTCGATCAGCACCTCCGGCAGCGGCAGCCCCGACAGGTTGACCGCTGCGCCCATGAGGATGCCGAGGATCAGAGCGTTGCGTCCCATGCCGCGCAGAACCTGTGCCGGCAGTTCCCTGAGCGAGCCGCCCTTGGCGCGGGCGAGTTCCATCGCCGTAATGCCCACCGCGTAGCAGAACGGCGAATGCAGAGCGATGATCGCGAAGTTGGCCTGCAGCGCATCGGGGCCATAGGCGCGCTCGGTGATCGGCAGGCCCAGAAGCAACGAGTTCGAGAACAGCCCGACGAAACCGATCGCAACCGCATCCTCCCAGGAACGGCCGAAAATCAGCCGCGCACCCAAGAGCCCTGCGGCGAAGCCCGCCAGCGCCCCGGCATAGAAGCTGCCCAGAAGCGCCATGTCGAATTCCTGCGCGAGATCGAGCCGCGCGATGGCGAGGAACAGCAGACAGGGGATAGCGAAGCCCTGGGCGAACTTCATGAGCCCGTCGATCGCGGGCTCGGTGATCCAGGCGCGCCACGAGGCCAGATAGCCAAAGCCCAGCACGAGGAAGACCGGCAGGGTGACGGTGAGCAGCAGGATCATCCGAAGGCCTCCGCGCGGGCGGGTGCCGCGGATATGCGTCAGGTCGAATTGGTGAAGGGGCGGGACCCCTTCGCCCTAGAGATCGAAGGCGAGCGTCATCCCGTCGAAGGCCGGGGAGACGTGCTCCGGGGTTTCGGCTTCGAGCGTCGCGTAGTCTAGGTCGAAATGCATGTTGGTCAGAACCGCCCGTGCCGGTGCGGCCCGTGCGATCCACTCGAGGGTGAGGTCGAGATGCGCGTGGCTGGGATGCGGCTTGCGTCGCAGCGCGTCGACGATCATGCAGACGAGCCCGTCGAGGTGGCGCCAAGCGGCGCCGGGGATCTCGCTGACATCCGGCAGGTAGGCGAGCCCGCCGCAGCGCAGGCCCAGCGCCGTGATATCTCCATGCACGAGATCGAAGGGCGTCAAGCGGATCTCGCCGCCAGCGCCGTCGATCACGATTTCTCCCTCGATCCGATGCAGATCGCAGATCGGCGGGTAGGACGAGCCCGGCGGCGTCTCGAACGCATAGCCGAAGCGCTGTATGAGCGCCGCATGGGTCGGCGCGTCGGCCCAGCACTGCAGCCGGCTGCGCATGTTGAAGGCGATCATCCGCAGGTCGTCGATGCCATGCACATGGTCGGCATGGGCATGGGTCCAGACCACGCCGTCCAACTCGCCGACCTCGGCCGCGAGCAGCTGCGCGCGCAGGTCGGGGGAGGTGTCGATCAGCACCCGGGTGACGCCCCTCGGCCCATGGCGGGTCAGCAGCAGCGAGCAGCGGCTTCGCGCGTTGCGCGGCTCGGCTGGGTCGCAATCGCCCCAGAGATTGCCCAGTCGCGGCACGCCACCCGAAGAGCCGCAGCCGAGAATGCGCGCCTCCAGACGGTCGCTCACGCGGGGCTCCGTTCCGGGGTCCAGGCGGCGGCCTTGGCAAAGAGACGGTCGAAATTGGCCGAGGTCCGCGCCGCGAAATCCGGCAGGGACAGGCCGAAGAGATCGGCGCCGACCTTGGCGGTATGCGCGGTATAGGCGGGCTCGTTGCGGCGCCCGCGATGCGGCGGCGGCGCAAGATAGGGGCTGTCGGTCTCGACGAGGATGCGGTCGAGCGGGGCGGATGCGAAGATTTCGCGCAGCTCCTTCGAGCGCGGAAACGCGGCGATGCCCGACATCGACAGGTAAAATCCGAGATCGAGCGCCGCGCGGCCCAGTGCGGCCGAGGAGGAGAAACAGTGCATCATGCAGTCATAGGCGCCGGCCGCGTGCTCCTCGGCGAGGATACGGGCCATGTCGTCATCGGCGTCCCGCGCATGGATGATCAGCGGCAACCCGGTACGGCGCGCCGCCTCGATATGGATGCGCAGGGACTCCTGCTGCACGCCCTTGCTCTCGGCGGTGTAGTGGTAGTCGAGCCCGGTCTCGCCGATGCCGACCATCTTGGGATGCCGGGCCAGGACCTCCAGATCCTCGACCGAGGCCAGCGGTTCGTCGGCGGCGCTCATCGGGTGGGTGCCCGCCGCCCAGAAGACCGGGTCATGCGTCTCGGAGATCGCGCGCACGCTGTCGGCGTTCTTCAATTTCGTGCAGATCGTGACCATGCGGGTGACGCCGGCGTCGAGCGCCCGCGCGATGACGGCCTCCCGTTCCTCGGCGAAGTCGGGGAAGTCGAGATGGCAATGCGCGTCGACGAGCTGAAAGTCTTGAGAAGTCATCTGGCCTCAGGCTGCGGCGGATCCGGCTGCGGTGGCTTCGATCCTCAGCAGCATATCTAGAAGCAGCGCCGAAGGGTCAAGGTTGACTGCCCGCCCGTGCCGCGCCCGGGCCGAAAGCTCCTGACCCAGCTCGGCGATGCGACGCGCCGCCCGCGCGTCGGGCGCCAGCGTCATCAGCAGCCGGGCCTCGCCGGGCGCGCCTTGCAGGTCGGGCTCGCCCATCAGTCCGGCACGCGCGGCGCGGATCAGCAGCAGGTCGATCAGGTCCAGCATCAGCGGAAAACGCAGCTCGGCACCCTTGCCGCCGCAGGCCTCAGCCATGGCGATGGCTCGGGGGCGGTCGATATGCGGCAGTCCCGACAGGAGCCCCACGAGATCGGCATAGAGCGCGCGCCCGTCGGACTGGGCGATCCGCGCGGCGCCGCCGACCGACCCCGCGGCCAGAACGGCAAGCGCCTCGGGAGCTTCGCTGGAAACCCCGGCCTGCGCCAGCGCCTCGGCCAAGGGGGCGGGCTCCAGCGGTCGCAGCCGCAGCACGCGGCAGCGCGAACGGATGGTCGGCAGCAGGGCGGAGGGCTGGTGCGAGATCAGCAGCAGCGTGGTGTTGGCCGGCGGCTCCTCCAGTTCCTTGAGAAGCGCATTGGCGGCTGAGACGTTCATCTCGTCGGCGGCGTCGACGATCACCGCGCGGTGTCCGCCATCGGCCGAGCTGAGATGGAAGAAGCTTTTCAGCTTGCGCATCTCCTCGACCCGGATCTGCGCCGAGAGCCTGTCGCCCTTGTCGTTGGGCCCACGCTTGAGCACGAAGAGCCGTGGGTGCGATCCGGCACGGATGCGGCGCAGGTCGGGATCGTCGTCTTGCAGATCGAGCCCGTCCGCGGCCTGGCGCCCGGCCAGCAGATGTGCCGCGATCCGATAGGCAAGGGTCGCCTTGCCGACCCCCATCGGCCCGGTGAGCAGCCAGCCCGAATGCAGCCGCCCGCCGGCCTGTGCCGCGAGGAACTCGGCCTCGGCAGCATCCTGGCCGAGCAGCCGGGCGGTTTCGCGCGGATGCGGCAGTCCGGGCAGGCCGGTCGGATCGGGAAGATCCTCGCTCATGGCACGAGCCCCAGGCGGGGCAGGGCAATGTCGGCGATCTCCGCCGCCACGGATTCGGGCGTCCGGTTGCCGTCGATCACCTGAAATCGCCGGGGCGCATCTTTTGCGAGACCGAGAAAGCCCGCGCGCAGGGTGTTCTGGAAGCCGAGGCCCATATCCTCGAACCGGTCCTCGCCGGAACCGCGTGCGAGGCCACGGGCCAGGGCCGTGGCCGGGTCCATATCGATCAGGAATGTAAGGTCGGGCTCGGTGCCGATCATCAGATCGTGCAGGCGGTCGACCGTCGCACGCAGATCGCCACGCGTCGCGCCCTGATAGACGCGGGTGCTGTCAGCGAAGCGATCGGTGATCACGGTCTGGCCATGGTCAAGGGCCGGACGAATGGTCCGTTCCAAGTGATCGCGCCGTGCCGCGGTGAACAGCAGCAGCTCGGTCTCGGCCGACCAGCGGGCGGTGTCCCCGGTGAGCAGCAGCTGCCGGATCTCCTCGGCGCCTGGGCTGCCGCCAGGCTCGCGCGTCAGCACCGTCTCGTGGCCTAGACCACGTAGCCGATCGGCCAGCAGCCGCGCCTGTGTCGATTTGCCGGAGCCGTCGATGCCCTCGAAGCTGATGAAGAGCCCTGTTGCCACGGGCTCAGGTTTCGTCGGCTTCGGCTTCGGCCGGTGCCTCGGGCTCCGCGGCTGGCTCGGGCGCCGGTTCCTCGGCCAGCGGATCCAGCCCCGGCAGGGTGACCCCTTCCGGGCCGAACCGGTCGAACAGCACCGTGGCCGCGACCTTGACCCGCGGCATGAAGCCGCCGCGCGCCACGGCCGTCTCGGCGACCAGCGGCACCCGGGTCTCTGACATCCCCTCACGCGCGATTACCAACTCGGCCAATTCCTGACCCTGTTCGATCGGCGCCTCGATCGGGCCCTGATAGACCACCTCGGCCGCGAGATCGTCATTCGACATCACCGGCAGCAGCACCGACACGTCATCGGCCAGGGTCAGACCGACGCGGTTGCGCTCGCCCATCCAGACCTCGGCCTCGGCGATCCGGGTGCCGGCCTCGCCTATGTCGCGCTGCGCGAACTGGCGGAACGACCAGTTGACGATGCGCTCTGCCTCGACCCGGCGAGACTCGGTGCTCTCGAGACCGGTGATCACGAAGATCACCCGCCGGTCGTCCTGCGCGGCCGATCCGACGAGGCCGTAGCCGGCCTCGGAGGTGTGGCCGGTCTTGAGCCCGTCGGCGCCGATACCGAGGCCCAGGATCGGGTTGCGGTTCTGGCTGTTGGAGGGCACGCGACCGTCGAACTCGAACTCCTGTTCAGCGAACATCGGGTAGAAGGTCGGGAAATCGCGGATCAGGTGGCTCGCGAGGATGCCCAGGTCGCGCATCGACATGCGCTGGTTCGGGGCGGGCCAGCCATTCGAATTGGCGAAAGTGGAGTTCTCCATGCCCATGTCGCGGGCCCGCTCGGTCATCAGCCGCGCGAAGCCGGCCTCGGTGCCGTCGGGCGACAGCGCCTCGGCGAGCACGGCGGAGGCGTCGTTGCCCGACAGCACGATGACACCGCGCAGCAGATCCTCGACCCGCACCCGGTCGGTGGTGTCGAGGAACATCGAAGAGCCGCCATAGGAGGCGGCGTGCTCGGACACCGGGAGCCGCTGGTCGATCGACAGCCGCCCCGAGGCGATGGCCTCGAAGGCCATGTAGAGCGTCATCAGCTTGGACATCGAAGCGGGCGGCAGCGGCTCGTCGGCATTCTTGGCGAGAAGCTCGGTCCCCGTGGTGTGGTCGAGCACATAGGCCGCTCGGGCGGGGGTGTCGAAGCTCTGGGCGCGCGCGAGCGGCGCGAAGGCCACGAGCGTCGCGGCGGCGAGAAAGACGGCACGGATCATCTGGGGTCGCTCCGGTCGGTTGGCGGCCGCTCGTCACGGCCGGCGGAAGGGTCTGGCCCGGGCCTCAGGCGGCCCGGCTCCTTGTCAGTTTCGCACGAAATAGGCGTCTGTGAAGCCCAGCGCCTTGACACGGGTTAGGGCGGCGTCGCGCGCGGCCTCGTTCTTGGCCGGGCCGACGATGACACGCCAGTAATCGGCGCCCTGGATCTGCGAGGCCACGACGCGCGCGCCCAGCCCCTCGACCTCCATCGCCGTCGCGGTGTCACGGGCGTTGGCTTCGACCGAGAAGATGCCAATCTGGATGAAGGGCCGTTCAAGGGTGCTCTCGGCAGGGGCGACGGGTGCCGGCGCAGAGGCAACCGCGGTCGTCTCCGCCGCCCCGGTATCCCCGGAGGCGGGCGGCAGAGGCACGGCGGCGATCGGCGTGGGATCGTCGAAATCCGTGGTCGCCCCCGGCGCCTCCGGTGCGGCGGTTTCGTCACGGCGCAGCGCAGTGACGTTGAGCATCGCGGGCGCCCCGGCGAGCATACCGAGCGCCTCTGCAGCCTCCGAACTGACCTGCAGCGCCGGGCCCGGCGTCTCGCGCTCGCGGCGGAACAGCGCGCCGATCACGAAGCGGCCATTGGCCTGGTTGCGGATCACTACCTGGCCGATCTGCTCCACATCGACCTCGGGATAGGCGACCCAGACGCCGCCCAGCGACGGCCGCCCGTCCCACAGGCCGGGCTCGGTAACCTGGAAGATGCCGGGCGCCTCGACATCGCGCGACACGATCTCGGTACGGCTGGGATCGCCGGGGGAGGAGGTGCCGCCGGTTTCGCCGCAGGCGCCCAGCGTCAGCAGCGCGCCCAGCAGCATGGCGACCGGCCGCACGGAATTGGTGGCTGTCATGTGACGTCCCTCGATTGCCCCGCTCGGACCGTTGCCCGGCCCGCTCTTGTTTCGGCGCCGCGGCCCGGCAGGCCGGGGCGGCGCGACGCGAACATATCGGGGGGACGGCCGCAATGAAAGCGGCTAGCGCCGCCCGGGGCGGAAAATCGCGTGATCGGAAGCCCTTCCCGAATCGCCGCGCAGTGCTTAGGCGAGGCGCGCCGGAGGAGTGGCAGAGTGGTCGATTGCAGCGGTCTTGAAAACCGCCGTGCGTGAGAGCGTACCGTGGGTTCGAATCCCACCTCCTCCGCCATCTAACTGATACGTAGCCGACGGCTTTGCATCTTAGTTCGTTCCGGCGCCTTCAATCCACCTCCTCTTTGTTCCGTATCGAGTTCGGCCGGGGCTATGTCCTGCTTTGTCGAGGCGGGAGATGGGAAATGGAGTTGGTCCCCAAGGTAAGGCGGCAAGTGTCCGCGATAGCGGCCTAGAGTTGGGCTGCGTAGCGGGACCTTCGCGCATTCGCGGCACAGGCCCAAAAGAGGCCAGCGAGGAAGGCTGTCACAGGGTGGGGCGAAAGGCTGCTCCGGCAGATTCCACCGGTTGGCGAGGGTGGCCCGCTACTTCCACATTCGCACACAAGCGCAGGCCCAGCAGGGCGACGATACCGATGCCCGTCACGAAAAAGAGGGTGGAAAGGAAACGCAATGCGTAGTCGGTCGTCACGATAAGCAAACTCACTCGGTAATTCGCCACTTCATTGCCGTTCGGCAGAGGCCGGAATGTGGCGAGCAACGGGCGGAGTGTAGCGAAGATCTGGCTGCGGAACTCGATCGTATCCTCGCAAGCGGAAGGTCCCCTCGGCCGCTGCGTTTTTCAGCGGCACTGGTTTCTGCACCTTGTAGCCTGCCGGCCTCGTGGTGGCGGCTTCCGGCTCAAACGGTCGCCTCATTCTACGACGGAGGCCTCGGCGCGGCGGCTCTACAAGAGGTCATGTCAGTGTCGGTCTTCAAGGCAGAACGATGAAATGTCGATGCTCTTTTCGTACCTTGCCGAAGGCGGGAGCGTGGCCGCCCTATACCTCCGCAGAGCCTCGCCCTCCCATTGCTCAGCTGCGGAGGGCGTCGAACTGGACTATTGTTAAGGTATGAAAACGGTATCCCCAGACCTGTTTGGCATTTCTCCTTGGGCTTGGCTCCTCGTGCCGGTCTTGTGCTTCCTGCTGGTCCATTACGCGGAGCAAACCGGATCGTGGCGCGATGCGGTGATGCGCATTGCAAGCAGCACGCTGATAGCCGCGGGCTGTCTGGTGCTGTTGCTTCTGGCCGTCGTTACGACAACCTAGGAGCGGCGTCCGGTTGCCGCAGCCGCTTTCTCAGTCCTCCACGAGCCGACGGCATCTGTCGTGACAAGGCCCAGATGTTGTCGGCATGGTGCCATGACCGCAGGCCAAGTTCTTCCAATGGGTCGGCACGTCTGCCGAAGCCAGAGCAAGAAAGAGGATGGACATGGCACTATACGATCTCGTTCGCTGCAAGATGGCTCTGCCGGCCGAAATCACCGCTGTCACCGAGTGGCGCACCAGAAGTTTCGGACGTGGCTTTCAGACCTTCGAGATCGATGGCGAGGGTGCCCTGCGCCTGTTTCGCCTCGAGCGGCAGCTGCACGAGGATCACCCGCCTCGGCCAGCTTTGCTGGATCCTGATTATACCGATTGGCTTCGGACCTGGACTAGGCTCGAGACCGGCCTTTCGGCCATGCAGGACTTCAACGGTGTTCTGACGCTCGAAGGACGCGACACCGATGGGGAGGAGTGGATGATCGAGACCAAGGTTGTCTCCGGTCAATGCGAACCTTTCCGTATCAGCCGCGGCCGGGTGGAACTGCCCGCAGTGGCCGCCTGAGGGTCGTGCCAGCGTTCGAATAACGCAAGCTTCGGGCTGCACTGGTTGTCGACGCATTCATGCGCCCACCTCTCATGCCGCTGATGGCCGAGCGCCGATCAGATGTGTCGGCGGGGCAATGGTGAAGCCAAGTCCATGGGGCCTGTCTGGCCGCAAGCCTCTGCGAGGTGGACAAGTACTCGGGTATCTGTCCAGTCTGGCGGGCGCGGCACCGGGGCGGATGAGGGCGATGCATGGCCAAGACGAGCAGGAGCGGTGGGCCGAGCGCGCTCGACCTGCTGCGGGTCGAAGTGCTCGCTGCGCGGATCGAAGCCTTCGGCCGGGCCGATCCAGATGCCGGCAATCTATGGCGCTCGGAGCTGGCGGTGGCCGAGGCAGTGGCCTCGGTGGCACTCGAAGGGCGCCGACTGTCCGAGACCGAGCTGTTACCGCGGATCGCGGGCGGTGGTTCCGGCCAAGGCGACCCGGTCGCGGGTGAACTGGCGCTGGGGCTGATCCGCGCCCTCAAGATGCCCGGCGACCCGATAGCGCATCCCGACAAGACGATCGCCCGGCTCGAACGGCTGGCAGGAGGGCTTGCGGAAGTCGAACGGGGGGCGAACTCGGAGGAGGTCTTTGCCGACCCGGCGGCGCTTGCCGCGTGTCTCTCGGCCTTACATCCCGACGATCCACCGATTCTCGCAGCGCTGAGGGTCAGCGCGGCCTATGGCCTTGCGACGGAGCGGGCCCACCCGATGGTCGAGCGAGCCTTGTTCATGGCGGTCGAGAGCGCCCGGCGCCGCCTCACGCCGGGACCCGGCGTTGTCGTAGCCTTCGAGGAGGACCCGATGCGCGGCCTGTCGGGACGGGTCGACGCCGATTGGGTCGCGACCCCCGCGCTGGCGCTCTCTGTAGGGCGCTACCGGCCCTGGTCCCCGGGCAGCGTCGCGGGGATGACCGAGTTACTCGATGGGCTGGGCACGGTATTGGGCATGGAAATCGGGCGGATCGGCCGGGCGCGTGACTGGCTGCGCCGGGCCCGCGCCTGCGGCGAGGGGCGACACGGCCGGTCGCGGCTGGGTGATGCGGCACAGGCATTCGCCTCGGCGCCCTGCCTGACCTCGAACCTTTTGGCGGAGCGCATCGGTGTGACGCCGCGTGGCGCGACCAACCTGATCGACGAGCTGGTGAGCCTCGGCCTGCTGCGCGAGATCACCCGTAGACGGACGGCCCGGATCTGGTCGGTGCCGGGCCTGGCCGAACGCTTGGCGGCGCGGCCGCGACGGGCGGGGCCGGCGCCTACGCCCGCGCCTCAACCGGACCCCGAGGCGATGACGCGCGCCTTCGCCGAGCTCGACGCGGCGCTGGGCCGGGCCGATGCGCTGCTGGGGCGCCGCCGCAAAGGCTGAGCCGCCGCATCGCGCCGCCGGGCCAGTTCCCGCCAAGTGAAGCCGTACAAGCCTTTCCTTCCCTGTCGCCGCACCATATCCGTATGTCGCCGTGACCAGTTAGGACCGATGATGACCGTTGCGCCGACCACCGAAGTGAGCCGCCTCCTGCGGGAAGAATTCGACAGCGTTCTCGACGCTTGGTTCGCCACCCAGAAGCGCGAGGGCGTGCGACGCCCCGACCTGTTCTCCGACCGCGAGAGCCGGCGCCAGCTGTCCGATCTGCTGCGGGCCTTCTCCGAGGCGCTGTCGCGCATCGACATCACCGAGGCCGTCGACATTGATGCCGACAACTGGTCCGAACTTCGCATGGCGCTGTCGGAGATCACGCTGGTGCGCACCGAGCGCGGCGTCGCGCCATGGGAGATGACGGCCTTCATGCTGGCGCTGAAGCAGCCCGTCTTCGAGATGCTGAGCAAGAACCTCGCGGATCGGACCGACCGTCTGCTCGCCGAGGCTGCCGATTTCGGCCGCGTGGTCGATGCGCTTGCAATGCATATCAACGAATACTTCATCGCCGAGCGCGACGAGATCATAGAACGCCAGCGGGCCGAGATGATGGAGCTCTCCACCCCGGTGGTGCAGCTGTGGGAACGGGTGCTGACCATCCCGCTGATCGGCACGCTCGATTCGATGCGGGCGCAGGAGGTGATGGAGAACCTGCTGAATTCCATCGTCGAGCACAGCGCCGAGGTAGTGATCGTCGATATCACCGGCGTGCGTGTGGTCGACACGCAGGTCGCGCAGCACCTGCTGCGGACCGCCGCGGCGGTCCGACTGATGGGGGCCGAGGCGATCATCTCGGGCATCTCGCCCAAGATCGCCCAGACCATGGTCGAGCTTGGCGTCGACGTGGGCGAGGTGACGACCCGCCCCTCGATCCGTGCCGCGCTCGCCGAGGCATTCCGTCGCGTCGGCTTCCAGATCAGCCGCATCGAGGACACCCGTGTCTGAAGCGGCCTCGATCTACACCGTCGACAAGGTCCTGCTCGTCGCGATTCGCGACAACATCACCGACACCGACATCATCAACCTGCAGGAGGATCTCTCCGAGCGGATCGTGAGTGAGGCGGCGCGTGGCGTGGTGATCGATATTGCCGCGCTCGAGATCGTCGATACCTTCGTCGGCCGCATCCTCGCGCAGCTTTCCTCGATTTCGCGGCTGTTGGCGGCCGAGACCTACATCGTGGGCATGCGCCCGGCGGTGGCGATGACGCTGGTCGAACTTGGCATGGATCTGCCGGGCTCGAAAACGGCGCTGTCGCTGAGCCACGCGCTGCGCGCGCTGAAGGCCAAGGGTCTGGCGTGAGCGGCCCGCCGGCGCAGCCGGCGGGGCGGGTGGAGTTGCGGCAGGAGCGCGATGTCGCGGCAGCCCGTATCGCGGTGTCGAAGGCGATGGACGCGCTGAACGCGCGGGCGCTGCGCAAGACCCGCTTCGTCACTGCCGTGAGCGAGATCGCCCGCAACGCGCTCGACCATGGGGGCGGCGGCGTGCTCGAGATCTATCGCCTTGATCGCCCGCGCCGCATCATGATCCGCTGCAGCGATCAGGGGCCCGGCATCGCCGATATCGATCAGGCGATGACGGACGGCTTCTCGACCGCGCGGAGCATGGGCAAGGGGCTCGGTGGTGCGCGGCGGCTGGTCGATGCCTTTCGCATCGAAAGTCGCGTCGGGGCGGGCACCACGATCGAGATGGAGGCCAATCCATGAGACATGTCGTCGATATATCCGATCCCAGTGCCGTGGCCGAGGCGCGGCGGCTGGCGCGCGCTCTGGCCGACGAGTGCGGGCTTTCGGTCGAGCGCACCGAGGCGATGGCGATCGTGGTCACGGAAATGGCCACCAACCTCCTGCGTCATGCCCGCGGCGGGCAACTCCTGCTGCAGCGCCAACCCGGTACCAGGTCCCGCGTCTGTATCGCCGCCATCGATGCCGGACCCGGTATCGCCGATATCGGCCTCGCCCTGTCCGATGGATTTTCCACCGGTTCGAGCGCCGGTGGCGGGCTCGGTGCGATGCGCCGCTTGGCCGATAGCTTCGAGATCCGCTCGACGCCGGGGCAGGGTACCGTGGCCGTCTGCGGCTTTGGCCCGGCGCCGGTGCTGGCGGGGGTCGAGATCGGCGCCTTTCTGATGAACTACCCCGGCGACCGCGCCTGTGGCGACGCGGTCTTCGCGCGCGATGTCGCCGGTCGTGTCGACCTGCTCGCCGTCGACGGGCTGGGCCACGGCCCGCGCGCCGAAGTGGCGGCGGCCGAAGCGGTGGCGGGAATCGAACCCCTCCGCGGCGAGGACCCTGCGCGGCTGTTGTCCGAGTTGTCCGCCCGGCTTGCCGGCAGCCGCGGATCCGTGGCGGCGCTGGCGCAGATCGAGGCGGCGGATGGGCGGCTGCGACTGGCCGGAATAGGCAACATCGCGGCGCTCTTGGTGAGGGCCGATGGGCAGGTGCGACGTCTAATAAGCCGCGAGGGGCGGCTAGGCGGCGCGGTGCGCCTGCCCCCGGTCGAGAGCGCGGAGATGGGCCGGGGCGACGTGCTCATCCTGCATAGCGACGGCCTTTCGACGCTGCGCAGCCACGCGGAACTGCCCCCACTTGCAGGAATGAGCAGCGCGATGATCGCGGCACATCTGATGCGCGACCGTAACAAGGGACGCGACGATTGTTGCGTGCTGGTGGCGCGGCTCGCTTCGGAGGACGCCGAATGAGACTGACCACGCTGAAGATCGAGGCCGACGAGGACATCGTGCGGCTGCGCATGGTCGGTCAGGAGGTGGCGCGGCATTGCGGCTTTGCCAAGTTCGCCGAAACCCGGATCGTCACCGCGCTCCTCGAGCTGGGGCGCAACATCATCCAGCATGGCGGCGGCGGGCGGATGACCCTGTCGCTGGAACCGGTGGCCGGCAACCTCGAGCTTGCGGTGGAGGCGATCGATCAGGGGCCGGGCATCCCCGATCTGGAAGCCCGCCTCGCCGGGGGCGACCCTCTGCCCGGCGCCGGACGCCAGCCGGGGCTCGGCCTCGGGCTACGCGGCGTGCAGCGCATCGCCGACCGGATGGAGGTCGACAGCGGTCCCGAAGGGACTCGGATCAAGGCCGGCTTCGACACCCGTCTCGCCGCGAACGAGGCGGCGCGCATCGGCGCCGCGATCGGCGAGGCGCTGGCGGCGCTGCGTCGCGCCGATCCCGCCGCGATGCTGGCGCAGCAGAACCGCGACCTGCTCGACGCCATCGAGGAACGGGACCTGCTCATGGCCGAGGTGCATCACCGCACCAAGAACAACCTCGCTCTCGTCACCGGGTTGATGCGGCTCAGCCGCAACGCGGCCCAGAGCGAGGAGACCAAGCGGGTGCTGCGCGATCTGGAGCTTCGGGTGCGGGCGATCACCACGATCCACGATCAGCTGCAACGCGCCGCCGCCGCCGATCACGCGCCGCTGCTGCCGCTCTTGCGCGATGTGGCCGAGCACACGCGTCAGGCATTCTCGACGCCCGATCAGGAGGTCACGGTAGTCGTCACCGGCGAGGCGCTGAGCCTGTCGGGCAATGCCGCGACCGATCTCGCCCTCGCGGCGGGCGAGCTGATGACCAATGCCTGCAAGCACGCCTTCGCGGATCGCGAACGCGGTCGCCTCCATGTCTCGCTCACGCGGGAGGAGGGGATGCTGAAGCTGGTGGTCTCCGACGATGGCTGCGGTCTCGCGCCGGGGATGGAACGGCCGGAACGCTCGGATTCGCTCGGATGGCGGATGATCCGGACCATGGTGCAGAAGCATGGCGGCTTCGTGCGCACCTCCGGCGGCAGCGAGGGGCTGACGGTGGAATTGGGCTTTGACGAGGCGCAGCTCGGCCTGCATCAGGCCTGAGCGCAAAAGAAAGGCGGCGGTTCCCGGGAGGAAGGAAGCCGCCGCCGCTATTTCGAGACTTGCTGGGGAGGATCAGCGCCGTCTCGAAAGGTAAACACCAAGACGCTGGAAAAGGTCCGCGCCTTGGCCAAAAGGTCAGGCGCGCCGCGCCGCCTGGGTCGCGATGTCCTCGATCATGGCGCGGTGGATGCCCAGATCGGCCAGCTCGCGCTCGCTGAGCGCCGAGAGTTCGCGACGGGTGATGCGATAGGCCTGCGATTGGGCGCGGCGCTCGGCGATGCCGGCGAAGAGGCGAGCGAGCAGGGAGGCGGGGCGGGCGGTCTGGTTGGTGCTGAAGGTCGTCATGTCTCTTGATCCTTGGGCGTCGAAGGCGGCCTCTTGGCCGCGATATGAGGTAGGCGTCGTCATCGGCGCCGATGAGCCCCATCTGGACCTTCGGACCCGCCGCTACCACATCCAAGCACGCCGCAGCGCCCTGCAGACACTGCATGGCCCGTCACCCCTTCGATGCCCCTTGGAACAAGAATTTCCGAACCGTTTCGGGGTGCTAACTGTTAGGCGGCGCGATCGATCCCGCTTCGACGATTTCGAACCCGCCCAACTGCTGCAACTCGGCCAGCGGCTTGCCCTCGATCGCGCCGATCAGTCCCTGCGCCAGCGGCTCCCAGCTCAGCGCCAGTGCCGAGCGCGTGCCGGAGCTGGCCGGCAGGGACATCAGGTCCTCGCCCGGCAGCATGTCGTCATGCACCACCACCGACACGTCGCCCGGCACCTTCAGCCCGAGCATCGACAGCGCGTTGTAGATGCCCTTGGCGATCAGCATGTTGCCTGCGATCAGGGCGGTCGGCGCTGCCTCACCATTCATCATCCGCAACGTGGCAAGGGCTCCGACGCTTTCGGTCATCTGCCCGTGTTCGTGCAGATCGGGGTCGATTCCGAGGCCGGCCTCGCGCAGCGCCATTTCCCAACCGGTCCGGCGATGCGCCGCGTAGCAGGTGGCGGCGATGCCGTTGACGAAGCCGATCCGCCGATGCCCGGCGCGCAGGAGCATCGCCGTCAATTCGCGCCCGACGGCGATGTTGTCGATGTCATAGAACGGGTAATCGGGCTTCGCTGTGCCGCGTCCATGCATCACCATCGGCACGCCGCGGCGGCGCAGATAGGCGACCCGCGGGTCGTTCTCCTCCGGCTCAATCAGCACGAAGCCATCGAGCGAGCCGCCATCGATCAGCCGACGATGCACCGCGACCACGTCCTCGCCCTCTTCGGCGGCATGCAGCACGAACAGCCGGCCGCGCCGCGAGAACGCGCTCGACAGCCCGCGCACCATCTGCACGAACATGCTGTCGCGCGGGGTCCGGTCCTGCGGCGGCAGCACCAGCCCGACAATGCCGGAGCGCCCGGAGGCGAGTTTGCGGGCCGAAAGGTTCGGCCGGTAATTCAGGGCGTTGGCCGCTTCGCGCACACGGATCTTGGTCTCGGCGCTGACATCGTCATGATCGTTGAGCGCGCGGCTCACCTGCGTGACCGACAGGCCGGTGCTGGCCGCGATGTCCTTGAGCGTTGCCGACATGTCTTTCCCTCGATGCGCGGTTGCAACTTGCCAACCCGAAACGCTTCGGGCAAGCCTGATCGAAACCCCCGGCTCCCAAGGGACGAAAGGATTCGAGATGAGCAAGGCGAATTGGTGGAAGGGCGCGGTGATCTACCAGATCTACCCGCGCTCCTATCAGGACGGCAATGACGACGGCATCGGCGATCTCAAGGGGATCACCGCGCGGTTGCCGCATATCGCCGATCTCGGCGCCGACGCGATCTGGCTGTCGCCGATCTTCACCTCGCCGATGGCCGACATGGGCTACGACGTGTCGAACTACACCGACATCGACCCCACCTTCGGCACTCTCGCGGATTTCGACGAGATGGTCGCCTGCGCGCACGAGCTCGGGCTCAAGGTGATGATCGACCAAGTGCTGTCGCACAGCTCGAACCAGCACCCTTTCTTCGAGGAGAGCCGTTCGAGCCGCGACAACCCCAAGGCCGACTGGTACGTCTGGGCCGACCCCAAGCATGACGGATCGGCACCGAACAACTGGCAGGCCATCTTCGGCGGCATCGCATGGGAATGGGAGCCGCGTCGCCGGCAGTATTACTTCCACAACTTCCTGAAGGAGCAGCCCGATTTCAACTTCCATAATCCGGAAGTGCAGGAATGGCTGCTCGGCACCATGCGGTTCTGGCTCGATCGCGGCGTAGACGGCTTCCGCCTCGACACGGTGAACTTCTACTTCCATGACAAGCATCTGCGCGACGACCCGGCTGATTTCCGTTTGAACGGCACCCAGGCGGTCAAGCCTTACGACATGCAGTACCACATCTTCTCGAAGAACCAGCCCGACAACATCGCCTTCCTCGAAAAGATGCGGAAGCTGATGGATGAATACGAGGACCGCACGCTGGTCGGCGAGGTCGGCGAGAGCCACCACCCGATCGAGATCATGGGCGAGTACACCTCTGCCAACCGGCTGCACATGGCCTACAGCTTCGAGATGCTGGGCCCGAAATTCACCGCCGAGCATTTCCGCCACCAGATCGACCAGTTCTTCAAGCTGGCACCCAAGGGCTGGCCCTGCTGGGCGATGTCGAACCATGACGTGCCGCGCCACGTGACGCGCTGGGCCGAGCATGGCGACCAGGACGCGGTGGCCAAGCTCGCCGCGGCGATGTTGCTGACGATGGAGGGCTCGATCTGCCTCTATCAGGGCGAGGAGCTGGGCCAGACCGAGACCGAACTGGAGTTTCACGAACTGACCGACCCGCAGGGCATCAACTTCTGGCCCGCCGACAAGGGGCGCGACGGTTGCCGCACGCCGATGGTCTGGGAAAAGGACGCCCCCCATGCGGGCTTTGGCCGGGTCGAGCCCTGGCTGCCGGTAAAGGCGCCGCAGGCCGCGCGCGCGGTCGACACGCAAAAGGGCGTCGAGGGCTCCGTTCTCGAAACCTACCGGGCGCTGCTGAAGCTGCGCCGCGAGACGCCCGACCTGCGCGAGGGCCGCACCATGTTCGCCGAGACCGAGGAGCCGGTACTGGCCTTCCATCGCGGCGAGAAGACGGTCTGCGCCTTCAACCTGTCGAACCAGCCGCAGGAGATCGAGATCGATGGCATCGATGAGACGCTGTTCGCGCTCGAGGCCCAGACCGACAATGGCAAGGTCTGGCTCGGCCCCAACGGCGCGCTGATCGCCCGGCTGAAGTAACGCCCATGCGGCGCGGCCCGCCCGAGGCCGCGCCGTGCCTCCTCCAAGCCGTCTTTTGACCCTCCGGCAAAACTGCTAGGAGGGCACAACCGGCTAAAGGATCGGACCGATGACCCCCAAGACCCATGCCCGGACCGGCGTTCCGGGGCTCGATGACGTTCTCTCCGGAGGGCTCACGCGCAACCATGTCTTTCTTCTCGAAGGGGCGCCCGGCACGGGTAAGACCACGACAGCGATGCGGTTCCTGCTCGAGGGGGCGGAGCGAGGCGAGGCCTGCCTCTACGTGACGCTGTCCGAGACCGAGGAGGAACTGCACGACAGCGCTGCCTCGCATGGCTGGACGCTGGACAACCGGATCTCGATCTTCGAGGTGGTTCCCGCCGAAAGCCTGCTCGACGCCGACCAGCAGCAGAGTCTGCTCTATTCGTCCGATCTCGAATTGGGCGAGGCGACGCGGCAGATCTTCGCCGCCTTCGAACGAGTCCGACCGCAGCGCGTAGTGATCGACAGCCTCTCGGAAATCCGGCTGCTGGCGCAGGGCTCCTTGCGCTACCGCCGCCAGATCCTTGCCATGAAGCATTACTTCGCCCGTCAAGACGCCACGGTGCTGATGCTCGACGACCTGACGGCCGAGGCGCATGACCGCACGGTGCATAGCGTCGTGCATGGCGTGATCCAACTCGAGGAACTGGCGCCTGATTACGGCGCCGAACGACGGCGGCTGCGGGTCACCAAATATCGCGGCCAGCGCTATCGCGGCGGCTATCACGATTTCGCCATCAAGACCGGCGGGATCGAGGTGTTTCCGCGCCTCGTGGCTCTCGAACACCGCACCGACTTCGACCGCCGCCCCAACGGTAGCGGCATCCCGGCGCTCGACCAGCTGCTTGGCGGCGGTATCGAGCAGGGCTCGAGCACGCTGGTGCTGGGACCATCCGGCACCGGCAAAAGCTTGTTCTCGCTGCAATTCGCCTTGGCCGCCATCGATCGTGGCGAACGCGCGGCGCTCTTTGTCTTCGACGAGGAGCTGGGCCTTATGGAGGCCCGGCTGGCCAAGCTTGGCATCGACATCCCTGCACTGCGCGCCAGCGGCGCCCTGCAGGTCGAGCAGGTGGATGCGGCCGAAATGTCGCCCGGCGAGTTCGCGCAGAAGGTCCGCGACAGCGTGGTCGAACGCGAGGTGCGCTGCGTCGTGATCGACAGCATGACCGGCTATCAAGCAGCAATGCCGCAGGAGAACGCGCTGGTGCTGCACATCCACGAGCTGCTGCAATTCCTGAACCGTCAGGGCGCCTCGACATTCCTCACCGTTGCGCAGCACGGTCTGGTGGGCGACATGAAGTCACCGATCGACGTCACCTATCTGGCCGATACCGTGATCCTGTTGCGCTACTTCGAAGCGATGGGAAAAGTGCGCCGCGCGGTCTCGATCATCAAGAAGCGCACCGGGGCGCACGAGGACACCATCCGCGAATACCGGATCGGCGCCGCTGGGCTCGAGCTCGGTGCGCCGCTGCAAGGATTCCAGGGTGTATTGCGCGGCGTGCCGGATTTCGTCGGGTCCGCCGATCCGCTGATGAAGGTAGGCGCCGATGACGCGGGGCTTTGATCTCGCCCGGGCGCTGATCCTCGCGCCGGAAGGGCGGGACGCGCAGCTCGCGGCGGCGCTGCTGTCAGAGATCGGCCAGGAATCGACCATCTGCGACGACATCCCGAGCTTTGCAGCCCGGTTGGACGAGAACACCGCGTTCGGCCTTCTCACCGAAGAAACGGTGCGACATGCCGATCTCAGCGTGCTGGCGGCAGCCATCGAGGCGCAGCCGAGCTGGTCGGCGCTCCCCTTCATCGTGTTGACCCGGCATGGCGGCGGCCCGGAGCGCAATCCCGAGGCGGCGAGGCTGTCCGAAATCCTCGGCAACGTTACCTTCCTCGAACGGCCGTTCCACGCCACCACCTTCGTCAGCGTCGCACGCGGCGCCCGGCGCGGCCGAGATCGCCAGTTCGAGGCCCGCGCTGCGGTCGAGCGGCTGCATCGCAGCGAAGAGACGCTGCGCACCGCCCTCAAGGCCGGTCGCCTCGGGGCCTGGGAATTCCATCCTGCGACGCAGGAGCTGATGTCCTCGCCGACACTGCGCGCGATCTTCGGGCGGTCCGAGATGGCGCCCTTCGGTTTCGGAGACTTCATCGACAGCCTGCATCCCGGCGACAAGGCCCACGTGATCGAGACGATCGAGGGGGCCACGCGCGAGGGCACCGATTACGAGGTCGAGTTTCGCGTGATCTGGCCCGATGGCAGTCTGCGCTGGGTCGCGGCTCTGGCGCGGATCGAGCGCGGGCCGGAAGGCGAGGTGCGGCTGGTTGGGGTGACCACGGATGTCACCGCCCGCAAGCAGGTCGAGGCGATCCACCGTGAGCAGACCGAGGAACTCGAGCGGCGTGTGGCGCAACGGACCGCCGAGTTGGAAAGCGCCCATGCCCGGGTGCTGGAGGAGATCCGTCAACGCGAGCGCACCGAGGGCCAGCTCCTGCAAAGCCAGAAGATGGAGGCGATCGGCCAGCTCACCGGTGGCGTCGCGCATGATTTCAACAACCTGCTGATGGCGGTGATGGGCAATCTGGACCTGCTGTCGCGCCATGTCGCCGAGGATGCGCGCGCGACCCGCCTGATCGACGGCGCGATCCAGGGCGCGCAGCGCGGCGCGGCACTGACCCAGCGCCTGCTGGCCTTTGCCCGGCGACAGGAGCTCAGCGTCGAGCCGCGCGATCTCGCCGAACTGGTGCGCGGCTCCGAGGAACTGTTGCGCCGATCCGTCGGTGATCTGGTGGAGCTACGCTTCGACCTGCCGCAGGGGCTGCCCCGTGCGCAGGTGGACGGTAACCAGTTCGACCTCGCGCTCCTCAACCTCGCGGTCAATGCCCGCGACGCGATGACCGGCGGCGGTAGCCTCGATGTAGCGCTGGCGCTGTGCGACGTTGCCGAGGCTTCAGATCTCGCCCCCGGCAGCTATCTGCGGCTTTCGGTCACCGATACCGGGAGCGGCATGGACGCCGCCACGCTGGAACAGGCGACTCATCCCTTCTTCTCGACCAAGGAGCTGGGCAAGGGCACCGGGCTCGGCCTGTCGATGATCCATGGCCTCGCTCAGCAACTCGGCGGCGCGCTGCGACTGTCGAGTGCGCCGGGGCAGGGCACCCGCGCCGAACTCTGGCTGCCCACTGCAACGGTCGGAACCAGAGCCGAGGCCGCCCGTGCCGCCGAGGCCGCCCCGGCATCGGGCGAACGGCGTGGCGCCCTGCGCATCCTCTTCGTCGATGACGACGCGCTCATCGCGATGAGCACCGTCGATCTGTTGGAGGATCTGGGCCATCAGGTGATCGAGGCTTCCTCGGGGCCAGAGGCGCTGAAGGTGATCGAAAGCGCCGAGCCGATCGACCTGCTGATCACCGATTTCTCGATGCCGCGAATGAATGGTGGCGAGTTGGCACGTGCCGCGCGCAAGCTGCGCCCTGCACTGCCCATCTTGCTGGCGACCGGCTATGCGGAGCTCCCGGAGGGCGAGGCGCTCGAGCTTCCGCGTCTCGCCAAGCCCTACATGCAGCGCCAACTCGCGGAGGGGATCGCGCGCCTCGGTCTTTGAGGCGGAGCTGTCCGCGACCCATGGCTTGCGTTCGCCCTTTGTGCTAGGGATCGGAAAAACCAGACAGAACAGGCCGGGGCGGAGAGCAGCCGCGATCGGCGGATGGGGGCACATGCGAGTCATCGGTATCGATCCGGGTCTGCGAAATCTCGGCTGGGGCGTGATCGAGGTCACGGGCGCGCGGCTGCGGCACGTCGCCAACGGCACCTGCCATTCCGAGGGAGACGACCTGGCCGAGCGGCTGCTGTCGCTGGCCCACCAGCTGCGCGCGGTAATCGCCGAGCATGGCCCCGAGGCGGCGGCGGTCGAGCATGTCTTCGTGAATTCCGACGGCGCCGGTACGCTCAAGCTGGGGCAGGCGCGTGGTATCGCGTTGATGATCCCGGCCGAGGCGGGCCTTGCGGTGGGCGAGTACATGCCTTCGACCATCAAGAAGGCGGTGGTCGGCAACGGCGCTGCGGCCAAGGCGCAGGTGCAGCACATGGTGAAGCTCCAACTCCCCGGCGTGAGACTCGACGGACCCGACGCGGCCGACGCGCTCGCGGTCGCGATCTGCCATGCGCATCACCTGCAATCGGCGGGGCATCTCGCGGCCGCTGTGGCCCGGGCCGAGGCGGCGAGGGCGCGCGCATGATCGGCCGTATCGCCGGACGGCTCGAATACCGCGCCGCCGATCACGTCCTGATCGACGTGCGCGGCGTCGGCTACGTGGTCTATGTCTCCGACCGGGTGCTGGCGCAGCTCCCTGGGTCGGGCGAGGCGGTGGCGCTCTATACCGAGCTTCTGGTGCGCGAGGACATCCTGCAGCTCTTCGGCTTTCCGACGCTGGTGGAAAAGGAATGGCACCGGCTGCTGCTGACGGTGCAGGGCATCGGCGCCAAGGCGTCTCTGGCGATCCTCGGCGCGCTGGGCGCGGACGGGCTGTCGCGCGCCATCGCCCTGGCCGACTGGTCGGCCGTCGCGCGCGCCAAGGGGGTGGGTCCCAAGACCGCGCAGCGCGTGGTCAACGAGTTGAAGGACAAGGCCCCGTCGATCATGGCGATGGGCGCGCAGCCCGCTGCGATGCGGGGAGACGACGCGGCTGCGGTGATCGAGGATGCGCCCGCCGAAGTAGCCGCCCCCAAGCGTTCGGCACCCAGGAAGAAGGATGAGGGCAACGCCGCGGCGCAGGCCGAGGCGCTCTCGGCGCTGGGCAATCTTGGCTACGGTCTTTCGGAGGCGGCGGGTGCTGTGGCCGAGGCCGCGCATGAAACGCCGGATGCGGACACGGCAGGCCTGATCCGCGCGGCGCTGCGCAAGCTCGCCCCCAAGGAGCGGTGAGATGACGCGCGCCGAAGCAGCGGCAGGTTGCCGCGACGCCTTACAATGCCGCCTTGCGATGCTTAGGACTGGACGATGACCGACGCCCCCGATCCCGCGCTGCGCCCCGAACGGCTTCCCGAGGACCACGACCGTGCCTTGCGGCCGCAGGGCCTGAACGAGTTCATCGGCCAGGCCGAGGCGCGCGCCAACCTGCGCATCTTCATCGAAAGCGCGCGGATCCGTGGCGAGGCGATGGACCACACGCTGTTCCATGGCCCCCCGGGGCTGGGCAAGACGACGTTGGCGCAGATCATCTCGCGCGAACTCGGCGTGGGCTTCCGCATGACCTCCGGGCCGGTGCTGGCCAAGGCTGGCGATCTCGCCGCGATCCTCACCAATCTCGAACCGCGCGACGTGCTGTTCATCGACGAGATTCACCGGTTGAACCCGGCGGTTGAGGAGGTGCTGTACCCCGCGCTCGAGGATTACGCGCTCGATCTGGTGATCGGCGAAGGCCCGGCCGCGCGCACCGTGCGGATCGAGCTGCAGCCCTTCACGCTGGTCGGCGCGACAACCCGGCTCGGCCTGCTGACCACGCCGCTGCGCGACCGCTTCGGCATCCCGACGCGGTTGCAGTTCTACAGCGTCGACGAGCTGCACGAGATCGTCACCCGCAACGCGCGGCTCCTCGGAACCCCTGCCGATGACGACGGCGCGCGTGAGATCGCGCGGCGCGCGCGCGGCACCCCGCGCATCGCGGGGAGGCTGTTGCGCCGCGTCGTCGATTTCGCGGTGGTCGAGGGCGACGGGCGCGTCACCCGCGAGATCGCCGACAGCGCGCTGACGCGGCTCGGCGTCGATGACCTCGGCCTCGACGGGGCCGACCGGCGCTACCTGCGGCTCATCGCCGAGGCCTATGGCGGTGGCCCGGTCGGGATCGAGACGCTGTCGGCTGCCCTGTCGGAAAGCCGCGATGCGCTGGAGGAGGTGATCGAGCCCTTCCTGCTGCAACAGGGGCTGATCCAGCGCACGCCGCGCGGCCGGATGCTGGCCCATGCGGCATGGCGCCATCTTGGGCTAGCGGTGCCGCGCGGCCCGGAATCGGGGCAGGGCGTGCTGTTCGACTGAAGCCCCGGCGCTTGCCCGCCGGGGTCATGGCGCGTATCCCGACCCGGAAACAGGAGGACCGGTCATGCTGGATGCGAAAGCTGTCGAGGCGATGTTCACCCGGGACGATGGCGGCTACATGTGCGCTCGCTGGGGCCGGCCGATCGCGCCGGTGGTGTTCGGCGTCGAGGATGAGACGCTTTCGGTGATGAAATCGGCGCTGCAGGCGCTGTGCCAGCTTGCCGATCACGACATGGCCGAGACCGACCCCGAGCTCGGGGTGAACCTGCTGGTCTTCTTCTGTCGCGAATGGGACGAACTCACCGCCGTACCCGATCTCGACAAGCTGGTGCCGGGCCTGCCCGATCTCTTGTCCAAGCTCGAGGCGGGCGATGCCAGCCAGTACCGCGCCTTTCGTTTCGAGCCCGACGGCGCGATCCGGGCAGGGATCGTGTTCCTGCGCATGAAGGGCGAGGCGGCCGAGACGCCCGCTGACGTGCTGGCACTGAGCCAGGCGGTGCTCTCGATGCTCACATGGTCCGAAAGCGCCTTCGACGACACCTCGCCGCTGGCCTCGGCGCCGGACGGCACGGTGGTGCTCAAGCCCGAGATCGCGGCGCTGATCAAGGCGGCCTACGACCCGGTGCTGCCCGCCGCCTCCGACGATCCGGCCACAGCGCTGCGGCTTGCTGCGCGGATGGGACATTGAGCCACAAGCTGCAGATCCGCGTCTATTACGAGGATACCGACCTCGCGGGGATCGTCTATTACGCGAACTACCTGAAGTTCATCGAACGCGCGCGCACCGAATGGGTGCGGGGGCTCGGGATCGACCAGTCCCGGCTCAAATCCGAGACCGGGATCGTTTTTGCCGTGCGACGGATCGAGGCCGACTATCTGACGCCGGCGCGATTCGACGATCTGCTGGAGGTCGAGACGACGCCGGCCCGGATCGGCGGCGCCAGGATCGAGCTGGAGCAGCGCGTGCTTCGTGGCGAGGATACCTGTTTTGCAGCGCGCGTGACGCTGGCGGCGCTGTCCGCGAGCGGCGCACCGGCGCGGCTCCCGGCGGATCTGCGGGAACGGCTCGCCTCCGCTGGCGCTGGTTCCTGATCGCACAAACCCGGAACCATCCTCCTTGCCATGCCGTTGCCCGCGGGCAGCGCCACCGACAGCAAGGAGTTTCACGATGCGTTACAAGGGGAAAACGGTTCTTGTCACGGGCGCGGCCTCGGGGATCGGCGCGGCCACGGCACGGCGATTCTCGCGCGAAGGCGCGAATGTGGTGCTGTCCGACACCGACTCGGACAAGCTGGCCCAGGTGGTGCGCGACCTTCCGGCGGCGCATACGCGAACCATCACCGGCGATATCGCCAAGCCCGCCGACTGCGAGGCGATGGTCACCACCGCGGTGGAGAATTTCGGCGGGCTCGACATCCTCGTGGCCAATGCGGGATTTGCGGTGATGGGGCCGATGGAGGAGGTCTCCGACGAGAATTTCGCCGGGGTGATCGAGAACAATCTCACCGGGACCTACCGCACCATCAAGGCGGCTTGGGAGCCGCTCAAGAAATCCAAGGGCACGATCATCGCGACCTCTTCGGTTTCAGGCATGCGCGGCGATTTCGGAGCCTTTGCCTACGCGACCTCCAAGGCCGGCATCTCGAACCTGGTACGCTCGCTCGCGCTCGACTTCCAGCGCCATGGCATTCGAGTCAACGCGGTGGCGCCGGGTTTCACCGAGACCGGGCTGACGGCCGACATGATGAACAACGCGAAGTTCCTCGAGCGGATGCACAGCCGCATCCCGATGGGCCGCGATGGCCAGCCCGAGGAGATCGCCGGCGTGGTGGCGTTCCTTGCCAGCGAGGATGCCAGTTTCGTCAACGGGGTGATCCTGCCGGTGGATGGCGGGCTGACCGCCTCGAACGGCCAGCCGCCTTTGGCCTGAGCGAAGGGCAGGGTGGGCAAGGGGCGCGGGATTGGATGATCCGCGCCCGTTCCGCTTGCGCGGAGTTCCGCCGATCCGGGTTGGGACGACAGGCGGAGGGCTGTTGCCTGTCACGACGCCGTGCAAAGCGCGAAGTGGATTTCGCGCCACGGATCGGTTATGCGCGCCACTAGCGGCCCGCGAGAGGCCACGCGCGTCACTAAAGAGCAGGCAGATGGATCAGGTTGTAGACTTCTCGATGTGGGGGCTCTTTGCCCGCGCGACGATCACCGTCAAATTCGTCATGATCGCGCTGATCCTGGCCTCGATCTGGTGCTGGGCCGTGATCGTCGACAAGGTGATCCAGTACCGCGCCGCCCGCGCCGAGGCCGCGCGCTTTGACCGCGCCTTCTGGTCCGGCGAGCCGCTCGACCAGCTGTTCGACGAGATCGGCGCCGACCCGAGGGGTGCCTCGCAGCGCATCTTCGCCGCCGGCATGACCGAGTGGCGCCGCTCGCACCGCCAGGATGGTGGGCTGATCGCCGGCGCGCAGGCGCGCATCGACCGCGGCATGGACGTGGCCATCGCCAAGGAGGCCTCGCGGCTTCAGCGCGGTCTGCCGGTGCTCGCCACGACTGGTTCGACCGCGCCCTTCGTGGGGCTGTTCGGCACGGTCTTCGGCATTATGAACGCCTTCATCGAGATCGCCGAGGCTCAGAACACCAACCTCGCCGTGGTGGCGCCGGGCATCGCCGAGGCGCTGCTCGCCACCGGCCTCGGCCTGATGGCCGCGATTCCGGCGGTGATCTTCTACAACAAGCTCTCGGCCGATTCCGACCGGCTGCTAGGCGGTTACGAAGCCTTCGCGGACGAGTTCTCGACCATCCTGTCGCGCCAGCTGGACAGCTGAGATGGGCGCAGGTGTCATGAAATCGGGCGGCGGCGGCGGCAATCGCCGCGGACGCCGCAGGGGCCGGGCGCAGCCGATGGCCGAGATCAACATCACGCCCTTCGTGGACGTGATGCTGGTGCTGCTGATCATCTTCATGGTCGCGGCGCCGCTGATGACCGTGGGCATCCCGGTGGAACTGCCGCAGACCGCCGCCTCGGCGCTGCCTTCCGACGAGGAAGAGCCGCTGACGGTGACTGTCACCGCTGAGGGCGGGCTGCTGATCCAGACCACCGAGGTGCCGCAGGGCGAGCTGATCACGCGGCTGCAGGCGATCGCCGCCGAGCGGTCGAGCAACCGCATCTTCCTGCGCGCCGACGGCGCCAATGCCTGGGATCGGGTCGCCGAGGTGATGGGCGCGCTCAATGCTGGCGGCTTCTCGAATATCGGTCTCGTCACGGATGTCGGCGGCTCGGATTTCGGGGCAGGCGCGCCGACCGCGCTGCCCTCGGGCGGCTGAGGCATTCGCGATGAGCACGGGGGGCTACATCTCGGGCATCGGCCATGCCGGCCTGCTCATCTGGCTCGTCATGGGCTGGGGGTTCGACAGCGAGCCTCTGGACTTCGAGGTCGCACCCGTTTCCGTGGTCTCGGGCGAGGAATACGCGGCTCTCGTCGCCGCCACCTCGCCGCAGCCGCAGACCGAGCTGCCACCCGCGCTTGAGAGCCCGGTGGTCGAGGAAACCCCGCCCGCGCCCGAGACACCGGTCGAGACTCCGGCCGAGGCGGCACCGCCGCCGCCCGCCCCCGAGGCACCGGCCGAGGAGACCCCGCCGCCGCCCGCGCCGGAGCCGCTGCCCGAGCCGCCGGCCGAGATGGCCGAGGAGATCGCTCCACCGCCGCCGCCGCCTGCCGCCGCGCCCGCGCCGACCCAGGTGCCCGAGATCGCCGAGCGCCCGGTGCCGCGCCCGGCGCCGCGCGTGGCGCCTGAGGCCGTCGCGCCGCCGCCGCCGGATGCGCAGGTGGCCGATGTCGTGCGCGAGGCGGCGACGCCCGAAGCCGAGAGCGCCGAGGTAGCCGAGATCGAGGAAGAGGCCACCGCGCCGGAGGAGGCCACGACCGAGATCGTGACCGAGGCCGAGGAGCCCGCCTCGGCGCCCGAAACCCCGCCCGCGCCGCAGGTGGCGGCGCTGGCGCCGCCTTCGGCGCCGCGCCCGCCGTCGCGCCCCGCGCGCGCCGCCCCCGAACCCGAACCGGCACCCGAAACCCCGGCGCAGACCCAGACGGCCGCCTCCGAGAACGTCACGCCCGAGCCCGAACCGGCGCCGAGCACCGACACGAGCGACGCCGTGGCGGATGCGCTGGCCGCGGCCCTGGCCTCGACGCCTGCACCATCGGCCCCGGCCGCCGCCGCCAATCCCGGCCCGCCGATGACCGGTGCCGAGCAGGATGCGTTCCGCTTCGCGGTGCAGCAGTGCTGGAACGTCGATGTCGGCTCCGAAGCCGCGCGGGTGACGTTGACCGTGGCCTTCGACCTCGACCCGCAGGGGCGGGTGCAGGGCGACGTGCGGCGCATTTCCGGCGCGGGCGGCAGCGACGGCGCGATCGAGGCGGCCTTCCAAGCCGCCCGGCGCGCGATCCTGCGGTGCCAGCGCGACGGTTACGTGCTGCCCGCCGACAAGTACGAGCAGTGGAAGGAGGTCGAGATGACCTTCGATCCTTCCGGCATGAGGATGCGCTGATGTTTCGGCCCGCTCACGAAACCGTTGAACCCGCGCGCCCGAAGGGGCGTTGCCCAAACACACGCCGCTGCGCACAAAGGGGCGCCAGACCCCCGCGGCCTGACGGAACGAGGACCAAGATGCTGACCAGAACCATCGCGCTTCTGCTGGCGCCGCTCGTCGCGGCGACCGTGCTTCCCGCCCCCGTGACCGCCCAGAGCGGCCCCTTGCGGATCACCATCTCCGAGGGCGTGATCGAGCCGCTGCCCTTCGCCGTGCCGGGCTTCCAGGCCGAGACCGCCGGTGCTGAGCAGATCGCCGCCGACATCACCCGCGTCGTGGCGCAGGATCTGAGCGGCACCGGGCTGTTCCGCGAAATCCCGGCCTCGTCCTTCATCTCCACGCCGGCGAGCTTCGCCAGCCCGGTCGCCTATCCAGACTGGCGCGCGATCAACGCGCAGGCGCTGATCACCGGGGCGGTCGCCGTCAATGGCGACCAGCTTACCGTGAAGTTCCGCCTCTACGACGTCTTTACCGGCGCCGAACTGGGCGAGGGGCTGCAATTCGCGGGCACCACGGGCGGCTGGCGCCGCATGGGTCACAAGGTGGCCGACGCGGTCTATTCGCGCATCACCGGCGAGAGCGGCTATTTCGACAGCCGCGTCGTCTTCGTCTCCGAGAGCGGCCCCAAGGACAACCGTGCCCGCCGTCTCGGCATCATGGATTACGACGGCGAGAACCGGCAATTCCTGACCGACAGCAACTCGCTCGTGCTAGCGCCGCGCTTCTCGCCCAATGGCGACCGGGTGCTCTATACCAGCTATGAGAGCGGCTTCCCGCGGATCAACCTTCTGGACGTGGCCAGCGTCGGCCGACGGCAGATCACCACGGTCGAGGGCGAAATGGCTTTCAGCCCTCGCTTTTCTAAGGATGGCGGCGCGGTGATCTACTCGGTTTCGACGGGGGGCAACACCGACATCTACCGCACCGAACTCGGCTCCGGCTCGCATAGTCGCCTCACCTCGGCGCCCTCGATCGAAACCTCGCCCTCGCTGTCGCCCGATGGCAGCCAGATCGTGTTTGAGAGCGACCGTTCCGGCACCCAGCAGCTCTACGTCATGCCCGCGTCGGGCGGCGAGCCGCGGCGCATTTCCTTCGGCGAAGGGCGCTACGGCTCCCCGGTCTGGTCGCCGCGCGGCGATCTGATCGCCTTCACCAAGCAGAATGCGGGCCGGTTCCATATCGGCGTGATGCGCACCGACGGCTCCGAGGAGCGGCTGCTCACCTCCTCCTTCCTCGACGAGAGCCCGACCTGGGCGCCGAACGGGCGGGTGCTGATGTTCACGCGCGAGACGCAGGGCGCCTCGGGCGGGCCGCAGATCTATTCGGTCGACATCTCGGGCCGCAATCTCAAGCAGGTGCCGACGGGCGGCTTCGCCTCCGATCCGTCCTGGGGACCGTTGCAGCAGTAATGACGCGGCGTTTGCATGGGGGCGACCCCGTGCTACGCATGCCAATAATCACTCCTCGAGGGGCAGGACCAAACACATGAACAAGTATCTCACCGCTTCCATCCTCGTCGGCGCGCTGGCTCTTTCGGCCTGCACGCGGCCCGACCGCTTCGGCGGCGGCGCAGGCGCGGGCGCCGACGGCATGGGCGCCGGCGCCGGCATGGGTGCCGGTTTCGACCAGTCGGCGATCGGGCAGGGCGGCCTCGGCGCCGGCAACCCCAACAGCCCCGAGTACTTCGCTCAGAGCATCGGCGACCGGGTGCTGTTCGCGGTCGACCAGTCGACGCTGAGCTCCGAGGCCATGGCAACGCTGGACGGCCAGGCCCAGTGGCTGATGACCAACACCGACTACCTCGCGGTGATCGAGGGCCATGCCGACGAGCAGGGCACGCGCGAATACAACGTGGCTCTCGGCGCGCGGCGCGCCAACGCGGCGCGCGAATACCTGATTTCGCGCGGCGTGCCGGCCTCGCGCCTGCGTACGATCTCCTACGGCAAGGAGCGCCCGGTCGCGACCTGTTCCGATCCGAGCTGCTACGCGCAGAACCGTCGCGCGGTCACCGTGATCGCGGCCGGGGCGCTGAGCTGATGATGGCCCCCCTGCGCAGCCTCGCGCTCCTGTGCGCCCTTGCGGCTCCGGCCGCGGGGCTTGCGCAGGGGCAGGACAAGACGCTCGCCGACATCCGTCAGGAACTGTCGGTTCTCTATGGCGATATCCAGTCGCTCAGGGGCGAGCTCAACACCACCGGTGCCGCACCGCAGGCGGTGGGCGGCAATTCCGCGCTCGAACGGCTCAATGCCATCGAGGCGCAGCTTCAGGGGTTGACCTCGAAGACCGAGGAGCTGGAGTTCCGCATCAATCGGATCACCACCGACGGCACCAACCGCGTCGGCGATCTCGAATTCCGGATCTGTGAGCTCGACGAGAACTGCGACATCAGCCAGCTCGGCGACACGCCGTCGCTCGGTGGTGTCGACAGCGCCTCGAACGTGCCCACCCCTGCGGCGCCGGCCACGACCGGCTCCGGACCCGCGCTGGCGATTGGCGAGAAGGCGGATTTCGAGCGGGCGTCGGAGGCGCTCGCTCAAGGTGACTTTCGCGGCGCCGCTGACCAGTTTGCGGCCTATCTCCAGACCTACCCGGGTGGTGCGCTGAGCGCCGAGGCGCTTTACAAGCGCGGCGAGGCGCTTTCCGGTCTCGGCGACAACGCGGGCGCGGCACGAGCCTATCTCGACAGCTTCTCGGGCGATCCCGACGGCAAGGTCGCGGCGCAGGCGCTGCTGGAACTCGGCCAGTCGCTGGCGGCGCTGGGGCAGGTGCCCGATGCCTGCGTGACGCTGGGCGAGGTCGGCTCCCGTTTTCCGGGCAACCCGGCCGCGACCGAGGCACAGACCGCGATGCAGAGCCTGTCCTGTCAGTGACCGCCGAACCGGACGATCTCGTCCGTAGCGCGACCCGATGCCTTGAGACCGGGCCCCGCAACGGGCTCGGTCTCGCCGTTTCGGGGGGCGGCGATTCCATGGCTTTGCTGCACATGATCGGTCCCGCAGCTCGCGCGCGCGGTCTGGCCTGCCGCGTGGCGACCGTCGATCACGGCCTGCGCCCCGAAGCGCGGGCCGAGGCCGAGCGCGTGGCCGCGGCCTGCGCGCGCCTCGATCTGCCGCATGAGATCCTCGACTGGACCGGCTGGGACGAGCGCGGCAACCTGCAGGATGCGGCCCGTCGCGCGCGGCAGGCGTTGCTGGCGGATTGGGCCAGGCGTCATAATCTCGACGCGGTGGCGCTTGGCCACACGCGTGACGATCAGGCCGAAACCGTCCTGATGCGGCTCGCGCGCGGCTCCGGCGTCGACGGGCTGTCGGGCATGGCGCCAGCGCGCACGGCGGCCGGGCTGCTCTGGTTGCGCCCCTTGCTGGATCTCGGTCGCGTCGAACTGAGGGATTGGCTGGAGAGCCGAGGCATCGGTTGGGACGAAGACCCCTCCAACGCCGATATAAGGTTCCAAAGGGTACGGGCACGCCGCGCCCTGACGGTGCTCGAGCCGGTCGGGGTGACGCCGAACGGCCTCGTGGCCACCGCCGAGCGGATGGCCTTGGCCCGTGCGGCGCTGGAGCATCTCGCGGATACGCTGTCTGCCAGGGCCGTGCATCTCGCGGCGGGGGCGGTGGCGATCGACCAAAGGGCCCTGACCGAAGCTCCGGAGGAAACACGGCTGCGACTGGTCTCCGCTGCGCTGCGCTGGATCGCGGGTAGCGACTACCGTCCCCGGATCGAGGCGCTGCGGGCGGCCCTTGCCGGAGCGAGTGTCAGGCGTCGCACGCTGGGCGGCGTCGTGCTGGAGACCTGGCGCGGCACGTTGTGGTTGAGCCGGGAGGTCGCGGCAACGGGGCCCGATGCCAAGCCCGATGCCTTGTGGGACGGGCGCTGGCAGCTGTCGGGGCCCGAGCTTTCGGGTGCGCATGTCGCGGCGCTCGGGGAGAGGGGCATGCCGCTTTGTCCCAAGTGGCGCGAATTGGGGCTGCCGCGCGCGGCGCTGCTGGCCAGCCCGGCGGTCTGGCGGGGCGAGACGCTCGTAGCAGCCCCCTGCGCCGGCGAGCCCGGTGAATGGTCCGCGCGGATTGTCGCGGATTTCCCTTATCGGGTGCTTCCGCATTGAAGATACCGCGCCAATCTCTATCTTGATTCCATGGTCCGCGTGCCATTAAGCGCGGCCAAACCAATTTCGGAGGAAATCCTTTGGGCAACGCGCGCAACATCGCCTTCTGGGTCGTGCTCTTCTTGCTGATCCTGGCGCTGTTCAACCTGTTCAGCGGCGGGCAGTCCACGCTCCAGTCGAATTCCCGCAACTATTCCGACTTCGTCGAGGCGGTGGAGACCGGCAACGTGTCGCAGGTCACGCTTGATGGCGAGGAAGTGCGCTATCGCGGTACCGACGGGCGCGACTACGTCACCATCAAGCCCGAGGATGCCGAGGTCACGCAGCTTTTGATCGAGCGTGACATCCCGGTGAGCGCGCGCAGCCAGGAGCAGTCGGGCTTCACCACCTTCCTGCTGTCGCTGTTGCCCTTCCTGCTGCTGATCGGTGTCTGGATCTACTTCATGAACCGGATGCAGGGCGGTGGCCGTGGCGGTGCCATGGGCTTTGGAAAGAGCCGTGCCAAGCTGCTCACGGAAAAGCATGGCCGTGTCACCTTCGACGACGTGGCGGGCATCGACGAGGCGAAGGACGAACTCGAAGAGATCGTCGAATTCCTGCGCAACCCGCAGAAGTTCTCGCGCCTTGGCGGCAAGATCCCCAAGGGTGCGCTGCTGGTGGGCCCTCCGGGCACCGGTAAGACGCTTCTGGCGCGCGCCATCGCGGGCGAGGCGGGCGTGCCATTCTTCACCATTTCGGGCTCCGACTTTGTCGAGATGTTCGTGGGCGTTGGTGCTTCCCGCGTGCGCGACATGTTCGAGCAGGCCAAGAAGAACGCGCCCTGCATCGTGTTCATCGACGAGATCGACGCCGTGGGCCGGTCGCGTGGCGTAGGCTATGGCGGCGGCAATGACGAGCGCGAGCAGACGCTGAACCAGCTCTTGGTCGAGATGGACGGCTTCGAGGCGAACGAGGGCATCATCATCGTCGCGGCGACCAACCGTCCCGACGTGCTCGACCCGGCTCTGCTGCGCCCCGGCCGCTTCGACCGCCAGGTGCAGGTGCCGAACCCCGACATCAAGGGCCGCGAGAAGATCCTCGGCGTGCATGCCCGCAAGGTGCCGCTTGGCCCCGACGTGGACCTGCGCATCATCGCGCGCGGCACGCCCGGCTTCTCGGGCGCGGACCTTGCCAACCTCGTGAACGAGGCGGCGCTGATGGCCGCACGTGTCGGCCGCCGGTTCGTCACGATGATCGATTTCGAGAACGCCAAGGACAAGGTCATGATGGGCTCGGAGCGCCGCTCCATGGTCATGACCGAGGACGAAAAGAAGCTGACCGCCTATCACGAGGCCGGTCACGCCATCGTCGGCCTCAACGTCCCGCAGCACGACCCGATCCACAAGGCGACGATCATCCCGCGCGGCCGTGCGCTCGGTCTGGTGCTGTCGCTGCCCGAGCGCGACCAGCTCTCGGTCACCTACACCAAGTACAAGTCCAAGATCGCCATGGCGATGGGCGGCAAGGTCGCCGAGGAGCTGATCTTCGGCAAGGAGAACGTGACCTCGGGCGCTACCTCGGACATCCAGCAGGTGACCAAGATCGCCCGTGCGATGGTCACGCAGTTCGGCTTTTCGGACAAGATCGGCCATATCGACTACGCCAACGAGCAGCAGAGCTATCTCGGCTCCTACTCCGGCGGGGCGAGCCACTCGGCCGAGACCCAGAAGATCATCGACGAAGAGGTTCGCCGGATCATCGACGAGGGCTACGAGACCGCCAAGCGCATCCTGACCGAGCGCCGCGAGGATCTGGAGCGTCTGGCGCAGGGTCTTCTCGAATACGAGACGCTAACCGGCAACGAGATCACCCGCGTGATCGCGGGCGAGCCGCTGAACCGGGGCGATGACGACGACAGCCAGAAGCCCGAGCAGGGCGGCGGCGCGTCGATCACCGCGATCCCGAAGACGCGCAAGCCCAAGCCGACGGATGGCGGGCTACCCGAGCCCAGCGCCTGATCAGACGTTCCACGTGAATCGAAAAGAGCCCCGGCCCCGCAAGGCGCCGGGGCTTTTCATGCGCGCTTGAGCAATACCGGGCGGACTGGCATGAGGAACGCAACCATCGCAGGAGTTTCCATGCCCGCCCTTGCCCCTACCGGTTATACCGGCCGCATCACTTGGCTGGGCCGCGTGCCGCATCGCGACGCCGCGCCGATCGAAACCGAGGCGCTGAGCGAGATGCCCCTCGGCTTCGGCGGTATGGAGGGAGAGGTCCATGCCGGCCTGACCCGGCCCTCCTGTTCGCGCGTCACCGCGCAGCATTCCAAGGGCACCGAGATCCGCAACACCCGCCAGCTCAGCCTGCTTGGGGCCGAGGAGCTGGACGAGATCGCGGCGAGGCTGGGGCTGGACGCGCTCGACCCCGCTTGGCTCGGTGCGTCCGTGGTGGTGGCGGGCCTGCCGGATTTCAGCCACCTGCCGCCATCGGCACGGCTACAGGGGCCCGATGGCTGCACGCTGGTCGTCGACATGCAGAACCGGCCCTGCCAGTTCCCTGCAATGACCATCGAAGCGGCCCGTCCCGGCCATGGCAAGGCGTTCAAGCAGGCCTCCAAGGGGCTACGGGGGGTCACGGCCTGGGTCGAGCGTCCGGGTACGCTTCGCCCCGGCGATGCGCTGCGACTGCACCTGCCCGACCAGAGGGCGTGGCGTCCCGAGGCCCGAAACGACGCTTAAGGACGCAGAAGGGTCGCGCCGACGCGGCACGGACCGGCCCGCAATCGCGAGGCTGGACGGCAGGGAGAGGGGAGAGCGGACATGGTGCAGAAATCGGATATCGAGATCGCCCGCGCGGCGGACAAGCTGCCGATCCGGGAGATTGGCGCGCGGCTGGGCATCGGCGAGGCCGACCTGCTGCCTTACGGGCATGACAAGGCCAAGATCTCGCAACGCTTCATTGACAGCCTCGAAGGCCAGCCCGATGGCAAGCTGATCCTGGTGACGGCGATCAATCCGACCCCCGCCGGCGAAGGCAAGACCACCACCACCGTTGGGCTAGGCGATGCGATCAACCGGATCGGCCGCCGCGCCGCGATCTGCATCCGCGAAGCCTCGCTCGGGCCGAATTTCGGCATGAAGGGCGGGGCGGCAGGCGGCGGTTACGCGCAGATCGTGCCGATGGAGGAGATGAACCTCCATTTCACCGGCGATTTCCACGCGATCACCAGTGCCCACAACCTGCTCGCGGCGATGATCGACAACCACATCTACTGGGGCAACGATCTCGACATCGACACCCGCCGCATCACATGGCGCCGGGTGATCGACATGAACGACCGGGCGCTGCGGCAGATCACCGCGAGCCTTGGCGGCGTGACCAACGGTTTCCCGCGCGAGGCGGGGTTCGACATCACCGTCGCGTCCGAAGTCATGGCAATCCTCTGCCTCGCCACCGATTTGCGCGATCTGCAAGGGCGGCTGGGCGACATGATCGTGGCCTACAGGCGTGACAGGTCGCCGGTCTTTGCCCGCGACCTCAAGGCCGATGGCGCGATGACGGTGTTGCTGCGCGATGCGATGCAGCCCAACCTCGTGCAGACGCTCGAGAACAACCCCGCCTTCGTGCATGGCGGCCCTTTCGCCAACATCGCGCATGGCTGCAACTCGGTCATTGCCACCCGGACGGCGCTCAAGCTTGCCGATTTCGTGGTGACCGAGGCCGGCTTCGGCGCCGATCTGGGGGCGGAAAAGTTCTTCGACATCAAGTGCCGCAAGGCCGGTCTGCATCCCGACGCGGCGGTGCTGGTGGCGACGATCCGGGCGCTGAAGATGAATGGCGGCACCGCCAAGGAGGATCTCGGCACGCCGGATGCCGAGGCCGTCGCGCGCGGCTGCGCCAATCTCGGGCGGCACCTCGCCAATCTCAAGGGCTTCGGCGTGCCGGTGATCGTGGCGATCAACCACTTCGCGGGCGACAGCGAGGCGGAGATCGCGGCCGTCATGGACTATGTTCACCAGCACGGCTCCGAGGCGGTGCTGTGCCGGCATTGGGCCGAGGGCGGCAAGGGCGCCGAGGCGCTGGCCGAGCGGGTCGTGAAGCTGGCCGAGAGCGGCGCTTCCGCCTTCGCACCGCTCTACGAGGACGAGATGGGCCTCTTCGACAAGATCGACACCATCGCCCGGCGCATCTACCACGCCGATCAGGCCATCGCGGATGCCAAGATCCGCGACCAGCTCCATGCTTGGGAGGCACAGGGCTACGGCCATCTGCCGGTCTGCATGGCCAAGACGCAATATTCCTTCACCACCGATCCGACCCGTCGCGGCGCGCCTACCGGCCACGACGTGCCGGTCCGTGAGGTGCGGCTGTCGGCGGGGGCGGGCTTCGTCGTCGCGGTCTGCGGCGAGATCATGACCATGCCCGGCCTGCCGAGCCGCCCCGCCGCCGAGAAGATCCGCCTGTGCGAAGCCGGCCATGTCGAGGGTCTGTTCTAGGCCGCCGCACTGTGGGAAAAGGCCCCCGAACGAGCTTTCGGAGGGTTTCGAATGACGGCAGCGGCCGAAATCGGCGACATGGCGGCGCTCAGGCGCGAGATCGACGCGATCGATGCGGAGCTGGTGCGCTTGCTGGCGCGCCGCTCGACGATGATCGAACGTGCGATCGAGCTGAAACCGGGCGAGGGACTGCCCGCGCGGATCGAGAGCCGGGTGCAGGACGTGCTCGACAAGGTGATCGCCCGCGCCCATGCCGAGGGGCTCGATACCGGCCTTGCGGAGCGGCTGTGGCGCGAGATGATGGAGCATTTCATCGCACGCGAGGAAGAGGTTCTGGGCAAGGGAGACGCCGAATGAGCGCCACCATCATCGACGGCAAGGCCTTCGCCGCCGACATCCGTAGCCGGGTGGCCGAACAGGTCGCGGCGTTGAAAACCGATCACGGTATCACCCCCGGTCTCGCCGTGGTGCTGGTCGGCTCCGACGCGGCCTCCGAGGTCTATGTACGGTCCAAGGGCCGGATGACGGTCGAGGTCGGCATGGAGAGCTTCGAGCATCGCCTGCCCGAAGAGACCTCCGAGGCCGATCTGCTGGCGCTTATCGCGCAGCTGAACGCCGACCCGGCAGTGCATGGCATCCTGGTGCAGCTGCCGCTGCCTGGGCACATGAATTCCGACGCGGTGATCAACGCCATCGATCCGACCAAGGACGTGGACGGGTTTCACATCTCCAATGTCGGCCTGTTGGGCACCGGGCAGAAGGCGATGGTGCCCTGCACGCCGCTGGGTTGCCTGATGATGCTGCGCGAGCATCTGGGTGACATGTCGGGCAAGGAGGCCATCGTCATCGGTCGCTCCAACATCGTCGGCAAGCCGATGGCGCATCTTCTGCTGGGCGAGAGCTGCACGGTAAGCATCGCGCACAGCCGTACGAAGGACATCGCCGACGTGGTGCGCCGCGCCGACATCGTGGTGGCGGCGGTGGGCCGGCCCAAGATGATCAAGGGCGACTGGATCAAGCCGGGCGCCACGGTGATCGACGTGGGCATCAACCGTGTCGAGGCCGAGGGCGGCAAGACACGGCTCGTGGGCGATGTCGATTTCGACGCAGCCCGCGAGGTCGCGGGGGCGATCACCCCGGTGCCCGGCGGTGTCGGACCGATGACCATCGCCTGCCTGCTCGCCAACACGCTGACCGCCGCTTGTCGGGCGAACGGCCTGCCAGAGCCCGAGGGGCTGACGGTCTGATCCCGGGCTAGAAGCGCCTGCGTCCCCGCCCCGTGCCCTTGCGTGCGGGGTAGGGGACGAGCAGGGGCTTGGCACCCGTGAGCACCGCGAAAGCCGGGCTGCCGATCAGCGCCGCGAACTCCGGTGCGGTGGCGGGCATGCCGCCGGTATAGGCGCCATAGGCAGGCAGGATCATTCGGTCCGCGTCGAACAGGAAGCATGGCCTTGTTCCGCCGCAACCGGGCAAGCCGAGCTTGGGATGGTAATGCCCTGACAATTCGCCCCGCGCGCCCGGCTCGGCAATGTGGCGGAAGACGAGCGGACCGATGACCAGCTCGGCGTGATGCTCGCCCGGCAGTCCCGCCGGTCCGGGATCGTGATTGCCCTCGACCCAGTGCCAGGCGCGTCCTTCGATCAGCGAGACGAGATGCGCGCGGTCCTCGCCGTCCAGCCCGTTCGCGGCGTCGAGATCGTCGAAGCTGTCGCCCAAACAGAGCACGCCGCCAGCGCCCGTTTCCAGAAGATCCGCCTCCAGCCGCTCCAGCGTCGCGCGGGTCTCGTAGGGCGGCAGCATGGTGCCGCGACGGCGCGCGATGCGCTCGGACTTGCCGAAATGCAGGTCCGAGACGATTAGCAGGTCCCGCGCGGCCCAGTAGAGCGCGCCGGAGCCCAGCGCACAGAGCGTCTCGCCTTGAAAGGGGATCTCGATTCCGTTCATGGAACGGTCCCATGCCCGCGTGGGACGCCGCATGCAAGCGGGACCTCCCTCACACCCCCGCGACGTTGGGGGCTCCGAAGGCCGCGAGACCCGATTCCTTCAACAGGCGGGCCGCCTCCTCCTCGGCCAGCCGCTCGCGGCCGGCACCCGCGACGGGCACCCGGTCGCGCTCGAGCAGCATAGCGGCGGCCAGCGGGGTGGGGCGGGTGGCGCGGACGAGATCGACCCGGCCCTTGGTGCGCTCTAGCATTTCCTCGACCCGGGCGAAGTCGACGAGACCGCGCATCGCCTCTTCGCGGGTGACCCGCAGGATCAGGTGCTCGGGGTCGTATTTCGCCAGCGTGTCGTACAGGATGTCGGAGCTGAACGTCGCCTGCCGGCCGGTCTTGCGGACCTGCGGCAGGTTCTTCTCGATCAGCCCGGCGATGCTCGCCACGCCCCGGAAGGTGCGCTTCATCACTGCGTTCGAGGTCAGCCAGCCTTCCAGCCCCTCGCGCAACTCGCGCGCCTCGAATAGCGGCGCCGGATCGGTGAGCTCGTCGAGCCCCCAGATCAGCGTCGCGTAGTCGGTGCCGACGAAGCCTAAGGGGTGCAGGCCCAGCGTCTCCATCCGCCGTGTCAGAAGCAGACCCAGCGTCTGCTGCGCGTGGCGGCCCGCGAAGGTGTGGAAGCAGGCATGGTGACGCCCGTCATGCTCGAAGGTCTCCACGAGGATGCGGCCCCGCTCGGGCATCTTCGACACCTCACGCTGGAGATGCAGCCAGTCGCGCGTATGGGGCGGCAGTTCGGGCCAGTCGGGGCGTTGCAGATCGTCGAGGATGCGATGCGCGAGCTGCGCCGAGGTTGGCATCTTGGCCCCGGCATAGGTGGCGATGCGCGGTTCGCGATCGGCGCGGCGAGTGACCTCCACCGTCATTTCGCGCAGCGTCTCGTAGCGCACGACCTGCCCGCCGATGAGAAACGTGTCGCCCGGGGTGAGCGATGAGGCGAATCCTTCCTCGACCTCGCCCAAGGGCTTGCCGCCGCCGCCGCGCATCCGCACCTTCAGCATGTCGGCATCTTGGATCGTGCCGATATTCATGCGGATGCGCAAACTGGAGCGCGGGTCGCGCAGCTGCCACAGCCCGTCGGGGCGCCGCAGCAATCGCTTCCACTTGTCATAGGCGCGCAGCGCATAGCCGCCGGTGGCCACGAAATCGAGGCAGTCGTCGAATTGCGCCCGGCTGATCCCGGCATAGGGACCGACGCTCTTCACCTCGGAAAAGAGCGCGTCCTCATCGAAAGGTCCGGCGCAGGCGGTGATCATGATGTGCTGGCAAAGCACGTCGAGGGGGCCGGGGCCGCGCGGGCTGCCGTCGAGCTCGTGGTCACGCACCGCCTCGAGCGCCGCCATGCATTCGACCACCTCGAAACGATTGGCGGGCACCAGAAGCGCCTTGGATGGCGCGTTGTAGTGGTGGTTGGCCCGGCCGATGCGCTGCACAAGCCGCTTGATGTTCTTGGGCGCGCCGATCTGGATCACCAGATCCACGTCGCCCCAGTCGATCCCGAGATCGAGACTGCCGGTGCAGACGATGGCGCGCAGCTCGCCCGCGACCATCGCGGCCTCGACATTCTCGCGCACCTGTCGTGACAGGCTGCCATGGTGGATGCCAATCGGCAGATCGTCCTCATTGGCGAGCCAGAGCTTGTGAAAGAAGATCTCGGCCTGGGCGCGGGTGTTGTGGAAGATCAGCGTGGTCTTGTGTTGTTTCACCTGCGCCAGCACCTCGCGCACGGCATAGCCGCCGCCTGCGCCGGCCCATGGCGGTGGCGCCTCAGTGCGCAACATCGAGATGTCGGGGTCGGGGCCGGGATCGGCCTCGATAATCTCGCACGGGTCGGGATGCCGCGCGAGTTGCGCGGCCAGCGCCTCGGGGTCGTCCACCGTGGCCGAAAGCCCGACCCGGCGCAGCCCAGGGGCCAGGCTTTCGAGCCGTCCCAGCGACAGCATCAGCTGGTCGCCGCGCTTGCCCTCCATCAGCGCGTGGATCTCATCGACCACGACCCGTTGCAGCCCGGCAAAGATGCGCGGTGCGTCCTCGTAGGAGATCATCAGCGCGAGGCTCTCGGGCGTGGTCAGCAGTACATGCGGCGGATCGGCGCGCTGGCGTTTCTTGGCGGTCTGCTTGGTGTCGCCGGTCCGATCCTCGATCCGGATCGGCAGACCCATTTCTTCGACCGGGATGGTCAAGTTGCGCCTGATGTCAGTGGCGAGAGCCTTCAGCGGCGAGACGTAGAGCGTGTGGAGCCCCTTGTGATCGCCCTCCGCCAGCTCGGCAAGCGTCGGCAGGAAACCCGCGAGCGTCTTGCCGCCACCGGTCGGTGCGATGAGCATGAGCGCGGCCGCGTCGGACCGGTCGAGCATTTCCTGCTGGTGCGGGTGAACGCTCCAGCCGCGTTTGGAAAACCAGTCCTCGAAAATGGGGGGCAGGGCGCTCATCACCCCCATCTAGGGCGCGCGCCCCCCGCTTTCAAAGCGCGGCGAGCTTCTGCGCCAGATCGTCGCGCAGCCGACCGATCCGGTTCTCCAGATCCGCCTCGTCGGCGGTGGCGCCGGTTTCGGACCAGTGCGAGAACCGCTCCAGCAGCGGCAACAGGGTTTCGCGCTCCTCCACCGTCCAGTCGGAAAGAAACCCGCCCAGAAGCAGGAACTTGTAGCGCCGCACCGCCTCGACGATGGCCAGCCCCGAGGGGGTGAGCGCAACGATGGTTCGCCGCGCGTCCGCTTGGCTCGCGGCGCGTTCGGCAAAGCCGCGCGCGATCAGGTCCGAGACAATTCGGCTGGCGCGCGACGGGTCAATGTTGAGCCGCTGCGCCACGGTCGAAACCATGGTCTCCTCGGCGGGATCGTCGCCGAACTCGTTGGCAGGCGCATGGATCGCGATCATCACGTCGAGCTGCGCGAGATCGAGCGGCAGCCCCAGTTCAGAGAGCGCCCGGTGCCCCAGCTCGCGCGTGCGCACCCGTCGGCGCCAGCGTTGCAGCACCGCGTCGAAGGCGAGTGCCGCCCGCGTCACCTCCGGATCGATCCCGGCCCGCGCCATGTCCCCGATCAGTTCCTCGTCGCGTTCGGCCATTCCCCGCCTTTCCAAATTGCATGCCATTGACATGAATCTGCTAGTGTCACATATCTGGCGTCACCGCCCCGTTTCCGCAAGCCTCTCCGCCCTTCGGCGGAGCGTGCAGACTTGTACTCTGATAGCCCGGAGTTTCGCATGACCGCCACACCCCAAGCCATGGAGACGCCCGGCCATCATCGGCGACTGGCCATCTGGGCGGTGGCGGTGACGCTTTTCGTGGCCTCGACCGGCCAGACCATCGTATCCACGGCGCTGCCGGTGATCACCGCCGATCTCGGAGGGCTGAACCGGATGACCTGGGTGGTCACGGCCTATCTTCTGGCCTCGACCGTCGGTGCGCCGATCTTCGGCAAGCTGGGCGACCTGTTCGGTCGCAAGGCGGTGATGCAGGCCGGGCTGGGGGTGTTCACGCTTGGCGCACTGATCTGCGGCGTCGCGCCGTCGATGGAAGTGCTGATTGCGGGACGCGCGGTCCAAGGGCTGGGCGGTGGGGGCCTGATCGTGGTGGCGATGGCGGTGGTGGCCGACCTGCTGCCCCCGCGCGAACGTAGCCGCGTGCAGGGCGCGCTGGGCGGGGTGTTCGGCCTCTCCACGGTAGTGGGACCGCTGGTCGGGGGCTTTCTGGTGCAAAGCCTCGGCTGGCACTGGATCTTCTTCGCCAACCTGCCGGTGGTCGCCGTCGCATGGGTCGTGCTGCAATCGGCGCTGCGGGGCCGCGCGCCGGGCGCCCGGCCTCGGATCGACGTGGCGGGGGCGGCGCTCTTGACCGCGACTTTGTCGGGGCTGGTGCTGGTAACGAGCATGGGCGGCACCGTGCTGGGCTGGGGCGAGCCGGCGATGCTAGCGCTGATCGGCGCGACGTTGGCGTCGCTCATGGGGTTCCTCTTCGTCGAAAGCCGTGCCGTGGCGCCGATCCTGCCGCTATCGCTGTTCCGGCTCAACGCGGTGGCGGTGGTCAACGCGGCGGGGCTGTTGGTCGGCATGGCGATGTTTGGCACGATCACCTTCTTGCCTCTCTATCTGCAAGTGGTGCAGGGAGTCTCGCCGGTGTTGTCGGGGATGTTCCTGCTTCCGATGATGGGGGGGCTGATCGGCGCCTCGATGGTCTCAGGGCGGGTGATGGGCCGTACGGGCCGCTACAAGGCTTTACCGGTGGCTTCCACCGCGCTGTTGGCCTTGGCGATGCTGGGTCTGTCACGGCTTGGTCCCGACACGCCGCTCTGGCAGGTCTTGGCATTGATGATGGCCACCGGGCTTGGCATCGGGCCGATGATGAGCGTCGGCGTCGCGGCGATCCAGAACGCGGTGCCGCGCTCGATGCTGGGTGTAGGCACCGCAAGCGCCAACATGTTCCGGCTTATCGGCGGCTCGCTCGGCACCTCTATCTTCGGGGCGGTGTTCGGCGCCGGACTGGCGCAGAACCTCGCGGGCCGCGTCGAGGGGGCGGGGCTCGGCACGATCAGCCGCGACAGCGTGATGGCGCTAGATCCGCAGCTGCGCGAGAGCGTGCTGGCAGGCTTCGCCGCGGCGCTCGACCCGATCTTCCTGCTGGCGGCAGGGATAGCCACGTTGGCCTTCGCCGTCACGCTGCTCTTGCGAGAGGTGCCCTTGGCCGAAGCGTGAGGGGATTCAGCGCACCACCGCGCCCTCGCGCACGAACATGTTGTCCCAGGCCCGGTCGATCAGCTCGGGCGTCATCTGGTACGGGATTCCCTCGAACTCGCAGATCGAGATGATCTGGTCGATCAGGAATACCGGCTGGTAGTTGGCATAGACATTGCCGATGGTCGGGTACTTGGCCTTGAGCAGATGGATCAGCGCGGCTTGGCTCAGCGGCATCTTCTTCTTGCGCGCCACCAGCGCGAAGATCTTGAGGAAATCCTCCTGGCTCGGCCCGTCCACGCGGATCTTGAAGAAGATCCGGCGCAACGCAGCCTGGTCGAAGATTTCGTTGGGATGGAAGTTGGTGGAAAAGATCACCAGCGTGTCGAAGGGCACTTCGAACTTTTCGCCGGATTGCAGCGCGAGGATGTCGCGGTTCTCCTCGAGCGGCACGATCCAGCGGTTCACCAGCTTCTGGGGCGGTTCGGCCTGTCGACCCAGATCGTCGACGATGAAGACGCCGCCGGTGGCCTTGAGCTGCAACGGTGCCTGATAGGTTCGCGCCACCGGGTTGTAGACGAGATCGAGCATGTCGAGCGACAACTCGCCCCCGGTGACGACCGTGGGTCGCTCGCAGCGCACGTAGCGGGTGTCGAAGCGCGTGGTCGAACGGCGCAGCGCGTTCGGGTCCTCCGGCGCATCCTCGATGCTGGCATGGATGATCGGGTCGTAGACGGTGATGACCTGCCCGCCATATTCGAGCGCGCGCGGCACGTAGACGAGATCGCCCAGCGCCGCGCGAATGCCGTTCGAGATCGAGGATTTGCCGTTACCGGGAGGACCGTACATGAGGATCGAGCGTCCGGCGCCGATGGCGGGCCCGAGCTGGCCGATCAGCCCGGGCGGCAGCACTAGATGCCCCATCGCCGCCTGCAGCCTGTCGCGGGTCATGGTCAGGTTGCGTACCGACTGCTTGGCAACCTGCTCACGGTAATCGGTGAGCGGCACCGGCATGGCACCGAAATATTCCGATTGCGCCAGCGCGTCGAGCGCCCGGGCCCGGCCTGCCTCGGTGAGCTGGTAGGGCATTTCGGCACTGGCACCGGGACCGGTGAGCGTGCCCATCGCCTCGATCAGCTTCTGACCGCGCAACAGGTCGACGAGTTCCTGTGCGACGTTGACGGGCAGACAGGTGGCTCGGGCGACCTCGCTGACCAATCGGGCATTCATGCGGAAGATCGTTTTGAGGGCGATGTCGCGCATCATCACCATCGGCAGTCCGGCCGCCTCGAGGCTGCGCGGTACCTGCGGCGCCATCGCGCCGATCTGCATGTTCATCGAGATCTCCCGTCACTGCCGCGGCCATTCGGCCCTGCCGCCAAAGCGTCGCAGGCGATTGTGGCAGCAGCGGGGAAGCAGCCCGGCGCTAGTTGGTCGCGCCACCTTCGAGGGCGTTCAGCGCCCGCGCGGCCTCTTCAAAATGCTGCGGATGCGTCTCGACCGCGTCGCGCAGCAGCCCCTTGCCGATCGTCACGTCGTTCTGCTTGATCGCGGCGAGCGCCAGCGTGTAGAGCAGCTGCGCCCGCTCGGTCTGGGTCATCGGCACCACAGGCAGCTGGTAGTTGCGCTGGGCACCCCGCGCGAGAACGAGGTTGTTCTTGGCGGTGAAGAGCCCCGGCTCCTGCCGCAGCGCGTCAGTGAAGAGCCGCTCGGCGCCGTTGTAGTCGCCGCGGGTGAGCTTGGAATAACCCCAGTTGTTGAGCACGCCCGCGGGCGTCGTGGTCAGCCCAGCCGCGGTCTCGTAGAAGCTGTCGGCGCGGCTCCATTCCTCGTTGCTGTCGGCGACCATCGCCTCGAGCCGGTAGCGCTGGAAGGTTTCGAAGGTCGGCGGAATGCCGTCGAGCACGGCCTCGGCCTCGTCCCAGGCATTGGTGCGGATCAGCGCGTCGGCCAGCTCGACGCTGTCGGCCGGGCCGGATTCCGGATGCGCGACCACCTTGCGCCACGCGGCCACGCCCTCGGCGCTGCGCTTGGCGCGGACCAGCGAGGTGGCCAGACCACGCTGCGGGGCGATGGCAGAGGGCTCCGCCGTGACGAGGCGCTGAAAATAGGCGACGCTCTCGGATGGCTCGGCCACCGTCAGCATGATCTCGTTGAGGTCGGCGTCGCGGGCCTCGCGCAGATCCCCGACCGCGCGCGACACTTGGCCCTCGGAATCGCCGCATCCCACGAGGATCAGCGCCGACAACAGGGCGCAACAGCTGAGGGGAAGGCGCATGGGCGCGTCCTTTGTGCTCGACATCCTCACAGCGCGGTCAGGATCGCGTATTGCCCCGATCCGCGCCGCACCAGCTGGAACTCTTCCGTTTCCTGCGGGCCAGCATAGAGCGCACCGTCACGCTTGGCGAGGGCCCGGCGCAGGTTGTCGCGTACCATGTCATCGCCGCCATCCACCAGCGCGAAGGCGCGGCGAAAGCTCTCGGCCGCCTCCGCGGCGCGGTCGGTCTCCATCAGCACCACGCCGAGATTGTTCCAGGCCGGCGCGAAGTCCGGATCCTCGGCCACGGCGCGGCGCAGCAGCCGCTCCGCCTGGCCTAGACGGCCCAGCCGCAGATTGGCCGAGCCCATCGCCGAGAGCGTGTCGACGTCGAGCCCCTGCTGGCCAGCGGCGCGGCCATAGGCGTTCAGCGCCAGTTCCGGCTCGTTCGCCGCCATCAGCCGGTGCCCGACGATCAACCCGTCCACATCGGGCTCCCCGGAGGGGCCGGGGGCATAGACGCCGCCCGCGGATGCGGAGAGGCCGCCCGCATCCGAGCAGGCGGCCAGCAAGGCGAGGGCGGCAAGAATGGCGATCGATCGCATATGTGAGAGGGTCAGTTCCCGGCAGCCCCGCCGCCAAGGGTCATGTAGATGTCGAAGATCGACGGCCCGATCAGGATGATCAGCAGCGGCGGCACCGTCAACATCATCGTCGCCAAAGTCATCTTGGTGGGCAGGGTGTTGGCCTTTTCCTCGGCACGCATCACACGCTTGTCGCGCATCTCGGCCGAGAAGACCCGCAGCGCTTCGGCGATGGAGGTACCGAATTGCTGGCTTTGCACCAGCACCGTGACGAAGCTTGAAATATCGACCACGCCGCAGCGCTCTGACAGGTCACGCAGCACCAGGGACTTGTCCTTGCCAGCTTTCATTTCATGCGCGACCTGGCTGTATTCGAAGGCGAGGTCCGGATAGCCCGCCCGCAGTTCGTGGCTGACGCGGATGATCGACTGGTCTAGCGATTGGCCCGCCTCGACGCAGACCAGCATCATGTCGAGACTGTCGGGGAAACCGTCGGTGATCTGTTGCTTGCGCGCCTCGCGGCGCCGGGTGACCCAGTATTTCGGTCCCATGTAGCCGATCGCAGCCGGGATCAGCGTCGCGGCGATCAGGTCCTGCGTCGTGGCCTCGCCGCGGCTCAGCGCCCAGATCAATCCGGCCAGTAGCGCGCTGATGCCCAAAGCGAACTGGCTGAAATGGTAGATCCGTACCGCGTTGCGCGCGCGGTAGCCCGCCTGCATCAGCCGTAGCCGCACGGCCGAGAGCTCCTCGGCGTTCTGCGGCTCGAGAAACGTGGCGTAGCGATCGAGCTTGTCGGCTGCCGATGGCGCCCGCAGCCGGTCGACCGAACTGGCTTGGGCTTCGCCCACCTCGCGCGCGTTCTGGGCCCTGAGCTTGTCGAGCGGGTCCTCGCGGCGGCGCAGTAGGGCTGGCAGCGTCAGGAGGATCATCGCGAGGCCGAGCAGACCCACCACGATGAGTGGTCCGGCCGGGCCGAGCTGTTCGACGAGGATCGCCTGGATCTGCTGGAACACGGGCATGGCTCAGACCTTAATGTTGACGAGGGCACGCATGACGATGACGTTCACAGTCAAGAAGGCGCCGACCACGAAGCAGGCCGGGATGAACACTGCCGTATCCCTCACCTCGTCGTAGTAGTTGGGGTCCATCAGGTTGATCCCCACCAGCGCCGCCAGCGGGAAGCCGGAAAGGAACATGCCCGACCATTTGGCCTCGGCGGTGATTGCCTTGACCCTCCGGAACAGTCGGAACCGGGCGCGCACCACCTTGGCGAGGCCGTCGAGGATCTCGGCGAGGTTACCGCCGGCCTGTCGCTGGATCGTCACCGCCACGGCGAGAAAGCGCAGATCCTGCATGTCGAGCCGCTCGGCCATGGCCTTCAGGCTTTCGCTCATGTCGCGTCCATAGGCGGCCTCGTCGGCGATCACGCCCATCTCCGAACCGAGCGGATCAGGCACCTCGCGCGCGACGATGCCGATGGCCGATGAGAAGGGGTGACCCACGCGCAGCGATCGCACCATCAACTCGATCGCTTCGGGCAGTTGCGACTCGATCAGCCCGAGGCGCTTCTTGGCCTTGTTGTTGACCCAGACATAGACGCCGCCCACCCCCATCGCCGCGCCGACCGCGATCCGAATGGGCAGGCTCGCCGCCGTGCCTATCGAGAGGCCGGCGAAGGCCAGAAGCCCCAGCCCCGCCATCAGCAGCACCAGCTGGGTCGGGGTGAAGGCGATATTGGCCTTCTGCGCCTTGTGGGCGAGGATCGAGTAGAGCGGCACGCGGCGCGATTTCAGGTGCTGCGTCATCTCCTTGCGCAGCTGCTCAAGCACCTCTTCGCGCCGGCCGCCCTTCTCCAGCAGCGTCAGGCGGCGGTTGACCCGGTTGTTGAGGCTGATCGAGCGTCCGAAGATGGTGAGGTAGAGCCCCTCGACCAGCACCAGGACGGCGACGAAGACGAGGCCGTAGATGATCGGTTCCGCGCTGAGGTTCATGTTCCTACTCCGCCGCCATCGGTTCGAAGATCGTCGCCGGCAGGTCGTAGCCCCAGAGGCGGAACCGCTCCGAGAAGTGGCTGCGCACGCCGGTGGCCGTGAAATGGCCGATGATCTTGTTGTCGGGGGTGAGACCGACGCGGCGGTAGCGGAACACCTCCTGCATCGAGATCACGTCGCCTTCCATGCCGGTGATCTCGGTGATCGAGGTCATCCGGCGCGAGCCGTCCTGCAGGCGGCTGGCCTGCACGATCAGGTTCACGGCGCTGGCGATCTGGCTGCGCACCGCCTTGATCGGCATCTCGATCCCGGCCATCGCGATCATGTTCTCGAGACGCGAGATACCGTCCCGGGCCGAGTTAGCGTGGATCGTGGTCATCGAGCCGTCATGGCCGGTGTTCATCGCCTGCAGCATGTCGATCACCTCCTCGCCGCGCGTTTCGCCGACGATGATCCGGTCAGGCCGCATCCTGAGCGCGTTCTTGAGGCAATCGCGCTGGCTCACCGCACCGCGGCCCTCGACGTTGGCGGGGCGGCTTTCCATCCGGCCGACATGGGTCTGCTGGAGCTGAAGCTCGGCGGTGTCCTCGATCGTCAGGATCCGTTCGTTGTTGTCGATGAAGGATGACAGGGCGTTCAGGGTCGTGGTCTTGCCCGAACCGGTGCCGCCCGAGACGATGATGTTCAGCCGCGTCGCCACCGCCGCTTCGAGATAGGCGGCCATCTCCTCAGTCATCGCGCCGAAGCGGATCAGGTCGTCGATGCCGAGCTTATCCTTCTTGAACTTGCGGATCGAGACAAGGCTGCCATCCACCGCGATCGGCCCGACCATGGCGTTGAAGCGTGATCCATCGGCGAGGCGCGCGTCGACATAGGGGTTCGATTCGTCGACCCGGCGGCCGACGGCAGAGACGATCTTGTCGATGATCCGCAGCAGGTGCCGTTCGTCCTTGAAGGTGATGTCGGTCAATTGCAGCTTGCCGCCCCGTTCCACGAAGATCTGGTGCGGGCCGTTGACGAGGATGTCGTTGACGCTGTCATCCTTGAGCAGCGTCTCGAGCGGGCCAAGCCCGGTGACCTCGAAAAAGAGATCTTGGTTGAGGCTCTGACGCTCGTCGCGGTTCAGAACGACTCCCATGGTGTCGAGCGTTTCGGTCGCGATCGAATTTATCTCGTTGCGCAGATCCTGCTCGCTCGCCTTGTCGAGTGCGGCGAGGTTGAGCGTGTCGAGCAGCGCCTTGTGCACCTCGAGCTTGATCTCGGCCAGCCGTTCCTTGCGGCGACGCTCCTTGTCGGCGGGCGCGGCCTCGGCGGCACGGCGCGCGGCGTCGGCTGCAGGAACCGACCGGCGCATCGAAGCGGTGGCGGGGCCGGGCAGGGCTAGCGCCGGTGTCGAGGGCGCTGCCGCTTGCGGCGCGGGGGCCGCGGGCTTGGCCGCCGGGGTGCGGGCAGCGGTTGCACCGGCGTTCCGGCTCGGATCGGGCTTCCTGTATTTCGAGAACATGGTGCTCTCCTGGCTGCGGCGCCGGCCCTCAGGCCTTGGCCTCGGCGACGTTGACCTTGTGAACGGAACGGGCAAGCTTGGCGATCTCGCGCCGCAGCGGGTTCTTGGCCGCGCCCTCGGCCAGCGGCGTGCCGTGATCGGCGCTCTGCGTGACCGCGCGGCCCCCATCGGGAAGCTGCACCTCGATAGAGATGCCCAGCGAGTCGGCGAGCCTCTTGGCCCGGCTCTTGCCCGACAGATCGGTAAAGCCGGGCGCGCGGTTGAGCACGAAGCGCAGCTTCTCGAAGGGTAGCTCCTCGGATTGCAGCGCCCGCTTGAGTCGCATCGTGTTCTGAGCCGAACGCATGTCGAGTTCGAGCGTGGCGAAGTAGACATGCGCCGCCTGCAGCACCGTCTCCGACCAGTCGACCACGCTAGAAGGCATGTCGATCACGACGTAGTCGAAATTGACGCGCGCCATCTCGATCAGCCGCGCCACGTCAGCGGGACCCATGAGATCGAGCGGCACCAGCTCGGCCGGAGAGGTCAGCACGTGAAGCCGCTCCTGATGCACCATCATCGCGGCGAGCAAGCTCTCGCTGTCGGCGCCCGCGGTATCGCTCAGGATTTCCAGCACCGCCTCGCGGCGCGGCAGGTCGAGATAAGTGGCGGTGGTGCCGAATTGCAGGTCGAGATCGATCAGGCAGACCCGCGGCGGCGCCTTGCGGTCGATATTGGCCAGCTCCCAGGCAAGGTTCACCGCGAGCGTCGTGGCGCCGCTGCCGCCTGCAAGGCCCTGCACCGGGATCACCACGCCGGAGCGGTCATTGGTGGCGCGGGGCTCCGTCGGCTCGGCTTCGGGCAGAAGCGGCCCGGCGCCCGAGCGCAGCCGCTCGATCGCCTGGGCCAGTTCGCCCTCGGGCAAGGGATAGGGCACGAATTCGTCGCCGCCCTCGCGCAGAAGTTGGTGCAGCGCGGCCGGGCTCACGTCATCGGCGATCAACACCACCTTGATGCCGCGCCGCTTTGCATGGGCGATGATGTCCGCGATCAGCGGCAGCTGGCGCTCGTCTTCCTTGCTCAGGGCGACCGCCACGAATTCGAGTTCCGCGGCCTCGGGCTGCTCGAGGAAGGCGAGGGCGTCCGCGAAGCCGAGATCACCCCAGTTCTCGCCCATCGCGGCCTCCATGTCCTCGATCAGCAGGTCGAACTGCTGCACGTCACGACTGATCGTGCAGGCCGCGATCGGCTGGGGTTCGGGTTGCAGGGGGGCCGTGCTGCTCATTCCTTCGTATCCTCTGTCAAGGCGGGAGGGCCCGCCGAAGCGGGTCGGGCGGCCCGGAAGACGGTGCAGAGACCATCCCCTCCACCGGTTCAGTTTTGCAGATCAATGATGGCTGCAATGGGGCTGAAAAACTGTAATTGTTGGGGCGCTGGCAACGATCACGACGCACGGTTCGAATTTGTCACACCGGGCTCAAGGCGCCGCGGCTTCGACACCATCGCCGCCAGATCCGCCCTCGCCGAGCGTGCTTTCGGGCACCGCGCTTTCCACGTAGCCCTCAAAGATCACCGCGGCGTATTTGCCGTTGAGAAGGTTGGGGTGGCCGCGCACGAAGCCCGACACCTCGGTGACGGTTCGCCGGTTGGCCCGCTCGGGATCGGTCGTGGCGATCAGGGGCCGGGTTTCGCCGAAGGAGGCCACCGCCTCGAGGCGGCTCGCATCGAGGCCCTGTGACACCAGATAGGCCACCGCCGCTCGGGCCCGGCGCAAGCCCAGCGCCTGATTGTAGCTGGCCGGGCCGACGAGGTCGGTATGGCCGTAGACCCGGAATCGCAGCTCCGGATAGCGACGGATCCAGGCCGCTTGGCGCTGCAGCACGGCGAGCGCATTGGCATCGAGCTGGGCGGAATCGAAGGCGAAGGTGATCGTGGTGTCGACCTCGGCCGCGAACTGCCGCGCCAGGTTCACGCGCAGGCCCTCGGAGGCGCTGCTATGGGCGATGACGTTGTCGCGCGTCGCCGTGCCGAAGGCCGGCCCGGCACGGCCAGCTTCGTCGTCGAAGCCGGGAGGCGCTGCACAGGCGGCGAGCGAAAGGGCGCAGCCCAAGGCGGTCAGGACGCGGCGCATCGCGGATCTCCCTTCAGTCGAGCACATAGCCGTAGGAGCCCGAGAAATCCTGTCGCGCGATTTCGCCGGCGGTGCCACTCTGGGGCGCGCGGTCGGCCGAGACGCGCCCGAACAGGAACAGCTCGCGCTCGGAAGGCGGACGGACCCGGTCGGTCGGCATGGCCAGCGTCTCGCCGCGGGTCGGGGTCACCAGATGCGGCGTGATGATGATCACCAACTCGGATTGCTGGCGGGTGTATTCGGCGGAACGGAACAGCGCGCCCAGCACGGGAATGTCCCCAAGCCAAGGCACCTGACCGTTGAGGTCCTGAAAATCGTCCGAAAGGAGGCCTGCGATGGCAAAGCTTTCGCCATCGCGCATTTCCACGGTCGTCGCGGTCTCGCGCCGGCGGAATGCGTCGATGGTAAAGCCGTCCGCGGTGAAGCCGTTGCTCGGGTCGATCGAGCTGACCGACGCCTTGAGCTCGAGATTGATCAGGTCGCCTTCCACCACGCGAGGCACGAAGGTCAGCTCGACGCCGAACGGCTTGTACTCGATCGTGGCCGTGCCGTTTTCCTGGCTCACCGGGACCGGATATTCACCGCCTGCAAGAAAGCTCGCTTCCTGGCCCGACAGGGCGGTGAGATTGGGTTCGGCCAGCGTGCGCACGACGCCGCGGCTTTCCAGTGCCTCGAGCAGCAGCCCCACCTCGACGCCACCGGCGTTGAAGCCGAACAGGGTGGAGGCATTGGCCGAGCTGGAGCTGGGAAGGGAGCCGCCGAGCGCGGAGCCCAGAGCCGTGGAGTTTCCAAGCGTGTTGGTGCCCACCGCGAGGCCAAGATTGTCGCCGAAGGCGGTGCCGCGTGCGCCCAGCGAGGCCGAGAGCGACTTGCTCACCGAACGCTGCATCTCCGAGAAACGGACCTTGAGCATCACCTGCTGCGTACCGCCGACGCTCATCAGGTTCGATACCCGGTCGGGGGCATAACGTTGAGCCAACTCCAGCGCCCGGTCGAGTTTGCCGATCGAACTGACCACGCCGGACATGACGATACCGTCATTGGCGGTGCGGACCTCGATCGGCTCGCCGGGCAGGATCTGCTCCAGCCGTTCCTTGAATTCGGCAATGTCAGGGGTGACATGCACTTCGACATTGGTGATCAGCCGCCCGTTCTCGCCCAGCACGGTGAGCGTGGTGCGTCCGGGCGCCTTGCCCAGCACATAGATGGTGCGATCGGTCAGCGAAGAGATGTCGGCGATGCCGGGATTGGCAATCGACAATTCGGTGAAGGGCACGTCGCTTTCGACCACAACGGCGCGGTTCATCGGCACCTGCAGGGCGCGCGACGGCGCGCCGGCCCGAACCTGGAGCGCCTCGGCATGCGCCTCGGCCGTCGGACCCAGCCCTGCAAGGCTCAGCGCGAGGCCGGCGAGGCCGGCTCTCAGGGTGTGTCGGATGCTCATTCGGCCGCCTCGCTGCAGGTCGTGCGTCGGGGTCTTGGGATCGCCCCGTCCGCGCCGAGCCTGCCCGAGGGGACGGGGCATTGCAACGCGCGCCGCCCTGTTGCGCGGGGTTGTGGGCGTCCGGCCACAGGCCGAACGCCACGGAGCAGGCTCAGTTGGTGCAGGGGATCGCGATCTCGACCACCTCGGCGCCGCGCCGGGTGCGCACGGTGCAGACTTCCGGGGCGGGCGCAGGTGCTGCGATGATCTGCGGCTCTTCTTTCTCTTCCTCGACGATGCCGAGCAGGCTGCGCTGATCGACCTCGACGGCACCCGCGACGCTGTCATCGCGCAGCCCGACCAGCGACAGCGCCAGCGTGCCGGTGGATTGCGCCTGTGCCAGCTTGGCGACCTGCTGCGGCGAGGCCTGCACGGTCACGGTGCGCGCCACCATGGCTTCTGAGCGGCCTTGGTCGGCGGTCTGATCGACACCTACCAGTTCGAGGCCGGTTTCGATCAGCTTGGTGACCTCACGCGAGTTGCCACCCACCGAGACTGAGCCGGTCCAGTAGACATCGACCCGGTCGCCCGGCCGCAGGAAGCCGGAGACGCCGCTGGTCGCGTTGACGCTGATCGCGAAGGCGCGCATGCCCGCGCCGAGCCGCGTGCTGATCCCGGCATCGCCGCCCGGCGCGGTGATCTTGGCGGCGAGGATCGGCTCGTTCGGCTCCATCGGCCGAAGCACCAGGCGCGGCACATCCTCGCCCTCGGGGAACAGCGCCTCGAGATCAGGGAAGGTGCCTTCAGGCAGGAACGCCTCGGTGTACTGGATCGGCTTGAGATCCTCGCGGGTGATCACGGTGCCGTAGGGCAGGGGGTTCTTCACCCCTACCACCTCGACGGTCGGCAGGCGGTTGGCTGCGGCTGCGCGCTCGGCTGCCAAAACGGCCTCCTGCTGATCGAAATAGCCCTTCACCATGTAGACCGCATAGCTTGCAAGGCCAAGGCCCAGCGCGAAGACGATACCAAATACAGCTCTCATCTCACGTCTCCTTCCTCGATCGGCTACAAATCAGTTCCGTAATGAGCCAATGAACGTCCTCGCTGCATCCATATTTGTGCCATAGGCCTCTTCAGGTGTTCCGGCGGCCGAAACGAAGATCGCCATGATGGAAACGGTGAGGCCAATGATTGCTGCAGTCAGTACGACCCAATCGACAGTTACAGCGCCTTCGTCCTGATACCAAATAGCTTCGATGTCTCTCGTCATGCTGCAATTCCTGCTATCAATGCTATAAACTAGGATGAGCTGTTCGGATCTTCGCAGTAGATTATGGCGGCTCGATGGGCTTACAGGGCCGTGCCTGGGGCATCTCACCACTGGATGATAAGAAAGGCCGCACCTTAGTGCGGCCTCTCGTGCTTGACGGCATCCGTGTTCGGATCTGAACGGAACTTAGTACGTTTTTCCGACTTGGCCGCTCAGGTCGCTGCTGATGTCTCCGGCCAGCGTTTTGGCGCCGGTGGTCACCTGCGTCATGATCGCGACGCCGAGGCCGACGATGGCGGCAGTGAGCACGACCCAATCGACGGTGACGGCGCCGGCTTCGTCGCGGGAGAATTTCTTGAAGAAGTTGAGCATGTGAGGACCCTCCTATGGGTGATGATTTCGTTCCCTACCCGTGCGGACTGTCTGGTGTCTGTCAGGCTCTGACCCGATAACCGCAGTGGATGTACCCATATGGACGTCGGATTGGGGCGGGAGTTTGTCGGTCTTGGCGCGTTTTCACAGCACGTGAAGCTTGCGCCTATCCGCATGTGGGGCCCCTCCCTATACCAAAGGCCGTGTCGAATTTTCATCAACGGCGAAATCCCCGCGTCCGGGGGGCATCGTTGCCGGATGCGCAACGCTAGGCTGAAGCCGGAATCACGGTACCACGAGGCGGGCGGATGCGGATCGGCAGGAGATTACCCGGAATCGCCCTGGCGGTGGCGCTGGGATTCGCGCTGGCGGGCGAGGTCGCAGCCGAGCGAATCGGAACCGACTTCACCTTCCGGCGCATCGCCGTGCCGCAGCCCGGTGCTCGGCGCATCACCGTGCAGATCTCTCCCGCCGCGCCGGTCGCACCCGCCGCCCCCTCGGCACCCGCTGCTGCAGGATCTGCCTCCGGCGCCGGGAGGAAGAGCGGCGATGCGACGGCGGCCTGGTTCTGGAGCGCGGTGTCGCCACGGCTGGCCGATGGTGGGCCGGGACGGCTGGAGCCGGCGCTGGCGGCGCTGCGCGACGCACCGCCCGGCGCGGCGCCGGGGCCACGGCTGCAGCAGCTGCAGGAGATCGCCGGGCGGTATGGAGCCGACATCATGCGGGCCACGATCGGCACCCGCGTGTCGCCGGCGCTGGTGTTGGCGGTGATCTCGGTCGAAAGCGCCGGCCGGGCCGATGCGATCAGTTCCGCGGGCGCGCAGGGGCTGATGCAGCTGATGCCGGCTACGGCGGCACGATTCGGGGTGAAGGACCGCGCGATCGCGCCGGAGAACATTCGCGGCGGGATCGCCTATCTCGACTGGTTGATGGAGCATTTCGGCCGCGACCCGATCCTCGCTCTCGCAGGGTACAATGCGGGCGAAGGATCGGTGCGCGACAATGCCGGCGTGCCGCCCTACGCCGAGACCCGTGCCTATGTGCCCAAGGTGCTCGCGGCGTGGACGGTGGCGCGCGGGCTGTGCCTGACGCCGCCGGTGCTGATGAGCGACGGGTGCGTCTTCTCGGTCAACAGCCTCTGATCAGGCGAATTGCGCTGCCGCCTCGGGATGCCTGCGCGCCCAGAGTGCGACATAGGAGCAGGCGGGGACGATGCGGAAACCCTCGGCCTTCGCGTCCTCGACCATAGCCGCGACGAGGGCGGCGGCGTGGCCCTGCCCCTCCTGCTCGCGCGGCACGCCGGTATGCGTGGCAATGCGGGTAGCGCCCCGCGCCAGCCAAGTCAGCTCGGCCTCGGCGCCGCCGCCGAGGTCGAGCGCGTAGCGGCCCCTGTCGGGGCCGCCTTCGCGGCGGATCTCTCGATCAGACAATGGTCGCCTCGGTAGCGTCGCGGATATCCTGCTCGGTCACGCCGGGCGCCGTCTCCACGATCTTCAGCCCGCCCTCGACCACGTCGAGCACACCGAGATTGGTGATCACCCGGTCGACCACGCCCTTGCCGGTGAGCGGCAACGTGCATTCCTTCAGCAGCTTGCTGTCGCCATGCTTGGAGGTGTGGTCCATCACCACCACGACGCGGCCGACGCCGGCGACTAGATCCATCGCGCCGCCCATGCCCTTCACCAGCTTTCCGGGAATCATCCAGTTCGCCAGATCGCCGTTCTCGGCCACTTCCATCGCGCCGAGGATCGCCATCGCGATCTTGCCACCGCGGATCATGCCAAAGCTGGTGGCGCTGTCGAAATAGGCGGTATGCGGCAGCTCGGTGATGGTCTGCTTGCCCGCGTTGATGAGATCCGGGTCGATCTCGTCCTCGGTCGGGAAGGGGCCCATGCCGAGCATGCCGTTCTCAGATTGCAGCGTCACGTGCACCCCCTCGGGAATGTAGTTCGGCACCAGGGTCGGAATGCCGATCCCGAGGTTCACATAGGTGCCGTCCTCAAGTTCCTGCGCGGCCCGTGCCGCCATCTGCTTGCGATCCCAGCCCATGATCAAGCCTCCCTGATGGTGCGCTGTTCGATGCGCTTTTCGTGCTCGCCCTGGATCAGGCGGTGCACGTAGATGCCGGGCAGGTGGATATGGTCGGGGTCGAGCGATCCGGCGGGTACGATTTCCTCGACCTCGGCCACGCAGACGCGCCCTGCCATCGCAGCGGGCGGGTTGAAGTTGCGGGCGGTCTTACGAAAGACGAGGTTGCCGGTCTCGTCGGCCTTCCACGCCTTTACAATTGATAGGTCGGCCACGATGCCGCGCTCGAGAATGTAGGTCTCGCCGTCGAAGACCTTTTCTTCCTTGCCCTCGGCCACCTTCGTGCCGACGCCGGTTTTGGTGTAGAAGCCGGGGATGCCGGAGCCGCCGGCGCGCATCCGCTCGGCGAGCGTGCCCTGCGGCGTGAACTCCAGTTCCAGCTCGCCCGAGAGATACTGGCGCATGAATTCGGCGTTCTCGCCCACATAGGAGGAGATCATCTTCTTCACCTGTCGGGTCTGCAACAGAAGCCCCAGGCCGAAATCATCGACGCCCGCATTGTTCGACGCGAAGGTCAGATCCTTCGTGCCCGCGTCGCGGATGGCGGCGATCAGAAGCTCTGGAATGCCGCAGAGGCCAAAGCCTCCGGCGGCGATCAGCATCCCGTCGGACAGGAGCCCGTCGAGCGCGGCGGCCGCGTCCGGATAGATCTTGTTCATGCGTCTCCCCCTGTTGTCACGGGGGCGAGACTTGCGCCGGCAGCGCGCGAAGTCAATGCGGATGCCGCGCCGCAGCGGGCGGCGCGGCATTCAACCCGTTCGCGGGCCTATTCGGCCGCCTCGTCGGGGGCCTCGGCCTTCTTCGCAGGCGCTTTCTTGGCGGGGGTCTTCTTGGCCGCCGTCGATTTGGGCGTGGTCTTCTTGGTCGCAGTGGTTTTGCCGGCCGCGGTCTTCTTGGCAGCCGGCTTCTTCGCTGCCGCCTTCTTGGCCGGGGCCTTCTTCTTGCCGCCCTTGGCGGCCTTCTCATCGACCAGGGCGATCGCCTGCTCCAGCGTCACCGCCTCGGGCTCCATGTCCTTGGGCAGGGTCGCGTTGACCTTCTCCCACTTCACATAGGGGCCGTAACGCCCCGGCATCACGGAAATCGCGCCGCCAGAGGGGTGCTCGCCCAGCTCCTTGAGCGCCTTGGCAGCCGCGCCGCGGCCGCCGCGTCCTGCTGCCTTCTGCGCCAGCACCTCGACCGCGCGGTTCATGCCGATCTCGAAGACCTCGTCGACCTCCTTGAGGTTGGCATAGAGCTTGCCGTGCTTGACGAAGGGGCCGAAGCGCCCCAACCCGGCCTCGACCGGTTCGCCATCCTCCGGGTGATGACCGACGAGGCGTGGCAGCGACAGGAGCGTCAGCGCCTTGTCGAGGTCCATCGCGTCGGCCTGCCAGCCCTTGGGCAGCGAGGCACGCGGCGGCTTGGGCTGATCCTCGGTCGGCTCGCCGCGCTGGACATAGGGTCCGAAGCGTCCGGTCTTGAGCCAGATCTCGTCGCCGCCATCCTCACCCAGCACCCGGTCGGCGCCGGTGTCGGCGCCGTCACCGCCGATGGGACGGGTATAGCGGCATTCGGGATAGTTGCCGCAGCCGACGAAGCCGCCGGTGCGCGAGGTCTTCAGATGCAGCTTGCCGGTGCCGCATTGCGGGCAGATGCGCGGATCGGAGCCATCCTCGCGCGGCGGATAGAGTTGCGGCGCCAGCGCCGCGTCGAGCACGTCGAGCACCTCGGTGATGCGCAGCTCCGAGGTTTCGGCGATGGCGGCCGAGAAATCGCGCCAGAACTGGGCCAGCAGCTCCTTGTAATCCGCCTTGCCAGCCGAGACGTCGTCGAGCTGCTCCTCGAGCTCGGCGGTGAAGTCGTACTCCACGTAGCGCTTGAAGAAGTTCAGCAGGAAGATCGTGACGATCCGGCCCTTGTCCTGCGGGATCAGCCGGTTCTTGTCCTTGGTGACGTAGTCGCGGTCCTGAATCGTGCCGATGACGCTGGCGTAGGTCGAGGGACGGCCAATGCCGAGCTCTTCCATCCGCTTCACCAACGTCGCCTCGGTGTAGCGCGGCGGTGGCTGGGTGTAGTGCTGCAGCGCCAGAACGGCGTCGGGTCCGCCGAGCACGGCAGCGTCCGTGTTCTCTTCGGTCGCCCTGGCGAAGGCAGCCTTGAGCGTGCCGGAGGCGAACTTGGCAGCCTCGCCTTGATGGATCTGCGGCAGGCGGCGGTCGTCGTCGCTTTCGACGTCGTCGCGACCCTCTTCATAGACCTTGAGGAAGCCGTCGAAGAGCACGACCTGGCCGGTGGCGCGCAGCACGACCTGCTCGTCCCGGCTGGCGATGTCGACGGTGGTGCGCTCCATCCGCGCCGCTTCCATCTGGCAGGCGAGGGTGCGCTTCCAGATCAGGTCGTAGAGCTTGCGCTGGTCCGCTTCCAGCCGCGCCAGCTTCGACGCGTCGCGCGACATGTCGGTAGGCCGAATGCACTCGTGGGCTTCCTGCGCGTTCTTGGCCTTGTTCTTGTACATGCGCGGGCTCTTGGGCACGTAGGCCTCGCCGTAGCGCGACTTGATCTCGTCGCGGGCGGCCATCACCGCCTCGGGCGCCATGTCGATGCCGTCGGTCCGCATGTAGGTGATGTAGCCTGCCTCGTAGAGGCGCTGGGCGGCCGACATCGTGGCGCGCGCGCCCATGCCGAACTTGCGGCTGGCTTCCTGCTGCAGCGTCGAGGTCATGAAGGGCGCGGAGGGGTTGCGTGACGCCGGCTTCGCCTCGACCGAAGACACGGTGAGATCGCGCGAGGCCACCGCCTGCACCGCCATCTCTGCCTGGGTCCGGTCGGCGATGTCAAAGCGGTCGAGCTTCTTGCCGGCCAGAACGGTGAGGCGCGCTTCGTATTCCTGGCCACGCGGCGTGACCAGCTGCGCCTTCACGCTCCAGTATTCGCGGGGCTTGAACGCCTCGATCTCCATCTCGCGCTCGACGATGAGCCGCAGGCAGACCGACTGCACCCGACCGGCGGATTTCGCGCCGGGCAGCTTGCGCCACAGCACGGGCGACAGGTTGAAACCCACGAGGTAGTCGAGGGCGCGGCGCGCCAGATAGGCGTGCACCAAGGGCGCGTCGACCTCGCGCGGGTTCTTCATCGCCTCGGTCACGGCGGCCTTGGTGATCGCGTTGAACACGACGCGGCTGACCGGCGTGTCCTTCTTGAGCACCTTGCGCGCGGTCAGCGCCTCCTGCAGGTGCCACGAGATCGCCTCCCCCTCGCGATCGGGGTCGGTGGCGAGGATCAGGTTCGGGTCGGATTTGAGCGCGTCGGCGATCGCCTTCACGTGCTTGCGCGAATCCGCACCGACTTCCCAGCGCATGTCGAAATCATTGTCGGTATCGACCGAACCATCCTTGGGCGGCAGGTCACGGACATGCCCGTAGGAGGCGAGAACGGTATAGTCCGACCCGAGATAAGTGTTGATCGTCTTGGCCTTGGCCGGAGATTCGACGACGACGACGGGCATGGGGAATCCTCGGGACAGGGGAGGGGCGCTTTGGGCGGGCAACATGTGGCGGGGGCCGCCGCAATGTCAATGCGCCCTCTGTCCGGTAGCGTTCGGGCTTACCCCGCGCCATTCGCGGGGCCGTGCCGCGCCAGCAGACCGCCCGGCTGTCGGGCGACTTGGCCTGACAGTTCAAGATCGACAAGCGCCTGGCTGACCTGAGCGGCGGGCAGGCCGAGATCGCGCAGTAGTTGATCTTCGGCAAGCGGCGCAGCGCCGAGTCGGTTGAGAATGCGCACCGACACTGCGTCGCTCGGGCTCTCGCGCGGTTCCGGTGGGGCGTTTGAGTGCTTTGGCAACGCCGATGTCGATGGTGCGATGCGGCCGATGATGTCGAGCACGTCCCTGGCGCCCCGGACCAATATCGCACCATCGCGGATCAGCAGGTTGCAGCCGCCGGCGCGTGCATCGAAGGGGTGTCCCGGCACCGCCATCACCTCGCGTCCCGCATCGAGCCCGGCACGCGCGGTGATCAGGCTGCCAGAGCGCGCCGCCGCCTCGACCACCAGCACCGCCCGCGACAGCCCGGCGACGATGCGGTTGCGCGCCGGGAAATGTCGCCCCTGCGGCGCGAGCCCGGGCGGCTGTTCGGAAAGGATCAGCCCGTCGCGGGCGATGCGCGCCGTCAGATCCGCGTTCTCCGGCGGGTAGACGACATCGACGCCCCCGGCGGCGACGGCGATGGTGCCGCCGGTCAATGCGGCCTCATGTGCGTGCGCATCGATGCCGCGTGCCAGACCCGACACCACGATCCAACCTGCCTCCGACAACTCGGCCGCCAGCCGACGCGCCATGCGCAGCCCCAGTGACGAGGCGTTTCGGGCACCCACCAAGGCCAGCATCGGGCGGCGCAGCAGGGCCGCGCGGCCGCGTAGCCAGAGAAGCGGAGGGGCGTCGGGCAGGGTGGCGAGATCGGCAGGGTAGAGCGGATCGCCATGCGCCAGCAGATGCGCGCCTGCGGATCGGGCCGCCGCCATCTCGGCACGTGCGGCCTCGACCGAGCAAGGGGCATAATCCTCGATGCCGGCAGCGCGGGCGACGTCGGGCAGCGCATCCAGCGCGGCCCGGGCCGAACCATGCTCGGCCAGCAGGCGCCAGTAAGTGGCGATGCCCACGCGGCGAGAGCGCAACAGGCGGAGGCGGGACAGCGTGTCTTCTTCCGAGGTGGGTGGGAGTGGGGGGTGAGCGGAAGAAGTCGGTTCCTGGGACATCCGCGCCTCGCCTGTTGCCCGCTCAGATTTAAGGCGACTCGGTTAATGAGGCGTAAACCGCAGCGGGCATGGTGGGTAGGTATGCGGAGGTCAGCTTCCCGACCCGCCCACCGTCAGTCCGCCGATCGTCAGGGAGGGCTGGCCCACCCCCACCGGCACCCATTGCCCGGCCTTGCCGCAATTACCGATCCCGGGGTCAAGCGCGAGATCGTTGCCGATGGCGCGGATCTTCTGCAGCGCCGTGGCACCGTCGCCGATCAGCGTCGCGCCCTTGACCGGGGCGCCCACCTTACCGTTCTTCACCCGGTAGGCCTCGGTGCAGGAAAAGACGAACTTGCCACTCGTGATATCGACCTGTCCGCCGCCGAACCCCACGGCCCAGATCCCGTCCTTCAAATCCGCTACCATCCCGGCCGGGTCGTCGTTTCCGGCCAGCATATAGGTGTTGGTCATGCGCGGCATCGGCGTGTGGGCAAAACTCTCGCGACGGCCATTGCCGGTGGGGGCCACGCCCATCAGCCGCGCGTTCTGCCGGTCCTGCATGTAACCCACCAGCTTGCCGTCCTCGATCAGCGTGGTGCGGTTCGACGGAGTGCCCTCGTCATCGAAGGTGAGCGAGCCGCGCCGGTCGGGGATGGTGCCGTCATCGAGCACGGTGACGCCCCTGGCGGCGACCTGGCTGCCCATCAGACCGGCGAAGGCCGAAGATCCCTTGCGATTGAAGTCGCCCTCGAGCCCGTGGCCCACCGCCTCGTGCAGCAGGATCCCGGGCCAGCCCGGCCCCAGCACCACGTCCATCACACCGGCGGGTGCTGCCTCGGCGTCGAGGTTCACCAGCGCGATCCTGAGCGCCTCGCGAACCACCGGCTCCCAGTGGTCGCGCGCCATCAGCCCGTCGAGGCCGAAGCGACCGCCGCCGCCCATATGGCCGCTCTCGCGGCGTCCGTCCTTCTCGACGATGACACCGATCGAGATCCGCGCCATCGGGCGGATGTCGGTATAAAGACCGTCCTCGGGCCGCAGGATCGCCACCTCCTGGTGCGAGGCGGCGAGGCTCGCGGTGACCTGTACCACCTTTGGATCGAGCGCACGGGCAAAGGCGTCTATCTCGCGCAGCAGATCGACCTTCACCCCGAAGGCGGCGCCGGCGATCGGGTCGGCATCGGTATAGAGGTGCCTATTGGTGCGGGCGGGCGCCTCCGCGAGGCTGCCGCCGCCATCGCCCACCGCGAGCCGTGCGGTCGCCACCGCGCGCTTCAGCGCCGCCTCGTCGATACTGGTCGAATGCGCATAGCCCGAGGTCTCGCCACGCACCGCGCGCAGCCCGAAGCCCTCGGCCGCGTCGAAATTGGCGTGCTTCATACGGCCATCGTCGAAGCCCAGCACCTCGGAGCGGCGGCGCTCCAAGAACAGCTCGCCGTCATCGGCGCCGGCCACCGCCTCGCGCAGCAGCCGCAATGCCCCGGCGCGGTCGAGATGGGTGGCGAAAGGGTCGAAGGCGGGCTCGGCCTGTCGTGCGGTCATCTGGCGTCCTCGTCGGGGGTCTGGGCGGGGAATGAAGGCGACGGGCAGGTAGGGCGAGCGTCCGTTTGCCGCAACCCGACAGCTTGTTCTGCGCGACAGTTTATGGGAATAGACCCGCGGACGACAGGGGATTCCGCCGCGGCGGGGGCCTCGGGGCGCCGACTTACGCCACACACGCAAGGTAGAGACATGCACCTCACAAAGCCCCTCGCCGTGCTCGGGACCGCCGCCGCCACACTGACGGCGGGCATGGTCTCGGCACAGGAGCAGATCGCCGAACTGCCGATCATCGGCCGTCCGGTCGATGGGGCCGTGGGCTGGCAGCCCGCCGCGACCAAGCTGGCGCGCGACATCCACTGGCTCGACGGTATGCTGCTCGTCATCATCACCGCGATCACGCTCTTCGTTACCGGCCTGCTGGCCTTCGTGATCCTGCGCTACAATCGCAAGTCCAACCCCAACCCGGCGACCTTCACCCACAACTCGCCGCTCGAGATCGCCTGGACCGTGGTGCCGATCGTCATCCTGATCTTCATCGGCGCCTTCTCCCTGCCGGTGCTGTTCGACCAGCAGGAGATCCCCGAGGGCGACGTGCACATCAAGGTGACCGGCTTCCAGTGGTACTGGGGCTACGAGTATCCCGACGAGGAGGTCGCCTTCGAGAGCTTCATGATCGGCGCGGGCATGGGCAACCTCAACGAAGAGATCCTGGCCGAGCTGAACGAAGCCGGCTACGGCGCCGACGAGTTCAAGCTGGCGACCGACACCGCCGTGGTGGTCCCCGTCGGCGCGACCGTGGTGATGGACGTCACCGCCGCCGACGTGATCCACTCCTGGACCATTCCCGCCTTCGGCGTGAAGCAGGACGCGGTGCCGGGCCGGATCGCCCAACTTTGGTTCGAGGCCGAGCAGGAAGGCGTCTATTTCGGCCAGTGCTCCGAGCTCTGCGGCAAGGACCACGCCTACATGCCGATCACCGTCAAGGTGGTGAGCCCCGAGGCCTATGAGCAGTGGCTCGCGGGCGCCAAGGAAGAGTTCCCGGCCTGAGCCGGGTCGTGAACCGAGGGGCAGGGCGCGCAGGCGCCCGCCCGACGGGGCGGCGCCGCCGCCATTCGACATGACGACCGGCCGGGACCGCCCGGCCGCGCAGCCGGGGGCGAGGCACCCCGCGACCGCGCCAGCAGCCACGGCGGATGATGACCGCCGGACGGGAGCCCGCATGACCGATGCCAGCATGACCGATCTGAGCTATCCCGGGGCCCCCGAGGCCGGGCTCAAGGACTACTTCGCGCTGCTCAAGCCGCGGGTGATGTCGCTCGTGGTCTTCACTGCGCTGGTGGGCCTGCTCGTGGCCCCGGTCGCGGTGAACCCGTTCCTGGGCTTCGTGGCGATCCTGTGCATCGCGGTGGGCGGCGGCGCTTCCGGCGCGCTCAACATGTGGTGGGACGCCGACATCGACGCGATCATGCGCCGCACCAAGTCGCGTCCGATCCCCGCTGGCAAGACCACGCCCGGCGACGCGCTGGCGCTGGGCCTGGCGCTGTCGGGCTTCTCTGTGCTGGTGCTGTTCCTCGCCGCCGGCCCTCTCGCCGCGGGGCTGCTGGCCTTCACCATCTTCTTCTACGCCGTGATCTACACGATGTGGCTCAAGCGCTCGACGCCGCAGAACATCGTCATCGGCGGCGCCGCGGGCGCCTTTCCTCCGATGATCGGCTGGGCCGCCGCCACCGGCAACATCGCCATCGAAAGCGTCCTGATGTTCGCACTGACCTTCATGTGGACGCCACCGCATTTCTGGGCGCTGGCGCTGTTCGTGAAGTCGGATTACGGCGATGCGGGCGTGCCGATGCTGACCGAGACGCATGGCCGCCGCTCCACCCGCCGCCATATCCTCGCCTACACCGTGCTTCTGGTGCCGGTGGCGCTGGGCCTCGGATTTACCTCGATCGGCGGGCCGATCTACCTTGCCATCGCCGTGGTGTTGAACCTGCAGTTTCTGGGCGGTGCGTGGCAGCTGTTCCGCCGCAGCGAGGAGCAGGCCGAGGCCGATGGCTACGCCGCCGAGAAGAAGGTCTTCAAGATCTCGCTCGGCTATCTCTTCCTGCATTTCGGCGCGCTTCTGATCGAGGCGGCGCTGCGTCCCTGGGGCGGTTCCTGGCAGATCCTGTCGGGGCTGGTCGGGGCATAAGGAGACATGTCCATGCGTGTCGAACATGAACTGCATCACCGCCGGCGGGGCCGCAACTGGGGCGTCGGGCTGCTGCTTGTCGGCTTCGTCGCCCTGATCTTCGGCCTGACCGTGGTCAAGACGCTATCGCTCGGCTCGATCGTCGAGCTGGAGCGCTTCGACCACGTGGCGCGCCCGCAACTCGTGCCGCAGGAGGGGGCCGCACAATGACCGATCGCGACCGCAAGCTGCGCCGTACCGCGCTGCAGATGGTCGGCGTGGTCGTCGTGATGGGCGCCCTAGCCTGGGCGGCCGTGCCCTTCTACTCGTGGTTCTGCCGCGTCACCGGCTTCGGCGGCGCCACCTCGGTGGCCGAGGCGGGCTCGGACACGGTGCTGGACCAGACCATCACCGTGCGCTTCGACGCCTCGCTCGACCGCGGCATGCCGTGGGAGTTCAAGCCGGTCGAGCGCGAGATGGAGATCCGGATCGGCGAGACGGGCCTCGCCTTCTACGAGGCGCACAACCCGACCGACCGGGCCGTCGCGGGTCAGGCGAGCTACAACGTCGCGCCCTATTCGGCGGGCGGCTATTTCGAGAAGATCGAATGTTTCTGCTTCACCGAGCAGGTGTTGCAGCCCGGCGAGACGGTGCTGATGCCGGTCAGTTTCTTCGTGGACCCCGAGATCGTCGAGGACCGCGAGGCGAAGTATGTCCACGAGATCACGCTGAGCTACACCTTTTACGAGATCGACCTGCCTGAGGACACGGAGACGGCGGCACTGGCGCCGGGCAACGAGTCTTTGACACGCACCGCCGCTCAGGCGATAGACACGAACTGAACGAAAGGCCCGAGGGACCGAACGAATGGCGCATGAAAAGAACCACGATTACCACATCCTGGCCCCGTCCATCTGGCCGTTCCTGTCGGCCACCGGCGCCTTCGCCATGCTGTTCGGCGCGGTCGTCTGGATGCACGGCTCCGGCCCCTGGCTGTTCCTGATCGGCCTCGCGGCGGTGCTCTACACCATGTATGGCTGGTGGGCCGACGTGATCGGCGAAAGCCGCCAAGGCGACCACACCCCGGTGGTGCGGATCGGCCTGCGCTATGGCTTCATCATGTTCATCATGTCCGAAGTCATGTTCTTCGCGGCATGGTTCTGGGCCTTCTTCAAGAACGCGCTCTACCCGATGGGCCCCGAAAGCCCGATGGTCGACGGCACTTGGCCGCCCGAGGGCATCACCACCTTCGATCCCTGGCACCTGCCGCTGATCAACACGCTGATCCTGCTGTGCTCGGGCGCGGCGGCGACCTGGGCGCACCACGCGCTGGTGCATGAGAACAACCGCAAGGATATGCGCAACGGTCTGCTGATCGCCATCGGCCTCGGCGTGATCTTCACTGCGTTCCAGGCGCTGGAGTACTGGGAAGCGCCGTTCAGCTTCGGCGGCAACGTCTATGGCGGTGTGTTCTTCATGGCGACCGGCTTTCACGGCGCGCATGTGATCATCGGCACGATCTTCCTCGCGGTCTGTCTGTACCGCCTGCAGCGCGGCGATTTCACCCCCGAGAAACATGTCGGATTCGAGGCGGCAGCTTGGTACTGGCACTTCGTCGACGTGGTGTGGCTGTTCCTGTTCTTCTCGATCTACGTTTGGGGCAGCTGATACCGCAGGGCCTCGCGCCCGCCACAACAGCCCTCCCAACACGGACGCGCGGGCCCTCTCGCGCGTCCTTCTCGTTTCCGGAGACAAGATGCGACGCATTGTTCTACCGCTGCTGATGGGCGTCCTGGGCTGCGCGATCCTGATCGGCCTCGGGGTCTGGCAGGTGCAACGCCTGAGCTGGAAGACCGCGATCCTCGCCGATCTCGACGCGCGCATCCTCGCCGCCCCCGTGCCGCTCTCGGGCGTCGGCACCGCTGATCCACAGGCGCAGCGCTTCTTGCCGGTGGTGGCGGAGGGACGGCTCACCGGCGAGGAGATTCACGTGCTCAGCGCCGCCGACGGGCCGGGTTACCGGGTGATCGGAGTGCTCGAGACCGGCGGGCGCCGGGTCATGGCTGATCTGGGCTTCGTGCCGCTCGGGGCTAAGGATCTGAGCCGCGCCACGCCGCAGGCGATGATCACCGGAAACCTGCATTGGCCGCAGGAGGTGGACGATTGGACCCCGGCCCCCGACACGGCCGCCAATATCTGGTATGCCCGCGACGTCGGGCCGATGGCCGCGGCGCTCGGCACCGCGCCGCTTCTGGTGGTGGCGCGTCGCATCACGCCGGCGATCGGAACCGCGCCCATGCCGCTTGACAGCGGCGCCGTGCCGAACGACCACCTCGGTTACGCCATCACCTGGTTCTCGCTGGCCGCCGTCTGGGCCGTGATGACCGGATTCTTCCTGTGGCGCGGCCGCCGCGCCGCGTCCTGACTTCGAAGGACAGACCCATGCGCTATGTCTCGACCCGCGGCCAGGCCCCGAGCCTTTCCTTCGAGGAGGCGATGCTGACCGGCCTCGCCCGCGATGGCGGTCTCTATGTCCCCGAAACCGTGCCGATGTTCGATCGCGCGCAGATCGCGGCCATGGCGGGTCAGCCCTACGAGGAGGTGGCCTTCCGGGTGATGCGCCCCTTCATCGGCGACGCCTTCACCGATGACCAGTTCCGCCGTCTGATCGCCAAGGCCTATGCGAGTTTTGCGCATCCGGCGCGGGCACCGCTCAGCCAGCTTGGTCCGAACCATCACCTGCTGGAGCTGTTCCACGGGCCGACCTTGGCCTTCAAGGACTTCGCCATGCAGCTGATCGGTCAGCTGTTCCAGGCATCTCTGGAACGCTCCGGCGAGCGTATCACGATCGTCGGCGCCACCTCGGGCGATACCGGCTCGGCGGCGATCGAGGCGTTCCGCGGGCTCGCCAATGTCGATGTGGTGATCCTCTACCCGCATGAGCGGATCTCCGAGGTGCAGCGTCGGCAGATGACCACGCCGCGCGAAAAGAACGTCCATACCCTCGCGGTGACCGGCGATTTCGACGATTGCCAAGCCGCGCTCAAGGACATGTTCAACGATTTCGCTTTCCGCGACGAGGTGCGGCTCGCAGGCGTGAACTCGATCAACTGGGGCAGGGTGCTGGCGCAGGTGGTCTACTACTTCACGGCCGCCACCAGCCTTGGCGCGCCGCATCGCGAAATCGACTTCACGGTACCCACCGGCAATTTTGGCGACATCTATGCGGGTGACATCGCCCGGCGGATGGGCCTGACGATCGGGCGGCTGGTCATCGCCACCAACCGCAACGACATCCTGCACCGCACCATCGAGAACGGCGAGCATCGCAAGTCGGGCGTGACGCCGACCATCAGCCCCTCGATGGACATCCAGGTGTCCTCGAATTTCGAGCGGGCCTTGTGGGACGCCTATGGCCGCGACGGTGCCGCCGTGGCGCAGCTGATGGACGAGTTGAAGGCGAATGGCGGTTTCGCGGTGAGCCAGGGCGCAATCGGCCGGCTGCGCGACAGCTTTGCCTCGGGCCGCGCCAGCGAGGAGGACACCCGCGAGACGATCCGTCGCATCCACGAGCAGACCGGTGAACTGCTCTGCCCGCATTCGGCGGTGGGTGTGCACGTGGCCGAGGCACATCTCGGTACGAACCCGATGGTCACCCTCGCCACCGCGCATCCGGCCAAGTTCCCCGACGCGGTCGAGGCCGCCACCACGATCCGGCCGCCCCTTCCAACCCGGATGGCGGGGCTGTATGACCGCGCGGAGCGGGTGACGCGGGTCGAGAACGATCTCGCCGCCCTGCAATCCGTCATTCGGGAGAAGATCGCGCGGTGAGTGTCCAGCTTCACACCCTGTCCAATGGTTTCCGCATCGCCACGGAGCGGATGCCGGGGCTGCAATCGGCCTCGATCGGCATTTGGGTGCTGGCTGGCGGACGCCATGAGACGGCGGACCAGAACGGCATCGCGCATTTCCTCGAGCACATGGCTTTCAAGGGTACCAAGACGCGCTCGGCGCTCGCCATTGCCGAGGCGATCGAGGATGTTGGCGGCTACATCAACGCCTATACCTCGCGGGAGATGACCGCCTATTACGCCCGCGTGCTGGGGCAGGACGTGGGGCTCGCGCTCGACGTGATTTCGGACATCCTGCTGAACCCGGTGTTCTCGGAGGAGGAGATCGAGGTCGAGCGCGGCGTGATCCTGCAGGAGATCGGCCAGGCGCTGGACACGCCCGACGACATCATCTTCGACTGGCTTCAGGAAGAGGCCTATCCGGACCAGCCGCTGGGGCGCACCATTCTCGGCCCGGCCGAGCGCGTAGCGCAGTTCAGCCGCGCCGATCTGCAGGATTTCACCCGGTCGCATTACGGGCCGGGCCAGCTGATCCTTTCCGCTGCGGGCGACGTGGATCACGACGAGATCGTGCGCGCGGCAGAGCGTCTGTTCGGCGGGCTGGCGCCGCGTGTCACGGCACCGATCCAGCCGCCGGCGCGCTTCATGGGCGGCGAGAAGCGGGTGATCAAGCCGCTCGAGCAGGTGCATTTCGCGATGGCGCTAGAAGGTCCGCATTACCGCGACCCGGCGATCTACACCGCGCAGATCTATGCCACCGCGCTCGGCGGCGGCATGTCCTCGCGGCTGTTCCAGAAGATCCGCGAGGATCGGGGGTTGTGCTACACCATATTCGCGCAGGCCGGGGCCTACGAGGATACCGGCATGACCACGATCTATGCCGGCACCTCTGCCGAGGAGATCGGCGATCTGGCACGGATCACCATGGACGAGATGAAGCGCGCGGCGGGCGACATGAGCGAGGCCGAGGTGGCCCGCGCCCGGGCGCAGATGAAGGCCGGGATGCTGATGGGGTTGGAGAGCCCCTCGAACCGGGCCGAGCGTCTGGCGCGGATGCTCGCGATCTGGGGGCGCGTGCCGGCGGTCGAGGAGGCGGTCGAGAAGATCGACGCCGTCACCGTCGAAGCGGTGCGCGATTTCGCTGCCCATGCTGCGGGCGGAGCGGGCAGCGCGCTGGCGCTCTATGGACCGGCCGAGACCGCGCCGCGTCTGGAGGAGCTGAAGGAAAGGCTCGCCGCCTGATGCTCGGCCAGCGCCGGCGGGTCCAGATCGAGACCGAGCGGCTCGTTTTGCGCCCGCCCGTGCATGGCGACTTCCGGGCCTGGGCGGCGCTGCGTCGCGATTCTGCGAACTTCCTGACCCGCTGGGAGCCGACCTGGGCCGCCGATCACCTGACCCGTCGCGCCTTCACGAACCGGGTCTATTGGGCACAGCGCTCGATCAGCCAGAACACGGCGCTGCCGCTGTTCCTGATCCGCCGCGCCGACCAGATGCTTCTCGGCGCGATCACCCTCGACAACATCCGGCGCGGTCCGGCGCAGGCGGGTACTACGGGCTACTGGATCGGCGAGCCCTTTGCGCGCATGGGGTATATGCGCGAGGCGGTGCAGGCGGTGGTGCACCATGCCTTCACCGTCATGGATCTGAGCCGGATCGAGGCGGGCTGCCTGCCCGAGAACACGCCGTCGCGACGGCTCCTTGAAAGCTGCGGCTACAAGTATGAAGGCGTGGCGCAAAGCTACCTGCAGATCGACGGGCGCTGGCGCAATCACGTGCTCTACGCCAATCTGAGGGCCGATCGGCGCGGTCGTACCGCAACGGGCTGAGGAGGAGACCGCCATGCTGAACGCCGCCACGCCGGAGTTCCTCGACACTCTGAGGGACAGGCTTCCCGCGCCCGCCTTCCGTCAGGCCGGACCCGAACACCTCGAGGAGCCGCGCGGCCGCTACAAGGGGCAGGGCATGCTGCTCGCCCCCGGTTCGACCGAAGAGGTGGCGACGATCCTGCGCGCCTGTCACGCGGCGCGGGTGGGCGTGGTGCCGCATGGCGGCGGCACCGGGCTTGTCGGCGGGCAGGTGATGCAGGACGGGGTGGCGCCGGTCATCCTGTCGCTGGCGCGTATGGACCGGATCCGCGACGTCTATCCAGCCGAAAACGTGCTCGTGGCCGAGGCCGGCGCGATCCTTGCCGACGTCCAGAGTGCCGCGCGCGAGGCGAGACGAATGTTCCCGCTCTCGCTCGCCTCGGAGGGCTCGGCGCGGATCGGCGGTCTTCTGGCGACTAATGCGGGTGGCCTGAACGTGCTGCGTTACGGCAATGCCCGGGCACAATGCCTCGGGCTCGAGGTGGTGACGGCGCAGGGTGAGGTCTGGGCCGGGCTCACCCGGCTCTATAAGGACAACACGGGCTATGACCTGCGCGACCTGATGATCGGGGCGGAAGGCACCCTCGGGGTCATCACCGCCGCCGCGCTCAAGCTGGCGCCAGTTCCCGCCGCCTCAGGCACGGCGCTGTTCCAAGTGGCCTCGCCGCGCGCCGCGCTCGATCTCCTGGCGCTGGCGCGCGACCGGGTCGGCGACAACGTCACCGCCTTCGAACTGATGCACCGGCAGGGCCCCGAATTCCTGATCGAAGCCGGGCTCGACGCGCGGGTGCCTCTCGATCCCATGCCCGAATGGATGGTGCTGGTCGAACTGGGCCTGCCCGAAGGGCTGCGCCCCGAGGACAGCCTCGCCGCGATCTTCGAGGCGGCGGTAGCGGCCGGGTTGTCCGAGGACGGCGTCATCGCCTCGTCGGAGGCACAGGCCGCGGCGCTTTGGTCAGTGCGTGAGACGATCCCCGAGGCCAATCGCCGGATCGGCTCGATCTCCTCGCACGACATCTCGGTGCCGCTCTCCTCGGTGCCGGACTTCATCGCGCAGGGCGGCCCGGCACTGCGCGCGCTTGGCGAAGTGCGGATCAACTGCTTCGGCCATCTGGGCGATGGCAACCTGCATTACAACGTGTTCCCGCCCCAAGGCCGAGATCGCATGGATTACGAGGACATCCGGCCGCGCGTGAAGGAGATCGTCCATGATCTTGCCCATGCCTTCGGCGGCTCGGTCAGCGCCGAGCACGGCATCGGGCGGCTCAAGGTCGGTGATCTGGAGCGCTACGGCGACCCGGCAAAGCTCGCCATGATGCGGGCGATCAAGTCGGCGCTCGATCCGCATGGCATCCTCAACCCCGGCGCCGTGCTGCGGAGCTGAGGTCGGAATTGCGTATTCGGAGAAAGATGAACCGGGGAGAGGCGCTCCCTGGCTCGTTCTCCCTCAAATACGCAAACCCCCTGACAAGCTTCAGTCGCCCGCATAGGCGCAGAGCGCCTCGACCCGGTGGCCGAGCCCCTCGAGCAGCTTGCGACCGCCGAGATCCTCGAGGTCGATTATGAAGGCACAGGCCACAACTTCGGCCCCCAGACGCTCGATCAGCTTGATACCCGCCTCGGCGGTGCCGCCGGTGGCCAGCAGGTCGTCGACCAGCAGTACCTTCTGCCCGCGGTGCAGCGCGTCGTCATGCAACTCGACCTCGGCCTCGCCGTATTCGAGCTTGTAGCTCTGGCCGATGGTGCGGCCCGGCAGCTTGCCCTTCTTGCGGATCGGCACGAAGCCGGTGCCCAGCCGGTCGGCCAGCGCGCCGCCCAGGATGAAGCCGCGCGCCTCCAGCCCCGCCACCGTGTCGATCTCCAGCCCTTCGCAGGCTTCTACCAGCCCCTCGATGGCGAGGCGCAGCCCGTCGCGGTCGGCAAACAGGGTCGTCACGTCCCGGAACAGGATTCCCTTATGCGGGAAATCGGGGATGGTGCGGATGTAATCGGTCACATGGGCCATGACGGCTCCTGTCCTGGGGGGCGGGGCGGGGCCCGCATCGGGTCTCGTACCCCGAAGTGGGGGCGGCGCGTTCATAAGGCGTGCGATGCCCCTTGCGAAGCCCGATTCGGGGAAACGGCGCGTTTGCGGGTTCCGTCGGCGGGCCGGCTGGGCTATGCCGCCACCGCAGCCCGAAGACCCACCAAGCGAAAGTGAGCCGATGAGCCGATCTCCCCTGGCCGTGGTGGCCAACGCCGTTTCCTCGGAAAACGCCCCGGCCCTGCCGCGCAACGCGGCCGATTACAAGACCGAGATCCTCTCCGGCCTGACCGTGGCGCTGGCCCTCGTCCCCGAGGCTGTGGCCTTCGCCTTCGTTGCGGGGGTGAACCCGCTGGTGGGTCTCTACGCGGCCTTTCTCGTCGGAATCATCACCGCGCTGATCGGCGGGCGGCCCGGCATGATCTCGGGTGCTACGGGTGCGCTCGCCGTCGTCATGGTCAGCCTCGTGGCGGAACATGGCGTCGAATACCTCTTCGCCACCGTCGTGCTGATGGGCATCCTGCAGGTGCTCGCGGGGATCTTCCGGCTGGGCAAGTTCATGCGGCTGGTGCCGCATCCGGTGATGCTCGGTTTCGTCAACGGACTGGCCATCGTCATCGGCCTGTCGCAGCTCGAGCAGTTCCATGACCCGGCGACAGGGGGCTTCCTATCGGGCGGGCGCCTGGTGCTGATGCTGGCGCTGGTGGCGCTCACCATGTTCATCATCTGGATCATGCCGCGCCTGACCCGTGCCATTCCCGCGCCGCTTGCCGCGATCGGCATCGTCGCGGCGATTGTCATCGGCCTCGGCCTGCCGGTGCCGCGCGTCGGCGACCTCGCGCAGATTTCGGGCGGGCTGCCCGAATTCTCGATCCCGCTGGTGCCGCTGAGCCTAGAGACCTTGGGCATCATCCTGCCCTACGCGCTGATCCTCGCCGCGATCGGCCTGATCGAGAGCCTGCTGACGCTCAACCTCGTTTCCGAGATCACCGGCAAGCGCGGCGGTGCGAGCCAGGAATGCGTGGCGCAGGGCATCGCCAACGTGGTTACCGGCTTCTTCGGGGGCATGGGCGGCTGCGCCATGATCGGTCAGTCGATGATCAACGTCTCCTCTGGCGGACGCACCCGTCTCGCCGCCGCCTCGGCCGCGATCTTCCTTCTGTGCTTCATCCTCTTCGCCGCCCCGGTGATCGAGCAGATCCCGCTCGCAGCCCTCGTGGGCGTGATGTTCATGGTCGTGATCGGCACCTTCGCCTGGAACACCTTCCGGGTGATGCGCCGGGTGCCGCGCGTCGATGCCATCGTCATCGTGCTGGTGACCGTCATCACCGTGCTGACCGACCTCGCCACCGCCGTGGTGGCGGGCGTCATCGTCTCGGCGCTGGCCTATGCCTGGCAGAACGCCACACGGATCGGGGCGCGTACATTCCGCACCGATGACGGCGCCAAGGTCTACCAGATCCAGGGCCCGCTGTTCTTCGGCTCGGCTGACGGCTTTTCCGAGCTGTTCCAGATCGATAAGGACCCCGATCACGTGATCGTCGATTTCGAGCACAGTCGGGTCGCCGACCAGTCGGCACTGGCCGCGATCGAGACTATGGCCGACCGCTATACCGCCGCGGGCAAGCGACTGGTGCTGCGGCACCTGTCGCCCGACTGCCATGCGCTGCTGCGCCGCGCCGGCCAGCTCGTGGTCGAGAGCGACGACGATCCGAACTACGGCGTGGCGGTGGATTACGACATTCGGCCCGGCGTGTTGGGTGGCGGGCACTGAGGACTGAAACGCGCGCCCGGTTTCGACGGCCAGATCCGCGTATGTCAGGTGTAAGAAAACGCGAAGGGCGGCCCGGATGGGCCGCCCTTCGCGCCTGTCAGACCGGCTACTGGCCCGGACGGGTCAGGCTGAACAGCTCGGTCACGCGGGCATAGTCACGGTAGCCGAGCCGCGCGAGCGGCTGGAAGGCGGTCACGTCGAACCGGCCCTCGCGGATGCAGTCGTCGCGCATGTGCACGCCCGTGACCTCGCCGATTGCCATGAAGTTGTGCGCACCTTCCAGTTCCACGATCTGCACCAGTCGGCATTCGAGCGACGCAGGTGCGTTCGCCACCCGCGAACAGGCGATCGTCTCGCAGGTGGCGCGTTCGATGCCGGCCTTGGCGAACTCATCCTCGTCCTTGGGCCAAGGCCCCGAGGTGGCGTTCATCGCGTCGCGGGCGGCGTATTCGACGATGTTGACGCAGAACTGGCCGGTCTCGCGGATGTTGAACATCGTGTCCTTCGAAAAGGGTCGATCCTCCTTGGCCGAGGTCGAGGCGAACATCACCTGCGGCGGCACATAGGCCACGGCGTTGAAGAAGGAGTAGGGCGCGAGGTTCTCGGTCCCGTCCGGCCCGCGGGTCGAGACCCAAGCGATGGGCCGCGGCGCGACGATGGCGTTGAACGGGTTGTGCGGCAGGCCGTGGCCATCCTCGGGGCGGTAGAACATGCGTTTCCTCCTTGGTCGCGCCAAGAGGTAGCGACTGGGTCGGGGCGGGTCCAGCGGTGCGAGCGGTTTGCACCGTCCCCGCGGCGTGCTAGGGCGCGCGCGCGGCGCGCATCGCCGCCAAGGGGCGGGAGTGACGCATGGCCGAGATCGCGCAGGAGCAGCCCGGAGACCATCACGAGGTCGAGGCGCTATACGACCTGTGCTTCGCGCCCGGCCGCGAGGCGCTCTCCTCCTACCGGTTGCGCGACGGCGTGCCCCCCGAGGCGGAGCTTTGCCTCGTGGCGCGGGGCCGCGCCGGCGAGGCGGCGGGCGCGATCCGGACCTGGCCTGTGCGAGTGGGCGACCATGCCGCGCTGCTGCTGGGGCCGGTCGCGGTCCATCCCACGCGTCAGGGCGAGGGGCTGGGCGGACTGCTGATCTTCGAGGTGATCGAACGGGCGCGCATGGCCGGGCATCCGCGGATGATGCTGGTGGGCGACGCGCCTTACTATTCCCGTTTCGGCTTCTCGCGCCTCGATGGCGTTCTCATGCCGCCGCCGACCAATCCCGAGCGGGTGCTTGGCCTGGCACTTCAAGATGGCGCTTGGGACGGCATCGGCGGCGAAGTCACGCGTGCCGCCGATCCGACCGATTGAAAACCCGGTCGCGCAGACCAATTATCGGCGCATGAGCACACCCATGCGCGAGATCAATCCCGAAGTGCCGCCGCGGCCCCTCGACGACAGCGTCAAGGCCGAGATCGCGGCTCTGGCCGAGCGACAGGCGCGCGCGGGCCGCGGCCTGATGCGGATCATCAACCTCGCCGGAGATCGGGTCGAAGGTGGCATGCGGATGCTGCCGAAGCCTGCCCGGGCCCGGATCGAGGCGGCGGCGCGCGCGGCGCTCTCGCGCAGCTACGACGTCGCGGCGCGCACGCGGCGTCCGGGCAATGGCGCAGGCGCGCTCGAGGCGGCCTTCGGTACGGATGGGGCGGCGCGGGTCATGGCCACGATTTCGGGTGCGGTGGGCGGATTGGGCGGCCTTACCACCGCCTTGGCCGAACTTCCGGTGGCGACGACGATGATCTTTCGTGCCGTGCAACGCGTCGCCGAGGCGAATGGCGAAGACCCGGCCAGCGACGAGACCCGGGCCGAATGTCTTCGGGTCTTCGGCGCCGGTGGTCCGGGCGAGGAGGATGAGGGGATCGATACCGCCTTTCTCGGAGCCCGGCTCGGGCTCTCGGGCGTTGCGGTGAACCGGCTGATCTCGCGCATCGCGCCGCGCTTTGCCACGGTGCTGGGACAGAAGCTGGCGGGGCAGGCGGTGCCGATCCTCGGCGCCGCGGCGGGGGCGGGGACGAACTATGCCTTCGTCGATTACTATGTCGAGGTGGCGCATGTGCATTTCGGGCTGCGGCGGCTGGCGCGGATCCATGGCGACGAACAGGTGCTCGACGCCTTCCACGCGGCACTGGAGCGCCGCCGCATGCCGACGAAGCGCTAGATACGGCCGGTATTGACCCGCCGCGACAGCGCCTCGGCGCTTTCGACGCGCTCGGAATAGCGATCGGTGAGGTGGGGACGGCCCCGGGTCATCAGCGTGAACTTCACCAGTTCCTCCATCACATCGACGATGCGGTTGTAATAGGGCGAGGGCTTCATCCGGCCTGCCTCGTCGAACTCGTCCCAAGCCTTGGCCACCGAGGATTGGTTGGGAATCGTCACCATCCGCATCCAGCGCCCCAGCACGCGCATCTGGTTGAGCGCGTTGAAGCTTTGCGAGCCGCCGCAGACCTGTGCCAGCGCCAGCGTCTTGCCTTGGGTCGGGCGGACGCTGCCGAGCGAGAGCGGGATCCAGTCGATCTGCGCCTTGAGGATGCCGGTCATCGCGCCATGCCGCTCCGGGCTCGACCAGACCATGCCCTCGGACCATCCCACCAGCTCGCGCAGTTCCGCCACCTTGGGGTAGTCGACGGGTGCCGCGTCGGGTAGGGGCAGACCGGTGGGATCGAACAGCCGGACCTCCGCGCCCAGATGTTCCAGAAGCCGCGCCGCCTCTTCGGCCACGAAGCGCGAATAGGAACGATCGCGCAGGCTGCCATACAGGATCAGAATGCGCGGAGCATGACCCGGATCGCCGGGCGCGACATAGAGCGCGGGATCGACCGGCGCCAGGAGGTCGAGGTCGAGATTGGGCAGGTCGGGCATGACCGTCTCCTCATTTCCAATATTCAAGATATATGGAAATGATTTCTGAGGATCAAGCCGTCACATGAGCCAGCCTTGCGAGGTCAGCCATTTCGTCACGGCGGGGCGGACCGAGGCCACGCCGCTGTCGCGGGCTTCGTGGATCACGCCCCTGAGCGCCTTGAGATTGCAGTGACGGATCAGGTGCTTGACCGGGCCGACCGAGGCAGGACGCATCGACAGCATCGGAAAGCCCAAGGCCGCGAGGCACAGTGCCTCCATTGGCCGGCCCGCATCCTCGCCGCAAAACGAGATCGGCGTGCCGGCGGCGGTCGTCCGGGCGAGGATGTGATCGAGAAGCCCCAGAAAGCTCACGTCCAACGTGTCGTAGCGCCGGCGCACCCGCTCGTTTTCTCGGTCGGCTGCGAAGAAGAACTGCTTGAGATCGTTGCCGCCCACCGAGAGGAAATCGACCTCCCGGAAGAACTGGTCCGGCGCCCAGGCGAGGCTCGGGGTTTCGAGCATGGCGCCGACCTCGACGGTCTCGGGCAGCGGGTGGCCAAGGATCCGCTCGCGCTCCATTGCCTTCTCGAACTCCTCGCGCGCGGCATAGAACTCCGCGGGCAGCGCGATGAAGGGGAACATCACCGAAAGCGGGCGGCCATTGGACGCGCGGATCAGCGCCTGCAGCTGCATCCTGAGCACGCCGGGCTTGTCGAGCCCCACGCGCACCGCGCGCCAGCCCATCGCCGGGTTCGGCTCGTCATTGGGCTTCATGTAGCTCAGCACCTTGTCCGAGCCGATATCTAGGGTGCGAAAGGCGACGCGCTTGCCGTCGGCGGCGTCCATCACCCGGGCATAGAGCGCGGACAGCTCGGCCCGCTTGGGCATCTTGTTGCGGATCAGGAACTGCAACTCGGTGCGGAACAGGCCGACACCCTCGGCGCCCGATCCTTCGAGCGAGGGCAGGTCGGCCATCAACCCGGCATTCATGTGCAGCGAGATCGTGGTGCCGCACAGCGCCGTGGCCTTCATGTCGCGGATCGAGGCGTAACGCTCTAGCGCCCGAGCCTGCATCGCGATCTTGTCGCGGAAGGCGGTCTTCACCGTCTCCTCCGGGCGCAGATGCGCAACGCCCTGGTCGCCATCGACGAGGATCACATCGCCGTTAAGCGCCTCGGAGGTGATGTTCTTGGCGTGGATTATCAAAGGAATCGCCCAGGCCCGGGCTACGATCGCGGCGTGCGAGCCGACCGAGCCCTCCTCGAGCACGATGCCCCTGAGCTTCTTGCCATATTCCAAGAGTTCGCCGGGGCCGATGTTGCGGGCCACCAGAACCGGATCGTCCGGGAGTTCGGCACCGGTGTCGCGGCCCTGACCGGTCAGAATGCGCAGGAGCCGGTTCGACAGATCGTCGAGATCCGAGAGCCGCTCGCGCATGTAGTGATCGCCGGAGCGGTTCATGCGCGAGCGCGCTAGAGACTGCTCCTTCTCGACCGCGGCCTCGGCCGAAAGACCGCTCTCGATGTCCTCCTCCATCCGTCGCATCCAGCTGCGTGAATTGGCGAACATGCGGTAGGTCTCAAGCACCTGCACTTGGTCAGGATGGGCGCTGGTCGCCCCCGAGAGCAGCTCGTCGACTGTCACCCGCAGCTTGTCCACAGCGTGGCGCAGCCGCTCCAGCTCGATCGCCGGGTCGTCGGCGATCGGGTTGGTGACGACGACGCGCGGCTCGTGCAGCCAGACATGGCCCTCGGCAGCACCCTCCTGGCCGGAGGTACCCTTGAACATGACGGCCTGCTGATGCCGCGCCGAGAGCGCCGCGCCGGTATCGACGAATGCGCCCAGCTCGGTCATTTCGGCCAGCACCATGGCCACGACCTCGAGCGCGTAGACCTCGTCGGTGGTGAACTCGCGGGCATTCTTGGACTGGACCACCAGCACGCCCAATGGTTCGCCCAGCCGCTGGATCGGCACGCCGCAGAAGCTCGAATAGCGCTCCTCGCCGGTCTCAGGCATGTAGCGGAAACCGGGCTCGCCGGGGGCGTTGGCGGTGTTGACCACCTGGCGCGTGCGGGCGGTGCGGCCGACGAGGCCCTCACCCAGCCGCATCCGCGTCTGGTGCACGGATTCGGCCTTGAGACCTTCGGTCGCGCAGAGCTCGAGCGTTTCGGCATCGCGAAACAGGTAGATCGAGCAGACTTCGGTCTTCATCGACGAGGCGATCAACCCGACGATGCGGTCAAGCCGCGCCTGACCGGCACCGCCCTCGGCCATGACCGCCGAAAGGCGGCCCAGAAGCTTGCGGCTTTCGGATTCTACAAGTCGATCGACCATCGCCGCCCTCTCGCCACCATGTCCGGGGGGGAGTGGTCCCGGTCAGGCGGCCTTGTCCAGCCCGAAGGCATCATGGAGGGCCTGCACCGCGAGTTCCATGTATTTCCGGTCGATCAGCACGGAAATCTTGATCTCCGAGGTGGTGATGACCTTGATGTTGATGCCTTCGGCGGCAAGCGCCTTGAACATGTCGGCGGCGACGCCGGTATGGCTGCGCATGCCGATGCCGACCACCGAGACCTTGGCCACGCCGGTATCGGTGACCAGATCGTTGAAGCGGATGTCGCCGCGATCGCGGGCCGCCTCGACCGCCTTCTCGGCGCGCATCACCTGATCGTTGGGGCAGGAGAAGGTCATGTCGGTGCGACCCTCTTCCGAGATGTTCTGGACGATCATGTCCACGTTCACGCCCGCATCCGCCAGCGCCCCGAAGATCGCCGAGGCGATGCCGGGCCGGTCGGCCACGGAGATGAGCGTCATCTTGGCCTCGTCGCGGGAATAGGCGACACCGGCGACCACGTTGCTTTCCATGATTTCCTCCTCGTCGCAGACGAGCGTTCCCGCGTCGTCGGACTGTTCCTCGAAGCTCGACAGCACGCGCAGCTTCACCTTGTATCGCATCGCCAGCTCGACCGAGCGGGTCTGCAGCACCTTGGCCCCGAGCGAGGCCAGCTCCAGCATCTCCTCGAAGGCGATGCGGTCGAGCTTGCGGGCCTTTTCGCAGATCCGCGGGTCGGTCGTGTAGATGCCGTCCACGTCGGTATAGATGTCGCAGCGCTCGGCCTCGAAGGCGGCGGCGAAGGCCACCGCCGTGGTGTCGGAGCCGCCGCGCCCAAGCGTGGTAATCCGGCCCTCGGGGCTCACGCCCTGGAAGCCCGCGACGACGGCGACCTTCATGCCCTCGGCGAATTTGGCGCGGATATTGGCGGGCGGGATGTCGAGGATACGCGCCGCGCCATGCGCGCTCGTGGTCTGGACCGGCACCTGCCAGCCCTGCCAGCTGCGCGCCGGGATATCCATTTCCTGCAACCGGAGCGCCATGAGACCGGCGGTCACGTTCTCGCCCGAGGAGGTGACGGCGTCGTATTCGCGGGCGTCATACATGGGCGAGGTCTCGTTCACCCAGCCGACCAGTTCGTTGGTCTTGCCGGCCATCGCCGACACGATCACGATCACCTCGTGCCCCTTGGCCACCTCGACGGCCACGCGTTTCGCGGCCCGGTGGATCCGGTCGAGCGTGGCGACCGAGGTGCCACCGAATTTCATCACCAGGACCGACATGGCTCTCCTCGCGCAGATTCCGGCGCCTCCATAGCGGCCGGGCGACGCGAGGGCAATGCGCGACCGCGCCTCAGTTGGTCCGGCGCTTCGGCGCGAAGGGCAGGGGAGCCACGGGGATGCCGTCCTCGATCAGCCGGCGCGCCTCGTCGAGCCTTGCCTCGCCATGGATCGCGCGCTCCGGCGTCTTGCCTTCATGCATGGCGCGGGCCTCGCGCGCGAAGGCGTCGCCGACGTAATCGGAACTGCTTTCGACCTTGCGCCTGAGTTCGGCCATCGCCCGCTCCAACGGGTTGCCGGGCTCGGAGAGACGGCGCGCGGGCGCCTTGACGTTCTCACGCACCGACGGCGCCATCAGCGCCTTGGAGACCCGCGCATCGCCGCAGACCGCGCAGGACAGCTGTCCGGCGCGCTCCAAGGCGTCATAGGCGCTCGCGGAGGCGAACCAGCTGTCGAAGGCGTGGCCGTTCTTGCAGGTGAGGTCATAGCGGATCATCGGCATCGGTCCCGGTGGCGGATATGCTTCAGATAGGCGCTGTCTCGACCGGGTGCAAAGCGCGGTCGATCACGAGCCTGCAAAGGGTGGCTGCGGCGCCGCAACCGGGCGCAGCGGCGCCGGGTCGAACAGCAGCACCATCTGCCGCAGTTCGGGCGCGTCGAGCTTGGCCGCCGCACGCTCGCGCGAGAACCATTTGCGCCGCCTCTGGCCGCGCTCGGGCCAGTCGCCGAGCACCTGCGTGACATGCACCGGGAACACCATCGCGAAATGCGGAGACCCGGTCTTGGCGCCGCCCTTCACGTAGGACCACACACCGAGGCAGCGATCCTCGGGCAGGCCGATGAGACCGGCCTCTTCGCGCGCCTCCCGCGCTGCGGCCTCTGCGGGGGTGGCGCGGTCCATCGGCCAGCCCTTGGGCAGGATCCAGCGGCCACGCCCCCGGCTGGTGATCAGGCAGACTTCTAGCGAGTCGTTCACCATGCGCCAGGGCAGGGCGGCGAACTGGGTGCGCCCGAGGCGCTGGTGGCGCCTTGCGACGCGGAGCGGAAGCTGAATCATGGGGCCTCTGGGATCGCGCCTGCCCGGGCGAGGTTCCACGACCGCGCCGGGGCTGGCAAGACTGCAATCGGTGCTATCTGCCACGCGGGCGGTGGCGACTTCGCGTCGGGTCCCGCAGAGGTTGCAGCGAAAGGGCCGCATGACCGCCACGGCACGTTTCATCGGATCCGAGATCTATCGCGGCTCGAGCTACGGGGCGTGGCACCCGCTACGGGTGCCGCGCGTCTCCACGGTCATGGATCTGGCCCGGGCGCTTGGCTGGCTGCCGCCCGATGTCTATCTGCGCAGTCCGCGCGCCCGGCCGGCGGCGCTGCACGGGTTTCACACGCCCGAATACGTGGCCGCCCTGATCGCGGCCGAGGCGACGCAGCAGGTCGGACCCGAGATCCGCGCCAGGCACCATCTCGGCACCCCCGCGAACCCGGTCTTCGCGGAGATGTTCCGCCGCCCGGCCACGGGAGCCGGGGGCGCACTGCTGGCGGGCGAGTTGCTGCGGCATGGCGGCCGGTTGCACCTGCCGGGCGGTGGCACTCATCACGGCCTCCCCGACCGGGCCAACGGGTTTTGCTACCTCAACGACCCGGTTCTGGCGATCGGTTCGCTCAGGGCGCATGGCGCCCGGCGCATCGCCTATGTCGATATCGACGCGCATCACTGCGACGGGGTCGAGGCGGGCTTCGCGCATGACCCCGACACGCTGATCGTCTCGACCCATGAAGAGAACCGCTGGCCCCGTACCGGCGCGGTCGAGGACGAGGGGGCGGGCCAGGTCTTCAACCTGCCGCTGCCCAGCGGCGCGGGCGACGATGTCATGGCATTGGCGCGCGATCGCGTGATCCTGCCCGCCGTCGCGATGTTTCGCCCCGATGCCATCGTGCTGCAATGCGGTGCCGATGCGTTGCTCGAGGATCCGCAATCGCGGCTCGCCATGTCGGGGCATGCGCATCTCGGAGTGCTGCGGGCTTTGCTGCCGCTCGCGCCGCGTTTTCTTCTGCTGGGCGGCGGCGGCTACAACCCCTGGAGCGTCGGGCGACTGTGGACCGCCGCGTGGGGGGTGCTGTCGGGCCGCGAGATTCCCGATCACCTGCCAGTGCCCGCGCAAGCGGTGCTGCGGGGGCTGGAATGGCACAAGCAGAGGCGGGCTGTCTCGCCGCCCGAAAACTGGCTCACGACGCTGCTCGATCCGCCGCGCCCGGGCGAGATCCCGGACGTGTTTCGGGACCGTGTCGCGACGCTTGAGGCACGGCTCTTGGCTTGGGTTTGAGACGTGCTCTTGCGGCGCGGGGCCACGGGATGCGAGAGGGAGGCCGAGACACGAGGTGGATGATGCTGTTGAAACCCCTGATCGCGGCGCTGCTGCTGGCGCTGCCCGGTGCCGCGCGGGCCGACCTGCTGGTTTTCGCGGCGGCGAGTCTCGGAGGCCCGCTGGACCGGGTGGTCGCGGCGTGGGAAGAGCAGGGCGGTGCGGAGGTGACGGTCTCCTATGCAGGGAGTTCGGCCCTCGCACGGCAGATCGCGGCGGGTGCGCCGGCGGATATCTTCATCTCGGCCAGCGCGGAGTGGATGGATGATCTCGAAGGGGCTGCCCTGATCGGACCGGGCAGCCGCCGCGACCTTCTGGGCAACGACCTCGTCCTGATCGCTGCCGATCCGCAGGCTGTCCCGGTCGATATTGGCCCCGATCTCGACCTCGTCACGATGCTGGGCTCGGGCCGCCTCGCCATGGCGCTGGTCGATGCCGTGCCCGCCGGCCAGTATGGTCGCGCCGCGTTGGAAAGCTTTGGTCTCTGGGCGGAGGTGGAAGCTCGGGTCGCGCAATCCGAAAACGTGCGCGCGGCGCTGGCCCTCGTGGCCAGCGGTGCCGCGCCGCTCGGCATCGTCTATGGCACCGATGCCATCGAGGAGCCGCGTGTGACGGTATTGGGTCGGTTTCCCGCGGATAGCCATCCGCCGATCCGTTACCCTGCGGCGCTCGTCGCGGATGCCGATGCCGAGGCGGCTGCGTTTCTCGATTTCCTCTCCGGCGCGGAGGCGGCCGCGATTTTCGAGGCGGCGGGGTTCTCCGTGCCCTGGACCTCTCAACCTGACGAGAAGGTTTCTCCATGACCGACTGGCTTGGGCCAGAGGAATGGCAGGCGGTGCGGCTGTCGCTCAAGGTTTCGGCCAGCGCCGTCGCCGCGAGTCTGCCGCTGGGGTTGATCTGCGCGTTGGCGCTGGCCAAGGGCCGGTTTCCGGGGCGACAATTGCTCAACGGGCTGGTGCATCTGCCGCTGATCCTGCCGCCGGTGGTGACGGGCTACCTGCTGCTGATCGCCTTCTCGCGGCAGGGCCCGTTGGGGTCGCTGCTCGAACCGTTTGGAATATCGTTCGCCTTCAGCTGGACCGGCGCAGCGCTGGCCGCCGCGATCATGGCGTTCCCCCTCATGGTGCGGCCGATGCGGCTTGCCTTCGAGGCGGTCGATCCGGGGCTCGAAGCGGCGGCGGCGACGCTCGGGGCCTCGCGGCTCAGGGTCTTTGCAACGGTGACGCTGCCGCTGGCGCTGCCGGGCGTCGTGGCGGGTGCGATCCTCGCCTTTGCCAAGGCGATGGGCGAATTCGGCGCAACGATCACCTTCGTCTCCAACATCCCCGGCGAAACCCGGACCATCCCGACGGCGATCTATGCCTTCTTGCAGATGCCGGGTGGCGAGGGCGCGGCGCTGCGGTTGGTCGCGGTGTCGGTGGCGCTGGCCATGGGCGCCCTGCTGGCATCCGAATGGCTGTCGCGGCGGATCGCGCGGCGGGTCGCGGCATGATCGCGATTCACGTGAAAAAGCGCTTGGGTGCCTTCGATCTCGATGCGGGCTTCGAGGCGCCGCCCGGCGTCATCGCGCTGTTCGGAAAATCGGGCTCGGGCAAGACCAGCCTGATCAACGCCGTGGCGGGGCTCCTGCGTCCCGAGGCGGGGCGGATCGAGGTGGACGGGGCGGTGCTCTTCGACGGGGCCGCGCGCATCGACATCCCCGTGCATCGTCGGCGCGTCGGCTATGTCTTTCAGGATGCGCGGCTGTTCCCGCATATGAGCGTGGCGAAGAACCTCGCCTATGGCGGCCGCCACGACCGCGACAGGGTGATCGACCTGCTGGGGCTGGACACGCTGCTAGATCGCCGCCCCGCCGCACTGTCGGGAGGCGAGCGACAGCGCGTGGCGATTGGCCGGGCGCTGATGTCGGATCCGCGCCTGTTGCTGATGGACGAGCCGCTTTCGGCGCTCGATGCCGAGCGCAAGGCAGAGATCCTGCCGTGGCTGGAGCGGCTTCGCGACGAGGCGGGGCTGCCGATCCTCTATGTCAGCCACGCCGCCTCCGAGGTCGCGCGGCTCGCCACCACGGTGGTGGTGATGGAGGCGGGGGGCGTGCGCCGGGTCGGCGCGGTGGCCGAGGTGCTCTCCGATCCGGCCGCCGTCGGCATGATCGGCGCGCAGGAGGCGGGCGCGGTGGTGCGCGCGCGCATCGCGGGTCTCGACCGGATCGACGGCCTGACCGAATTGGCGCTGTCGGGCGGGCGGATCGTGCTGCCGGGGCGGCTGGGGCAACTCGGCACGCATCTTCGTCTTAGGATCTCGGCGCAGGACGTGATCCTCGCGCGCGAAAAGCCGCAAGGGCTGAGCGCGCTGAACATCCTGCCCGCCGAGGTGACGGCCGTCGACGAGGGGCCGGAGGGCGCGGCGGTAGGGCTGCTATGCGGCACGGACAGGCTGCTTGCCCGGGTCACCCGCCGTTCGGCTCGCGCACTCAGGCTAGAGCCCGGTCAACGGGTCTGGGCTATCGTCAAGGCCAGCGCGGTGGCGCCGGACGATGTGGGCGGCGCGGTCTGACAGACAGGCCCGCCCGTCGCTTGATCCTTCTTCGCATACCCGGATTTGCCGCCGGAAATCAGCGCAGCTGGCTGTCCTTGGAGCCGCGCCGGTTGATGCCGCCCCGCGCCTCCGGGCGGCTGTCGCGCCCCTGCTGGCAATCGACGCAGAGCTTGACCCCCGGGATCGCCGCGCGCCGCCTTTCGGGGATCTCCTCCTCGCATTCGGCGCAATGGGTGCGGCTTTCGCCCGAGGGGCCACGCCGCGCCTGCATGCGCTTCAGCTCGTCATTGATCGAGGCTTCGATCTGCTCTTCCACCGCACCGTCGCGGGCCCAGCCTCCGGCCATGTGATGTCCTTTCGCATGAGGTCTGATCCCGACATAGGCAGATCCCATCGCGATCCAACCCGTGAGACGCGAAACGCCCCGCCGGTGAGGGCGGGGCGTTCCGTCGTATGGCTCGCATCTCGGAGCCTTGGATCAGACCGGCATGGCTTCCTTGGCCGGGCCGGGATCGCCGAGGTGGTCATGCTCCGACAGGTCCATGATGTCCTCGTTGTCGCGCTCCCAGTTGGCGCGGTCCTTCTCGGACGCCTTCGGCGAGAAGAACCCGGTGATGGCGTAGAAGATGCCGATCACCGGCGCGGTCCAACAGGCGAAGGCCAGCGGGATGTAGAGCAGGTTCTCCATGTTGCCGTCCATGATGCCGAGGCCCAGCGCGGTGATGACGAAGGCACCGCCGGCATTCCACGGGATCAGCGGGCTCATCAGCGTGCCGCCTTCCTCGGTGGCGCGGCTCAGGTTGAGCGTGGAGTAGCCCATGCCGCGATAGAGCGGCGCATACATCCGGCCCGGCAGGGCGATCGAGATGTAGGGGTCGCCCGCGACCACGTTGGTGGCGAAGGAGGTGACGATGGCCGAGGACTGCACCGCGGCAAAGCTCTTCACCCGGTTGACGATGGCGAGGATGATCGCCTCGAGGCAGCCGGTGCGCTCCAGCGCACCGCCGAAGCCCAGCGCGATCAGCATCAGCGAGATGGTCCACATCATCGACTGGATGCCGCCCTTGTTCAGCAGCGCGTCGATATCGGCGATGCCGGTCTCGATCGAGTAGCCCGACTGCGCGTAGGTGAACACGTCATGCAGGCCCACACCCTGCTGGAAAATGGCGATAATGCCACCCAGCAGCACGCCCGCGAAGAGCGAGGGCAGCGGCGGCTGGCGGAACAGCGCGAGGCCGATGACCAGCAATGCCGGGGTCAGCGGGATCAGCCCGAGGGCGAAGTCCTGCTCGAGCCGCGCGGTGATCTGGGTGATCGCCTCGAGCGAGGTGTCGGCAGGTTCGATCAAGCCGTAACCCGCCACGATGTAGACGCCCAGCGCGATCAGCATCGCGGGTACGGTGGTCGGCAGCATGTTCTGGATGTGGTCGAAGATGTTCACGCCGGTCACGGCGGGAGCGAGGTTGGTAGTATCCGACAGCGGCGAGATCTTGTCGCCGAAGAAGGCTCCCGAGACGATCGCGCCCGCGGTCCAGTACATCGGAATGCCGAAGCCAGCACCGATGCCCATCAGCGCAACGCCGATGGTGCCGACGGTGCCCCAAGACGTGCCCAGCGACAGCGAGACGACCGCACAGAGGATCATCGCGGCGGCAAGGAAGATCGAGGGGTTCAGAAGGGTCAGGCCGTAATAGATCAGCGTCGGCACGGTGCCCGAGGCGATCCAGACGCCGATGATCATGCCGACCACGATCAGAACGGAAAGCGAGGGAAGGGAGACGTGGATGACGTGGAACACGCCTTCGCGGATATCGGTCCATTTCTGGCCGCGCATCACGCCCAGAAGGCCGGTGATGGCGAGGCCGATCACCAGCGGGATATGCGGCGTGAAGTCGCCGAAATAGAAGAGCTGCAGGGCCAGCAGGCCCAGCGTCAGCACGACCGGCAGCAGCGCCAGTCCGAGGGAAGGCAGGTTTCTATCGGTCACGTGGGAGCGTTCTCCTAGCTGTTTCGAAAGGCGCTTTATGACGGAACTAGCGGAGAATTGCCACCGGGGTAGGGGAAATCCGGCCGGATTTTTCCGGTTTGGCGGGAAACCGGACCAGTGAAAGGTCATGATTGCAGGCTGATCGGTGTGTCGTGCGTTAGGGCGCACAACCTTGTGCGCGGGTTTCCCCTCGACAGACTGGGGTCGGGGTCGCATTTCAGTCATCAATCCGGACAAACCGACAGGACGCTCGATGAAGGATCTCAACGACTATACGCCGCCCAAGGTCTGGACTTGGGACGCAGAGAATGGCGGCCAGTTCGCCAAGACCAATCGCCCCGTCGCCGGTGCGACCCATGATGCGGAACTGCCGCGCGGCGAGCATCCGTTCCAGCTCTATTCCATGGCCACGCCCAATGGGGTGAAGGTCACGGTGCTGTTCGAGGAACTGCTCGAGGCCGGCCATTCGGGCGCCGAATACGATGCTTGGCTGATCCGGATCGGCGACGGCGACCAGTTCGGCTCGGAATTTGTGGAGATCAACCCGAATTCCAAGATCCCGGCCCTGCTCGACTTGAGTGGCGACAAGCCGCAGCGTGTGTTCGAATCCGGGGCGATCCTGTTGCATCTGGCCGAGAAATTCGGTGCCTTCCTGCCGAAAGATCCCGGTCAGCGCACCGAGGCGCTGAGCTGGCTGTTCTGGCAGATGGGCAGCGCGCCCTATCTGGGCGGCGGCTTCGGTCACTTCTATGCCTATGCGCCCGAGAAGTTCGAATACCCGATCAACCGCTTCGCCATGGAGACCAAGCGCCAGCTCGACGTGCTCGACCGGCACTTGGCCGAGCACGAGTTCATGGCGGACGAATACTCCATCGCCGACATGGCGATCTGGTCGTGGTACGGGCAGCTCGTGCTGGGTCGGCTTTACGACGCGGCCGAGTTCCTCGATGTGGAGAGCTACACGCATGTGATGCGCTGGGCCAAGGCGATCGACGCCCGCCCGGCGGTGCAACGGGGCCGGATGGTCAATCGGAGCTTCGGCGACCCGGCGCTGCAACTGCATGAGCGGCACTCGGCGGATGACTTCGAGACGAAGACGCAGGACAAGATCGGCGGCTGAAGTCGGCGATGCCCGGATGTGTCAAAGGGGCCGGTGCCATGTGCACCGGCCCTTCTTATGTCAGCCGGTCCAGGAGGAAGAGGTGCTTTCGGGATCGAGCAGGTCGGTCTCGGCGAGCTCGTATTCGACGATGTCGGAGAAGTCGGGTGCTTCGAATGGCACGAGGCTGCGCCCCTTGCCGCTTAGCGCGTCGATGGCCCGGACGAGCGAGCCACGCGCCTGGATCTCCTCTTCCACCTCGGCGTTCGAGCGGCCCAGATGCTCGGCCAGAAGATCGTTGCGCAGCCCGACGATCCGCTCGCGCAGCTCCGGCGCGGTGGCGCCACGCGCCTCGATCGAGACATCGCATTCGGTATCGAAGCCCATGGAGCGGTTGTTCATGTTGGACGAGCCCACCCGCATGAGCAGGTCGTCCATGATGACCACCTTGGCGTGGACATAGATATGCGCGCCGCCCTCGGCCACGGGGGTGTAGAGCCGGAACCGGTCGTAGCGGTCGGCATCGCGCACCAGCCTCAGCAGCCGCGCCCGTGCCGTGCCCATCGCCTTCTCCTCGAGCCAGCCCTGCGCGGTGTGCGGGTTGACCACCACGATCTCCGGCCCGTCGGGCTCGCGCAGCCGCGTGGCCATCGCCTCGGCGATGCGGCGCGAGGCGAAATACTGGCTCTCGATGTAAAGCGTCTTCTTGGCGCGGGCGATGACCTCGAGATAGAGCGCCTCGATCTCGCGCACTTCCTCGCGCTCCTTGTAGGCAGGCAGAGTGCGCGAGATGGCTGCCGGATGGCCCGCGGCAATGGGTTCCAGCCCCGAGGGCCAGATCGGCGCCTGCGGTCCCGGGGCCTCCAGCGTCTCGCCCGTGGCGTCGAACCAGCGCTGCCGCGCGAGATCGCCCAGCGCCTTCGCCGCCTCGCCGCTTAGGGCGGTGGTGATATCGTGCCACGGCCCGTAATGGCGTTTCGAGGTGGGTCGCCTGCGGCGCGGGTCCTCGTCGAGATGCGACCGGGTGTCCCAGCGCTTGGCGGTGATGTCGATGCCGCCGCAGAAGGCCAGCACGTCATCGATCACCACGATCTTCTGATGATGCGCGGCCCCGGAAGGGTGGGCATGGTCAAGCTTCATGTGGATGCGTCCATTGGTCATCCAGTCTGCCAGAACCAGCGGTGTCGAGCCGCGCGACAGCGTCTCGATGATGCCGAGATCCCACTTCAGCAGATGCACCTGCAGGTCGGGCGTCTTCTCAACCACCCATTCGAGATAGGCGCCCAGCGTGTTGGGCACACCGTCCTCCTCGGCATCGGGTTCAAGCTCGATCCGCGTGTCGAAATCCCAGCCGATGAACAGTACGCTGCGCTTGGCATGGCGCACCACCTCGCGGATCGTCGCGAAGTAATCGGCCGCATCGACGATCACGGCCAGCCGGTCTGCCCGCGCGATGCGCCAGCAGGTCTCGCCCTCGCGCAGAATGGGTCGCGTCGGATCGGGGGAACTCATCGCTGGTCTCCTGCTCTTGCGGTCACGAGACAAACGGGCGCTGCCCGCCCGCGTTCCGCCATTTGACTGATTGAGCGGGTTCAGCCGTTCAGCGCGCCGCGCATTCCGGTATCGGGAAAGCAGGTGGCGGCATGGCCCTGCGCTTCCTGCCAGCGACCGATCGAACGCCGGGTCTTGAAGCCCGCCAGCCCATCGGCGCCGCCCACGTCGTGCCCTTTCGCCTCGAGCGCGCGCTGCATCGCGGCCACGTCCGAGCGCATCAGCCCGCCCACGCGGCCCCAGCCGCCCGCGAAATCACCCACCCCATAGGCGATGCGGTCACCGACATGGCCGACGAAAAGCGCGTAGAGATCGCTCATGTTGTAGCTCTTGAGCACGTAGAAGTTGGGCGTCACCACGAAGGCGGGGCCGTGCCGCCCGGCCGGCATCAGCAAGAAGCCCTCGCGCGCGGCCTCGTGGTCCGGAAAGGGTTTGCCGGAAACGCGGGTGATGCCCATGGCCGCCCAGTCGCGGATGAGCCGCCCCTGATCGGGCCCTTCCAGCGTGCAGGAAACCGCCTCCGGTACGCGGACTTCGAAGCCCCAGTCGCGTCCCGCGACCCAGCCATGCCGGGCGAGATAGGTGGCGATCGAGGCGAGCGTGTCGGCCTCCGAACGCCAGATGTCGGCGCGCCCGTCGCCATCGCCATCGGCTGCGTATTTGAGGAAGCTCGTCGGCATGAATTGCGGCTGGCCGAGCGCGCCAGCCCAGCTCGATTTCATCGCGGCGCCCGGTGCGTGACCCGCCTGGGCGATGCGCAGCGCCGCGACCAGTTCTTCGGTGAAATACTCGGCGCGACGCCCGATGAAGCCCTTGGTGCCCAGTACCCGAAAGACGTTGTGCGGAATCGCGGCGCGGCCATAGCCGCTTTCGCGGCCCCAGATGGCGAGAACGATGTGTCCGGGCACACCGGTCGCCCGCTCGATACGGGTCAGCGTGGCGGCATGGCGCGCCGCCATCTGCCGCCCCACCGAGGCCGCGCCCTGTACCGCGCCTGCGCTGAAATAGGCGCCGGGGCTGCCGAACTCGGCCTGTCGCTGCCGTTGCGGCTGCGCCGGTGCGCCCGGCGGGGCGAGATCGGGCAGGTCCCAATCGAGCGTGACCCCCGAAAAGGCCGCATCGAATGTGGAGCGGGATACGCCCGCGCCTTGGGCGCGCGGCCAGACGGTCTGCTGCAGCCAGCCCCGAAATTGCCGTTCGAGCGCGGCGCGGTCCTGCGCGGCAAGGGAGGCGGGGAGAAGGGCGAGAAGCAAGGCGAGAATGCGCAGCATGGGGGCGTTCGTTCCGATCGGTTCGGGGATACGGCGCCAGCCTAGGCGGCGTCGGCCGCGCTGTCACGGCGGGGTGGGGCCGCCTTGCCGCCTGCGGGCGCGATCCCGCCTGCCGCTGCGCGACGTCCCCTTGTCGCAGCGCCCGGGCGGCGCAGTTTGTCGGTCTCGGAAGGGTGATGGAGGAGGGGCCAGTGGAGGGCGAGCCGTTTTTCGGGCTGAATCGGTATCACATCGCCTTGGCGGTGCTGGGCCTCGTGATCATCCTCGCGCGCTGGCTACCCCGGCTGATCTCGCGCCGCGAACCGGCGGCAGCACCGTTGATGATCCTGTTCGGCGCGGGAATCGCGGTCTGGCTGCCGGATCTCGCGACGTTGCCCGACCCTCGCGAGACGCCGCTGCCATGGGAGTTGGCGAGCGAACTCACGGTGATCGTCGCGCTGTTCGGCTCGGGAATGCGGCTCGACGAGCTTCGCCCTTGGTCGCGTTGGAGGCCAACCTTCCGAATGCTCGGCATCGCGATGCCGCTGACCATCTTCGCGGTGGCTTTCCTGGGGGTCGGCCTCACCGGCATGACGGTGGCCGGCGCGGTGCTGCTGGGCGCGGTTCTCGCCCCGACCGATCCGGTGCTTGCGGCCGATGTGCAGGTCGGGCCCCCACAGGAAGGGGCCGAGCATCCCGTCCGTTTCACTCTGACCACCGAGGCGGCGTTGAACGACGGTCTGGCCTTTCCCTTCGTCTATCTCGGGCTGATCCTCGCGGCCGAGGGGCTCAACCCGGGTGCCTGGGCGCTCGACTGGCTGTTGCGCGACGTGATCTACCGGATCGCTCTGGGCACCGCGATGGGCTGGCTTGGCGGCAAGGCGCTGGGTTACGTGCTGTTCCGCTTCCCTGCCGATGCGGCCTTGGCCCAGACCGGCTCGGGGGTGGTCGCGCTGGCGGGAATCCTGTTGTGCTACGGCTCGACGGAGTTGATCGAAGGCTACGGCTTCATCTCGGTGGCCGTTCTCGGCCTGACCTTGCGGCGGATCGAGAAGGACCACCATTTCCACAAGCGACTGCACGATTTCTCCGAATCGATCGAGCATGCCCTCACGGCGGCGCTGCTGGTGGCGCTCGGCACGGTGCTGCCGCTGCTGTTTCGCGATCTCACCTGGTCCCAGATCGCCGTGGCGGCGGTGCTTCTCCTGGTGATACGCCCGGCTGCCGGCTGGTTGTCGCTGGGGCGAAGCGGGCTTGGATGGCGCGACCGCAGCATCGTCGCGGTCTACGGCGTCCGCGGTATCGGGTCGATCTACTACCTGTGCTATGCCGGGAGCCACATGGAGTTCGTCGACGAGGATTCATTGTGGTCCCTCGTAGCGCTGGTCATCCTCGCCTCGACCTTCCTGCACGGCTTCAGCGTCGGCTGGGCCATGGATCAATCATCCGAAAAGCAAGGGGCACGGGCCCTCGGGTCCGCAGAGCGCTAAAGGGAATGCGTTGGCATCCGGTCTTTCGAGCGGGCTTCTGGCGCGCGGAGGCCGGGCTGGATGCAGGGTTGGTTGACTGGAAAACATATCCCTTCACACCGGCGGCGCGGGTCAAAGTCCGTCTGCCTGCGTCATGAGTGGATATGTCGGGATATGGAGGCGGGTACCGGAATCGAACCGGTCTACACGGATTTGCAATCCGCTGCGTAACCTCTCCGCCAACCCGCCTCGGTGTCGGCTTCACTATGGTTTGTCGTGGCAGGCGTCAAGCAATTATCGAGGTCTTTCCGAGCAGGCTGGTGGGCCTGAATGCGCGACCCGTCGAAGGATGGTTTCGAGTTGCTCATGTCGCGAGACGTGCAAAAGCATGAGGGTATGGCTGCCTGCACAGCGACTCCGTCTGGCGGCCCAAAGTCTGCATCCAATCACTGTGCAACTCCGCGAGCATCGTCTCGCGGGCTTCCGCCCGAAGCTCGTGGCCAGCGTGGGACGGCGTCGCGGCATCCACGAACAATCTGCAAGTGTGGCCGCAAGACACGACCAAAGCGGCGCGGCGGCTGGGCAGAGGCGCAGAGCAGTTGCCGCTTGCCGGAGGTTGTGGCATCACGGCCGTGGAGAAATTGAACGAAAGAGTCCGGTCCGTGGTTGATTATGCGACCCGCCGCGTCTTCATGGTCGATACGCAGGTGCGGCCTTCTGACGTGACGAAATTTCCGATCATCGACGCGATGCTCGATGTGCCGCGCGAGGCCTACGTGCCCGCGGCGCTGCGCGAGGCGGCCTATGTGGGCGAAAACCTGTCGCTTGGCGGGGACCGCGTGGTGCTGGAGCCGCGGACGCTGGCCAAGATGCTCGACGGGCTCGAGATCGATCCGCAGGACGCGGTGCTCGATCTGGGTTGCGGCCTGGGCTACTCGACCGCGCTCTTGGCGCGGCTCGCGGGCTTCGTCGCAGCGGTCGAGGATGACGAGGCGCGCGCCGCCGAGGCGCAGTCGATCCTCTCCGAGCATGGCGTCGACAACGCGGCGGTGATCTGCGCCCCGCTGGCCGAGGGTGCACCCAAGAGCGGCCCCTATGACGTCATCATCATCGAGGGTGCGATCGAACGTTTTCCCGATGCGCTGGACGCGCAGCTGCGCGAAGGCGGCCGGGTCGCGGCGATCTTCGCCGAAGGCGCGCTGGGCGTGGTCCGGATCGGCTACAAGATCGACGGGCGAATCTCGTGGCGCTTCGCGTTCAACGCGGGAGCGCCGCTTCTGAAGGGTTTCGAGGCGGAACAGGACTTCGTGCTGTAAGGGCACGAGTGAAAAACAAGAGGGCAGGGTGGTATGCGGCGAATTGTAGGTAGCTTGATTCTGGGTGCCGGCCTTGCCGCCGCCGTCGTGGCGCCCGCGCGGGCTGATACGCTCGCGCAAGCCTTGGCCTATGGCTATGAGAACAGCGGGCTTCTCGATCAGAACCGGGCGCTGCTGCGCGCGGCCGACGAGGACGTGGCGCAGGCGATCGGTGCGCTGAGGCCGATCATCAGCTGGTCGGCTCAGACCGCTCTCTCCACCAGCAGCGCGCTGCGCGATGCCGCTCCCGGCACGAACGGTGTCGACAGCTTCGATGTCTCCAGCTCCGCTACCCTTTCCGCATCGCTGCTGCTCTATGATGGCGGTCAGAGCCGCTACGGCATCGACGCGCAAAAGGCGCTGGTGCTTTCCACGCGCGAAGGGCTCCGCGGCGTGGAGCAGCAGGTGTTGCAGCGGATCGTCCAAGCCTACATGGAAGTCCAGCGCGCCAGCGCCTTCGTCGAACTGCGCCGCAACAACTTGCGCCTGATCACTCAGGAACTGCGCGCCGCGCAGGACCGATTCGAAGTAGGTGAGGTCACGAGGACCGACGTGTCGCTGGCCGAGGCCGCATTGGCTTCCGCGCGCAGCCTTCTGGCCTCCGAAGAGGGTGGATTGACCCAAGCCATCGCCGAATTCCGTGCGGCGGTCGGGCGCAATCCGGATGGCCTTGCCCAGGCGCCCGATGCCCGAATTCCGGGCAGCCTCGCCGAGGCGCAAGCCATTGCGCGGCGCGAGCATCCGTCGATCAAGGGCGCGCAGTATGCCGTCACCGTCGCGGAGCTCAACATCGCTCGGGCCGAGGCGACGACTCGTCCGGAACTGTCGCTCACCGGCAGCATCTCGGTCGACGACAATTTCGACGACGAAGAGCAGATCGGCATCAGGATGCAGCAGTCGATCTATTCGGGCGGCCAGCTGGCCAGCCAGATTCGGCAAGCCAAGGCCAATCGCGACGCGGCGCGGGGCGATCTGCTCAACACCAGCCGCACGGTCGAGCAGACCGTGGCCAACGCCTATTCGCTGCTCTCCGTCGCGCGCGCCAGCATCGAGGCCTCGACCCGCGAAGTCCGGGCGGCGCAAGTGGCTTTCGACGGGCTGCGCGAGGAGGCCCGGCTTGGGGCGCGGACCACGCTCGACGTGCTCAATGCCGAGCAGGACCTGCTCGACGCGCGTGCCACGCTGGTTTCGGCGCAGATCGACGAGACGCTGGCGGGCTATGTCGTGCTGGCCGCGATCGGCCGGTTGACCGCCGAGCAGCTGGGGCTGCCGGTGCAGGTCTATGACCCGGTGGCCTATTACAACCTCGTGCGCAACGCGCCCGCCGCCACATCGGCGCAGGGCAAGGCGCTGGACCGTGTGCTCGAAGCGATTGGCCGCTGAACCACTGCTGGCGGGGTTGTTGCCGGGCGCCCGGGGCTTCGCTAGACTTCTTTCGAGGCAAGCAGGGTAGATCATGTCCGATCCGGTCAAGAGCGTCGAAATCGAGGATGTGCTCTCCTCCATCCGCAGACTGCTTGCGGATGGCGAGGGGCAGGGCGGGGGCCGTCCCGCGCCGCAGCAAACGGCCGATGCAACCAGCAGATCGCCGGTGGCGCCATCGCGGGTGCGGGCCGAAAGACGCGGCGATGCGCCGCTGGTCCTGACGCCCGCGCTGAGGGTGTCAGGCCGAGAGGGCGCGGCCGAGCGGCCATCGCGCTTTCCGGCGCCCGTCGCGGCGAACACGGGGACGCCCGGCGCACCATCGGCCGATGATGATTTCGAGCCTGCCGACCTGACTGCCGCGTCCTCCGACAAGAGCGGCTCGCTGCGCTCGCGCCTCGAGGAGACGATTGCCGAACTCGAATCGGCGATCACCCATCGCGCCGACGAGTGGGAGCCCGACGGCAGCGAACCGGCGCCGGTGATGGACTGGTCCGCCGCGCGGGCCGAGGATACCCCGTTCCTGAGCCGTCGCCATGTCGGCCCTGTGTCTACCGGGCGCGCCGCGCCAAGCGTTCCGCGCGAGATGCAGAGCGCGCCGCAACCGCAGGCGCCCGGCCCCGATGTCGAAGATCAGCGACCCCTGAGCGAGCCGGAAACGGTCGCCGAGCCGCAGGAGCAGTCGGCGGCGAATGTGCGTTCTCAGCCTGAGATCGCAGAGCCAGCGGCCAAGTCAGTCGAGGCGACAGCTCCAATGCCGTCCCCCGAAGCTCTTGTCGATGAGGACACGCTGCGTCGTCTGATCACCGAGGTGCTGCGCGAAGAACTGCGCGGTCCATTGGGCGACCGGATCACCGGCAATCTGCGCAAGCTGGTGCGCCGCGAGATCTTCCGGGCACTGGCAAGCGGCGAATTCGAGTGATCCCTCAGACCGGCGCCGCGAGAGCGAGCAGCCGGTCGATATCGAGATGCCGCTCGAGATGCGCGGCCAGCGCGTCGAGCGTCGTCTCCACCGCATCATCATAGCCGGGGCGCGAAACGACGCCCAGTTCGGCAAGAAAGGCGGCGCGGAAAGCGTCCTCAGAAAACAGCCCGTGCAGATAACAGCCGTGCACAAGCCCGTCGGCGCTCGCCGCGCCTTCGGGGCGGCCCTCGATGTCGAGCCAGGCCCGCGCGGCGTGATCCGGCCCGGTGGTCCGGCCGATATGGATCTCGTAGCCCCGGAGCGGCGTACCATCTGCGCGCAGCCGCGCCGCCACGAGGCCTAGCCGCTTTTCGGGCCGCATGACCGTCTCGACATCGAGCAGGCCCAGCCCCTCGACCCGGCCCGGCGGCCCTTCGATGCCCTCGGGGTCTGCGATCGAGCGGCCCAGCATCTGGTACCCACCGCAGATACCCATGACGCGGCCGCCGCGACGCAGATGTGCGCGCAGGTCGATGTCCCAGCCCTCGGCCCGAAAGGCTGCGAGATCCGCGATGGTGGATTTGGAGCCGGGGATCAGCACGAGATCGGCATCGCCGGGCAGGGGGCGCCCCGGTTCGATCATCGTGACGCTGATACCGGGCTCAGCGGAGAGCGGGTCGAGATCGTCGAAATTGGCGATCCGGTTCAGTCGCGGCACCGCGATCTTCAGCGCACCGCCGGGCCGCGAAACGATCTCGGCCGCGTCCTCCGCGGGCAGCCGCCAGGCTTCGGCGAAATGCGGCACGATCCCCAGCGGCGCCCAGCCAGTGCGCCCTGCGATGAAACGCATCCCTTCGGCAAATAGGCTGGCGTCGCCCCGGAACTTGTTGACGGCAAAGCCTCGTATCAGGGCCGCGTCGTCGGCATCCAGAACCGCATGGCTTCCGACCAGCTGCGCGATCACGCCGCCCCTGTCGATATCCCCCAAAAGCACCACCGGCACGCCGGCCGCCAGGGCGAAGCCCATATTCGCGATGTCGCCCGACCGCAGGTTGACCTCGGCAGGGCTGCCCGCGCCTTCGACGATGACGAGATCATGCGCGGCCGCGAGCCTGCGAAAGCTTTGCAGCACCCGCGGCAAGAGTTGCGGCTTCAGGGCCGCGTAATCGCGGGCCCGCGCCGTGGTAAGACGCTGGCCCTGCACCACGACCTGCGCGCCGGTTTCGCTTTCGGGCTTGAGCAGAACCGGGTTCATGTCGCTATGCGGCGGGACCCCGGCGGCACGGGCCTGCAGCGCCTGCGCCCGGCCGATCTCGCCGCCATCCTCGGTCACGGCGGCGTTGTTCGACATGTTCTGGGGTTTGAAAGGAGCCACCGAGAGACCGCGCCGCCGCGCCGCGCGGGCAAGCCCGGCAACGATCATCGACTTGCCGACATTCGAGCCCGCCCCCTGGATCATGATCGCTCGTGCCATGCCTGCCGCCGCTTTCCGTCGTCTGTCGCCTGAGATAGCTGTCTAGGGACGGCACGGCCCAAGGGAAAGCCCATGAACACCCCCGCGCATCTGATCTTCGGGGCGGCAGCTTTCGGCCAGCCGGGGAGGCCCGCTGTGACGTCGGCGGCGCTGCTCGGAGGACTGGCACCGGACCTGTCGCTCTACCTCATGGTGGCTTGGGCACGATTCGTCGGCGACGTGCCGGCCCGCACGATCTTTCGCGAATACTATTTCTCGGATGCGTGGATGGCCGTCTTCGCCGTCGACAACTCGTTCCCGATCTGGGGCGCGCTGCTGGCGCTCGCGATCTGGCGGCGCTGGCCCGTCATCATCGCCTTTGCCGGGGCAGGGCTGCTGCACCTTGCGCTCGACCTGCCGCTGCATGGGGCGGATGCCCGGCCGATGTTCTGGCCGCTGAGCGACTGGCGGTTCGTTTCGCCACTGAGCTACTGGGACCGCAGCCACCATGCGGGGATCATCGGACCACTGGAGGCGGGCCTGTCCGTGTTGCTGACGGGTTTCATGCTCTGGCGGTTCAAAAGCCTCGTTCTGCGGGCAGGGCTGGTGCTGCTGCTGGCGGCTGAGCTGGGGTCGTCGGGGATCTGGCGCTTCGTCTTCTGAAGCGAGCACCGGGCAAGAAAAAACGCGGCTCCAGATGGAAGCCGCGTTTTTTCAGCAGGTCGGAAAAGCGTGGATCAGGCGGCGCGGGATTCCAGCTCGGCCGCATGACGACGCTCGCTCTCTTCGCGCGACAGCGCGACCGAGGTGCGCACACCCTTGCCCACGAATTCCATCAGACCCGCCACGACGCGCTCGTTGGGATCGATGCCGGCGCAGGACAGCACCTCGCGCCCGTCACGCGACCGCGCCCAACGGGCGATCTGTTCCGGGCCGTTACCATATTTCTTGTCGTCGGCGATGGCGTCGTCCAGAGCGGCAAGCACGACGGCCGCAAAGAGCTTGCGGGCGCGGTTGCCCTGCTCGTTGTTGTAGGCGGTGCCGTCAACGAAATCCTTCATCATGCTTCCTTACGTTCTTTTTGCTCTTGTCGCCAATGCGTCAGAGTGACTAGCCCGAAACCACGGTGATTCGGGTCACCGTTTTCGGAATGTCAGCCATGTGTTCAGTGCATGGCTCCGCGCGTGACGACCTTGCGGGGCTGGGGCGAGTCGGCTCAGCTTGCCTTGGGGCGACCCGCGAGATATAGGCGTGGGCCAATCTCGATCAACCCATCGCCACAATTCCGTCACATGGACCGACATGCCCAAGATCAACGGTAACGAAATCCGCCCCGGCAACATTCTCGAGCACAATGGCGGCCTGTGGGCTGCCGTGAAGGTCGATCATGTGAAACCCGGCAAGGGCGGCGCCTTCGCGCAGGTCGAGATGAAGAACCTGCGCAACGGCTCCAAGCTCAACGAGCGCTTCCGCTCCGCCGACAAGGTCGAGCGCGTGCGCCTCGAGCAGAAGGATCAGCAGTTCCTGTTCGAAGCCGACGGCATGCTGACCTTCATGGACAGCGAGACCTACGACCAGATCGTGCTGCCGGCCGAGCTTCTGGGCGATCGCCGCCCGTTCCTGCAGGACGGCATGACCGTGCATATCGAATATTACGGTGACGAGGCGCTGAACGTATCGCTGCCGCAGAAGGTGACCTGCAAGATCGTCGAGACCGAGCCGGTGGTGAAAGGCCAGACCGCGGCCAACAGCTTCAAGCCGGCACTGCTCGACAATGGCGTGCGGGTGATGGTGCCACCCTTCATTGGCCAGGACGAGGACATCGTCGTCAACACCGAGACCATGGAATACGCCGAGCGCGCCTGAGCCCCTCCGGCCTTGCGGCCGGGCCGGGGATCGGCAGACTGCGCCCGATCGGGGGCGGCTCCACCGGGGCCGCCCCTTTTTTCTGGCGGGAGGCGGCGATGATCGACAACGGAGAGCTGGCGGAGATCCTGAAGGCTGCGGCGCGGGCCGAGATCCTGCCCCGGTTCCGGCGGCTCGGGGCAGGTGACATCGCCACCAAGAGCGGTCCCGACGACCTCGTCACCGAAGCCGACACCATGGCCGAGATCCGCATCACGGCGGCGCTGCGCGATTTGCTGCCCGGCGCGTTGATCGTCGGGGAGGAGTCAGTCTCCGAGGATGCCACGCTCCTCGACGGGCTGGGCACGGCCGAGCTTTCGGCGATCATCGACCCGGTCGACGGCACCTGGAACTTTGCGCGCGGCCTGGCGCTCTTCGGAATGATCCTGGCTCTCGGGGAACGAGGCCGCGTGACGCACGGCCTCCTCTACGACCCGTTGCTTGATGACCGGATCGAAGCGCATGAGGACGGTCCTTGCGAGCTGGTGACGTCGGATGGCGGGCGTCGGGTCTTGTCGACATCGGAGATCAGCGATCCCGATCGCATGAACCTCTACGTGCCGCTGGCGCTCTTGCCAGCTGACCGACAGCATGCCGTCGCCGCCGCCTTTCCCGGTTTCGGCCGGGTGACGAGCCTGCGCTGCTCCTGCCACGAATACCGGCTGATCGCCCAAGGCCATGCCGAGGCGACGCTGGCCGCGGTGCTGAACCCATGGGACCACGCCGCCGGCGCCTTGGCGGTGACGCGCGCGGGCGGCGTGGCTCGGATGCTGGACGGTCGCAGCTACCATCTCGGCCTACCGCGCGACGCGGGCTATCTGCTCACCGCGTCGAGCGAGGCGGCCTGGGAGGCCGTGGCGGCCCGGCTCGGCCCAGCGCTGCTCTAGTCGAGCCGTGTCACCCTTGCCTCGCCGGCCTGCATTCCTTCCGATGCCCTGTCGAAGCGCAGCCAGGCGATGGCGCGATCGCCCGCACGGCTGTGCAGCGTGCCCACGATCTTCTCGCCGCTCGTGATCTCGGTACCGGGCTCTGCCGGACCTTCCACCTTAACGCGGGCAAAGCCCTTGCGCAGTTCGGTCTTGTGTTTCATCCGCGCGGTGACCTCCTGCCCGACATAGCAGCCCTTGCGGAAATCCACGCCGTTCATGCGCTCGAACCCGGCTTCGAGTATGTAGCTCTCCGGCCCCAGTTCATGACCCCATTCGGGGATCAGGTGTTCGACCCGCAGCGCCGTCCAGTCGCTGCCGTCATCGCCCGTCTGCGCGCCGTAAAGGCGCCAGCCCAACGCGGCGTGGCGCGGATCGGGCAGGGCACCTTCGGGTGCGGGACCGGTCCCGCGCGAGACCTTGAGGTCGGCCTCGGCCAATGCCACGTCGGCGCGGAGCTTGTACATCGACAGCCGCTGGAACAGCTGCGGCGCCACGTCGGCAGCGACATCGATCAGGAAACGGTCGCTCTCTCCCTTGAGGAAGAAATCGGCGATGAGCTTGCCCTGCGGGGTCAGCAGCGCCGCATAGGCGAGGCCGTCCTTTGCCCGGGCGATGTCGTTGGTGACGAGCCCTTGAAGGAACTCCTCGCGGTCGGTGCCGGTGACGGCGATGATGCTACGATCCTGTGTCATGCCGCCCTACATAGGGGGCCATGCGGCCGGCGTCAGCCCGTCTCGGGATCGCGGAACTGCAACGCGTGCAGATCGGCATAAAGACCGCCCCGCGCCAGCAACTCGGCATGGCTGCCCTGATCGACCACCTGACCGTGATCCATCACCACGATGCTGTCGGCACCCTGCACTGTGGACAGGCGGTGCGCGATCACCAGCGTCGTGCGTCCCTCTGAAAGCCGCTCCAGCGCCTGTTGCACCACCGCCTCGGATTTCGTGTCGAGCGCGCTGGTCGCCTCGTCGAGCAGCAACACCGGCGTATCGCGCAGAAGCGCGCGGGCGATGGCGACGCGCTGGCGCTGTCCGCCCGAAAGCGCCGAACCGCGCGGCCCGGCGGGGCTGTCGAGGCCCTTGGCCAGTCGCGGCAGGAAATCGGAGACATGCGCCGCGTCGAGCACCTCGCGCAGCCTCTTCTCGGAGACGTCGGTACGGCCGAGCAATATGTTGTCGCGGATCGATTCGTCGAACAGCAGCGCGTCCTGCGTCACCACCGAGATCAGCCCGCGCAGATCCTCGAGCGCAAGCGCGCGGGTCGGCACGCCGCCGATGGTGATCTCGCCCGATTGCGGATCGACGAGCCGGGCCAGCAGGTTGAACACCGTGCTCTTGCCTGCCCCCGATGCGCCGACCAGCGCGGTGGTGCGGCCAGCCTTGGCGGTGAAGCTCGCGCCGCGCAGCACCGGCAGATCGCCATAGTGGAGGCGCACGTCGTCGAGCCGGATCTCCGGAGCCCCTCGTGGGGCAGGGCGCGGCGTCGCGGGCGAAACGAGAGAGGGCTTCGCGTCGAAGATGGCGCGCATTCGCTCGAGGCTGGCGGCGGCGGTCTGCCATTGGCCCGAGATGTTGCCGAGCCGACGCAGCGGTTCGAAGGCAAGGCTCATGGCGGTGAAGAAGGCCATGAACTGACCGACCGATTTGTCACCGGCGATGATCTCGGCGCCGCCGTAGAACAGCACGCCCAGAAAGCCGAGGCCGGTCATGATGTCGATCATGGAGGGAATAGCGGCCTGACCGGAGGAGGCATGTATTTCGGCGCGCACACGGGCGCCGATCAGCCGGTCATAGCGCTCGGACTGGTAGCGCTCGAGCCCGTTGAGCTTGATCGGCGCGATGCCGTGGAACACCTCGTCGAGCCGGGTCGACATGCGCGCCGCGATCTCGCGCGAGCTGCGCGAACGGCGGCGCACGTATTTCTGCGCGAGCAGCGAGGGCAGCACGAGGATCGGGATGCCGATCAGCGCCACCAGCGTCCAGCGCCAGTCAACCGAGAGTGCCACGGCGAACAGCGCGATCACCGAGGTCACGTCGCGCCCGGCCCCGGTGATGAGCGCGGCCCAGACTTGGTTGATCGAGTTGACGTCGCCCTGCACCCGCTCGATCAGGTAGCCCGGCGGATGCGCTTGGTGCCAGCCACCGTCGAGCCGCATCAGATGCGCCAGCAGGTCGGCCCGCAGCTGGGCGGCGCTGCGTTCGCGGATCGTGGTCATCAGCACCCGCTGGCCCAGCGAGGTCACGGCGCGCACGATGAAGATGCCCATCACCACGACGCCGACGATCCACAGCGCCTCGGTCCGTCCGGCGACGAAGACCTCGTCGAACATCGGCTTCATCATCGAGGCGAACAGCCCCAGCGAGCCGCCCTCGATCGCCATCAGGACCATCGCGACCACCAGCCAGCGCCAGTGCCGCGAGAGGTAGCTGCGCCACAGCCATAGAAACAGCCCGCGGCGATCAGGGCGCGGCGCAGCCGGATCGGCGTCGGCGGGTGGGCGCAGCGCGGTGGTCATCGCTTGGCCCGCCCGGCCTCGAAGCTGCTCTGCGCGGCCTCGGCATCGTACTCGGTGGCGATCCAGTCCTCGATCCCGATCGGACCGCGCTCCTGCCGCGCGGCATAGAGGTCGAGGATGTGGTCGAGAATGCCGGTGCGAGAGCGGCGGAAATGCAAGAAGCGCGGATGCAGCTGGCGGCGCGCCTCCTCGATCGGCCGGCCCTCGGCCAGAAGATGCAGGGCCGAGGCGAAACCGGCGCGGTCGGCACCCGATTTGCAATGCATCACCACCGGGCGCTCGGCCTCGCGCAGCAACTCGAACAGCCGCAGGATCTGGCCACGCGGCGCGGCGCGACGCGCCGAAAGCTGGGTCGAGACAAGCCGTAGCCCCAGTGCCCGGCAGCTCTCGGCTTCGAACAGGTAGCGCGGATGCCCGCCCTCGCCGCGCAGGTTGATGACCGTGCGAATACCGATCTTGGCCATCTTCTCGAACCGGCCATGCGTCGGCTGGTTCGAACGGAACACGCCCGGGGTGACGAGATGGAAATTGGTCCACCAATAGCGCAGGATCGCGTGGTCCAGGATCAGGTAGCTCGCCAGCGCGCGGCGGCGGGCGCCGGCATCGTCGAGGTGATGATGCCGCCCGGTGCGGGCGCGCCGCTCCCAGGCCTTCAGATCCTCGAGAAGCTTCATCATCGGTCCTATCCCACGCATCCGGCATTCAATAAGCATCCCGAGCCCCTCTCGCAAGGCAGGCGGGTTTGACGGGGCCGCAGGCGCGGCCTAGGGCAGGGCGGAGCGATGAAAGAGGCGGGCATGGATCACGAAGGCATCGAGCTGATCGACAAGGTACGGCTGTGGCCCAGTCACGCGATGATCGCCGGGCGGCCGCATCGGGTGAAATGGGGCGCTTGGGCTGTGTACCTGCCCGGCCCGCAGATCAAGTTGATGCACGCGGTGGCGGGGCGGCAGCATTGCATCTACTACAAGGCGCCCCGGCGCGAGGAGGTGCTGGGCGGCTTCGACCGGCGCCGCGATGCCGAGGATTGGGCACGGGCCTTTTCGACGCCAGTGTTGCGCCGGGTGGCCGAGAATTGGGTGATGTTCCAAAGGTTGCACGCGGCAGGGCTCGGTCCCGAGCCGATGGGGCTGGTGGCGGTGCGCGACTATCGCAGCTTCTTCTCGCGCGGACGCGGGATCACCGCCGGGCTGAGGCTTGCCGATCTGACCAAGTATCCGGAAAAGGCGCCGGCCACCGAGGCGGAACTGCGCGAGGCGGGCATCGTCCCGGACCGCAGCCGTGCCTCGCTGCGCGAGCAGATCCGTGGCTATGTGAGCGACCTCAACAACCTGCACGGCGCGATGCCCGAAGATGGCGAGGCCGAGGTAGCGGCGGTCGAGGCGGCGCTGGCGCGGGCGCTGGGGCGCTGAGAGGGCGTTGACGGCGGCGTCGGCCGGCGCGAGGCTGCGCGCCGATCAACCCTCGCGAGGCCCCCGCATGTCGCTTTCCCACGGTCGCCCCTATCTCGCCATTCCCGGCCCCTCCGTCATGCCCGACCGGGTGCTCGCGGCGATGCAGCGCCCGGCGCCAAACATCTATACCGGCGCGCTGCACGAGATGACCGCGACGCTGTTTCCCGACCTGAAGCGCGCCGCCGGCACCGCGCATCACGCCGCGATCTACATCTCCAACGGCCACGGCATGTGGGAGGCGGCGTTTCTGAACGTGCTGGCGCGGGGCGACCGGATTCTGGCGCTGGTGGCGGGGCATTTCGGCCATGGCTGGGTCGCCACGGCACGGGCGCTGGGCGCCGAGGTCGAGGTGATAGAGAGCGACGGGGCCGGGCCGGTCGATCCGGACCGGCTCGCCGACCGGCTCCGCGCCGACCGGAGCCACGAGATCCGTGCCGTCATCTCCTGCCACGTCGACACCGCGACCGGGGTACGCGCCGACATGGCCGGCTACCGCGCCGCGCTCGACGCGGCGGGACACCCGGCGCTCCTGATGGCCGATTGCATCGCCTCGATGGGCTGCGACCGCTTCGAGATGGACGCGATGGGTGTCGATGTTGCGATCACCGCGAGCCAGAAGGGGCTGATGACGCCGCCGGGGCTGGGCTTTGCCTTCTTCAACGAGCGGGCGGCCGAAGCCCGGAGACGCGCCGACATGGTCACGCCCTACTGGGACTGGCGGCCGCGCGCCGCGCCTGAGTTGTATTATCAATACTTCGCGGGCACCGCGCCGACCCATCACCTCTACGCGCTGCGCGCCGCGCTGGACCTGATCGTCGAGGAGGGCATCGAGGCGGTCTGGAGCCGGCATGCCCGCCTCGCAAACTCGATCTGGGCGGCTGTGGAGGCATGGGGCCGCGAAGGAGAGATGCGGCTTGGCGTGCGCTCGGCGGAGGACCGCAGCCACGCCGTGACCTCGATCCATCTGGGCGCACCTGACGCGGACCGGCTGCGCGGCTGGTGCGAGACGGAAATGGGAGTGACGCTCGGGATCGGGCTGGGACGGACACCGCCCGAGGGCTGGTTCCGTATCGGCCATATGGGCCATGTGAACGCACATATGGTGCTGGGCGCGCTCGGAACCATCGAGGCGGGGCTCTCCGCCCTGTCGATCCCGCATGGCCCGGGCGGCGTGACGGCGGCGGCCAAGGCGCTGGCCGCCGCCTGATCGTTCAGTCGTTGGCGGCGCGGGTCGGCTTGCCGGCCTGCGCGGCCTCGGGTTTCGCCTCAACGGGCTTGGCAGCTTCGTCCTTCGGCGCGTCCGGCTTCGAAGGCTCGGCCTTCGGCGCATCGGCCGCCTGCGGGGCCGCAGCGGGTTTGGCCGGCTCCTGCGCCGGGGTCGCGCTGTTCGAACTCACCAGGGTCGGCTTCGAAACGGCCGGCTTGGGGGCGGCGGGTTCGCCCGCCGGCTGCTTCGCCACTACCGGTTCGGCGGCTTGGGCCCTCTCCGGCGCCGGCTTTGCCTCACCGGTCACGGCCTCGGCCCCTTTGACGATGTCCTTCGCGACCTTCGCCTCGGGCTTCGTGGCCTTGGGTTTGCTCGTCTCGGACGGCTTTGCCTTTGCGGCGGCGGGCTTGGCCCTCCGGGCGGGCTTCGACGGCTGGGCCGGCTTCGGCGATTCGACCTTGGCCGTGTGCTTGCCCGGCGCATCGGAGTTGGCGTCGATGAACTGAAGTACCAGCGGCCGGATATTCTTGCGCCAGCTCGACCCGGCGAAGATCCCGTAATGCCCAGCGCCGGGCTCCAGATGCGCCGCCTTGCGATCATCGGGCAGGCCGGTCAGCAGGTCGAGCGCGGCGAGGCACTGGCCCGGGGCCGAGATGTCGTCCTTTTCGCCTTCAACGATCTTCACCGCCACCGAGGTGATCTTGCCCAGATCGAGCTGGCGACCATCCACGGTGAAGACGTTGCGCGCGATGTCACGCGACTTGAAGACGCGCTCGACGGTCGAGAGATAGAACTCGGCCGTCATGTCCATCACGGCGAGGTACTCGTCGTAGAACTGGTTGTGCTTGTCATGCTCGGAGGCCTTGCCATGGGCGGCACGGAAGATCTGGTCGGTGAAGGCCTGCGCATGGGTGGCGGCGTTCATAGCGATGAAGGAGGCGAGCTGCAACAGCCCAGGATAGACCTCGCGGCCCACGCCCTTGTACTTGAAACCGACCCGCTGGATCATCGAATGCTCCAGCTGGCCCATCGTGACGCGGCTGCCGAAATCGGTGACGTCGGTAGCGGCGGCGTCGGGATCCACCGGTCCGCCGATCAGCGTCAGCGAGCGCGGCTGCGCCTCGGGGTCGTCCTCGGCCAGCATCGCCGTCGCCGCGAGCGTGAGCGGTACCGGCTGGCACACCGCGATCACGTGCAGGTCCGGACCGAGATGACGCATGAACTCGGCCACGTATTTGGTGTAGTCCTCGACGTCGAACTTGCCCTTGCTCACCGGGATGTCACGGGCGTTGTGCCAATCGGTGATGTGCACGTCGCAATCGGGCAGCAGGCTGATCACCGTCTTGCGCAGGAGGGTGGCGTAGTGGCCGGACATCGGCGCAACCAGCAACACTCGCCTCTTCGGCGATTTTCTGCCGGGGGTGGTAAAGCGGATCAGGTCGCCGAAGGGGCGCTCGACCAGCGTCTCGACGCGGACGATGTGGTCCTTGCCATCGGGGCCAGTGATCGAGGGGATGCCCCAGTCAGGCTTGGCCACCATGCGTGCGAAGCTGCGCTCGGTCACGTCGCCCCATGCCTTGAGCAATTGCATCGCCGGGTTGGCGGTCATTGCCATCGCCGGGTAGTCGCTCATGGCGCGCGCGGTCGCACCCAACCACTGGTTGGTATTGCGCACGCTTTCCATCAGGTCGTAGGTCGGCATATACTTCATAAGGTTGCTCCAGGCAGGGGTCGTAGGTCCGTCGGGGGCCAGCCCCGCCTCGGCGGCACGCGGGGCGCACAGGCCCGCCCCGGCAGGCCGCATGCTGCGCCTGCAAACTAGGGCGCGGGAGGGTGTATGACAACTGACGATCACGGCAAGGACGCGGATCAGGGCGAGACCGGTGACGGTTTGGCCACGGGCGCCAAGGCACGGCTGGAAGCCAATCTGACCCGGATCGAGGAGCTGACGCAGCGGCTCGTCGGCGCGATGGGGCAGGGGCGGCAGGTGCCGCCCAGCCTGCAGGGGCCGAGCCACGACCTCTACATGAAGGCCGCCGGGACCTACTGGGCCGAGATGATGCGCGACCCGGCCCGGATGATGGAGCACCAGCTCGGCTACTGGGGCAAGACGCTGAGGCATTACGTCGAGGCGCAGCAGCAGTTGGTGCCCGGCGCGGCCCCCGTTGCCAGCGACAAAAAGGGCGACCGCCGGTTTTCCAACCCGCTATGGGACACCCACCCCTGGTTCAACTTCATCAAGCAGCAATACCTGACCAATGCCGAGACGGTGCGGATGGCCATCGACTCGATCGAGGGGCTGGAGCCGCGCGAGAAGAAGCGGCTCGACTACTTCGCGACCCAGATCGTCGACATGTTCAGCCCGACCAATTTTCTCGCCACCAATCCCGACGCGCTGCAAAAGGCGCTCGAGACGGAAGGCCAGAGCCTGATCGACGGGCTCGAGAACCTGGTCCGCGACCTTGAGGCCAACAAGGGCGACCTCGTCGTGACGCTGGCCGATGGCAATGCGTTCCGGGTGGGCGAGAACCTCGCTACTACGCCGGGCGAGGTGGTGTTTCGCAACCATCTGTTCGAACTGATCCAGTACGCGCCGCAGACCGAGGACGTGCACGAGACGCCGGTGGTGCTGTTCCCGCCCTGGATCAACAAGTACTACATCCTCGACCTGAAGCCGCAGAACAGCCTGATCCGCCACGTCGTCGAGCAGGGCTACACGCTTTTCGTGGTGAGCTGGATCAACCCCGATCCGAGTTATGCCGAGATTGGCATGACCGACTATGTGGAGGACGGCTATCTTCAGGCGATCGAGACGGTGAAGGAGATCTGCGGCGTCAAGAAAGTCAACGCCGTGGGTTATTGCATCGCCGGGACAACGCTGAGCCTGACGCTGTCGGTGCTCAAAGCGCGCAAGGACAACTCGGTCAACTCGGCGACCTTCTTCACCACCCTCACCGACTTCTCGGATCAGGGCGAGGTGGGCGTGTTCCTCGACGACGACTTCGTCGACGGCATCGAGGCGGAGGCGCGCGAGGCGGGCGTGCTCGACAAGTTCTACATGTCGCGCACCTTCTCCTTCCTGCGCGCACGCGATCTGATCTACCAACCCGCGATCCGCAGCTACATGATGGGCGAGGCGCCCCCTGCCTTCGACCTGCTCTATTGGAACGGCGACGGCACCAACCTGCCGGCGCGCATGGCGGTCGAGTATCTGCGCGGCCTGTGCCAGCAGGACCTGTTCGCGACCGAGGGCTTCACCGTGGCCGGGCATCTGGCCAAGATCTCGGAAGTGACGGTGCCGGTCTTCGCGGTCGGATGCGAAAGCGACCACATCGCGGCGTGGGATTCGAGCTGGCGCGGCATTCAGAAGATGGGCTCGAAGGACAAGACCTTCGTGCTGTCGGGCTCGGGTCATATCGCGGGCATCGTGAACCCGCCTGCCAAGAAGAAATACGGCTACTGGACCAACGACAAACCGGCAAAGACGCCTGAGGAATGGCGCGCGGCCGCGACCAAGCACGAAGGCTCCTGGTGGCCGGTCTGGATCGAATGGCTGAAGCCGCGATCGGGCGAACTGGTCCCTGCGCGTCAGCCCGGTTCCAAAGCGCATCCGGCGCTGGGCCCGGCCCCGGGGCGCTACGTGACGGGGGGGCGCCTCGCAGCCGAATAGGGCGCTACCTGCCCTTGGGGAAGTTTTTTGCTGCACCGCAGAAAAACATCTTGAAATGCTGCGGCGCAGCATTCATATTCAGCTCATGAGTTCGACAGAGCGGGGCCATGGTGCTGCCGCAGCGACCAGAAAGGGACTTCTGATGGCCAATACGCAAGACTTCACCGCGATCTTCAAAGACATGATGGGCTCCTTCCCCGTCGACACCAAGAACATGGAAGAGATGTTCAAGAACCAATCCGCGCTTGCCGAGAAGCTTTCTGCCGCCAATCTCGAAGCGGCGCAGAAATCGACCGAGCTTTCGGCCAAGTGGGCTCAGGACACGCTCGCCAAGTTCGGCGAAGTGACCCGCGCCAAGTCGGAGCCCGCCGATTACGCCAAGGCGATGAGCGACTTCGCCTCGTCCTCCGCCGAAGCCGCGTCCGAGCACATGGCCGCCTTCGCGGAAATCGCGAAGAAGCTGCAGACCGAGACCCTCGAGCTGATGCTTTCGGCCGGCAAGGACATGAGCGACGACATGACCGCTGCCGCCAAGAAGGCCGGCGCCGATGCTCAGGCCGCGACCCGCAAGGCCTCTTCGCAGACCGCTCAGGCGGCCTCGAAGTAAGCCGCACTGCGGCGCTCCTCCCACGCCGCGGCGGGCGGGCTGTCATCGACAGCCCGCCCTTTCTTTTTGCGAAACACCGTCCTAGGCTTTGCTGCAGTGCATCATGCCGGGGGGAAAGAGATGGCCGAAACCACGAAACCGCTTCTGATCAAGCGATATGCCAGCCGGCGGCTCTACAACACCGAAACCAGCGACTACGTCACGCTCGAGGATATCGCGGGCTTCATCCGCGCGGGCCGCGAGGTGCAGATCGTCGATCTCAAATCCGGCGACGACCTGACCCGCCAATACCTGCTGCAGATCATCGCAGAACACGAAAGCCGGGGCGAAAGCGTGCTGCCGGTCGATGTGCTGACGGATCTGGTGCGCAGCTATACCAGCCAGGCCAGCTCCGTGGTGCCGCAGTTCCTCGCCGCCTCGTTCGAGATGCTGCGCGACGGGCAGTCGAAGCTCATGGAGAACATGACCAAGGTTTCGCCGATGGGGCAGATGCCCGGCTTCGAGGCGATGCGCGCACAGCAGCAGGCCTTCTTCAAGGCGATGACCGGGGGCATGATGGGCTCCACCGGTCCCAAGCCGGAAAAGGAAGACGACAACCTCGACGACATCAAGAAGCAGCTTGCCGAGCTGCAGTCCAAGCTTTCGAAGATGGGCAAGTAGCGTAGCGGGCGGGGTGAGACGACGATCACCCCGGCCAGCGCACTCGCATCCTCCCGGACGCGTGCCCTTGGCCACGCGACGGGGCAGGTGACCCACCCGCACGGCGAACCGCGATGCAGCGCCACGTGCCCGATCATGATAAGATAGGGCGAGGGAGATCGTGGAGGGGTGCGCCATGGACGGGATTGTCGCGCGGGCCGAAGCCGAGGCCTACGAGTTGTTCATGGGGCGCTGGAGTCGCCCCGTCGCCGATCGGTTCCTGGATTGGCTCAAGGCGCCCACCGGAGGCGACTGGATCGATATCGGTGCCGGGACCGGCGTCCTGACCGCCGCGATCCTCGAACGCTCGGCGCCCCGGCACCTGCTTGCGGTCGAGGGGTCGGAGAGCTTCGTCGCGCATCTGCATCATCGTTTCTCCGACGCCCGCCTCAGCATCGAGCGTGGCGACGCGCTCCAACTGCCATTGCCGGCGGAGAGTCGCGACGTTGCCGTGTCCGGGCTTTTCGTCAACTTCGCAACATCTATGGAAGCGGCACTGGCCGAGATGCGCCGGGTGCTGCGCCCCGGCGGCCTGCTGGGGTTCTATGTCTGGGATTACCCCTCCGGCGGCATGGGCATGCTGGATGCGTTTTGGCAGGCGGCCATGTCTGTCGATCCCGAGGCGGAGCGGTCGTCAGAAAGGCACCGCTTTGCCAAATGCGACTTCGCCGGTCTCGATCGGGCCTGCCGCGCCGTCGGGCTTGAACCGGCGATCGGGCAGATCGACACGATGAGCGAGCACGAGGATTTCGAGGCCTACTGGCGTCCCTTCACCCAGGCACCCAGCACGGCGAAGCGGTACCTCGACGGTCTCGACCCCGATGCGCGGGCGCGGCTGCGCGGCGCGTTGGCGCAGCGGCTCGACCATGGCGGACCGATCCGCCTGCCGGCGCGGGCCTGGTGCGTGAAAGCCCAATTGCCGGACAAATAGCCTCACATGGAAAAAGGGCCGGCGTTGCCGCCGACCCCTGGATCGATGTCATCTGTCCTGAAATTTATTCGCGATTGCCGAAAAGCTGCAGCAGGAACATGAACATGTTGATGAAGTCGAGGTAGAGCTGCAGCGCGCCCATGATGGCGGCCTTGCCCAGCCACTCGCTGTCACCGTGGGCCGCGTGGCTCACGTAGATGTTCTTGATGTTCTGCGTGTCATAGGCGGTCAGGCCGGCGAAGATCAGCACGCCCAGCACCGAGATCGCGAAAGCCACCGCCGAGGAGGCGAGGAAGATGTTCACGATCGAGGCCACGATCAGGCCGATCACGCCCATGATCAGGAAGGTGCCGAAACCCGACAGGTCCTTCTTCGTGGTATAGCCGTAAAGCGACAGCCCCGCGAAGGCGATGGCGGTGATCAGGAACACCTGAATGATCGAGACGCCGGTGAAGACGAGGAAGATCGAGCTCAGCGACAGGCCCATCACCGCGGCGAAGGCGTAGAAGACGACCTGCGCGGTAGCGGCCGACATGCGGTTCATGCCGGCGGAGAAGCCGAAGACGAACAGCAGCGGCGCGAACATGATCAGCCATTTCAGCGGCGAAGCATAGATCGCGGCGCCGAAGCTGGTCAGATACTTGCCAGTGCCGATCTGCGCGGCCGCGAGCGCCGGGTCGGTCGTGGTCGCCAGACCCGAAATAGCCCATGCCGCCGCAGCGGTGATCAGCATGCCCACGGACATGGTGCCGTAGACCTTGTTCATGTGGGCGCGAAGCCCTTCGTCGATCCGAGCGGAGCGGGCCCCGGCCGTCGCGCGGATCGTATTGAATTCAGCCATTGAGACCTCCGGTCAGAAGAAAAACTGCTCGGTTCCGATATTGGGGATCGGGCGACGCTTTTCAAGCCTGACGCCGTTGGCGCCGCTGTGTGGTAATAAGGGTCGAAGGCCACTGATCGCGGCGCCGATGCGCGCTAGGAAGCGCGGGAACGAGCCGTGCCGTGGACGGCTTCCCGGGTCAGTTTGGCGGCCCCTGATCGTCAGCGCCCGGTTCAAGACGCGTTCATGGACCGATCCCGCGCTACTCAGCCACGATTCGCCAAAGGAAACGCGGGTTTGCTCATCTGTCCTGACCTTCCGGACAGTTTCACTGTCCATTTGACCCGGGTCATGACCAAAAAGCCATGATGACCTTTGCAACCGATGCGTGTCTAAATGGATATATACTGATGGGCATGCGTGCCCGAAAAACATTTGCAACGCGCAGCGTCCGGTCGAGTACCGCATTTGGGCGCAGAAGGTTAAGAAGGACAGCCGATGAAGCATCCCGTTGACGTCCATGTTGGCAAGCGCATCCGTCATCGCCGTTGGATGAATGGCACGACCCAGCAGCAGCTGGCCGAGAAGGTTGGCATCAAGTTCCAGCAGATCCAGAAATACGAAACCGGCATGAACCGCGTCAGCGCTTCGCGTTTGTGGGACATCGCCCACGCGCTCGGCGTGCCGGTGTCCTTCTTCTTCGAGGGCATGGACGCGGCGGAGCCCGAGGCCCGGCCCGGCGACATGCCCGGCGACGTGATGGCCGACCGCGAGGCGCTGGAACTGCTGCGGTCCTATTACGCGATCCCTGAACAGCAGCGCCGCCGCCTGTTCGACCTGGCCCGCGTGCTGAGCGACGCCGCCTGAAAGCACCCGTCGGAGGACGGTCCCCGGTCTTGACCGGGGCGCCGTCCGCGCGCTACCGCCGCCGTCGGGCGGCCGATCCGTCCGAGCAGGATGGGCGCTTCATGACCGGCACATACTCACCCGATCTCATCCGCGACATCGTTGCCACGGCCCATGCCTTGGCCGATGCCGCGCGGCCCGAAACGCTGCGCCATTTCCGGCAGGGCATCGGCGTCGATGACAAGACCGGCGACGGGGTCGGTTTCGACCCGGTCACCGAAGCCGACCGCGCGGCCGAACGCGCCATGCGGGCAATCTTGGCGCAACGCCGTCCCGCGGACGCGATCCTCGGCGAGGAATACGGCGCCAAGTCCGGGACCAGCGGACTGACCTGGGTGCTCGACCCGATCGACGGCACCCGCGCCTATATTGCCGGAACCCCGACATGGGGCGTTCTGATCTCGGTTCGCGACGAGCACGGGCCGATCTTCGGAGTGATCGACCAGCCCTATATCGGCGAGCGTTTCGAGGGGGGCTTCGGCATCGCGCGTCTCGACGGGCCGTTGGGTGAAAGCCGTCTTGCGACCTGTGCGTCCCGCGCGCTTCCCGAGGCGATCGTGATGACCACCTTTCCCGAAATCGGGAGCCCGGCCGAGCAGGCGGGCTTCGAAGCCGTGAGCCGAAAGGCCCGGCTGACGCGCTATGGCATGGATTGCTACGCCTATGCCTTGGTGGCGCTAGGGCAGGTCGACCTGGTGATCGAGGCCGGGCTTAACAGCTATGACATCTGCGCCCCCATCGCGGTGATCGAGGCTGCGGGCGGTGTCGTCACCAACTGGCAGGGCGGCCCAGCGCATGAGGGCGGGCGCGTCATTGCCGCCGCCAATGCAGGCATTCACGCCGAGGCGCTGGAACTGCTGCGCCAAACCGGCTGAGCGGTGCGCGGCCGGCAATGGCAGGATTTGCGTATCTCAGGAACAAAGTCATCAGGCCGCTGCGCACCGTGGCAAAGGTGATCTCGCCGTGGCGCGCAGCTTCCAGAAGCGGGTACTAGCCCTTCATGCGCTGGCCCGCCACATAGGTGGCGGTGATCGCGCGGTCGTCCCCCATCATGATCGTCGGGAACAGCGCCTCCCAGATGTCCGAGGCTAGCGCCGAGCGCTGCGCGATTCCGGGCGTCGAGGCGAGATCCAGCACGATCATGTCGGCAGCTGCGCCGGGCGCGAGGCGGCCAATCTCGCCTTCAGCATGCAGTACCTTGGCCGAGCCCTCGGTGGCGAGCCACAGGAGCTGCGCGGGGTGGATCGGGTTGCGCCTGAGCTGGCCCAGTTCATAGGCGGCACCCATCACCCGCAGCATCGAGAAGGACGAACCGCCACCCGTATCCGAGGCCAGCCCGATCCGCTGCCCCTCGGCCACCCGCGCGGCCATGTCGAAGATGCCCGAGCCGATGAAGGTGTTCGATGTCGGGCAATGCACGAGCCCGGCCCCGATTTCGCGCAGGCGGTCGGCCTCGCGCGGCTCCAAGTGGATGGCGTGGCCGTAGAGACCGCGTTCGCCCAAGAGACCGTGCGCCTCGTAGGTGTCGAGATAGTCGCGCGCCTCCGGGTACAGGCCCTTCACCCATTCGATTTCGTCCACCTGCTCGGACAGGTGCGTCTGCATCAGGCAGGTCGGATGTTCGGCCCAGAGCGCGCCCAGCGCGTCGAGCTGCTCGGGCGTCGAGGTGGGCGAAAAGCGCGGCGTGATGACATAGCGGGCGCGGCCTACGTTGTGCCAGCGTGCGATCAGCGCCTTGCTGTCGTCATGGGCCGAACGCGCATCGTCCCGCAGGAAGTCGGGTGCGTTGCGGTCCATGCAGGTCTTCCCCGCGAAGGCCGCCATGCCGCGCGCCTCGGCTGCCTCGAAGAAGGCATCGACGCTGCCGGGATGGATCGTGCAGAAGCTCGTGAGCGTCGTGGTGCCGTTGGCGATGGCGAGGTCGAGCGTGCGGCCAGCGACTTCGTCGGCATAGGCGCGGTCGGCGAACTTGCCCTCCTCAGGAAAGGTATAGCTGTTGAGCCAGTCGATCAGCCGCTTGCCCCAACTCGCGATCATCGCGGTCTGGGGATAATGCATATGCGCATCGACGAAGCCCGGCAGGATCAGCCCCTCGCCGTGATCGATCACCTCCGCCTCGCCATGCCGCGCACGCAACGTGTCGGCCTCGCCGGTAGCGACGACTTGGCCACCCTCGACCAGCACCGCGCCGCGGCTTGAATGGGTGGCGGCGGCAGGACCTTCGATGAAGGGATCGCCGGTGAAGTTCAGGGTCTGGCCCAGGTGCAATGTCTGTGTCATGGGCGAAGGATAGGAGCGGCGCGCGCGCAGGTAAATCGGCCGGTGCCCTGCGCTCCGGTTGCCGTTGCGCGAACATCCATTATGGTCCGCGCCAACACCGGGAGATGCCATGGACGACCAGATCGAAAGCCACGAGCCGGACAGCGACGAGGACGATTTCGGACTTCCGGCGCGGCTCTTCGACGAGGTGCTCGACGCGGTCGAGGCCGGCGATGCGGCGCGGCTCGACACGATCTTCGAGCCGCTCCACCCCGCCGACATCGCCGACCTGCTGGAGCAGATCGACGCGCGCGATCGCCGCGCGCTGCTGGCCCTTTGGAAGGGCGGGATGGATGGCGAGATCCTCTCGGAACTCGACGACAACCTTCGCGAAGAGATCATCCAATCGCTCGCGCCGACGGAGCTGGCCGAGGCGGTCCGCGAGCTCGAATCCGATGACGTGGTCGACCTCGTCGAGTATCTCGACGAGGATCAGCAGGCCGCCGTGCTCGACGCGCTCGCCGCCACCGACCGGATCGCGGTCGAAAAGGCGCTGGCCTACCCGGAGGAATCCGCCGGCCGCCTGATGCAGGTCGAGGTGGTGCGCGCGCCAGAGCACTGGACCGTGGGCGAGGCGATCGATTTCCTGCGCCGCTCGGATACGCTGCCGGACCAGTTCTACCACGTGATGCTGGTCGATCCGCGCATGAAGCCCGTGGGCTACGTGCAGATCGGGCGGCTCCTGTCCAAGCCTCGCTCGACGCCACTGCGCGACATCACAGAGGAAAGCTTCCGTACCTTTCATATCGAGGATGACGAGGGCGCGGTGGCTTACGCCTTCAACCAGTATCACCTGATCTCGGCGCCGGTCGTGGATGACGACGACCGGTTGGTCGGCGTGATCACCATCGACGACGCGATGAACGTGCTCGACGAGGAACACGAGGAGGACATCCTGCGCCTCGCCGGCGTCGGCGGCGAGAGCGAGCTGTCGGATTCGGTGCGCGAAACCACCAAGCAGCGGCTGCCATGGCTCGCGGTGAATCTCGGCACGGCGATCATCGCCTCGCTGGTCATCTCTCTGTTCGAGGAGACCATCGCCGGTCTCGTGGCCCTCGCAGTGCTGATGCCGATCGTCGCTTCGATGGGCGGCAATGCGGGCACCCAGTCGCTCACCGTCGCGGTGCGTGCCATCGCAACGCGCGACCTGACCACCTCGAACGTATGGCGGGTGATCCGGCGCGAGGTGGCGGTGGGGCTGATCAACGGATTGGCCTTCGCGGTGGTGATGGGGATCGTCGGCCTCGTCTGGTTCGGCTCGCCGATGCTCGGCGCAGTGATCGCCGTGGCCATGGTGATCAACCTCGTGGTGGCGGGGCTGTCGGGTGTGGTCGTGCCGGTCGTGCTCGACCGCTTCGGCATCGATCCGGCGCTGGCCTCGGGCACCTTCGTGACCACGGTCACGGACGTGGTGGGCTTCTTCGCCTTCCTCGGCCTCGCCTCGGTGATCCTGCTGTGAGCGGCATCACAGGCCTTGCTGCCCGCAAGAAGGCCGCGCGTGAGGCGGCGTTTCTGCGCCGCGAATTGGCGCACCGTTCCGCCAGCACCCAGGCCGAACACCTGACGCGCTGGCTGCTGGAACATCCGGCCCGACCGATCGCGGGCTACATGCCGATGCGCAGCGAGATCGACCCGCTGCCCGCCATGGAGGCTGCCGCCGCCCGAGCGCGCATCGGCGTGCCGGTGATTGAAGGGGCGGGGCGACCGCTACGGTTTCGCGAATGGACCCCGGGCTGCGCGCTCGAAGAGGGGCATTTCGGCGCCCATGTCCCGGTGGCGGGTGAGTGGATCACGCCCGAGATCGTCATCGTGCCGCTGGTGGCCTTCGACCGGCAGGGGCACAGGCTCGGCTATGGCGGCGGTTTCTACGACCGGACGCTTGAACGGCTGCGGGCCGCGGGCCCGGTCACGGCGGTGGGTTTTGCCTTCGCCGCGCAGGAAGCGGATGAAATTCCGGTCGAACCCACGGACCAACCGCTGGACCTGATCGTGACCGAAACCGGAATCGTCGTGCCGGGCTGAGCCGGGCTGGCGGAACGGGCGTTTCGCCACGGCCCCTGCCGCCGGATCAGGCGGTTCGCGCGGCATCGCAACGTGACATCGCATGGTGGCGACGCTTCGCTTGCCCTTTGCAAATGGCCGCCCTAACACCGGCGGGATGAGAATATTGTTCCTTGGCGACGTGATGGGTCGCGGTGGCCGACAGGCCGTGGCGGAGCGGCTCCCGGGGCTGCGCCGCGACTGGCGGCTCGATTTCGTGGTGGTCAACGGCGAGAACGCCACCGGCGGGCGTGGTCTCTCGACCGAGCATGCCAAGGGCCTTCTCGAAGCGGGCGCCGACGTCATCACGCTGGGCGATCACGCCTTCGACCAGAAGGACATGCTCCGGTTCTGCGAGGCCGAGCCGCGCATCATCCGGCCGCTGAACTACTCCAAATCCGCCCCCGGCACCGGCGCACGGGTGTTCGAGGCGACGCGGGGCCGCAAGGTGCTGGTGGCGCAGGTTCTGGGGCAGGTCTTCATGAGCCGCCCCTATGACGATCCCTTCTCGGCGCTGGAGCCGGTGCTCAAGGCGCACCCGCCGGGTGGCGCGGTCGCGGCGAGCCTGATCGACATCCATTGCGAGGCGACCAGCGAGAAGATGGGCGTCGGCCATTTCTGTGACGGTCGCGCCTCGATCGTGGTGGGCACCCATACCCATGTACCCACGGCGGATGCGACGATCCTGCCACGCGGAACGGCATTCCAGTCGGATGCCGGCATGTGCGGCGATTACGACAGCGTCATCGGCATGCAGAAGGACGAGCCGCTTAGGCGCTTCGTCACCGGCATGCCGGGCGGGCGCTTCACCCCGGCGATGGAGGAGGTCACCCTGTGCGGCCTCTATGTCGAGACCGACGACCGCACTGGCCTCGCCTCGCGGGTGGAGATGGTGCGACAGGGCGGCCGGTTGTCGCAGACGGGCCCCGCGTGAGATTTCGGCCATTGGCCATAGTAGAGTTCCGGCCGTGACACGCGGCCGCCCCGGAAGGTTTTGACGATGCTCGGCATTTCCCTGTCGTCCGAGGCCGAAGCGATCGCCGCGATGCTGATCGTGCTGGCCATGTTCCTAGCGTTCCTGCGCGAGATCTATCCCGTCGAGGTGGTGGCGATCACCGGCGCCATCACGATGCTGGTGCTGGGCATCCTGCCCGAGGCCGCCGCCATCGGAGTCTTCGCCAACCCGGCCCCATGGACCATCGCGGCGCTTTTCGTGGTGGTGGGTGCCCTCGTGCGGACCGGCGCGCTCGACTGGATCTCGGCCCAAGCCGCCCGTCATGTCGAAAAACGCCCCAAGACGACGCTGATCACGCTCACCTTCACCGTGCTCGCCATGTCGGCCTTCGTCAACAACACGCCGATCGTGGTGGTGATGATCCCGATCTTCGTGCGGCTTTCGGCGCAGATGGGGCATCAGCCTTCGAAGCTGCTGATCCCGCTGAGCTACTTCGCCATCTTCGGCGGCATGCTGACACTGATCGGTACCTCGACCAACCTGCTAGTCGATGGTGTGGTACAGGCCGCCGGCATGGAGCCTTTCGGCATCTTCGAGATCACCGGCGCCGGGCTTCTCATGGCCGGTGTGGCGGTGGCCTATCTGGGGCTGATCGGCCGCAAGTTGTTGCCCGACCGCGATTCCATGGCGGGGCTACTTTCGGGCAAGTCGAAGATGCGCTTCTTCACAGAGGCGGTGATCCCGCCCGACAGCAACCTGATCGGCCGCGAGGTCACCGATGTGCAGCTGTTCAAGCGCGACGGCGTGCGGCTGATCGACGTGGTGCGCGGCGACGCCTCGCTCAGGCGCAACCTCACCGGCGTCACGCTCGAGGTAGGCGATCGGGTGGTGCTGCGGACCGCGATGACCGAACTCCTGTCACTTCAGGCCAACAAGAGCCTGCGCCGGGTCGATCAGGTGTCGGCGGTGGAAACCACCACGGTCGAGGTGCTGATCACGCCCGACTGCCGCATGGTGGGCCGCAAGCTCGGCGATCTGCGCCTGCGCCGCCGCTACGGCGTCTATACCCTCGCGGTGCATCGCCGGGACAAGAACATCGGCCGTCAGATCGACGATCTTGTGGTGCGGGTCGGCGATACGCTGCTGCTCGAAGGCGCGATGGCCGATATCCAGCGGCTTGCCACCGACATGAACCTTGTCAATGTCGCCCAGCCGACCGAGCGTGCGTATCGTCGCAGCCATGCACCGATCGTGATCGCGGTGCTTTTTGCCATCGTTGGCCTCTCGGCTATCGGTGTCGCCAACATCGCGGTGATGAGCTTCATCGGCGTGGCGGTGGTGCTGCTGACCCGCTGCATCGATGCCGACGAGGCGTTCGGCTTCATCGACGGGCGCTTGCTGGCGCTGATCTTCGGGATGCTGGCAGTGGGAGCGGGGCTCGACCATTCCGGCGCGGTGTCGCTGCTGGTCGACTGGCTGACACCCAGTCTCATGCATCTGCCGAGCTGGGCGCTGGTGCTGGTGGTCTATCTGTTGGCTTCCGTGCTGACCGAGATCGTGTCGAACAACGCCGTGGCGGTGATCCTGACGCCGGTGGCAATCGGTCTGGCGCAGGCTTTGGGCGTCGATCCGCGGCCGCTGATCGTGGCGGTGATGTTCGGCGCTTCGGCCGCCTTCGCGACACCGATCGGCTATCAGACCAACACGCTGGTCTACGGACCGGGGGGCTACAAGTTCTCTGATTTCCTGAAGATCGGCGTGCCGCTGAACGTGCTGACCGCGCTCACCGCCTCTTTGGTGATCCCTCTGTTCTTTCCGCTCTGAGTGCCCGCTTGCCCCCTTTGCAGGGGCTGGCATATAGAGACCCGGACTTTCGCATATCACGACAGGAGCCCCGCCATGGCCGGCCATTCCAAATGGGCCAACATCCAGCACCGCAAGGGGCGGCAGGACGCCGCGCGCTCCAAGCTGTTCTCGAAGCTCTCCAAGGAGATCACTGTCGCCGCCAAGATGGGCGATCCCGATCCTGACAAGAACCCGCGCCTGCGCATGGCCGTGAAGGAGGCCAAGTCGGTCTCGGTCCCCAAGGACGTGATCGACCGCGCCATCAAGAAGTCGCAGGGCGGTGACGCCGAGAGCTATGACGAGATCCGCTACGAGGGCTACGGTCCCGGCGGCGTCGCCGTCATCGTCGAGGCGATGACCGACAACCGCAACCGAACCGCCTCGAACGTGCGCTCGACCTTCGGCAAGAGCGGCGGCAATCTCGGCGAGACCGGCTCGGTGTCCTTCATGTTCGATCGCAAGGGCGAGATCTTCTACAAGCCCGAAGTCGGCGACGCCGACTCGGTGATGATGGCCGCGATCGAAGCCGGTGCCGAGGATGTCGAGAGCGACGAGGACGGCCATTGGATCTATTGCGCCGACACCGATCTCAACGAGGTGGCGACGGCCCTTGAGGCATCGCTCGGCGAGAGCGAGACCACCAAGCTGATCTGGAAGCCGCAGAACCGCACGCCGCTCGGCGCCGAGGAATTCGCGAAGCTGATGAAGCTGGTCGAGACGCTCGAGGATGACGACGACGTGCAGACCGTCACCACCAATGTCGACGCTTCCGACGAGGTGATGCAGGCCTATGCCGAAGGCTGAGGTCTGAGGCTCACGCCGACGGAAACGACTGCGACGCCGGGGGCCAGACAGGTCTCCGGCGTTTCTCGTCAGAGCGCCGCGAGGATCGGCCAGAGGGTGGCGACCAGCAGCGCCGCCATCGTGACGTTGAAGATCCTGAGACGGCGGGGCCGCGACAGCAGGCGCCGCAGCGAAGTCCCGAGCACGGTCCATAGCCCAGCCGAAACCGTGCCCATCGCGGCGAAGACCGCCACCACCATCGCCACACCCCAGAGCCCGGCATCCCCGACATAGGCGCTGGTCGCCGTCACCGACATCGCCCAGGCCTTGGGGTTTACCCACTGGAACGCCGCCGCCTGCAGGAAGGTGAGGGGGCGGCCTTCGGTCTCGGGCGCGTCGGCCGATTTCGGCGCCGCAGTGGCGATCTTCCAGGCCAGCCATAGCAGGAAGCCGATCGAGGCGATCCGCAGCACCGTGGTCAGCGCGGGCCACAGCTCGAACACCCGTGCCAGCCCGAGGCCTACGAGTCCGGCCATGCCGGCAAATCCCAGCGCCACGCCCGCCATGTGCGGTACCGAGCGGCGAAGCCCAAAATTGGCGCCCGAGGCCATCAGCATGAAGTTGTTCGGCCCCGGCGTGAACAGGGTCACGAGGGCGAAGCCCATCAGGGCGGGCAGGAGCGCGAGCGAGGTCATGCCGTCAATCTGCACGCGTCGCGGGGAATGGAAAGGCCCAAAACGAGAAACGGCGACGCCCAGGGACGAGGGGCGCCGCCGTCTGTTCCGGTCGGCGGATCCTCAGGGAGGAGGAGGAGAACCCGCTACCGTCTCGGTCGACCGGCACGAACCAGAGAGGAGGAGGGCCCGGCCGGTCTATGCAACGAATGCCGTTTTGGGAGGAGGGGCATCCGTATCCTGTGCGACCGGCGGGGTCAGGGAGGAGGAGGACCCCGCCGGTCTGATGCGCGCCGTTCCAGGGAGGAGGAGGGAACGGCCCGTATTCGAATTTCGCGAGCGACGGGACAGGGAGGAGGAAGTCCCGTCGCTCTGATCCGCGTGCGCTCCAAGGGAGGAGGAGAAGCGCCCGTGGTGTGCGACCGGCTGGGTCAGGGAGGAGGAGGACCCTGCCGGTCTGATCTACGTGCGCGCCCCAGGGAGGAGGAGGGGGCGGCCCGTATCCGTGAATTCCTGCGAGCGACGGGGCAGGGAGGAGGAAGCCCCGCCGCTCTATGGTCCGCGTGCGCTCTAAGGGAGGAGGAGAAGCGCCCGTGGTGTGCGACCGGCCGGGTCAGGGAGGAGGAGGACCCTGCCGGTCTGATCTACGTGCACGCCCCAGGGAGGAGGAGGGGGCGGCCCGTAACTCTGTCGTTCTTCAAGGCGACGGCATCAGGGAGGAGGAAGATGCCGTCGCCTCGTTGCGGGCCACCCAGGGAGGAGGAGGGGCGGGACCGCGGCTCGCGACCGGTTCAGGGAGGAGGAGGAACCGGTCGGGAACTGGGAAACTTTTACTTGGCCTCGGCGGCCTCGATCGCCACGCGCTTGATCATCGAACGGCTCAGGCCGAGATCGGCCAGATCGCGATCGCTCAGCGCCTGCAGCTCGTTGTAAGTCGAGCGATAGATCTTGTTCTTCGCCACACGGTCGGCCAGAGTGGCGCGGAAGGCGGCGATGCGCTGGCCCAGGCCGGCGCTGCGGGTTTCGGTCGTGTATGCCATGTCGCATACCTCTTTCATTCGGGGCCCAATCGGCGGGCCGGTCTGCTCAGTTCTGGTCGATCCCAGATCTCGGGACCGGTCGTCGAAGGCGCCGTATTGCGTCTTCGAGGATCAAAATAGCCACGTGCTGCGGATGCACAATCCCTCGGAACGACAATGCTGCTATGCAGCGAGCGCATGGTAAAAATTTCATGAAAACATGGTCTTCCTTAGCGTCACGTCAGCTTTTTCGTGGCTGCTTGCGCATTGGGCGGCAAAGCACGAGTCTTGCGCGACAATCGGGCAGGGCCCTGATGGAACATAGGAAACGGAACCGAGATGACAGTGACGCGTGACCAAATCCTCGACGAATTGCGCCGCATCGGGCTGCCCGGTGGCGGCGATCTGGTGACGCGCGACATGGTCCGCGCCATTGGAATCGATGGCGGCCATGTGCGGTTCGTCATCGAGGCTTCCGATTCCGACGCCGCGCGTGGCATGGAGCCGGTCCGCCGGGCGGCCGAGGCCGCGGTGGCGGCGCTTCCCGGCGTCGACCATGTCAGCGTTCTGCTGACGGCGCATGGTCCGGCGAGCCCCGCTGCGAAGCAGGCGCCGCAGGGCGAGGCGCCCTCGCTCAAGATCGGTCGTCATCCGACGCCGCAGGCCCCCGGTCAGACCGGGCCGCAGCGGGTCGCCGGCGTCGACCGCATTCTCGCGGTGGGATCTGGCAAGGGCGGCGTGGGCAAATCGACCGTCGCCTCGAATCTCGCCGTGGCGCTGGCGCGCCAAGGGCGGCGCGTCGGGTTGCTCGACGCCGACATCTACGGCCCCTCGCAGCCACGCATGATGGGGGTGAACAAGCGCCCCGGCTCGCCGGACGGCAAAACCATCGAGCCGCTGCATGCACATGGCGTCACCATGATGTCGATCGGGCTTATGGTGGACCCCGACAAGGCGGTGGTCTGGCGCGGCCCGATGCTGATGGGGGCGCTGCAGCAATTGATCGGCCAGGTGGCCTGGGGCGAGCTCGACGTGCTGATCGTCGACCTGCCGCCCGGCACCGGCGACGTGCAGCTTACATTGTGCCAGCGCACGCATCTGACCGGCGCGCTCGTGGTGTCGACGCCGCAGGACGTGGCGCTGCTCGATGCCCGCAAGGCGATCGACATGTTCAAGACGCTCAAGACCCCGGTGCTGGGCCTGATAGAGAACATGTCTCTTTATATATGCCCGCAATGCGGCCACGAGGCGCATATCTTCGGCCATGGCGGTGTGGGGCTCGAGGCCGAGCGGCTGGGCGTGCCTCTGTTGGGTAGCTTGCCCATCGATCTCGACACGCGTCTTGCGGGCGATGCGGGGACACCTGTGGCGGCCGGCGAAGGGGCCATGTCCGAGGCCTATGCCAAGATCGCACATGGGCTGATCGCAGGCGGCATGGCCTGATCGCGCCCCGGTCCGGGATCTCATGGGATCTCGGGCCGGGAACTCATGGAACCTCTGGGCCGTTATTCGAATCGAGCCTGTCGATTCGGGCAGGTTGGTAGGGTTATCCCCGGTCTTATCCACAACTTAGGCGACTCTGTTGAGAATGTGGGGCTTTTTGCCGATCCCTGCGCGGGATGCCGCTAAGCGAACCGCGCCGCTCTTTTGGAAAGGCGAGGATTTTAGGTCACAATCTCAAATCGCAATATCTTGTATTTGCATCGGCATGATCTCTAGATCGTGTGGTTTTTCGACGAAATCGGCGGAATTTTTAGGGAGCGGGGGGTAAAGACCGTCCCTCGAACCGGCATTTTAGACCTGAAATTTGTTGCCTCCCATGAATTCCCATGGCATCCCTGTGGCCAAGGAAACGGTGGACAAACGGACTAGGGGCACCAAGACCCCATCGGCAAAAAATTAGCAGGTTCATACAGGCAACCCGCTGTTTTCTAACAAGAGATCCGGCGCGCGAGCGAGCAGACATCCCCCCAGGTGGCGCGCGCGATCGGACATCCCGGAAACGGGACGATGCGGCGGATCGAGCAGTGGCAGCAGCTCGGTCCGCCGTTTTCGTATCACGAGGTCTCTGACCTGGGCGGGCATGGGCAAGGGTCTCGATACGCGTGCTGGGTTTCACCGGAGAGTATCCGCAGAAGATCGACGGGAAAGGGCGCATGTCCATCCCGGCCGACTTCCGCCGCGTGCTCGAAGCCGGTGATCCGGATTGGACCGAGGGACTTTCTCCCAAGCTTTACCTGCAGTTCGGTGACCATCTTAAGGACAACCTGCGGGTCTATTCGGTCGAGGAATTCGACCGTATCGCGGCCCAGATCCGGGCCATGCCCGCCGGCTCCAAGCAAAAGCAGATGGTCAGCCGGCTCTATCTTGGCCAGTCGATGAAGCTCGAGGTCGACCGCGACGGCCGGATCGTCATGCCGATCCGCCAGCGTCGCAAGCTGGGGCTGGAGCAGGGCGAGGTTCTGTTCATGGGCGTCGGCGACTATTTCGAGATCTGGAAAGCCGACACATTCGAGCAGACCGTGGGCCAGGAGGTCACCGACTGGCTCGAGGAACAGCCCGAGGGCTTCGACCCGCTCAGCCTCGTGGAAGGGCTCTGAACCATGGTTGATGCGCCTCATGTGCCGGTATTGCTGCGGCCGCTGATCGCGGCGCTGCAGCCGATCCAGGGGGTCTGGCTCGACGGCACTTTCGGTGCGGGCGGCTATACGCGGGCGCTGCTCGATGCCGGCGCCGACAAGGTATTCGCGGTGGATCGCGATCCCTCGACCTTCGAGATGGCCAAGGCTTGGGCCGGGCAATATGGTGACCGGCTGCAGATGCGCGAGGGGCGATTCTCTCAACTCGATCAACTCGCGGGCGAGCCGCTCGACGGCGTCGTGCTCGATCTCGGCGTCTCCTCGATGCAGATCGACCAGCCCGAGCGCGGATTCTCCTTCCAGAAGGACGGCCCGCTCGACATGCGCATGGGCACCACCGGTCCCTCGGCCGCCGATATCGTCAACGAGGCGGACGAGGCGCATCTCGCGCGGATCCTGTTCCTCTATGGCGAGGAGCGGCAGAGCCGCCGCATCGCCCGCGCCATCGTCGCTGCGCGCCCCGTCACCACGACGCTGCAACTGGCCGAGATCATCGCGCGATGCCTGCCACGCCAGAAGCCGGGCCAGTCCAATCCGGCGACCCGTAGCTTCCAGGCGCTGCGCATCGCGGTGAACGAGGAATATGACGAGCTCTACGAAGGGCTCGCCGCGGCCGAGCGGGCGCTGAAGCCCGGGGGGCTGCTGGGCGTGGTGACCTTCCACTCGGTCGAGGACCGCATGGTCAAACGCTTCATGCAGCTGCGCGCCGGTGCCACCGGCAACGCCAACCGCTTCGCCCCCGAGGTCGAGGGGCCGCCGCCGGCCTTCGAACTGGTCGGGCGCAAGGCCGCCGGGCCCGACGACGAGGAACTTGCCGCCAACCCGCGCGCTCGCTCGGCGCGGCTCAGGGTGGCGCGGCGCACCACAGCCCCGGCGGGGCGGGCCGATCCGGCCGCGCTGGGCATGCCTATTCTGGACAAAGGGGAGAAACGTCGATGAGGGGCGTGATCTACGTGCTGTCGGCGCTGGCCGTCGTCGCCTTGGGCTTCTGGGCCTATCAGGAGAATTACAGCACGCAGCAGAGCCTGCGCGAGGTGCGCCAGCTCTATGCGCGGATCGGCGCGGCACATGCCCGTCTGGGCATGCTCAACGCCGAATGGGCCTATCTCAACCGTCCCGACCGGCTACGCGACCTCGCCGACCTGAACTTCGACCGGCTGGGTCTGCTGCCGCTGCGCCCCGAGGCCTTCGGCCAGATCGAACAGGTCGGCTTTCCGCCCGAGATGCTGCCGCCGATCATGAACCCGGTCGAGGTGTCTTCGGCCTTCATGAACACCGATGAGGAACCGCTGTGATCAGACGGCCGTTGCGCCCGCTGGCGCGAATCCTCAAGGCGCGCGAGCGCGGCGAAAATCCCGACGCGATCGAGCGCGAGAACCTGCGACTGCGTCACGAGGAAAACCGCGACCGTGCCCGTTCGCGCGCCGAGGGCCGGCTGTTGGTGTTGGGCGGCTGCTTCTTCCTTGCCTTTGGGGCCATCGGCTTGAAGATGGGGGGCATGGCAGGCGCGCCTGCCGAGGAACCCCGCGCGTCCGCCTCCGGCAACCCGATCATTGCCCAGCGTGCCGACATTACCGATCGCAAGGGTCGGATCCTCGCCACCAATCTCGATACCTACGCGCTCTATGCGCAGCCGCCGCAGATGGTCGACCCGGTTCGCTCGGCGGCCGAACTGGTGCGGATCTTCCCGGAACTCGACGAGCAGGAGTTGCTCGAGGATTTCACCGGCCCGCGCAAGTTCATGTGGATCCGCAAGCAGATCAGCCCCGAGCAGCGCCAGGCGGTGCATGACATCGGCGATCCGGGCCTGTTGTTCGGTCCGCGCGAAATGCGGATCTATCCAAACGGGCCGATCGCCGCGCATATCCTGGGCGGCGCCAGCTATGGCCGCGAAGGGGTCTCATCGGCCGAGGTGATCGGCGTTGCGGGGGTGGAACGCCGATTCGATGCCTATTTGCGCGATCCTGCCAATGAGGGGGCTCCGCTCAGGCTGTCTCTCGACCTTACCGTGCAATCTGCGGTTGAAGAGGTCCTGCTGGGCGGCATGAATCTGCTCAACGCGCGCGGGGCGGCGGCGGTGCTGATGGAGGCCAAGACCGGTGAGATCGTCGCCATGGCGAGCCTGCCAGACTTCGACCCGAACAACCGGCCCCGGCCGCTGACCAAAGGCTCGCCCGCCGACAGCCCGCTCTTCAACCGCATGGTGCAGGGCGTCTACGAACTGGGCTCGGTGTTCAAGATCTTCGCCGTGGCGCAGGGGCTCGAGATGGGCCTGATCCAGCCCTCGACCATGATCGACACCAAGGGTCCGATGACTTGGGGCCGGTTCCGAATCCGCGACTTCCACGACTACGGCCCGCAGCTCTCGGCCACCGACGTGATCGTCGAGAGCTCCAACATCGGCACCTCGCGCATCGCGCTGATGTTCGGCGCGGAGAAGCAACGGGAATTCCTGGGAGAGCTCGGCATGCTCGAACCCACGGCGGTTGAGATGATCGAAGCGCCCACCGGCAAGCCCCTGCTGCCGGCGCAATGGTCCGAGATCTCGACCATGACCATCTCCTATGGCCACGGCCTCTCGGTCACGCCGCTGCATCTCGCCGCCGGCTACGCGACACTGGCCAATGGCGGTCTCAAGGTTACGCCGACGCTGCTGCACAAGGCCAACCGTGCTCCCGGGGAGCGGGTGGTCAGCGAGCAGACCGCCGCCGCGACCCGCGCCATGCTGCGCGCCGTGGTCAGCCGCGGCACCGCGAGTCTGGGCGATGTCGAAGGCTACGAGGTCGGTGGCAAGACCGGCACCGCCGACAAGCCCAAGGAAAACGGCGGCGGCTATTACAAGGACAAGGTGATCTCCACCTTCGCCGGCATGTTCCCGGCCACCGATCCGAAATACGTCTTCGTGGTGACCTTCGACGAACCGGTGGAAACCACGGGTTCGATCCCGCGCCGCACCGCCGGCTGGACCGCCGTACCGGTGGCCGCCGAGATGATCCGGCGTACGGCACCGCTGCTGGGGCTCCGGCCGCAGGTTGAAGGTGCGCCCTATGAGGGTATATCGCTGGCCGCGAACTAGGGCGGCGAGGGGCTGACATGGACGGCAAACAGGCCACGCTGGCCGAATTGGGGCTGACGGCGCAAGGCGGCCGCGAGGCGCGCCTGACCGGGCTTTCGGTGGATAGCCGCGAGGTGCGGCCGGGTCATCTCTTCGCGGCGCTGCCGGGCAGCGTCGCGCATGGGGCAGGCTTCGTCGAAGTTGCGCTCGAAAAGGGCGCTGTCGCGATTCTTACCGATGCCGAAGGTGCCCGCATCGCCGCGCCCGCCCTGTCGGGCAGCGAGGTGGCGCTGATCGTGGCCGAGGAGCCGCGACAGGCGCTGGCGCGCGCCGCTGCACTGTGGTTCGGCCCGACGCCGGAAACCATCGTTGCCGTCACCGGCACCAACGGCAAGACCTCCGTTTCTACATTTGCACGCCAGATCTGGGTCGCGATGGGCCGCCGCGCCGTCAATCTCGGCACCACGGGGGTCGAGGGGGCATGGACCCACCCGCTCAAGCACACGACGCCCGAGCCGATCACCCTGCACCGCGCGCTGGCTCAGGCCGCGCGCGAAGGCGTGACCCACGTGGCGATGGAAGCCTCCAGCCACGGGCTTGATCAGCACCGACTCGACGGGGTGATCCCGGCCGCGGCGGGCTTCACCAATTTCAGCCAGGACCATCTCGATTATCACCACAGCTTCGAGGCCTATTTCGAGGCCAAGCTGGCGCTGTTCGACCGGGTGCTGCCCGATGAGGGCGTGGTTGCGGTCAATCTCGATGATCCCAAGGGTGCCGAGATCGCCCGACGCTGCGCTGCGCGCGGCCAGGAGGTGATCGGGGTCGGTCGTGCCGAGGGGGCGCGGCTCAGGCTTCTGGCGCAACGTTTCGACGCCACCGGGCAGGAGCTGCGTTTTGCTTGGCAGGGCACGGCCCGGATGTGCCGGCTCGATCTCGTCGGCGGTTTCCAGGCCGAGAATGTGCTTTTGGCCGCCGCTCTTGTCATTGGTGCGGGCGAAGACCCCGACGAGGTATTCCGGTCGCTGCCGGAGCTCACTACGGTGCGCGGCCGGATGCAGCTCGCCGCCCAGCGCGGCAATGGCGGCACCGTCTTCGTGGATTACGCGCATACGCCGGATGCGGTGGAGACGGCGCTCAAGGCTCTGCGCCCGCATGTGATGGGACGGATCATCGCCATCGTCGGCGCGGGCGGTGACCGCGATCGTACCAAGCGACCGCTGATGGGCGCGGCCGCCGCTCACAATGCCGAAGCGGTGATCGTCACCGACGACAACCCCCGGAGCGAGGATCCCGCAGCGATTCGCGCCGCCGTGATGGCGGGCGCGCGCGGCGTGGTGGGCGGCGCCGAGAGCATCACCGAGACCGGCGACCGCGCCGAGGCGATCCTGCGCGGTGTCGATGCGCTGGGGCCGGGCGATGCGCTGCTGATCTGCGGCAAGGGCCACGAGACCGGCCAGATCGTCGGCGACGACATCCTGCCCTTCGACGATGCCGAGCAGGCCTCGGTCGCCGTGGCCGCGTTGGAGGGCCATGCATGACGCTCTGGACCGCAGCCGACGCCGCCACCGCGACCGGTGGGCGCGCCACCACGGGATGGAGCGCTACTGGCGTCTCGATCGATACCCGCACCCTAAAGCCCGGCGATCTCTTCGTGGCGCTGGAGGCGGCGCGCGACGGGCATGATTTCGTGGCGCAGGCGCTCGAGAAGGGTGCCGCGGCCGCGATGGTGAGCCGCATTCCGGAGGGCCTGGCCGAAGACGCGCCGCTCCTGCTCGTCGACGAGGTGCTGCCGGCGCTGGAGCGGCTCGGCATCGCGGGTCGTGCCCGTACCCGGGCCCGCGTCGCCGCGATCACCGGTTCGGTCGGCAAGACCTCGACCAAGGAGATGCTGCGCGCGGCCCTTGAGGGGCAGGGACGGGTCCATGCGGCCGAGGCGAGCTACAACAACCATTGGGGCGTGCCGCTGACACTGGCGCGGATGCCTGCCGACACCGATTTCGCGGTGATCGAGATCGGCATGAACCACCCCGGCGAGATCGCGCCGCTGGCGCGCATGGCACGGCCGCACGTGGCGATGATCACGACCGTCGCCGCCGTCCATCTCGAGGCCTTCGAGAATGTCGAGGGGATCGCGCGTGAAAAGGCCGCGATCTTCGAGGGGCTGGAGCCGGGCGGCTGCGCCGTGGTCAATGGCGACCTGCCGACCAGCCCGATCCTGCGCGCCGCGGCCCGTGCCGCCGGGGCGCGGATCATCGGTTTCGGCAACGGCGTCAGCAACCACCACCGCCTCAAGGAAGCGCATGTGCGCGACGGAGTCACGGTGGGGCGGGCCCGGCTATGGCGCACCGAGGTGTCGCTCAAGGTCGCGACCGAGGGGCGGCATTTCATGGTCAACGCGCTGGGCGTCATTGCCGTGGCACAGGCACTGGGCGCCGACCGTGCACGCGCCATCTGCAACCTCTCGGCCTGGGCGCCGCCGGCTGGACGCGGGACCCGCGAGACCGTGGTGCTCGACCCGGCCCGCGACGGCGAGACGCTGGAACTGATCGACGACGCTTTCAACGCCAACCCGACCTCGCTCTCGGCCGCGCTCGCGGTGCTGGCTGCGGCGCAGACCCGCGACGGCGTGGGCCGGGTGCATCGCGGTCGCCGCATCGCGATTCTCGGCGACATGCTGGAGCTGGGCCCGCGCGAGCGCGAGATGCATGCCGAGATGGCCGCCGATCCGTCCATGGCGGCGCTCAGGACCGTGCATTGCGTGGGCCCGAGAATGCGCGCGCTGCACGAGGCGCTGCCCGATGCGCAGCGCGGTCGTTGGGTCGAGAAGGTCGAGGAGTTGATCCCCGAAACCGCGCGGCTGGTCGATTCCGGCGATGTCGTGCTGGTCAAGGGCTCCAAGGGCAGCCATGTCAGCCGTCTTGTTGACGCGATCCGCAAACTGGGGCAACGGACCCTCTCCGGCGACAAGGAGGCCTGAGGCCCATGCTCTATCTGCTGACGCTGCTGTCCGACGGCGGCGACTTCTTCAACTTGTTTCGCTACATCACCTTCCGTGCCGGCGGGGCCTTCCTCACGTCGCTGCTGTTCGGGTTCCTGTTCGGGCCGCCGCTGATCAACGTGCTGCGCCGCACCCAAGGCAAGGGTCAGCCGATCCGCACCGACGGGCCGGAGGGGCATTTCGTCAAGGCAGGCACGCCGACCATGGGCGGGCTCCTGATCGTCGGCGCGGTGATGACCTCGACGCTGCTCTGGGCGCGGCTCGACAACCCCTACGTGCTGATGGTGCTCTTCGTGACGCTGGGCTTCGCGATGATCGGTTTCGCCGATGATTACGCGAAGGTTCGCAAGCAGAACACGGACGGCGTCTCGGGCAAGCTGCGGCTGCTGATCGGCTTCGCCATCGCCGGTCTCGCGGGCTGGTGGGCGGCGATGTACCATCCCGACAACCTCACCAACCAGCTCGCCTTTCCGGTCTATAACGAGATGCTGCTCAACCTCGGCATTCTGTTCGTACCCTTTGCCATGGTGGTGATCGTCGGCGCCGCCAACGCGGTGAACCTGACGGACGGTCTCGACGGACTCGCGATCATGCCGGTGATGATCGCCGCCGGAGCCTTCGGCGTCATCGCCTACGCGGTGGGCCGAACCGACTTCACCGAGTATCTGGGCGTCCACTACGTACCCGACACCGGCGAGATCCTGATCTTCACCATGGGGCTGATCGGCGGCGGGCTGGGCTTCCTGTGGTACAACGCGCCGCCCGCGGCGGTCTTCATGGGCGACACCGGCAGCCTCGCGCTGGGTGGTGGCCTCGGCGCCATCGCGGTGGCGACCAAGCACGAGATCGTGCTGTCGGTCGTCGGCGGCCTCTTCGTGGTCGAGGCGCTCTCGGTGATCATCCAAGTGCTCTACTTCAAGCGCACCGGCCGCCGGGTGTTCCTGATGGCGCCGATCCACCACCATTACGAGAAGAAGGGCTGGTCCGAGCCGCAGATCGTGATCCGCTTCTGGATCATCTCGCTGATCCTCGCGATGATCGGCCTCGCCACGCTGAAGCTGCGCTGAGGCGCATTCCACGGAGAGAGCTATGATCCCGGTTCGCGGACATGAGGGCCAGACCGTCGCGGTGCTGGGGCTGGGCCGGTCCGGCCGGGCAACCGCGGCGGCGCTGAAGGCGGGCGGTGCGCAGGTCGTCGCCTGGGATGACGGCCCCTCTGGGCGCGAGGCGGCCGAAGCCGAGGGGATCGAGCTGCGCGACCTGACACGCGCGAGCGCCTTCGAGGGCGTGTCGCTGCTCGTCACCTCGCCGGGCATCCCGCATCTTTACCCGGCGCCGCACGCCGCCATCGCCGCGGCCTGGGAGGCGGGGGTGCCGGTCGACAACGACATTGGCCTGTTCTTCCGCAGCTTCGCCGCCGAGGGCTTCGACCAGTTCGACACGATGCCGCGCATCGTCGCCGTTACCGGCTCGAACGGCAAATCGACCACTTCGGCGCTGATCCACCACATCCTCACCGAGAACGGCCGGCCGGCGCAGCTTGCCGGCAATATCGGCCGCGGCGTGCTCGACCTCGATCCGCCGCATGACGGCGAGGTGGTGGTGCTGGAGCTGTCGAGCTACCAGACCGAGCTGGCGCGCGCCCTGACCCCCGATATCGCGGTGCTGACCAACCTCTCGCCCGATCACCTCGACCGGCATGCCGGGCCGGGCGGCTACTTCGCCGCCAAGCGACGACTGTTCTCCGAAGGCGGGCCGGACCGCGCCGTGATCGGCGTCGACGAGAACGAGGGGCGATACCTTGCCAATCAGCTCGCCACGGGAATGGCCGACGATCGCGTCATCGCCATCTCCTCGGGGCGCAAGCTGACCGGTCCGGGCTGGAACGTCTTCGCGCGCAAGGGCTTTCTCGCCGAATACCGCAAGGGGCGGCAGGTGGCCTCGGTCGATCTGCGCGACATCCCCGGTCTGCCGGGCGCGCATAACCACCAGAACGCCTGCGCCGCTTGGGCCGTGGCGCGCAGCCTTGGCCTCGGCCCGCGCGGCATCGAAGCGGCGCTGCGCTCCTATCCCGGCCTGCCGCATCGCTCGCAGCGCGTGGCCGAAAAGGATGGCGTGGCCTTCGTCAACGACAGCAAGGCCACCAATGTCGACGCAGCCGCCAAGGCCCTTGCGGCCTTTCCGCGCATCCGCTGGATCTGTGGCGGGCTGGAGAAGGAGGGCGGCCTGTCGGGGCTGGGCGAGGGCCTGTCGCATGTCGCCAAGGCCTATGTGATCGGCCGCGAGGCCGAGGCCTTCGCGGTGAAGCTCTCGGGCGTCGAGGCGGAGGTGTGCGGCACGATGGCGGTCGCGGTGAAGCGCGCCATGGAAGAGGCCGAGCCGGGCGAGGTGGTTCTGCTGGCGCCCGCGGCGGCGAGCTTCGACCAGTACGACAACTTCGAGAAGCGCGGCGATGATTTCGTAGCCTGCGTCCGAGGGCTCCTCTAAGGGCCGCGGGGCGCTCAGCCGCCCTGCGCGATCGCCGTCCCCGCAGCAAAGCCCGACGCCCAGGCCCATTGAAAGTTGTAGCCGCCGAGCCAGCCGGTGACGTCGACGCATTCGCCGATGAAATGCAGCCCCGGCACCGATTTGGCCTCCATCGTCTTCGATGACAGGGCATCGGTCGAAACACCGCCCAGGGTCACCTCTGCCGTGCGGTAGCCCTCGGTGCCGGTGGGGGTGAGCCGCCAATTCCGCAAGCCCTCGCAGAGCGCATCGATGGCACGGTCGGATTGGTCCGCCATGTTGCCCTGCATCGGATGCTCCGTGACCCAGGCCTCGACCAGCCGCGCAGGCAGATGCTGCGCCAGAACCGTCTTCAACGCCTTCTTCCCGTCGCTGCGCCGCGCCGCGCGGAGGCTTTCGGCAAGCGTGCCGCTAGGGGCGAGATCGAGGCGGATCTCGCCGCCCTCGCGCCAATAGGAGGAGGCCTGCAGGATCGCGGGGCCTGATAGGCCGCGATGGGTGAAGAGCAGCGCCTCGTCGAAGGCGGGGCCGTCGGCCTGCGCGCGCACTGGTAGCGCCACGCCGGACAGCCCGGCGAAACGGTCGGGAAAGGTCAGCGGCACGAGTCCCGGCCGCGTTTCGGCCAGCGGCAGGCCGAACTGTTCGGCGATCCGGTAGGCCAGACCCGTCGCGCCCATCTTGGGAATCGACTTGCCGCCCGTCGCCACGACGACGCGGGCCGCGCGGATCGACTCGCGTTGGCCCGCGCGTTCGATCACCGCCCGGAACCCGCTCTCCTCGCGGGACAGTTCGACCAGCGATGTCTCGAGCGACAATTCGGCGCCGGCTTCGCGCATCTCGGTCAGCAGCATGGCGACGATCTGGGTGGCCTTGCCGTCGCAGAACAGCTGGCCCAGCGTCTTTTCATGCCAGGCGATGCCGTGCTTCTGCACCAGGTCGAGGAAATCCCAAGCCGTGTAGCGCGCCAGCGCCGATTTGTGGAAATGGGGATTCGCGCCGAGAAAACATTCAGGCGCGGTCCGCAGGTTGGTGAAGTTGCAGCGGCCGCCGCCCGAAATGCGAATCTTCTCGCCGGGGTTGCGGGCGTGATCGATCACCAGCGCGTCGCCCCCCGCATGGATGGCCGCGAAAAGACCGGCGGCGCCGGCCCCGAGGATCAGGGTGTTGATCTGCCGAATATTGTTCATGACTGGGCACCTGCCGCTTTTCTGCCACGGGCTCAAGCCTCGTGGCGGCAAAGACTGGACGTTATTTTCATGGTCAATCCGGCATGAGCGCGCTAGTCTCTCCCGCAGACCCGCACAAGCGGGCAGGGCAGAGGCAATCAGGCAGCAGGTTCATGACCGAAATGGTGCATGGGGCGGTCCCGGTCAGGACCGTCGATCCGATACTCCCGCGCTGGTGGCGCACCATCGATGTCTGGACCATGTCCTGCATCCTGTTGCTGTTTGCGATCGGCATCCTGCTGGGCCTCGCGGCCTCGCCGCCGCTGGCCTCGCGCAACGGTCTCGACCCGTTCTATTACGTCAGCCGCCAGGCCTTCTTCGGCATCGTCTCACTCGCGGTGATGATGGGCATCTCGATGATGACCCCGCAGATGGTGCGCCGTCTCGCGGTGCTGGGATTCGCGGGCGCCTTCGTCGCGCTGATGCTGCTGCCGTTCTTCGGCACCGATTTCGGCAAGGGCGCCGTGCGCTGGTTCTCCTTCGGCTTTGCCTCCGTGCAGCCCTCCGAGTTCCTCAAGCCCGGCTTCGTGGTGGTGGCGGCCTGGTTCATGGCCGCGGGGATGGAGCCCTCCGGCCCTCCGGGGCGGATGTGGTCCTTTGCGCTTGCCTTCACCATCGTGATGTTCCTCGCACTGCAGCCCGATTTCGGTCAGGCGGCGCTGGTGCTGTTCTCTTGGGGCGTGATGTATTTCGTGGGCGGCGCACCGATGGTGCTGCTTCTCGGCCTTGCTGGCGCCGTCGTCGCCGGCGGCACGCTGGCCTATAGCAACTCCGAACACTTCGCGCGCCGCATCGACGGCTTCCTTGCCGCCGAAGTCGATCCCAATACCCAGCTGGGCTACGCCACCAACGCGATCCGCGAGGGCGGCTTCTTCGGTGTCGGCGTTGGTGAGGGGCAGGTGAAATGGTCGCTGCCCGATGCGCATACCGATTTCATCATTGCGGTGGCGGCCGAGGAATACGGCCTGATCTGCGTTCTGGTGATCATCGCGCTCTATGCCACGGTGGTGGTGCGCTCGCTGCTGCGGCTGATGAAGGAACGCGACACCTTCATCCGGCTCGCCGGCACCGGCCTCGCCTGCGCCTTCGGCGTGCAGGCGATGATCAACATGGGCGTCGCGGTGCGGCTGCTGCCCGCCAAGGGCATGACGCTTCCCTTCGTGAGCTATGGCGGCTCCTCGGTGATCGCGTCGGGCATCGCGCTGGGCATGCTTCTGGCCTTTACCCGCACCCGTCCGCAGGGCGGCATTGGCGACATCCTGCTGCGGCGGGGCCGCTGATGTCGGCGCCGCTCCTCGTGATCGCCGCCGGCGGCACCGGCGGACACATGTTCCCCGCCCAGGCGCTGGCCGAGCTGATGCTCACCCGTGGCTGGCGGGTGAAGCTCTCCACCGATGCGCGCGGCGCGCGCTACACGCAGGGCTTTCCGCGCGAGGTCGAGATCGAGCAAGTCGGCGCCGCCACCTTCGCCCGGGGCGGACTTTCGGCAAAGGCGATCGCGCCCTTTCGCATCACGGCCGGTGTCGCCGCGGCGGTGAGCCGGATGATGCGCGATCGGCCGGCCGCCGTGGTGGGGTTCGGCGGCTACCCGTCGATCCCGGCGCTGGCCGCGGCAACACTGCTCAAGCTGCCGAGGATGATCCACGAGCAGAATGGCGTGCTGGGACGGGTGAACGCGCTCTTCGCACGGCGTGTCCATGCGGTGGCATGCGGGACGTGGCCCACCGAGCTGCCCCCGGGTGTCGAGGCGGTCCACACCGGCAACCCGGTACGACGCGCCGTGCTCGACCGCGTCGGCGCGGCCTATATCCCGCCGGGCGATTACCCGATGTCGGTGCTGGTGATCGGCGGCAGCCAAGGCGCGCGGATCCTGTCGGACGTGGTGCCGCCGGCAATCGCCAACCTGCCAGCAGAGCTGCGCCGCCGGGTCCGCGTCAGCCATCAGGCCCGCGAAGAGGACGTGCAACGCGTCTCGACCTACTATTCCGACGAGGGCATCGACGCCGACGTTCAGACCTTTTTTGCGGACGTGCCGACCCGGATGAGCGAGGCCCAGCTAGTGATCTGCCGCTCCGGCGCGTCGACGGTGGCCGATCTGAGCGTGATCGGCCGGCCGGCGATCCTCGTTCCCTTTGCCTCCGCCGCCGCCGACCACCAGACCGCGAACGCGCGGGGCCTTGTCGAAGCCGGCGCGGCGATCATGTTCCCCGAGAAGAAATTCCACGTCGAGGCGCTGAGCGAGAAGATCGCCTTGGTGCTCGGTGACAGCGACGGCGCGATGCGCATGGCCCATGCGGCGCGCGACGCAGGCGTACCGGACGCGGCGGAGCGCCTTGCGGGGGTTGTGGAGCGCCTCGTGGACGCAGAGAAGGGGAAAGATTCTTGATGGACGGGACGCAACCGATGAACGCCGCCACGAAACTGCCGCTCGATGTCGGTCCGATTCACTTCGTGGGCATCGGCGGGATCGGCATGTCCGGCATCGCCGAGGTGCTGCTCAACCAAGGCTACACGATCCAGGGCTCGGACCTGAAGGGCTCGAAGATCACCGAGCGTCTCGAAGGGCTGGGCGCCCGCATCTTCATCGGTCAGTCGGGGGAGAACCTCGATGGCGCCGAGGTGGTGGTGATCTCCTCCGCCATCAAGCCGGGCAATCCCGAACTCGACGAGGCGCGCCGGCGGGGCCTGCCGGTGGTGCGCCGCGCCGAGATGCTGGCCGAACTGATGCGGCTGCGCTCGAACGTCGCTGTCGGCGGCACCCATGGCAAGACCACCACCACCACCATGGTGGCGACGCTGCTCGACGCCGGGCATTTCGACCCCACGGTCATCAATGGCGGCATCATCCATGCCTATGGCTCGAACGCCCGGATGGGGCAGGGCGAATGGATGGTGGTCGAGGCTGACGAGAGCGACGGCACCTTCAACCGGCTGCCCGCGACCATCGCCATCGTCACCAATATCGACCCCGAGCACATGGATCACTGGGGTTCGATCGAGGGGCTCAGGAAGGGCTTCCTCGACTTCGTCTCGAACATCCCCTTTTACGGCCTCGCGGTGTGCTGCACCGATCATCCTGAAGTGCAGGCGCTGGTCGGCAAGATCACTGATCGCCGGGTCGTTACCTTCGGTTTCAACGCGCAGGCCGATGTGCGGGCCGCGAACCTGACATACAAGGCTGGCGTAGCGCATTTCGACATCGTGCTGCGGGCCGAGGACGCGGTGATCGAGGGCTGCAGCCTGCCGATGCCGGGGGACCACAACGTCTCGAACGCGCTGGCCGCTGTCGCGGTGGCACGGCATCTGGGCATGAAGCGCGATGAAATCCGCGCGGCGCTAGCGGCTTTCGGCGGCGTCAATCGCCGCTTCACCAAGGTGGGCGAATGGAACGGCGTGGCGATCATCGACGATTACGGCCACCACCCGGTCGAGATCGCCGCGGTGCTGCGGGCCGCGCGTCAGGCGAGCGAGGGGCGGGTGATCGCGGTGCACCAGCCGCATCGCTACACCCGCCTGTCCTCGCTCTTCGATGATTTCTGCACCTGCTTCAACGATGCCGACGTGGTCGGCATCTCCGACATCTATGCTGCTGGTGAAGAGCCGATCGAGGGGGCGGGGCGCGACGACCTCGTCGCCGGGCTGATCCGCCACGGCCATCGCCATGCCCGCGCCGTCACCTCCGAGGAAGATCTCGCGCGACTTGTGCGCGAGCAGGCGCGGCCGGGCGACATCGTGGTCTGTCTCGGCGCCGGCACGATCAGCGCCTGGGCCGGCGCACTGCCCGCAAGGCTGGGACAGGACGGATGAGCGCAGTGCAGGCCCTGCCGCTGGCGGCCGCCTGCCTCTGGCTAATTGCGGCCAATATGGCGGCCATGCTGCCGCGCGACAATCACCGTAAATGTGCCAGCGTGCTGGTGGTGATCGGCGTGCCGCTTCTGGGCTGGGTCACCTTCGCGCTGGGCCCGGTCCTGGGCGTGATGCTGATGGCTGGCGGCGCCTCGGTGCTGCGCTGGCCCCTGAGGGCCGCCGGGCGGCGGCTGCGTCGACTGGGAGGAGCATGATGACCGATCTTTCCGATCCTCTGCCGCAGGTGCGCGGCCGGCTGACGCCGAACCGGCCACTCTCCGATCTGACATGGCTGCGGGTCGGCGGTCCGGCCGACTGGCTGTTCCAGCCCGCCGATCGCGAGGATCTCGCCGATTTCCTGCGTGATCTCGACCCTTCGGTGCCGGTCTTCCCGATGGGGGTCGGCTCGAACCTGATCGTGCGCGATGGCGGGGTGCGGGGCGTGGTGATCCGGCTCGGTCGCGGCTTCAACGGCATCGAGATCGGCGATGACGGCAGCGTCACGGCCGGCGCGGCCGCGCTCGATTCGCATGTCGCGCGCAAGGCGGCGCAGGCGGGGCGCGACCTGACCTTCCTGCGCACCATCCCGGGCGCCATCGGCGGCGCGGTGCGGATGAATGCGGGCTGTTACGGGGCCTATGTCGCCGATGTGCTGCGCGAGGTGAGCGTGATCCACCGCGACGGCCGGACCGAGGTGCTGCCTGCAGAAGCGCTTGAGCTGGGCTATCGCTCCAGTTCCTTGCCGGAGGGGGCGGTGATCGTCGAGGCCGTTTTCGACGCAGGCCCCGGCGAGGCGGCTGCGCTCGAGGCGCGGATGGAGGAGCAGATCGCGAAGCGCGACGCCAGCCAGCCCACCAAGGACAGGACCGCGGGCTCGACCTTCCGCAATCCGGCCGGGTTTTCCTCCACGGGGCGCGCTGATGACAGCCACGAGCTGAAGGCCTGGAAGGTGATCGACGAGGCCGGGCTGCGCGGGGCACGGCTCGGCGGCGCGGTGATGAACGAAAAGCACCCGAATTTCCTCACCAATGCCGGCGAGGCCACGGCGGCCGAGCTCGAAGCTCTGGGCGAGAAGGTCCGGAAAAGGGTTTACGAGCATTCCGGCCTGACGCTAGAGTGGGAAATCATGCGGGTCGGGCAGCCGTCCGCGTGACAAGCGAATAATTCGGTCCCCGCAAAGCGGGGAAGGCCCGGAATGGGTTATAACAATGACGCGTCGTTCAGCGGCGCGCGAATGGGGCAGTCTGGGAATGTCGAGCGGGACACATCCCAAGGTCGTCGTGTTGATGGGCGGACCCTCGGCCGAGCGCGAGGTCTCCTTGTCATCCGGGCGCGAATGCGCGGCGGCCTTGCGGCAGGCGGGATACGAGGTCGTCGAGGTCGATGCCGGCCCCGACCTGCCGTCGCAACTCCAATCCCATGCGCCCGACGTCGTCTTCAACGCGCTGCACGGCCGCCGCGGCGAGGATGGATGCGTTCAGGGCCTGCTGGAATGGCTGCGCATCCCCTATACCCATTCCGGAGTGCTGGCCTCGGCGCTCGCCATGGACAAGGAGGCATCCAAGGCCGCCTTCCGCGCCGCCGGCCTGCCCGTGGCCGAAAGCCGTCTGGCCTCGAAGGCCGAGGCGATGGCGACGCATCTGCTGCCGCTGCCCTACGTGATCAAGCCCAACAACGAAGGCTCCAGCGTCGGCGTCTACATCGTGGCCGAGGGCGCGAACGCGCCGCCGCAGCTTTCCGATGACATGCCCGAGACGGTGATGGTCGAGAGCTACCTGCCGGGGCGCGAGCTGACGACGACGGTGATGGGGGACCGGGCGCTCACAGTAACGGACATCGTCACGAGCGGCTGGTACGATTACGACGCCAAGTACAAGACCGGCGGCTCGCACCATGTCGTGCCCGCCGACATCCCGGCCGAGATCTTCGAGGCCTGCCTCGATTATGCGCTTCGGGCGCATCGGGCGCTGGGCTGCCGTGGCCTGTCGCGTACCGATTTCCGCTGGGACGAGGCGCGCGGGCTCGACGGTCTGGTGCTGCTCGAGACCAACACCCAGCCCGGCATGACGCCCACCTCGCTCGCGCCCGAGCAGGCGGCGAGGACCGGGATCTCCTTTCCGGACCTGTGCCGCTGGCTGGTGGAGGATGCCTCGTGCGATCGCTGAAGTCGCTGTTCCGGCGCGAGCCGCAATACGGCAACCGCCGCGATCCGGCGCCGACGCGCTGGGGCTACCGCTACCAGCGGCTGATGCTGACGCCGACCTTCCGGATCGGTGTGCGCTTCGGCCTGCCGGTCCTGTTCGTCGCTCTGGTCGGTGGCATCTGGTTCGGCCAGGAGGACAACCGGGCCACCTTTGCAAAACAGATCGACCGGCTCAAGGCGACGATCCAGCAGCGCCCCGAATTCATGGTCGGGGCGGTCGAGACCGAGGGGGCAGAGCCGGCGCTCGCCGCCGCGATCCGGGCTTTCCTGCCCGAGACGATGCCAGTTTCCTCGTTCGATCTCGACCTCCCCGAGATCCGTACCCGGATTCGTGAACTGACGGCGGTGGCCGACGCCACGGTGCGGGTCCGTCCCGGCGGCACATTGGAAATCGCGGTGACGCAGCGGGTGCCGGTCGCGGTCTGGCGCTATGTCGACGGGCTGCGGCTGGTCGATGCCGAGGGCGTGATGACCGGCATGATCGCGCAGCGCTCCGACCGGGCTGACCTGCCGCTGATCGCGGGCGACGGCGCGCGCGAGAAAATCGACGAGGCGCTGGCGCTCTTCGCCGCCGCCGCGCCGGTCGCGCCGCGCATCCGGGGGCTTGTGCGGATGGGCGAACGGCGCTGGGACCTGGTCCTCGATCGCGACCAGCGGATCTTGCTGCCGGCCGAGAACCCGGTGCAGGCGCTGGAGCGGGTGATGGCGCTCGACGGGGCCGAGGAAATGCTGGCGCGCGACATCGCGGCCGTGGATGTGCGGAACGAGGATCGGCCGACCATAAGGCTGACCGAGCAGGCTCTGGTGCGGCTCCGCCGCGTCAGCGAGAACAACTAGAAAACGGAGCGGGGACGAACAGATGGGGCAGCTCTACCAGACCCAGCGGGCTATGCGCCACATGCGCAAGGCGGCGATGCAGCGTGGCGTGATCGCCATTCTCGACGTCGGCACCTCTAAGATTGCCTGCCTGGTGCTGCGATTCGACGGCGATGCTCCGGCGCTCGAGGGCGTGGGCTCGATGGCCGGGCAGTCCAATTTCCGCATCATCGGCGCCGCCACCACCCGCTCGCGAGGCGTCTCCTTCGGTGAGGTCGCGGCGATGGCCGAGACCGAGCGCGCGATCCGCACCGCGGTGCAGGCGGCGCAGAAGATGGCCGGGGTCCGGGTCGATCACGTCATCGCCACGCTGTCCGGCGCGCGGCCGCGCAGCTACGGGCTCGATGGCGAGGTCGAGGTGGAGGCCGGGCAGGTCACCGACGGCGATATCGGCCGTGTGCTGGCGGCCTGCGAGCTGCCCGATTACGGCGATGGCCGCGAGGTGCTGCACGCGCAGCCGGTCAACTTCGCGCTCGACCACCGCTCGGGTCTCGCCGATCCGCGCGGCCAGATCGGCCAGCGGCTGACCACCGACATGCACCTGCTCACGGTCGACGCCACCGCGATCGAGAACTTGCTCTACTGCATCAAGCGCTGCGATCTCGAAGTCGCGGGGCTGGCCTCATCGGCCTATGTCTCGGGCATCTCCAGCCTGGTCGAGGACGAGCAGGAACTGGGCGCGGCCTGCATCGATCTGGGCGGCGGCTCGACCGGCATCTCGGTGTTCATCCGCAAGCACATGATCTACGCGGATTCGGTGCGCATGGGCGGCGATCACGTCACCTCGGACATCTCGATGGGCCTGCAGGTGCCGATGGCCACCGCCGAGCGGATCAAGACCTTCTATGGGGGCGTCGTCGCCACCGGCATGGATGACCGCGAGATGATCGAGATCGGCGGCGATACCGGCGATTGGGAACATGACCGCCGCACCGTCAGCCGGGCCGAACTGATCGGCATCATGCGGCCGCGGGTCGAGGAGATCCTCGAGGAGGTGCGCCAGCGACTCGACGCGGCCGGTTTCGAGCATCTGCCCAGCCAGCAGATCGTGCTCACCGGCGGCGGCAGCCAGATCCCCGGCCTCGACGGGCTGGCGACTCGCATCCTCGGTCAGCAGGTCCGGCTCGGCCGCCCGCTCAGGGTGCAGGGGCTGCCTCAGGCCGCCACGGGGCCGGCCTTCGCGGGCTCGGTCGGGCTGTGCCTCTTCGCCGCGCACCCGCAGGACGAATGGTGGGATTTCGACGTGCCCGCCGAAAAGCACCCGGCGCGGTCGCTGAAGCGGGCCTTCAAGTGGTTCAAGGACAACTGGTAATACGCGAGATGTCGCCGACCACCGAGAATCGACGCTGCGGAAACGGCAGAAAATAAGTAGGAATGCCCGAGTTTCCCCGTGACGATGCGGACGCGCGCGGATAGTTTGGCCAGATAATGGCAGATACGCCCGGCGGGACGGGCCAGATTCAGGACAGGCAGACAGCGATGGCACTCAACCTCTCTCTGCCGGGGCAGGAAGATCTCAAGCCCCGGATCACCGTCTTCGGCGTGGGCGGCGCTGGTGGCAACGCGGTCAACAACATGATCGAGAAGGAACTCGACGGTGTCGAGTTCGTGGTCGCCAACACCGATGCGCAGGCGCTTCAGCAGTCGCGCGCCACGGCCAAGATCCAGATGGGCGTGAAGGTCACCGAAGGCCTTGGCGCCGGCGCCCGCGCGACCGTCGGTGCCGCCGCAGCCGAGGAATCGATCGAAGAGATCGTCGATCACCTCGCCGGGGCCCACATGTGCTTCATCACCGCCGGCATGGGTGGTGGCACCGGCACCGGTGCCGCGCCGATCATCGCCCAGGCCGCGCGCGAGCTCGGCGTGCTGACCGTCGGCGTCGTCACCAAGCCGTTCCAGTTCGAGGGCGGCAAGCGCATGAAGCAGGCCGAGGCCGGCGTCGAGGCGCTGCAGAAGGTGGTCGACACGCTGATCATCATTCCGAACCAGAACCTGTTCCGGCTCGCCAATGAGAACACCACCTTCACCGAGGCCTTCGCGCTCGCCGATGACGTTCTCTACCAAGGCGTCAAGGGCGTGACCGACCTGATGGTGCGTCCGGGCCTGATCAACCTCGACTTCGCCGACGTGCGCGCGGTGATGGACGAGATGGGCAAGGCGATGATGGGCACCGGCGAGGCCGATGGCGAGGATCGCGCCGTGCAGGCGGCCGAGAAGGCGATAGCGAACCCGCTCTTGGACGAGATCAGCCTCGAGGGCGCGCGCGGCGTGCTGATCAACATCACCGGCGGCTACGACCTCACCCTGTTCGAACTCGACGAGGCGGCGAACAAGATCCGCGAAAAGGTCGATCCCGAGGCCAACATCATCGTTGGCTCGACGCTCGATACCGGCATGGAAGGCCGGATGCGTGTCTCGGTCGTGGCCACCGGCATCGATGCGCTGGCCAAGCCCGAGGAAGTGCCGGTGCCGCGTCGCAAGATGAGCGAGCCGCTGCGCGAGCGCGTTTCGGCCGAGGACGAGGCGCCCGCCGCCCCGGTGCCGCCGCGCCGCGAGGCGCCGCAGCAGCCCGCGCCGCGCGCTCAGGCCGCCGCGCCGCGCCGCGAGGCGCAGCCGCAGTCCCGCCGTGAGCCTGAGCAAAGCTTCGAGGAAGAGGATTACGCCGAGGGCTTCGACACGCGCCGTCCGGCACCGCGCGAAGAGGCGCGCTACCAGCCGCAGCGCGACGACGACCTGCCGCCTCCCGCCTATGAGCCGCGCCGCGAGGCGCCGCAGGCAGAAGCCGCACCCGAGAGCTTCGTGGCGCCCGCGCCGCGCTCGGGTGGCAGCTCGGCCGGTGACATGGCCCGGCTGCGCGCCGCGGCTCAGAACCAGCCGCGCCCGCAGCAGTCCGAGCGGCAGGAAATGCCGCGCGCCGAGCCGCGCAGCCCCGCCGCCCCGGCACGTGGCGCCGAGGCCGACCGCCAGCAGCCGCGTTTCGGGATCAACTCGCTAATCAACCGGATGACCGGCCATGGCGAGCAGCCTTCCGGTCAGCCCGCGAGCCAGCCGCGCCAGCAGCCGCAGGCCCAGCGCCCGGCGCCGCAGCAGCCCACCGGCCCGCGCCAGGCACCGAACTGGTCGGATGATGGCGAGACCGATCCCGAGCAGGAACGCATCGAGATTCCGGCTTTCCTGCGTCGTCAGGCCAACTGACCGCTCCGCACAACTGCTGTGCGAAAAGGGCCGCCCTCTGGGCGGCCCTTTGTTTTCCTGTACCGAATTTCTGCCGATGCGTGTCCCCGGTCACATGTTTCACGCTGTCGCAAAGAGTGAATTGTGACTGATGCATGAAGCTCTTAGGTCACTTGGGTAACGAAATCCGAAACGGATCCGGGCAGAGAGACGTGCAGACTACGCTGATCACGCAGGTCGGGTTTACCGGCATCGGGCTCCATTCGGGGCGACCGGTCCGGCTGTGCCTGCGCCCCGCACCTGCCGGACATGGCATCGTCTTTCGCCGGATGGACGTGGTCGGCATCGACGCACGGGTCCCGGCCCGCTGGGACCTCGTCGAGATCTCACCGCTCAACACCCGCATCGTCAACGAGGCCGGAGTCTCCGTCTCTACCATCGAACATTTGATGGCGGCCCTGGCGGGCTGCGGCGTGCACAACGTTCTCGTCGAGATCGACGGGCCCGAAGTGCCGATCCTCGACGGCAGCGCCGCCGGTTTCGCGCGCGCCATCTTTGGCGCTGGTCTGACGAGGCTCGATGCGCCGCTCCACGCCATCGAGATCCTCGCGCCGGTCGAAGCGGTGCATGGTGCCGCCGTGGCGCGGCTGCGGCCGCAGACGCCTTATGAGCCGCGCGGGTTGCGCATCGATTTCGAGATCGACTTTCCGGATGCAGCGATCGGCCGTCAGAACCGGGTGCTCGACATGGCCAATGGGGCCTTCCTGCGCGAGCTCTGCGACAGCCGGACCTTCTGTCGGCTTTCCGATGTCGAGGCGATGCAGGCGCAGGGGCTGGCCTTGGGTGGCACCTTCGACAACGCCGTCGTGGTCGATGGCGCCGAGGTGCTGAGCCCGGGCGGGCTGCGCCATGCCGACGAGGCGGTGCGCCACAAAATGCTCGATGCGCTGGGTGACCTGACCACGGCCGGGCTGCCGATCCTGGGCGTGTACGAAGGGCGGCGTGCCGGCCATGCGATGACCAACCGGCTGCTGCGGGCGCTCTTCGCGCAGCCCGATGCCTGGCGTCTCGTTACCTGCGATGCGGCGCTTGCCGACCAGTTGCCGGGCAGCCGGATCAAGTCGGCGGATCTCGCCGCCGTTGCCTGACGAAGGCGGTCGCCAAGCGGTCGAGGGAAAAGCCATTTTGCCCCCGATTTTTTCATGCTAGACCCAAGGCCGAGCGGCCCCGAAACGGGGCGTGAACGGGGCGCCGACCCCGGGATGGGCAGATGACCGACAGGATGCAGGACGCGCGGATGGCAGGCAGCGGAACACGGGCCAGCTTGGGCCTGATTTTGGCCTTGGGGCTACTTTCGGCTTGCGGCAACACCACCAACCGTCTGGCCTCCGGCGAGCTCGAACAGATGAGTGCGGTCGAGATCTACCAGAAAGGCGAGGGCAGCCTCGAAGGCGGCCAGTCCGAAGACGCCGCTTTCTATTTCGGCGAGATCGAGCGCCTCTACCCTTATTCGGAATGGGCCAAGCGCGGCCTGATCATGCAGGCCTTCGCGCATCACAAGGACCGCGCCTACGACGAGAGCCGGGCCAGCGCGCAGCGCTATCTCGATTTCTATCCGACCAGCGAGGACGCGGCCTATGCGCAGTACCTGCTGGCGCTGAGCTACTACGACCAGATCGACGATATCGGCCGCGATCAGGGCCTGACCTTTCAGGCACTGCAGGCGCTGCGCGCGGTGATCGAGCAGTATCCCGACAGCAGCTATGCCGCCGAGGCCAAGCTCAAGTTCGATCTTGCCTTCGATCACCTCGCGGCCAAGGAAATGGAAATCGGGCGTTACTATCTCAAGCGCAACCATTATGCCGCCGCGGCCCGTCGTTTCCGGGTGGTGGTCGAGGACTTCCAAACCACGACCCACACCGCCGAGGCGCTGCACCGGTTGGTCGAATCCTATCTCTCGCTGGGCCTTCTCGAGGAGGCGCAGACCGCCGGCGCGATTCTGGGCTACAACTACCGTGGCACCGACTGGTATCAGGACAGCTACGCGCTGCTCACCGGGCGCGGTCTCAGGCCGGAAGCGGCGGGCGACAACTGGCTGGCCGCGATCTACCGCCAGCTGGTGCGCGGCGAGTGGATCTGATTTGCGCGTGCTGACGTTCCGCTCGGGGGGTTAAGACCATGCTGCGCGCGCTCGACATTCGGGACATGCTGATCATCGACCGGCTGGAGCTTGAGTTTCAGCCCGGTCTCAACGTGCTGACCGGCGAGACCGGGGCGGGCAAGTCGATCCTTCTGGATTCGCTGGGCTTCGTCTTGGGCTGGCGCGGTCGTGCCGAGCTGGTGCGCGCCGGGGCGGCGCAGGGCGAGGTGACGGCGGTGTTCGAACTGGCGTCGGACCATCCGGCGCGCCGGGTCTTGGCCGAGGCGGGGATCGAGGCGGAGGGCGAGCTGATCCTGCGGCGGGTCAACACCGAAGGCGGCCGCAAGACCGCCTGGGTCAACGATCGTCGCGTCTCGGGCGAGGTATTGCGCGCGCTCTCCGACGAACTTCTGGAACTGCATGGCCAGCATGACGATCGCGGTCTGCTCGATCCGCGCGGTCACAGGCTGATGCTGGACGAGTTTGCACAGGCGGGTCCGGCCATCGCCGAAACCCGGGCCGCCTGGGCCGCGCGTCGCGCAGCGCGCAAGACGCTGGCCGCCGCGCAGGAGCAGATCGCCGCGCTCAAGGCCGAGGAAGAGTATCTCCGCCACGCGGTCGCCGAGCTCGACGCGCTCGACCCTCAGCCCGGCGAGGAGGCCGAGCTCGACTCGACCCGTCGACGGATGCAGGGCGCCGAGCGGGTGCGCGGCGACATTGCCCGGGCGCATCAGGTGATCTCTGGCGAGGGCGCCGAGGGGCTGGTCGCCGATGCGATGCGCTGGCTCGACGGCGCGGTCGAGGCCGCCGAGGGCCGTCTGGATCCGGTGATGGAGGCGCTCGCGCGCGCGCTCGACGCGCTCGGAGAGGCCGAAACCGGGGTGCGCGACGCGCTCGACGCGATGGAGGTCGATCCCCGCGCGCTCGAAGCGGCCGAAGAGCGACTCTTCGCTCTGCGTGGTCTCGCGCGCAAGCACGACGTCATGGTGGACGAGCTGGCCGAGTTCGCCGACGGGTTGCGCGGCCGCCTGCGGGCGCTCGATGCTTCCGAAGGTGACATGGCCGAGCTGGAAGCGGCCGTTCGAGCGGCCGATGCGGCCTATGACGCGGCGGCGCGGGCTCTGACTTCGCTCCGTTCGGAGGCCGGCACGCGGCTGTCGAGCGCGATGGCGGCGGAACTGGCGCCGCTCAAGCTCGATCGGGCCGTGTTCGAAGTCGACATCGCCCCGGCCGAACCAGGCCCCGAGGGGCGCGATGATGTGAGTTTCCGCGTCGCCACCAATCCCGGAGCGCCTGCCGGGCCGTTGTCGCGCATCGCATCAGGCGGCGAGCTGTCACGCTTTTTGCTGGCGCTGAAGGTCTGCCTGACCGGGGACAATGCCGGCAAGACGTTGATCTTCGACGAAATCGACCGCGGTCTCGGCGGTGCTACCGCAAACGCGGTGGGCAGGCGACTCGCGCGTCTGGCCGATGGCGCGCAGGTGCTGGTGGTAACCCATTCTCCGCAAGTGGCGGCGCTGGGGGCGCATCACTGGCGGGTCGAAAAGTCTGTGAGCGCCGGACCCACGGGCGAGATCACCACCTCGCGCGTCGTGCCGCTGGGCGAAACCGATCGCATCGACGAAATCGCGAGGATGCTGGCAGGCGATACCGTCACCGAAGCCGCGCGCGGCGCGGCGCGTGTTCTGCTTGAGGATGCGGACGCGGCCTGAGTCCTGCTGGCGAGAGGCAGAGATGCTGCCGCTCGTGGTACTCGGGGTTGGTAGGCATTCGAAAAGAAAAAGGCGGCATGTTGGACAAGGTTGGTTCCCCGAACATCACACCGCCAAAGTTCGGCATTGCCCGGCCGGTCGGGTTCTAAATTGATCTTGCCTCAAGCGGCCACTCACCTCCGCCATCGGCCCAAGCTACGTACCGCGATCGTGAATTGCGGCGAATATCTCTGGTCAATGTCCCATTGGTACCGCGTGGGACAACCATACGTCATACCCTATTTGGGGTATGGTGGTCCGGAAAGCCATGCTCATGCGTATAGGTTCAGAAGATCAAGCGCATCCGGCCACTTGGAGAGGAACAGAAGCTGGCCCGCATCGTCGTAGGCGCGAAATTCGATCCAAGGATGGTCGCGCTGAAATTGTGCCAAGATCTCTGGCGGCACTTGGGGATCTTGCAATCCGGACAGGAAATGCACCGGCAGATCCCGCAGCGAGGCCAGCGAAGGCCGCCAGTCCATGGCGGATCGACGCGTCATTTCCTGGGCCAACGCCACGGTAGACCCTCCCCGCGGCGCGAGCAGCAGTGCCGCGATCTCGTGATCTTCGACAAGCGCGAGATCGGCCGAACTCTCGGCATAGACTTCGCGCAGGATCTGCCGTCCCTCACCGCGCCGCAGCCGTACCGCGGCCGCCTCGAGCAGGACCGGTAGCAGATGCGGCGTGTAGCGCGCCGCCCCCAGCATGGCGCGGTGCCATTTGTGCATGGGGGTGAATTGTTCCGGCGAGGATAGCGGCAGCGTGCCGCCGCAGGCGATCAGCGCACCGCTGCGACGCGGATGCGCCCGGTGCAGCGCCATGGCGATCAGGCTTTCATCGCCCATGGTGAGAACCGGCACCGGCTCGCGGACGAGATGTTCGAGCAAGGCCGCGACGTCGTGGACGAACTGCCGCACCGGGTCGGCATAAGGCGGCGGCGGGTCGGTCTCACCCTGTCCGGCCCGAAGCGGTACGATCACGCAAAGCCCCTGACGCGCCGCCGTGCTTTCCGCCGCGGCGGGCCAGCGTGTCGGGCCAAGCAGCGGAGCGAGGAACAGGCAGGGACGCCCGCCCGGGTCGCCCAAAATCAGGTAGTCGAGACGCCGCCCATCCGAAAGCCGCATCCGCCGGGGCTGGACAGCCTGGTCCGTCTCCGCGAAGCGCAGCGGGGTCGAGTTCGGATTGACCGGTATCATTTGCAGCATCGACAGCGTCAGCCGCACAAGCTCCGCTTGGCTGCGGATCTCGGTCTTGCCCATGATCGATTTGAGCTGCGCGCGAACGGTCTCGACGCTGCGGCCCCGCGCGATGGCGATGTCGGGCAGTGCCGCGCCCTGGCTCAGTTCGCGCAGCACGTCCGTCTCCGCCGGGGTCAGGCCGAAGGCGTCCCGCAGCATGTCCGGCAGATCGGCGGGCCAGTCGAGCTCCGAGGTGATGACGAGGACGCGCGGCTCGGAACTGCCCGGCAGGAGTCGCAACGCCAGCAGGATCCCCCGCTCGCCCTCGGGCCCATGGCCGCGCAGAATTGCCGTCGTGTCTTCGGTCCCGGCGATGATGCCATGGATGCGTGTCCTCAGCCGTTCGCGCTCCGCGGGCTCGAGCTTCAGGCGCTCCAGACCTTCGCCCACGACAGCGCCAAGCACGCGCGCGGCGGCGGCATTGGCCGACGTCAGGAGCATGTCCGACCCGATCACGAAGGCGGCGGCGCGCTCGATACCGGCAAGCGCGGGGGAGGTGGCCGAGCCGGAATGCTGGTCGATCAGCCGCCGTAGCCGGACGGCGTGCCGATCGAAAGGCTGCAGCCCCCGAAGATCGCCATCATGGATGGCCTGCCGCAGCGGGGCCATCACCGGTTCCCAGTTGTCGATCAGGGTGCCGAGCCGGTCGGGATCGATCGCGGCATCGTAAATGAGGTCGATCAGCGACTCGGCCTCGTCCGGTGTCGGCAAGACCGCGAGATGCCGTCGTGCCTGTTCCGGCATGCTTGCCTCCCTCATCCGTAGTTGAGACCGAGTGTACCCTCTGGTGCCCGATATGGCGAGGCAGGGGGCGAGCATCGCCCGCGCAGCTTCAATCGGACGAGGATTCCCTCTAGAAGCAGAGGCGCATGTGGATGGCTGGCAGCAGGATGCGATGAGCGGCGTCGAGCAGCGAGAAGACGGGCCGGGGGTGCTGGGACGACTGGCGCGGGTCTGGAGCGACGGTTGGGCGCTGATCCGCAGCCATGGGCCGAGTCAGGTGCAGTTCTGGTTCATCGCTCTGGCGCTTGGCAGCGCTGCCGGGATCGCCGCGATCGGCTTTCGCGCCGGGATCGAATGGCTGCAGGCCACGCTTTACGGCACCGACGACGTGGCGATGCTGCACAGCTTCGCGGCCTCGCTGCCTTGGTATTGGCTGCTATGCCTACCGGTGGCGGGCGGCCTGGTCGTCGGGCTGCTGCTCGACCGGTTCACCGAGGATGCGCGGGTGCGTTCCGTGGCCGAGGTGATCGAGGGCGCGGCGCTGCGCGAGGGGCGGGTGGAACGCAAGCGCGGGCTTATTTCCGCCTTGGCATCGATGATCACGCTGTCCACCGGCGGTTCGACGGGGCGCGAGGGGCCGGTGGTGCACCTCGCTTCGGTTCTGGCCACATATGTTTCAAGCTGGATCCGCGCCGACGGGATCACCGGTCGCGATCTACTGGGCTGCGCCGTGGCGGCCGCCGTCTCGGCCAGCTTCAACGCGCCGATCGCGGGCGCGCTCTTCGCGCTCGAAGTGGTGTTGCGGCATTTCGCGGTCCACGCCTTCGCGCCCATCGCCATCGCCAGCGTCGCCGGCACGGTTCTGGGACGCTTGGTCTGGGGCGACGTGACGGAGTTCACGCTGCCCGACAAGAACGCGCTGGCCTTCTACGTGGAACTGCCCGCCTTCCTGCTACTGGGGCTTCTATGTGGTCTCGTCGCCGTGGTGCTGATGCGGTCCATCTTCTGGGCCGACGACGTGGCGAACCGGGTGCAGGCACGCATCGCGCTGCCGCGCTGGCTTCGGCCTGCGGCCACGGGACTGATCCTCGGCGTCATCGCGATTTTCTTCCCGCACATCATCGGCGTGGGCTACGAGACCACCTCGGCAGCGCTGCAGGGCAACATCGCCTTCGACCTCGCGGTGATCTTCGTGGTGGTCAAGGTGGCCGCGGTGGCAGTCACCATGGCCGGGCGCATGGGTGGCGGTATATTTTCGCCCTCGCTGATGATCGGCGCACTTACCGGGCTCGCCTTCGGCACAGTCGCCACTGCCATCGCGCCGGACTTCTCGGGCGAGGGTACGCTCTATGCGCTAGCAGGGATGGGGGCTGTAGCGGCCGCCGTGCTGGGCGCACCGATCTCGACCACGCTGATCGTGTTCGAGTTGACAGGCGACTGGCAGACTGGGCTCGCGGTGATGGTGGCGGTGTCGCTGTCATCGGCGCTGGCCTCGCGACTGGTGCAGCGCTCGTTCTTCCTGACGCAGTTGGCGCGGCGGGGGGTGCACTTGGCTGCCGGGCCGCAGGCCTGGCTCCTCGGCACGATCCGGGTCGAGACGGTGATGCGGGCCACCGGCGCGCCGCGCGCCGCCCCCGAGGAGGCCTGCCGGGAAATGATCGCGGAAGGGGTCTTCGTGCAATCGGGGGCGACGCTGGAACAGGCGATGCCGCTGTTCGAGACGGTGCAGCGGCCCTTCGTGCCGGTGGTCCGCTTCTGCCCCGGCGATGAGACGCCGGAGCTCTGGGGTGCGCTGTTTCAGGTGGACGGGCTGCGCGCGGTCAACCGCGCGCTAACACGGCTGGCGGCCGAGGAGCATTCCTGACCGCCGCATCGATCGGGATCAGACCTGCTCGACCGCGACCTTGTTCTTGTAGAAGGCGAGGCAGTCCTTGATCTGCTCCATGCCTTCCTTGGGGTCCTCGTAGGACCAGACCGCATCCTCGATCGCGCCGCTCTTGGCGATGATGGTGTAATAATGCGCGTCACCCTTCCACGGGCAGTGCGAGCGGGTCTTCGACGGTTCGAGAAAGGCCATCGCGATATCCTCGCGCGGGAAATAGATCACCGGCGGGTAGTCGCCCTCGACCAGTTCCAGCGCCCGGCTGCTCTCGCCGAGCACGGCGCCACCGGCGCGCACCACCCAGGTGCCCTCGGCGGGGCGAATCGTGATGTGATCGCTCATGTCGTCTTGCTCCCTGTAAACGTCCCGCCGGTCAGAGCGGCGCGCAGGCGGCCTCGAGCCAGTCCCGCGCCGCGCCATCGAGGCGCGGGGCTATCGCGTGGAATGTAGCCGCGTGGTAGGCGTCGATCCAGTCCCGCTCGGTGGGAGAAAGCATGCCCGCGACGATCAGCCGCCGCTCGAGCGGCACGAAGGTCAGCGTCTCGAAATCATACATCTCGCGGTCGTCGGCGCCGGGCAGGGCCGGGGCCTCGCGGGTGACGATCAGGTTCTCGATGCGGATGCCGAAGGCACCTTCGCGGTAATAGCCCGGCTCGTTCGACAGGATCATCCCCGGCTCCAGCGGGGTCTCGGACCCCTTGGAGATCCGCTGCGGCCCCTCATGCACCGACAGGAAGGCACCAACGCCGTGCCCTGTGCCGTGATCGTAGTCGAGACCGGCGGTCCAGAGCGGAAAGCGGGCCAGCGCATCGAGATCGCGCCCAACGAGGCCCTTGGGGAACCGTGCCCGGCTCAGCGCGATCATGCCCTGCAGCACGCGAGTGTAGCATTCGGCGGCATCCATGGGCGGGGTGCCGATTGCGATGGTGCGGGTGATGTCGGTGGTGCCGTCGAGATACTGGCCGCCTGAATCCACCAATAGCAGCTCGCCTGGGCGCACTTCGCGGTCGGTGTCCTCGGTGACGCGGTAATGGGTGATCGCGCCATGCTCGCCCGCACCCGCGATGGTCTCGAAGCTGATACCGCGCAGCTCGTTCGTCTCGCGGCGGAAACCCTCGAGCGCGGTGACGACGCCGATTTCGGTCAGTTTGTGATCCGGCTCCTGCGCCAGGCGCGAGGCCTCTGTGTCGAGCCAGTGCAGGAAACGGCAGACAGCGGCGCCGTCGCGCAGATGCGCCTGCCGCGCGCCCTCGATCTCGGCCGCGTTCTTGCGGGCCTTGGGCAGGATGCAGGGATCCTCGGCTTCGGCGATCTCGGTCTCCCAGCCCTTGAGCGTGGTCTCGATGATCGCAGGCGCGGATTTCGGATCGAGGCGTACGGGGCCCGAAAGCTGGCCTAGCGCGCCGAGGAAGGCATCGATGTCGAGCAGGTCGACCTCTGCGCCGAGATGATCGCGTAGGTTGTCGGCCTTGCCATTCGGACAGAACAGCTCGCACCGACCGGTATCGTCTATGATCGCGAAGCTGAGCGGCACCGGCGTGCAAGGCACGTCGTCACCGCGGATGTTCAGAAGCCATGCGATCGAGTCGGGCAGGGTAAGCACGGCGCAGCGTTGACCAGCCTCGCGCAGGGCTGCGGCGATCTCGGCGCGCTTCTCGGCATGGCTCTTGCCGGCGAACTCCTCGGGCCAGGCGATGAAGGGCGCGGGCGGCGGGGCCGGGCGGTCCTCCCAGATCGCGTCGACGAGGTTGTCGCAGGGCTTGAGGCCGATGCCCCTCGGGTGCAGCTTGCCGTGCAGCTCGCGGATTTCCTCGGGCGTGTGCAGCCAGGCGTCGTAACCCACGGTGCCGCCCTCGGGCAGCTCGGCGATCAGCCAGTCGGCGAGCTTGGTGGCGGGCCAGTCGACGGGCGTGAACTCGGGCGCGACCTGGCTCTTGATCTGGATCTTGTAGCGGCCGTCGATGAAGACCCCCGCCTTGTGGTCGAGGATCGCCGCGAAGCCCGCCGAACCGGTGAAACCGGTAAGCCAGGCGAGGCGCTCGTCGCGGGCACGGACGTTCTCGCCGCGCCATGTGTCGCCGCGCGGCACGATCCAACCATCGAGCGCAACGGCCTTCATGCGCTCGCGCAGCGCGGCGAGACGCGGCGGCCCCTGTTCGGGGCGGGCGGTGGTGACGAAGTTCTGGTACATCAGGCGACCCTGTTCATTCCGAGGACGCGGGCCCGCTTGCGCGGATCGGCGTCGAAGAGCGAGGCGAGCTGTTCGGTCATCGCCCCGGCGAGCTGGTCCACGTCGGTGATCGTCACCGCGCGGTCGTAATAGCGCGTCACGTCGTGGCCGATGCCGATGGCGGTGAGTTCCACCGCCTTGCGCTTTTCGACCATGGCGATCACGTCGCGCAGGTGCTTTTCGAGATAGTTGGCAGGGTTCACCGACAGAGTGCTGTCATCGACCGGCGCGCCATCGGAGATCACCATCAGCACCTTGCGCGCCTCGCGCCGCGCCAGCAGCCGGCGATGCGCCCATTCCAGCGCCTCGCCGTCGATGTTCTCCTTCAGGAGCCCCTCCTTCATCATCAGCCCGAGATTGTCGCGGGTGCGCCGCCACGGCGCGTCGGCGCGCTTGTATATGATGTGGCGCAGGTCGTTGAGGCGACCGGGCAGGGGCGGGCGCCCGGCGGCGAGCCAGTCCTCGCGGCTCTGCCCGCCCTTCCAGGCGCGGGTGGTGAAGCCGAGGATCTCGACCTTGACCGAGCAGCGCTCCAGCGTGCGGGCCAGCACGTCGGCGCAGATCGCGGCGATCGAGATCGGCCGCCCGCGCATCGAGCCGGAGTTGTCGATCAGGAGCGTCACCACGGTATCGCGGAACTCGGTGTCCTTCTCGACCTTGAACGAGAGCGGCGTGGTAGGGTTGGCGACGACGCGGGCCAGCCTGCCCGCGTCGAGGATGCCCTCTTCTCGGTCGAATTCCCATGACCGGTTCTGCTGCGCCTGCAGGCGGCGCTGCAGCTTGTTCGCGAGCCGCGACACGGCACCCTTCAGCGGGTCGAGCTGCTGGTCGAGATAGGCTCGCAGCCGCTCCAGCTCGGCCGCCTCGGCCAGTTCCTCGGCGCCGATTTCCTCGTCATGCTTGGTCTCGAACACGGTATAATTCGGATCAGCGTCGGAATGGGCGGGCGGCGGCGGGTCCTGCGGCGCCTCGCCCTCGGGCATTTCCTGTTCCTCGGCCTCTTCGGCCTCGGCCTGGTCCTCCATCGAAACCTGCGCCTGGGACTGGTCCTGCTGCTGGTCCTGAGACTGCTCGGGAGAGGTCTCGTCCTCCTCGTCCTGGTCTTCATCCTCGCCGGTCGAATCCGGCTCCTGGTCGTCCTCCTCCTCGGAGGCCTCGTCCTCCTGGTCGGGATCTTCCATGTCCGGGTCGTCGCCAAGCTGGTCGCCATAGCCGAGATCGCGGATCAGATCGCGCGCGAAGCGGGCGAAGCTCTTCTGGTCGTGCAGTGCTTCGGTCAGCCCTTCCAGCCGGTCGCCGCCCATCTCCTCGATGAAGCCGCGCCACAGATCCATGACGTTGTCAGCGCCTTGCGGCAGGTCGCGGCCCGTAGCGAGGTGACGGATCAGGTAACCGGCGGCGACGGCGAGCGGCGCATCGGCCTTGTCGCGGATCTGGTCGTAACCCTTGCGCCGCGCCTCGGCGCCGATCTTGGCGTCGATGTTGCCCGCCGTGCCGGGCATGTTCTTTGCGCCCACGGCTTCGACCCGCGCGCCTTCCATCGCGTCGTAGAGATCGCGGGCGATCCCCGATTGCGGCTGGTAGCGCGCGTTGACGCCCGCGTCGTGGTAGCGGTGGCGCAGCGCCAGCGCGTCGGCGGTTCCGCGCGCGAGCAGCACCTCGTCCTTGGTCATCCGGCGGCTGACCTGCGGCAGCCGCACGCTGTCATGAGTCAGGCCGGGCGGATCGACTGAAAAACTGATGGTGAGCTCGCGGTCGTCGGCCATGACCTTGGTGGCCTCGGTCAGGGCCTTCTTGAACGGATCGGCGGGGTTGTCTGACGTCGGGCTCATGGGCAGAGGTATTTCACCTGAGTTGCGGGGCGACAAGGGCCGGGGTCCGGCCCCCGTGGGAGAGCATAGCGCGGCGCGCGCCGCGGGTCAGGGGGCCTGGACGTCGAGCGGGGCCGCGCCGCTGGCCAGATCGGCGAGCCGCGCCACGTGGACGTCGAGCGCGTCGATCACCGGGTAGCCGGGGTCCTGACCGTCGAAGACGAGGTTCAGGTCGGTGCCGGCCAGCACGATCGCCTCGGCTCCCAACTCCTCGACCATCCGGCGCCCCGCTTCTATCAGCGCGGTACGGGTCGTGGCGTCGCACCGCCCCGCCACCGCCAGATCCTGATAGAGCTGGCCGAGGGTCTCGATCTCGTCGTCGAGCGCCACGGCCTCGGTGCGTGCCAGTTGGCCGTAGAGGCGGCTGCGCATCACCACGCGCGTGCCCAGAAGCCCGACCCGCGACAGGCCTTTCGCGGCGAAATGGGCGTCGAGCGGCTCGACGCCCGAGACCAGCGGCAGCGACGCCCGCGCTAGGGTCTCGGCATAGCAGAAATGGCCGCCGAGCGAGGTGATCGCGGCGCAATCGGCACCCGCGGCCTTCAGCCTATCGATCAGCCCAGTATAGATTTCAGCCTGCGCCTCGCGCCGGTCTGCGAGGTTGTTCTCGATCAGCGCATGGATGTCGGCCTGCACCACCGTCAGCTCCAGCGGCGCGCCGCGCGCGCGCATCGCGTCGCAAAGCCGCTGGTAGTAGACGATGGTCGCCGCCGGGCCGATGCCGCCGATCAGGCCGATATGCAGCCCGGCCGCCATTTCAGCGCCCGGCGGTGCTCACCGCGCTCTCGGGCAGCTCCTCGTCGAAGCAGCGCTGATAGAACTCGGCCACGGTCTGGCGCTCCAGCTCGTCGCACTTGTTGAGGAACGAGAGCCGGAAGGCATAGCCCACGTCGCGGAAGATCTCGGCGTTCTGGGCCCAGTTGATCACGGTGCGCGGGCTCATCACGGTCGAGAGATCGCCGTTCATGAAGGCGGTGCGGGTGAGATCGGCCACGGTGACCATCTGGGAGATGATCTGGCGTCCCTCCGCGGTGTTGTAATGCGGGGCCTTGGACAGAACGATCGCGGCCTCGGCGTCGTGGCTGAGATAGTTCAGCGTCGCCACGAGAGACCAGCGGTCCATCTGCGCCTGGTTGATCTGCTGGGTGCCGTGATAGAGGCCGGTGGTGTCGCCGAGGCCCACTGTGTTGGCGGTGGCGAAGAGCCGGAAATACGGGTTCGGCGTCAGCACCTGGTTCTGGTCCATCAGGGTCAGCTTGCCGTCGGTCTCCAGCACCCGCTGGATCACGAACATCACGTCGGCGCGGCCTGCGTCGTATTCGTCGAACACGATGGCGCAGGGATGGCGCAGCGCCCAGGGCAGGATGCCTTCGGCGAACTCGGTCACCTGCTTGCCGTCCTTGAGCTTGATCGCGTCCTTGCCGATCAGGTCGATGCGGGAGATGTGGCTGTCGAGGTTGACGCGCACGCAGGGCCAGTTCAGCCGCGCCGCAACTTGCTCGATATGGGTCGATTTGCCGGTGCCATGATAGCCCTGCACCATGACCCGGCGGTTGGCGCCGAAGCCCGCGAGGATGGCGCGGGTGGTGTCGGGGTCGAACTTGTAGGTCGGGTCGATGTCGGGCACCCGGTCCGAGCGTTCGGCGAAGCCCTTGACCTTCATGGCGCTGTCGAAGCCGAAGGTCTCGCGGATGTCGATCTCCTCGGTCGGGCGGGCATTGGGGTCGGTCTGGGCGTCGGCCATGATGATCCTTTCGCGTGCGGGCAAGGGCCCTTTTCGGCGGTCGCGCAAGTGATGGAGCATCGCGCGGCGGGGTTCAAGGGCCGCAGGATGCGACCATGGGCCGAGCCCCGCTTGCCTTTTCAAGGCGGGGCGTCATTGTCTGCAACCAGAGTGACGGGGGAACTTCAGCATCATGTCGCGTCAGACCGAGATCGAGGCGATGATCGGCCGCGTCGCGCTGGGCGATCGCGCGGCCTTCGGCGCGCTTTATGACGCGACCTCAGCGAAACTCTTCGGGATTTGCCTGCGTGTGTTGAACGACAGGGCCGAGGCCGAGGATGCGCTCCAGGAGATTTTCGTGAAACTGTGGCATAATGCGGGGCGCTACCAAGTGAACGGGCTGAGCCCGATGACCTGGCTGATCACCATCGCCCGCAACCATGCCATCGACCGGCTGCGGGCTAGACGCAAGGCCGAGAGCCGGGGGGGCGGCGACATGGATGCCATGGCCGATCTGGCCGATGCTGGTCCGGGGCCGGAGGCCCTGGCCGTCGCGGCTTCGGAAAACCAGAGGATCGACCGCTGCATGTCGGAGCTCGAGCCCGATCGTGCCGCGGCGGTGCGGGGGGCCTATCTGACAGGCGAGAGCTATGCCGAGCTCGCTGAGCGGCACGGCGTGCCGTTGAACACGATGCGCACATGGCTGCGGCGCAGCCTGATGCGTCTCAAGGAGTGCCTGACGCGATGACCGGTCCCGGCGATCACCACGAGGACGATGCCGTTCTGGCCGCCGAGCACGTGTTGGGATTGCTCGGGGGCGAGGAGCTCGACCGCGCCGAACGACGGCTCGAGACGGATCCGGATTACCGCGCGCTCTACGCGGCCTGGGCCGAGGATTTCGTCTCGTTGACGCATGACATGACGCCGGTGACGCCGCCCGTTCGGGTGCGTAACGCGATCGACCGGCGGCTGTTCGGGGCGCGGCGCGAAGGGTTGCTGCGGCGGCTGGGGCTGTGGCCCGCGCTTTCGGCGGCGGCCTTGGCGGCGGGGACGTACCTTGTCGTCACCAATCTCGACCTGCTGCGCCCGGGGCCGGAGGCTCCCCCGTTCGGTGCCGAGATCGCGGCCGATGACCGCAGCCTCGTGGTGCGCGTGGCCTTCGATCCCGACGCGCCGGAGATGCTGCGCGTATTGCGGCCCAGCGGCGCGGCGGCACCGGGCCGCGCGCTGGAGTTGTGGCTGATCGCGGGCGATGCGGCGCCGGTGTCGCTTGGCGTGCTGCCGGAGGATCGCGAGGGCCGTGTGACGGTGCCCGAAGATCTGCAGCCGCTGCTGTCGCAGGCTGTGCTCGCGATCTCCGACGAACCGGCGGGCGGATCGCCCACTGGGGCGCCCACCGGCGCGGTGCTTGGCGCGGGGCCGGTCACACGCCTCTGAGCCCGCTGCAGGGCCCGAACCGGTTCATTCACGGAGAGAGACGGACGCTCCCGCGCCGCGCGATGCGGCGTGGCGACGGCCCCTCGGATCAATCCTTGTCGCGGAAGGACTTGCTGTCCTTGATCTGGTCCCATGCCCAGACCACCTCGGAGAGCTGCTCCTCCTGGCTGCGATCGCCGCCATTCATGTCGGGATGCAGCACCTTGATCAGCGCCTTGTAGGATTTGCGGATCTCGGCCTTGGACCAGCTGTCCTTGGCATCCAGCACCTCGAGCGCGCGGCGCTCGGTGGCGGGCAGGCGGCGGGTATGGCCCTGCTGGGCCGCGTTCTTGCCGGGGTTGCGGGTGGCGTTCTCACCCAGCACCTGGTGCGGGTCGTCGACGCCCAGACGCGCCCAGGCGCGCTGTTCCTCGCTGCGCTTGCCGAAGGGCTTGGTCGACCGGCCCCAGACCCGGTCGTTCTCGATCTGCTCGCTGAATTCGGCCTCGGTGCTGCCGTCGAAGAAGTTCCACTTCAGGTTGTACTCGCGCACGTGCTCCTTGCAGAACCAAAAGTAGTCATCGAGGATATCGGGCGATTTCGGGGCGCGGTACTTGCCGGCCTCTTCGCAGCCCGGGTGGTCGCAGACCCGCGTCGAGGTCTCGAAGGCGCCGGACATCCCGCGTCTGCCGCGCGGGTTTTTCTTCTTCGATGCCGATACCGACATATCGAAACCGAAGGGGTCGTTCTTTGCCATGCTCTGCCTCATCCTTTCGAGTCGGACGCGGCAGTTTAGTCCAAAGAGCCGGAGATTGAAGGGGCGGAGGGCATTTTCCGCCCCTTCGGCGTCGGCCCGCCGGGATCAGTCGCCGCGGTTCGCGGTGACCTGCGGCGCAGGACGGTCGGGGATTTCCTGGGCCTCCCGGGTACCGGGCACCGGTCGCGCGGCGGCGGGGGTCTCGGCGCGGCTGGCGCTCAGCCCCTGCTGCGCGGCCATCGGCTCGGCCGCCACTGGCGTGGCGGCGGGCTGAGCCCCGGTGGCGCGGCGGAACACCAGCACCGAATGATAGACGGTGCTGCGACCGCGCAGGCCCTGGCGCTCCTCGCAGGGCAGCGTTTCTGCGCGCAGATACTCCCAGCCCTTCGCGCCCAGTTCGTTGATCGTGCCCTGCAGTGCATGGGCATAGCGATCCTCGCCGGTCTTCAGGCCGCGCTCCTTGACCCCGCGCTTGGGCGCGGGAACGACGCGATACTCGTAGGCGGTCATGGCGCTCTCCTCCGGCACGGGCTCAGAGCCCGAGCTTCTGCGTGACGATCTGGTTGACGGCGGCGGGGTTGGCCTTGCCGCCGGTGGATTTCATCACCTGACCCACGAACCAGCCCGCGAGCTTGGGGTTCTGCTTGGCCTTCTCGACCTGCGCCGGGTTGGCGGCGATGATCTCGTCGACCGCCGCCTCGATGGCACCGGTATCCGTGACCTGCTTCATGCCGCGCTCCTCGACGATCTTCGCCGGGTCGCCGCCCTCGGTGTAGACGATCTCGAACAGGTCCTTGGCGATCTTGCCCGAGATGTCGCCCTTGGCGATCAGCGCGACGATGTCGCCCAGCTGTGCGGGGCTGACCGGGCTCTGCTCGATGCCTAGATCGTCCTTCTTGAGCCGGCCGAACAGCTCGTTGATGACCCAATTCGCGGCGAGTTTGCCATCCTTGGCGCTGTCGAGATGGTTCACCACCGCCTCGAAGTAGATGGCATTGGCGAGCTCCGCCGTCAGCACGCCCGCATCGTAATCCGACAGGCCCATATCGCCCATGAAGCGCGCCTTCTTGGCGTCGGGCAGCTCGGGCAGATGCGCCGCGATGTCGTCTACCCAGGCCTGCTCGATCTCGAGCGGTAGCAGGTCGGGGTCGGGGAAGTAGCGGTAGTCATGCGCCTCTTCCTTGGAACGCATCGACCGGGTCTCGTTCTTGTCCGGATCGTAGAGGCGGGTTTCCTGCACGACGCTGCCGCCATCCTCGAGGATCGCGATCTGGCGCCGCGCCTCGAAATCGATCGCGGCCTGGATGAAGCGCATCGAGTTCATGTTCTTGATCTCGCAGCGTGTGCCGAGATGCGAGAAGTCCTGCGTTTCCTGATAGCGCTCGTAATCGCCGGGACGGCAGACCGAGACGTTGACGTCGGCGCGCAGGTTGCCGTTCTGCATGTTGCCGTCGCAGGTGCCGAGGTAGCGAAGGATCTGGCGCAGCTTGCCGACATAGGCGGCGGCTTCCTCGGGGCCACGGATGTCGGGCCGCGAGACGATCTCCATCAGCGCCACGCCGGTGCGGTTGAGATCGACGAAGGACATGTTCGGGTCCATGTCGTGGATCGACTTGCCCGCATCCTGCTCGAGATGGATGCGCTCGATGCGCACGCGGCGGGCGATGCCCGCGCCCATCTCGACGATAACCTCACCCTCGCCGACGATCGGGTGGTAGAGCTGGCTGATCTGGTAGCCCTGCGGCAGGTCCGGGTAGAAGTAGTTCTTGCGATCAAAGGCCGAGCGCAGGTTGATCTCCGCCTTGAGCCCGAGCCCGGTGCGCACCGCCTGCGCCACGCAGCCCTCGTTGATCACCGGCAGCATGCCCGGCATGCCCGCGTCGATGAAGGACACGTTGGAATTGGGTTCGGCGCCGAACTCGGTGGAGGCGCCGGAGAACAGCTTGGCGCGGGTCGCGACCTGCGCGTGTACCTCGAGGCCGATCACCAGCTCCCAATCCCCGGTCGCGCCCGCTATCACCTTGGGGGCAGGGGCCTCGAATGTCAGGTCCAGCATGGGAGCCTCTCCTTGCACGGTTGTCGCGGGCCTGATTAGGCGCGAATGACCGTTTCTTCAAGGGTCGGGAGAGCGCGCACGGCTCGGCGGAGCCACGCAGTCGCTGGGCGATATCCCGCCGAAAATCCAGGTGGATGGAGCACGGACTCGACAGCCACACGTGCCGCGGGAGAGATCGACGCCAGTTGCTGCCACAACGGACCCATACGAATAATGTTCCCGACACGTGTATCCGCGCGTTTGCGCCGCCTCATGCCGATCGCGCTGCTCTCGCTGGGCGCTGCCTGTGCCCAGATTCCCGAGCCCGAGGTGGAAGCCGCCGCCCCCGCCGCGCTGCCGGTGATGGCCTGGGACCACCGCCCCGAAAGCGCCCGATGGACCGACGCGACGTTGGCCGCGCTCAAGGCGCATGGCGCGCCGCTTCTGAGCCAGGTGCCCGGCGACATCGCGAACTGGTGCCCCGGCTATGCCGAAGCCTCCGAGGACGAGCGCGCCGCCTTCTGGGCCGGGATGCTCTCGGCGCTGGCCAAGCATGAAAGTACCTGGAACCCCGAGGCCGTCGGCGGCGGTGGCAAGTGGTTCGGGCTGGTGCAGATCGCGCCCGCGACCGCGCGCAGCTATGGCTGCGCCGCCGGTAGCGGTTCGGCGCTCAAGGATGGTGTCGCGAACCTGTCCTGTGCGGTGCGCATCGCCGCACGTACCGTGCGGCGTGATGGCGTCGTCTCGGCAGGCATGCGGGGTCTCGCGGCCGACTGGGGCCCGTTCCACTCCTCGAGGAAACGCAACGAGATGGCGAACTGGACCCGCAGCCAGAGCTACTGCCAGCCACGCCAGACCGCGCAGGCCGCCGCCAAATCGAAACGGGCCGGCTGAGGCGGATGCCTGTCGCCGCCGCGACACAGGCGCCACGTCAAGAGGGGCAACCTCGCGGCATTGCGCCATTTTCGCGTTGCATCGTGTCTTGGCGCCGGTGCAGTTATCCCCCCATGCTCGTGGCACTGATGATCCTGGGGGGATCGATGGCCGTGATGCCGGGTTCGATGGTCCACGCCGAGCCGTCGGACCCGGCGCAAATCCTCGCGGCCTCCATCGAGATGCGAGGCGATGCGGACGAGCCGCCACAAGACACACCTGTACCGCCGCAGACAGGTCCCGAGCCGCCCCGCGGCGCGCTTACGACCGTGGTCGCGCCCGAGCTTCAGGCCGATCCGCGACCGGAGATCGCGCTGCGTCCGATATCTCGCCCCGCGACGCTGGCGGCCAATGCCCCCGGTGGCGAAGCGGGTCTGCGGCCGCGCGCCCGCGATCCGTTCCTGCCGGAGGCGCGTTGGGACGGAAAGCCGGGCACCGGGATCTGGACCCGTGGCCTGATGTCGGCGTTGCGCGGCCCGGCTTCGGATCTGGCCGAGGTGGTCCCGGCCGACATCGCGACCTGGTGCCCGGCCTATGCCGAGAACCCGCCGCGGCTGCGCCGCGCCTTCTGGGTCGGGGTGATGTCGGCTCTGGCACGGTTCGAGAGCCGGCATCGCGCCGATGCGGTGGGCGGGGGTGGGCTCTATCACGGGCTTTTGCAGATCCTGCCCGGCACGGCGCGGGGCTATGGCTGCGTCGCACGCGACGGCGCGATGCTGCGCGACCCGGTCCGCAATCTCAGCTGCGCCGCACGGATCATGGCCCGGACCGTCAAACGCGACGGCGCGGTGGCGATGAAGGATGGCAGACGGGCAGGCATCGCCTCCGATTGGGGCCCGATGACCAAGCCCGCGATGCGCGCCGAAATGGCGGCCTGGACTCGGGAACAGAGCTATTGCCGGAGTGGCACGCTGCTCACGGTGCCCCGCCCGCAAGCGCGCCCTCAGGAGAGTTCAGAGCGATCGGGCGTGGCGTCCTGACGCTTCAGGCTCGCGTGCGCAGCACCGAGCGGGTCGAGCGCACGAGGCTCACCGTCGGCGCGTCGCGTCCGCCCAGCGCTAGCGTTGCGCGGCGCAGCATCTCGATGCCATCCTCGGATTTCGAGGGCAGCGCGGCGGGCGAGATCTCTTCGCCCACGGTGAGGACATAGGGCTGACGGTCCTTGTTCAGCATCTCGTGGAACAGGGTGATGTCGCGCAGCGTCGGGTGGATCAGGTCGAAGAGGTAGAACAGCGCCGAGTTGCGGGCGCGGATGTTCACCGGGATCACCGGCAGGTCGAACTTGCGCGCCAGCATCGCCGCCGAAGGCATCCAAGGTCGCTCGTGCAGCCGCAACCCGCGCCGTTTCGCAAGGCGGCCCGAGGGGAAGATCACGCCCAGCCGGCCTTCCTTCACCGCCTGCTTGGTCAGATCCATCGTCATCTTGGTCTTGGCGTGGCTGCGCTTTTCCTTGCGCCATTCCACCGGCACGATCAAATCCTCCATCTGCGGCAGCACCCGCAGGATATCGCCATTGGCGTAGATGAAGAGATCGGGGCGGATCGTCTTGAGCGCGTGATAGAGCATGATCCCGTCGGCGATGCCGGTGGGATGGTTGGCGACAATGAGGGCGGGGCCATGACGCGGCACATTGTCGAGGCCGGCGACGGTGAGGTGCCGGGCCAGCAGGTCGCCCATGTCACCCATGATGCGAGAGGTGGGCTCGTCGCGCAGCTCGGTGCCGATCGCGACGGTACGATCATAGGACAGGGCGAGGTGCAAAAGACCGCGCAACGGCCTCACGAGAGGTGATTGCCGGAACATCCAGGGCGCGCGCTCGGCAATCAGCGGGTCAATGCGGTCTTTCATGGAGCTTTAATAACCATTCCCACGCGGTAGTTCCGTGACAATTGCTGGATCGCTGTGCATTTGGCAATGGCAGTGGCCCTTGGAGGGGCGGAACGGCGGCTGCGCGCCACAATCTATAATGGATGCGGCGGCGCGCCACCGCATCCATTTGGCGTGGATCACGCGGCTTGGCGGGGGTGTCTGCCCTTGCAGATTTCCTCAACGATCTTGGCCACGAATGCCTCAAGATCATCGGGATTGCGGCTGGTCACGATGCCCTGATCGGTCGCGACCTCCTTGTCCACGACATTGGCCCCGGCGTTCTTCAAATCGGTGCGGATCGAGGGGTACGAGGTCATTTCGCGCCCGCGTACCACATCGGCCTCGATCAGCAGCCAAGGCCCATGGCAGATCGCCGCGACGATCTTGCCGGCGGCGGTGAACTCCTTCACCAGCTTCACGGCTTCGGGCTTGGTGCGCAGCACGTCGGGGTTGATCTGGCCCCCCGGCAGCACGATGGCGTGATAGTCATCCATCTTCGCGTCCGAGATCTTCAGGTCAACATCGGCCTTCGGGCCCCAGTCCGTCTTGTCCCAGCTCTTGATGGCGTCGCCGCCAGGGCTCGCGACATGGACGGTAGCGCCGGCTTCGCGCAGCTTGTCGCGCGGCACCTCTAGCTCGACCTTTTCGAAGCCGTCGGTGGCGATGATGAGGATCTTTGCGTCCTTGATATTGGTCATGTCCGTCTCCTTGCGGTTCGGGTCTTCGCTGCCCGAACCGCAAGGTTTAAGGGGGCGTTCCATGCCGCCCTCTCACGGACGCGTCAGCCCGCCAGCATCCGCCCGACCATCTCGGAGGTATCGCGGCTGAGCCGCTCGGTCCCGGCAATCCGCTCCAGCTCGGCCCGGATCAGTGCCTGCCGCTCGGGGGCGTAGCGCCTCCAGGTCGAGAAGGCCTGGGTCATCCGCGCCGTGGTCTGCGGGTTCAGCGGATCGAGCTTCAACAGCCAATCGGCCAGAAGCCGGTAGCCCGCACCGGAGGGGTGATGAAAGCCCGCCGCGTTGCCGGCGAGCGCGCCGAACACGGCGCGGAAGCGGTTCGGGTTCTTCCAGTCGAAGGCCGGGTGCCGGGTCAGTGCCTCGGCGGTGTCTGCCGCCGCCTCGGGCCTGGCGGCGGCGACCTGCAGACCGAACCACTTGTTCATCACCAACCGCTCATGGCGCCACTGGTCTTCGAAAGCCTTCAGCTCGGCCTCGCCCTCTCCGATCGTCAGCAACGTGCCCAGCGCCGCGATCTGCTGGGTCATGTTGTCAGCGGCCTGGAACTGCGCCCGTGCCCGGTCGCCGCCTTCGGTGAGCGACAGCAGCGACAGCGCGGCGTTGGTGAGTGCACGGCGGCCGGCATCCTCGGCTTCGGGGCTGTAGGGACCGCTGACCTGATGCGCCTCGTAGAGGCGGATCAGCACGTCATCCAGCCGTGCCGAGATGGCGCGGCGCAGCGCCTCACGGGCCTCGTGGATCGCCGTGGGATCGGGGGCCTGACCGGTTTCGAATATTGCCTGCGCCAGCTCGTCCTCGCCCGGCAGGGCCAGAAGCTGGGCGCGGAAGGCCGGGTCGAGGCTCTCGTCGGCGATGCCGCGCCCCAGGGCGTCGATATAGCCCGCATGCGGGCCATCGCCGTCGAGGACCATCGCCATGAGGCCGGTGCGGGCAAGGACGCGCCCGGCTTCCCACTTGTTGAACGGGTCGGTGTCATGCGCGAGCAGGAAGGCACGGGTCTCGTCGGACTGTTCCTGCTTGAGGATCACCGGGGCGGAGAAACCGCGCAGGATCGACGGCACGGGCCGGGCCAAGAGACCGTCGAAGGCAAAGCTCTGTTCGGCCTCGGTCAGCTCCAGCACCTGCGTCGGCACCACCTCGTCGCCATTGGGGTTCAAGAGCCCCACCGCCACCGGGATCACCACCGGCTGTTTCTCGGGCTGGTCCGGGCTCGGCGGCGTCTCCTGCCGAAGCGTGAGCGTGTAGCGACCGTCGGACCAATCCTCGGCCACGTGAACGCGGGGCGTGCCCGCCTGGCTGTACCAGCGCGCGAATTGCGACAGGTCCCGGCCGGTCGCGTCCTCGAAGGCGCGGAGCCAGTCCTCGATCGTCACGGCCTGGCCGTCATGGCGTTCGAAATAGAGGTCGAGCGCCTTCCTGTAGCCCTCTTCCCCCACCAGCCTGCGAAGCATGCCGACCAGTTCGGCGCCCTTCTCGTAGACGGTGACGGTGTAGAAATTGTTGATCTCGACGAAGCTCTCGGGCCGCACCGGGTGGGCGAGGGGGCCGTTGTCCTCGCGGAACTGGGCCGAGCGCAGCAGCATCGCGTCGCCGATCCGCTTGACCGCGTGGGAGCGCATGTCGCCGGTGAATTGCTGGTCACGGAACACCGTGAGACCTTCCTTGAGGCAGAGCTGGAACCAGTCGCGGCAGGTGACGCGGTTGCCGGTCCAGTTGTGGAAGTATTCATGCGCGATGATCGCCTCGATCCGCTCGAAATCGGCATCGGTGGCGGTGGCGGGCGAGGCCAGCACGGCGGAGGAGTTGAAGATGTTCAGCCCCTTGTTCTCCATCGCGCCCATGTTGAAGTCGTCGACCGCGACGATGTTGAACACGTCGAGATCGTATTCGCGGCCATAGACCTCCTCGTCCCACTTCATCGACTTCTTCAGCGCCTCCATCCCGAAGGCGCATTTGTCGATATCGGCCTCACGGACCCAGAGGTTCAGCGCGACCTCGCGGCCAGACATCGTGGTGAAGCTGTCGGAATGGGCAACGAGATCGCCCGCGACCAGCGCGAAGAGATAGGCGGGCTTGGGCCAGGGGTCGTGCCATTCCGCAAAGCCCTCGCCCGAGGCGCCGGGGTTGCCGTTCGACAGCAGTACCGGTTGGTCGCTTTCGATCCGCACGTGGAACGGTGCCATCACGTCGGGGCGGTCGGGGTAGAAGGTGATCTTGCGAAAGCCCTCGGCCTCGCACTGGGTGCAGTACATGCCGTTCGAGCGGTAGAGCCCTTCGAGCGCGGTATTGTTCTCGGGGTCGATCTCGACCTCGGCCGCGAAGGTGAAGGGCGCGTCGGGGGCGTCGAGCCTGAGACCGCCCTCGACCAGCTCCGGCGTGACCGGGGCGCCGTCGACATGCGCCGAGATCAGCTTCAGCTGCTCGCCATGCAGGAAGAACTCCCGTCCGGTGGCGTCCGGGTTGGGCCGGAAGCGGATCTCGGACAGCACCCGCGTCGCATGCGGCGCAAGCCGGAAGGTCAGGCGCACCTCCTCCACCAGATAGGCAGGCGGGGTGTAGTCCCTGAGATAGACGGTGCGGGGATCGTGCTGTGTCATGTCAGGGAACCTTTCGCTGAACCTTCGGGCCTGCCGGACGTTAGGGCCGCAACAGGGGGCCTTCAAGCGCGCCCCCGACCGCGACCGTCCTTGCCGGCGCGGCAACCCGTGAGGAGAAGTGACATGTCCGCCCCGCATACAGACGTCGAGAAACAGGAAAAACGCCACAAGGGCCCCCTGACCGGCATGGCCGTCGTCGCCGTCTTCGGCGTGCTGCTGATACTGTTCCTCGTCTTCATCGGCTTCGGCCAGGGCAACGAGCCCGAAGCCGAGAGCACCGTCGAAGCCGTGGGCAGCGAAGAGGTCGAGCAGGCCGATGACGCCGAGATCGTCGGCGCGCCCGAGCAGATCAACGATACCGTCGGCACCGCCGAACAGCAGTGAGCCATAGGCGACCGACCTCGAAGGGCGCGGGTCCCCGGATCCGCGCCCTTTGCGCGTCACGGCGAGATCGAGTTGCCGCACCTGCCGGGATCGATTAGCCATTTGCACGAAGAACACGAGGAGGAGACGGCAGATGGCCGAGAGGATCGACAAGCACGGGCTGATGGTGGCGCCCGAGCTGGTGCAATTCATCAAGGAAGAGGCGCTTCCGGGGACGGGGATCGACGCCGACGACTTCTGGAAGGGCTTTGCCGCGCTGGCGCAGGAATTCGGGCCGCGCATCCGTGACGCGCTATCGGTGCGCGCGAAGATGCAGGCCGAGATCGACGCCTGGCATCTGAGCCGCAAGGGGCAGCAGATCGACCCAACCGAATACCGGCAGATGCTGGAGGGCATCGGCTACTTGACGACCGAGGGCGATGATTTCGAGATCGGCACCGAGAACACCGATCCCGAGATCGCCACCACGCCCGGGCCGCAGCTGGTAGTGCCGATCACCAATGCCCGCTTCGCGCTCAACGCCGCGAATGCGCGTTGGGGCAGCCTCTATGACGCGCTCTATGGCACCGATGCGCTGGGCAGCCTGCCGCAGGGCAAGGGCTATGACGAGGAGCGCGGCGCCGAGGTGATCGCCTGGGGCCGCAGGCATCTCGACGAGGTCGCCCCGCTCGATGGCGCCTCCTGGGCCGAGATCGACCGGCTGGAAATCAAGGGCGGCACGCTGATCGGCTGCAAGGGCGATGCCGAGCACGGTCTCAAGGAGCCCGAGCAATTTGCGGGCTCGAAGACCGACGGCAAGGCCGAGTTGCAGGTGCTGCTGGAAAAGAACGGCCTGCTGATCGAGATCGTGGTCGACCCGTCGAGCCGGATCGGCGGCTCGGACCGCGCCGGCATCTCCGACATCCGGCTCGAGAGCGCGATCTCGACCATCATGGATTGCGAGGATTCGGTCGCGGCGGTCGATGCCGAGGACAAGGTGCTGGCCTATCGCAACTGGCTCGGCCTGATGCAGGGCACGCTTTCGGCCACCTTCCAGAAGGGCGGCGAGGAAATGACCCGTCGCATGGAAGGCGACCAGCACTTCACCGCGCCCGACGGCTCGGCCCGGACCGTCAAGGGTCGCTCCCTGATGCTGGTGCGCAATGTCGGCCACCTGATGACCAACCCGGCGATCATCGGCAAGGATGACGAGCGCGAGATCTCCGAGGGTCTGATGGATGCGGTGATCACCGTGCTCATCGCCATGCATGACCTGAAGAAGACCGAAGGCCCGCGCAACTCGGTGCATGGCTCGGTCTACATCGTGAAGCCGAAGATGCACGGCCCCGACGAGGTGAAGCTCTCGGACGAGATGTTCTCGGCCGTCGAGAAGATGCTCGGCCTGCCGCAATACACGGTCAAGCTCGGCATCATGGACGAGGAGCGTCGCACCTCGGCCAATCTCAAGGAATGCATCCGCGCCGCGAAGAACCGGGTGGCCTTCATCAACACCGGCTTCCTCGACCGTACCGGCGACGAGATCCACACGTCGATGGAAGCCGGGCCGATGATCCCCAAGGGCGAGATGAAATCCTCGGCCTGGATCCAGTCCTACGAGGATCGCAACGTCGATATCGGTCTCGCCTGCGGGCTGCGCGGCAAGGCGCAGATCGGCAAGGGGATGTGGGCGATGCCCGACCGGATGGCCGATATGCTCGAGCAGAAGATCGGCCACCCGAAGGCCGGTGCGACCTGCGCCTGGGTGCCGTCTCCCACCGCCGCGACGCTGCATGCCACGCATTACCACCATGTCGACGTGCTGGCGCGGCAGGAGGAGATCGCCCAGGGCGGTGCCCGTGGCACGCTCGAGGACCTGCTGACGATCCCGCTCGCCACCGGTCGCAATTTCGACGATGCCGAAGTCACCCGCGAGATCGAGAACAACGCGCAGGGCATCCTCGGCTACGTGGTGCGCTGGATCGATCAGGGGGTCGGTTGCTCCAAGGTGCCCGACATCAACGATATCGGCCTGATGGAGGATCGCGCGACCTGCCGGATCTCGTCGCAGGCCTTGGCCAACTGGCTGCATCACGGTGTCGTCTCCAAGGAGCAGGTGATGGCCGCCATGAAGAAGATGGCCGAGGTGGTGGACCGCCAGAACGAGGGCGATCCGCTCTACAAGCCGATGGCCCCGCATTTCGACAGCCTCGCCTTCCAGGCGGCCTGCGACCTCGTCTTCGAGGGCCGCAAGCAGCCCTCGGGCTATACCGAGCCGGTGCTGCATCGCCGTCGCCTCGAACTCAAGAATCTGGAGACCGTCTGATGACCAAGCTCAACATCGACGCCGCCCGCACCATTATCCGTGAAACCCTCGCCAAGGCGCATGAGATGGGCCTGAAGCCCATGTCGGTGATCGTGCTCGACGCGGGCGGCCACCCGCTCGCCTTCGAGCGCGAGGACGGCGCATCGCCCGGCCGCTATGCCATCGCCGAGGGCAAGGCTTACGGCGCGGTGATGCTGGGCATGCCCGGCTCGGCGCAGATGGCGCGCGCCGAGGCGCAGCACTACTTCATGACCGCCGCCAATGGCGCCTTCGGCGGCAAGGTCGTGCCGGTCCCCGGCGGGGTGATCGTGCGCGGCGCCGATGGCGAGGTGCTGGGCGCGGTCGGGGTCACCGGTGACACCTCCGACAACGACGCCGAGGCGGCGCTGGCGGGGATCGCGGCGGCCGGGCTCACCGGCGCTGCCTGATCCTCGTTCCGGATCAGGACGACCTTCGGGGCCGGTGATGTGCCTCGATTGACGGCGAATGTGCGCGCGGTCCGGGTCTCCCGGGCCGCGCGATGCTTTTCAGAAAGATCGTGGCTGTATATCTGTAGGGGACAGCAACCGGAGCGATCATGACCCGTCCCGTCATCGGAATCATCGGCAACAACCACGTCATCGACGGCCATTACGTCACTCATGGCGGCGGCGCGATGAACTCATCCGCGGTGTCGCAGGTGGCAGGCGGCCTGCCGCTGGTGATCCCGTCGGATCCCAAGCTCGTCTCGGTCGAGGAACTGCTGGAGGCCTGCGACGGCTTTTTGCTCACCGGCGGGCGGCCCAACGTGCACCCGGACGAATACGGCGAGACGGAGACGCCGGCGCATGGGGCGTTCGATCGCTCGCGCGATGCGATCACCCTGCCGCTGGTGCGCGCTTGCGTCGAGCGCGGCCAGCCATTTCTGGGCATCTGTCGCGGGTTTCAGGAGGTGAACGTGGCGATGGGCGGCTCGCTCTATCCCGAGATTCGTGACCTGCCGGGCCGTTCCAATCACCGAATGCCCCCCGACGGCACGCTCGAGGAGAAATTCGCGCTGCGCCACGTGGTGACGCTGACCGAGGGCGGTCCGTTCCATCGGCTGTTCGGCGCACGTGAAGTGCTGACCAACACCCTTCACGGTCAGGGGGTCAAGCGGCCCGGCCGCCGCATCGTGATCGATGGCCACGCGCCGGATGGCACGCCTGAGGCGCTTTATGTCGAGGGCGCGCCGGGCTTTACCATGTCCGTGCAGTGGCACCCTGAGTGGAATGCCGGCGCTGACCCGGTCTCGCGGCCGCTCTTCGAGGCCTTCGGCGCGGCGGCGCGGGACTGGGCAGCCTGCAAGGGCGCCCAGGCCCAGGCGCGGCGCAGCGCCTGAGACGCTGCCGCCCGGTATCGGCCGGCACTTTGCGTATTTGAAGAAAGGTGAATGGGAAGGCATCTCCCTTGTTCATCTTTCCATAAATACGCACGGCGCAACATTTCAGTGAAAATCCCGGCTTTTCGGCAGGATGCGTGCATTGCGGGGATGCCCGTTCGCGGGCGCGTCGCTGCCCCGCGCCGAGCCCTGCACCGGGTTCTTCACCGCGTCGGCATGGTTCAACGGCGGTACAAGGCCGTCTGGCGCGAGGCGAGTGAGCGCATCGGAACGGTCCTCCAGCCGCTGCGCCACGAAATGCACGATCTCCACGTCGCGCTGCACGTAGCCCTCGACCACCAGAAGCCGTGCCTGCATCACCACGCGGCGGAACTGTGCCATCACCTTGGGCCAGACCACGATGTTGGCCACGCCCGTCTCGTCCTCGAGCGTGATGAAGCATACCCCCTTGGCGCTGCCCGGTTTCTGCCGGATCAGCACCAGCCCGGCGAGCTTCAGCCGCCGGCCCTGATCTGCGCGGTTCAGCTCGGCGGCGCTGGCATAGCCCTGCGCGGTCAGGCTGCGGCGCAGGAAGGCCATAGGATGCGCCTTCAGCGACAGCCGCAGCGTCTGGTAATCGGCCACCACCTGTTCGCAGACCGGCATGGCCGGCAGCGGCACCGGCACCTCCGCGCCTTCGTCGCGTGCCTCGCGAAACAGCGGCAGGTCGGGCGCATCGCGCAGACCCCGCGTTTCCCATAGCGCCTGCCGGCGATCGAGAAACATCGAGCGCATCGCATCCGCCTGGGCCAGCCTGCGCACCGCCGCCGCGCCGATCCCGGCGCGGCTCTTCAGCGCCTCGGGGGTCTCGAAGGGCGCATCACGCGCCGCCACGATCCGCGCCGCCGCCTCGGCCGCGAACCCGCCCACCATGCGTAGCCCCAGCCGCACCGCGAAGCCGCCCGTCGAAATCGGCTCGAGCGTGCAGTCCCAATCCGACATGTTCACGTCGACGGGGCGCACCTCGACCCCATGCTCGCGCATGTCGCGTACGATCTGCGCGGGGGCGTAAAAGCCCATGGGTTGCGAGTTCAGCAGCGCCGCTCCGAAGGCGCCGGGAAAATGGCATTTCAGCCATGACGAGACATAGACCAGATGCGCGAAGCTTGCCGCGTGGCTTTCGGGAAAGCCGTATTCGCCAAAACCCTTGATCTGCTCGAAGCAGCGCGTCGCGAATGCCTCGTCATAACCGCGCGCCACCATCCGCCCGACCATCTTCTCCTGCAAAAGCGCGATCGTGCCGCGCGAGCGGAAGGTGGCCATGGCCTTGCGCAACTCGTTCGCCTCGGCGGGCGAAAACCGGGCCGCGTCGATGGCGATCTTCATCGCCTGTTCCTGAAAGATCGGCACGCCCAGCGTCCGGCCCAGGATCGACTTCAACTCTTCGGGGTCGTGCGGCGCGCCGGGGGAGGGGTATTCGACCGCCTCTTCGCCGGCGCGGCGGCGCAGGTAGGGATGCACCATGTCGCCCTGAATCGGGCCGGGGCGGACGATGGCGACCTGGATGACGAGATCGTAGAAGGAGCGCGGGCGCAGCCGCGGCAGCATGTTCATCTGCGCCCGGCTCTCGACCTGAAACACGCCGAGGCTGTCGGCGCGGCACAGCATGTCGAAGACGCGCGGGTCCTCGCGCGGGATCGAGGCGAGATCCTCGCGCCGCCCCCAATGCGCCGCCACGAGGTCGAGGCTCTTGCGGATGCAGGTCAGCATGCCGAGCGCGAGGATATCGACCTTCAGGATGCCGAGCGCATCGATGTCGTCCTTGTCCCATTCGATGAAGCTGCGATCGGCCATCGCGCCATTGCCGATCGGCACGGTCTCGGTCAGAGGCCGTTCTGTCAGGATGAAGCCGCCGACATGCTGGGAGAGGTGGCGCGGCATCCCCACCAGCTGCCCGGCGATCAGCAGCGCCTTGCGCAGCAGCGGGTCGGTGGGATCGAGCCCGGCCTCGCGTACGTTCTCCTCGGCGATGCCGCTGCCCCAGTGGCCCCAGACGGTCTTGGCCAGCCCGCCGGTCACGTCCTCGGACAGCCCCATCACCTTGCCCACCTCGCGGATCGCGGATCGGGGGCGGTAATGGATCACCGTGGCGCAGAGCCCCGCGCGCGCACGGCCGTACTTCTGGTAGATGTGCTGGATCACCTCCTCGCGCCGCTCATGCTCGAAATCGACGTCGATATCGGGCGGCTCCTTTCTCTCATCGGAAATGAAGCGCTCGAACAGCAGCTGGTGCTGCGCCGGGTCGACAGCGGTAATGCCCAGCACGAAGCACACGGCCGAGTTCGCCGCCGATCCGCGTCCCTGACATAGGATCGGCGGCTGGGCCTTTTCCCGTGCGAAGCGGATGATGTCGTGAATGGTGAGAAAATAGCGCGCGATGTCGAGCCGGCCGATCATTGCCAGTTCCTTGCGCAGCACGGCATGGGTGGCGGGGGGGATGCCCGCGGGCCAGCGTGCCGCTGCCCCTGCCCATGTCAGTTTTTCGAGATAGTCCTGCGGGCTGCGGCCTTCGGGCACCACCTCGCGTGGATACTCGTAGGCCAGTTCCTGGAGGTCGAAGCGGCAAGCATCGGCGATCTCGCGCGTGGCGCGGATCGCATGCGGCCACTCCGCGAAAAGCCGCATCATCGTCTCCGGCGATTTCAGGTGCCGCTCGGCATTGGGCAGCAGCCGGTCGCCGGCCTCCGCCAGAACCATCCCCTCGCGGATACAGGTCATCGCGTCCTGCAGCGGCCGCCGTTCGGGCGCATGGTAGAGCACGTCGTTGGTCGCCATCAGCGACAGCCCGGCGTCGCGGGTCATGCGGTCAAGCGCGTTGATCCGGGCCCGGTCGCAGCCCCGGTAGAGATAGGAGGCCGCGACATGGCCGAGGCCAGGCAAGCGCCGCGCGAGCCGAGGCAGGGCGCTCTCAAGCCCTGCAAGGTCGTCCGGCGGCAATAGGATGAGCTTCAGCCCTTCGGCATGATCGGCCAAATCTCCAAGGGTGATCTCGCAGATCCCCTTCTTCTGCCAGCGTCCCTCCGGATCGCGCATCTTGCCCTTGGACAGTAGTACCGAGAGCCGACCATAGGCGGCGCGGTCGGTAGGATAGGCGAGGAACGTCTCGCCGGTGGTCAAGGCGAGCCGCGCGCCGATCACCGGCCGCAGATTTACCTTCTTCGCCGCGACATGCATCCGGACCACGCCCGCCAGCGTGTTCAGATCGGCGATGCCTAGCGCGTCAAAATTCTGGTGCCAGCCCTGTACCGCGAACTCGACAGCGTCGGACGCGCCGCGCAGGAAGGAAAAGCAGGTGGCAAGGCCCAACTCGACATATGGTGCGGCCGGGTTCGGCGGGAAGTTTTCCTCCCAAGGCACCTCGCGACGCGGCGGCTTCTCGATCTCGGGCATCAGCGCGGTCCCGGTCTTTTGCAAAAGACCGTGCCGGAGTTTTGGAAAACTCCGGTTCTGTCGTACCGGCTCATGCGAAGACCCCGTGCAGGAACCAGCGGGGTTCGGCACCGCGCCCATCGTCCAGAAGCCCCTCGCGGTAGAGCCAGAAGCGCCGGCCGGTGTGGTCCTCGATGCGGAAATAGTCGCGCAGGCGCGTACCCGGCCGGTCGCGCCACCATTCCGGCGCGATCCGCTCGGGTCCCGCGAAGCGCGCTACGCGCAGCCGCTGGCGGCGCCAGAGGAGCTGCGCGGGCGGGCCTTCCGGAACGGCGTAGAGTACGCGCACCTCCTCGGGGGGCTCGAACAGCCGCAGCGGGCGATGCGGGCGCGGTGGAAAGGCGCGTCGTGGCAAATGCAGCGCCGGGCACCACAGCATCTGTCGCTCGGGGAGGTGGCTCGGCATCGGCAGGGGCCGGGTCAGGGTGCCCATGCCGAAGCGGGCCGAGAGTCGGTCGATCAGCCGCGCGAGATCCTCGGCATCATCGGCGGTCCCGTCGAGCCGGCGCTGGCGCTCGGGCAGTGCTTCGGCCACCAGCGCGGCCAGCGTGATCAGGTCGAAGCCGAAACCGGGATCGAGACCGTCGAGCCGCCCTTCGAACAGCCGCACCATGTGAGCGGGATCGCGCGAGGGCTGCGAGGTCGCGGCCTGCGCCTGTGCCACCTCGCCATCGGTGCGGTAAAGCGCCAGTCCGAGCCGTCGCGCGCCGAAGCCCGCCGCGACGAGCCCGGCGCAGAGCTCTTCGGCCAGCACGGGCAAATGCGGCACCGGATCGATCACCGGCTCCGCGAGCCGGGCCTGCACGGCGAAGCGCGGCGGGTCGTCGGGGCTGTCGACCGGTTCGGGCGTACGGCCCGAAAGCTGGTCGAGGCGCAGGAGCGGGTCCGCCTCGGGCGCGTTTGCGCGAAACCGGCGCGCGAGCGAGAGGCGCGGCACGGCGCGTAGCGCACCGATGGTCGAGAGGCCAAGCCGGTCGAGCAGTTGCACCGTGGCGGCGTCGAGCCGCAGCGCCGCCACGGGCAGCGGATCGGTGCGCGCGAACAGCGCGTCAGGATCGCAGATCGCCGGGGCGAAGCGGGCCAGCGCCCAAGCCGCGCCGCGCGTAGGGGCAATGGCGGTCCGGGCGGTGAGACCGAGGCCCGCCAGGCGGTTCTCGATCTCGGCCCGCATCGCCACCTCGCCGCCCCAGAGGTGTTCCGAACCGGTGATGTCCATGATCAGCGCGTCGGTTCCGTCTATCGCGGTCCAGGGGCACCAGCGCCGGGCCCAAAGCATGAGCCGCTCCAGCGCCGCGCTGTCGGCGCGGGGCTCGGCAAAGGCGGTGCGCAGCTCGGGGCAGAGCGCGCGCATGTCGACGACGCGCGCGCCCGGCCCGATCCCCAGCGCCTCGGCAGCCGCGTTCACCGCGTGGATCACCGGTCCGTGCGGCCCCTCGATTGCCAGCGCCAGCGGCACGTCATCGGGCAGGGCCCGGCCGCACCGCGCCGCATGGGCCTGCCAGCGCTCGATGGCAAAGCGCGGGAGGTGCAGCGACAGAATACGCCGCGCCATGATGCCTCGGGCAGCGTCGGCCTCGCCGGGCGTCGTCGATCCGCCCGTCATATAGCCGGTCCCCCGGGGCCGCGCACCAGCCGCATCCGGCCCGGCGCGCCAACGCGGGAGGGGCATCCCCACCGGTGTAAAAATCTCCTGCTCTTGCTTCTGTTTCGACGCTGCCGGTTCGACCGGTGACGCGCCTTCAGCCCCCGATGTGGCCTCGGTGGCCGCGCGCAGCGCCTCGGCCGCCCGCGCAAGGCGGCGGGGGTCGGCGGCGCGGGGGCGGGCTTCGGTCGTTCGAGGCGCGGGAAAGGCGAGGACGGGCAGCTTGTCCCCGCCACTCATCGTCGGCGTCCGCTCTGTTCGATGCGCGGATGCGCTTGGACTGCCTCGGGCGGCGCGGGCCGTGACAATGCGCGGCGCGGTGTCCCCCAGAACACCGCCCCCGTCATCGCCTTGCCCTTGATGCCTTCGCGAAAGCGCGCGTCACAACTGGTCTCCCCTGCCTGGAATGCCTGCGGGACGGGTGCCGGCCCAGTACGGCAGGGCTCAAGCCATGGCGCGCTGCGCTTCCGCCGCATCCATGTCGATCGCATGGTCGAACGCCAGATTTCCGCTCTGCGGGTCATGACCAGCCACCCAGCGTCCCGGCGCGCGGAACCGCGTGCGAAACAACTCGGCGCTCCACAACGCCGCGCCAGGCGCGCGCGCGTCGTCCGGCTCGGGCCGGGCGGGCAAGGCGGCAACCCGCCATCGCTCTCGCGCCGCGCTCAGTTCCGGCGCGGTGCCGCGCCGGATCAGCCACGCCGGGATGCCATGCGCCTCCGAACGCAGCGCCAGCCGCTTGGTCGCGGTGAAGTCGACCGCCGGGGCGGTGCCCCAGATCTCGCCGATCACCGCACCCAGTGCCGGACAGCCGAGCCCCTGCTCCATCGCCCAGAGCACGTCCTGCGCCCGCGATACCTGCAGGTGCAGGAGTTCGTAGCCCCCGAGGCCCGGTGGAAACGGCCGCCCGCTCTCGCGCAACGACAGCCGATCCTGTATCCACAGCACCGGCCCGTCCCCGGGATCGAGATGCGCCAGCGCGAAGGCCGGGGCGGCGGCATCCACCGCCGTTTCGGGAAAGATCTCCGACAGGGTGGGCTGGCGCAACGCCGCGGGCCTGCGCGGCAGCGCGTCCGAGGGGGCGGGGCATGAAGCGGGGGGCGACCACGTCACGGGTTCTCTCTGCAAATCAATGTTCTGTATTTGTTCTAGTCCGCCCGCAGCGTTGCGTCAAATGTTGTCTGCGTCATTGCGCCGCGTGAAGCGCTGCGGCACCTTCCGTCGAAGGGGGAGTGACATGACCGGGAAGACGACGATAACGCTGGCCTTTCTCGGCTGGGCCGGGACGGGGCTGGCGCAGGAGCTGCCCGCGCCGCTCGACGATGCGGCCTGGCCCGATGTCGATCCGCGCGAGGCGGCGCTGGGGCAATTGCTGTTCTACGACCCGCTTCTCTCGGGCAATCGCGAGGTCGCCTGCGCCACCTGCCACCACCCCGAATTCGGCACATCCGACGGGCTGTCATTGCCACTGGGCGATGGCGGGCAGGGGCTCGGACCGCTCCGCACCGTCGATCCCGAGAACCCGCCCGAACAGCGGGTGCCGCGCAACAGCCAGGCGCTGTGGAATGTCGGCGCGCTGGAATACGTGTCTATGTTCCATGACGGGCGGGTCGAGATGGATCCGAGCGCACCCGGCGGCATGCGCACGCCGCTCGATGCCGACATGGTCGAGGGCTTCGCCTCGATGCTCTCGGCTCAGACCATGTTTCCGGTGCTCAGCCCGGACGAGATGGCCGGTCACTACAGCGAGAACGAGGTGGCGCAGGCGGTGCGGCTTGGAATGCTGACCGGGCCGGGCGGCGCCTGGGACCTGATCGCGCGGCGCGTGGCGGCAATTCCGGATTACGCGGTGCGCTTCGAGGATACCTATGGGCTTGCGCCGGAGGAGATCGGCTTTACCGACATCTCGGACGCCATTGCAGCCTTCATCACCTTCGAGTTCCGCTCCGATACCAGCCCCTTCGATGCGCGGCTGCGCAAGGGGGCACCGCTCGACCCGCAGGCCGAAGCGGGGCTGGCGCTGTTCTACGGCGCGGCAGGCTGCGTCGATTGCCATTCGGGACCGTTCCAGACCGATCACGGCTTTCACGCCATGGGCGCGCCGCAACTCGGCCCGGGCAAGGCCGCGCGGTTCGAGAGCCACGCGCGCGACGAGGGGCGGTTCCGGGTCACCGGCCGGGCCGAGGATCTCCATGCGTTCCGCACGCCATCCCTGCGCAACGTGGCGCTCACCGCGCCCTATGGCCATGCCGGCAGCCATGCGAGCCTGCGCGGTTTCGTGGCCGATCACCTCGACCCGGTGGCGGCGCTGCCCGGCTATGACCGGGGGCAGGCGGTGCTGCCCCGGATGGAGGTGTCGGATTGGCGCATTCTCGACGACCCGGCCGAAAGCGACGCCATCGCCTCGGCGGTGACACTGCCACCGGTCAAGCTCGCAGCTGACGAGATCGACGCGCTGGTGGCGTTTCTGGAGAGCTTGACCGACCCGGTGGCACGGACCGGACGGCTCGGCATTCCCGAAGCGGTGCCCAGCGGCTTGCCGGTGCCCTGAGGGACGGTCTCAGGTCACGGCGGCGCGGGCGTGGAATTCGGGGCGGTCCCAAGACCCTTTGCGCAGGATCGTCGCCAGCACCTCGACGGCGCGGTCGATATCGGCCTCATCGAGATAGAGCGGCGTGATCCCGAAACGCAGGATGTCGGGCGCGCGGAAATCGCCGATCACCCCTTGGGCGATCAACGCCTGCATCACCGCATAGCCCTGCGGATGGCGGAACGAAACCTGGCTGCCGCGCTGCGCATGCGCGCGAGGGGTCGCCAGTTCGAGGCCGGGGCAAGCGGCCTTGACGCCCGCGATGAAGCGGTCCGAAAGCGCCAGCGAGGCGGCGCGCAGATCGCCGATGTCGACCCGGTCCCAGATGTCGAGCGCGGCATCGAGCGCCGCCATGGCAAGCACGGGGGGCGTGCCCACCCGCATCCGCGCGATGGCGGGGCCGGGACGATAGCCCGGCTCGAAGGCGAAGGGCTCGGCATGGCCGAGCCAGCCGGACAGCGCCGGTTGCACCTCGTCGATCAGCCGGGGCGCCACGTGGATGAAGGCGGGCGCGCCGGGGCCGCCATTGAGGAACTTGTAGGTGCAGCCCACCGCGAAATCGGTATCGGCCGCGGCGACGTCGACATCCACCGCCCCCGCCGAATGCGCGAGATCCCAGATCGCCAGCGCCCCGACCTCATGTGCCTTGGCGATGAGCGCGGGCATGTCGTGGCGGCGGCCGGTACGGTAATCGACCTCGGTGATCATCATTACCGCGACGTCGTCGTCGATCGCAGCCTCGACCTCCTCGGGGGCCACGACGCGCAGCTCGTGGCCGCGCCCGAGCTGCTCGATTAGCCCCTGCGCCATATAGAGGTCCGAGGGGAAATTGCCGCTGTCGCTGAGGATCACGCGACGCTCGGGGCGCAGCGCCAGCGCCGCGGCCAGCGCCTGATGCACCTTGATCGACAGCGTGTCGCCCAGCACGGTGGTGCCTTCGGGCGCGCCGATCAGCCGGCCAATCCGGTCGCCGAGTTTCGCGGGCTGGTCCATCCAGCCGGCTCGGTTCCAGCCGGTGATCAGCATTTCGCCCCATTCGCCGGTCATCGCGCGGGCCGTGCGGTCGGGGGCGGCCTTGGGTAGAGGGCCGAGCGAGTTGCCATCGAGATAGGTCACGCCCTCGGGCAGGGCGAACAGCGCCTTGGTGGCTTGGAAATCGGTCATCTCGGCGCTCCTCCTCGCGTTAACCCGCGAAGTTGTGGCAGCACGGCTGCCCTTGCGCAACAGCGCGTGACAGCGCCCCGACGGCAGGGCAGAAAAGATGCATGTACTGGATCGACTTCCCGCCCGCCTGGACCTTCTACGGATTGCTCTCCGCTTGGGGCCTTTCTCGTGTCGAGCCTGTCTGGCTCGGCTTCGGGCCGTATCACGTGGCGCTGGGCGGGATCGTCTTCCTCGTCGGGCTTGGCCTGATGCTCTGGGCCAGCGCCACGATGCTGCGTCATCGCACGAAGGTCATGCCCCGGCAGGAGGCGGCAGCGCTGGTGACCGACGGGCCGTTCCGTTTCTCGCGCAACCCGATCTACCTCGGAGACCTGTTGCTGCTCGCGAGCGGCGCGCTGGTATTCGACGCGCCCTTGGCTCTGCTTCTGGTGCCCGTGCTGGCCGCGATCCTGCAGCGACGTTTCATCCGGCCCGAAGAGACGATGCTGCGTCGCGGTTTCGGCGCGGCATTCGAGGATTGGGCCGCCCGCACGCGCCGCTGGCTGTAGCACGGCCATGACGCGGCGGCAGCAAAGTCAGCTGCCGCTCTTGTGAAACATTCTTTCCCCGGCTACTCCTCTCGCAACCGCAGAATGACCGGAGGGGACGTGGCGTGAGGATCGGGGCACCGAGGGAGTTGCATGACGGCGAGGCGCGGGTATCGATGACGCCTGCGTCGGCGCGGGATCTGCGGAAGCTGGGGCATGCGTGCCTGATCGAGGCGGGGGCGGGTCTGGCGGCGGGGTTCACCGACGCGGCCTATGAAGAGGCGGGGGTCACGGTGGTGCCGGACGCCGCGACGCTCTGGGCCGAGGCGGAGATCGTCACCAAGGTGCGGCCGCCGCTGGACGAGGAGCTCGGGCGGCTGCGCGAGGGCCAGACGCTGATCTCGTTCTTCTACCCGGGCCAGAACGCCGAGGCGCTGGGCCGGGCGAAAGACGCGGGCGCCACGGTGATCGCGATGGACATGGTGCCGCGGATCTCCCGCGCCCAGAAGATGGACGCGCTCAGCTCGATGGCCAACATCGCGGGCTACCGCGCGGTGATCGAGGCGGGCAGCAATTTCGGCCGCTTCTTCACCGGCCAGGTGACCGCCGCCGGCAAGGTGCCGCCGGCGCGGGTGCTGGTGATCGGCGCCGGCGTCGCGGGGCTCGCGGCGATCGGCACCGCGACCTCGCTGGGCGCGGTGACGCTCGCGTTCGACGTGCGTCCCGAGGTGGCCGAGCAGATCGAGAGCATGGGCGCCGAGTTTGTCTATCTCGACTTCGAGGACAGCCAGGACAGCGCGGCCACGGGCGGCTACGCCGCGCCTTCCAGCCCGGAGTTCCGCGAGAAGCAGCTCGCCAAGTTCCGCGAGCTGGCGCCCGAGATCGACATCGTCATCTCGACGGCCCTGATTCCGGGCCGCGACGCGCCGGTGCTGTGGACCCGCGACATGGTCGAGGCGATGAAGCCCGGCTCGGTGATCGTCGATCTCGCCGCCGAGCGCGGCGGCAATTGCGAGCTGACGGTGCCGGAGGAGAAGTTCGTCACCGACAACGGCGTGACGATCATCGGCTACACCGATTTCCCGAGCCGCATGGCGGCGCAGGCCTCGACGCTCTACGCCACCAACATCCGCCACATGATGGCCGATCTGACGCCGGCCAAGGACGGCGTCGTCAACCATAACATGGAGGACGACGTGATCCGCGGCGCCACCGCGACGCATCGCGGCGAGATCACCTACCCGCCGCCGAAGCCCAAGACCGCCGCCATCGCCGCCGCGCCCAAGAAGGAGAAGGCACGCGAGCTGACGGTCGAGGAAAAGCGCGGGCAGGAGATCGCGGCCTTCAAGAAGCAGACCAAGGACCAGATCGGCCTGCTGGCCGCGGGCGCGCTGGTGATGCTCTTGATCGGCGCGGTCGCGCCCGAGAGCTTCATGAGCCACTTCATCGTCTTCGCGCTGGCCTGCTTCGTCGGCTTCCAGGTGATCTGGGGCGTCAGCCATTCGCTGCACACGCCGCTGATGGCGGTGACCAACGCGATCTCGGGCATCGTCATCCTCGGCGCGCTGTTGCAGATCGGCTCGGGCAACTGGCTGGTGGTGTTTCTGTCGTTCATCGCGGTGCTGATCGCCTCGATCAACATCGTCGGCGGTTTCCTGGTCACGCGCCGGATGCTCGCCATGTTCCGCAAGTCGTAAGGGGGCCGGATCATGAGCATCGGCATCGTTTCCGCCGCCTATATCGTCGCGGCCATTCTCTTCATCCTGTCGCTCGGGGGCCTGTCGAACCAGGAGAGCGCCAAGCGCGCGGTCTGGTACGGCATCGCCGGCATGGCGGTGGCGGTCTTCGTCACCGTGTTCGGCCCCGGCGTGCACAACCTGTTTCTCATCCTCGTCGCGATCGCGGCGGGCGGCTTCGCCGGCTGGATCGTCGCCGGCCGCGTGCAGATGACCGAGATGCCGCAGCTGGTCGCCGCGCTGCACAGCTTCGTCGGTCTGGCGGCCGTCTTCATCGGCCTGAACGCCGACATCATGCTGCACGACGTCAACGCGCTGCTGGCAGCCAACGGGCTCGACCGCGCCGCGCTGGCGCTCTTGGACCCGACCGAGCTCGCGCAGGCGGGCGGCGGCTTCTTCGGCGAGCTCACCGGCTTCGGCAAGAAGCTGGCGCTGAAGGACGCGGCCGAGATCGGCATCCTCAAGACCGAGGTGTTTTTGGGCATCTTCATCGGCGCGGTGACCTTCACCGGTTCGGTGGTGGCCTTCGGCAAGCTCGCCGGCCGCGTCGACGGCAAGCCGAAGAAGCTGCCGGGCGGCCACATGCTCAACGCTGCCGCGCTGGCGCTGTGCCTGGCGCTGGGGCTTCTCTACCTCACCGGCGCCGGCATCTGGACCATGGTGCTGGTGACGCTGATCGCCGGCTTCATCGGCTGGCACCTGATCATGGGCATCGGCGGCGCCGACATGCCGGTGGTGGTGTCGATGCTGAACTCCTACTCGGGCTGGGCCGCCGCGGCGATCGGCTTCACGCTGGGCAACGACCTGTTGATCGTCACCGGCGCGCTGGTCGGCTCCTCGGGCGCGATCCTGAGCTACATCATGTGCAAGGCGATGAACCGCAAGTTCGTCTCGGTGATCCTGGGCGGCTTCGGCGGCACGTCGGGCCCGGCGATGGCGGTCGAGGGCGAGCAGATCGCGATCGACGCCGACGGCGTGGCGCAGGCGCTGGAGGACGCCGACAGCGTGGTGATCATCCCCGGCTACGGCATGGCGGTGGCGCAGGCGCAGCAGTCGGTCTCCGAGCTGACCCGCAGGCTCCGGGCGCAGGGCAAGACCGTGCGCTTCGCGATCCACCCGGTGGCGGGGCGTCTGCCCGGCCACATGAACGTGCTGCTCGCGGAGGCCCGGGTGCCCTACGACATCGTGCTGGAGATGGACGAGATCAACGACGACTTCCCCGAGACGGACGTCGCCATCGTCATCGGCTCGAACGACATCGTGAACCCCGCCGCCCAGGACGACCCCAACAGCCCGATCGCCGGCATGCCGGTGCTCGAGGTCTGGAAGGCCAAGCAGGTTTTCGTCTCCAAGCGCGGCCAGGGCACCGGCTATTCCGGCATCGAAAACCCCCTCTTCTTCAAGGACAACACACGCATGTTCTACGGCGATGCCAAGAAATCGCTGGATGAACTGCTCGGCAAGATTGCCTGATCCTTTCGAATCGACAGGAAAGGCCCCGCCCCGGCGGGGCCTTTTGTCGTTGCAGGGTATCGCCCTATGGACGAGTCTCCGGCCATGGCGGCGCACTCTCCCTTGAACGGCATCGGCCTGCGCCTGCTGGCCGCATTTCTCATCACTGCGATGTCGGCGATGGTGGCGGTGGCCACGCGCGAGGTCGGGTTGGGGCAGATCGTGTTCTGGCGCTCTGCCGTCGCGTTGATCCCAATCTGCGCCTACATGGCCTGGTGCCGCGAGTTTCCCTCGGCCATCGCCACGCGCCGCCCCGGCCTGCACCTGACGCGCAGCCTGTTCGGAGCGCTGTCGATGGCGCTGTCCTTCCTGTCGCTGGCCTGGCTGCCGGTCGCCAATGCGCAGGCGCTGGGATATCTCGCTCCCGTCCTGACGCTGCCGCTTGCGGCGTGGATACTGAGCGAGCGGATCGGGCCGCTGGCCTGGGGGGCGGCGGCTCTGGGCTTCGGCGGCGTGCTCCTGATGCTCGGCGCGGCGCTGGAGGCCCCGGGGCAGGGCGCGCTGATCGGCGTGGCGGCGGGGCTGGGCTATGCGGTGACCATGGCTTTCGTCCGGGTGCATATCAAGACGATGACAGCGGTCGAGCGCCCCGCGACCATCGCCTTCTGGTTCGCCGTGGTCTCGGCTCTGGCCGGGCTGGCGACATGGCCTTTCGGCTGGGCCATGCCGTCGCCGCAGATGATGCTCTGGCTCTTGGGCGCGGGGCTCATGGGCGGGCTCGCACATGTAGCTGCGACCGAGGCAGCGGCACGGGCACCGGTCGCGGTGCTGGCGCCGTTCGACTTCACCGGGCTGGTCTGGGCGCTTTTGTTCGATGCGGCGTTGTTCGGGGTCACGCCGGATGGGCTGGGGCTCATGGGCGTCGTGGCGATCACCGGTGCGGCGCTGTTGGTGAGCTTCGCCGCTTGGGCGCCGGGAGGGCGCCCGCGCGAAAGTCCGGCGCGTCAGGACCGGGGCCATGCTAGGCTGGCCGCGACGGGCAATCGGAGGCGAGGGCGATGGAAAAGGTGACGGGCGTCGGCGGGGTGTTCTTTCGGGCGCGCGATCCCGAGGCTCTTGCCAAGTGGTATCTCGACCATCTGGGCATCGAGGGGCCGGGGCCCTCGATCTGGCGGCAGGAGGCGGGGCCGACCGTGCTGATGCCGTTTCCGCGCGACACGGAGTATTTCAGCCGGGCAGAGCAGCAATGGATGATCAATTTCCGCGTCGCCGATCTCGACGCAATGGTGGCGCAACTCGAGGCAGCCGGCATCGCGGTCGAGCGACGCGATGAATGGGACAGCGAAATCGGTCGTTTCGCGCGAATCCACGATCCCGAGGGCAATCCGATCGAGCTGTGGCAGCCAAGCGCCTGATCCCCTTCATCTTTCTTCAAATACGCAAATCCTGCCGCTCCAGAGAAGCGACTCAGATCTCGATCTCGCGCCATTCCCCCGGTGCCAGCCCGTCCAGCGTCCAGTCGCCGATGCGCCAACGCACCAGCCTGAGCGTGGGGAAACCGGCCGCGGCGGTCATGCGGCGGACCTGACGATTGCGCCCCTCGCGGATCGCGACCTCGATCCAGGCGTCCGGCACGGATTTGCGGAACCGTACCGGCGGATCGCGCTCCCACAACGCAGGCGCCGCGATCAGCCGGGCCCGGGCGGGACGGGTCGCACCGTCCTTGAGCGTCAGGCCGCGCCTGAGCGGCTCCAGATCGGCCTCGGTGGGGCTGCCCTCGACCTGCACGAGATAGGTCTTCTCGATCTTGTGTTTCGGATCGCTGATGCGCGCCTGCAGCCGCCCGTCATCGGTGAGCAGCATCAGCCCCTCGCTGTCGCGGTCCAGCCGCCCCGCCGGGTAGACCCCGGGCCGGTCGATGAAATCCGACAGGGTGGCGCGCGGGCTGGGGCTCTTGGCGTCGGTGAACTGCGACAGCACGTTCATCGGCTTGTTGAACAGGACGAGACGCGGCATGGGCCCTCCGGAATGCAGTGAACCCCTATAGAACAAGGGGGATCGGCATGCAAAACCAAGGCCGCTAAAAAATTGGGCTTTGTCCGAGATTTCCCCTTGATCCGACTCGGGCTTTGCCCCAAATGCCCCCTCAAGACGCCAACGCACGCGCCTCTGGCCACGCCTGGACGCAAGCCTCTCTTCGAGGGGCCTACGCACAGACCCAGCACGCGTTTATGCAGCGACGGTAACGTCTCCCTTGGAACCGCCGGCCTCACGGGGCCCCCGTCTGTCTATCGGAGATGCACATGACTGCATATTACGCGGGCGCCAGCGCCCCCTCTTTCGCCGTCGCCAACCGCCTGGAGGCCTTTGCCGCCAGTGCCGAGTTCGACCGGCCGACGCTGGTGATCGACGTGGACCGCGTGGAGACCCAGTATGACGCGCTGAAGGCGGGCCTCGGCCGGGCCGACATCCATTATGCCGTGAAGGCCAACCCGCATCCCGCGATCATCGAGCGCCTCGTGCAGCTCGGCTCGCATTTCGACGCGGCCTCGCGCGGCGAGATCGAGCTGTGCCTGTCCCAAGGCGCGCGCCCCGAGCACGTCTCCTTCGGCAACACCATCAAGCGCGTCTCCGACATCGCCTTTGCCTACGGCGCGGGCATCCGCATGTTCGCGGTCGATGCCGAGGAAGAGCTCGAGAAGATCGCCGAGCACGCGCCCGGCGCGCAGGTCTATGTCCGCCTGATCGTCGAGACCTCCTCGGCCGATTGGCCGCTGACCCGCAAGTTCGGCTGCGATCGCGACACCGCGCTCAAGCTGCTCGACCGGGCGACCGAGCTGGGCCTCGAGCCGCTGGGCTTCTCGTTCCATGTCGGCTCCCAGACCCGTCATGCCGAGATGTGGGTGCCGGTGCTCGATGAGCTGTCGCGCATCTGGACCGCCGCGCAGGAGGCCGGCCACAAGCTGCAGCTTCTGAACATCGGCGGTGGTTTCCCGGCCTTCTACGGCGAGGAGATCCAGGCCCCCACCGATTACGCCGCCGCCGTGATGGAGCTGGTCGAGGCCCGTTTCCCGGGGGCCGAGCGGGTGATGGCCGAGCCGGGCCGCGGCATGGTCGCCGAGGCCGGTGTCATCGCCTGCGAAGTGATGCTCACCTCGCGCAAGTCGGACCGCGACATGCATCGCTGGGTCTATCTCTCGATCGGCCGTTTCTCGGGTCTGGCCGAGACCGAGGGCGAGGCGATCCGCTACCAGTTCGTGACCCCGCATGACGGCGAAGCCACCGGTCCCTGCATCCTCGCGGGCCCGTCCTGCGACAGCGCCGACGTGCTGTACGAGAAGCGGCCGATGAACCTGCCGCTGAACCTCAAATCCGGCGACCGGGTGCTGATCCGCAACACCGGCGCCTACACCTCGACCTATTCCTCGGTCTGCTTCAACGGCTTCCCGCCGCTGGACGTGGTGGTTCTGTAAGAGATACCGGGCGGCGTTGCCGCCCGGGTGACGACGACCCAAGGGGCTGCATTCCCGGTCAGGTCTGCGCCCGTCATGACCCTCAGGTCATGGCGGGCGTTTTCATGTCGGATAGCACCTCGGCGCCGATGTCGAAGCTGCGCTTGCGAGCGTCGACATCGAACATCATGCCGGTGAGCATCAACTCGTCGGGCTGGTAGCGGTCGATGATCTCGCGCAGCTGGCGGCGCACCGAGTCGGGGCTGCCGGTGGCCGAGACCGAGAGCGCCGCCTCGGCGCCCGCGATGGCGCTGGCCGGAACGTGGTCGGCCACGTTCTCGACCGGGCGCGACAGGCGGCCCGGTGTCCCGGTCCTGAGTCGTGCAAACGAGAGGATCTGCGACGAGCGGTGATAGCGCGCTTCTTCGTCCGTATCGGCCGCGTGCAACCCGGCGGCCATCATGAAATAGGGCTTGTCGAGCCGCTCCGAGGGGCGGAATCCCTCGCGGTAGGCCTGGATCGCGGGCTCCAGCATCTGCGGCGCGAAATGCGAGGCGAAGGCGTAGGGCAGGCCGAGATAGGCGGCGAGTTGCGCCCCGAAGGTCGAGGAGCCGAGGATCCAGACCGGCAGATGCGAGCCCATGCCCGGCACCGCCCTCACGGGTCCCTTGCCCTCGTCATCGTCGAGATAGGAGATCAGCTCGGCCACGTCCTGCGGGAAGGCATCGGCCGATTGGTGGTAGCGCCGGAGCGCCTGCGCCGTCGCGCCATCGGTGCCGGGCGCGCGGCCAAGCCCGAGATCGATCCGGCCCGGGTGAAGCGCCTCAAGCGTGCCGAACTGCTCGGCCACCACCAGCGGCGCGTGATTGGGCAGCATGATGCCGCCCGCACCGACGCGGATCGTCGATGTCGCCTGCGCCACGTGGCCGATGACCACGGCGGTGGCGGCCGAGGCGATACCGGGCATGTTGTGATGCTCGGCCAACCAGTAGCGGTGATAGCCCAAGCGTTCGGCATGGCGCGCGAGATCGGCGGCGTTGGCCAAGGCCTGCGCCGGGGTCTCGGTTTCGGTCACCGGGGCGAGGTCGAGTAGGGAAAACGTCTGCATGTCATGGCTCCTGCGGTCGGACCCGATATGGGCGCCTTCCGGCCTGGCGAAAACCATCCTTGCTGCACAACCCGGGCGCGGTATGCGAACGCATGCGCCAAGCAGCTGTTCATGCAACCCTTTCCCCTGTTTACACCGACAGGCCGCGCGGCCATCTTCCCTCGACGTCAATCGCCGGAGCCGCCATGACCCTCGCCGATCACCCGCTACGCCAGGAACTGGCCAACGAGCTGCATGCGCGGCCCTTTCCGAGCCTCATTGCGCCGGGGCAGGCGTCCTTCCTCGCGATCGGTCCGGCCGAAGGCGCGCCGCGCGACATCGAGGCCGAACGGGCGCATCTGCTGGCGCTGCTCGACTGGTTCGGAGCGCCGCACCCTCAGCCCGGTGCCACGCATTGGTCCGGCCAGATCGGGCGACACCGGCTGAAATGGGAGAGCCATACCGAGTTCGTCACCTACATGATCCTGAGCGACGGCCCCTCCGAGCCGCCGTTTCGCGACGGGCTGGCGGGGTTTCCCGCGGAATGGCTGGCGGCCATCCCGGGCCGGCGGCTCACCTCGGCCCTGATCCGTGTCGAACTCGCCACCGGCGAGGAAGAGATCGCGCGGCGGGCGGAATCGTGGTTCGTAGCCGAGAGCATGGCGATGAGCCGGGTGCTCGACGACCAGCTGATCGTCGCGGGGGATTTCCGCATCGATCCGGCGGGCCACATGCGCTTTGCCGTCTTCGCGCGCCCCGGTACGGGCGAGCGGCGGATCGGACGCGTGGTACAGCGGCTGTGCGAGATCGAGACCTACAAGACTATGGCGATGCTGGGTCTGGCGCAGGCCCGCGCCATGGGGCCGCGCATCGGGGCGCTGGAGACACGGCTGTCAGATCTCGTGGCCGAGATGGCGGCGGGTCCTGGCGATCCCGCCGCTACGCTTGCCGTACTGCTCGAAGTTTCGGCCGAGCTGGAGAAGCTGCGCGCGCAGTCGGGGTTCCGCTCGGGCGCCACGCGGGCCTACGAGACGCTGGTCAACCAGCGCATCGGCGTGCTGCGCGAGGGGCGCTTCGGCGGGCGGCAGACCTTCGCGGAGTTCATGATGCGCCGCTTCGACCCGGCGATGCGCACCGTCGAATCGACCGACCGCCGGCTCGCCGCCATGTCCGAACGGGCGGCCCGGGCAGGCGATCTGCTGCGCACCCGGGTCGATGTCGAACGCTCGGCCCAGAACCAGGCGCTGCTGGCCTCGATGGATCGCCGTGCCGACGCACAGCTCAGGCTGCAGCATACGGTCGAAGGGCTCAGCGTCGTGGCGATCAGCTATTACGCCGTCAGCCTCGCCACTTACCTGTTCGGGCCGCTGGCCTACCCCATGGGCATCGACAAGACGGCGCTGACGGCGGCGCTGGTGTTGCCGGTGGTTGCTCTGGTCTGGCTGATGCTGCAGCGGATCAGGAAGCGGCTCCACTAGGATCGCGTTCGCCCGCCTCGATCGCGGCCTCCAGCCGGTTTTCCGGCGGCGCCAGCGGGCAGACCCAGTCCGGGCTCCAGGCGCAGGAGGGCGAATAGGCGAAGTTGAAGTCGAGGATCAGCCGGCCCGACGCAGCGAGGCCCAGATCCGACGACTTGATCGCATCGATCGCGTAGCGTCCGCCGCCATAGCTGCCCGCGCCGCAGGTCGCGTCGCGGAACGGCAGGAACAGCCCGCCGCCATAGCCCTCGATCCACCACAGCGTCAGCTCGGTGCCGAGCCTGTCGCCGAGCCCTTCGGTGCGGGCGACCGGGCGGGCCTGCATGCGGCCATCTGGGCCCAGTTCGAAATCGATGGCCGGGCCATCCTGTGGCGCCAGCCCTACCTCGAAGCGCAGGCCGGGATCAAAGGGCCAGAGCGCGATGCCTTCGAACCGGGCCTTCTGATCGGCCGACAGCGGCGAGGCGGGGTGATCGCGAAACAGCCTCGAGCGGGTCTCGTGCCAAAGCCGCCATCCCGCCTGCGGGTCGGGTTCGGCGCGGATCGCGGCATAGAGATCGGCGATGCGGCGGCGCCAGTCGGCGGTCGCGTAGGGGGCGGGGATCGGGGGCAGGGCGTCCATTCGGGGCGATCTAGGCCGCGTCCTGCCCCTGCCCAGCGGCCGGCTGGCCGTTTGGCGCCCGCCGCGCTAGTTAGGCGCGAGGACGAGAAAGGGCGCACGCGATGATCAAGCAGGTGATCTGCATCAACTGGGGCACCAAGTACGGCGCGCCCTTCATCAACCGCCTCTACGGCATGGTGGCGCGCAACATCACGCCGCCCTTCAGCTTCACCTGCTTCACTGACAACCGCGAGGGCATCCGCCCGGAGGTGAACTGCGAGGACCTGCCGCCGCTCGATGTCGAGATGCCGAAGAACTCCAAGGGCATCTGGCCCAAGGCCCGGCTCTGGGGGCCGCGCCTCGGCGATCTCACCGGCCCGGTGCTGTTCATGGATCTCGACCTCGTCGTCACAGGCTCGCTCGACGATTTCTTCACGCATGGCGACCCCGACGACGTGATCCTGTCGCGCAACCCGAACACGCCGCTCGAGAAGCTGGGCCAGACCTCGGTGTTCCGTTTCCCGGTGGGCAAGCTGCTGCCGCTGCAGGAGCGATTCCGCGCCGACCCGCAGGGCATCGCCGACGAGTACCGCTTCGAGCAGCGCTTCGTGACCCGAAATGCGCCGGGCGGGGCCAAGCTGTTTCCCAAGGCCTGGGTCCGGCATTTCCGCATGCATTGCCGCAGGCCGTTCCCGCTCAACTACTTGGCCGCGCCCAAGCTGCCCACCGACGCACGCATCGTGATCTTTCCCGGCGGGCTGCATCCGAGCCACGCGATTGACGGGCATTACCCGCCCTATGCCCCCGACAGCGCTGGCGAGCATCTGCGGGGCCTGTTCTCGGACGTGCGGCAGGACCGGCCGCTGCGCTACCTGCGCCATTACATCCGACCCGCACCATGGGTGGGCGAGCACTGGCGTCCCTGAGGCGTCGCTGACGAAGCGGCAGCCCCGGCACCGGCTTGCACCGGGCCGCGCTTGGGCGCAGTCTCGCGCCGCACCCGAAATTCCGTCGTTGAGGACGCATCATGCCGATCAAGAACCGCTTCGCCGAGCTTCTGCCCGAGATCACCGCCTGGCGGCGCGACCTGCACGAGAACCCCGAGATCCTCTACGAGACGCACCGCACCTCCGGAATCGTGGCCGAAAGGCTACGCGCATTCGGCTGCGACGACGTGGTCGAGGGGCTGGGCCGCACCGGCGTTGTCGGCGTGATCCGGGGCAAAACCACGGGCTCGGGCAAGGTGATCGGCCTGCGCGCCGACATGGACGCGCTGCCGATTCATGAGCAGACGGGCAAGCCCTATGCCTCCAAGACCCCGGGCGCTATGCATGCCTGCGGCCATGACGGCCATACGGCGATGCTGCTGGGCGCGGCGAAATACCTCGCCGAAACGCGCAATTTCGACGGTACGGTGGTGGTCATCTTCCAGCCTGCCGAGGAGGGCGGCGGCGGCGGCCGCGAGATGTGCGCCGACGGTCTGATGGAGCGCTTCGGCATCCAGGAGGTCTATGGCATGCACAACTGGCCCGGCATCCCGCTGGGGCAGTTCGCGATCCGGCCCGGCGCCTTCTTCGCCTCGACCGACCAGTTCGAGATCACCATCGAAGGGAAGGGCGGCCACGCCGCCAAGCCGCACGAGACGGTCGATTCGACGCTCGTCGCCAGCCATGTTGTTCTTGCCCTGCAATCGATCGCCAGCCGCAACGCCGACCCGACCGAGCAGATCGTGGTCTCGGTCACCTCCTTCGAGACCTCGTCCAAGGCGTTCAACGTGATCGCCCAGCGGGTGCACATGAAGGGTACGGTCCGCACCATGTCGCCCGAGCTGCGCAAGCTGGGGCAGGAACGGCTCACCGCCATCGCCGAGACCACGGCGCGCGCCTACGGCGCCGAGGCGAAGGTCAACTACATGAAGGGCTACCCGGTGATGATCAACCACGGGGCCGAGACCGAGTTCGCGGCCGAAGTGGCGCGCGAGGTTTCCGGCGACTGCGCCGAGGCGCCGCTGATCATGGGCGGCGAGGATTTCGCCTACATGCTCGAGGAACGCCCCGGGGCCTACATCCTCGTGGGCAATGGCGACACGGCCTCGGTGCATCACCCCGAATACGATTTTTCTGACGAGGCGATCCCGGCGGGCTGTTCGTGGTGGGCGGGTGTCGTCGAGCGCCGGATGCCGGCGGCCTGATCTCAGGCCAGCATCTCAGGCCAGCGAAAAGCGCGGGTCGGCGGCGATGAGCGCCGCCACCCGGTCGCGCTCGGCGGCGAAATCATGCGGCACGTCAGCTGCGCCACGGCCGCCCGAGAGCGATTTCGACGCAAAGAAATCAAAGCCGTGAAGCCGTGCTGAGGCTAGATCCGAACGCGCGAGAAGATCGATGGCGAGCATGCCCGTCGTGGGGCGCGCGCCCAGTTCGTCGCGCAGCGCCGCCGCACGGATCGCGGGCAACAGCGCAAAGCCCGGCACTTGGGCTACGCGCCATGGCAGGCGCTTGCGCTTAGGCGTCATCCATAAAAGCAATTCGGGTGCCCGCGCCGCGATCGCTTCCTGTGGCACCGGGATCGACATGGCGAGCCAATCGGTACGTGTCCCATGCGAGGCGGGGTCCGGCATCGGCGCAGCGTTAAGGCGGATCACGATGTCGGCGGCGTCGATCTCCGCGCCTTGCGCCTTTTCGGCCAGCGACCGGGCGTTGCCGACCAGTGCCACGCGGCGCCCCGCGAGCCGCGACAGCAGCGCCGCTTCGGACAGCCCGAGCCGCGACAGTCGCGTCTCGTCACCGCGCCGCTTGGCGATCTCGAACACGATCCTGTTCACGAGGCCCCTCCAGCCAGCGCCGCGATGTCCGCATAGAGCGTTTCGGCCTGGCGCTGGGCCATCTTGCGAAAGGCACGGATCGCCGACAGTTCGCTCTGGGTGAAGGCGGCTGTTTCAGGGGGTGGCGACAGCGCGTCCGCCTGCAGCAGCCGCGCGGCCCCGAGATCCGCATCCGCGAGCAAGCGCTCGATCTTCGAGGCGTTGGAGCCGAGCGCCAGGAAAGGTGTTTCCGTCAGCATCGACAGGCAGACGGCGTGAAACCTTCCCGTGATGTGCAGCTCGGCACGGGCGATGCGATCGAGATAGGCGGTCTCGTCGGCCGGCATCTCCAAGGGCGGAAGGCCGAGCCCCTCGTACCATGCCGCCGCCAGCGCCGCGCGGGCCGGCGCAAACCGCCAGAGCCCAGCGGACAGCGTCTTGGTCGGCACCAGCGTCGCATTGGAGAGGTGGGAGGCCGCGCGACCCAGCACCCGGCGGGGGCCGGGCTTCACGCTGTCGCCGACGATCACCCCGTGACGGTGTGCGGCACCGGTGCTGGCGGGGGCGGAGAGCGAAAGATCGGGCAGCCATCGCACCTCCTGTCCAGTAGCCTCCGACATGCTGCGGGCGCTGGTGCTGTCGCGCGCGGCGATCAGGTCGAAGCGGGACAGCGGCGCGGACCAGCTTTCCGGATTGTCCTGCCAGAGCGCGTTCACGAGCGCGAGCGGCGTATGGCCCCGCGCGGGGTGCCCGCCCAGATCGAGCAGGCGGGCACCGGCCGGACGACCATGATGCAGCGTGCCCTCGCCATTGACGACGATCACATGCGCGGCGCGCATCGCGTCGAGGAAACCCGTATCCGAGGCCCAGTCGTGCCTTGCCGGGCTGCGGGCGGTGACCGTCAGGCCATGGCGCTCAAGCCCTTCCACGAGAAGCCGCATCACCCGCGCGCAGCCGTGATGATAGCGGGTCGAAGTGTCGTTGAGGATCACGGCGCGCAGGGTCATTGCACCGCCTTAGAGGAAGGATCGTCCGGCGCAACCCGCTCGGACATGAGTTGCCGCAGCGCCGCCAGCGTCCTTGGTCGCGCCTGACCGCGATCCGACATGATCCGACGTGCCGCAGCGCGCATGGTGTCGAGCTCGGGCGCGCCGATCAGCTCTGCCACCGCGTCACCGAATGCCTGCGCCTCGGCCACCTCGCGGGCCGCACCACCCGCGTCGAGCGCCGCATGGGCCTGCTGGGCATTGCCGACGCGCGGCCCGTGCAGCAGCGCGGCCCCCAGCGCCGCCGCCTCCCACGGGTTGTGCCCGCCCTGCGGGCCGAAGGAGCCGCCGAGAAACACCAGAGGCGCGAGGCGATAGATCAGCCCGGTCTCGCCCAGCCGGTCCACCAGCCAGATCTCGGCCTGGCCCGGGGTCTCGCCGCGCGACACACCGAGCCCGGCCTGTTCCAGCGCCCGCGCCACGGTCTCGCCCCGGTCGGGATGGCGCGGCGCGAGGATCAGCCGAAGGCCCGGATGCCGCTCGCGCGCCGCCAGATGCGCCTTGATCACCGCGGGCTCGTCCTCGGCATGGGTGGAAACGGCGGCCCAGAGCGGGGCGCCGTCGAACTCCGCGCGCAGGGCGGCGAGTCGTGCCGGATCGGCGGGCAGGGGGGCGGCGGCGGATTTCAGATCGCCGGGCGCGAGGACCGTGCTTTCGGGCAGGCCGAGCGAGACGATCTCCTCGCGCACCGCCTCGCTCTGCGTGGTGACGAGGTCGAACCGCGCCAGCATCGCGGCGCTGAGCCTCGGCGCCCGGACCCGCGACCGCGAGGGGCGGGCATTAAACAGGGCCAGCGGCACCCGTCGCGCCGAAGTTTCGGCCAACAGGCGTGGCCAGAGGTCTCCCTCCACGAAGCAGGCGAGATCGGGGCGCCAATGATCGAGGAATCGTCGGGTCGCGCGGGCGGTATCGAGCGGTTGGTATTGGTGCAGCGCACCTTCGATGGCACGCGCCCGCACTCCGCCTGTCGTGGTCGTGGTGGTGACGAGGACGTGGTTCCCCTCGTCCATGAGATCACGGGCGAGCTCGGCCACCGAGGCAACCTCGCCGACCGAGGCGGCATTGATCCAGATAAGGCGGCCTTGCGGACGGGGAAGACCGGCTCGACCCAGCCGCTCGCCCAAGCGGGCGGGGGCGGAGTTCTGGCCGCGATGCACGCGGCGCGCCAAGGCGAACTCGGCCATGCGCGGCAGCGCCAGCGTTCCCCCGAGCCAGAGCCGCAGCGGCCAGGGCTCAGCACTCATCCGCCGGTATGGCTCATGTGACGGCTGACCCGGCCCGATACCTCCTGCCGGTCATAGTCGAAATCATGCCCCTTGGGCTTGAGTGCGATGGCGGCGCGGATCGCCTGCTCGAGCCCGGCATCACCCTCGCTCGCACGCAGCGGGCCGCGCAGGTCGGAATGGCCCTCCTGCCCGAGACAGGTATAGATCTCGCCGGTGCAGGTGACCCGCACCCGGTTGCAGCTTTCGCAGAAATTATGGCTCATCGGGGTGATGAAGCCGACGCGCTGGCGCGTCTCTCCGAGCATGACATAGCGCGCCGGACCGCCGGTGCGGTCGGGCAGATCGTGCAGCGAGTAACGCTCACCCAGCGTCTCCCGCAGTTCGCGCAGGTTCCAGTACTGGCCGATCCGGTCCTCATTGCCGATATCGCCCATCGGCATGACCTCGATGAAGGTCAGGTCCATGCCGCGCGCGGCGCAGAACTCGGACAGTGTGAACAACTCGTCTTCGTTGAAGCCCTTGAGCGCGACGGTATTGATCTTGACCCTGAGCCCGGCGGCCAGCGCCGCGTCGATGCCATCCAGTACCTGAGGCAGGCGCCCCCAGCGGGTAACGCGGGCGAACTTGGCCTCGTCGAGCGTGTCGAGCGAGACGTTCACCCGCCGCACGCCCGCCGCATAAAGCTCGGTCGCATATTTGCCGAGCTGGCTGCCATTGGTGGTCAGCGTCAGTTCCTTGAGCGCGCCCGATTCGAGATGGCGGGTCATGGAGCGGAAGAACTCCATGATGTTGCGCCGCACCAGGGGCTCGCCGCCGGTAATGCGCAGTTTTTCGACCCCGAGCCGCACGAAAGCCGAGCAGAGCCGGTCCAGCTCTTCGAGTGTCAGCAGCTCGGCCTTGGGCAGGAACTGCATCTTCTCGGACATGCAGTAGACGCAGCGAAAGTCGCAGCGATCGGTGACCGAAACCCGCAGGTAGCGGATCGCCCTCGCGAAGGGATCGATCAGCGGAGCTGCCGGGGGCGGAACGGGTGCGATTGTCATGGCGCGAAGGTAGGGTCGGGAGGAGGTGATGGCAAGCAAACTGCCGGTGAACTCCGGGCCGTACAGGCACTTGTCCGGACAGGGCGCGCCGCTATCCTCCAGCGCATGACACGCCTCATGATCCCCACCGCCCTCGCCGCGCTCGGTCTCCTGTCCGCCTGCGCAGAGATGCAACAGGCCAGCGCCCCCTCTGCGGCCCCGGCATCGGAGGCCACCGCCGCCGCGCCGCAACCGGCGGTACAAAGCGCGCCACCGCCGCCGCCCGAGGCCGCAAGCGCGGCCGCGCTCGATACCACGACGCCGGAACAGCGCGCGGCGGCCACGGCGGCGCCGGAACCTGCGGGCGAGCAGAGGCTCGGCACCACCATCGCCTCGCTGGGATCGCCCGCCGATCCGGGGCTCTGGATCGAGACGCCCTTGGTGAGCAGCGTCACGCAGGGCAGGGTCGAGGCGGCGAATGGCAAATCGGTGAAGCTCGAACTGCGCCCCTCGGGCGGGGCTGCCGGGTCGGGCAGCGAGATCAGCCTGCCGGCGATGCGCTTGCTGGAGGTGTCGCTGACTTCGCTGCCGGAACTGACGGTCTATAGCGGCTGAGCGCCAACCGGCCGGGTTTGCGGGCGATGCTTTTTGACGAGATGTAAAAAGGGGGGCATGTCTGCCCCCCTTTTTTTCGTCTCACTCGACGGTGACGGATTTGGCGAGGTTGCGGGGCTGGTCGACATCGGTGCCCTTGGCCACGGCGGTGTGGTAGGCGAGGAGCTGCGCGGGCAGGGCGTAGAGGATCGGTGCCCAGAGCGGGTCGATCTCGGGCAGGGTGATTACCTCCCAAGCGCCCTCGCCGGCGATCCGCGCGCCGGTGGCGTCGGTGATCAGCAGCACCTTGCCGCCGCGCGCCATCACCTCCTGCATGTTCGACACGGTCTTGTCGAACAGCTCGTCATGCGGCGCCATGACGATCACCGGCACGTGCTCGTCGACCAGCGCGATGGGGCCGTGCTTGAGTTCGCCCGACGCGTAAGCTTCGGCGTGGATGTAGCTGATTTCCTTGAGCTTCAGCGCGCCTTCCAGCGCCAGAGGATACATCCTGCCCCGGCCGAGGAACAGGATGTCGCGGGCCTCGGAAAGCCCGCGCGCGACGCGCTGGCACTCGGCTTCGATGGTCAGCCCCTGATGGATCAGCCCGGGCAGCTCGCGCAGGCCGCGCAGATGAGCGGCGAGTTCGGCGGCGTCGAGCGTGCCGCGCTGCCGCGCCGCCTCGAGCGCCAGGGTCCCCAGCACCAGGAGCTGGCAGGTGAAGGCCTTGGTCGAGGCGACGCCGATCTCGGCGCCAGCAAGGATCGGCAGCGCGAGGTCGCTGTCGCGCGCGATCGAGCTCTCGGTGACGTTGACCACCGACAGGATGCTGTCGGCGCGGCCCTTGGCGTAGCGCAGCGCCGCCAGCGTGTCGGCGGTCTCGCCCGACTGGCTGACGAAGAGCGCGGCCGACCGGGCCGGGACCGGGGGCTCGCGGTAGCGGTATTCCGAGGCGACGTCGATCTCGACGGGCAGCCGCGCCACCTGCTCGAACCAGTACTTCGCGACGTTGCAGGCGTAGAAGGCGGTGCCGCAGGCAACCAGCGTCAGCCGGTCGATCGCGGTGAAGTCGATGCCGGGCTCGGGCAGGGCGATCTGGCCCTCGGGCGTCAGGTAATGCCCCAGCGCCTCGGCCAGCACGCGGGGCTGCTCGGCGATCTCCTTGGCCATGAAGTGCTTGTGCCCGGCCTTGTCGACCTGTGCCGCCGCCTGGGCGATGCGCTTCTCGGGGCGCGAGACCTCGCGGCCCTGCGCGTCGAAGATCACCACGCCCGCGCGGGTCACCTCGGCGCGGTCGCCTTCCTCGAGATAGGTGATCCGGTCGGTCAGGTTGCCGAGCGCGATCGCGTCCGAGCCCACGAACATCTCGCCCTCGCCATGGCCGATGGCCAGCGGGCTGCCCTTGCGCGCGGCGATCAAGAGGTCGGGCTCGCCCTCGAACAGGAAGCACAGCGCATAGGCGCCCTCGAGCTTGGCGATGGTGGCCGCCGCCGCTTCGCGCGGCGCCATGCCACGGTCGAGATGCAGCTGGCAGATCAGCGCCACGGTCTCGGTGTCGGTGTCGGTCGCGGTGCCGATCCCCGCCTCGGACAGTTCGGCGCGCAGCGCCCGGTAATTCTCGATGATGCCGTTATGGACCACGGCCACGCGGGCCCCGGCATGGGGATGCGCGTTGGCCTCGGTCGGCGCGCCATGGGTGGCCCAGCGGGTGTGGCCGATGCCCGCGAGACCGCGCAGCGGCTCATGCACCAGCTTGTCGGACAGGTTCACCAGCTTGCCGACGGCCCGGCGGCGGTCGAGACGGCCCTCGTCCAGCGTCGCGATGCCGGCGCTGTCATAGCCGCGATATTCGAGCCGGCCGAGCGCCTCGACCAGAAGCGGTGCGGCCTCGTGTGTTCCCAATACGCCGACGATCCCACACATCTCAGTTATCCTTGGTCTTGGCGGCCTTCGCGGCGCGCAGCTTCTCGAAGAACCGGGTCGCGAAGCCCGGCTTGTTGTCCTGGCGCGCCCGGCCCACGGCCATGTCGCCCGCCGGCACGTTGTGGGTCACCACCGTGCCGGTCGCGGTCATCGCGCCGTCGCCCAGCGTCACCGGCGCCACCAGCATGGTGTTGGAGCCGATGAAGGCGTCGCGGCCCACCGTGGTGCGGTGCTTGAACACCCCGTCATAGTTGCAGGTGATCGTGCCCGCGCCGACATTGGTGCCGGCGCCGATATCGGCATCGCCCAGATAGGTCAGGTGGTTGATCTTGGCGCCGGTGCCGATCTGCGCGTTCTTGATCTCGACGAAGTTGCCGACATGCACCTCCTCGGCCAGCTCGGCGCCGGGGCGCAGCCGGGCGAAGGGGCCGACGGTCGCGCCGCGCGAGACGTGGCAGCCCTCGAGATGCGAAAAGGCGCGGATCCGCGCGCCGCTCTCCACCGTCACGCCGGGGCCGAACACCACGTTGGGCTCGATCACCGTGTCGCGGCCCACCACCGTGTCGCGCGCGAAACTCACCGTCTCCGGCGCCACCAGCGTCACCCCGTCCTCCATCGCCTCCGTCCGGGCCCGGGACTGGAACGCGGCCTCGGCGGCGGCCAGCTCGGCGCGGGTGTTGATGCCCAGCGTCTCGGCCTCGTCGCAGCGCACCACCTCGGCCCCGAGCCCGGCTTCGCGCGCGAGGCCCACGATGTCGGTCAGGTAATACTCGCCCGCGGCGTTGTCGTTGGTCACCCGGTCGAGCAGGGTAAACAGCGTCTCGCGATCCGCGGCGATCACGCCGGAATTGCACAGGGTGATGCCGCGGGTGGCCGCGTCGGCGTCCTTGAACTCGACGATCCGCTCGAGGCTGTCGCCCGATGTCACCAGCCGCCCGTAGCGGCCCGGATCGGCGGCCTCGAAGCCCAGCACCACGACATCGGCACGGGTCCGGGCCCGGCGCATCGCCTCCAGCGTCTCGGGCCGGATGAAGGGCGTGTCGCCGTAGAGCACGATCACGTCGCCCGAAAAGCCCTCGAGCGCGGCGCGGGCCTGGCGCACCGCGTGGCCGGTGCCATCCTGGCTTTCCTGGCGCACCGTGACGACGCCCGCGTCGAAGCCGGTCGCCGCGCGCTCCACGGCCTCGGCGCCATGCCCCGCCACGACGATCATCCGCGACGGCTCCAGCGCCATGCCGGCCGCCATCGCGTGATGCAGCAGCGGGGCGCCCCCGATCTCGTGCAGGACCTTCGGCAGGTCCGAATTCATCCGCGTGCCCCGACCCGCGGCCAGAACGATCAGTGCCGTGCCCATTGCTGCCCCTCTTGTTGCTTGATCCGACTTCTACTAGCCGCATCTAGGGGCACAAGCCCGATGGCCCACCGGCGGGATCAATTACCGCTACGCATCATTACAGGGGAGGTGCCCATGCGCGCCGTGATCTTCGACCTTGACGGCACGCTCGCCGAAACCAGCGGCGATCTGATCGCGGCCGCCAATCGTTGTTTCGAGGATCTCGGCCTCGGACCGCTGCTCGACCCGCGCGAGGATGCCGCCACTGCCATGCATGGTGCGCGCGCCATGCTGCGGCTGGGGCTCAGCCGGGTCGGCGAGGTCGAGGAGGCCGAGGTCGATCGGCAGTATCCCCGGCTGCTCGCCTATTACGAGGAGGAGATCGACCGGCATTCGACGCTGTTTCCCGGCGCGATCGAGGCGATCGCGGAGTTGAAGCGGCTCGGCCATCCGGTGGCGATCTGCACCAACAAGCCCGAGGCGCTGGCCGAGAAGCTGATGACCCGGCTCGGCGTGCGCGAACATTTCGTCTGCCTCGTCGGGGCGGACACGCTGACGATGCGCAAGCCCGATCCCGAATGCCTGCGCGAAACCGTGCGACGCGCGGGCGGCGATCCGGCGCATTGTGTGCTGGTGGGGGATACCGAGACCGACCGGATCACGGCCCGCGCCGCCGGCGTGCCGTCGATCCTTGTGAAGTTCGGCCCCAACGGCCATCGCACGGCGGATCTGCATCCGGAGGCGCTGATCGGTCATTACGACGAGTTGGTGGCGGCGGTGCAGGCGCTGGGTTGAGGCCACTGCTCGGTGGGGATGACGTCTCCCTGGAGCCCGCGGCGATGGCGCGATAGGGTTCGATGCCTGTGCCGCCATACGCCACGGGCCTCCTGTCCGCCAGGCGCAGCGTCTCTACTGCGCGGCTTCGGTGTCGTAGAGGGGGATCGTCGAAAGCGACATCTTGGCCGAGCCCTGGGTCAGTTCGCTGCCATGGGCGAGGTAGACCAGCACCTGGTTCGTCTCGTCATAGATGCGGGTGATCCTGAGCGATTTCAGGATGATTGAGCGGCTTTCGCGGAACACCGCCTCGCCGCCGCGCGAGCGGTCGATGTCGCCCAGCGTGATCGGCCCGGTCTGGCGGCAGTCGATCGAGGCGTTGGACGGGTCCTCGAACCAGTTGCCCTGGCTGAGGCGGTCGATCACGGAGCGTTCGAAATAGGCGATGTGGCAGGTCACCCCCTCGACATCCGGGTCGGGAATCGCTTCGACGATGACGTCGTTGCCGACCCAGTCGACGCCGACCTTGCCGACGATCTCGGCATGGGCGGTGGCAGGGATGAGGGCGAGGGCGAGCGCGGCGAGGCGGAACATGCGTGTCATGCGCGGCCAACGCGGCGCGGCGGGGCGGGTTCCGCCGGCTTGACCGAAGCCGAGGCCGGGCCAGTTGCGGGGCAATGTGGAAGGGAGGCCGGTCATGGGGTCGATCTGGGAGTTCGGATCCGAAGGCGGCGTGCTGCATCACCATCTCGGCTGGCTGGTGAGCGCGCTTGAATGGGTCGCGGCCATCATCGATCTCTTCGCCATCGCGCTGCTGCTGGTGGGGGCGGTGCGCTTCATCATCGGCGTGAGCTGGGCCGAGATCCGGCGCGAGGACGCGGCACGGGTGCGCGGCGTCAACCGGGAGCGGATCGAACTGGGCCGCTACATCCTCGCCGGGCTGGAGCTGTTCATCGTTTCGGACATCATCCACACCGCGCTCAGCCTCGAACTCGCCGATCTGGTGTTCCTCGGGCTTCTGGTGATCATCCGCTCGCTGATCTCCTTCTTCCTCGACCGCGAGCTGGAGCAGGTAAAGCACGAGTTGAGCCGAAATTCCGGCGATGACTGAGGCCGGGCGACGCCGCCGCGCGCATCGGACGCATCTCCGGGGTGCCGGGCTCGGTTGACCCTTCCCGGACCGGGGTTTATGGATCGCCCAATCGATCGACAGCTCCCGCGCGAAAGGACCCGACGTGGAACTGCTTCTTGCGGAATACCTTCCCATCCTGATCTTCCTCGGCCTTGCCATCGGCTTGGGTGCGATCCTGATCCTCGCCGCCGTCGTGCTTGCCGTGCGCCGGCCCGACCCGGAGAAGGTCTCGGCCTACGAATGCGGCTTCAACGCCTTCGACGACGCGCGGATGAAGTTCGACGTGCGGTTCTATCTCGTCTCGATCCTGTTCATCATCTTCGACCTCGAAGTGGCCTTCCTGTTCCCATGGGCGGTGGCCTTCGGCGAGGTGTCGATGCTGGCGTTCTGGTCGATGATGGTGTTCCTCGGCGTGCTGACCATCGGCTTCGCCTACGAATGGAAGAAGGGGGCTCTCGAATGGGAGTGATGACCGGCGCCAATACGGCAGGGGCCGACCGCGAGGTCGCCACGCAGAACCTCAACCGCGAGCTGACCGACAAGGGCTTCCTCGTCACCTCGACCGCGGACATGATCAACTGGGCGCGCACCGGCTCGCTGCACTGGATGACCTTCGGTCTGGCCTGCTGCGCCGTCGAGATGATGCACACCTCGATGCCGCGCTACGATCTCGAACGCTTCGGCACCGCGCCGCGCGCCTCCCCGCGCCAGTCCGACCTGATGATCGTCGCCGGCACGCTGACCAACAAGATGGCTCCGGCGCTGCGCAAGGTCTATGACCAGATGCCCGAGCCGCGCTACGTGATCTCGATGGGCAGCTGCGCCAATGGCGGCGGCTATTACCATTACAGCTACTCGGTGGTGCGCGGCTGCGACCGGATCGTGCCCGTGGACGTCTACGTTCCCGGCTGCCCGCCGACCGCCGAGGCGCTACTCTACGGAATCCTGCAGCTGCAGCGCAAGATCCGCCGCACCGGCACGATCGTCCGCTGAGGCCCCGCCGGCGCGACCACGCGCCGGCCAAGACCATTTTTTCGGGGGAATCGCCATGAGCGAGGCACTGAACGACCTGGGCGCGCATCTCGAAGCCAAGCGACCCGACTGCGTGACCGGTTGGGAGATCGCCTTCGGCGAGCTCAACGTCACCGTGACGCCAGAGGCGATCCCCGGTTTCGTCGAGCTGCTGAAGACCGACCCGACCTGCCGCTTCTCGACGCTCGTCGACATCACCGCCGTGGACTACCCCGGCCGCGAGAAGCGCTTCGACGTGGTCTACCACTTCCTGTCCATGTACCAGAACCAGCGCATTCGTGTGCGCGCGCAGGTGCGCGAGGACGAGATGGTGCCCTCGATCATCGAGATCCACCCCTCGGCCAACTGGTTCGAGCGCGAGGTGTTCGACATGTTCGGCATCCTGTTCTCGGGCCATCCGGACCTGCGCCGGATCCTCACCGATTACGGCTTCCGCGGCTTCCCGCTGCGCAAGGACTTCCCGACCACGGGCTATACCGAGGTGCGCTTCGACGAAGTTCAGAAACGGGTGGTCTACGAGCCGGTGAAGCTGGTGCAGGAATACCGCCAGTTCGATTTCATGAGCCCGTGGGAAGGCGCGCAATACGTGCTTCCGGGGGATGACAAGGCTGCCGAAACCGGCGCGAAGGGGTAAGTCATGGACGGCTCGACCATCAACGCCAAGGGCTTCGAAGACACGAAGACCGGCGAGCAGAAGATCCGCAACTTCAACATCAACTTCGGGCCCCAGCACCCGGCGGCGCACGGCGTGCTGCGCCTCGTGCTCGAGCTCGACGGCGAGATCGTCGAGCGCTGCGATCCGCATATCGGCCTGCTGCATCGCGGCACCGAGAAGCTGATGGAAAGCCGCACCTACCTGCAGAACCTGCCCTATTTCGACCGGCTCGACTACGTGGCGCCGATGAACCAGGAGCATGCCTGGTGCCTGGCCATCGAGCGGCTGACCGGCACCGAGGTGCCGCGCCGCGCCTCGCTGATCCGCGTGCTCTATTCCGAGATCGGCCGGGTTCTCAACCACCTGCTCAACGTCACCACCCAGGCCATGGATGTCGGCGCGCTGACGCCGCCGCTGTGGGGCTTCGAAGAGCGTGAGAAGCTGATGGTGTTCTACGAGCGGGCCTCGGGCGCGCGCCTGCACGCAGCCTACTTCCGGCCCGGCGGCGTGCATCAGGACCTGCCGCCCGAGTTGATCGAGGACATCGATGCCTGGGCCGCGGGCTTCCCGGCCTTCCTCGACGACATCGACGGGCTGCTGACCGAGAACCGCATCTTCAAGCAGCGCAACGTCGACATCGCCGTGGTGACCGAGCAGGAAGCGACCGATTGGGGCTTTTCCGGCGTGATGGTGCGCGGCTCGGGCCTCGCCTGGGACCTGCGTCGCGCGCAGCCCTACGAATGCTACGACGAGTTCGACTTCCAGATCCCGGTCGGCAAGAACGGCGATTGCTATGACCGTTATCTCGTGCGGATGGCCGAGATGCGCGAGTCGACCAAGATCATCCGTCAGGCCTGCGAGAAGCTTCGCCATGAAAAGGGCGACGTGCTGGCGCGTGGCAAGGTCACGCCGCCGACCCGCACCGACATGAAGACCTCGATGGAAGCCTTGATCCATCACTTCAAACTCTACACCGAGGGCTTCCACGTGCCCGCGGGAGAGGTCTACGCCGCGGTCGAAGCGCCCAAGGGCGAGTTCGGCGTCTATCTCGTGGCCGACGGCTCCAACAAGCCGTACCGTGCCAAGCTGCGCGGGCCGGGCTACCTGCATCTGCAGGCGATGGACCACGTGGCTTCGGGCCACCAGCTCGCCGACGTGGCGGCGATCATCGGCACAATGGACATCGTGTTCGGCGAGGTCGACCGCTGAGGCGGCGATCCGAGGCAACCGGCCGGCGGCACTGCCATCGGCCCCAGACAGGACGGGGACGTTCGAAGATGACGGCGATGCGGATGATGATGGGTTTCGTGGCGCTCGGCGCGCTTGGGGCCTGCACGGCCGGGGCGCAGATCGGCGGCATCGGGGCGCAGGGGCGCGTCGGCAGCGTCGGCCCCGCCGCCGCCGCGGCAGCGCCGATGGCACCGGCCGACCGGCTCGTCGCCGCGATCGAGGCGCAGGGCTGCGTGATCACCTCCGACAACGTGGCGCAGGTGCTGCTCAAGGCGAACCTCACGCAGCAGCAGCTGCTGGAAATCGCGCCGCAGCTCTCCGCCCAGGGCCGCGCCGAGGTCTCCGATGGTGGCACCATCCGGGTGTTGACCGAGAACTGCATCTGAGGGCGCGCGCCCTCCTGACATGATCCGCGCCGCCCGACGGGGGGCGCCCAGAACACCGGAACGAGCGAATGCTGCGCAGACTTCACCCCGAACAGCCCGAGAGCTTCGCCTTCACCCCGGCCAACCAGGCCTGGGCCGAGGCGCAGATCACGAAATATCCCGAGGGGCGTCAGGCCAGCGCGGTGATCCCGCTGCTGTGGCGCGCGCAAGAACAGGAAGGCTGGCTGTCGCGCCCTGCGATCGAGGAAGTCGCGCGGATGCTCGACATGGCCTATATCCGGGTGCTCGAGGTCGCGACCTTCTACTTCATGTTCCAGCTGCAGCCCGTGGGCTCGGTTGCGCATATCCAGGTCTGCGGCACGCTGTCCTGCATGCTCTGCGGCTCCGAGGACCTGATGAAGGTCTGCCAGGAGAAGATCGCGAAGAAGCCGCACGAGATTTCGGCCGATGGCAAGTTCTCCTGGGAAGAAGTCGAGTGTCTCGGCGCCTGCGCCAACGCGCCGATGGCGCAGATCGGCAAGGACTACTACGAGGACCTGACCACCGAGCGGCTGGCCGAGATCATCGACGAGATGGCCGCGGGCCGCGTGCCGACGCCCGGCCCGCAGAACGGCCGCTACGCCGCCGAGCCGATCGACAACCTGACCTCGCTGGCCGAGGGCGCCGAGAACCGTGACGAGCACAACGCCGCCGTCGCGCTCGCCGTGAAGCTGGGCGACACGATCAAGCGGATCGACGGCACCGAGGTGCCCCTGACCACGCCATGGCAGCGCCAGGACGATCACGAAGCCGAAGGCTACGAGGATCCGCAGGAGCCGATGCCGGCGCATGACCGGCCGGCGGATGCGTCCGGCGTCACCGAGCAGGAGGCCCCGGCCTCGAGCGCGGCCAAGCCGGTCTCCGCCGATTTCCCGGCCGAGGAGCCGCAGGACGCGACCGCCGGTAACGAGGCGCCCGAGGGCGGCAAACCGATCGCGCCGTCGGGCGAGGCCGCGCCGGCGACCGATGCCGAAGACGCGACCGACGACAAGACCGGGACCGCCGACCCGGCGGCACCGGGCGGCGTCTACAACGCGCCCCGGACGCAGAAGCCCGGCGATCCCGCCAAGGATGGCCAGCCCAAGAAGCCTTCGAAAGACGAGTGATGCCAAAGCGCGCTGCCGGATCGGAGCGGAGGGCACGCGGGCCGGTTCGGCCCGCGCATCCGTTTGATTCGACGGCGTTGCGTCCTATGACGAATGACGGGGCGCTAGGCTCCGGCCATCTGGAGGACGCGGCATGAACAACATCGGAAACTGTCGGACCATCAGCATCGGCGGCGCGGCGATTGGCGGGCTGCTGTTGTGGATCCTGCTCGCCTTGGGCGAGCGTGGCTGGTTCTCGTCGCTCCTCATCGCGGCGCTGATCGCCGTGGCGGCGGCGCTGTTGCTTCTGGCGCTGGTCTGCCGCGACGAGGTCGAGGACATGGCCGCCGCGAGCCCGGCACCGCTCGATCAGAAGACCACCGCTCCCGAGACCGAGGCCGTTCCTGCTGCGACCGCCGCGACGGAGGAGACGCCCGCACCGGCGTCATCGCCGGCCGAGGACACGGGCGGCCGCACGGCCTCCAGCGCCGCGCCGGGGCAGGGCGGCAAGCCGGTCGTGAACGACACGGCGGTGCTCGACGACGGCGATGCGGAAGCAGAGAGCCGTGAAGATGACCTCGGCGAGGAAGTCGCGCGCACCCAGTCTCTCGACCGCGAAGCCGAGGCTGCGGGGGAGCCTGACATGCCCGACGGGGTCGCCGCCGACCTGCGCGAGAAGCCCGAACTGCTCGACGCGCCGCAAGGCCAGCCCGACGATCTCAAGCAGCTGCGCGGCGTCGGCCCGCGGCTCGAGGAACAGCTGAACCGTCTCGGCGTCTGGCATTTGCGCCAGATCGCCTCCTGGGGCGAGGGCGAGGCGGCCTGGATCGACGATCATCTCGAGGGGTTCAAGGGCCGGATCCAGCGTGACGACTGGATCGGTCAGGCCCGTGAATTGACGAAGGACGAGGCATGAGCGGCGCGGCAGGTCGACGCGCGGCGCTCGTGCTCGCCGGCACCGGCGTGTTCTGGGTGATCGCGATTTTCGCGGGCAACGCCCTCGACCTGCCGCATCGCTGGCGCGGATTGTTCGACCTGATGGCCCTTGCGGGGTTCGTCATGGGATTGTGGATGACATATCAAACCTGGCGCGCGCGCCAGGACGACGAAAGGTGAGCCGATGCTCAAGGATCAGGACCGCATTTTCACCAACATCTACGGGATGCACGACCGCACGCTGAAGGGCGCGCGGGCCCGTGGCCATTGGGACGGCACCGGCGACATCATCAAGAAGGGCCGCGACTGGATCGTCGAGCAGATGAAGGCGTCCGGCCTGCGTGGTCGTGGCGGCGCGGGCTTCCCGACCGGTCTGAAGTGGTCCTTCATGCCCAAGGAAAGCGACGGGCGGCCCGCCTATCTCGTCGTCAACGCCGACGAATCCGAGCCCGGCACCTGCAAGGACCGGGAGATCATGCGTCACGATCCGCACACGCTGATCGAGGGCTGCCTGATCGCCTCCTTCGCGATGAACGCGCATGCGAGCTACATCTACCTGCGCGGCGAGTACATCCGCGAACGCGAGGCGCTGCAGCAGGCGATCGACGAGTGCTACGACGCAGGCCTTCTGGGCCGCAACGCCGCCGGGTCGGGCTGGGATTTCGATCTCTACCTGCATCACGGCGCCGGCGCCTATATCTGCGGCGAGGAGACGGCGTTGCTCGAAAGCCTCGAGGGCAAGAAGGGCATGCCGCGCATGAAGCCGCCCTTCCCGGCGGGGGCTGGCCTCTATGGCTGCCCGACCACGGTGAACAACGTCGAATCCATTGCCGTCGCGCCGACCATCCTGCGTCGTGGGCCGGAATGGTTCGCGGGCTTCGGCCGTCCGAACAACACCGGCACCAAGCTCTTCGCGATCTCGGGCCACGTCAACAAGCCCTGCGTGGTCGAGGAGGAGATGTCGATCTCCTTCAAGGAGCTGATCGACAAGCATTGCGGCGGCATCCGCGGCGGCTGGAAGAACCTCAAGGGGGTGATTCCGGGCGGCTCCTCGGTGCCGGTGCTGCGCGCCGAAACCATGGAAGACGCGATCATGGATTTCGACTGGCTGCGCGAACAGCGTTCCGGCCTCGGCACCGCCGCCGTCATCGTGATGGACCAGTCCACCGACATGGTGAAGGCGATCTGGCGGCTGTCGAAATTCTACAAGCACGAGAGTTGCGGCCAGTGCACGCCCTGCCGTGAAGGCACCGGCTGGATGATGCGGGTGCTCGAGCGGATGGTGCGCGGCGACGCGGCGATCGAGGAGATCGAGATGCTGCTCGACGTGACCAAGCAGGTCGAGGGTCACACCATCTGCGCGCTCGGCGACGCCGCCGCATGGCCGATCCAGGGCCTGATCCGCAACTTCCGCGACGAGATCGAGGACCGTATTCGCGGTCGTGGCGTCGCGGCGACCATCGCGGCCCAATGACCTGGCGCGACCAGGCGCTGAAGAATTTCGGCGTCTGGCTCGCGGTCTACCCGGCGGTCCTGATCTCCAGCTACCTGTTCTCGTGGCTGGCGCCGGGGGTGCCGCTCTGGCTGGAGATCCTGATCTCCACCGCCTTCACGGTGCCGCTCATCTCCTATGTGGCGGTGCCGTGGGTCGAAAAGCGCCTCGCCCATGCCAAGGGTGAGAGCGCGGCCGAGCTGAAGCGCGAGGAAGCCGAACAGGCAGAGGGCGGCCGCGACGCCTGAGGGCCGGGCGGCGATCCGCCATCGCGAGGCCCCTCTCCACAGCGTGATATTGAATATCGGCCTTCCGGGGCCAAGCTCTCGGCCAGAAGCGCCGGACGGGGGCGAGCAGGCCCCGGAACCGGCCCGATAGGAGAGACCACGCATGACCATCCCGCATCTCGCGCGCACCGCCGCGCTGATCCTCGGCTTTACCATCGCAGCGGGCGCGACGGCGGCGCTGCCGGCGCTGCGCGAGAACGCCAAGATCCGCGACGGGCTGATTTCCACCGCCATCGCCTACGAGATCGGCCGCAAGTGCGACAGCCTCGACTCGCGTTGGCTGACCGGCATCGGCTTTCTCAACTCGCTCCGGAGCCACGCCCTGGATCTGGGCTATACCCGCGCTCAGATCAGCGCCTTCATCGACGACGAGGAGGAAAAGGATCGGCTCGAGGCCGAGGCCCGGGCCCTCTTGCGCGAAAAGGGCGGGGTCGAGGGCGACTGGGAGACCTATTGCGAGGTCGGCCGCCGCGAGATGGCGGCGGGCAGCCGGATCGGCACGCTGCTTCAGTAACCTGTCGGCGATCCGACCGATGATGGGCTGTGCGCGCGTGCCGCAGCCCATCCACGCGCCGGAGCGGCATTTTCCCCGTTCCGGCGCGTGGATGCGTCTGGCATCGCCGGGCGAGCCGCGTTAGAACCCCCCTCGATCGCAGCCCCCGACCCGGAGGCATGCGTCCGACGCGAGGAAAGGGGCGGCCTGCCATGTCCGATTTGCGCAAAGTCAGCATCGACGGAAAGGTCATCGAGGTGCCGGGGGCGATGACGCTCATCCAGGCCTGCGAGACCGCGGGGATCGAAATCCCCCGTTTCTGCTATCACGAGCGGCTGAGCATCGCCGGCAATTGCCGCATGTGTCTCGTCGAGGTCGTGGGCGGCCCGCCGAAGCCCGCCGCCTCCTGCGCCATGCAGGTCAAGGATCTGCGGCCTGGGCCCGAGGGCGCGCCGCCGCAGGTCAAGACCAACTCGCCGATGGTCAAGAAGGCCCGCGAGGGGGTGATGGAGTTCCTGCTCATCAACCACCCGCTCGATTGCCCGATCTGCGACCAGGGCGGTGAATGCGACCTGCAGGACCAAGCGATGGCCTACGGCGTCGACTTCTCCCGCTACCGCGAGCCCAAGCGCGCGACCGAGGATCTCGATCTCGGCCCGCTGGTCGAGACGCACATGACGCGCTGCATCTCCTGCACCCGCTGCGTGCGCTTCACCACTGAGGTGGCCGGCATTTCCCAGATGGGCCAGACCGGGCGCGGCGAGGATGCGGAGATCACTTCCTATCTCGGCCAGACGCTCGATTCGAACCTGCAGGGCAACATCATCGACCTGTGCCCGGTGGGCGCGCTGGTTTCCAAGCCCTACGCCTTCAACGCCCGGCCCTGGGAACTGACCAAGACCGAGACCATCGACGTGATGGACGCGCTCGGCTCGTCGATCCGCGTGGACACCAAGGGCCGCAAGGTGATGCGGATCCTGCCGCGCAACCATGACGGCGTGAACGAGGAATGGCTGTCGGACAAGGCGCGCTTCGTCTGGGACGGGCTCGCGCGCCAGCGTCTCGACACGCCCTATATCCGTGAGAACGGCAAGCTGCGTAAGGCCGACTGGCCCGAGGCTCTGGCCGCCGCTGCCGCTGCCATGAAGGGCAAGCGGGTGGTCGGCCTCGTGGGCGATCTCGCCCCGACCGAGGCCGCCTTCGCGCTCAAGCAGTTGATCGAGGGGCAGGGCGGCGTCGTCGAATGCCGCACCGATGGGGCGAAGCTGCCCGCGGGCAACCGCTCGGCCTATGTCGGCACGGCGCGGATCGAGGATCTCGACACCGCCAAGCACATCATGCTCGTCGGCACCAACCCCGCAGCCGAGGCGCCGGTGCTCAACGCGCGGATCCGTAAGGCGTGGCTCGCCGGGGCGAATGTAGGCCTGGTCGGCGAACCCGTCGACCTGACTTACGACTACACCCATGTCGGCACCGGCCGCGGGCCGCTGTCCCGGACCATCGAGCACAAGTTCACCCGAATTCTCGACGAGGACTCGGTCGTCATCGTGGGGCAGGGGGCGCTGACCGGCGCCGACGGCGAGGCCGTGCTGTCCTATGCGATGGAGCTGGCGAGCCGGACCAAGAGCAAGTTCATGGTTCTGCACTCGGCCGCGAGCCGAGTGGGCGCCATGGATGTCGGCGCCACCTCCGAGGGCGGCGTCGAGGCCGCGCTCGAGGGTGCCGAGGTGATCTACAACATGGGTGCCGACGAGATCGCGCTGCCCTCGGGCGCCTTCGTGATCTACCAGGGCAGCCATGGCGATCGGGGTGCGCATCGCGCCGACCTGATCCTGCCCGCGGCCGCCTGGGTCGAGGAGCAGGGGCTCTTCGTCAACACCGAAGGGCGCCCGCAACTCGCCCTGCGCGCCGGCTTTGCACCGGGCCAGGCCAAGGAGAACTGGGCGATCCTGCGCGCGCTTTCGGCCGAGCTGGGTGCGACCCAGCCTTGGAACAGCCTCGCGCAGCTGCGGCAGGCGCTGGTGGCCGCGCATCCGCATCTGGCGCGGATCGACGAGGTGGCCGAGAACGATTGGCAACCGCTGGAACTCGGCTCGATGGACGAGGCGCTCGGCGATTTCGAGAGCATCGTCGCCGAGCACTACCTGACCAACCCCATCGCCCGTGCCAGCGAGCTGATGGGCGAGCTTGCGGGCAATGCCCGCACCCGCCGGCAGCAGAAGATCGCGGCCGAGTGAGGATGCGGGCCGCCCTCCTCCTTCCCCTGGCGGCCCTGGTGGCCGGCTGCGCCGAGGCGGATGCCGCGGCGGGGCGGGGGGAGCGCGGCGCGCCGCGGCATGACGGCGTCGAGACGCGGCTGCTCGACGGCGACCTCGTGAACTTCCACGTCGCGATGAGCGGCGGCGCCAAGGCCGAGGACGTGATCGCCTATGCGGAATGTGCGGCGGCGCAATATGCGCTGATCCGGGGCTATGGATTTGCCCGTCATGTCCGCACCCAACTCGATGAATCGGCTGGAAACTGGCGCGCCGATGCTGTTTACACCATCTCGCCGGCCCTGCCTGAGGGGCTGCGCACGATCGATGCCGAAGTCACCGTCCAGAACTGCGGACTGAACGGCATCCCGACGGTCTGAGGGAAGCACCATGGTCGAATTCTTCACCGAAACCAGCATCGGAGCCGTGCTGCTGATCCTCGGTCAGTCTCTGCTGCTGATCGTGCCGCTGCTGGTGGCGCTGGCGTTCCTGCTGCTGGTCGACCGCAAGGTCTGGGCCGCGGTGCAGATGCGCAAGGGGCCCAACGTGGTCGGCCCCTTCGGCCTGCTGCAAAGCTTCGCCGACTTCCTGAAATACATCGTCAAGGAGGTGGTCGTGCCCGCCGGCGCCGACCGCTCGGTGTTCTTCTTGGCGCCGATGATCTCCTTCGTCATGGCGGTGATCGCCTGGGCGGTGATCCCCTTCGCCGATGGTTGGGTGCTGGCCGACCTCAACGTGGCGCTGCTCTACGTCTTCGCGGTGTCCTCGCTCGAGGTCTACGGCGTGATCATGGGCGGCTGGGCCTCGAACTCAAAATACCCGTTCCTCGGCTCGCTGCGCTCGGCCGCGCAGATGATCTCCTACGAGGTCTCGATCGGCCTGATCATCGTCGGCATCATCATCTCGACGGGCAGCCTGAACTTCGGCGCCATCGTGGCGGCGCAGGACGGCGATTTCGGCCTGTTCAACTGGTACTGGCTGCCGCATTTCCCGATGCTGTTCCTGTTCCTGATCTCGGCCATGGCCGAGACCAACCGCCCGCCCTTCGACCTGCCCGAAGCCGAATCCGAGCTCGTCGCCGGCTACCAGGTGGAATATTCCTCGACGCCGTTCCTGCTGTTCATGATCGGCGAATACGTCGCGATCGTGCTGATGTGCGCGCTGGTGTCGCTGATGTTCTTCGGCGGTTGGCTGTCGCCGATCCCCGGCCTGCCCGACGGCGTGCTGTGGATGGTCCTCAAGATGTTCTTCGTCTTCTTCATCTTCGCGATGGTGAAGGCGATCACCCCGCGCTACCGCTACGACCAGCTGATGCGCCTGGGCTGGAAGGTGTTCCTGCCGCTGTCGCTCGCCTGGGTCGTGATCGTGGCCTTCCTCGCGAAATTCGAGGTCCTGGGCGGGTTCTGGGCCCGCTGGACCCTGGGAGTCTGAGCATGACGCAAATCGACTACACCCGCGCCGCCAAGTATTTCCTGCTTCAGGATTTCGCCAAGGGCATGAAGCTGGGGCTGAAGTACTTCTTCGGCGCCAAGGCGACCGTGAACTACCCGCACGAGAAGGGCCCGCTCTCGGCCCGTTTCCGGGGCGAGCATGCGCTGCGCCGCTACCCCAGCGGGGAAGAGCGCTGCATCGCCTGCAAGCTGTGCGAGGCGGTCTGCCCGGCGCAGGCAATCACCATCGATGCCGAACCGCGCGAGGACGGCTCGCGCCGCACCACGCGCTACGACATCGACATGACCAAGTGCATCTATTGCGGCTTCTGTCAGGAGGCCTGCCCGGTCGACGCGATCGTCGAGGGGCCGAATTTCGAATACTCGACCGAGACCCGCGAGGAGCTCTACTACGACAAGGAAAAGCTGCTGGCGAATGGCGACCGTTGGGAAGCCGAGATCGCCCGCAACCTCGAGCTCGACGCGCCGTACCGCTGAGGACCACGCCGTGACCGATCAGAACCCCTTCGCGCAGATGATGAAGATGGGCCAAGACTGGGCCCGTCGGATGAATCCCGCGCTCGAGAGCTTCACGCCGAAGGGCTTCGAGCAGCTCTGGCCGACCATGCCCAAGGAGATGATGGAGGCGTTCATGGGACGCACCCTCAACCCCGAGGGGCTCGACGCCAAGACCCGGCTGCTGCTGACGCTGACCGGTCTGACCATCCTCGGCGCCCAGGCCGAGGCCCAGATCCGTCTCACCGTGCGCCACGCGCGGGAGGCGGGCGCTACGAAACAGGAGATCGCCGAGACCATCGCCCAGGCGGGGATGTTCGGCGGCGTGCCCGCGATGACCAAGGCGATGGAACTCGCCACCGAGGTCATGGACGAGGACACCGGAAAGGACACCGCACGATGACCGCCGCCGCCATCATCTTCTACCTCTTCGCGCTGTCGACCATCGTCGGCGGGCTGTTCACCGTGATCGCCCGCAACCCGGTGCACTCGGTGCTGTGGCTGATCCTCGCCTTCCTGAGCTCGGCCGGGCTGTTCATCCTGGTCGGCGCCGAGTTCGTGGCGCTGCTGCTGGTCATCGTCTATGTCGGCGCCGTCGCGGTGCTGTTCCTCTTCGTGGTGATGATGCTCGACGTCGATTTCGCCGAGCTGAAGGCGGAGATGGCCAAGTACATGCCGCTGGCGCTGCTGATCGGCGTCATCCTCCTGATGCAGCTGGCCCTGGCCTTCGGCGTCTGGGACTACTCCGAGGGCTATGACGAGCGCCTCGCCGCGCCCTTCGTCTTCGACGTCGAGAACACGCAGCTGCTCGGCCTGCTGATCTACGATCGCTACATCCTGCTGTTCCAGCTCGCGGGCCTCGTGCTGCTGGTGGCAATGATCGGCGCGATCGTGCTGACGATGCGGCACCGCAAGGACGTGAAGCGGCAGGACATCCTGGCGCAGATGTATCGCGATCCGGCCAAGACGCTGGAACTCAAGGACGTGAAGCCCGGCCAGGGCCTCTGATAGACCGCGAACGGGCCAAAGCCCGGAGGGACACTGATGGACGCTTATCTCGCTGAAGCCCCGATAGGGCTCGAACATTATCTCACCGTCGCGGCGGCGCTGTTCGTCATCGGCATCTTCGGGCTGTTCCTGAACCGCAAGAACGTCATCATCATCCTGATGTCGATCGAGCTGATGCTGCTCGCGGTGAACATCAACTTCGTCGCCTTCTCGGCCTATCTGGGCGACCTGGTCGGTCAGGTCTTCACGCTCTTCGTGCTGACCGTCGCGGCCGCCGAGGCGGCGATCGGCCTCGCCATTCTGGTCTGCTTCTTCCGGGTCCGCGGCACCATCGACGTCGAAGACGTCAACGTGATGAAAGGCTGAGGGGCGCATGGAAACGATCATCCTCTTCGCGCCCCTCGTCGGCGCACTGATCGCGGGCTTCGGCTGGCGGCTGATCTCCGAGGCGGGCGCGCAATGGGTCGCCACCTCGCTGGTCGGCCTGTCCTGCCTGCTGTCGTGGATCGTGTTCCTCGGCCATGACGGCCAGATGGAGCAGATCCAGATCCTGCGCTGGATCGAGAGCGGCTCGCTCTCGACCGACTGGGCGATCCGGCTCGACCGTCTGACCGCGATCATGCTGATCGTGATCAACACGGTCTCGTTCCTCGTGCATCTCTACAGCTTCGGCTACATGGCGCATGACGAGAACTTCCGCCCCGGCGAAAGCTACCGGCCGCGCTTCTTCGCCTATCTGTCCTTCTTCACCTTCGCGATGCTCGCGCTGGTGACCGCCGACAACCTCGTGCAGATGTTCTTCGGCTGGGAAGGCGTCGGCGTCGCATCCTACCTGCTGATCGGCTTCTACTATCGCAAGCCTTCGGCCAATGCCGCCGCGATGAAGGCCTTCATCGTCAACCGCGTCGGCGATTTCGGCTTTGCGCTCGGGATCTTCGCGCTGTTCTTCCTCGCGGATTCGATCAACTTCTCCGACATCTTCGCCGCGGCGCCGGTGATGGCGCGGATGGAGCTCGAATTCCTCGGCCTGGAGTTCCGGGCACTCGAGATCGTCTCGCTGCTGCTGTTCATCGGCGCGATGGGCAAGTCGGCCCAGCTGCTGCTCCACACCTGGCTCCCCGACGCGATGGAAGGCCCGACCCCGGTCTCGGCGCTGATCCATGCCGCGACCATGGTGACGGCGGGCGTGTTCCTCGTGTGCCGGATGTCGCCGATCCTCGAATTCGCGCCCGACGCCAAGGCGATCATCGTCTTCATCGGCGCTACCACCGCCTTCTTCGCCGCGACCGTGGGTCTGGTGCAGAACGACATCAAGCGCGTGATCGCCTATTCGACCTGTTCGCAGCTGGGCTACATGTTCGTGGCGGCCGGTTCGGGCGTCTACTCGGTCGCGATGTTCCATCTCTTCACCCACGCCTTCTTCAAGGCGCTGCTGTTCCTCGGGGCCGGCTCGGTCATCCATGCGATGCATCATGAGCAGGACATGCGGAACTATGGCGGGCTGCGGAAGAAGATCCCCTATACCTTCTGGGCGATGATGATCGGCACGCTGGCGATCACCGGCGTCGGCATCCCCCTGACCCATTTCGGCTTCGCTGGTTTCCTGTCGAAGGACGCGATCATCGAAAGCGCCTATGCCGGTGCCACACCCTATGCCTTCTGGCTCCTGGTGATCGCCGCCGCGATGACGAGCTTCTATTCCTGGCGGCTTATCTTCATGACCTTCTTCGGCAAGCCGCGCGGCGATCATCACACGCATGACCATGCGCATGAGAGCCCCGGCACGATGCTGGTCCCGCTGGGCGTGCTGTCGCTCGGGGCGGTCCTCGCCGGCATGCTGTGGTACGGGCCCTTCTTCGGCGATCACGCCCGGGTCTCGCAGTATTTCGGCATTCCGTCGGCCCATGCCGAGGCCAGTGACGGCCACGCCGAGGCCAGTGACGGCCATGGCGAAGGCGTCGTCGCCGCGACCGACGAGCTGGCCGAGGGCGATCTCGAGCACGCCGCCGATGCGGTGGCCGAGGACGATGCGGGCCACACCGTCGAGGCCGATGGTCATGGCGCAGTCGCCACGATCGCGGCGCCGGGGCAGGGGTCGATCTACATGGCGCCCGACAACCACGTCCTCGACGACGCGCACCACGCGCCGGTCTGGGTCAAGGTGAGCCCCTTCGTCGCCATGCTGCTTGGTCTGAGCCTCGCCTGGCTGATGTATATCCGTCGTCCGGAGCTGCCCGCGCAGCTCGCGGCGAACCAGCGGCCGCTCTACAACTTCCTGCTCAACAAGTGGTACTTCGACGAGCTTTACGACTTCGTCTTCGTTCGGCCCGCGCAGGCCATCGGCCGGTTCTTCTGGACCAAGGGCGACGGCAGCGTCATCGACGGCGGCATCAACGGCGTGGCGATGGGCATCGTGCCCTTCTTCACCCGCCTCGCCGGCCGCGCGCAGAACGGATACGTCTTTACCTACGCCTTCGCGATGGTTCTGGGCCTGGCCCTGATCCTGACCTGGATGACCTTGGCCGGGGGGGCCGAATAACAGATGGGCAACCTTCTCTCTCTGACCACCTTCATCCCGCTTCTGGGTGCCGGCATCCTCGCGCTGTTCCTGCGCGGCGATGACGTCGCAGCGCAGCGCAACGCCAAGTGGGTGGCACTGGCCACCACCGTCTTCACCTTCGTGGTGTCGCTGTTCATCCTTACGGGCTTCGACGCCGAGGCGCCGGGCTTCCAGTTCGTCGAGGATCGCCAGTGGCTCTTGGGCATGCGCTACAAGCTCGGCGTCGACGGCATCTCGCTTCTGTTCGTGATGCTGACCACCTTCCTGATGCCGCTCGTCATCGCCGCCTGCTGGGACGTGTCGCACCGGGTCAAGGAATACATGATCGCCTTTCTGGTGCTCGAGACGCTGATGATCGGCGTGTTCGTGGCGCTCGACCTCGTGCTGTTCTACCTGTTCTTCGAGGCAGGCCTGATCCCGATGTTCCTGATCATCGGCATCTGGGGCGGCAAGGACCGCATCTATGCGAGCTTCAAGTTCTTCCTCTACACCTTCCTCGGCTCGGTGCTGATGCTGGTGGCGATGGTGGTGATGTTCGCGCAGGCGGGCACGACCGACATCCCAACGCTGATGGGCTACAACTTCTCGTCCGAGAGCTTCCCGATCCTCGGGGTGCAGATCGTCGGCGGCGTGCAGACGCTTCTCTGGTTCGCCTTCTTCGCCAGCTTCGCGGTGAAGATGCCGATGTGGCCGGTCCATACTTGGCTGCCCGACGCCCACGTGCAGGCGCCGACCGCCGGTTCGGTGGTTCTGGCCGCAATCCTGCTGAAGATGGGTGGCTACGGCTTCCTGCGCTTCTCGCTGCCGATGTTCCCGGTCGCCTCCGAGATCTGGGCACCGCTGGTGCTGTGGCTCTCGGCCATCGCCATCGTCTACACCTCGCTGGTGGCGCTGGTGCAGAAGGACATCAAGAAGCTGATCGCCTATAGCTCGGTCGCCCATATGGGCTTCGTCACCGCCGGCATCTTCGCACTGAACCAACAGGGCCTCGACGGCGCGGTGTTCCAGATGATCAGCCACGGCTTCATCTCAGGCGCGCTCTTCCTTGGCGTCGGCGTGATCTACGACCGGATGCATACCCGCGACATCGACGCCTATGGCGGCCTCGTGAATCGGATGCCGGCCTATGCTGCGGTGTTCATGCTGTTCACCATGGCCAATGTCGGCCTGCCGGGCACCAGCGGCTTCGTGGGCGAATTCCTGACGCTGATGGGCATGTTCCAGGCCAACACCTGGGTCGCGGCGGTGGCCACCACCGGCGTCATCTTCTCGGCGGCCTACGCGCTCTATCTCTACCGCCGGGTCGTCATGGGCGACCTGATCAAGGAAAGCCTGAAGTCGATCACCGACATGACCGCCCGCGAGAAGTGGATCTTCGCGCCGCTCGTCGTCATGACGATCCTGCTCGGCGTCTATCCGAGCCTCGTCACCGACATCACCGGACCGAGCGTCGCGGCGCTCGTGGACCAGGTCGAGGTCGCGGTCGCGGCGCATGGCTCCGAGAGCGCCATCGCCTCGGCCGAGGTCGCGGCCCCGGCACAGCACTAAGGACCAGGACACATGTTCTCACTCGATCTCCAGACCGTCCTGCCCGAGGTGATCCTCTCGGTCTATGCGATGGTCGCGCTCATGGCGGGCGTCTACACCACCAAGGATAAGTCCGCCGGTCTCCTGATCTGGGCGACCGCGGCGATGTTCGCGCTCGTCGCGTTCCTGATCGCCACCCGCGAGGGCACCGATCCGGCCTTCTTCGGCAGCTTCGTCGACGACGGCTTCGCCCGCTTCTCCAAGGTGACGATCCTGCTCTCGGCCGCCGTGGTGCTGGTGATGAGCCAGGAATACCTGGCGCGTCGCAACCTGCTGCGGTTCGAGTACCCGGTGCTCGTGGCCCTCGCCGTGGTCGGCATGATGGTGATGGTTTCGGCCGGCGACCTGATGGTGCTCTACATGGGCATCGAACTGCAGTCGCTCGCCATGTATGTCGTGGCCTCGCTGCGTCGCGACAGCGAGAAGTCGACTGAGGCCGGCCTCAAATACTTCGTGCTGGGTGCGCTCAGCTCGGGGCTGATGCTCTACGGCGCCTCGCTGGTCTACGGCTTCGCCGGCACCACCCAGTTCGAGGGCATCTTCCTGGCGACCGCCGTGGACGTGCCGCTCGGCCTGATCTTCGGCCTCGTCTTCCTGCTGGTGGGCTTCGCCTTCAAGGTCTCGGCCGCGCCGTTCCACATGTGGACCCCCGACGTCTACGAGGGCGCGCCGACCCCCGTGACCGCCTTCATGGCGACCGCGCCCAAGATGGCCGCCATCGCGCTCTTCGCCCGGGTCGTCTTCGACGGCTTCGGCGGCGTGGTCGGCGACTGGCAGCAGATCGTGGCTTTCCTGTCGGTGGTCTCGGTGTTCTGGGGCGGCGTCGCGGCGATCGGTCAGACCAACATCAAGCGCCTGATGGCCTATTCCTCGATCGCCCATATGGGCTTTGCACTGATGGGCCTCGCCTCGGGCACCGCCTTCGGCGTGCAGGCGATGCTGATCTACATGGCGATCTACGTCATCATGAACATCGGCACCTTCGCCTTCATCCTGTCGATGGAGCGCGATGGCCGCCCGGTGACCGACATCGGTGCGCTGCACATGTATTCGCGCTACGCGCCGATGCGCGCGCTGGCGATGCTGGTGCTGCTGTTCTCGCTCGCCGGCGTGCCGCCGATGGTCGGCTTCTTCGGCAAGCTCTACGTGCTGCGCGCGGCCTATGAGGGCGGGCTGACCTGGCTTGCGGTGCTCGGCGTGATCGCCTCGGTGATCGGTGCCTTCTACTACCTGCGCATCGTCTACTACATGTATTTCGGCGAAGAGCGCGAAGCGCTCGACACCGGCACCTCGCCGCTGCTCTGGGGCGTTCTCATGGCCTCGGCCGCCGTGATGGTGTTCGGCGTCATCAATCTCTTCGGCATCGAGCCCCTGGCCGCTGCCGCGGCGGCGACCCTTGTCAACTGACGCCACATCCCGCGGGCTCTGGCCCGAGGGGTGGGAACGGGTCGTGCTCGACACCGTCGACAGCACCATGGCCGAGGCCGCGCGACGCGCGGCCTCTGGCCTTGCCGGGCCCACCTGGATCATGGCGCATCAGCAGACGTCGGGCCGCGGCCGGCGTGGCCGCGACTGGTCGAGCCAGCCCGGCAACCTTGCCGCGACGCTCGTCTACAAGCCCGAGGCCACGCCGGCCGAGGCCGCGCGTCGCAGCTTCCTTGCCGCGGTGGCGCTGTTCGAGGCGCTGGCGATCCATGTCGACCGGACCCGTCTGTCGCTCAAATGGCCCAACGACGTGCTGCTCGACGGCGGCAAGGTCGCGGGCATCCTGCTGGAGAGCGCCGGACAGGGGCCCTATGTCGACTGGCTCGCCATCGGCGTCGGGGTGAACCTCGCCTCGCGCCCGGCGGGGCTGCGCGGCGTGGCCTTTCCGCCCGTCGCGGTCGCCGATAACGGCGGGCCGCTGGTCGATCCGGAGGAGTTCCTGACCCACCTCGCCGATGCCTTCGCCACCGAAGAGGGCAAGCTCGATGCCTTCGGTTTCGGGCGGATTCGCGAGGACTGGCTGCGCCACGCGGCACGGCTGGGCGAGGTGATCACCGCGCGCACCGGGGCGGACGAGATCACCGGCGTGTTCGAGAATGTGGACGAGGCCGGCAACCTGATGCTCAGGACGCCCAAGGGCCTGCGCGCGATCAGCGCCGCCGACGTGTTTTTCTGAAGGTCCCGAGATGCTACTCGCCATCGATTGCGGCAACACCAACACCGTGTTCTCGATCTGGAACGGCACCGAGTTCCTCGCCACTTGGCGCACCTCGACCGAGTGGCAGCGCACGGCCGACCAGTATTTCGTCTGGCTCTCGACGCTGATGAAGATGCGCGGCATCGAGGCCGAGATCGACGAGATGATCATCTCCTCGACCGTGCCGCGCGTGGTGTTCAACCTGCGGGTCTTGGGCGACCGCTACTTTAACTGCCGCCCGCTCGTGGTCGGCAAGCCTGACTGCCGCCTGCCGGTGGCGCCGCGCGTCGACGCGGGCACCCAGGTCGGTCCCGACCGGCTGGTGAACACGGTGGGCGCCTGGGACCGGCATGGCGGCGACATCGTCGTGGTGGATTTCGGCACGGCGACCACCTTCGACGTTGTGGATACCGATGGCGCCTATGTCGGCGGCGTCATCTCGCCCGGCGTGAACCTGAGCCTCGAGGCGCTGCACCAGGCGGCGGCGGCGCTGCCGCATGTCGATGTGAGCAAGCCCGAGAAGGTCATCGGCACCAACACGGTCGCCTGCATGCAGTCGGGCATCTTCTGGGGCTATGTCGGCCTCGTACGCGGCATATGCGACCGCATCCGGGCGGAGCGCGACCGTCCGATGCGGATCATCGGAACCGGGGGGCTTGCGCCTCTCTTCGCGCAGGGCGACATGCTCTTCGACGATATCGAAGACGATTTGACGATGCACGGGCTGACCGTCATCCACAGCTACAACAAGGAGACCGCATGAGCGGCGAAAGACTGATCTACCTTCCTCTCGGCGGCGCCGGCGAGATCGGCATGAACGCCTATGTCTACGGCTACGGCAAACCGGGGCAGGAACGGCTGATCGTCGTCGATCTCGGCGTGACCTTCCCCGACATGGACACGACCCCGGGCGTCGATCTCATCATGCCCGACATCTCGTGGCTCGAGGCGCGCAAGGATCGCATCGACGCGATCTTCATCACCCACGCGCATGAGGACCATGTCGGCGCGGTCGGCCATTTCTGGAAGCGCCTCGGCGCCACGATCCACGCGCGCAAGTTCACAGCAGCGATCGCGCGTCACAAGCTCGACGAGCATGGCGCCCCCGAAAGCATCCTGAACGTGGTCGAGCCCTGGCCCGCGACGGTCGATGCCGGGCCGTTCAAAGTGGGCTTCGTGCCGATCAGCCACTCGATCCCCGAAAGCTCGGGTCTCGTGATCGACAGCCCTGAGGGCCGGGTGCTGCATTCGGGCGATTTCAAGGTCGACCACACCCCGGTCGTGGGCGAGCCCTTCAACCCCGACCTCTGGTCCGAGATCTCCAAGGGTGGCGTCAAGGCGCTGGTCTGCGACTCGACCAACGTGTTCTCGCCGCTGCCGGGCCGTTCCGAAGCGACGCTGGCGCCCGAGATCGAGAAACTGATCGCGGCGCAGCCGGGCATGGTGGTGGCCACGACCTTCGCCTCGAACGTGGCACGTCTCAAGACCATCGCCATCGCCGCCGACCGGGCCGGGCGCACCGTCTGCCTGCTGGGCCGCGCCATGCGCCGCATGGTCGAGACCGCGACCGAATGCGGGCTGCTGCACGGCTTTCCCAAGACCGTGGGCCCGGAAGAGGCCGCTTCGATCCCGCGCGAGAACCTGCTCCTGCTGGTCACCGGCAGCCAGGGCGAGCGCCGCGCGGCCAGCGCGCAGCTGGCGCAGGGCTCCTATCTCGGGCTGAAGTTGCAGGAGGGCGACAGCTTCCTGTTCTCCTCGCGCACCATCCCGGGCAACGAGCGCGGCGTGATCAAGATCATGAACCAGCTCTCGGAGAAGGGCGTGGACGTGATCGAGGACACGCATGGCCTCTTCCACGTCTCGGGCCACGCCAACCGACCCGACTTGCAGCTGCTGCACGACATCGTGCGGCCGCAGTTCCTCGTGCCGATGCATGGCGAGCATCGCCATCTGCGTGAGCACGTGAAGCTCGGCCTCGAGCGGGGTCTGCCGGGGATCGTCGCGGTCAACGGCATGATGCTCGACCTGTCGGGCAACGCGCCCAAGGTGGCCGAGTACATCGACACCGGCCGCAGCTATCTCGACGGTTCGGTGATGATCGGCGCGATGGACGGCATCGTGCGCGACCGGATCCGGATGGCGCTCAACGGCCATGTCACCGTGACCATGATCATCGACGAGAACGACGAGCCGCTCGGTGATCCGTGGTGCGAGATCATGGGCCTGCCGGAGAAGGGCCGCTCGAACGCGCCGCTGGTGGAGACGCTCGAAGGCGACCTGGCCCAGTTCGTCAACAAGGCGGGCCGCCGGATGCTGCGCGACGAGGACAAGCTCGACCGCGAACTCAAGCGCATCGCGCGCTCGACCACTCAGGCCGAGACCGGCAAGAAGCCCGAGGTCAACGTCGTGGTGAGCCGGCTGAGCTGATCCCGGGAGGGGGACGGGTGCACCGCGCGCTCGTCCCCCGCCGATGGGCCGCTTGCAATGGCGAGCGGCGAGGCCGTCTGGAGCGCTGTGATGACGGGGCCACTCAAGGTCGAGACGATCCCCGAGGCGGCGATCATTCCCTTGGCGTCGCTATGGCACGATGGCTGGCACGAGGCGCATGATCATCTCGTGCCGTCATACGACGCCGCGACCCGTTCCCGAGGACGTTTCGCGGATCGACTTCGCCGTGAGCACCCGTCCGGACGAATGGTCCGGCTGGAAGATCGGCCGGTCGGCCTCTGCCTGACCAGCGGGGCCGAAATCTCCCAACTTTTCGTTGATGTAACCGCGCGGCGCCTCGGCGTCGGCCGAGTGTTGCTTGCCGATGTGGAGCGGCACATTGCGCTGTCCGGCCACGACGAAGCCTCGCTCACGGTGGTGCAGGGCAACGACCAAGCGCGCGGCTTCTACGAGCGACATGGTTGGCGGCGCGACGGGCTGACCACGATCGAGATCAAGCACGGATCGCGGTCGGCTGTCCTCTATCTCTGGCGATTTGCCAAGACGGTGATGTGCTGACGGACGCGCCGTGCCTCTGGCCCAGAGGTCCGGCCGTTAGCCGCTGCACACATAGACAGCGCCGCCGATCACAACAACCGACGCGGCGGCGGCGCCGAGCGCGACGGGGCCGGTTAGGGCGGCAGTGACGCCGGGCGCGGCGGTGCCGATGCTGGTGGCAAGCCATTCCGCCGTTCCCTTCAGAACCAGCGCGCCCGAGCTATGTAGCAATCGCTCGGGCTCGGCCACGGCCTCGGCAGGTGTCGGCGGCGGTGCCAGCATCAGCCCGGCCAAGGTGGTGCCGGTATCGACCGCAGCATTGACCCGGTCGCAGGTGGTGACGCTGCACTGCGCGGTCGTGCCGCGCGTGCCGGGCACCAGCAACCAACCATCATCGTCGGGATCGGGCTGGAGGCAGTAGCCATCGGTTTCCTCGTGAGGCAGCTCCACCGCGAGATAGGTGAACAGCACCCGGCTGTCGCAGGCGGGCGGGCTGCCCCACGCCTTGTTCCAGACCTTGCCGGGCCAGCGCGACATTCGCTCGCGCGTACCCAGCTCGGTCTCGAAATCGATGGAATCATCGTAGGTCACGACCGTCTCGTGGCCGTTGACCGAGGCGCGGCAATGCGTCTCCTCGGCCTGCGCGGGCAGGGCCGGGATCGCGGCGGCGAGAGCGAGGGAGAGAAGGACCCGCATCGTGGTGGCGCGCCTCAGCCGGCGCGCCGCTCCTCGAAGCTCTTGAGGATGAAGGCGGGCGTGTCTTCGCCCATGCCGACGACCTCTTCTTCGCGGGTCTCCTGGCGACGACGATCGCGGCCCTGATGGCTCCGCTGGCCACCGCGCTGCTCGTTGCGGCGGGGCTCGACGGGGGCGGGTTCGGCGGCCTTCTCCGGCTTGGGCTCGGGCGCCTGCTCGATCTTGGGCTCCGGCTTCGGCTCGGCTTCGGGCTTGGCCTCGACCGGCTTCGGAGCCGCCGTTTCGGGCTTGGCCTCGGGCTTCGCCTCGTCGCGGCTGCGCGACCGGCTGCGCGAGCGGGAGCGACGCGGGCGCTCCTCTTCGCCGGCGGCCTCGGTGGCGGGCGCTTCGGCCGCGGCGGGCTTCGCCGCACCGCGCGGATCGTCGAGGCGCGGGATCGCGTTCTGCACGAGGCGCTCGACGTCGTCGAGGTTCTTCTCGTCGCGCGGGCTGCAGATCATGATCGCGGTGCCCTTGCGGCCGGCGCGGCCGGTGCGGCCGATCCGGTGCACGTAGTCCTCGGCGTGGCTCGGCACGTCGAAGTTGAAGACGTGGCTGACCGAAGGCACGTCGAGGCCGCGCGCGGCGACGTCGGAGGCCACGAGGATCTTCACCTCGCCGGCACGGAAGCCGTCGAGCGTACGGGTGCGCTGGCTCTGCTCGAGATCGCCGTGGATCGGCTCGGCGTCGTAGCCGTGCTTCTTGAGACTCTTGGCCACCACGTCCACATCCATCTTGCGATTGCAGAAGATGATCGCGTTGGTGCAGGCCTCGCCCTCGGCATCGATCAAGGCCCGCAGCAGATCGCGTTTCTCGCCCGCCTCGCGGTCCTTGCGGCTGGCGCGGAACATGACCACGCCCTGCTTGATGTTCTCGCCCGTGGTGGCGGCGCGAGCCACCTCGATCTTCTCGGGGTTCGACAGGAAGGTGTTGGTGATCCGCTCGATCTCGGGCGCCATGGTGGCCGAGAAGAACAGCGTCTGGCGAGTGAAGGGCGTCAGGCCGAAGATCCGCTCGATATCTGGAATGAAGCCCATGTCGAGCATCCGGTCGGCCTCGTCCACGACCATGATCTGCACGCCGGTGAGCAGCAGCTTGCCGCGCTCGAAATGGTCGAGCAGTCGGCCCGGGGTGGCGATCAGCACGTCGACGCCCTTGTCGATCAGCGTGTCCTGTTCCTTGAACGACACGCCGCCGATCAGCAGCGCCTTGGTGAGCTTGGTGTGCTTGGCATAGGTGTCGAAGTTCTCGGCCACCTGAGCCGCGAGCTCGCGGGTCGGGCAGAGCACGAGGGAGCGCGGCATCCGGGCGCGGGCTCGGCCACGACCGAGAAGCGTGATCATCGGCAGCACGAAGCTCGCGGTCTTGCCGGTACCGGTCTGCGCGATGCCGAGCACGTCGCGACCCTCGAGCGCCGGCGGAATGGCGCCGGCCTGGATCGGGGTCGGGGTCTCGTAGCCGGCCTCTGAGACGGCCTTGAGCACCTTGGGGTCGAGGTTGAGATCGTTGAACTGGGTCATGTGAGCCTTTCGAGACTGCGGCACCGATTGGCCGCAGGAGCAGGCGCGGCCCGCCCGGCCGGATTGCCGGGTCGTTCGACTTGGCCCGCCATATGCCGAAAGCCCGCACGGGTCAAGTTTGGCGGCGGAACGGCCCCGGAGCGCGGGCGTTGGGCCCGATAGCCCCGTGACCGGGGTGCCACGAGATGGAGGCGGTGATGATCAAGAAACACGGCAAGGCGCATTGGAGCGGCGGCATCAAGGAGGGCGGCGGCGAAATTTCGACCCAGACCGGCGTGTTGAAGGATCAGCCCTATGGCTTCAACGCCCGTTTCGAAGGCGGTCCCGGCACCAACCCCGAGGAGTTGATCGGTGCGGCGCATGCGGCCTGCTATGCGATGGCGCTGTCGCTCGAATTGGGCAAGGACGAGCTGACCGCCGATGACATCGACGTCCAGTCCACCGTGTCGCTGGAAAAGGTGGGCGAGGGGTTCGAGATCACAAAGATCCACCTCGACGTGACCGCGAAGGTCCCGGGCGCCTCGGAAGAGCAGTTCCGCAAGGCGACGGAGGCCACAAAGACCGGCTGCCCGGTCTCGAAGCTGCTGAAGGCCGCCGAGATCACGATGGATGCGAAGCTGGCCTGATCGGCCCGATCCCGCTCAAGACAGGAGAGGCGGTCCCGAAGGGCCGCCTCTTCGAGGTTCTACACCATCATTTCCTTGGTCGCGGTGAGACGGATCTCGGGGTGATCCCGCTCCACCCGGTCGATGTCCCACTGCATCCGCGTGAGATAGACGAGATCGCCGTCATTGTCGGTGGCGAGATGCTGCTTGTTCTTGGCGGCAAAGGCCTCGACCGCTGCCTTGTCGCCCGCCATCCAGCGCGCCGATGTGAACTGCGACGGCTCGAAGCGCACGGGAAGCCCGTATTCCATCTCGATCCGGCTGGCGAGCACCTCGAACTGCAGCGCGCCGACGACGCCGACGATGAAGCCCGATCCGAAGGTCGGCTTGAACACCTTGGCCGCGCCTTCCTCGGCAAATTGCGACAGCGCCTTGTCGAGATGCTTGGCCTTCATCGGATCACCGGCGCGGCAGGTCTGCAGGAGTTCCGGCGCGAAGGAGGGGATGCCCGCGACGCGCAGCATCTCGCCTTCGGTCAACGTGTCGCCGATGCGCAGCTGGCCGTGGTTGGGGATGCCGATGATGTCGCCGGCCCAGGCTTCCTCGGCCAACTCGCGGTCGGAGGCGAGGAACAGCACCGGGTTGGTGATCGCCATGGTCTTCTTGGAGCGCACATGGGTGAGCTTCATGCCGCGCTCGAAATGCCCCGAGGCGAGACGGACGAAAGCCACGCGGTCGCGGTGCTTGGGGTCCATGTTGGCCTGCACCTTGAAGACGAAGCCCGTGACCTTGCCCTCTTCGGGCGCGATCTCGCGCGGCTGCGCCTTCTGGACCTGCGGCTCGGGGCCGTAGGTGCCGATGCCCTCCATCAGCTCGCGTACGCCGAAGCTGTTGATCGCCGAGCCGAACCAGATCGGCGTCATGTGGCCCTCGAGCACCGCCTGCGGGTCGAGCGCGGGCAAGAGCTCGCGCGCCATCTCGACCTCTTCGCGCAGCTTTTCCAGCAGATGCGCGGGCACGTGATCGGCCATCTTCGGGTCGTCGAGCCCGTCGATGGCGATGCTCTCGGCGACGCGGTTGCGGTCGGCACGGTCGATCAGCTCGAGCCGGTCGCGCAGCAGGTCGTAGCAGCCCAGGAAATCGCGCCCGACGCCGATCGGCCAGGAGGCGGGCGTCACGTCGATGGCGAGGTTCTCCTGGATCTCGTCGATGATCTCGAAGGTGTCGCGGCTCTCGCGGTCCATCTTGTTGCAGAAGGTCAGGATCGGCAGATCGCGTAGGCGGCAAACCTCGAACAGCTTGCGGGTCTGGCTCTCGACGCCCTTGGCACCGTCGATCACCATCACGGCCGCATCAACGGCCGTCAGCGTACGGTAGGTGTCCTCGGAAAAGTCCGAGTGGCCTGGCGTGTCGACGAGGTTGAACCGGAAGTTCTTGAAGTCGAAGGACATCGCTGAGGCCGAGACCGAGATGCCCCGGTCCTTTTCCATCTGCATGAAGTCCGAGCGGGTACGCCGCGCCTCGCCCTTGGCGCGGACCTGTCCGGCCATCTGGATCGCGCCGCCGAACAGCAGGAACTTCTCGGTCAGCGTCGTCTTGCCGGCGTCCGGATGCGAGATGATCGCGAATGTCCGACGGCGGGCGATTTCGGGCGGGAGGGCGGGGCGGTTGTCCATGCGCGCCTCATAGAGAATTGCCGCGCGGGGGGCAATCGGCCGGTGGCGCCTAGAGCCCGGAGGCCCGGCGCAGCAGCGCCACGGCGTCGGCGCCGGGCAGCAGGCTTTCGGAAACCTCGTAGGACAGGCCGCGCGGATGGCTATGGCGCGCGATGTCGTCGGGCAGAACCGCGGCGTTGCGCCGGTCCACCAGCAGGGATTCGGCGGCGATCCCCTCGGCATAGACGATCTGGTGATCGTCGAAGACCAGTTGGAAATAGTCGACGAAGCCGCCCTCGACCTGGATCACGCTGTCGTCATCGACCAGGTGGCGGACCTTGATCATCAATTCGGACCGGCCGGTGCCGAGGTGGTCTTCGCGCTGCCAGACGAAGACCCGGTGTTCCGGGCTGAGCAGAAGGTCGCGCGCATTGTTCAGCGCGCCCGCCCGGATCAGAACCGGCGCGAAGCGGCCAGTGGCGCGCAAGGTGGTCCGACCGACCCAGCGCAGCGCCTGCGGTCCGTCATCGCGGGTCAGGATACGGTCGCCGGGCGCCAGCTCCTCGACCGGCACCTGCGCGCCGCTGCTCAGGGCGATCCGCGTGCCGCGGGTGAACGAGGCGCAGGCCACCTGCGCCAGCCGGGTGGTGCCCGCATGGCGGTCGATACCGACGAGGCGGTAATCCTCGCCCTCGCTCATCCGGCCCAGCGGCAACAGGTAGATCGCGACGGCGGCCCCCGCCTCGACCTCGACCAGCACCACCGCCTCGCCGATGCTGCCGTCCCGGGCCGACAGCGACAGGCAGCTGTCGATATGCACCGATCGGCCTGCCTGCCCGTCCACGCCTCCCGCCTCGATCCGAAAGCCGCCCTCGGCGTCCGGGCGCAGGGTCAGTTGGCGGCGTCGCGCGCCAGGGGCGAGGCGATAGATGTCGTCGGGGACCAACTCGTCGGCGAAGCTCAGCGCCTCGCCGCGGGCCACGCCTTGAGAGACGGTGAAATCGGCGGCGTCGATGACGGCGAGTTGTTGGAGTTGGCCGGTTTCCATGCACGTCTCCCCAGCGGCATTGCATGCGCGCGACATCATTGCCCGGCCCGGTTGCCGATGCTAGGCCAGCCATGCAAACAGGGAGAGATCTGATGGATCTGGGTATCAGGGGCAAGCGGGCGCTGGTCTGCGCCTCGTCCAAGGGGCTGGGGCGCGGTTGCGCCGAGGCGCTGGCCGAAGCGGGCGTCGATCTGGTGATGAACGCGCGGGGGCAGGAGGCGCTGGAACAGGCGGCGCAGGAGATCCGCGACCGTTTCGGGGTCGAGGTCGTCACCGTCGCCTGCGACGTGACCACGCCGGAGGGGCAGAAGCAGGTGATCGACGCGGCGCAGGGTGTCGACATCCTCGTCACCAATGCGGGCGGCCCGCCGCCGGGCATGTGGACCGATTGGGACCGCGAGGATTTCATCCGTGCGCTCGATGCCAACATGCTGACGCCGATCGCGCTGATGAAGGCGCTGGTGCCCGGCATGATGGATCGCGGCTGGGGACGGGTGGTCAACATCACCTCGCAATCGGTGAAATCGCCGATCCCGGCGCTGGGCCTGTCGAACTCGGCGCGCGCCGGTCTCACCGGCTATGTCGCGGGCACCTCGCGGCAGGTCGCGCCCTCGGGCGTGAACATCAACAACCTGCTGCCCGGCATCCATGACACCGACCGGGCCGCCTCGCTCGATGGCGGCGTGTCGAAGAAGGAGGGGATCAGCGTCGAGGAAGCCCGCGCCCGCCGCGAGGCGACGATCCCGACCCGGCGCTACGGCACGGCCGCCGAGTTCGGCGCGACCTGCGCCTTCATGTGCTCGCAGCATGCGGGATTCATGGTCGGGCAGAACGTTCTTCTGGATGGCGGCGCGGGCAACCAGACCATGTAAGCTTGCGGGCGCGGGGCGGGATTGCTAGGGCATTCCGACGCAATTGATCGGGATTTGGCCCTTGTTCGAGACCTCCCCGCCCCGCACGCCGCAGCAGACCGCGCCCGCCCCGCGGCTGGAGATCCGCGACCTGACCCGCGTCTTTTCGGGCCGCGAGGTCGTCAGCGGCGTATCGCTCAAGGTGATGCCGGGGCAGGTGACCTGCCTGCTCGGCCCGTCGGGCTGCGGCAAGTCCACCACGCTCCGGATCATCGCCGGCGTCGACCGGCAGGATGCGGGCGGCGTCTATGTCGACGGCCGCCCGATCTCGGAGGGCGCGCTGCACATGCCGCCGGAGGCGCGCGGCATCGGCCTGATGTTCCAGGACTTCGCGCTGTTTCCCCATCTCGACGTGGCGCGCAATGTGGGCTTCGGCCTCAAGGGGCCCAAGGCCGAGATCCGGGCCCGGGTCGAAACGCTGCTCGACAAGGTGGGCATGCGCCGCCACATCGACCGCTACCCGCACGAGCTTTCGGGGGGTGAGCAGCAACGCGTGGCGCTGGCGCGGGCGCTGGCGCCCAGCCCGCGCATCCTCTTGATGGACGAGCCGTTTTCGGGGCTCGACGACCGGTTGCGCGATGATATCCGCGACGAGACGCTCGGCGTGCTCAAGGCCGAGGGCACGGCGGTGCTGCTGGTCACGCATGAGCCCGCCGAGGCGATGCGCATGGCCGATGAGATCGCGTTGATGCGCGACGGCCACGTCGTGCAGTACGGCGCGCCCTACAACATCTACAACGCGCCCAAGGACCGGGAGGCCGCCGCCTTCTTCAGCGACATCAACGTGATCGAGGGCCGCGTTCAGGGCGCGCTGTGCGACACGCCGTTCGGGGATTTCCTGACGCCGGGCCTGCCGGATGGCACCGAAGTCGAGATCGTGATCCGGCCGCAGCATCTGAAGATCGATTTCGACCGACAGGGGCGCGGCCCGAACCCGACCACCCGCGAGGGTACCCCTGCCGCCGGCACGGTCGAGCGCGCGCGCTTTCTCGGGGCCTCCAGCCTCGTGGAATTCCGCATGGACCATGACGGCGAGATCCTACGCGCTTCTGTGCCTTCGGTCTTCCTGCCTAAGCCCGGCACGCGGCTCTGGCTGATGATGCGACGCGACCGCTGCTTCGTCTTTCCGAAGCGACGCGCTGGCTGAGGCCTCGGGATTTGCGTATTTGAGGAAAGATGAACCAAGGGGCGCGCCTCCCCGGTTCATCTTCCTCCAAATACGCAAACGCTAGGTCGAGGCGAGGCGCTGCGCTTCCAGGTCCTGAAGCGTCCGTCCCGGCTCATCCACGAAAAGCTGCGGCAGCACGCGCAGCGCCGCGATCCGGTCGACCCGCAATTCGGCGAAGCCGCGCGTCGTCTCGCTCCAGCTCGTCAGGGTCCAGACCCGGCCCCAGTAGTCGAGCCGGAGCGGCCGCAGCACCATCGGGTCCGAAGCGTCGCGCATCGTGATCTGCAGCTTCTGGCGCGCGCGGATCGCCGCGCGCAGGCTGCTCATATGACGGAACCCGGCCACCGCGTCGCCCAAGGGCGGGGTTGCGAAGCTCCAGCCGCCGGGGTGGTCGCGGTCCTCCGGCAGCACCGCGTCGATCCGGCCCGAGAGCGACCGCGCCGCCGCGCCCAGCTCGGAATCCCCACCCTGCGCCACCGCCGCCAGCCCCAGATGCAGTGCCTCCAGTTCGGTCATGGTCAGGTTCATGGGCGGCAGCGTCACCGCGGCCGTGGCACGGTAGCCAAGACCGCGCCGGCCTTCGACCGGCACGCCGGAAGCGATGAGCCGGTCCATGTCCCGGTAGACGGTCCTGAGCGAGGTGCCGAGCCGCTGCGCCAGATCCTCGGCCCGGTGCAGCCGGCCATCGCGCAGGATGCGGATCATTTCCACGAGTCGGTCGGCACGGGGCATGAGCGGGGTCCTCCTGCCGTTAAATTGCCAACTGACAACTTCGTGTCAATAAAAGCGGCGGGCTTCCGCGCGAAAAGGGTTTCCGCCCTTTTACCCGGTCCCCGGGGCGCGTATCTGGAGGCTGCGAGACAAGGCGCGGTCCGGAGCGGGCCGCCGGGATGGGAGACACGCCATGCTCAACAATATCGGCCTTCCGGGCCTCCTTCTGATCGCCGTCGTGGTGCTGGTGCTGTTCGGCCGCGGCAAGATTTCCTCGCTGATGGGCGAGGTCGGCAAGGGCATCACCGCCTTCAAGCGCGGCGTCGATGACGGCAAGAAAGAAATCGACGATCAGTCGAAGACCATCAACGAGGCCGGCACCGTGCACGAGCCGCACGCCGCCGAGGACAAGGACCGGGTCTGAGGCCCGAGACAGGATAGACCGAGATGTTCGATCTGGGCTGGAGCGAGCTTCTGCTGATCGGGGTCGTGGCGCTGATCGTGGTCGGCCCCAAGGACCTGCCGGGGATGTTCCGTGAAATCGGCCGCTTCACCGGCAAGGCCAAGGCGATGGCGCGCGAATTCTCCCGCGCCATGGAGGACGCGGCCGACGAGAGCGGCGTGCGGGATATCCAGAAGACGATCAAGGCGGCCGCCGACCCCAAGGGCTTTGGCACCGATGCGCTGAAGAAGAACCTGAAGCCGGGCGGCGCCACCGAAAAGCTCTCCGAGGAACGAGCCGAGACGCGCCGCAAGGTTGAGGAGGCGACGGGCAAGGCCGCGTCCGAGCGGCGGGCGCGCGAGGCCGCGGCGCCGACCGACGAGGAACTGGCCGATCTCGAGCCCGATTTCGAACCGGAGCTGGAGCCCGAGCCGATCAGCGCCCCGGCGGAGCCGGTCGAGCCCGCCAAGCCCGCTTCGCCCGCGCGAAAGGACGACACGACATCATGAGCCCCGTGGATGAGATCGAGGACAGCTCGGCGCCGTTGATCGAGCATCTGGCCGAGCTGCGCACGCGGCTGATCCGCTCCGTGCTCGCCTTCGTGGCAGGCATGATCGTCTGCTTCACCGTCTGGAACCCGATCTTCGATTTCCTGACCCGGCCGCTCTGCGCCGCGATGGCGTCGCGCGGTCAGGAGGATTGCGGGTTGATCCTGATCGCGCTGCAGGAGGGCTTCTTCGTCGCGGTGTCGATCTCGATGCTGGGGGGGCTGGTGCTGGCCTTCCCGGTGATATCGTTCCAGATGTGGCGCTTCGTGGCGCCGGGGCTCTACAAGTCCGAGAAGGGCGCGTTCCTGCCCTTCATGATCGCCTCGCCCTTCATGTTCTTCCTGGGCGCTTCCTTCGCCTATTACGTCGTGACGCCGCTGGCCTTCGACTTCTTCCTCGGCTTCCAGCAGCCCGGCAGCCTGACCACCGGCGTCGAGAGCGACACGGCGGTGGCCGGCATCGCCTTCCAGGGCTCGGCGCAGGCCTATCTCGCCCTGACCATCAAGTTCATCGTGGCCTTCGGGCTGTGCTTCCAGCTGCCGGTTCTGCTGACGCTGATGGGCAAGGCGGGGCTGGTCTCTGCCAAGGGTCTCGGCTCGGTGCGCAAATATGCCGTGGTCGCCATCCTGCTGCTCGCCGCCGTCGCGACGCCGCCGGACGTGGTGAGCCAGGTGATCCTGTTCACCGTGGTCTACGGTCTCTACGAGGTCTCGATCCTTCTGGTAGCGCGCGTCGAGCGCAAGCGCGAGGCACGGCTGCGGGCCGAAGGTCTCTGGATCGAGGACGAGGATGAGGACGCGGAGGATGCGAAGTGAGCGGCGACGCGCTCGATCGCATCGCGGCGGCACTGGAGCGGATGAGCCCGCCGCCCCAGCCCGCCGCCTCGCTGCGCGGCGCGCCCGCCTATATGTGGCAGCCGGATCCGGATCGGCTCGCACCCGTGCCGAAGGTGAGCCGGGTGGCGCTGCAATTGCTGCTCGGTATCGACCGGGCCCGCGACACGCTCTTGTCGAATACCCGCCGCTTCGCGCAGGGGTTGCCGGCCAACAATGCCCTACTGTGGGGTGCGCGCGGCATGGGAAAGTCCAGCCTCGTCAAGGCGGTGCATGGCGCTCTTGAGGCCGAGTTCCCGGATCTGAAGATCGTCGAGGTGCAGCGCGAGGATCTCCAGAGCATCGATCGTTGCCTGTCGATCCTGCGCGCCGCGCCGCAGCGTTTCATCCTGTTCTGCGACGACCTGTCGTTTTCCCATGATGACGCGCATTACAAGTCGCTCAAGGCGGTGCTCGATGGCGGCATCGAGGGGCGGCCCGAAAACGTGGTGCTCTATGCCACCTCGAACCGCCGCCACCTGATGCCACGCGACATGATTGAGAACGAGCGCTCCACCGCGATCAGCCCCTCCGAGGCGGTCGAGGAAAAGGTGTCGCTGTCGGATCGCTTCGGCCTCTGGCTCGGGTTTCACCCCTGCGATCAGGACGAGTTCCTGTCGATGATCCGGGGCTATTGCGACGCTTTCGGTGTCGGCATCGACGATGCGCGGCTGCGCGCCGAGGCGATCGAATGGCAGGCCACGCGCGGCGGGCGTTCGGGCCGGGTGGCATGGCAGTTCTTCACCGATCTCGCTGGCCGCGAGGGCGTGAAGATCGGCTGAGGAGGCCTTGAGCCGAAACGAAGAAGGGCCGCCCCTCGGGGCGGCCCTTTTCGCATTGGCGTGCCTGAAGCTCAGGGCAGGTAATTGGTCGGGTCCTGGCTTTCCATGCCCTTGCGCACCTCGAAATGCAGCAGGCTCGGGGAGCCCGCCTTCACCTTGCCGATGGTCTGGCCCTTGGTGACGCTGGCGCCGCGCTCGACCGTCAGATCGACGACATGGGTGTAGACCGTGAGCAGCTCGTCGGGATGGCGGATCACCACGATCTGGATGCCCTCGGTATTGGTGGTGATCGCGGCCACGGTGCCCGCGGCGGCGGCCTTCACCGCGCTGCCAGCCGGCGCGCCGATGTCGATGCCGTCGTTGCGGCCCTTGGCATAGGCGCGGATGATGCTGCCCTGTGCCGGCATCGCCATGGCCGATGCTTTCGGCTGGGCCTGCTCGGCCACCGGCTGCGGCTCCGGGACGGGGGCCGGCGCGGCAGGGGCCGGCGCGGCAGCGGGCGGCTCTTCCTGCGGCAGCGGTGCGGCGGCGGAGGGCGGGGTCGGTGTCGGGCTACCGGCGCCGGGCGGGGTCACGGCGGTCGGAGTCGGGGTGGCCGGGGCCGCGGGGGCGGCGCCCGCGGGCGGGATCAGCAGGAACTGCCCCTCGCGCACCGCGAGATCGGAGCCGAGACCGTTCCATTCCGCGAGGCTGCGCACCGGCACGTTGTAGAGGCGGGCGATGGAATAGGCGGTCTCGCCCCGGCCCACCTGGTGGCGCACCGGCTCCTCACCGCTGGGCAGGGCACGCGGCGTCGCGACCGAGGCCGAGCTGGCGGCGCTGCTGGCGGCGGGCGTCTGCGGCGGGAAGCTGGGCTGGCTCTGCGTCTGCGGCGCGGCGCGGTCGATCGCGGCGCCGGCCAAGGTCGTGACGTCGATCCGACCGGTGCTCACGGGCGGGGTGCCGGTATTCGACGGGGTGATCGGGCCGGTGACGCTCGCCCCGGTGGCGGGCGAGGGTTCCGCGACGCGGCTGGGCAAGGCGATGACCTCGCCGCCGCGCAGGCTGGCATCGGCCGAGACGCCGTTGTAGCGCGCCAGCGCCCCGGCCTCGAGCCCGAGCCGGCTGGCCAAGGTGACGACCGTGTCGCCTTCGCGCGCCACGGCGACCTGGTAGTTCGGGTAGGAGATCACGCCGCGATCATCGGGGCGCGGTCGCGGCGCGGGGTTGAGCGCCGCGGCCGAGGTATCGAAGCCGTTGCCCATGTCGCGCAGGTCGGGGTCGAACGGTTCGGCACAGGCCGCCAGCAATGCCAGCGCCGTGGTGCAAGACAGCAGGCGCCATGCCCGGCGGAGAGATGTGTTCTGCATCGATCTGTCCTCGTATCCCTTCTGCCCCCCTGTTCTCCGGGGGTTCGTATATGCGAGGCGCGCCGCCCCGCTCCGTCTCAGTCCTGTCCCAGCCCTTCGACCAGGGGCACGAAGCGCACCGCGCGCAATTCCTCGTAGTCGAAGCCCGTATCCTTGCGCGTCACCCGGATCAGGCTTTGCACCGTGTCGGACTGGCCGACGGGAAGCACCATGATACCGCCCACCCTGAGCTGCGCCAAGAGCGGGCCGGGGGGATCCTCGGCCGCGGCGGTCACGATGATTCGGTCGAACGGTGCCTGCTCGGGCAGGCCGAAGGAGCCATCGGCGGTGATCGCGGTGATGTTGGGCAGGTCCATCGCTTCGAACACGGCGCGCGCCTCGGCCACGAGGCTGCGAAACCGGTCGATCGTGTAGATGCGCCGCCCGAGTAGGCTCAGGATCGCGGCCTGGTAGCCCGAGCCGCAGCCCACTTCGAGTACCTTGTCGCGCGGCTGCACATCGAGCGCCTGTGTCATCAGACCGACCACCGAGGGCTGCGAAATGGTCTGGCCGCAGGCGATCGGCAGCGGCATGTCGGCATAGGCGCGCTCAGCGAAAAGTCCCTTCACGAAGCGCGCGCGGTCGATCTTCTCCATCGCGTCGAGCACCCGCGCATCCGTCACCCCGTGCGAGCGCAGGGCGTAGAGAAAGCGCATCTTGGCGTCGGCGTCGAAGCTCATGCCACGGCATCTCCCAGCGCGGCCGTCACCGCGTCGAGCGCGTCGTGGGCGGTGAGATCCGCGCGCATCGGCACGACCGAGATATAGCCGTCGAGATTGTCCTGCGCGTCGGTGCCGGGTCCGGTCGGCACGTCCTGCCGCCCGCCGCGCACCCACAGGAAACGCCGGCCCGATGGCGAGACATGCGGCTCGACGCCAAAGGAGGTGTCGCGCCGGAACCCTTGCCGCCCGACCCGCAATCCGCGCACGTCGGCGCCGGGCAGGGCCGGGAAATTGACGTTGTAGAACAGCCGGTAATCGGCCTCGGAATCCCAGATGGCGTGGTCGAGCAGCCGCCTGACCGTGGCCGCGCCATGCCGCCTTGCCGCGTCGAACGGATCATCGAGCGAAACATTGGCGGGCCCGTAAAACTGCGACAGCGCGATCGCCGGCAGCCCGTGCAGCGCCGCCTCCATGGCGCCGCCGATGGTGCCCGAATACATGGCGTTCTCGGCGGCGTTGTTGCCGCGGTTGACGCCCGAGAGCACGAGGTCGGGGCGCCCGTCGGCCAGCACGTCATGCAGGCCGGCCATGACGCAATCGGCGGGGCTGCCCTCGGCTGCGAAGCGGCGCGGGCCGAGCTCGGCGATCATCGTGGGGTGGGTGTAGGAGATGCAATGCGCCACGCCGGACTGCTCGAAGGCGGGTGCGACGACCCAGACCTCGCCCGAGGGACCGGCGATCTCGGCCGCGATCTCCTCGAGCACCTTCAGCCCCGGTGCGTTGATGCCGTCGTCATTGGTGATGAGAATGCGCATGCGGCCCCCTTTGGCCCCTTGTTACGGGAGCGGCAGGGGGGCGGCAAGCATTGCAAGACGGGGCGCAGGCGATCGTGCGGATCGCCTTGGGCAAAACCCGGAGAACGACGGCGACCGGCGCGCGGCCGCCAGCCTTTCAGTCCTCGAGAAGCTCGGGGAGCAGCCGTGCCGCCTCGGCCCGGATATCGGTCAGATCGCTCCGGTCTTCGCCCGGGTAGAACCGCGCGCGGGTGGCGGTGGGCATCGGACGGGGTGCGAGGATGCGGATTTCGGGGCCGGTCTTCACGGTTTCGGCCTGCCAGGACCGCACGAGCGCCATCTGCGCCGCCTTGGTCGATCCGTAATGCCCAAAGAACTTCTCGCCGCCCTGCGGGTCGTCGAAGAAGACGGCGCGGCCTGTCTGGCCCAGAAGCGGCGCGACATAGGCGATCAGTCGCGCCGTGGCGCGCAGGTTCACCGCGATCGAGCGGTCGAGATCCTTGTCGGCGAGATGCGGCGCGGGGGCCAGCGGGCCCGCGTGGATCGCGGTGTGGATCCACATGTCGATGCCGCCCCAGCGGTCGTGGATCGAGCGGCAGAGCTGCTGCATCGCCTCGGGCACGGTGATGTCCATCGGCGCCAGCGTCGCCTGACCGCCCGCGGCGCGGATCCGGTCATCGAGTTCTTCGAGCGCGCCGGTGGTCCGGCCCACGGCGACGAGGTGGCGGCCGGGTGCCAGCGCCTCGGCGATCGCGGCGCCAAGGCCGCGGCTGGCGCCGGTGATCAGGATGGGCTTTGCAGTCTCGGTCATGCCGAAAGGTCTCCTTGGGTCGCGTGGTGGCGGCGCGCCAGCTCGGCACGAGCGGCGTCGAGCCGCAGCGCCCGGCCCCCGGCATGGGGACGCGATCGGGGGCGATGGGGCGCGAGGGAAGTGGGATGCGGCTGGGTCATTCGCCCTGCATGTGAAGCATATCGCGCCGTCCGGCAAGGGTGGCACGCATCGCACCGGGTGACCCGCCCCGCCGCATTACGGCGCCACCAGCTTGGCGGATCTCCGCTATCGTTACCTCATGCTTACCTTGCGGCAATTGCGTCGCGGCCGGGTCCGTCCTAGCCTGACAGGGTTGGGAGGCGCGTTGATGGAACCAGCGCAACAGCGGATCTGCCTATGGTTCTATACACAGGGCGAGCAGGCCGCGCGGTTCTACGTCTCGCTGCTACCGGACAGCCGGATCGAAAGGGTGCTGCGCGATCCTGCGAGCGGCACCGTCAACATCGTCGAGTTCCGTCTGGGCGGTATCGGTTATCTCGCCATCAACGGCGGGCCGCATCTGCGGCTTACCGAGGCGGTGCCGATATCGGTCCTGACCCGAGATCAGGGCGAGACGGATCGGCTTTGGAACGCGCTGATCGCGGAAGGCGGCGAGGGCGGGCGCTGCGGCTGGCTGCGCGACCGTTTCGGCCTTCCCTGGCAGGTTCTGCCCGAGGCGCTGCCGCGTCTGCTGGCCCAGGCGGATCGCGACGCCGCCGGGCGGGTCGCGCAGCGCCTGCTGGAGATGGGCCGGATCGAGATCGCCGAACTCGAGGCCGCCTTCGACGATACCGGCCTGCATCAGGCTTGACGCAAGGGCCGTCGCGCCGCCGAAGCGGCGCCGGGCTGCGGGCTTATTCAGCCGCGGTCTTGAGCTGGAAGCCCTTGTCGACCATGTCGGCGGGCACCACCGGGTAGTCGCCCGAGAAGCAGGCGTCGCAATAGCGCGGCGCCTTGGCGTCACGCCCCTCGGCCACGCCCACGGCACGGTAAAGCCCGTCGAGCGAGATGAATTTGAGGCTGTCGACGTCGAGATGGCGGCGCATCTCCTCCTCGCTCATATGCGAGGCCAGCAGCTTCTCGCGCTCGGGCGTGTCGACACCGTAGAAACAGGGCCAGGCGGTCGGCGGGGACGCGATGCGGAAATGCACCTCGGCGGCGCCCGCGTCGAGGATCATCTCCTTGATCTTGCGCGAGGTGGTGCCGCGCACCACCGAGTCGTCAACGAGGATCACCCGCTTGCCGCGGATCAGGGCGCGGTTGACGTTGAGCTTGAGCCGCACGCCCATGTTGCGGATCTGCTCGGAGGGCTCGATGAAGGTCCGGCCCATATACTGGTTGCGGATGATCCCCATGCCATAAGGGATACCGCTTTCATGGCTGTAGCCGATGGCCGCGGGCGTGCCCGAATCCGGCACCGGGCAGACGAGATCCGCCTCGACCGGGGCTTCGCGCGCCAGCTCGACGCCGATCTGGCGCCGGGTCTCGTAGACCGAGCGGCCGCCGAGGATGCTGTCGGGCCGCGAGAAATAGACATGCTCGAAGATGCAGAAGCGCGAGGCGCGGTTCTTGAAGGGGAAGTTGCTTTCGACGCCCTTGGGGGTGATTACCACCATCTCGCCCGGCTCGATCTCGCGCACCAGCTCGGCACCGACGATGTCGAGCGCGCAGGTCTCCGACGACAGCACCCAGCCATCGCCCAGCCTACCCAGCACCAGCGGGCGCACGCCCAGCGGGTCGCGGCAGCCGATCAGCTTGGTGCGGGTCATCGCGACGATCGAGAAGGCGCCCTCGCATTTGCGCAGCGCCTCTTCCATGCGGTCGGGGATCGAGCGGCCCATCGAGCGCGCCATCAGGTGGATGATGCATTCGGTGTCCGAGGAGGACTGGAAGATCGAGCCACGCTCGATCAACTCGCGGCGCAGCGCGGCGGCGTTGGTCAGGTTGCCGTTATGGGCCACGGCGGCGCCGCCCATCGAGAATTCGCCGAAGAAGGGCTGCACGTCGCGGATCGCGGTCTGACCCTTGTGGCCGGAGGTCGAGTAGCGGACATGGCCGATCCCGAGCGTGCCGGGCAGGGTTTCGAGCACCTCGCGCGAGGTGAAGTTGTCGCGCACATAGCCCATGCGGCGGGCCGAGCAGAACCCCGCCTCGGGGTCGTGGGTGACCATGCCGGCGGCTTCCTGTCCGCGATGCTGCAGCGCGTGCAGGCCCAAAGCGAGAAAGTTCGCGGCGTCCGAGACGCCGATGACGCCGAATACGCCGCATTCCTCCTTGAGCTTGTCGTCGTCGAAGGGGTGGGCGGGAAAATCGCGCATCTGGCTGGCTCCGAATACGGTGCGTTGCGAGGACCATTTACGGCCTTCGCGTCCGAGTGTCACGAAAGGATCATATCATCCTTTCCGTCGGGTCGCCCAATGCCCTGTCGCGCGCCGTTACGCAAGGCGAAGGCAGCGTTTCGAGGTCACGTTGTCGCGCCCGCCGCCGACCATGGCCCGCCGCGCGCGCACCCGGCGAGGCACGATGTCGCGTTCGCCCCTTGGAGGCAGGATGTCGCGTTGCCTCGGCGCACCCTGTCCCTAAGTCAGGGGAAGGCAGAAGGATTTCGCCCATGGACACCTTTCTCGGCTTCGACGCGGTCACGCTGGCGCGGATGCAGTTCGGCTTCACCGTGGCCTTCCACTTCATCTTCCCGGCGGTCTCGATCGGGCTGGCGAGCTTTCTCGCGGTGCTCAACGCGCTGTATCTGTGGACCAAGAACGAGGCCTATCTCCGACTGTTCAAGTACTGGCTGAAGATCTTCGCGATCACCTTCGCCATGGGGGTCGTGTCGGGCATCACCATGTCCTACCAGTTCGGCACCAACTGGTCGGTGTTTTCCGACATCGCGGGACCGGTGATCGGGCCGCTCATGGCATACGAGGTCCTGACCGCCTTCTTCCTAGAGGCGGGTTTCCTCGGGATCATGATCTTCGGGCGCGATAAGGTGGGGCCGGGGCTGCACATGTTCGCCTGCCTGATGGTGGCGGTCGGCACCGCGATTTCGGCGACATGGATCCTCTCGGTGAATTCGTGGATGCAGACGCCGCAGGGCTTCTCGATCGGCGAGAACGGGCAGTACCTGCCCGAGGACTGGTGGGCGATCATCTTCAACCCGTCCTTCCCCTACCGGCTCGCGCACACGCTGACGGCGGCCTATCTGACCACCGCCTTCATCGTCGGCGGCGTCGGGGCATGGCACCTGCTGCGCGGGCAGCGCGAGAACCCCGGCGTGCGCACCATGTTCTCCATGGCGATGTGGATGGCGGCCATCGTCGCGCCGCTGCAGATATTCCTCGGCGACATGCACGGCATCAACACGCTGAAGCACCAGCCGGCCAAGGTGATGGCGATGGAGGGGCATTTCGAAAGCCATGAACATGGCGCGCCGCTCTACCTGTTCGGCATTCCCGATCAGGAGGCGCAGGAGCTGAAATACGCGATCGGCATTCCGAAGCTGTCCTCGCTGATTCTCGAGCACGACCTGAACGCGCCGCTGGCCGGTCTCGACACGATCCCGCGCGATGAGCAGCCCCCGGTCGCCATCGTGTTCTGGAGCTTCCGTGTCATGGTGGGCCTGGGCTTCGCGATGCTGGGGGTGGGGCTGTTCTCGCTCTGGGCGCGGTTCCGCGCGCGGCTCTACGATGCCAAGTGGCTGCATCGCGCGGCGCTGGTGATGGGGCCGTCGGGGCTTGTCGCGGTCATCGCGGGATGGATCACCACTGAGGTCGGTCGCCAGCCCTATGTGGTCTATGGCGCGCTACGGACGTCCGAGGCGCATTCGCCGCTGGGGGCCAGCGCGGTCGGCACCTCGCTCATCGCCTTCGTGGTGATCTACTTCGTGATCTTCGGCGCGGGCGTGGCCTATATCCTCAAGCTGATGCATCACGCGCCGGCGCTGGGCGAGCGCGGCGTGCGGGTGGAGCCCGGGCCGATCCGCACCTCGGGCATCAACCCCGATCGGCAGATGCGCGAAAGCGGCCGTGACATCGCACCGGAGACCAGCTGATGTTCTATTCCATCGATCTCACCGTCGCATGGGCCCTGCTGCTGGCCTTCTCGGTCTTCGTCTATGTCGTGCTGGACGGTTTCGATCTGGGCATCGGCATCCTCTACCCGTTCTTCCGGGAGAAGTCGGACCGGGACATCATGATGAACTCGGTCGCGCCGGTCTGGGACGGCAACGAGACATGGCTCGTGCTGGGGGGCGGCGGTCTCTTCGCCGCCTTTCCCCTAGCCTATGCGGTCATCATGCCCGCCGTGTATCCGGCGATCATCGCGATGCTGCTGGCGCTAATCTTTCGCGGCGTGGCGTTCGAATACCGCTGGCGGGCCAGTTCGCGCCTGTCCAAGCGGGCTTGGGACGCGGCCTTCATCGGCGGCTCGGTCACGGCGGCGCTGGCGCAGGGGATCATCCTCGGCGCCTTCCTACAGGGGATCGAGGTCGAGGGCCGCGCCTATGCGGGCGGCTGGTGGGACTGGCTCACGCCGTTTTCGATCCTGTGCGGCGTGTCAGTAGTGGTCGGTTACGCCTTTCTCGGCGCCTGCTGGCTCAACATGAAGCTCGAGGGCGAGATCCAGCACCGGGTGCGGGTCATGGCGCGGGCCTTCTTCGTGGCGACGATAGTCGGCATCGTGGCGGTGAGCCTCGCGACCCCGTTCCTCGGCGCGGGCTATGCCGCGCGCTGGTTCGGCTGGCCGCAGATCGCGCTGACCGCGCCGGTGCCGATCCTGATCGGGGGCATTGCGCTGCTGCTGCTGCGCTCGCTGTTCCACCCGACGCGCGACCGGCTGCCCTTCATCCTCGGGCTGGTGCTCTTCGCGCTGTGTTTCCTGGGGCTCGGGATCTCGATCTGGCCGCTGGCCATCCCGCAGGAGATCACGATCTGGGAGGCGGCGGCGCCGGCCAAGAGCCAGCTCTTCATGTTCGTAGGCGCGATCGTGCTGGTGCCGATCATCCTAGCCTATACCGGCTACGCCTACTGGGTGTTCCGCGGCAAGCTCGACCCTGAGAAGGGGTATCACTGATGCTGAGGCGGGTGGTCTGGTTCGTGGCGCTCTGGGCCGCGGGGGTCGCAGCGGTCGGCGCGGTGGCCTATGCCATCCGCGCCGTTCTGCTATGAGGCTCAGGCCGGGGCGGCGCAGAGGCCGACGAGCTGCTCGTATTGCAGCGTCACCCAAGCCAGCGCCGCCTGCGGTTCCTCGGTCGAGAAGCCCTCGGTGATCTGGCTGAACACCGCCGCCGCGCGGCTGTTCTCGACCATCGGGATCTGCTGTGCCGAGAGGATCACCTCGTAGACGAAGAAGCCCACCGCCACGAGCAGGATGCCGCGCGCCACGCCGAACAGGAAGCCCAGGCCCTGATCGATGCCGCCCAGCGCCGAGCGCTGCACCGCGCCGGAGAAGACCGGCGTGAAGATCGAAAACAGCACCAGGGCGATGGCGAAGACCACAGCGAAGGCGGCGATGATCGACAGCTCGCAGCTGTCGCCGATGAAATCGCCCACCACCGGGATCTGCCGCACAAGCGGTCGAACCTGATCGGCGAAGATGAAGGCGAGGATCGTTGCGCCGATCCAGCCCGCGATGGCCAGTGCCTCGCGCACCAATCCGCGTGAATAGGCAAGAAGCGCCGACACCACGACGATGAGCGCGACGATGCCGTCGATGATCGTGAAACTTTCCATGAGAACCCTTATTCCCGTTCGCCGGGCGCCAGTCCGAACACCGTGTCGACGAAGCCCGGCAGGTCGCGCATCTCGCGCAGGTCGAGCCCGGCTGCCATTTCCGCCCCGGCGCGACGCTTCGGGCGCTGCGGCAGGATGGCCTGCGTGAAACCAAGTTTCGCGGCTTCTTTCAACCTGTTTTCCATCTGCGACACCGGTCGCACCGCGCCCGAGAGAGAAATCTCGCCGAAGATCGCGCAATCCACCGGCAGCGCACTGTCCTCGCGGGCGCTGATCAGCGCGGCCGCCACGGCGAGATCGGCGGCGGGCTCGCCGATGCGAAGCCCGCCCGCGACGTTGAGATAGACGTCGAGCCCGGCGAAGGAGACGCCGCAGCGGCTTTCGAGCACCGCGAGGATCATCGCCAGCCGCCCGCCATCCCAGCCCACCACCGAGCGCCGGGTCTGGCCGGGCTGTGCGGGTGAAACCAGCGCCTGGATCTCGCACAGGATCGGCCGCGTGCCCTCGATACCCGCGAAGACCACCGAGCCCGGTGTCGCGGTGTCGCGCTCGGAGAGGAACAGCGCCGAGGGATTCTTGACCTCGGCCAGTCCCTTGCCGGTCATCTCGAACACGCCGATCTCGTCGGCCGGGCCGAAGCGGTTCTTATGGGCGCGCAGGATGCGAAACTGGTGGCCGCGCTCGCCCTCGAAATAAAGCACGCAATCGACCATGTGCTCGACCACGCGGGGGCCGGCGAGCGTGCCCTCCTTGGTGACGTGGCCAACCATGATCACCGCGATGCCGCGGGTCTTGGCGAATGTCGTCAGTTCATGCGCCGCGGTGCGCACCTGGCTGACCGATCCCGGCGCGGCCTCGACCTTGTCCGACCACATGGTCTGGATGGAGTCGATGATCACGAGGTCGGGCCGCTCGGCATCCAGCGTGGTCAGGATGTCGCGCAGGTTGGTTTCGGCGGCGAGCGTCACCGGGCTCTCGGTCAGGCCGAGGCGCTGGGCGCGCATCTGCACCTGCGCCGCCGATTCCTCGCCGGTGACGTAGATCACCTTGAGCCCGCCCCGGGCAAAGCGCGCCGCCGCCTGCAACAGCAGGGTCGACTTGCCGATGCCCGGATCGCCGCCGACCAGCAGCGCCGAGGCGGCGACGAGGCCGCCGCCAAGCACACGGTCAAGTTCGGCCACTCCGGAGATGGTGCGCGGCGGCGCCTCGGGCGTGGAGGCGAGATCGGTGAGCGCGATCTTGCGGCCGCGCTGCGCCCCCAGCGCCTTGGCGCCGGGCCCCGAGGTCAACGGCGCCTCTTCCTGAATGGTGTTCCATGCGCCGCAGGCGTCGCAGCGCCCCGACCATTTCGAATGGGTCGCGCCGCATTCGGTGCAGACGAAATTGAGATCCTTGGCCATGCCGCTCTTTTCGCCGATCCCGGTCATACGAGCAATGGCCCGACGCGATGCGCCGGGCCATCGATGTTCACCTTACGTTGACGGCATGCTCCGCCACCGGGGCCATGGCCTATTCGGCGGCAGGCTTCATGTTCACGACCTTGGGCAGGTCGTCCGGGGACCGGTCGTCCTCGGCATCGCGCTTGGTCGCGTCGTAGCCCAGTTCGGGAAGGATGGTGCGGAGCTGATCGTCGAGCTGCGCCAGCTGGCTCGCCACCACGCTTTCCTCGAGCTCGACCTGATCGGACCAGCGCTTCAGCTCGCGGCAGATGTGCAGCGCCTCGACGATGCGTTCCTGCTGGCGCTCGGCATCCTCCTGCCGTTGCGTGAGGAACTTGCGGGCGCGGGCCACTTTCTCGTCGGAATAGATATCCGCCAGATTGCGCGCCTGTTCGCCCATCTGCGCAGCGACCTCCATCACGTCGTGCTCGAGATGGCCCAGATCAGGGTGGTCGCGCAGGAAGGCGAGGCGCTCGCGCACCGCGTCGAATTCGGAGGACATGGTGAAGACACCGGCCCGATCGGCGGTATGGGCCACGTGGTAGGCCCGCGCTACGTCATCCATCGAGATGCGGAAATCGCGGTGGCTCTTTTCGAGGGACAGGACGCGGCCCGAGGAGGGCAGGAAGAAGACCAGCGTGACCAGCAGGCCGGTCAGGAAGATCTGCAGCGCCATTCCGGCCCAAGGCAGGGCGGTCTCGCCGAAGCTGGCGCTCAGCTGTAGCCATGGCAGGTATCCCAGCGTGGCGGCGATGGTGGCGGCGAGGGCTGCGGCGGCAGCAAGCGCCAGCACGGTCATCGCGATCATCTGCAGGGCGCGGGTGGCGAGGGCGGCGGGGCTGGACTTGGTCACGAGCGGTCTCCGGCACGGATGTGTCAGTTTCCACTCTAACCTCGGCGGCTCTTTGCCGGTTCCTCAAAGCGTCGCTTCACCAAAAATTGTGACGGTATTGTCGCTAAACCGTAATCGATGCGGGTCGTGCGCCCCTCATCACCCCGGAATTTCAATCCTGGCGTAGCGCGAGCCGAGCGAGGTGAGGATTTCGTAGCCGATCGTGCCCGCGGCCTCGGCCAGCGAATCAACGCCCTGATGCGGGCCGAGCAGGGTCAGATATTCGGGGTCCTCGCCCAGATCGGTGACGTCCACGGTAATCAGGTCCATCGAGACACGCCCGACGAGCGGGCAGGGCGTGTCGCCATGCCAGAAGGTGGCGCGCCCCGACATCGCCCGGATCAGCCCGTCGGCATAGCCGCCGGAGATCGTGGCGATGCGGCTGGGGCGATCGGCCTGCCAGGAATTGCCGTAGCCCACCACTTCGCCCTCGACGAGATCGCGGCACTGCACCACCGGCAGGTCGAGCCGGACCACAGGCTGGGCCGCATCGAAGGGCAGCCCGCCGTACAGGCCGATGCCGGGGCGGGTCATGTCGAAATGATAGTCGCGGCCGAGCAGGATGCCGCCGGTGGCCGAGAGGGAGCGCGGCACGCCGAGCCCGTCGGTCATCTGCCGGAAGATGTCGAGCTGGTAGGGGTTCATCTCGTGGTCGGGCTCGTCCGCGCAGGCGAGATGGCTCGTCAGCCAGACCGGCGCGTGATCGAGCGCGATCCCGGCCGCCTCTGACCAGTCGGACCATTCGAAGCCGAGCCGGTTCATCCCGGTGTCGAGCTGGATGCCGAAGGCGTGGCCCGGCAGCGCCTCGAGATGGCGGGCAAGCTGATCGATCGAATTGAGCATCGGGATCAGCGCGGCCGCGGCAAGGCGGCGCGTATCACCCTCCATGTGCCCCGAGAAGACGTAGATTTCGGGCGCCGGGCCCAGCGCCCTGCGGAGCGCCGCGCCCTCTTCGGCCACCGCCACGAAGAAGCGCCGCGCGCCTTCATGGGCGAGCCTGCGGGCGACGCGCGCAGCCCCGAGGCCGTAGCCGTCGGCCTTGACGACCGCCCCCGTCTCGCAGGAGGTCATGGCGTCAAGCGCGCGCCAGTTGGCGGCGAGCGCGTCGAGATCGATGGTAAGGGCGCCGGTGCTCATGGCCCGCCTTGTGACAGGCGCAGGCGCGGCGTCAAGAGGGAGGGGCCGGGGGCGGCGTTCAACCGGCGGGATCGGGCGCGGCGTGGCTCAGCCGGTACCGTTCCAGTTCTTCGGGTAGCAGCAGGTAGATCTCGTCGGGGGGTGTGGCGAGCGCGTGGCGCATCAGTGCCGGATCGACACCCATCTCGATCAGGTAGCCCATCACCTCACCCTGTCCGCGCTGGATGTCCTCGACCGCGAAGATCGCGGGCAGGGCGGTGTTCTGGTCGAAATAGTGCTGATGCAGGCCGACCCAAGCGCCCTCGGCCACGCGGCGCTCGATCCCGCCCGCCAGTATGTAGGGGCAGGCCGAGAGACAGATCGCCTCGGCGCTCATCCGCGTGTCGGTCGCGGCCCCCCGCAGCAGCCGCCCGATCTCCAGCGCATCGATGACCGAGCCACCGGGGCTGTCGAGCCAAGCAGTGCCCGGCGTCGCCTCGGCGAGATCGAGCGCGGCGGTAAGGCGGGCGGCATCGCCGGGCGCGATGCGTCCCCTGAGGAACAGCGCCCCGTCGCGCAGGTCGATCGCGAGCCGGTCGGGCATGTCGCCGGTATCCGGCATCGGCGTGCCATCGGGGCGCTCGCGCGCGGGCAGCCGGTCGGGGCGGAAGCGGCGGGTCTGGTCGCCGGGGCGCACCGGTTCGGTGATTTGCGGCGCGCTGGAGGGCCAGACGATCCGCGGCAGGGCCCGCGCGAGGTCGCCGCCGAACAGCAGCGCGCCGAGGGCGATCTCGGCCATCAGCACGGCCACGAGCCAGCGGCGCGGCGTGCTCATTCGGCGGGCCGGGCGATGTCGACCGGCGTCGGCGCGGCAGTCGCGTTTGGCTCCTGCGACTTCTCGGCCGGGGTGGCGGCCTCGATCTCGCGCAGCGCGATCAGCGCGCCGCGCAGCTCGGCCAGCGTCATCTGGTCCTCGACCGCGACGCCGTCGCGCCCGGTTCGGATCGCCGCCTGTGCCACCGAAACGATGAGCACCAGCACCGCAGGCAGCAGGTCGATGGCAATCGCGCCGGCCCAGGAGGGCACGAAGTTGCGGGCATAAAGGATCACGGCGTCGGCGGCCGAAATCGGGGTATAGGTGGTGTCGGCTGGCGGCGGCATCGCGATCACCGCCTCGGCGGCCTGACGAAGCGTGTCGGCACGCTGGCCCAGCACGGTCAGCACCGACTCGATGGTCGCCCGCTGGCCCGAGCGGGCCGCATCGTCGCCGCCATCGAGCTGCGGCAACACCACGGAAGCGGACAAATCGCTCGCCGCGCGCACCACCAGCGGCGCGACCGAGAGTTGGCGCAGCGTGGTGATCACGCCGGCGAGCCGCACCGCCTCTTCCGAGAACTCGACCGAACGTGCCTCGACCGGGCCGGGCGCGACGGTGAGCGCGCGCATCCGGCTCAGGATCGCGTTGCCTTCGGCGAAGGCCGCGTCGAGAAGCGGCTGCTGGCTGGCGATCTGTGCCTCGAGCGCCGATAGCTCGTCCGATTTCTGGCGCAGCAGCCGGAACACCGCGCCGCGCCCGGCCAGGCCCGACAGCCCGCCCGATGCCTCCTGTTCGCCCAGATCCTCGAAGCTCGTGCGCACCCGGGACACGTCGCGCCCGAGCCCCTGGGCCGAGACCGCGATCGTGTTCGCCCGCTCGAGCGCGCCCTGGTAGTCCTGCACCGTCGTCGCGAGGTGCTGCTCCACCGCCGCGGCGCCGGCCAGTGCCGCGGCGTTGAGCCATGACGACATGGCGACGATCGCGAGCGAGCCCAAGCCCATCGAAGCCAAGAGACCGATCCGCGAGGCGGCGGAGCGGACGGCGGGCAGGAGCCGCAGCATGTAGGACCAGAAAACGAAAATGCCGACCGAGACGGCGATCGAATAGGCCATCGCCGCGAAGATCGAGAGCGCCCCGGTATCGTCGAGCAGCGACGACACGCCGAGATAGGTGTAGATACCGCTTGCCACGGCGAGCACGCCGAGTGCGGTGCCGGTGAAGCTGTCGAGCCAGGCGAGGTGCCCCTCGATTTCGCGCGACTGGCGCAGCCCGCGTGCTTCCGCCCGGCTCGTCGTTCCGCTCTCGTTCATCCGTCATGCCCCTCGCTGCAGCCGGGAAAGCCTAACGGCGACCTCATAGCTTGCGAAGCCGGGTCGGATCACGTTCCGGCCATTAACCCTGCGTTAACCATGCGTCCAGCGCAATGCCGTCATGCGCCGCTCTTGACTCGACTCGGCAAATGAGTGAGTAATTGCCCATCGGCTAGGCAAATGCTCTAGCAGTGAGTGGGAGGAGAGACATGACCAAGACGACCCGTATCCTGATGGGGGCGACCGCATTGTGCGGCATGGCCGCGATCGCGCAGGCAGAAACGCTGACCATCGCGACCGTCAACAACGGCGACATGATCCGCATGCAGGAGCTGTCTTCGGATTTCACCGAGAAGCACCCGGACATCGAACTCGACTGGGTGACCCTCGAAGAGAACGTGCTGCGTCAGCGCGTGACCACCGACATCGCCACCAAGGGCGGCCAGTACGACGTGATGACCATCGGCACCTACGAGGTTCCGATCTGGGCCAAGCAGAACTGGCTCGTGCCCCTCGACGACCTCCCCGAGGAGTACGACGCCGAGGACATCCTGCCCGCGATCGCCGGGGGCCTGTCGGTCGACGGCACGCTCTATGCTGCGCCGTTCTACGGCGAGAGCTCCATGGTCATGTACCGCACCGACCTGATGGAAGAGGCCGGGCTCGAGATGCCCGACGCGCCGACTTGGGACTTCATCAAGGAAGCTGCGGCGGCGATGACCGACAAGGAGAACGAGGTCTACGGCATCTGCCTGCGCGGCAAGGCCGGCTGGGGCGAGAACATGGCCTTCCTGACCGCCATGTCCAACAGCTATGGCGCGCGCTGGTTCGACGAGAACTGGGTACCGCAGTTCGACAGCCCCGAGTGGAAGGCTGCGCTCGACGACTACCTGATGCTGCTGAACGAATACGGCCCCCCGGGTGCCGCGAACAACGGCTTCAACGAGAACCTTGCGCTGTTCCAGCAGGGCAAGTGCGGCATGTGGATCGACGCCACCGTCGCCGCTTCCTTCGTGACCGGTGACGACAGCACCGTGGCCGACAAGGTCGGCTTCGCACTCGCCCCCGACAACGGTCTGGGCAAGCGCGGCAACTGGCTCTGGGCTTGGAGCCTCGGTATCCCGGCCGGCACCGATGCCGAGGATGCTGCCAAGACCTTCGTGGCCTGGGCGACCTCCAAGGAGTACGCCGAGCTGGTCGCCGAGAAGGAAGGCTGGGCCAACGTGCCGCCGGGCACCCGCACCTCGCTCTACGAGAACCAGGAATACCTGGATGCGGCGCCCTTCGCGCAGATGACGCTCGACAGCATCAACGCGGCCGACCCGAACAACCCGACCGTGGATCCGGTGCCCTATACCGGGGTGCAGTTCGTCGCCATCCCCGAGTTCCAGGGCATTGCCACCGCGGTGGGCCAGCAGTTCTCGGCGGCGCTTGCCGGTCAGATGTCGGCCGAGGAAGCGCTGCAGGCGGCTCAGGACCTGACTTCCCAGGAGATGCAGGCGGCGGGTTACGGCCAGTAACCGCCACCGCATGACAGGCGGGGCCGGACCCTCCCGGCCGGCCCCGCCTCCCCCCGCCGATCACCCCATCACCGTCACGGGCCGCCGCCTGCCATCCTCTCCGGTCGCCCGCGCGACCGGGCCCGGGGATCGCGCGCCGCCGCCCGTCCCAGATATCGGAGAGACCGATGGCCACCCAACATTCCCGCTCCGCCGCACGGATCATGATTTCGCCCGCCGTGCTGCTGTTGCTGGCGTGGATGATCGTTCCGCTGGCGCTGACGATCTACTTCTCGCTGCTGCGCTACAACCTGCTGATGCCGGGCACCGAGCGCTTCGTGGGGCTGCTGAACTACAAGCTGTTCTTCAACAACCCGGCCTTCTTCACGGCGCTCCTCAACACGCTGCTGCTGGTCGGGGGGGTGCTGATCATCACCGTGGTCGGTGGCATCCTGCTGGCGATCCTTCTGGATCAGCCGATGTGGGGGCAGGGGATCGTGCGCATCCTCGTCATCGCGCCGTTCTTCGTCATGCCGACCGTCTCGGCGCTGGTCTGGAAGAACATGTTCATGAACCCGGTCTCGGGGCTCTTCGCGGAGTTCTCCAAGGCGGTCGGGTTGCAACCTTTCGACTTCCTGACCCACGCGCCTCTGGCCTCGATCATCGGCATCGTGTCGTGGCAGTGGCTGCCTTTCGCGACGCTGATCCTGCTCACCGCGATCCAGTCGCTCGACAGCGAGCAGATGGAAGCGGCCGAGATGGATGGCGCCTCGCCGCTGTCGCGGTTCTGGTACATCACCCTGCCGCACCTCTCGCGCGCCATCACCGTGGTGATCCTGATCCAGACGATCTTCCTGCTGTCGGTCTTCGCCGAGATCCTGGTGACCACCAATGGCGGCCCGGGCAACGCCTCGACCAACCTGACCTACCTCGTCTACGCCCGTTCGCTTCTGAACTTCGACGTTGGCGGCGGCTCGGCCGGCGGCGTGGTCGCGATCATCCTCGCCAACATCGTCGCGATCTTCCTGATGCGGATGATCGGAAAGAACCTCGATGCCTGAGCAGATCACCTTCGCCGCGCGGGGCCTGACCCCGCGCCCGCCCCGCACGCCGAACAGAGGGAGCGCCTGACATGGCCCGCGCCGTCTCCAACCGCCGCAAGGTCGGCTATACCATCGCCGCCTGGATCATCGGTCTCGCGATCTTCTTCCCGATCCTGTGGACCATCGTCACCAGCTTCAAGACCGAGGCCGAGGCGATCTCCTCGCCGCCCAGCTTCATGTTCTTCAACTGGACCACCGAGAACTACACCACCGTGCTGGAGCGCTCGAACTACTTCCGGCACTTCTGGAACTCGGTGGTGATCTCGCTGGGCTCGACCGTGCTGGGCCTGATCATCGCGATCCCCGCCGCCTGGTCGATGGCCTTCGTCCCCGCCAAGCACACCAAGAACGTGCTGATGTGGATGCTCTCGACCAAGATGCTGCCGCCCGTCGGCGTGCTGATCCCGATCTACCTGATCTTCCGCGACGTCGGCCTTCTCGACACCAAGACCGGCCTGGTGATCGTGCTGACGCTGATCAACCTGCCGATCATCGTCTGGATGCTCTACACCTACTTCAAGGAGATCCCCGGCGAGATCCTCGAGGCCTCGCGGATGGACGGCGCGTCCCTGCGCGACGAGATCATCTACGTGCTGACGCCGATGGCCGTGCCGGGCATCGCTTCGACGCTGCTCCTCAACGTCATCCTCGCCTGGAACGAGGCGTTCTGGACGCTCAACCTCACGGCCGCCAAGGCCGCCCCGCTCACCGCCTTCATCGCCAGCTATTCGAGCCCCGAGGGCCTGTTCTACGCCAAGCTCTCGGCCGCTTCGACCATGGCCATCGCGCCGATCCTCATCCTCGGCTGGTTCAGCCAGAAGCAGCTCGTCCGCGGGCTCACCTTCGGCGCAGTGAAATAAGGAATATACCCATGGGACGCATCACGCTCGACAAGGTGACCAAGAAATTCGGCGACGTGGAGGTCATCCCGCCGCTCGACCTGACCATCGATGACGGGGAGTTCGTGGTCTTCGTCGGCCCCTCGGGCTGCGGCAAGTCCACGCTGCTGCGGCTGATCGCCGGGCTCGAGGACGTCTCGGGCGGCGAGATCCGCATCGACGGCAAGCCCGCCACCGACCTGCCGCCCGCCAAGCGCGGCCTGGCCATGGTGTTCCAGAGCTACGCGCTCTACCCGCACATGTCGGTGCGCAAGAACATCGCCTTCCCGATGAAGATGGCGGGCATGCCCGAGGACGAGCAGAAGCGGCGCATCGACAACGCGGCGCGCGCGCTCAACCTCACCGACTATCTCGACCGGCGCCCCGGCCAGCTCTCGGGCGGCCAGCGCCAGCGGGTCGCGATCGGCCGCGCCATCGTCCGCGAACCGGCGGCCTTCCTGTTCGACGAGCCGCTGTCGAACCTCGACGCGGCGCTGCGCGTCGGCATGCGGATGGAGATCTCCGAGTTGCACAAGAAGCTCGACACCACGATGATCTACGTCACCCACGACCAGGTCGAGGCGATGACCATGGCCGACAAGATCGTGGTGCTGCGCGCCGGCAACATCGAGCAGGTCGGCAGCCCACTCGAGCTTTATCGCAACCCGCGCAACACCTTCGTGGCGGGCTTCATCGGCTCGCCCAAGATGAACCTGATCGATGGCGCCGAGGCCAAGAAGCACAGCGCCGAGACGATCGGCGTACGGCCCGAGCATATCGACGTCTCGGCCAGCGAGGGCACCTGGAAGGGTCGCATCGGCGTCGCCGAGCACTTGGGCTCGGACACCTTCTTCCACGTGCATGACACGGGTCTGGCCGAAACGCTCACGATCCGCGCCAGTGGCGAGGTCGCGCTGCGCCACGGCGACACCGTGTTCCTGACCCCGCAGGCCGACAAGATCCACCGCTTCGACGCGCAGGGGCTGCGCATCGCATGAGCCGATTGGCGGGAAAATCCGCGCTGATCACCGGTGCCGCACGCGGCATCGGTCGCGCCTTTGCCGAGCGCTACGTGCGCGAAGGCGCGACGGTGGCCATCGCCGACATCAATCTCGACGCGGCGCAGGCCGCCGCGACCGAGATCGGGGCGGGCGCCTATGCGGTGCAGATCGACGTCGCGAGACAGGACAGCATCGACGCCGCCATCGCCACGGTGGTGGAGCGCGCGGGCAGGATCGACATCCTCGTCAACAACGCCGCGCTGTTCGACGCGGCCGAGACCGTCGACATCACCCGCGAGAGCTTCGACCGGCTCTACGCCGTCAACGTCGCGGGCACGCTGTTCACCATGCAGGCCGCCGCCCGGCAGATGATCGCCCAAGGCCATGGCGGCAAGATCATCAACATGGCAAGCCAGGCCGGACGTCGCGGTGAGCCCCTCGTACTCGTTTATTGCTCGACCAAGGCCGCCGTCATCTCGATGACCCAGTCGGCCGGGCTGAACCTCATCAAGCACGGCATCAACGTCAACGCCATCGCACCGGGCGTCGTCGACGGCGCGCATTGGGAGCATGTCGACAGCATGTTCGCCAAGCTCGAAGGCAAGCAGCCCGGCCAGAAGAAGGCCGAGGTCGCCGCCGGCGTTCCCGCCGGCCGCTTCGCCACGCCCGACGACCTGACCGGCATGGCCGTGTTCCTGGTCTCGAACGAGGCCGATTACATCGTGTCGCAGACCTACAACGTCGATGGCGGCCAATGGATGAGCTGACGGCTCGTTACAATTCTACAGGAGGCTGATGATGGCCATTGATCTCAACGCCGCGGCTCTCGACCGCCTTCCCGAAGGCGTCGCCGGGCCCGATTACGATCGCGCGAAACTCTCCGCCGGTATCGTGCATATCGGCGTCGGCAATTTTCATCGCGCGCATATGGCGGTCTATCTCGACCGGCTGTTCGGCACCGGTGCCGATCACGACTGGGCCATCAGCGGCGCCGGCGTGCGGCCCGGCGACGCGAAGATGCGCGAGGCGCTGGAAAAGCAGGACTTCCTCACCACGGTGGTCGAGCTCGACCCGGCCGGGCTTTCGGCCCGCGTCACCGGCGCGATGATCGAGTTCACCGAGATCGACGCGCAGAAGCTCGTAGCCCGGATGTCGGACCCCGCGATCCGCATCGTCTCGCTCACGGTGACCGAAGGTGGCTGGTTCGTCGATGCGCGCACCGGCGGCCTCGACACCTCGAACCCGGACATCCGCCACGACGCCGAGCAGCCGGACCAGCCCAGAACCGCCTTTGGCATGATCCTCGCCGCGCTGCGTCGCCGCCGCGATGCGGGAGAGGCGCCCTTCACCGTGATGTCCTGCGACAACCTGCCCGAGAACGGGCATGTCGCGAAGCAGACGGTGGTGGGGCTGGCCAAGCTTGCCGACCCTGCCTTTGCCGACTGGGTCGCGGAGAACGTCGCATTCCCCAACACCATGGTGGACTGCATCACGCCCGCGACCTCGGATCGAGAGCGGGCCTTGGTAAAGGACCGTTTCGGCATCACCGACGCCGCCCCCGTGGTGTGCGAGCCGTTCCGGCAATGGGTGCTTGAGGACAACTTCCCGCAGGGCCGTCCGGCGTTGGAGAAGGTCGGCGCGGAATTCGTCGCCGACGTCGCGCCCTACGAGCTGATGAAGCTGCGTATCCTCAATGGCGGCCACGCGGCCATCGCCTATCCCTCGGCGCTTCTGGGGCATCACTTCGTCCATGACGCCATGGCCGATCCGCGCATCCGCGCCTGGCTCGAGGCGCTGGAGACGCGCGAGATCATCCCAACGCTGGAGCCGATCGAAGGCGTCGACTTCGAGGCCTATCGCCGCAAGGTCGAGGAGCGCTTCTCCAACCCCGAGATCGGCGACACGATCCCGCGGCTGTGTTTCGACGGCTGGAACCGCCAGCCGAAATTCGTGCTGCCGGTGATCCGCGACGCGCTTGCGGCGGGTCGGAACGTCGATGGGCTCGCGCTCGAGGTGGCCCTGTGGTGCCGCTATTGCGCCGGCACCAATGATGCGGGCGAGGCGATCGCGCCGAATGACGACAATGCCGAAGAGCTGAAGACCCGCGCGCTCGCCGCGAAGGACGATCCTTCGGCCTTCCTCTCGAACGAGACGGTGTTCGGCGATCTGGGGCGGCAGCCTGCCTTCGCCGACGCCTTCGCGCGCCAGCTGGCCTCCCTGTGGAACGACGGCGTCGCCGCCACGCTCGAGCGCTACGCGCGGGGCTGAGGCGCCCCGAGGGCCGGGCGGCTACTGCTTCAGCAGCCGCTCGGCCGTCGCCTCGTCGGTGATCAGCCCGTTGATCAACCGGCCGTGCAGGGCGGCACGGATCGCCCCCGCCTTGTCCTTGCCGACCGCGAGACCGACCACCGGACCGCTGCCGGGCACCGGCAGCGGTGCCGAGGCCACGCGGCGATTGAAGGCGCAATCCATGACCCGGCCGTCGGCGTCGTAGACCCAGCTCGTGATCTCGCCCGCCGCTCCCTCGGCCATGAGCGCCTCCATCTCCTCGGCGGTCATGAAGCCGTCGACCCGCAGCGGCGCGTTCAGGCCGATCTGGCCGACGCCGACTAGGGTCAGATCAGCACGGGTGCACAGCTCCATCGTGTGCCGCACCGCCTCCTGGCCATGCATGACCCGCAGTTCCTCCTCGTCGCGCGCGACCACGGGGAGCGGGTAGGGGTAATGCCGTGCGCCGACGCGCTCGGCCATGCGGATCACCGCGTTGTAAGGGGTGGCCGAGCCGTCCGACATCATGTTGCCCAGCCGCGAGACGATGCGGTGCTGTGGGCAATCCATGCGCGGCAGCTGTTCGACGCAGGCCCGCAGCGCCCGGCCGGTGCCCAGCGCAATGATCTTCTCCTCGGGGCTCTTGAGGGTCTTTTCCAACACGGCCGCAGCGGCAATGGCGATGCCGGTGAGAAGCTCGGGGACCGACGGGTCGGACGGCACCACCTCGATCACCCGCAGGCCGAAGCGTTCCGACAACGCGCCCGAGAGATCCATGCAGCGCGCGATCGGATGATCGAGCCGGACCTTGACCAGCTTTTCCGACACGGCGAGCGATACCAGCCTTTGCGCCGATTGGCGCGAAACGCCGAGCTTCTTGGCGATCTCGTCCTGGGTGTTGCCCGCGACATAGTAGAGCCAGCCCGCGCGTGCCGCATCGTCGAGGCGGGTCGTCTCGGGGGTGAAGCGCGACTGGCTCATACCACCTCCGGCGCGGGCAGGCTGTCGAGAAGCGCGGGCAGATCGGTCCAATGGTGCAGGAGGGGCAGGGCGGGATCGTGGCGCAGCGTGGCGGTGGCAAGGTGGCTGCCGCCCAGAAAGCGCACGGCGGTCATGCCCGCCGCCGCTGCCGCCTCGAGCCCCGGGAGGCTGTCCTCGATCACGAGGCAGCGGGCCGGTTTTGCGCCCATGGTCTCGGCCGCAAGCAGGAACAGGTCGGGGGCGGGCTTGCCCCGCGCCACCTGACTCGCGGTGAAGACATGCGGCAACGCCTGAGCAAGGCCGGCAATGGCCAGCGATCGCGCAACACGCGGCGGCGAGGACGAGGTGGCGACGCAGAGCGGCACGCCACGCGCGGTTAGCATCGCGACGGCCTCGGCGATGCCCGGCATCGGCTTCAACTCGCGCTCGAAGCGCCTCAGGAGCCGCGCCCGGTAGAGGCTTTCGAAATCCGGGGCGAGGGGATGGCCCAGCTCTTCGCGGATATGCCGCGCCACGGTCGGAAAGCTTCGGCCGAGGAAGTTGCGACGCACATGATCGAAATCGATTTCCACCCCGTCTGCGGCGAGAAGCTCGATCAGAACTTCGGCGCTGAGCAGTTCGCTGTCGATCAGCACGCCGTCGCAGTCGAATATGATCAGATCCCAGTTGCGCGTCATGCCATCCTCCCTGCAGTTCGCCGCAATTCGTCTCCTCCGGCTGGAGAGTGCCACAATCGCGAGCATTTGCCCATAGCCTGAGCTAATGCGCGAGATAGTCAGGCGGCTTGACCGCTTCCGGTGGATTGCGCACCCCTTGGCGGACAGCACAAGGGGGTGGAGCATGAGTGTTTGGGATTTCTGGGTGGATCGTGGCGGCACCTTTACCGACGTGGTCGGCCGGGCCCCGGATGGCACGCTGCATCCGCTGAAACTCCTGTCCGAAAACGCTCAGGCCTACGAGGATGCTGCGATCGAGGGCATTCGAAGGCTGTTGGGCGGTACCGTCGAGCCCGCGCGCATCGGCACCGTCAAGATGGGCACCACCGTCGCCACCAACGCGCTGCTCGAACGAAAGGGCGACCGGACCGCCCTGCTTGTCACGCGCGGCTTCCGCGACGCGCTCAGGATCGCCTATCAGGCGCGGCCCGACATCTTCGCCAAGGAGATCCTGCTCCCCGAACAGCTCTACGACCGCGTGATCGAGGTGGAGGAACGGGTGCGGGCGGATGGCGCCATCGAGACAGCCTTGGACGCCGAGGCCCTGCGCCCCGAGTTGGAGCGGCTCCGTGCCGATGGCATCGACGCTGTCGCTATCGTGCTGATGCATTCGTGGAACGCGCCCGGACACGAAGCACGGCTCGCGGAAATGGTGCGTGGCATGGGGTTCGGGCAGGTCTCGGTCAGCCACGAGGTCTCGCCGCTGCTGAAGCTCGTGGGGCGTGGCGATACCACGGTGGTCGATGCCTATCTCTCGCCGATCCTGCGGCGCTACGTGGCGCGGGTGGCCGGGGCCCTCGGTGCGACGCCGCCGGGCGAGGCGGGGCCGACGCTGCAATTCATGATGTCCTCCGGCGGCATGACCGCGGCCGAGGCGTTCCAAGGCAAGGACGCGATCCTGTCCGGCCCCGCGGGCGGTGTCGTCGGCATGGTCGAGACGGGCCGTGCCGCCGGTTGGGACAAGGTGATCGGCTTCGACATGGGTGGCACCTCCACCGACGTGGCTCATTGCGCCGGCGAATACGAGCGCGCTTTCGACACCGAGGTAGCCGGGGTGCGCATCCGCGCGCCGATGATGCGCATCCATACCGTGGCGGCGGGGGGCGGTTCGGTGCTGCACGCCGACCCCGGCCGGTTTCGCGTCGGCCCCGACAGCGCCGGCGCCGATCCCGGGCCGCTCTGCTACCGGCGCGGCGGGCCGCTCACCGTGACCGACGCCAACGTCATGCTGGGCAAGCTCGACCCAGACCTGTTTCCGGCGATCTTCGGCCCCGGTCAGGACCAGAAGCTCGACCGCGACGGCGTGCGCGCGGCTTTCGCAAAGGTGGCGGGCGATCGGAGCCCGGAAGAGGCGGCGGAAGGCTTCGTGCGGATCGCGATCGAGAACATGGCCAACGCGATCAAGAAGATCAGCGTCCAGCGCGGCCATGACGTGACCCGCTACCTGCTCAATTCCTTCGGTGGCGCGGGCGGGCAGCATGCCTGTCTCGTCGCCGACGCGCTGTGCATGGAGGCGGTGCTGGTGCATCCGCTTTCGGGGCTGCTCTCGGCCTATGGCATCGGCCTCGCCACCGTCTCGGCCAGCCGCCAGCAGGGCTTGGTGCGACCGCTCGCCGAGGATAGCCGCACCGCGCTGGACGCGGTGATCGCGGATCTGACGGCGCAGGTACGCGACGACCTGGCCGGGCAGGGCGTGTCGGATGAGAGCTACGTCGCGCGGCTGCATCTGCGGTACGAGGGCACGGATACCGCGCTGCAAATCCCCTTTGAGGGCGACATGGCGCGAGCGCGCGCCGCCTTCGAGGCCGCCCACGAGGCGCAGTTCGGCTTTCTCAGCCCCGAGCGGGGGCTGGTGGTCGAGGCGGTCGAGGTGGAAGGCACGGAGCCGCCGCATGCGCTGGCCGAGACCGGTGGTGCCGCGCCCGATCGGGGCGAGGCGCGCCCGGCGGAGACGGCGCGCTTCTTTTCCGGTGGGGAATGGCACAAGGCCATGGTGTATCGGCGCGAGGGGATCACGTCCGGCCACGAGATGCGCGGGCCGGCGCTTATCATCGAGCCGAACCAGACCATCGTGGTCGAGCCGGGCTGGACCGCGCGGCTCACGGGGCGCGACGATATCCTGCTTGCGCGCCACGAGGCTGCGCCGCGCCAGCTCGCCGCCGGGACCGAGGCCGATCCGATCCTGCTCGAAGTGTTCAACAATCTCTTCATGAACATCGCCGAGCAGATGGGCGTGGCGCTTCAGAACACCGCGCAGTCGGTGAACATCAAGGAGCGGCTCGACTTCTCCTGCGCGGTGTTCGACCAGGATGGCGCGCTGGTCGCCAATGCGCCGCACATGCCGGTGCATCTGGGCTCCATGGACCGCTCGGTCGAGGCGGTGATCCGGCAGAACGAGGTGATCCGCCCGGGCGACGTCTTTGCCCTGAACGCGCCCTACAATGGCGGTACGCATCTGCCGGACATCACGGTGGTCTCGCCGGTCTTCGACGAGGCGGGCCGCGAGATCCTGTTCTGGACCGCCAGCCGGGGCCACCACGCCGATGTCGGCGGCACCGCACCCGGCTCGATGACGCCGCTGGCGACCACGGTGGACGAGGAGGGGGTGCTGATCGACAACTTCCACCTCGTGGATCGCGGCCAGTTCCGCGAAGAGGCGCTGCGTCACCTGCTGACCGACCATCCCTGGCCCTGCCGCAATCCCGAACAGAACATCGCCGATCTCAAGGCGCAGGTCGCGGCCAATGCGCGCGGTGCGGCGGAGCTGCGGCGCATGGTGGCCGAGTTCGGTCTCGACGTGGTGCGCGCCTATATGGGGCACGTGCAGGACAATGCCGCCGAGGAGGTGGCGCGGCTGCTGGGCCAGCTCTCTGACTGCGAATGCGACTACGAAACCGATACCGGACAGGTGATCCGGGTGCGGATCACCGTCGACCGCGAGGCGCGGCGCGCGACGGTCGATTTCACCGGCACCTCGGAGGCGCGCGACAACAACTTCAACGCGCCCGAACCGGTGGCGCGCGCCGCCGTGCTCTACGTGTTCCGGGTGATGTGCGAGCAGCCGATCCCGATGAACGCGGGCTGCCTGCGCCCCATCGATATCGTGATCCCCGAGGGCTCGATGCTGCGGCCCGCCTATCCGCGCGCCGTGGTGGCGGGCAATGTCGAGACCTCGCAGCACGTGACCAACGCCTTGTTCCAGGCGCTGGGCGCCCTGGCCAATGCGCAGGGGACGATGAACAACCTCACCTTCGGCAATACACGGCACCAGTATTACGAGACCATCTGCTCGGGCAGCCCGGCGGGGCGGATGAATGACGGGCGCGGTTTCGCCGGGACGTCGGGGGTGCATACCCACATGACCAATTCGCGGCTGACCGATCCCGAGGTGCTGGAGACCCGCTTTCCGGTGCTGCTGGAGAGTTTCGCGCTGCGGCCGGGATCGGGTGGTGCAGGCGCGTTCCCGGGTGGCGACGGCACCCGCCGGACGCTGCGCTTTCTCGAGGAGATGGACCTGTCGATCCTGTCCTCGCATCGTCACCGCCCGCCGGAGGGGCTGGATGGCGGCGGCGCGGGCGAGGTCGGGCGCACCGAGATCCGGCGGCTGGACGGCAGCACCGAGACGCTGCCCGCCTGCGCGCAGACCCGGCTGAAGTCGGGTGAGGCGGTGACGGTGGTGACACCGACGCCGGGCGGGATCGGCAAGGCCTAGGCCGGAGCAGGCGCATCTGGGCGGGGGGCGTGCCGCTCTTCGCCATGCCGCGGATGGCCTGACCTGCGCCGCATGTGGATGACCGGTGGCAACAATGCCGTGGCGCTCCCGCGTCACGGCAGCGTGCGCCGCCGCCCGTGGTCATTCCCCTCCCAGGCTCCTATCATCCACGCGAATGATGGCTGTCGGACGGATCCCATGCCCCGCATCGATATCGCGCGCGCCGACCCGGCCGAACTGATCGCCTGTCCGCAATGCGACGCGCTCTATCGCGCGAAGATGCCTGCGCATGGCGAGCGCGCGGTCTGCGCACGTTGCCATACCGTGCTGATCGCGCCCCGCAAGCGCGCCGGCATGATCATCATCGCGCTTTCCGCTGCCTCGCTGGTGCTGGTGCTGGGCGCGGTCTGGTTTCCTTTTCTCAAGATCAGCCGGCAGGGCTTCGTCAACGAGGCGACGCTCCTTGATGCGGCGCTGAGCTTCACGGGCGGGCCGCTTCTGGTGCTGTCTCTTGCGGTGACCGCGCTCATCGTGCTGGTGCCGCTGGCCCGCGCGATCCTCACCATCTACGTGCTGGGCCCGCTGGTCTTCGACCGCCCCGCGCCCCCGGGAGCGCTGCGGCTCTTCGCCCTGGCCGAGGCGCTCAGACCTTGGTCGATGGCCGAGATCTTCGCGCTGGGCTGCGCCGTGGCGCTGGTCAAGGTGGCGGATCTTGCGAATCTGAGCTTCGGTCCGGCTTTCTGGATGTTCGCGGCGCTGGTGTTTCTGACCGTGATCCATGATCGCTGGATGTGCCGCTGGTCGGTCTGGGAGGCGCTGGAGCATGGCTACACCGCCCGGCAGCGGAAGGTCCCGGCATGAGCGCCGCGGTCACCGCGCGCGAGGCGGGGCTCGTCGCCTGCACCCGCTGCACCCGCGTCTGGCCGATGGGCACGGAGCGTTGCGGCCGCTGCGGCAAGCCCTTGGTGTCGCGCGACACCCACAGCCTGAGCCGGGTCTGGGCGTGGTGGGTCGCGGGGCTCATGTGCTATTTCCCGGCCAACCTCTACCCGATGCTGCGCACGCAGGTGCTGTTCACCGTCTCCGAGGACACGATCGTCGGCGGCGCGATAGAGCTGGCGCTGCATGGCGCGCCCTTCGTCGCGCTGATCATCCTCGTGGCATCCGTGGCGATCCCGATCGGCAAGTTCGCCGCCATCGCTTGGCTCGCCATTTCGGTGCGCCGCGGTTCGGCCGCGACGCCGCATGCGCGCCACAGGCTCTATGAAATCGTGGAGTATATCGGGCGCTGGTCGATGATCGACGTCTTCGTGGTTGCGATCCTGACGGCGCTGGTGCAGTTGAATCTCGCCGCCTCGATCAAGCCGGGCCCGGCGGCGCTCGCCTTCGCACTCTCGGTGATCTTCACGATGCTCTCCGCCCAATCCTTCGACCCGCGCCTGATCTGGGATCGCGCGGATGACGACGACGACATGGGCGACCGCGCGTGAGCGCTGATCTGCCCGAAGTCCCGGTGGAAGGCGAGAAGCGTTCCCTGCGCAGCCGTGTCTCCATCGTCTGGCTGGTGCCGGTGGGAGCGCTCGCCGTGGCGCTGGGCATCGGCTGGAAAAGCTGGAGCGATCAGGGCCCCCTGATCGAGGTGCTGTTCGAGGATGCGGGCGGTGTTCTGGCAAACGAGACCGAGCTGCGGTTTCGTGACGTCGCGGTCGGTCTCGTCGAGGAGGTGGGTTTCACCGCAGGGCTGGACCGGGTTCGCATCGCGATCCGGGTGGACAAGGACGTCGCGCCCTATATCGATTCCGGATCCGATTTCTGGATCGTCCGTCCCGAGGTCAGCACCGAAGGCGTGACCGGTCTCGATACGGTGCTGTCGGGCGTCTATATTCGCGGCCAGTGGGACGGGCGCCCCGGGACCGCCGAGACCCGTTTCGAGGGGCTGGCGCGGGCGCCGCTGCTGGGACCCGACCAGCAGGGCATCGAAATCACGCTGCGCGCGACCGAGGGCGTGCTGTCGGGCAACAGCCCGATCCTCTACAAGGGGGTCGAGGCGGGCCGGATCGGCGCGGCGGGCGTCTCGACCGACGGCTTCTACGTCGAGGCTCCGGCGGTGATCTACGCGCCCTATGACAACCTCGTCACCGAAACGACCCGGTTCTGGGACACCTCCGGCTTCTCGGTCAAGATAGGCACCGGCGGCGCCGAAATCGACTTCGACAGCGTCGCGGCTCTGCTCGCGGGTGGCCTTGCCTTCGATACCTTCGTGTCCGGCGCGACGCTGGCCGAGGACGGCCAGATCTTCGAGGTCTACGATGCCGAGGAAACGGCGCGGAACTCGGTGTTCAATACCCCCGACGGCCCATCGCTCAACCTCGTCGCCGTGTTCGACGGTAACGTTTCCGGCCTTGCCGTCGGTGCGCCGGTCGAACTCGATGGCGTGCGGATCGGCTCGGTCTCCGGGCTCAACGGCCTCGTCGACGAGGAACGCTTCGGCGATCGCGGCGTGCGGCTGCAGACCGTGCTCAACATCCTGCCATCGCGTCTCGGAATGGCCGACGAAGGCGGTGTCGAGCAGGCGCTCGAATATTTCGTCGGCGAGGTCGCCGACGGGCTGCGCGCGCGGCTCGTGACCGGCTCGATCCTCACCGGCGGCCTCAAGGTGCAGCTGATCGACGTGCCGGGCGCCGAGCCTGCATCTCTCAATGTCGATGCGTTGCCCTATCCCTCGGTCCCGGTGACCGATAGCGAGATCTCCGATGTGCAGGCGACCGCCCAAGGGACGCTGGACCGGATCAACAACCTGCCGATCGAGGAGCTGCTCGCCTCGGCCACCAGTTTTCTCGAGAATTCGGCCCGCCTGATCGGCTCCGAGGATCTGCAGCAGACGCCGGGCGACGTGCGCGCGCTCTTGGGCGACATCCGCGGTCTCGTCGGCTCCGAAGAGGTACAGGCGGTGCCAGAGCAGATCGGCACCGTGATGAACGAGATCGAGCTGGCGGTGAATGACGTACGGCTGATCCTCGACGATGTGCGGGAGGCCGAGGCGGTGCGCAGGGTGCTCGAGGCGGTGGACGGCGCCACCGCCGTGACCGCCGATCTCGACACCGCGCTCGACGGTGTGCCGGAGCTGATCGGCAATCTCAACCGGGTCGCGGAGAACGCAGCCGAGCTGCCGCTGGACCGGCTGCTGACCGAGGTATCGGGGCTGGCCGAGGAGGCGCGTGCGCTGGTCGGCTCCGAGGAGACCCAAGCGTTGCCGGGCCGCGTGAACGCGCTGCTGGCCGAGCTCGAAGGCGGCACCGCCGAGGCTCGGACCCTGATCGCCGGGTTGAACGAGCAGCAGGCAGTGACGCGACTGCTCGAGACGGTCGATGCCGCGAATGCCGCCGTCACCACGCTTGACCGTTCGCTCGCGGGCGTGCCGCAGCTAGTGAGCCGGATTGACACGCTCGTCGCCACCGCCAACGAGCTGCCGCTCGAGACGCTTCTGACCGAGGTGTCGGGGCTGGCCGGTGCAGCGCGCGGTCTAATCGATACCGACGAGACGCGCGCCCTGCCGGGTCGCGTCAACGCGCTTCTGGCCGAGCTGGAGGGCGGCACCGCCGAGGCGCGCAGCTTGATCGCCAGCCTCAACGAGGAGCAGGGCGTAGCGCGACTTCTGGAGACCGTGGATGCGGCGGGCGCGGCGGCGGCCTCGCTCGACGCCTCGCTCGAAGGTGTCCCGCAACTCGTGGAGCGGATCGATGCCGTCGCGGCGATGGCGCAGGACCTGCCGGTGGAAGCTCTGCTCGATCGCGTGTCGGGGCTAGCGCAGGACGCGCGCGCCTTGATCGGCACCGATGCGGCGCGCGCGCTGCCCGGCCAGATCGGTACGCTTGCGGGCGAGCTGGAACTGGGCGTGGCCGAAGCACGGACGCTCCTGGCCGAGGTCAATGCGGGTGGTGGCGGCGAAAGCCTCGTCGCCGCGATCGACAGCGCCGCGCGCGCCGCCGACAGCCTCGACCGCTCGCTGGCAGGTGCGCCGCAGCTGATAGACAGCCTGAACGCGGTGGCCGGCAAGGCTGCCGACCTGCCGCTCGAGGTGCTGGTCGCGGAGGCCAACAGCCTGCTCAACAGCGCCGACCGCATCCTCAAGCAGGACACGGCGCGGGCGCTGCCGGGCGAGCTGAACGGCGCGCTGTCCGAGCTGCGGGTGATCCTCGCGCAGGTGAGCGAGGGCGGCGTGGTCGAGAACGCCAACGCCACTTTTGCCTCGGCCGCGAATGCCGCCGACCGGCTGGCCGAGGCCGCCCGGACGCTGCCATCGCTGGTCAGCCGCGCCGAGGCGTTGCTGGTGACCTCGAACGGCACTATCGGCACGATCGGCAGCGGCACCGAGCCGGCGCTGCGCGACCTGCGCGCGGCTCTGCGTGACGTCTCCAAGGCCGCCGAAGCCGTGGGCTCTCTTGCCCGCGCCATCGAACGCCGCCCCAACTCGCTTCTGACAGGACGCTAGGCCATGATGAACCGCATCCTTCCCGCCATGGCCCTTATGTCCGGTCTCGCTGCTTGCGGGGGGCCGGAGCTGCGCTACGCGGTGCCGCAGGTCGTGCCGACCGAGAAGGTCGCCATCGCCTTCGGTTCGGTCGAGCTGCGCGAGATCACTCTGCCGACCTACGCGGCGCTCGAGGAGATCTATGTCGAGACGCCCGAAGGGGTGATCACCCCGGCCGATGACCTGCTCTGGGCCGATGATCCGGTGCGTGCGGCGACGCTTGAGCTTGCCCGCGCGCTTCGGTTGTCGACCGGGGCGCGGGTGGCCTCCGAACCTTGGCCCTTCGACGATTTCGCCGAGGCCCGTGTCGAGGTGCGAGTCGAGGAGTTCCTCGCAGATGCGCAGGGCCGCTTCCGCGTGGCGGGGCAGTATTTCGTGGCGACGCGCGATGCGTTGGGCCGCGACCGCGCCGAGACCTTCGAAATCGCGGTGCCGATCGCGCAAGGCAGCGGCGCCAGCGGCCTTGCCGCGGCGCGTGCCGCGGCGATGACCGAGCTAGCCGGGATCATCGCAAGGACCGGCCTTCGCTAGGAAACTCGCGGTCGACGGAACGAGAGGGGCCGCTTCGTTCGGCACCTCCGTTGAAGCCCTTGCAGGGCTGCCCCAGGTCGCGTCATGATGGGATCGAGGCAGAACCGCGAGGAGACCCCATGGGCAAGCTTTTCGATGTCCAGAGCCCGTTCTTTATCCCGTTGTGGCGGCGGTTGCTCGTGGTCGGGCTGGCGCTTGGCTGGGCGCTGGTCGAACTGGCGCACGGCGCGCCGGGTTGGGCGCTGCTGTTCGGCGCGGCGGGGATGTGGTGTGCCTACCAGTTCTTCATCGTCTTCGATCCGCCGCGAAAGGATGCCGGGGAGGGCTGAGCCATGACGGATCTGCTGCGCCGGCCCTTGGCCGCCACGGGAACCCTGCACGACATCACACCTGAAAGCGCGGGCTGGGACCATGCCGGTCTCGCCGTGCATCGGCTGAGGCAGGGCGAAGGGCTGTCACGCGCTACCAAGGACCGCGAAGCGATCCTTGTGCTGATCGAGGGCCGGGCCGAGATGTCGGCGGGCGAGGAACGGTTCGGCGAGATGGGCGACCGGACGAGCCCGTTCAAGGGGCTGCCGCATGCGCTTTACGTGCCGGCGGAAAGCGACTGGAGCGCGCGCGCCACGAGCGACTGCATCATCGCCGTCTGTTCCGCGCCCGCGCGGCCGGGCCATGCAGCGCGCTGCCTCGGACCCAAGGGGCTGCACCCGGTGAACCGGGGCGAGGGCATCCTCGCGCGCCGCGTCACCGAGATCGCGATGGAGGCGCAGGAGGGGGCCGACACACTTCTGGTGCGCGAAGTGGTCACGCCGGGCGGGGCCTGGGCCTCATGGCCCGGTCACCGGCATGACAAGGATGATTTCCCCCGCATCACGCGGCTGGAAGAAATATCATATCACCGGGTCGCGCCAGAGTGCGGCTTCGCGGTGCAGCGCATTTTCGACGGCAACGGGCTCGATGTGACGCTGACGATCCGCGACGGCGACGTGACGCTGGTGCCGCGCGGTCACCATCCGCGCGGCGTGCCGCCCGGGGTCGATCTCTATTCGCTTATCGTCATGGCGGGGCCGCTGCGCGCGCTCCGGGTCGAGACCGACCCGGCATTCACGGCGTTCGAGGACTGATCTGGACGGGGGCGACAGCGCGCTATCTGCTTCTTTCGACGCAGGAAAGAGGAGACCGCCGATGCTCGCCGCCTATCATCCAGAGGGCAAGGGCCTCGCCCCGCTCGGACCGTCCAAGGATATCGGTGACGCGCTCTGGATCGATCTCTTCGCCCCCGACGCGGCCGAGGTCGAAAGGGTCGAGGCCTTCGGTTTGAGCGTGCCCACGCTCGAGGACATGGAGGAGATCGAGATCTCCAACCGGTTGCACCGGGAAGGCGACTGCCAGGTGATGACGGTGATGCTGCCCGGCCGCGACGCCGAGGGGCGGCAGTTCTCGGCGCCAGTAACCTTCATGCTGACGCCGGAGCGGCTCGTCACGGTGCGCCACCACTCGCCACGCCCCTTCGAGACCTTCGGCAGCCGCGCCGAGCGGTCGAGTTCCGGGAGCAGCACGCCCGTGCGTGTCTTTCTCGGTCTCGTCGAGGAGATCATCGCCCGTCAGGCCGACCTGCTGGAGGCGACGGGGCGGGTGCTCGACCGGGTGGCGGGCGAGGTGTTCGGCGAGGAGATGAACGACGTGGAGGGGCTGCGGCTGGCGCTGCGCGACATCGGCCAGCAGGGGGAACTGACGGCCAAGGTGCGGCTGGCCCTGTTCACCATGGAGCGGATGCTTTCGACCTTCATCGTCTGGAACGGCACTATGAAGCACCGCGACCCGCAGATCGCGACGCTGGCCAAGGCGCAGATGCGCGACATCAACGCGCTCGAGGTGCATCTCGATTTCCTCAACAGCCGGGTGGCGCTGGCGACCGACGCGACGCTGGGCATGATCAATCTCGACGAGAACGCGGTGGTGCGCACGCTGTCGGTCGTCGCGGCGCTGTTCCTGCCGCCGACTCTGATCGCCTCGATCTACGGGATGAATTTTGCCCATATGCCGGAACTGGACAACCAGAACGCCTATTTCATCGCGCTCGGCGCGATGGTCGCCTCGGCAGCGGGGACCTGGATCTGGTTCAAGGCCAAGGGCTGGCTTTGAGAGCTGGCTGCGAGGCCCCGTTGCAGGTGCGCCGGGGCCTCGGGGGGCAGGATCAGGTGATGACGTTGGGCGCGTCGCGCCCGGTATGGGATTTGATACCGGCGATCTCGTCGGCGGCGGCGATGATCGGCGCCAGCGCCTCCTGCGGGTCGCGGTCGCACTTCGCGGGATCGGTTTCGAGCGATTCGAGATAGACGCGCAGCGTCGCGCCCACCGTGCCGGTGCCCGAGAGGCGGAACACGACGCGGCCGCCATCCTCGAAGCCGACGCGCAGCCCCTGCGCCGTGGCGCGCGAGCCGTCGACCGGGTCGTCATAGGAGAATTCGTCGGCGGTCTTCACCGTTAGGCCGCCGAAGCTCTTCCCCTGAAGCTCGCCCAGCCTCGCGCGGAGACCGTCCATCAGCGCATTGGCCTTCTCGGCCTCGACATCCTCGTAATCATGGCGCGAGTAGTAGTTGCGCCCGTACTCGGCGTAATGCTCCGACAGCAGGTCCTTCACGCTCTTCCTGGTTTCGGCGAGGATGTTGAGCCACAGCAGCACCGCCCAGAGTCCGTCTTTCTCGCGCACATGGTCCGAACCGGTGCCTGCGCTTTCCTCGCCGCAGAGCGTCACACGTCCGGCATCGAGCAGGTTGCCGAAGAACTTCCAACCGGTGGGCGTCTCGTAGCAGGCGATGCCCTTCTTCTCGGCAACACGGTCGACCGCGGCGGAGGTCGGCATGGATCGCGCGACGCCCTTCAACCCGCCCTTGTAGGCCGGGGCGAGATGCGCATGGGCCGCTAGCAGCGCGAGGCTGTCGGAGGGGGTGACGTAGACGCCGCGCCCCATGATCATATTGCGGTCGCCATCGCCGTCCGAGGCCGCGCCGAAATCGGGGGCATCGTCCGACATCATCGCGTCCACCAGATCCTTGGCCCAGATCGGGTTCGGGTCCGGGTGGCCGCCGCCGAAATCGGGCGAGGGGGTGGCGTTGACGACAGAGCCCGAGGCCGCGCCGAGCCGGTTCTCGAGGATCTCGACCGCATAGGGGCCGGTCACGGCGTGCATCGCGTCGAAGCGGATGCGGAAGCCGCCCGCCAGCAGCTCGCGGATCGCGTCGAAGTCGAAAATCTCTTCCATCAGCATGGCGTAGTCCGCCACCGGATCGACCACCTCGATCTCCAACTGTCCGAGCGTGGTGACGCCCGGCGAGGTGAGATCGATGTCCTGCGCCTCGGTGATGCGGTAGCGGGTCAGCCCCTGCGTCGCGGCGTGGATCTTGTCGGTGATGTTCTCGGGCGCCGGGCCGCCATTGGGGGTGTTGTATTTCAGGCCGAAATCCTCGTCCGGGCCGCCGGGGTTGTGGCTTGCCGAGAGGATCAGCCCGCCATCGGTGCCGCGCTTGCGGATCAGGTTCGAGGCGGCGGGAGTGGAAAGGATCGCGTCCTGCCCGACGATGACCTTGGCCGCGCCATTGGCGGCGGCCATGCGCAGGATCACCTGGCTGGCGCGGTCGTTGAAGTAGCGGCCGTCGCCGCCGAGCACGAGCGTCTTGCCCTCAATGCCGCCGATGCCATCGAAGATCGACTGCACGTAGTTCTCGAGGAAATGCGGCTCCATGAAGGTGCGGGTCTTCTTGCGCAGCCCGCTGGTGCCGGGCTTCTGGCCCTGAATGGGCTTCGTGTTCACCGTGATCTGTTCCACTGGTTCAATCTCCTCGGCTTGCGGGTTCGTTCGGGGCTTCTTGCGACGGCTCCAGCACCATGACCACAACCGACCGGCCCCGGATCCGGGTCCGGCCGCCATGCGGTCTGGGGTCGGCCTGCGGGCGGGCGCTGTCGATATGACGCACCCAGACATGGCCCTCGGGCGGGGCGGGCAGGGTAACGGAGCAGGGCCCGCCATTGTTGATGACGGCGAAGAGCGCGTATTCGAGCGCCGCGTAATCGGGCGTGCCCGAAGCGGTGCGAAGCTCGAAGGCCAGAAGCCGCCGTTCGGGATCCTCCCAGTCGGCCTCGGTCATCGGGCGACCATCGGCGCGTCGCCAGAACAGGTCAGTGCGGTTGTCGATCTTGCGGCTGCGCGCATGCAGGAACCGCTTCTGCCGCAGGATCGGGTGCAGCCGCCGGAACGCCACGAGCTTGCGCACGAAACCCAGGAACTCGGGGTCGTTGGCGTCCCAGTTGACCCAGCCGATCTCGTTGTTCTGGCAATAGGCGTTGTTGTTGCCCTGCTGCGAATTGCCCAGCTCGTCGCCGGCGAGGATCATCGGCGTGCCCTGGCTGATCATCAGCGTCGCCAGCATGTTGCGCCGTCTGCGGGCGCGGGCGGCGTTGATGCTGCTGTCGTCGGTCGGCCCCTCGACACCCATGTTGTCGCTGTGATTGGCGGAGTGGCCGTCGCGGTTGTCCTCGCCATTGGCCTCGTTGTGCTTCTCGTTGTAGGACACGACATCCATGAGCGTGAAGCCGTCATGCGCGGTCAGGAAGTTGATCGAGGAGGTCGCGGGGCGGTTGTCGTGGTCGAACTGCTGCGCCGAGCCGGAGATCCGGGCCGCGAGCTTGCCGATCATCGAGGGCGTGCCGCGCCAGAAGTCGCGCACCTCGTCGCGGAACTTGTCGTTCCACTCGGCAAAGGGCGCGGGATAGGCCCCTAGCTGGTAGCCGCCGGGGCCGATATCCCACGGCTCCGCGATCAGCTTGACCCGGCCCAGCACCGGATCCTGTCGCAGCACCTGAAAGAACGGGGCGTTGCGGTCGAAACCATGGGCCCTGCGACCCAGCGTGGTGCATAGGTCGAAGCGGAAGCCGTCGACCCCCATCACCTCCACCCAGTAGCGCAGGCTGTCCATCACCATGCGCAGCACCATCGGATGTTCGATGTTGAGGGTGTTTCCGGTGCCGGTGTCGTCGATATTGTAGCGCCGGTTCTCGGCAAGCCGGTAATAGCTGGCGTTGTCGAGGCCGCGGAAGCATAGGGTGGGCCCGAGCTGGTTGCCCTCGCCGGTGTGGTTGTAGACCACGTCGAGCAGCACCTCGATCCCGGCCGCATGGAACCGGTCGACCATGGCGCGGAACTCGGCGATGTCGTGGCTCGCGAGATAGCGCGGCTCCGGCGCGAAGAAGCCGATCGACTGGTAGCCCCAGTAGTTCGACAGTCCCTTTTCCACCAGAAAGCGGTCGTTGATGAAGGCGTGGACCGGCAGCAACTCGATCGCGGTGACCCCGAGCCGGCCGAGATGATCGATGATCTTATCGGAGGCGAGCCCCTGGAACCGGCCTCGGCAGGCGATGTCGGGGCGATCGGCGGTGAGACCCGCGACATGTGCCTCGTAGATCACCGTATCGGCCATCGGGCGGTCGGGATGTCTCGCGGGCAGCAGCTTCGAGGTGTCGGCGACCACGGCGCGCGGCATGTAGGGGGCGCTGTCGCGGGTGTCGTAGCTCAGATCCTGCAGCTTCGAGCGGGTGTCGTAGCCATGCAGCGCATCGTGCCAGATCGCGTGGCCGCTGATCTGGCGCGCATAGGGGTCGAGCAGCAGCTTGTTGGGGTTGAAGCGGTGCCCCTCGTCGGGGCGGTAGGGGCCGTGCGCGCGAAAACCGTAGTGCTGGCCGGGCTTGAGCCCGTGGATGTAGCAGTGCCAGACATGGCCCTCGCGCTCCGGCATGTCGATCCGCGCGGTTTCTCGGCCGTAGCGCTCGAACAGGCAAAGCTGCATGCGCGTGGCGTTCTGGGAGAAGACGGCAAAGTTGACGCCGCCTGCATCGGGCGTGGCGCCGAGCGGGTGTGGCCGACCGGCGCTGATCCGGGTTCTGGTGCTCATGCGGTGGCGATAGCATCCCGGTACAGCGCCGCATAGGCCCTAGCCGAGCTCGCCCAGCCCACCGGCTGGCGCATCGCGTTGGCCTGCATCTGGGCCCAGATGTCGGGTTGCGCATAAAGATCGCAGAGCCGGTCCAGCGCGACGGCAAGCGGATCGGCCGCGACGGGGTGGAACTGGATTCCTGTCGCGACGCCCCGGTCGAGCGCGGCGGGCGAGGCATTGATTACGGTATCGGCGAGGCCGCCGGTCAGTGCCACCACCGGGATCGTGCCGTAGCGCAGGCCGTAGAGCTGGGTCAGGCCGCAGGGCTCGAAGCGCGAGGGCACCAAGATCGCGTCCGCCCCGGCGATGAGCCGGTGCGACAGCGCCTCGTCATAGCCGATCCGCACCGCCACGCCATCCTCGCGCGCCGCGTCGCGAAACGCCTGCTCCAGCGCCTTGTCGCCCGAGCCCAGAAGCGCGAGCTGCCCGCCGCGATCCAGGAGCGTCGGCAGGGCTTCGAGCAGCAGGTCGAGGCCTTTCTGCTCGGTCAGCCGCGACACCACGCAGCAAAGCGGTCCGGCGGAATCCGGCAGGCCCATTTCGGCGCGCAGCGCATCGCGGTTCGGGATCTTGCCCGCCGGGTGGCGATAGCCCTCCGGGACATGCGGATCGTTGGCGGGGTTCCAGGCGGTCTCGTCGATGCCGTTGAGGATGCCGGACAGATCGCGCCGGCGCGCCCGCATCACCCCGTCGAGCCCCATGCCGAATTCGGACCGCATCAGCTCGGCCGCGTAGGTGGGCGAAACGGTGGTCAGCCTGTCGGCCCGCATCAGCCCGGCCTTGAGCGCCGACAGCTTGCCGTAATATTCGAAGCCTTCCGCGTGAAAACGCGATCGGGGCAGGCGCAGCGGCTCGATCATGTGGTGACCGGTCAACCCCTGGAAGGCGATGTTGTGGATCGTCAGCACCGTGGCGCAGTCGCCGCCGGCCTGCGCGAGATAGTCGGGCACGAAACCCGCCTGCCAATCATGGCAATGCAAGATCTGCGGCTGCCAGAGCTGGCCGCCCAGCGTCACGCCCTCGGTGCCGATCCGCGCCGCCACGAGGCTCAGCGCGGCAAAGCGTTCGGGATTGTCGGGCCAGTCCTGCCCGTCGGGGCCGAGATAGATCGACCCCTCGCGCCGATAGAGATGCGGCGCGTCGATCACGAAGAGATCGAGCCCGGCAGCCTGTCCGGCGAGCACCCGGGCGGGACCGCCGAACAGGTCGTGCTCGGTCATCACCTGCACCGCGTCCGCGGCGAGCGCGGCCATGACCGCCGGGTAGCCCGGCAGGATGGTCCGCATCTCGACCGCTTCGGCCCGCAGCGCGGCGGGCAGGGCGCCCGCCACGTCGGCGAGACCGCCGGTCTTGACCAGCGGCGCGCATTCGGAGGCGACCGAGAGGACGCGCATCAGAGCGACGCCGCGCGCTTGTCGAGCATCGCCTGGGTGATCAGGGTGACGCCGCCCTCTGAGACGCGGAAATGCTTGGCGTCCTCCTCCGGGTCCTCGCCCACGACGAGGCCCTCGGGGATCATCACGCCCGCGTCGATCACCGCGTTCTTGAGGCGGGCGTGGCGCGAAACGTTGACGTAAGGCAGCACGACCGTGTGGTCGAGAACCGAGTAGGAGTTGGTGTGCACCTGCGTGAACAGCAGGGAATTGCGCACCTCGGTGCCCGAGATGATACAGCCGCCCGAGACCATCGAGGAGACGGCGGAGCCGCGTCGGTCCTTCTCGTCATGGATGAACTTCGCCGGCGGCACGCTCTCGGAGTAGGTCCAGACCGGCCAGTCGCGATCCCAAAGATTCAGCTCGGGGTCGAAATTGGTCAGGTCGATATTGGCCTGCCAGAAGGCATCGACCGTGCCCACGTCGCGCCAATAGGCCTCGCGGCCTTCGGGACGGACGCAGGAATCGTCGAAGCGATGCGCGATGGCTTTGCCGTTCTTGACGATGTCGGGGATCAGATCGGTGCCAAAATCGTGGCTGGAGTTCTCGTCCTCGGCATCCTTGATCAGCAGTTCGCGCAGGAATTTCCAGGAAAAGACGTAGATGCCCATCGAGGCGAGTGCCTTGTCGGGCTGGCCCGGAATCGAAGGCGGGTCCTTCGGCTTTTCGAGGAAGGAGGTGATGCGGCTGTTCTCGTCGACATGCATCACGCCGAACGCCACCGCCTCCATGCGCGGCACGGTGAGACAGCCGACGGTCACATCCGCCCCCGAATCCACGTGCTGCTGCAGCATCACCTCGTAATCCATCTTGTAGATGTGGTCGCCCGCGAGGATCACGACGTAATCGACGTCGTAGCCGTCGACGATGTCGATGTTCTGGGTCACCGCGTCGGCGGTACCGCGATACCACATGCTTTCATCCACGCGCTGCGAGGCGGGCAGGATGTCGAGGAACTCGTTGCGCTCGGCGCGGAAGAAGTTCCAGCCGCGCTGGCAGTGGCGGATCAGGCTGTGCGCCTTGTACTGGGTCGCCACCGCGATCTTGCGGATGCCGGAATTCATGGCGTTCGAGAGCGCGAAATCGATGATCCGCGCCTTGCCGCCGAAATAGACTGCCGGTTTCACGCGCCGGTCGGTCAGTTCGCGCAACCGCGAACCGCGTCCGCCCGCAAGGACGAAGGCCATGGAACGCTGGGATAGTCTGCGATGTGGCTGTGGCATGGTAATGGGCCTCCCTGTCCCGTGAACTCGTCAACCGATCGGCCGCGCCGCTCCCTCCGCGGACCGCGATCGTCGAGGCCGAGCATAGGCCAGAATCGGGGTGCCGCAATGTTAAAAACCGTGCAGGAAGATACGGAATTCACGCATTTTTTCAGCAAGCCCCCCGCGCGGCGCCGTACGAGCCAAGCGCGCGGTCGATGACACGGGTCGCCGGTCTTCAGATGCCGCTGCGCTGTTGCGCGGGTCCGCTTTCATATGCGGGGCGCAGCACCAGATCGGCAGGCAGGACCCGGTCGATCACGCGCTGGGCGTTGGGCACGTCGTTATACGTCGCGCGCTGCGTCGCGGCGGTACGGCTCAACCCGTGTCCGAGCCAGCGCGCGATCAGACGGGCCCGTAGCTCGGGCAACGGCACGTCGAGATAGGCCGAGACGTCCCAGATCCGGGCCAGTTCGGACCAAGGCGCCTCGTCGAACAGCAGGTAGTTGCCCTCGACGATCACAACCTGCGCGTCGGCCTCGACCAACTGCGCCCCGGCGATGGCGATGTCGCGGGCGCGGTCGAAGACCGGGGCCACCACCTCTTCGCCCCGTGCCAGACGCTTGATCAGAAGCACGAAGCCGCGCGCGTCGAAGGTCTCCGGCGCGCCCTTGCGCGTGCGCAGCCCGCGCTGGTCCAGCACCACATTGTCGAGATGAAAGCCATCCATCGGCACGATGCGCGCCTTGAGCTTCTGACGCTCGAGCCGCCGGGCCAGTTCGGACGCCAATGTCGACTTGCCGCTTCCGGGCGCGCCGGCGACACCGACGATGACCCGGGGTTTCTTGGCCGCGGCCTCATGGATCATTTCGGCCAGCGGATTGATGTAGGCTGTCAGGTCGAGCAATCGTGCCTCTACGGGAGTCTGGAGGTTAAGCGGCTTCGAACTCGGTCTCGGGTTCCTTGGCTCCAGTCATAAAGGCAACGGCGTCGGACATCGAATGATTCTTGGGGTCGATGACGCAAAGCCGCTGGCCCAGCCGATGCACATGAACCCGGTCCGCCAACTCGAACACGTGCGGCATGTTGTGCGAGATCAGGATGATCGGGATTCCGCGCGACTTCACGTCGAGGATCAGCTCCAGCACCCGCCGACTTTCCTTGACGCCAAGCGCGGCGGTGGGTTCGTCGAGGATGATCACCTTGGAGCCGAAGGCCGCCGCGCGGGCCACGGCCACGCCCTGCCGTTGCCCGCCAGACAGCGTCTCGACCGCCTGGTTGATGTTCTGGATCGTCATCAGCCCGAGGTCGTTGAGCTTGTCACGGGCGAACTTCTCCATGCCGGCCCGGTCGAGCTGGCGCAGCCATTTGCCGCGAAAGCCGGGTTTGCGCAGCTCGCGCCCCATGAACATGTTGTCGGTGATCGAGAGCGCGGGCGACATCGCCAGCGTCTGGTAGACCGTCTCGATGCCGGCATGGCGCGCGTCGTTGGGCGAGTGGAAATGGACCTGCTTTCCTTCGAGATAGACCTCGCCTTCGTCGGGGATGACCGCGCCAGAAAGCGCCTTGATCAGCGTCGACTTGCCGGCCCCGTTATCTCCGATCACCGCGAGGATCTCGCCCGGGTAGAGGTCGAAGTCGCAATGGTCGAGGGCGACCACCTTGCCGTAACGCTTGACGAGGTTTCGGCCCTTGAGGATGGGTTCGCGTTTCTGTTCGATGCTCATGCCGACACCTTCCTTATCCATTGGTCCACGGCCACGGCGGCAATGATCAGCACGCCGATGAAGAAATAGGTCCACTGCGCGTCGGCCCCGAGCAGGCGCAGCCCGAGCGAGAACACCCCCACGATCAGCGCGCCGAACAGCGAGCCCATGATCGAGCCGCGCCCGCCGAAGAGCGAGATGCCCCCGATCACCACGGCGGTGATACTCTCGATGTTGGCATCGTAGCCGGAGGTGGGCGAGACCGAGCCGATGCGTCCGATCAGGGCCCAGCCGGCGAAGGCGCAGATCAGCCCGGACAGCATGTAGACCGAGATCAGCGTGCGCTTGACGTTGACACCCGACAGCTGCGCCGCCTCGGCGTCGTCGCCCACCGCATAGACGTGCCGACCCCAGGCGGTCTGCCGCAGCGTCCAGCCAAGCACCACGATCAGCGCGATCATGAACACCACTCCGACGGTGAAGACCGCGCCGCCGATCTGGAACTTGGCCCCGAAGAGCTGAAGGATCGGCGCGGCCGCCTCGATCTCCTGAGCGCGGATCGTCTCGTTGGCGGAATAGAGGTAGTTGGTGGCGAGGAAGATCTGCCAGCTGCCCAGCGTAACGATGAAGGGCGGCAGTCGCATCACCGAAACGAGCCAGCCATTGACGAAGCCGCAGGCCGTGCCGACGGCAAGGCCGCAGGCGACGGCGACGGGGGCAGGGATGCCGTAGCGAAAGGTGAACTGGCCCATCACCACCGAGCTCAGCACCATGATCGCGCCGACCGACAGGTCGATGCCCGCGGTCAGGATCACGAGGCTCTGCGCGGCGGCGACGATGCCAACGATCTGCACCTGCTGCAGGATCAGGGTCAGCGCGAAGGGCGAGAAGAAACGTGAGCCCAGAAGCAGCCCGAAGACGATGATCGAGACCAGCAGCACGATCAGCGGCACCAAGGCCGGCGTGACGTGCAGCGCATGCTGGACCCGTTGCAGCGGGCCGGCCTTGTGGCTTTTGAATTCGGCGACGGTCTCGGCGCGTCTCTCGCGCACCGAAGATTCATAGTGATCGGTATCTGTCGGCATGACGCGCCCCTCCCGTGGCGTGTGGCAGGGCGCGCCCCCTCGCGCGGCCCCTCGTCATCGGGGCGGGCGCGGGGCCCGCCCCGTCAGGGACATCCTGCGCCGCCCGAAGACGCGCAGGATGGAATGGTCTCGGCGGGGCTCAGCCCCAGCAGAGCTCCTGACCTTCCTCGACCGAGATCGACTCGACGCCCTCGACCGGCTCGTCGGTGACGAGCTTCACGCCGGTATCGTAGAAGTCCTTGCCTTCGGTGTTCTCGGGCAGGGTACCATCCTCGGCATATTGGGCGATCGCCTCAACGCCGAGCCTGGCCATCTCGAGCGGGTATTGCTGCGAGGTCGCGCCGATGATGCCGTCGGCGACGTTCTGGACACCGGGGCAGCCGCCATCGACCGAAACGATCAGCACGTCGTTCTCACGGCCGATCGCCTTGAGCGCCTCGTAGGCACCCGCGGCGGCGGGCTCGTTGATGGTGTAGACGACGTTGATCTCGGGGTCCTTGGCGAGAAGGTTCTCCATCGCCGTGCGGCCGCCTTCCTCGTTGCCGGCGGTCACGTCATTGCCGACGATGCGCGGGTCGTCCTCGTCGCCCCATTTGTTCGGATCCTTGGTGTCGATGCCGAAACCGGTCAGGAAGCCCTGATCGCGCAGAACGTCGACCGAAGGCTGGCTGACGCCGAGGTCGAGCATCGCGATCTTGGCGTTCGCGGCTTCTTCGCCGAGCTTGGCAGCGGCCCATTTGCCGATCAGTTCGCCCGCGAGGAAGTTGTCGGTGGCGAAGGTGGCGTCGGCGGCGTCAATCGGGCTGAGCGGCGTGTCGAGCGCGATCACCAAGAGGCCCGCATCGCGGGCCTGCTGCACGGCCGAGACGATGGCGGAGGTGTCGGACGCGGTGATCAGGATGCCCGAGGCGCCGTTGGCAATGCAGGTCTCGATCGCGTCGACCTGGGTTTCATGGTCGCCGTCGACATTGCCGGCGTAGGAGTTGAGCGTGATGCCCAACTCGTCGGCGGCCTGCTGCGCGCCCTCGCGCATCTTCACGAAGAACGGGTTGGTGTCGGTCTTGGTGATCAGGCAGGCCGAGACGTCCTGCATGTGGCTTTCAGCCTGCGCTGCACCCGCAGCGATCAGGGCAAGCGCGGTCCCCGCGAAAAGTCGTTTCATCGTCAATATCCTCCCAGATGTGACCCCGGACGCTCCTCAACATCCGGGATTGCCCCAACGGTAATGACGATTCCCGAAGCTGGTCAATAAATAAATCATCTTGATTTATTAAACGGGCCGCAGTCATCCTGTTCGCAGGGAGGAATTCGAATGGAGAGTTCCGAGGTGCGCAGCCTCGCGGGCGGCGCCAACCAGCGTGGGCTGCGCGACCATAACGAGCGACTGCTTCTGTCGCTGATGCAGCGGCACGGGCCGTTGCCCGGCAGCGATCTGGCGCGGCTTTCGGGCCTCTCTCCCCAGACCGTCTCGGTGATCCTGCGCCGTCTCGATGAGGATGGCATGGTGTCGCGCGGCGCGCCGCAGCGCGGGCGCGTGGGCAAGCCGCGCGTGCCCGTGGGGCTCGATCCGGACGGGGCCTTCTCGATCGGCCTGAAGATCGGCCGCCGCAGCGCCGACCTGCTGATCGTCGATCTACTGGGCCAGCCGCGCGGCCAGCTGCACGATACCTACCGCTATCCCGACCCGAGGGGCATCATGCGCTTTCTCGAGGCAGGCATCGGGGATCTTGTGACCCGGCTGCCAGCGCGGCTGCGTGACCGGGTCGCAGGGATCGGCGTCGCCCGGCCGCATGAGCTCTGGATCTGGCAGGAGACGGTCGGCGCGCCGCCCGCGGCGCTCGACGGCTGGCGCGACTTTGACTTTGCCGCCGAGATCGGCCGGTTCTCGGCCTTGCCCGTCTTCGTCGACAACGACACCACTGCCGCCTGCCGCGCCGAGCATGTCTATGGAAGGGGGCGGGCGTTTCGCGACTATGCCTATTTCTTCGTGGGCTCCTTCATTGGCGGCGGCGTAGTGCTGAACCATTCGGTGTTCGAGGGGGCGCGCGGCAATGCCGGGGCCATGGGGTCGTTGCCAACGCGCGACGCCGCGGGCCGGCCGGCGCAGCTCATCGACACGGCCTCGCTGCACATGCTCGAGCGGCGACTCGAGGCGGCCGGCCACGACCCGGCGCGGCTGTGGAGCCTGCCGCAGGACTGGTCCGGCATGAGCGACGTGATCGAGCCCTGGCTCGACGAGGCGGGCGAGGAACTGGCGCGCGCCGCCGCCACGGTCTGCGCGGTGATCGACTTCGAGGCGGTGCTAATCGATGGCGGCTTTCCCGAGCAGGTGCGCGCGTCCTTGGTGGAGCGGGTCAGGGCTGGACTCGACCGGGTCGATCTGCGCGGTTTGATCCCGCCACGGATCGAGGCGGGTGCGGTGGGCGGCAATGCGCGCGGTCTCGGCGCCGCCTGCGCGCCAATCTTCGCGCAGTTCCTGCTCAACACCCATTCGGGGGTCAGCACCGGCTGAGGCGGGCACTGGGCACTGGGCACTGGGCACTGGCCGGATCAGACCCAATGGAGCGCTTGTAAACCGCCCGCCCATCTCCGACAAATGGAGTAGGGCCTGCCGCCACGGCAGGCCGTGGAGGACGGGATGGCGGGAACCCGCGCAGGCGCGTTGGGGTTGAAAACGGAAGCCATCCGGATGTCCGGATTCCGGGTGGCCACGGGCCGCGAGCCCTCGAATTGGAGACAGGGAATGTACTACGAGATGATCGGATTTCACGGGGAGCACCAGAGCGAGCATACCGTCGACGGGGTGCCCGAGCCGAAGCTGGATCGATCGACCCTGTTTCTCGATTTCGACGGTACCTTGGTCGAACTGGCGGACCGCCCCGACGCGATCCGCGTCGACGAGGGTCTGGAAGACCTGTTGCGCGGCCTGTCGGAGAAGACGCAGGGCCGCGTCGTAATCATCACCGGCCGCGCGATCGAGGACGTAACCCAGTATCTCAAGGGGTTCGATGGTCCGATCATCGGCGGTCACGGGGCGCAGGAACGCGTGGGCGGCGAGATCCGCAACCACGAGCTGGCCGACCCCGAGACGGTCAAGTATCTGGGCGAGATGACCACCGCATTCGCCGCGACCCATCCGGGGCTGATCTGCGAGCGCAAGCCCACCGGCGTGGTGCTGCATTTCCGCCAGAACGAAGATCTCGCGGCGCAGGCCTATGCCTTCCTGCGGGCTCTGTCGGAAACCCATGACGGCTTCGACCTGCATCACTCCAAGATGGCCTACGAGCTGCGCCCCGCCGGGATCGGCAAGGACGTCTCGATGCGGCGGATGATGGAGGGTGAGGGCTTCAAAGGCACGATGCCGATCTTCTTCGGCGACGACGTCACCGACGAGCCGGCGCTGCACTGGGTGGCCGAGCAGGGCGGCATCGCCGTCAAGGTGGGCGAGGGCGAGACCGCTGCCGGTTGCCGGCTTGGCGATCCGGAGGCCGCGCGGAGGACGCTGCGGCGCTGGGTCGGGGCGTAACCATGTCCGAAGGCCGTCTCATCGTCGTCTCGAACCGCATCCCCACGGAGGCCGCCCCCTCGGGCGGTCTCGTCGTGGCGCTGCACGACGCGCTCAAGGAGCGTGGCGGCGTGTGGATCGGCAATTCGGGCAAGCGTGTCTATCCGGAAGAGGCGGCGAGGGGGCTGACCCGCATCGCCGAGACCCCCTATGAGCGCTACAGCTTCGATCTGACCGAAGAGGAGCATCAGGGCTTCTATCTCGGCTATTCCAATGCCACGCTCTGGCCACTGTTCCATCACCGCACCGACCTGCTCGCGGTCGATCCCGATCAGGCGCGGATCTACAGGGAGGTGAACGAGCGTGTGGCGAAGCTGATCGCCGAGGTGGTGCAGCCCGGCGACGCGATCTGGGTGCACGATTATCATTTCCTGCCGCTTGCCGAGGCGTTGCGCAGGCGAGGCGTGCACAATCGTATCGGGTTTTTCCTTCACATCCCGTTCCCCAATCCCTCCGATCTTCCGGCACTTTCTGAGCGCAAGTTGATGCCGGGCTGGCTTTCGGCCTTCGACCTGATCGGGCTGCAGACCCGGCGCGACGTGTCGAACGCGCTTGATTTCCTACGCGATAGCGGTGCCGAGATCCTGCTGAACGGCAGGCTCAAGATGGGTGACCGGCGCTTCGAAGTTGCCAGTTTCCCGATCGGCATCGATGTTGACGGCTTTATCAAGGCCGCCGAAGAAAACGCCGATGCGGGTGAGCATCTGCGGCTGTCGCCGGGCGAGCGGCTGGTGCTGGGCGTCGACCGGCTCGACTATTCCAAGGGGCTGCCGCAGCGCTTCGCGGCCTTCGGCGAATATCTGTCGCATCGGCCCGATCCGCAGATCCGTGCTACGCTGCTGCAGATCGCGCCGCCTTCTCGGGAGGATGTCGAAGCCTATCGCGAGATCCGCCAGGAACTCGAAACCATTACTGGCCGGGTCAATGGAGAGATGGCCGAGCTCGACTGGACCCCGATCCGCTACATCCGCCGCAACATCGAGCGCGAAGTCCTCGCCGGGCTCTATCGCCGCGCCGATGCCTGTCTGGTGACGCCGCTGGCCGACGGGATGAACCTCGTGGCCAAGGAGTTCGTGGCGGCGCAGGATGGCGCCGATCCGGGCGTGCTGATCCTGTCGCATTTCGCCGGTGCGGCGGAGCAGATGGAAGCGGCGCTGATGGTGAACCCCTATGATCCGGGCGAAACCGCACGCGCCATTGAACAGGCGCTCTCGATGCCGCTGCACGAGCGGCAGGCCCGGCATCTGAGCCTGATGCAGAGCATCCGCGAGGCCGATATCGGCTGGTGGACAAGGACCTACCTGGCCGCGCTGCAGAAGCCGCTGGCGGGGCCCGGCAACTAAACGGACGGTTGCCAAGTTTTTCGGGAACCAACCCCGGCGCCGCAAGTTTGATGGATGAAGAGGCGCCGTTCCCTCGCCTCTCTCATTCCCCAAAGGCCGGCGGCGGACCTTCCTGATCATTCCCTCGGGGAAGATCCCCCGCCGGCCACCCCCATTCTCCCAAAGCCTTCACAACCTGCGATCGACATGCAATCTTGCCACTGGGCGACTATCCGCTCATGGGGAGTGGAGCGCGCATGTCTCAAGAAAGGTACGGCCCGCGTCTGACGCCGCGACGGTTCTGGCGGTTGCTGGTCGGGCTTTGGACCCTTTCGAGCGAGGTGCAACTCGGCCTGATCGCGGCAGGAGTCGCCTTCTACTCGATTTTCGCGATCTTTCCCGCCATTGCCGCGCTCATCGCGATCTTCAGCCTGCTGGCGGACCCGGCGGTGCTCGAGACTCAGCTTGAGATGATGCGCGAGATCATCCCCGTGGAGGCTTATGGGCTCCTGCGCGAGCAGCTGACGCTGATGGTGTCGACCCGGCCCGAAACGCTTGGCTTTGCTACGCTCCTGTCAACCTTGGTGGCATTGTTCTCGGCCCGCAACGGCGTCGCTTCGCTGATCCTCGGGCTCAACCAGATTTACGGGCGTCCCAATCGAAACGGCGTGCGGCAGATCTTCGTGGCGATCCTTTTGACGCTGTCGCTGATCGCGATCGCTGTACTGGCGATGCTGGTCGTGGTGATCGCACCGATCCTTCTGACGGTACTGCCGCTGGGCAGCCGCACCGGTTGGGTGCTTGAGGCCATCCGCTGGATCGCGGCCTTCGGCGTGGTGCTGGCAGGGCTGGGCGTGGTCTACCGTTTCGGGCCGAACATGCGCGGTGCCCGCGGCGGGTGGGTCACGCCGGGCGCCTTTCTGGTGATCCTGTTCTGGCTCGCCGCCTCGGCGGGGTTCTCCTACTACCTGTCGAACTTCGGTAACTACAACGAAGTCTACGGCTCGATCGGGGCCGTGGTAGCGCTGTTAATGTGGCTGTTCATCTCGGCCTGGTTGGTACTGTTCGGCGCCGCGATCAACGTGGTCTGGGCCCGGATTGCCAGGTCCGAGGAGGGGCCGGCCGAGATACGCCCGGATATCGGACCGAGCGAGATCGGGTGAGGGCCCATCGTTAATGCTGTCTGAGCATCGGCTGGCTTGCTATCAGGTGCCGGCGTGACGTCGGCTCGACTTCCAGAAGCTGCGCGCTGACCTAGGCTGATCCCGCCTGCACGAGATAAAATGCAGAGACCATCAAGAGGGTCACGAGATCCTAGCGGCCTGAATATAGAGCGACATGAATTCGCCGCTCATATCTGACACTACCAACCATTTCGGGCAGCGTTCGAAGAGTTCCGGCCCCCGAGCGGGAGCCGGAACGATCCATTGGGCCTCAGCCGTGCAGCGGGCCAGTCGAGGAGAAGAACATCGCTTGGCTGACCGCCGAACGGACCTGCTCCTCGCCATAGGGCTTCGAGATCAGGAAGGCAGGCTCGGGGCGTTCGCCGGTGAGCAGCCGCTCGGGGAAGGCGGTGATGAAGATCACCGGGAGGCTGCCATGCGCTTCGAGGATGTCGCGCACCGCGTCGATGCCCGAGGAGTTGTCGGCCAGCTGAATGTCGGCCAGCACCAGATCGGGCTTTTCCTGCTGGGCCAGCTTGACCGCGTCGTCGCGGGTGCGTGCGACGCCGGTAATGGCGTGTCCCATGTCGGAGACGATGGATTGCAGATCCATGGCGATGATCGCCTCGTCCTCGATCACGAGGATGCGGCCCGAGATGCTGTCTTCCATCTCCTGGCGGGCAATCTTGACCAGATGCTCGACTTCTTCTTGGTCGGTCTGCATGATCTCGGCGATCTCGGAGGTCGAAAAATCCTCGATCGTGTTGAGGAGCAGCGCCTCGCGGGTGTTCGGGGTCAGCTTCGACAGATGCGCCTGTGCGGCGGCAGCCAGACCGCTCTCGTCGCCCGAGACGGGGGCGCCGGAGCTGATCCAGATCATGTGGAAGACGCGGAACAGCGCCGTGCGGGGCGAGGCGTCCGTGTCAAAGACGGAGCGGTCCTCGAGGATCGCCTCAAGGGTGGCCGCGGCGTAGGTATCACCGCTGTTCTGGCTTCCTGTCAGCGCCCGCGCATAGCGGCGCAGATAGGGCAGCTCGTGCCCGATCACCGTGGCGAGGTCGGGTGCGGTGGTGGTTGTCGTCATCGGCTGAGAGTCCCCAAATTCATTTTTTCTGGAACCGAACGCGGCCGCTTGCATTGTGGTTCCATGATGCGGTCATGCTAAGCGAGGCTGCGGACAATGACGAGGGTATAAGCGGGAATGACACAGAGGGACCAGGGGAGCGCGCGTGGAGACATCGACGCCCATTTGAAGCGCGCCTTCCAGCAGCTCACCGACGAGGCTTTGCCAGACCGGTTCACCGATCTGCTGGCGCGGCTGAAGGCCGGTGAGGATGCGTCTGCCGCATCGTCCGACGCCGACCAGACCACGCCGGACAGGGAAACGGCGGATGCAGGCAAGGTGGGCAGGGGCTAGAATGAGCCATCAAGATCCGAGAGACGAGCTGGTCGGGCACCTCCCGGCCATGAGGGCCTTCGCGCTGTCGCTGACGCGCAATGGCGCCCAAGCCGACGACCTCGTGCAGGACACGGTGGTCAAGGCGTGGACCAATTTCGACAAGTTCAAACCCGGCACCAACCTGCGGGCCTGGCTGTTTACCATTTTGCGCAACACCTTCTACTCGGGTCGTCGCAAGGCACAGCGCGAGGTGGCGGATGTCGACGGCGTGTTCACCGCGTCGCTGGCCGAAAAGCCCGCGCATGACGGTCGCCTGCAGATGAACGACTTCCTGCGGGCCTTTGCGCAGCTGCCGGACGAACAGCGCGAGGCGCTGGCGCTCGTCGGGGCTTCGGGCTTTTCCTACGAGGAAGCGGCCGGCATGTGCGGCGTGGCGATCGGCACCATCAAGAGCCGTGCCAACCGGGCGCGCGTCCGGCTCGCCGAGCTGCTGGAGCTCGAAGACGAGGACGGGCTGGGAATGACGGATGAGGCAACGATGGCCGTTCTTGCGGCCCATGGTGGGCCTCACTTGTGACCGAAACGACGGGCGAGCGGGACCGGGCGGCGCAGGCCGGCGGCTGGTTCAGCGCGCATGGGCTGGTGCTGCGGGTGGTCGCCTTCCTGACCATCGCGCTGATGCCGATCGGGCTTATCGCGATCTATCAGACCGCCGAGTTCCAGCGCGAGACGCTGCGGCGGTCCGAACTGTCACTGCTTGCGCTCACCGCGCAGGCGGGCGCGCCGGTGGAGCAGACCATTGAGCGCGCCTTCGGCGTGGCCGAGGCTCTGGGCGTCGTCATCGATGAGCTCGACGATGCCGAGAGCTGTTCGAGCTATCTCGACCGCTACATCGAGGGACGCCGTCTCTACGCGATGATCGGCCTGGTCGATGCCGACGGCATTATGCGGTGCTCGTCGCTCGATGCGCCGCTCGACATGCGCGAGACCCGCATCTGGGAACAGATGTCGGTCTCGCCCAACTCCATCGTGACGCTGAGCCAGCGCACCGAGATCGCCGATGAGCCGGTGATCAACGTCGCCAGCCCGATCGAGACCGGGAACGGGTTCAAGGGCTATGTGCAGCTCGCGATCCCGCAGCGCCGCATCGCATCCCCGGTCAGCTCGGTTTCGCCCGACCGCAAACCGATCCAGCTCGTCACCTATAACGAGCTGGGGGAAGTGCTGACGGTACAGAATGCCGGGAAACCGCTTGAGGATCTGCTGCCGGAAGGGTTTGATCTCAGCGAACAAACCGGATTGCGGGCCACCGCTTCCGCCGCCCGCGCGCCCTCAGGCGAACGACTGGTCTACGCGGTGACGCCGCTGGTGACGGGCGCGGTCTTCGCGCTCGGTATTTGGCCCGCCGCGGAAGGCTTCGCGACGCCTTGGCTGACCAACCTCTTTCCGATCCTGATGTGGGCGGCCAGCCTTCTGGTGGCCTATTACGCGATCCATCGGCTGGTGATCCGCCATGTGCGTCGGCTGGGCCGCTCGATGCGCCGCTTCGGTGCCAACAGGCAGCTGCCACCGCAGGGAACGGCGGGCGACATGTCGCGTGAGTTGCGCGAGATCGAGGGCGAATTTGTGCAGATGGCGGGTAACATCCTGCAGGACGAAGCCCGGCTCGAGGATCAGCTGCGCGAGCGCGGGATCCTGCTCAAGGAGGTACACCACCGGGTCAAGAACAACCTTCAGCTCATATCCTCGATCATGTCGATGCAGATGCGCCGGACCCAGGATCCTGCCACGCGCGAGATCCTGAGCCGCCTGCAGGACAGGGTTCTGGGCCTCGCCACGATCCACCGGACTCTCTACGAGAGCGAGGATGTCGGGCGGGTCAACGCGGCACGGCTCCTGCGCGAGATCGTCGCGCAGCAATCCGGCGCCTCCGGCGCTCGCCCCGAGATGACGACGCGGCTGGACCTCGAAGATCTGGAGCTGCTGCCGGATCAGGCGGTGCCGCTGTCGCTTCTGACCTCCGAGGCGCTCGCCAATGCCATGGCCAACGCCACGCCGGACGCCGAAGGCACCACTTGGGTCTCGGTGTCGCTGCGGCGCGAAAACGGCGGGACAGTGCGGCTGGAGATTTCCAACTCCGCCCCCAGCGCCATGCCCGACCAGAAGACGGCCTCCAAGGGGGCGCGGGCGCAGGGCTTGGGGATGAACCTCATCCAAGCCTTCGCGGCACAACTGGGCGGACCTAGCGAGACCATGCACGAGGCGGGTATATATCGCCTGTCTACCGGGTTTCCGGTGCGCGAAATGCAGTATGATCCGCAGGACTATTAGGGCCGGATGCCATGGATGAGGAGTTGGGCTTTCCGTTGCGCGAGCGGCGCGGGACCGGTCGCACCGATACCGATCGTGGCGAGAACGACCCCTCGCATGCCCGCTGGGCTTGGGCGGCGCTCCCCGATCCGGAACTGCCCGACGACCCCGATATCCCGTTACCCCTGATTACCGCCGAACAGGCCTACCCGGTGTTCGAGCGCTGCTTCCTAGAGGCGCGCGACCGGGTGCGCATGTCGTTTCGCGTCTTCGACCCGTTTACGCAGCTGCATTCCGTGTCGGCGCGCAAGGTCGGCGAAATCTGGTTCGACCTTATCGCCCACAAGCTGCGCAAGGGGCTGCGGGTCGAGATCGCGATCACCGATTTCGACCCGATCGCCGTGACCTCGATGCACGCGATGACGTGGGATTCGATCCGTGGCCTGATCGCGGCCGGGGAGGCCTCGGGCCATCCGGAACGGTTGGTGCTGCGACCGGCGATGCATCCGGCGCGGGTCGGCGCGGTGCCACGGGTTCTACTGTGGTACAAGACCTGGCGCGAGTTGCATCGCACGGCCTGCCAGCTGAGTGGGCTGCCGCCCGAGGACCGTGCCGAAATGCTGCAGCTGCGCCCCGGGTTGAGGGATCACATCACTGAACGCAGGGGGCGGCTCGTGGCCAAGCCTTGGCCGATCCCCGAACTCTATCTCGCGACGCATCACCAGAAGCTCGCGGTCTTCGACGACAAATGGCTGTATATCGGTGGTCTCGATCTCGACGACCGTCGTTTCGACACGCCGCGCCATGACCGGCCCGCACAGGAAACCTGGCACGACGTCCAATTGCTGATGGGCGGCGAGGCCGTGGCCGACGCGCACCGGCATCTCGACAGCTATCTGCGGATCAACGCGGGCGCCACGCCCGAGCCCACGGGCCGGATCCTGCGCACGCTCTCGGCGCATCGCACGCCCTCGATCCTGCGCATGTCGCCCAAGCGGCAGGTCGAGGAGTTGTTCGACGCGCATCGCGACCTTTTCGCAGGGGGGCGCGACCTGATCTATGTCGAAACCCAGTTCATGCGCGACCGGGATATCGCCCGGTCCCTTGTCCATGCGGCGCGGGCCAACCCCGATCTCGGCCTTATCATGGTGCTACCGGCCGCGCCGGAGGATGCAGCCTTCGCCCGCGCGCGGATTGATGCGCGCTACGGCGATTACCTGCAGGCGCGCTGCATCGGCAAGATCCGCCGCGCATTCGGGGACCGGGCCCTGATCCTGTCACCGGCCGCGCCGCGCCGCGCCGGCCAGAAGGATGTCGGACCACGGGCACGCATGTGGCGCGCGCCGATCATCTATGTCCACGCCAAGATCGCGATCGCCGATAATGTCGACGCGCTGGTATCCTCGGCCAACTTGAACGGTCGCTCGATGCATTGGGACACCGAGGCCGGGGTGCGGCTTGCGGGCAGGGCGGCGGTGGAGCCGCTGCGCGACGCCTGCATGCGTCACTGGATGGGCGAGGCCGGGCCGCAGCGACCGGGCGAGAGCGGCCGCGATCTCGTGGCACGGTGGCGCGGCATGGTGCGGGCCGACAGCGCCCGCGTGCCGGAGTTGCGTCAGGGGCTGCTCCTGCCTTATCCGCTGCGCCCCGCTTGGCGGCTCGGACGCAACCTTCCGGGGATCCCGGAGGCGATGGTCTGAGCCGCGCCGCGCCGCGGCGCGGCGGAACCGCCAGCCACACTCCGCGTTGGCCCCGACACGACCAGGAGGACGCCATGACCATCGCAACGATGGTGGCCGCCCTTGCGGGTCTGGTGGTGGTTGCGTTCCTGATCTTCCTGCTTACGGGCGGAGACGACTGATGGAAGGTGGGGAGCACCATGGCCGTTTCGCTGCCGGACGGTCACCCGGTGTCGCCTGTCGCGCCCGTACTGCTTGGGTACGATAGGCGACCCGGTCCCCCGCGCCAATTCCCTACCTACTTTCACCGGTCCGAGGCCGATGCCGCGCCTGCTGACCCGGCGCTCGCGCCGGGGTGCAGTTGAAACCCCCCGGGCAGACCACTAAGACTCTCGAAGGACAAGATCCGCACGAGACGCAAGCGTTCCCGAAAAGGCAGAGCAGATGCACGATCCCGTTGAGACCTACATGAACCTCGTCCCGATGGTGGTCGAGCAGACCAGCCGCGGCGAGCGCGCCTACGACATCTTCTCGCGCCTGCTGAAAGAGCGCGTGATCTTCGTCAACGGCCCGGTGCATGACGGCATGAGCCAGCTCATCGTCGCGCAGCTTCTGCACCTCGAGGCCGAGAACCCGAAGAAAGAAATCTCGATGTACATCAACAGCCCCGGCGGTGTCGTCACCTCCGGCCTGTCGATCTACGACACCATGCAGTACATCCGGCCCAAGGTCTCGACCCTTGTGATCGGCCAAGCCGCCTCGATGGGCTCGCTGCTGCTGACCGCGGGCGAGAAGGGCATGCGCTTCTCGCTGCCCAACTCCCGCGTCATGGTGCACCAGCCCTCGGGCGGCTATCAGGGTCAGGCCACGGACATCATGATCCACGCCGCCGAAACCCAGAAGCTCAAGAACCGGCTCAACGAGATCTACGTCCACCACACCGGCCAGCCGCTGGAAAAGGTCGAGGCGGCGCTCGAGCGCGACAACTTCATGTCGCCCGAAGAGGCGCGCGACTGGGGCCTGATCGATGAGATCCTGACCAGCCGCGATCAGGGCGAGGACAAGACGCCCAACACCGCCGGTTGATCCGGCAGGCGATCACCCCTGTCAAACCGGGGTGATCGCCGATAGCGCGCCGGGATTTTGGCGTTGTGGCCGCGAAATGGCTGCCTTATCGTCTGATCAAGGGCAGTCCGAGAGAGATAAAGCAGGGCCGATGGCCCGGGGGTTCGATATGGCAAGCACGTCCGGCGGCGACAGCAAGAACACGCTCTACTGCAGCTTCTGCGGCAAGAGCCAGCACGAGGTGCGCAAGCTCATCGCGGGACCGACCGTGTTCATCTGCGACGAATGCGTCGAGCTGTGCATGGACATCATCCGCGAGGAGACCAAGGGCTCCGGCCTGAAATCCTCCGAAGGGGTGCCGACTCCGCGCGAGATCTGCGACGTGCTCGATGACTACGTGATCGGTCAGATGCATGCCAAGCGCGTGCTCTCGGTCGCGGTGCATAACCACTACAAGCGCCTCAATCACGCGGCCAAGTCCTCGGATATCGAGCTGTCGAAATCCAACATCATGCTGATCGGCCCGACCGGTTGCGGCAAGACGCTGCTCGCGCAGACGCTGGCCCGTATCCTCGACGTGCCCTTCACCATGGCGGACGCCACGACGCTGACCGAGGCCGGCTATGTCGGCGAGGATGTCGAGAACATCATCCTGAAGCTGCTTCAGGCCTCCGAGTACAACGTCGAGCGGGCGCAGCGCGGCATCGTCTATATCGACGAAGTCGACAAGATCACCCGCAAGTCCGACAACCCGTCGATCACCCGCGACGTCTCGGGCGAGGGGGTGCAGCAGGCGCTTCTGAAGATCATGGAAGGCACCGTCGCCTCCGTGCCCCCGCAGGGCGGGCGCAAGCATCCGCAGCAGGAATTCCTGCAGGTCGACACGACCAACATCCTGTTCATCTGCGGCGGCGCCTTCGCCGGCCTCGACAAGATCATCGCGCAGCGCGGCAAGGGTTCGGCCATGGGCTTCAACGCCGACGTGCGCGGGCAGGACGACCGCGGCATCGGCGAGATCTTCGGTGATCTCGAGCCCGAGGACCTGCTGAAGTTCGGCCTGATCCCCGAATTCGTCGGCCGCCTGCCGGTGATCGCGACGCTGACCGATCTCGACGAGGAGGCCCTCGTCACGATCCTGACCCAGCCGAAGAACGCGCTGGTCAAGCAGTACCAGCGGCTGTTCGACATCGAGGACACCAAGCTGACCTTCACCGAGGATGCGCTCACCGCGATCGCCCGCAAGGCAATCGAGCGCAAGACCGGTGCGCGCGGCCTGCGCTCGATCATGGAGGGTATCCTGCTCGATACGATGTTCGAGCTGCCGAGCCTGTCGAGCGTCACCGAGGTCGTGGTCAACGAAGAGGCGGTGAGCGATGGCAAACCGCTGATGATCCATGCCGACGGAGCCAAGAAAGAGGCCGCCTCGGCCGGCTGAGGCGATGCAGCGATTCACCTCCGGATCGGAGTTCGAAGGACGGATCGGCTACAGCCGGTCCGTCCTTTGCGATGGGTGGGTCTTCGTTTCCGGCACCACCGGCTACGACTACGCCACGATGACGCTGCCCGAGGGCATCGAGGCGCAGTGCCGACAGGCGCTTGCCAATCTCGAAACGGCGTTGAAGTTTGCGGGCTCCAACATGGCGCATGTGGTGCGCGTCACCTACATGCTGCCTGACCGGGGCAATTTCCCGGCCTGCTGGCCGCTGCTGCGCGCCGCCTGGGGCGATGCGGCACCGGCCGCGACGATGATCGAATGCGGGCTGATGGAGCCCCAGATGCGGATCGAGATCGAGGCCACCGCGCGGGCCCTCTGAGCCGCGCTCACCACTGGACCTCGGTCGCCGTTTGCGGCATGACGGGGCGCAGGACAGGAGACCGGTCATGAGCTTTGGCAGCACCCTCAAGCGCTTCTTCACCTGGTGGAACGGGCAGACCTTCGGCACCCAGCTCTTCACCTGGCGCAACGGCCAGAAGGTGGGCGAGGACCGGCAGGGCAACATCTTCTACCGCACCGCCGACGATTCGAAGCGCTGGGTCATCTTCAACGGCGAAGTCGAAGCGAGCCGTATCGACCCCGAATGGCATGGCTGGCTGCACCGGATCTGGGATCAGCCACCGACCGAACGGCCCTTGGTGCACCGTCCTTGGGAAAAACCGCACGAGCCGAACCATACCGGTACCGAGATGGCCTATGCGCCGAAGGGCTCGATCCGCCGTGCGGCACCGACCGACATGAAGGATTACGACGCGTGGCAGCCCGAGTGATCCGCGCCGCGAGCCTTGCTCTGGCGCTCCTCGCTGCGCCGGTGGCCGCGCAGGAAGCTGCCGTGGCCCCTGGTGGTGTATTGCGCGTGCTCGACAAGATCACCGGTATCGTCACCGATCTCGATCTCGCGGCGGGCGAAACCGGCACGGTGGGGCATCTCTCGATCGAGCTGGAAGAGTGCCGGTATCCCGCCGACAACCCGGCGGGCGACGCTTACGAGCATCTCATCGTGCGTTACCAGAAGATCGAGGAGCCGGTGTTTCGAGGCTGGATCATTGCCTCCGCACCCGCGCTCAACGCGATGGATCACCCGCGCTACGACGTCTGGGCGCTGCGCTGCAGAACCTCCTGAGCGGGCGCGGGCGGACCGGGGGCGATGAAATCGCCCGGTAGTGCCAGTGCTTCTGCCAGCGCCGCCTTGTAGCGGGCGCGCGGGATCTCGACGAAGCCGAGGCTGGCGAGATGCGGGGTCAGGAACTGCGCATCGAACAGGGTGAAACCGCCGAGGCGCAACCGGTCCACCAACCACGCCATCGCCAGTTTCGACGCATCGGTGCGGCGCGAGAACATGCTTTCGCCGAAAAAGGCGCTGCCCAACGTGACGCCGTAGATGCCGCCGGTCAACGCGCCGTCATGGCGTATCTCGACCGAATGGGCAAAGCCCATGCGGTGCAGCGCCGTGTAGAGATCGAAGATCTCGTCGTTGATCCAGGTCTCCGGCCGGTCGGCGCAGCCTTCCAGAACCGCCTGGAAATCACCGTTTACAGCGATCTCGAAGCCGCCGCGACGCATCCGCCGGGCAAGACTGCGCGAGATGCGAAAGCGGTCGAGCGGCAGGACGCCGCGCCGCTGCGGGTCGACCCAGAAAATCTCCGGGTCGTCCCGGCTTTCGGCCATGGGGAACACGCCCTGTGCATAGCCGTGCAGCAGCAGTTCCGGCGTCAGCCGTGGCTCGGGCCGCGAGACCATGCGCGGCCCCCGCCTTATCCTTGCAGGGTCTGGTCGAGCCAGCGCTCGAGCCAGTGGATGTTGTAATCCCCCTTGAGGATGTCGGGTTCGCCCAAGAGCGCGTGGTGCAGCGGCACGGTGGTGTCGACGCCATCGACGATCAGCTCGCCCAACGCCCGGTTGAGACGGGCCAGCGCCTCGGCCCGGTCCTGGCCGTGCACGATCAGCTTGGCGATCAGGCTGTCGTAATAGGGCGGGATGCGGTAGCCGTCATAGAGCGCGCTGTCCATCCGGACGCCAAGACCGCCCGGGGCGTGATACTGCGTGATCCGGCCCGGGCAGGGCGCGAAGTTCGGCAGCTTTTCGGCGTTGATCCGCACCTCGATCGCGTGACCGCGGATCTGCAGATCTTCCTGCGCGAATGACATCGGCAGGCCCGAGGCGACCCGGATCTGCTCGCGCACGAGATCGACGCCGAAGATCGCCTCGGTCACCGGATGCTCCACCTGCAGGCGAGTGTTCATCTCGATGAAGTAGAACTCGTCATTCTCGAACAGAAACTCGATCGTGCCGGCGCCGGAATACTTGATCTTGGCCACAGCATCGGCGCAGACCTTGCCGATCCTGTCGCGCAGCTCGGGCGTGATGCAGGGGCCGGGGGCCTCTTCGAGCACCTTCTGGTGGCGACGCTGCAGCGAGCAGTCGCGCTCGCCCAGATGCACCGCGCCGCCCTTGCCATCGCCGAAGACCTGGATTTCGATGTGGCGCGGCGTAGTGAGGTATTTCTCGATATAGACCTCGTCATTGCCGAAGGCGGCCTTCGCCTCGGAGCGCGCGGTCTGGAAGGCGCGCTCGATCTCGGCCTCGGACTTGGCAACCTTCATGCCGCGCCCGCCGCCGCCGGCGGTGGCCTTGATGATCACCGGGTAGCCGATATCGGCGCCGATCTTGCGGGCCGCCTCGACCGACGGCACGCCGCCGTCGGAGCCGGGCACGCAGGGCACGCCCAGCGCCTTCATCGTGTCCTTGGCGGTGATCTTGTCGCCCATCATGCGGATGTGCTCGGCCGAGGGGCCGATGAAGGTCAGGCCGTGATCTTCGACCGCCTGCACGAAGGCGGCGTTCTCGGACAGGAAGCCGTAGCCCGGATGAATCGCTTGGGCGCCTGTGATCTCGCAGGCCGAAAGGATGGCCGGGAAGGAGAGGTAAGATTGGCCCGAGGGGGGCGGGCCGATGCAGATCGCCTCATCGGCCATGCGCACATGCATGGCATCCGAATCGGCGGTGGAATGCACGGCGACGGACTTGATGCCCATCTCGCGCGCGGCGCGCACGACGCGCAGCGCGATTTCGCCGCGGTTGGCGATGAGGATCTTGTCGAACATGGGGCTCACTCGATGATCATCAGCGGCGCGCCGAACTCGACCGGGCTGCCATCCTCGACGAGGATGCGCTTGACGGTGCCGGAGCGGGGGGCGGGGATCTGGTTCATGGTCTTCATCGCCTCGATGATGAGGACGGTATCGCCCTCCTTCACCTGCGCACCCGGCGATACGAAGGGCGGCGAGCCCGGCTCGGCCTGCAGATAGGCGGTGCCGACCATGGGCGAGGTGACGGCGCCCGGATGGCTCGCGGGGTCGTCGGAGACCGCGGCGGCGGGAGCCGCGGCCGGGCTCGGAGCCGCGGCGGCAGCCATCGGCGCGGGCTGGCTCTGCTGCGCGGGCATGGCGAACTGTTGCACGACTTCGCGGGCGCGGCTGACCCGGACGTTCAGGCTGTCATTCTCTCCGTAATCGCGCTTCACCTGAAGTTCGGTCAGATCGTTCTGGTTCAGCAGTTCCGCCAGCGCGCGGATGAAGCTGACATCGCTGTCGTGGCTGGTCTTGTCGCTCATAGCTCTGGGCCCCTCGTATCACGCCCGTCCGGGCTGCAGTTCCGGGGGCTTATACGCCGGTTCGAAGGGCGAGGAAAGCAGCCCCCGACCGAGGGGCGCAAAGCGGTGCCGCGTCAGGCGTCGCCGGTGCCGGGGTCCGTGGGGGTCGGTTCGATGGGGTCGTCGTCGCGCAGCGTGACCGGAGACGCCGGGGCCAGATCGGCGACGGCCGTCACAGGAGCCGCCTCGGGGAGCGGGGCGGGCGCTGGCGCCGTTTCTGAAATTCGGGAATCCGCCTTCGCTTCGAGGGCAGCCCTCGCTTCGCGGAGTTCCTCCTGACGCGCGCTGTCTGGCAGCATGGCGACGCCCCATGGTTTGAGCACCCGCTCAGGCGAATATTCCTTGATCGATGTGGAGGGCGACATGAGCCCTGCCCGCACGAGACCGAAGCGGCTCTGATCCGGCGGGCGCGGGGCGACGAAGTCCGGGCGCTCGGGGGCGGTCACGGGCGGCAGGTCAGGGCGAGGCCGCGCCGCGGAGGCCGCCTCGTGCCGTGACTGCGCGATATCCCCGGTCGCCAGCCAGGACATAGGCGGCATCTGTCTGACAAGATCCATCTCATGCTCCCGAATCAGAAGCCCCACGAGGCCATGATCCCGGCAGATTATGAAAAAAGGATGAAGGGACAGAGCCTCGCTGCGGGCCGGCGCAAAACCGGCCCATAGCGCTTGATACAAGCTCAGCCGCGGTTCATGCGGTTTTGGATCAGATCCTCGACCACTTGCGGCTCGGCCAGCGTCGAGGTGTCGCCAAGGCTGCCGTAGTCGTTCTCGGCGATCTTGCGCAGGATGCGGCGCATGATCTTGCCCGAGCGGGTCTTGGGCAGGCCCGGCGCCCACTGGATGCAGTCGGGCTTGGCGATCGGTCCGATCTCCTGACGTACCCAATCCTCGAGTTCCTTGCGCAGCGCGTCGCTGGCCTCGACCCCCTCCATCAGCGTGACATAGGCGTATATGCCCTGACCCTTCACCTCGTGCGGATAACCGACGACGGCCGCCTCGGAGACCGCCTTGTGCGCGACCAGCGCGCTCTCGACCTCGGCCGTACCCATGCGGTGGCCGGAAACGTTGATCACGTCGTCGACCCGGCCGGTGATCCAGTAATAGCCATCGGCGTCGCGGCGGCAGCCATCGCCTGAGAAGTAGTAGCCCGGATACTGCGAGAAATAGGTCTGCTCGAACCGGTCGTGATCGCCCCAGATGGTACGCATTTGCCCTGGCCAGCTGTCGGCGATGGCGAGCACGCCCTCGGCCTCGGTCTCCTCGATCACGGCGCCCGATTGCGGGTCGAGCACCACCGGTTTGACGCCGAAGAAGGGCAGGGTGGCGGAGCCCGGCTTGGTCGCGATGGCGCCGGGCAGAGAGGTGATCATGTGGCCGCCGGTTTCGGTCTGCCACCACGTGTCGACGATCGGTACCTTACCCTTGCCGATGACCCGGTCGTACCATTCCCAGGCCTCGGGGTTGATTGGCTCGCCCACCGTGCCCAGCACCCTGAGCGAGGACAGATCGCAGCCCTCGGCCCACTGCTCCCCCTTGCCCATCAGGGCCCGGATCGCGGTGGGGGCGGTGTAGAACTGGTTCACTTTGTGCTTTTCGCAAACCTTCCAGAAGCGCGAGGCGTCGGGGTAGGTCGGCACGCCTTCGAACATTAACGTGGTCGCGCCGTTCGCGAGCGGCCCGTAGACGATGTAGCTGTGCCCGGTGACCCAGCCGACATCGGCGGTGCACCAGAATACCTCGCCGTCATGGTAGTCGAAGACGTAATGATGCGTCATCGCGGCATAGGCGAGATAGCCGCCGGTGGTGTGCACGACGCCCTTGGGCTGTCCGGTGGAGCCGGAGGTGTAGAGGATGAAGAGCGGATCTTCGGCCCCCATCGCTTCGGCCGGGCACTCCTCGGAGACGCCGTCCTCCATCTCGTGCAGCCAGTGGTCGCGGCCCTCGACCATCTCGACCGCACCGCCGGTGCGCTTGACCACCAGCATCTGCGTGCCTTCTGGGCATTTCTCGAAAGCCTTGTCGGCATTGGTCTTGAGCGGGGTGTTGCGGCCCCCGCGCGGGGCCTCGTCGGCAGTGATCACCACCTTGGCGTCGCAGCCCGTCACCCGCGCCGAGAGCGCGTCGGGCGAGAAACCCGCGAAGACCACGGAGTGGATCGCGCCGATCCGGGCGCAGGCCAGCATCGCGTAGGCCGCCTGTGGGATCATCGGCATGTAGATGACGACCCGGTCGCCTTTTTCTACGCCCATCTTCTTCAGCACGTTGGCGAATTTGCCGACATGCGCGTGCAACTGCTGATAAGTGATGTGCTGGGCTTCTGCCTGCGGGTCGTCGGGCTCCCAGATGATCGCGGTCTGGGCGCCGCGCGTGGCGAGGTGCCGGTCGATGCAGTTCTGCGCGACGTTGAGCGTGCCGTCCTCGAACCAGTTGATCGCGACCCGGCCCAGCGTGAAGTCGGTGTTCTTGACCTTGGAAAAGGGCTTGATCCAGTCGAGCCGCTTGCCCTGCTCGCCCCAGAACGCGTCGGGGTCGTTCACCGATTGGGCATAGAGCCGGTCATAGCCGGCGCGATCAATATGGGCGCGGGCGCGCACCTCCTCATTCGGCTCGTGAAGCTGCGGTGTCATGAGCTGATCCTTCATCCTCTCCCTCGTGCTCAGATCGCGAGGTAGCGCTGCCGCAATTCCTCGTCCTCGAGCACCTCCTGTGCCGATCCGTCATAGACCACCGAGCCGGTGTCAAGGATCACGGCCCGGTCCGCGAGCTTGAGCGCAGCCACGGCGTTCTGCTCGACGATGATGGTGGTGATGCCCTGATCGCGGATGATGTTCAGCGTCTTGGCGATCTCCTGCACGATCACCGGCGCGAGCCCCTCATAGGGCTCGTCGAGCAGCAGGACCTTGATGTCGCGTGCCAAGGCGCGGGCGATGGCCAGCATCTGCTGCTCGCCGCCCGAGAGGGTGACGCCTTCCTGCCGGCGGCGCTCCTTGAGTCGCGGGAACAGGCCGTAGATCCGTTCCAGCGACCAGCCGACGGGCGGCGCGATCTGCGCGAGCTGCAGGTTCTCCTCGACCGTGAGCCCGGGGATGATGCGCCGATCCTCGGGGACCAGGGCGATGCCATTGGCCGCCGCCTCATGCGATCTCATTTTGTGCAGCGGCTTGTGGTCGAGCCAGATCTCGCCATGCCTGAGCGCCGGGTTGTCGAGCCGGGCTATGGTCCTGAGCGTCGAAGTCTTGCCGGCGCCGTTGCGGCCCAGCAGTGCCAGGATCTCGCCCTCGTGAATGTCGAAGCTGACGCCTTGGACGATGTAGCTCTCGCCGTAATAGGCTTGGATGTCCCAGACCGAGAGGAATTTGGGGTGGGTCGCGGCGCTGCTGCGATCGCGGTCGAATGTCGCTGTCTCGTTCATGTCGTTCTCCCGCAAAACTCTTCGAAGAGTTTTTGCAATTTCCTTCGAAGGAAATTGCGCCTCAGACCTGCGCTTCGCCCAGATAGGCTTCGCGCACCTTGGGGTGGCCCTTGATGTTCTCGGGCGTCTCCTCGACCAGCGGCGTGCCCTGCGCGAGCACGGTGATCCGCTCGGCAAGGGAGAACACCACGTGCATGTCGTGCTCGATGATGCACATGGTGATGTCGCGCTTGGCCTTGATCTCCTTGAGCAAGTCGATGGTGTTGTTGGTGTCGGCCCGCGCCATCCCCGCGGTCGGCTCGTCCAGCAACAGAAGCTTGGGCGCCTGCACGAGGCACATCGCCATTTCCAGCCGCCGCTTGTCGCCGCGCGACAGGCTCGAGGCGGTCATGTGCCGCTTGTCGAGCATGTCGACGTCCTCGAGCATCGCCTCGGCCTGTTCGCGGATGTCCGTCTCCTTGCGCACCGTCTCGTAGGCGTGCAGCCGGAACGCGCCGTCGCGCCGCGCGAAGCAGGGGATCATCACGTTCTCCAGAACGCTGAGATCGCCGAAGATCTCGGGTGTCTGGAACACCCGGGAAATGCCCATCTGGTTGATCTCGTGCGGCTTGCGGCCGAGCACCGACTTGCCGTCGAACATCACGCTGCCCGAGTCCGGGATCAGCTTGCCGACGAGGCAGTTGAGCAGCGTCGACTTGCCGGCCCCGTTCGGGCCGATGATCGCGTGGACCGAGTTCTCCTTGACCGAGAGGTTGACGTCCCCCAGCGCCTGCAGTCCACCGAAGCGCTTGTTGACGCCCTTGACTTCGAGAATGCCCATATCGGCCTCCTTATTCCGCGGCGGCGCGCTGACGCGCGGCGTCGGATTCCACATGGCCGGCGTTGCGGTCGCGGCGGCGGAACAGCCGCCCGGTGCGTTGCGCCCCCTCGACCAGCCCGCCCGGCAGGAAGATCACCACCAGCATGAACATGATGCCCAGCGTCAGGTGCCAGCCCTTGCCGATGAAGGGATGGATGAGCGTCACCATGACGTTCTCCAGCCCGTCGGGCATGAAGGCGAACCACTGGTGCAGGATGCCGTCGTTGATCTTCGAGAAGATGTTCTCAAAATACTTGATGAAGCCCGCGCCCAGCACCGGGCCGATCAACGTCCCGGCGCCGCCGAGGATGGTCATCAGCACCACCTCTCCGCTCGCCGTCCACTGCATCCGGTCGGCGCCGGCGAGCGGGTCCATCGCCGCCAGAAGCCCACCGGCGAGACCGGCATACATGCCGGAGATCACGAAGGCCGCCAGCGTGTAGGGGCGGGTGTTGAGGCCGGTGTAGTTCATCCGCTGCTGGTTCGATTTCACCGCGCGCAGCATCATCCCGAAGGGCGAGCGGAAGATCCGGACCGAGAGGTAGAAGGCCAGAAGCATCAGCGCTGCGCAGACATAGTAGCCGACGGAGAAATCCCAGCTCCAAGGCCCGACGAAGAGCGTCGTGCTGTCGCGCATCTCGGCGCCGAACAGTGAGGTCACGGGCAGGCCACCGTTCGAGGGGCCGTCGAGGATGCGCGGATCGTTCAGGCTGATCTGCAGCCCTGTCTCGCCATTGGTCACCGGCGTCAGCACCGAGTAGGCGAGGTTGTAGCTCATCTGCGCGAAGGCCAGCGTCAGGATCGAGAAGTAGATGCCCGAGCGGCGCAGGCTGACGAAGCCGATCACCAGTGCGAACAGGCCAGCCATGACGATCGACAGGAGGATCGCCGGGATCACGTTCATGCTCAGCAACTTGAACATCCACACCGCCGAGTAGGAGCCGATCCCGAGGAAGGCCGCGTGGCCGAAGGAGAGGTAGCCGGTGAGGCCGAACAGAATGTTGAAGCCGATCGCGAAGATCCCGAAGATGACGAAGCGCTGCATCAGGTCCGGATAGCCCGCGTTGAACTGCGCCAGCGCCGATCCGGCGGGGAACGGGTTCAGGATGATCGGCGCGAACAGGGTGATGAAGGCCACCGCCAGCATCAGGTAGGTGTCTTTGCGCTCCAATCCGAGCATGGCTTAGTCCTCCATCACGCCACGGCGGCCCATCAGGCCGCGGGGGCGCGTCAGCAGAATGACGATGGCGACGAGGTAAATGATGATCTGGTCGATGCCGGGCAGCAGCGACTTGACCTCGTTCATCGAGGCAAAGCTCTGCAGGATACCGAGCAGGAACCCGGCCAGCACCGCGCCGGGCAGCGACCCCATGCCGCCGACCACGACGACCACGAAGCTCAGCACCAGGAAATCCATGCCCATGTGGTAATTCGGGCTGAGGATCGGCGTGTACATCACCCCCGCAAGACCCGCGACCGCGGCCGCAAGGCCGAACATCAGCGTGAAGCGGCGGTCGATGTCGATGCCCAAGAGCCCCACCGTCTCGCGGTCGGCCATGCCGGCGCGCACCACCATGCCGAATGTGGTGAATTGCAGGAAGGCGAAGACGGCGGCGATGATGGTGCCGGCAAAGAAGAAATAGACCAGTCGCCAGTAGGGATAGATGATCGTGAACGGGTCGAAGCCGAGCCAAACGCCGATGTCGAGGCTGCCGCGAAAGGTGCTGGGGGCCGGGGTCGGGATTGGATTGGCGCCGTAGAAATACTTGATGATTTCCTGCAGCACGATGGCGAGGCCGAAGGTGACGAGGATCTGGTCGGCATGCGGGCGCTTGTAGAAATGCTTGATCAGGCCGCGCTCCATCGCGAAACCGACGAGGATCATCACCGGGATGGCCAGCAGGATCGCCAGGGGCACAGCCCAATCGACGATGGTGGCGCCGATCTCGGGGCCGAACCAGTTTTCCACATAAGGGGTCTGCACCTTCAGCGGATTGCCGAGGAAATCGGTGCGTTCGGGGTCGATGGTGGTGACGCTGATCGTCAGGATCTTCTGCAGCGTCACGGCGCAGAAGGCGCCGATCATGAATAGCGCGCCGTGGGCGAAGTTCACCACGCCGAGCGTGCCGAAGATCAGCGTCAGGCCGAGCGCGATTAGCGCGTAGGCCGAGCCCTTGTCGAGCCCGTTCAGGATCTGGATGAGTATGGCGTCCATGGTCCCCGTCCATATGTGAGGATGGTCAAGCCGCCCCCAGTCGCGCGCCGGTCAGGGGCACGCGTCGGGAGGGACCGGCCGCGCGCCGCGCGGCCGGTGGTGTCGAAGGGGGGCCTCAGGCCCCCGGGTTGCACTCGCCCAGCGCACCGCCCGCGAACATCGGGTGGTCGTGCGGGTAGGTGACCTGCTCGGTCGGCGTGACCTCGACGATTTCCACGAGGTGGAACTCGTCCTGCGGGCTCTCGGCGCCCTTCACCACGACCACGTCCTTGAAGCACTGGTGGTCGTCGGCGCGGTACAGCGTCGGACCGTTGCCGAGCCCGTCGAACTCGTAGCCCTCCAGCGCCTCGACCACCGCGCAGGGGTTGAAGTCGCCGGCTCGCGCCACGGCATCGGCATAGAGCAGCGTCTGCACGTAGCAGGTATGGGCGGCCTGGCTCGGCGGGAAGCCGTATTTCTCGCCGAAGCTCTTCACGAAGGCCTGTGTGCCGGCATCCTCCAGTTTCCAGTCCCAGTTCTGCGAGCCGGGGATGCCCTTGATCGCCTGGCCGGCGCCGCGTGCCATCAGTTCGGAGTAGAGCGGCACCACGATCTGGAAATCCTTGCCGTTCGCCTGGCGGTCGCGCAGGCCGAACTGCACGGCTTGGGTCAGCGAGTTCACCATGTCGCCGCCGTAGTGATTGAGCACTAGCACGTCCGCGCCCGAGTTCAGCACCGGCGCGATGTAGGAGGAGAAATCGCCGGCGCCGAGCGGCGTGCGCACCTTCTCGGTGGTCTGCCAGCCCATTGCCTCGGTCGCCGCAGCGATCGATTCCTCCTGGGTCCAGCCCCAGGTGTAGTCGGCGGTCAGGTGGTAAGCCTTGCGGTCGGTGCCGTAGAGACCCTGCAGCACCGGGGCCAGCGCCTGCGCTGACATGTAGGCGTTGAAGAAGTGCCGGAAGCCGTTGGCCTTGCGATCCTTGCCCGTGGTGTCGTTGGAGTGGGTGAGACCGGCCATGAAGATGACGCCGGCTTCCTGGCACAGGCCCTGCACCGCGATCGCCGTGCCCGAGGAGGAGCCGCCGGTGATCATCACCGCGCCGTCCTTCTGGATCATCGACTGCGCCGTGGCGCGGGCGACGTCGGACTTGGTCTGGTCGTCGCCGGTGACGTATTCGACCTTCTTGCCGAGGATACCGGTGCCGTCGAGCGCCTGGCTCGAGAAGGTCTGCAGCATGCCGCCATCGCCGCCGCCATTGAGGTGCTCGACCGCGAGTTCGAGAGCGCGCAACTCGTCGGCGCCCTCGTCGGCATAGGCTCCGGTCAGCGGAACGTTGAAGCCGAGAGTGACGCTCGACCCGGTCGGTTCGTTGGTGAAAGCCGATGCGCGCGAGGTGAAGATCGTCGGCAAGGCCAGACCGGCGCCGCCCACCGCGCCGGTCTTCAGCAGCCCGCGCCGCGAGAAGTTCTGTCGTCTCATGTAGTCTCCTCCCTGAAGTTCCGGTCGACGCGGCCGGGACCTCCTCCGCCCCCGCGCGCCGCCACACCTATCAGTGCAGCCCGAGTATCGGGGCGAAACTGAAAACGAGGCAACAAATCCTTGGAGACAGGGAGTTTTTCTGTAAATTGATCGACATGAAAGTGCAAAAAGCTGTAAATTCATTTTCTCGCGAACGCAGCAAGCCCTTGATCGGGCTAGGCCTTTGTTATGGCTGAACCATCCTCGCGCCGCATGCTGGCAGGCGGTCGGATCCGGGCCCGGCGGCTCGATGCCGGGATGGCGCAGGCCGAACTCGCGCGGCAGGTCGGGATTTCGCCTTCATACCTCAATCTTATCGAGCATGATCGGCGGCGGATCGGGGGGCGGCTTCTCAATGCCTTGGCCCGGGCGCTCGATCTCGAACCCGCGCAGATCGCTGAAGGCGCGGGGGGCGCGCGTGTCGAGCGGCTTAGCGCGGCAGCCTTGGCGCGCGGGCGTCCGACGTCGGACGCCGAGGCTTTCGCGAGCCGCTTTCCGGACTGGGCGGCCCTGGTCGAGACGCAAGCCGAGATGATCGAAACGCTCAAGGCGCAGGTCGCGGGGCTGAGCGACCGGCTGGCGCATGATCCTGAGCTTTCGGCCTCGCTGCATCAGGTCATCACTGCCGCCACGGCGATCCGCTCGACCGCCTCGATCCTCGCGGGGAACGAGGCTCTCGACCGCGACTGGCAGGCGCGGTTCCACCGCAACATCCATGCCGAGAGCCTGCGACTGGCCGAAAGCAGCCGCAGATTGGCCGGCTATCTGGAGGCGCCGGGTGAGGGTGACGGGGCAGGCGCCGCGGCGCTCTCGCCGCTCGACCAGGTCGAAGCGGCGCTCGACCGGCTCGGGCATCACGTCCCGGCGCTCGAGGGCCCTGACCCCGCGATGAGCCCGGAAGAGGTGGCGAAGGGCGTGTCCGGACTGGACGAGGCGGCGCAGGATATCCTCACCGTCTGGCTGAGGACCTACCGCGCCGATGCGGCCGCGCTGCCGGTCGAGACCGTGGCGCGGGGCTGGCGCGAAACGCCGGAGCCGCTGGCGCTCGCGTCGCGTCTGGGCTGCGCCTTGCCGCGACTGTTGCGCCGCCTCGCCGCGCTGCCGCCGGGGGCCGGGCCGGCACGCGCCGGGCTCGTCACCAGCGACGCTGGCGGCGCGCTGGGGCCGCGCCGTGCTCTCGACGGGCTGACCTTGCAGCGCGGCGCCGTAGCCTGCCCGCTCTGGCCAATATATGAGGCGCTGTCGCAGCCTGGCCGGCCCTTGCGCGCGCTGGCGATGATGCCCGGTGAGACGGCCTCGGCCGCCCTGTGCTATGCGGTCTCGACGATTGAGGCTGGCCCTGATTGGACGGCGCCGCCTCGTATGGTGGCGGTTATGCTGATGCTGCCCTCGGACATCGCTCCTGCGGAGACCACGCGCCGCGCCGTCGGTCCCGGCTGTAGCCTGTGCCCGCGCGACAACTGTCCGGCGCGTCGCGAGCCGTCGCTTCTGCCGACACCGTCGCGCATGCTTTGACACCGCCCCGCCGGGTGACGATAGTATCCTCGCGGCCGCGCACCGGGGGAGAGGCGTGGCCCGGGGGAGGGGTCGTTCATGGCCAGACGTGTCCTGCTGATCGAGGACGAACCGAACATCATCGAGGCCGTGAGCTTCATCCTGTCGCGCGACGGCTGGACCGTGCACACCCATTCCGACGGCGCCAGCGCCGCGGAGCGGGTCCGCGCGCATCCTCCCGATCTCGTGATCCTCGACGCGATGCTGCCGGGACGTTCGGGCTATGACATCCTGCAGGAGCTGCGCGATGCCGAGGAAACGCGCGGCATTCCGGTGATGATGCTCACCGCGCGCGGTCAGGCCCGCGACCGCGAACTGGCGCTCAGCCTCGGCGCTACGCATTTCATGACCAAGCCCTTCTCGAACGCCGAGGTTCTCGACCGGGTCCGCGCCCTTGCCGGGGGGTGAGGACACGCGCCCCGGGCGGCGGCCGATCTTCCTCGCCCGCGCCTCCTATCGCCGTCGCAGGCTGCGCGACGCGGCGCTGCTGGCGCCGCTCGCGGCGGGCTTTCTCTGGGCCCTGCCGCTCCTGTGGCCCCGCGGCGATACGCCGGCCTCGCGGGTGCTGGTCTATCTCTTCGTGACATGGGCGCTGAGCGTGCTGGTCGCGGTGCTGCTGGCGCGCGCGCTGCGCCGTGCCGCCCGCGCCGAGGAGAGCTGAGATGCTCGGCTTCAACGGGCTGGTCGGAATCGCGCTGCTCTACGTGGCCTTCCTGTTCGGTGTCGCCTTTGCCGCCGAACGCCGTGCCGCGCAGGGCCGAGATGGCTGGCTCCGAAGCCCTTGGATCTACACGCTGTCGCTGTCGATCTACTGCACCGCCTGGACCTTCTACGGGGCGGTCGGATACGCCGCGCGCTCCGGCCTCGAATACCTGACCATCTATCTCGGCCCAAGCCTCGTGATGCTGGGTTGGTGGTGGCTCCTGCGCAAGCTGGTGCGGGTCGGTCGGGCGCAGCGTATCACCTCAATCGCCGACCTGATTTCCTCGCGCTTCGGCAAGTCGACGCTGCTGGGCGTAATCGTCACCTTGCTCGCGGTGGTCGGTGTCACCCCCTATATCGCGCTGCAGTTGCAATCCATCGCACAGTCGCTCGATGTCTTCGCCGGACCCGGCGACACGGCGGCGGATGGCGGTTCGGTGGCACTTTGGTCGGCCATCGGGCTGGCCTTGTTCACCATCCTCTTCGGCACCCGCAATCTCGACGCAAACGAACGCCACCACGGCATCGTCATGGCGATCGCGGTCGAGGCGGTGGTCAAGATCGGCGCCTTGCTCGCGGTGGGCATCTTCGTGGTCTGGGATCTGGGCGGCGGCCCTTCGGCGATGCTGGAGCGGATCGATGCCTCGCCAATCGCCGCCTGGGAGCAGTCGGGCGGGCGCTGGATCGGCTTCACCCTGCTCTCGGCGGCGGCGCTGCTCTGCCTGCCGCGCATGTTCCAAGTGCTGGTCGTCGAAAACGCAGATGAATCGCACTTGGGCACGGCGAGCTGGGCCTTTCCGCTCTACCTGCTGTTGATGAGCCTTTTCGTGGTGCCGATCGCCGTGATGGGGCTCGAGCGTCTGCCCGACGGCTCCAATCCGGACATGTTCGTGTTGACGCTACCCTTGGCCGAGGGGCGCGACGGGCTGGCGGCCTGGGCCTTTCTCGGCGGCTTTTCCTCGGCCGCCTCCATGGTGATGGTGGCGACCATCGCCTTGGCGACCATGGTGTCGAACCACATCGTCGTGCCGCTCTGGCTGCATGCGCGGGCGCAGGGCGCGGTGATGTCCGGCGATGTGCGAGGCATGGTGCTGATCTCGCGCAGGCTGTCGATCCTCGGCGTGCTGGGGCTGGGCTATCTCTATTTCCGGCTCTCGGGCGGCGGTGCCGCATTGGCGTCGATCGGTCTGGTGGCATTCGTCGGCGTTGTTCAGGTGCTTCCGGCGATGCTCGGCGGGCTGTTCTGGCGCGGCGCCACACGCAACGGGGCGGCGGCGGGGCTCGTGATCGGCTTCGCGGTCTGGCTCTGGAGCATGTTCCTGCCCAGCGTCGGCGACGGCACGGCGATCCCGGCCGCCGTAATGACGCAGGGGCCATTCGGGCTGGCATGGCTGCGGCCGCAGGCACTGTTCGGGGCCGAAGGGCTCGACCCGGTTCTGCACGCGGCGCTGTGGTCGCTGGTGCTCAACAGCATGGCCTTCGTGGCGGTGTCGCTGGCGAGCTTTCCGGGTCCGGTGGAGCGGCTGCAAGGCGCGCAGTTCGTCGGCGTGTTCGACCATTCCGGCGGACCAGGCGGATGGGCTCGCGGTGCCGCGGATGCCGAAACCCTGCTGGTCATGGCGCAACGCATTCTCGGATCCGCCGAGGCGCAGGCGATCTTCGCGGGCGCCGCTGCGGCGCAGGGGCGCGACGGTGCCTTGCCCGACGTCACGCCCGAATTTATCCGTGCGCTCGAGCGCGAGCTTGCCGGCTCGGTCGGCGCGGCGACGGCCCATGCGATGATCGGCCAGATGACCGAAGGCGCGAGCGTGACGGTCGAGGAGCTGATCGCCGTGGCCGACGAGACGGCACAGATCATGGAATACTCCGGTCGCCTCGAACAGAAGTCGGCCGAGCTGGAACGCACCGCCATGGCGCTGCGCGAGGCCAATGCGAACCTCACAGCGCTCTCGGTGCAGAAGGACGGCTTCCTGAGCCAGGTCAGCCACGAATTGCGCACGCCGATGACCTCGATCCGTGCCTTTGCCGAGATCCTGCGGGAGGGCGGGCTCGCCCCCGATGAGCAGGCGCGGTTCGCGGCGATCATTGGCGACGAGGCGGGACGGCTTACGCGGCTGCTCGATGATCTGCTCGATCTCGCGGTGCTGGAGGCGGGGCAGGGGCGGCTCGATCTGCGGCGCGTGGTGTTGGCCGAGGTGCTGGACCGGGCATTGGCCGCCGCCTTGCCCGATCCCGGCGGGCTGCGGCTTCTTCGGGACCGCGCCGCCGAAGCGGTGGAGATAGAGACCGACCCGGATCGGCTGGCGCAGGTCTTCATCAACCTGATCGCCAATGCCCGAAAATACTGTGACGCGGCAGAGCCCGAGCTGCGTATCGTCTGGCGGCCCGAACCCGGCGCCGTCGATTTCATCGACAACGGCTCGGGCATTCCGGCCGAGCAGGGGCGGGTGATCTTCGAAAAATTCTCGCGGCTGAGCGACCCCGGCCGCGCCGGTGGCGCCGGGCTTGGCTTGGCGATCTGTCGCGAGATCATGACGCGCCTGGGCGGCGCGGTGCGGCACCTGCCGGGCTCCGAAGGCACGACCTTTCGGGTCGAGCTGCCGCGAAACGCTGCGGCATTAGCGATCGATCAACCGGTCGCGGTGTAGATCTGCGCTTGGCAGCGGTTCGTTTCGCCGCTGCCGTGGGACGGGATGGCCGAATGATGTTGGAGAGCGTGTTGCGCAGGTTGGTAGGCGGCGAAACCGGCGCCGCGCCGCCTCCTGCATCAGAGGGCGCGTTGGGGCTGGCGCTGGCGCGCGCGGCGCAGGACAGCATCGGCCTGCCGCTCGTCACGCTTAGCGTGGCGCGCGGGTCCGAGGAGCGCGCGCAACTCGTGGCCGGGCTCGATGCGTCGGCACTGCTGGTAGGATTGGGGCCACCGGGGGCGATTACCGGCTTGGCCGCGATCGAGCCCCAACTGCGCTGCGCCGTGGTCGAGAGCCAGACACTCGGGGCGCCCCGCGGAAGCGCGGTCACGCCCGGTCCCGTCACCGGCACGGAGGCGGCGATGATGGCGCCATTGCTGCATGGGCTGTTGAGCCGTCTGGCGGCGCTCGACATGCCGGGTCTGCCGCCGATACGCGACGTACGACCTGGCCAGCGGCTGCCGGATGCCCGGGCGGCGGGGCTGATTCTGCCGGAGGCGCGTTACGGACGACTGAGTTTCGAGGTGGAGATCGGTCCGGCAAGCGGTCGTTTCGGACGTCTCCTGCTGGCGCTGTCGGAACCTGCCAAGGCCGCCGATGACACCGGGGCCGAGCGGTGGCAGAGGGCTTTGCGAGAAACGGTCTTGCAGGCCCCGGCCGAGCTCGAGGCGGTGCTTCACCGATGGCGTGTCCCCGCGCGAGAAGCCGAGGGTTTCGCCCCGGGCGACCTCGTGATGCTGCCGGGCGTGGACCTGTCCGCGGTGCGGCTAGAAGACGCCCGGGGGCGTGAGGTCGCCAAGGTGAGGCTGGGGCAGCGGGCAGGGCTGCGGGCGGTGCGCCTTGCCCCGCCGGAGCCTCAGGAAGACCTGCCGGAGATCCCGCCGCGGCTTCCGGGATGAGGGTATGAGCTCACTCTTCGGGTGCGGCGTCGTCTTCGCCTTCGTCTTCGCGCAGGGCTTCGAGCTGCGGGCGCAGCCGCTCGAGGTCATATCCGGCCTTGGCCGTGGCGGCGATGATCTCGTCGGTTCCCTGCCGTCCGACTTGGCCCAGGGACCAGACGATCGAGGAGCGGGTGCCGGAGGCGCAATAGGCCAGCACCGGGCCGTCGGAACTATCGAGCACCTGCATCTGCCGGTCGATGATCTCGCGGTTCAGCCCCTGGTGGGTCACCGGGTTCGTGGCAAAGCGCAGGCCGGCCGCCTCGGCAGCGATGCGCAGCGTCTCGGCCTGCAACTCGGCGGGCACCTCTTCATCCGGACGGTTGCAAAGCACCGTGGCAAAGCCTGCCTCGGCGATGGCGGGAATGTCCTCCGGCTCGATCTGCGGGCTGACGGCGTAGTCGGGGCTGATGCGGCGTATATCCATGGCGGATGATTACCGCGCCGTCACGCGCGCGTCCAGCGGCGTTGCGCCTTGGCCATCTCCTTGGGACGGCGACCGCGCGGGGCCTTGCGCATGGGCGATCCGCCGCCGATCATGGTCACAACTGGGCAGAGAGGGATGGCGGCGATGGGTGGCGGGCCGGTCACGACACGGATCACCGACCAGATCGCGGCGGTGACGCTCGATCTCCCGCCGGGCAACGCGCTCGGCGCCGATACGCTGCGCGGTCTCGCGGCGGCGCTCGACGGGATCGAGGCCTCTCTTGACACCGCGGAGGCACCGCGCGGCATGGTGCTCGGCAGCGCCAACGAAGTGTTCTCGGTCGGTCTCGACCTGCGCGAGATCGATGCCGAGGCCGCTTCCGGGACGCCCGCCTTGCACGAGATCTGCGCGCGGATCGAACGCTTGCCGATCCCGGTGGTGGCGGCGCTGCCGGGCAGCGCCATCGGCGGCGGGGCCGAGCTGGCCCTAGCCGCGCATTACCGACTGGCCGTGCCCTCGGCCCGGATCGGTCTGCCGGACATCGTTCTCGGCCTGCCGCCCGGGGCGGGGGGCGGACAGAGGCTCGCCGCCCTGTGCGGAGCCGAGACGGCGCTCGATATGCTGCTGCGGGGCCGACCGATCACGGCGCAGATGGCGCGGCAGGCGGGGCTGATCGACGGCGTGGTGGAGGAGGACATCGATGCCTCGGCTCGCGCCTTGGCGGCGCAGCTCGCCGCAGCGGGCATCCGGCCCCGGCCGGTCGCCGGTCGCCGCGAGCTCATGGTCGATGGCATGGCGTGGCTCGATGCGGTGCAGCGCCGCCGCCGCGCCACCGACGGCGCGCCGCTGCGCAGCGCCTCGCGCGTCGTCGATTGCATCGAGGCGGCGCTGCTGCTGCCGGCGGCCTCGGCCCTGCGTTTCGAGCGGACGGCGCATCTGGACGCGCTGGCGGACCCGCAATTCGCGGCGCTGCGCCATGTCTACTTTGCCGAAAGGCGGATTTCGCCGTCGCTGCTCGAACGGGACGGCGGAACCCCCGCACCGACCGCTCAGGGGCGCAGCCTGCTGGCTGCGCTGGGCCGCGGCGGCGAGGGGCTGGAGGGCGAAATGCGGCTCGCCGCGGCTGTGGCGCAGGGCGCGCGTCTCCTTGCCGCCGGACGCGTGGCGCGCAGCGCCGATCTCGACGCGCTGGCAGTGCATGGCCTCGGCTGGTCGCGGTTGTCAGGCGGGCCGTTTCACGCGGCGCGGAGCTTCGGCATGGCCGAACTCGTGGCCATGATGGAAGACTGGGCCGGGGCGAACCCGGTGTTCGAGGTGCCGCCATTGCTGCGCGCGTCGGTCGATACGGATGGCGATCTCGATGCGGCGCTGCGACGCGGCCGGGTGGCCGAGATCAAGACAGGATGATGCCGACCACGACCATCATCAGCCCCAGCATCGACAACATCAGCGCCCCGATGTTGAGCGGCACCACCCGCGCCAGCCGCGCCCGCATCTGCGCGTCGTCGAGGCCCTGACGCCGCAGTCGCATCACCGCGAGCAGGCTCCACAGGATGGCGGCGAAACCTGCCAGCGTGATCGCCGCGCCGATCCAGATGACGATGTCCATGCCAGCACTCCCTGTTTTTCGCAGATCGGACTAGCGCCAGCGGCGATACGGCACAAGCCCGCGCGCCGTCGCGGCAGGCTGGACCGGGCGCTTGATGCCGCCCCGGCCCGGCGCTAGGGAGAAGGCCCGACCATCGGCCCATCAGGAGACCCACATGAGCGACGCATCCGTGATCGACGTGCAGAGCAACGCGGCAGGCGAGGAGCTGCGCCAGTTCATCGAGCGCGTCGAGCATCTCGAGGCCGAGAAAAAGGACATCGCCGAGCAGATCAAGGAAGTCATGGCCGAGGCCAAGGGCCGCGGCTACGATACTAAGGTCATGCGCAAGGTGATCGCGCTCAGGAAGCGCGACGCCGACGACATCGCCGAGGAAGAGGCGGTGCTCGACATGTACAAGGCCGCGCTCGGCATGAGCTGAGCCCGACGGGGGCGCCATCGCATCTCAGGGTGAGATGAAGCGCACCCCCTCCATGGCCGCGATACGCTTCAGATCGGCTTCGTAGATCGCTGTCAGCTCCGCCACGAGCGCGGCATCCCAGCCCGGCAGGTCGATCACCGTCTCGACCGCATCGTCGCGGGCATATTTGTCGAGAAAGGCCGAGACGATGCGCCGGTGCTGCGCAGCATTGGCCGGCGGGTGTTTGTCGAGATAGGCGCGCAGCCGCGCGGCCCCCTCGGGGCGCATGATCTCGTCCACCAGATCATGCGCTCCCTCGACCGGGCTGTCGGATGCCATCCCGGCCAAGGCCCGGACCAGCTCGGGCCATAGCAGCGCCGAATCCTCGTCGCACCAGACCGTGAGCTGCGCGCGGGGCGCCGCTTCGCGTAGCCGCACCAGCACGTCCGACCAGAGAATCGTGCGCGGATCGAGATCGGCCATGAATTCCTCGAAGGCTCGGCCGCGCGTCTGCTCCCAGCAGGCGGGGAGAAAGCTCGCCGGGTTGCGGATGCCCAAGAACAGCTCGATCCGGTCGTCGGGAAACAGCGTCGCGAGCGCGCGCGCTTTGAAGCCCGCGAGCTCATGGAAGCAGCCTGCGTCGCAGATGCGGGCTGGGGTGCAGATGAAAGCCGGGTTGCCCAGCACCAGCCGCTCTGTGGTTTCGCCGTGATCGATGATCGCATCGACCAGCACGTCGCGCGTGCCGGGCTCTGGCTCGGCGCCGCGCAGGTGCTGGATCGTCTCGCGCAGCAGGCGCCGGTAGCGCGCGGGTCCCGGCACACGGATGCCCCGTTCCGCCAGCGTCGGCTGGTTCTTGGTCACCGACTTCAGCAGCCGGTCGTCATCGGTGCAGTTGGCGCCGATGTGAAAGGCGATCTCCATGCGCGCGTGGTCCCTTTCCCGCCTGTTGCGGGGCTGTTTTCTTCCGCCGGGGCGGTCATAATCCGTCGGCCGGTCCGGGCGGTGCGACGCCGGCCCCTCCGCCCATGTTCCGGCCAATATAATGAGTTGTCTGGACAGCGAAACCGCTATGAGCTACCGCCGCATCCATGTCCGATAAAACCAGTCAGACAATCGCTCCCGGCGGCGCGTGGCGCAGCTTCGATCCATGGTCGGTCGGGGCGGTGTCGATCGCGGCGCTGGTGCTTTTGCCCGTGATTTCGGTGGTCTGGCTTGCCTTCCATCCCGAAGACAACATCTGGCCGCATCTGCTTTCGACGACGCTGCCGCGCTATCTGGGCAACACGGTGCTGCTGATGCTGTCGGTCGGCGCGATCACGGCGGCCGTGGGGGCGGGAGCGGCATGGCTGGTGGTGATGTATCGCTTTCCAGGTCATTCCTGGCTGCAATGGGCGCTGCTGCTGCCGCTCGCGGTGCCGGCTTATGTCGGCGCCTATGCGCTGGTGGATTTCCTCGAATATGCAGGTCCGGTGCAGACCGGCCTGCGCGGCCTGATGGGCTGGCAGGACGCGCGCGACTATGCCTTTCCGCAGATCCGATCACGAGGCGCGGCGATTCTCGTGCTTTCGGCCGCGCTCTACCCCTATGTCTACCTGCTCGCCCGCGCGGCGCTGCGCGAACAGTCCGGCGCCGGTTTCGAGGTGGCCCGCGCGCTGGGCGTGGGGCCGTGGGGCCGGTTCTTCCGGGTCGGGCTGCCGCTGATCCGGCCGGCCATCGCGGCGGGCGTCGCGGTGGTGATGATGGAAACGGTCAATGATTTCGGCGTGGTCGATTATTTCGCGGTGCAGACGCTGACCACCGGCATCTTCACCGTCTGGTTGCAGGCGGGCAATCTCGGTGGTGCGGCGCAGATCGCGACGCTGGTGCTGGCGATGATCGTCTTTCTGGTAACCTTGGAGAAGCTGAGCCGCAGGCGGCTGCGTTTCTTCGGCTCGGCCCGCCAGCCGCGCCCCGTGACACCGATGCGACTGAGCGGCGGTCAGGGCATCTTGGCATTCATCGCCTGCCTGCTGCCTTTCCTTGCGGGGTTCGTGCTGCCGGTGGCGGTGCTGGCGAGCCACGCGCTCGACGCCCACGAATGGGCGGCGCCGGGGCTGAGCCGGGCGCTGTTCCACACGCTGGCCACGGGCGGCACCGCGGCGTTCCTGACCGTTCTGGCGGGGCTTTTCATGGTCTATGGCACCCGGCTCTCGGGGCGCCGCCTGCCGGTGCTGCTGCTGCCGGTGACGGCGATCGGCTACGCGGCTCCGGGCGCGGTGCTTGGGATCGGCATCCTGATTCCGCTCGCGTTCTTCGACAACGCCTTGGCCGACGCGATCCTCGAACTCACCGGCCGCGATCCCGGGTTGATCTTCACCGGCACCGCGGCGGGGCTGGTCCTGGCCTATTGCGTGCGCTTCTTCGCCATCGCGCAAGGCACCGCCGACGCGGCCTTGGGCCGGGTTTCGCCCAGTCTGCCGATGGCCGCGCGTTCGCTCGGCCAGAGCGCCGGGGGCACCTTGCGGCGCATCCATGTCCCCTTGATCCGGGCCAGCGTCGGCTCGGCGCTGCTGCTGGTCTTCGTCGACTGCATGAAGGAACTGCCGGCGACGCTGCTGCTGCGGCCGTTCGGCTATGACACGCTGGCGACGCGGGTGCATGCCAAGGCCAGCCTCGAGAACATTGCCGAGGCGGCGCCGGCGGCTTTGATGATCACAGCTGTCGGTCTGGTCGCGGTCGGATTTCTGGCACGGGCCAATCGCTGACAACGGTGGATGTCTTAGCGGCGGCAGAGGGCTGTGGGTCGTTGCTCGACCGTGCCCATTGCGGTTTGGTAGCTTGGACTTGGTCCTGAGACTTCCGATCGGGGCTATGGATGTGCCTTGGTCCGTACTCCCCTGACCTGCAAGGTCGGGGAGGGGCAATTGGACGAATGATGGCTGGAGATCCTCGACGGCCAGCCGCTTTCGTCAGGTCGTTTTTACCGGGAAAGTATCGCGATTGCGCCGGCGTTTGGCTGCGCTGTCGTCTCGCCAGAGAGCCCCAGACCCGCTGCGTCAAACTGCCCATGACTGTCGTCGAGAGGCGGGATATGGCAGCGAACGTATGGCTGGCGGATCAGTGACTGGTAGCTCAAGCCAGTGTTCGAGTTCCGGTCAACTGGCTTGGTCGTGCCTGAAGTCTCTCTGTATCACATCCGACAACTTATGAGATGAATTGATCAGGCGGCGGGGTAGGAAGTCACCCTGTTCGTAGGTGCCGTGTCCTAACCTATCACAGCTTGGAAATTCGTGAGGTTTCGACGTATCGCCTGCTAAAGCCTTCAAATCACTACTTTGCGACATAAGCAGTAAGCGGATCAGAAGCCTATGGGTGATGCGGGGCGAACTGCCGAGCACTCAAGTGCCATTCCCAATGCCCCGCAACGCCAAGGAACATGGAATGGCATACGCCCCCGGCCGCTTTTCCGGCCGGGGGCGCATGCGTGGGCTCACAGTGTGAGCGCGCTTCCGTCGTCGAGCACGAGGACCAACTCGGGCGCGTCGCCGCTGTCGAAGCTGCTCGCCACCCGGCTGCCGCTGCCCGCGACGATGAAGGCCAGGGCGGCGTTCGTGGCCCCGTCGGCGCCGATCACCGTTTCGATCAGCCCGCTGATGTCGGGCGTCCGGTA
>NZ_FWFY01000021.1 GCF_900172345.1 Limimaricola soesokkakensis
TCAGCCTTGGGCAATATCCCACCCGCCGAATTTGCCATGAAAACAGCACTGGAACAGCAGGCCGCATAGCCTCAGAAACCACCCATGGATTCTCCGTCAAACCGGAGGAAAGACGGGTCTCAGGTCACCCCGGTAGTTTCATCCCACGAGAACGATCTTGGCAATGCGGGGGAGTTCTGCATCAAAGCCGACTGCGTCAGTCATTTGCACAAGAATTACGCGAATCTTCTAGCCCTGGCCAATAAGCGATTGAACTGGAAAAAAAATTGCATAAGTAAGGCAGGCGAAGCGTTCGGAACTGGACCGGGTGGACAAATAATATACAAAAAACATGCCGGGAAATATAATTATAATAATAAGATCAATAACGAAACATTATAACATAATATTTAAATCAAATGTACATAAGTTTCAAATATACCATATTTTTGCATTAAAGTCGAAAAAGTGTTTGTCCTGTGGCAGCGGATTGGTAACGTAACGTCAGAGGTATGAGGGGCAATCGATCGACAGGCGTTTTGTGCCGGATTTGATCGTGGGGGAATGATGCGATGAGATCGCCCGTGCTCGGCGATGTCTTCGACATTTTACCCAAACCAGCTTTTTGAAATTTGATTGGCGGCCGAAGCGCTATTCAGCGTTTCTGTATATTTTTAACAAGTTTTTAGAGGGTAATGGTCATGGCTGTTTCCAACGATTTTTCCGCGAGCTCTCTTGATTTCAATGGTTTCGGCGGCCTGTCCCAGCCCACCGCGCTGATTTGGGGGGCGGATGGTCGGCTCTACGTCACGGAGGTGGATGGGGATGTGCATGTCCTGACCGTCGCCTTCGGGGATCCTGATCCGAGCGACGGCGACAACACCGGGCAGTTCTACGTGACCGACCAGATCACGCTGCCCCACGTGAAATCCATTCCTAATTACAATGATGATGGCAGCGCGAGCACCGGCACGAAGCGGCAGGTGACCGGGATCGACGCGACGCCGCAATTCGATGCGAGCGGTCAGCCGGTGTTGATCGACGGAAAGCCCGCGGTCTCCCTCTACGTTACTTCCTCCGACAGCCGGATCGGCGCCGGCGGGGGCGGCAGCGACGTCAATCTCGACACCAATTCCGGCGTCATCACCAGGCTGACCCAGACCGGCCCCGACAGCTGGGAGGCGGTCGACATCGTGCGCGGCCTGGCGCGCTCCGAGGAAAACCACGCCACGAACGGCCTGGAGGTGATCCAGGAGATCGATCCGGATACCGGCCTGCTGCTGTCCGAGCGTCTCATCGTCGCCAATGGCGGCAACGCCAACACCGGCGCGCCCTCCAACAATTTCGCAGGCCAGCAGGAGCAACCGCTCTCGGCCGCCATCCTCGAGATCGACCTCGACGAGATCCGCGCGATCGAGACCCAGGACGGCCCCAAGTTCGACAAGGGCCGCGCCTATGTCTACGACCTTCCGACGCTCGACGACCCGACTCGCGACGGGGCGGACAACAACGATCCGTTCGGCGGCAATGACGGCCTGAACTCGGCCAAGGTCATCGCGGACGGTCCCGTTCAGATCTACTCGGCCGGTTATCGCAATGCCTATGATGTCGAGGTGACCGAGGATGGCCGCGTCTGGACCTATGACAACGGCGCCAACAACAACTGGGGCGGCCGGCCGGCGGGCGAGGATTCCGACGGCGACACGAATGCCACCGAGGCGGCCGAACTGAACGGCCCGCCTGCGGGCTACATCGCCACCAATCTGTTCGTTAACGACAACAGTGAGGTCACCGGCAATTTCGACCCTGCGAACTGGGATCAGATGCACGAGGTCACACGCTCGGACGACCTCAACGGGCGGAGTCTGTCCGCAGGTCAGGGCGGGGCCTTGACCTACCAGTGGGACCATCCGGATTTCGACGAGCCGCTGACGCTGGTCTATGGCGGCCATGCCAACCCGACCCGTGCCGAAGGCGCGCGCGCGGGCATTCTCTACTCGCCCAATGCCGGCCTCGACGGGGCGAAGCTGATGGTTTCGAACGTCGACAAGGGCAACGGCTCGAGCGACTTTCTCGAGGTCGTCGCCTGGTTCCAGTCCATCGGGTATTCGAACCAGTTCATCGCCGACAATGTCGTCGCCCTCGATCCCGGCCAGCGCTACGCCGACCAGTTCGTGAGCAACTACAGCCTGCCGACGACAGCGGGGGTGTTCTCGCTTGTCGAGGATGCGAACGGTCCGCTGGGCCTGCCGGCCGACATCGACGAGATCGTGCATCAGGTGAATGCCATCGAGGGGGATTACCGCGAGGCGGGCTTCACCGATGGGGCCATCGATACCGGCAAGGGATCGATCAACGGCCTGGCCGAGTACACCTCGTCGATCTTCGACGATGCGGGGCAGGGCACCATGAAGGGGGCGCTGTTCGCCGCCAGCCTCGGCCAGAGCCAATACTACATCATCGGCCGCAACAGCGACGGCATCGTCCAGACCACGACCGAGAACGGCCGGACGATCGCCGAAGATCGCGGCTTCTTCGGGTCGGGCGGCGCGCCCCTCGGCCTGGCGTCGATCGGCGACGACCTGTCGGCCTTTGGCAACAACGGGGCCTTCCGCGGCTCGGTCTGGGGGGCGATCTACAAGGAAAACGGCCCGGTCATCGAGATCCTGCAGCCGGGCAACGCCGCAAGCAACGCGCTGCTCGGGCAGAACTTCTATGCGGGCCAGGAGCCGTTCGATCCCACCGACAACGACCTCGACGGTGTCGATCACATCAACGACCCCTTCGAGTTCGACGCCGATAACGGTATCGCGCTTGGCGCGGGCGAGCGGCTGGAGCTGAACTTCAGCCAAGTGGATCTCGGCGCCAACCCCGATTTCTACGGTACCTTCGGCGATACCGGTCTTCTGGGCGCAGCGCTCGATGGCAAGACGCCGAACCGTGATGCGAACACCGCGGCCGACGGGGCCGCCCCTGCCGATCAGTTCGACGGTCTGTTCGACAATGCGGGCAACATCATCCCCGGCGCCAACGCGCCGATCCTGCAGATCAAGAACGTCCAGGACGGCACCGCCCTGGGCGCGGCCAACACCCTGCGCGACGGTCTGCAGACCGGTGTGAAGATCGCCGATGACGTGCAGCGTCTCACCGCCGAAATCGACATTGCCAACTGGTATGGCGACCAGCCGGGCGGTGGCCGCATCACCGGCCTGATGTTCGGCGATGGCACGCAGTCGAACTTCCTGCGCTTCGTCTGGGGCGACGTGAATGGCGGGCTCGGCCTCGAGCTCGGAATCGAGCAGAACGACGTCTACGAGGTGATCGCCACGGTCACCGACGCGGACTTCCTAGCGGCGCTCACGACAGGCGACGCCTCGGCGCTGCGCGCCAAGCTGGTGACGCTCCAGCTGGAGATCGCTGATATCGGTGGCAATTACACGATCGCGGCGCGCTACAAGACCAGCGACGATGCGGCCTTCACCGAGGTCAGCCTCGATGCCAACCTGCCGGCGGGCGTGCTGCGCGCCGTGCTCGACGGGACCCACACGATCTCCGACGCCGACACCGAGCTCAGCTCGGGGGCGGCGATCGGCCTCGTGGCCGAGAAGGATGACGGCGTTTCCTTCACGGCGGTCGACATCGCCGAGATCCGGGTCGAGGCCTTCGGCAACGAGATCGCCGCCGCCGACGCCGCTGCGGTCAACGCGGTGGCGGGAACCTCCGGGACCGACACGGTCCTCTACGAGGGCGACGATACGGCGCCGGTGACGCTCCAGCCCGCGGTCGAGAACCTGGACGCGCGCGCGACCACCGGTGACTTCGCTGTCACCGCGAACGACCTGGACAACACGATCACGGTGGGCGCGGGCGCCAACACCATCACCACCGGCGCCGGCGCGGATGTAGTGCGGGGCTCCCTGGCCCATCTCGGCGGGGATACCATCACCGACTTCTCCCACGAGGATGCGCTGGTGATCGAGGATCTCTCGACCGCCGACATCGACACGATTGACTACGCCCCGGGATCGCTGAAGCTGACGATCAACGGCCAGGTGATCACCTTGGATGGCGAGAACTTCCAGGATGTCACCGCCGAGGACGCCGCGGACCGCGTCAATCTCGAGGACACCCCGGAGGGGCTGCGTGTCACCGCGCGTGCGCCCCTGGAGCCGGTCGTGGCCATCAATGCGGGCGGCATCGGGACATTCACCGGCACGCTCCGTGACACTGAACTGACCTTCGTGGGCGACGAGGGCGGCGCCGTGGACGGCCCCGGCTTCACCACGCCTGGCGCCACCAAGAGCTACAGCAACGGAGTCTCGAACAGCTTCGATTTCCCGGACACCGACCTCGATCCCCTGCTGGCCAACGAGCGCTCGAACGCAAGTCCTTTCGGTTATGACATCGAGGTGCCGAACGGCACTTACCTGATCGACTTCATCTTCGCCGAAATCTTCTTTGGCGGCGGCACGTTCCCGGGCGGTGGCGGCACTGGCAGCCGCGTCTTCGACATCAACGTCGAAGGCCAGGAGGCCTTTGCCAACATCGACATCCACGCCGAGGCCGGCGGCAACGGCAAGCAGCTCGTCAGGACCTACGAGGTCGAGGTCACCGACGGCATGCTGAACATCGAGTTCCCTGCCGCCGACGTGAATCAGGGCAAGCTGTCGGGCCTCGTCGTGTGGTCCACCAGCGGCGGCTATGTGCCGCCGGTGGATACGGCAGCCCCGGTGATCGAGGAGATCAGCCTCGAGAACCCGCAGAACTTCAGTGACGGCGAGCGGGCCCTGACCGTGGTCGTCTCGGACGAGACGGGCTTCGATCTGGCGGATTTCGCGGGCCTCGATGGCAGCGAGATCTCCTTCACCGGGATCACGCCGGATGCGATCACCGCACCCGTCGTGGCGTTGTCGGACAACGGTAAGACGGCCACCTTGACCTACCAGGTCACGGGAGAGAACAACGCTTGGATCAACGGCTCCACCGGCACGATCTCGGTGGACGCCAACGCCTTCAGCGATGCGGGCGGCAATACGACCGGAGCTGCCTCGGCCGGCTTTGTCGTGCAATCCAATCTCGACGCGCTGGTGCGCGGGAATGTCGTGCGCGCCATCAACATCGGCACGACCGACACCACCCCCGCCACCAGTCTCGCGGCTGATCCGCTCGATGGGGGCGCGGTCGACAACAACCGCTATGGCGGGGCAATCGCGGCGGACAGCCTGATCACCGACGCCGCAGGCAACCCCATCGCCTTCGAGGCCGACAACAACGCCTACCACACCTCGCCCAAGAGCAATGCCGCGCTGAACAGCAATGTCGACGGCCAGCTGGGCGGCACGGGCTCGAACGGGGGCGATGTCGATCTCGATGGCTCGGCCTATCACACCTACCGCGACTCGAGCGCGGGAAGCTGGACATCGACCTTCGACGGGTTCGCCAATGGCACCTACGTGGTCGAGCTGCACTTCGCCGAACTGTTCTGGGCCGAAGCCGGCAAGCGCGTTGGCGATTTCACGGTCAATGGTGTCGTCTTCGGCAACGATTACGACGCCTTCGCCGCGGCGGATGGCGGACCTGGCGCCGACAAGCCCAGCTTCATCCGCAAGGCGGTGACGGTCACCGATGGCACCATCGAGGTCATCGTCGACGATGTGACCGCAGGCCAGCCCGGCTACAGCGCCATCGTGGTCTACGACGCGGTCGATGCCGACCTGCCGCCGACGCTCTCGGTGAGCGATGTCTCGGTAGCCGAGGGCGAGGTGGCCGAGATCACCATCTCCCGCATCGGGGATGTCTCCGAGGAAACCACGGTCGACGTCACCTTGTCGCTCGACGGCTCGGCCGATGCGGCCGATATCGGCGCCCTTTCCACGACCCAGGTGACCTTCGCCGCGAACCAGACGAGCGCCACCGTCACGTTGCCCATCGTGGATGACGAGACCGAGGAAAGCGCAGAGACGCTGAGCGTCACGCTGTCGAACGCCTCCGGGCCGGCCGTCATCGCGAAGGCCAGTGCCACCGTCACCATCGCGGCGAGCGATGCCTCGGGCGGCATTCCCGTGGGCGGAACGCTGTTCGCGCTCGACTTCGAGACGGGCACTGACCCGCTGGCCGATGGCGGTTTCGACAGCGCCCTTGGCGGCAGCGGCGCCATCGTTGCGGGCGACGCCACGATGGCCGGGGGCAAACTGGTGGTGCAGACCGCCGATGGCGACATCAACCAGGGCGGCACGGCGAGCAAGAACGACTTCACCAAGATCGTCGACCTGACCGACCCCGCGCTCGAGACCGTGCATATCGCGACCCGCTTCACGAATCCCTTCACCGAGGCGCTGCTTGCAGACCAGACGCCCCCCATCACCAACGGTAATGTCCCGAACTATGCCCAGCAGGGCATCGTTTTCGGCACCGGCACACAGGCCAAGAACGAACTTGTGAAGCTGGTCTGGGGGGGCGTCGCCAGTGGTGACACCGGCATTCAGCTGTGGAGCAACCCGACCGCCGGCGTCGGCATCGATGTGCCGATCAAGCTCACCGCGATGGCACCGGGGGCTTCGCTCTTCGACGTGGCCGATCTGGAACTGGGTATGGGCGTCGATCTCGCCACGGGCATGGTGTCGACCTACGTGACGCTGTTCGATGCCGCGGGCAACGTGCTGGGCGGCGTGCGCCCGATCGACACCCCGGGCTTCATGACCGTGGCCCCGGCGCAGGCCCCGGCAGCAGTGGTCACCAACCTCGGCAGCGGCGCCACGCATATCGGCGTGACCTCCAACGACTACCAGACCCTCGGGAGCTTCGCGGCGGCCTGGGACTATCTCGACGTCACATCGCCGCAGATCGCGATCGCGGAAGAGGGACCGGACAACTTCAATGGCACCGGCTTCGGCGACTTCTCCGAGGACGGCCTTGCGCCGACGGATCTCGGCGTACTGCTGGATGGCGACAACAGTCTCGTGGCGCAGCAGGCCGGCGATAACGGACCCGATGGCCGCGACCGCGATTACTTCACCTTCGAAGTGGCGGCGGGCCAAGTCCTGACCGAGATCGTGCTCGAAGGCTTCGAGAATGGCGATCCGACAGATATCGCGGGCTTCATCGGCATCACCAAGGGCAACCAGATCACCACCGATCCCACCGGCCCCGGGTCCGGCGATCTCGATGGCGGCTACATCTTCAACACCGGTGATCTGAACCAGAACCTTCTCGAGCAGCTCGGTTCGGGCAGCGACCAGCAGGGTGTGACCTTCCCGGGCTTCGAGCTGCCGCTTCCGGCCGGGACCTACACAATCTGGCTGAACCAGGGGGCGGATCTGCCGGCCAAGGTGACGCTCAACCTCAAGACCGCCGACAGCGGCGAGATCTTTACCGAAGATCCGGCCGCAGTCGGCGATCCTGGCACGCCCGGCACCGACACCGTCGTCTATACCGGCACGGCTCCGGTCGACGCGACGCTCGCCGATGACGTCGAGAATTTCGATGGATCGGGGTCGAGCGCCGATGTCACGCTGAGCGGAAATGCCGGCGCCAATATCATCACGCTGGGCACCGGCATCAACACGATCACCACCGGCGGCGGCGCCGACGTGGTGCGCGGCACACTCGAAGCGGTGGGCGGCAGCGAGATCACCGACTTCTCGAACGAGGATGCGCTGGTGATCTCAGGCGCCGACACCGACACGCCGATCAGCTACGAGGCCGGCTCGGCCGTGATCGACATCGACGGCCAGAAGGTCACCTTCTCGGGTCCGGATTTCGAGAGTTTCGTGCCGGGCGACGGTCCCGCCAGCTTCGAGTTCGAGAACACCGCCGACGGGTTGCGGATCACCCGCGCCGATGCACCGACCGAAATGGTTCTTTCGATCGCCAATGCGCCGACGCTGGTCGAGGACGGCGATGACGGGACCACCGATCTCGTCTTCGACCTGACGCTGGACGATGCCGGCTACACCGGCGTCGTCGAGGTGACCTACAACGCCGACACGGAAACCGGCCTGACCAAGGCCGTCAGCTTCGTCGATGGCATGGGCACCTTGATCGTGCCGGTCGCCAATGACGACGTGCATGACGGCCCCGAGTTGGTGTCGGTCACCCTGACCGGGGCCACCGGCACCGGCATGACGATCACCCTTGGCACCGCGACGGCCAGTGGCACGGTCACCGAGGACGAGCCGGGGCAGCCCTATCGCGGTGCCGTGGTCGCGGCCTTCAATGCCGGGGGTCCGGCGATGTCCTTCGAGGGCATCGATTTCGCGGCGGCGACCTCGGGGACGAATGGCGCGCCCTTCTCCGGCGGCGAGCCGTTCACCGACAACAATGGGGGAAACAAGCTGCAGCCCGCCTTCACGGGCACGATCTATCAGACCGAGATCAACAGCGGCAAAGACAATGACGGGACGCCGAAGAGCTTCTCCTTCAAGTTCGATGAAGGCATCGACGCTGCGAAAACTTACTTCGTCGATCTCTACTTTGCGGAGATCTATGCCCTGAATCCGGGCCAGCGCGTGTTCGATGTTCTGGTCGAGGGTGAGACGCAGGATGCGCCAAGCATCGATGACCTCGACATCCTCGCTCAGAACGGCGGCGACATTAACACGCCGCTGAAGATCGAGCTCTCGAACCCGATCGCGCCGGGGGAGGACGGCGCCATCGACCTGACCTTCATCGCCTCGACCGATCGGGCCAAGCTCAGCGGCATCGTGATCCGCGAGGTGATCCCGCATGATGCGCAGGTCGTCTCCGTGGCGGATGCCAGCGTCAGCGAGGCCGATGGCGCCGTCGGCATCGTCATCAGCCGCCTGGGCAACACCACCGAGGACCTGACCGTGACCTTCGAGCTGGCCGACGGGACGGCCGTGCTCGACGCAGATTACGGCACCGTCACCGGGACGGTGGTGATCCCCGCGGGGCAGAGCTCGGTGATGGTGAACGTGCCGATCGTCGACGACGCGATGAACGAGCAGATCGAGGCCTTCACCGTCACGCTGACCGGCGCCACGCCCTCGGGCAGCACCACGGCCACGATCTCGGAGGCCACGGCCACCGTCACCATCGCCGATGATGACCTGGCCGTCGGGCCGGGTCCGGACGAGGATCTCGACGGCGACGGCATCGCCAACGCGCTGGATGACGACGTCGATGGCGACGGCGTGGCGAATGGTGCGGAGACCTTCAGCTACGACGCCACGAATGGCGGGCGCACGCTGATCAACGGCGAGACGGTCAGCTTCGACTTCGGCAGTGACGGCACGCCGTTCCAGGCCGGCTTCACCGGCGCTTTGGTGAGCTCGAAAGCCGAGGTCGAGGAAGTCGACCTTGCGAACGCCGACGTCTCTGGCGGTGCACTCAACATCACGGCCACAATCGGCGATCACTGGGCGGGGAGCAACACGCAGGAGAACGCTTTCGTTGCCGGGTTCACCGCCAATGAGGGACTTCGCGTCCAGACAACCTTCGCAGCCCCCGACTTCGCGCCGGCAAGCGACGGGCAGCAGCAACCCCTGAACTATCAGGCGGTGGGCGTCGTGATCGGTCTTGATCAGGACAGCCTCGTCAAGGCGGTGTTCGGTCGAACGGGGCCGGCATTGCAGCTGGTTCAGGACAATGGCACCGGCGGCGACAATCAGATCCCTCTCGGGCCCGATTTCGACTACCAGCAGGTCGCCGAGATCACCATTGCCCTCGAGGTCTTCATCGATCCGGACGACGTCACGAACCCCGCAAAGGCCACGGCCACGGCAAGCTTCCTCGATGCCAATGGTCAGCCTCTCGCGGGCTTCGATGCGATCTCGTTCGGCCAGGTCAATTTGCAAGGCAAAGTCGCGACCGCGGTGTTGAACGGCACGCCGCTTGGCGCCGGTGTCATCCAGACATCGACGGGCGGGTCTCAGGCCAGCTTCGACGTCTCCTATTCCGACCTCTCGGTCACGGCCTTGGGCGAACCGCCCGCGGTGGTAACGCTGGCCGGCGATCCGGCGGCGGTGGTCGAGGCCGGCGATGCCGGCACCACGACCACGCTGGTCTTCGATCTTGCCTATACCGGGGCCGACGCCACCCGCGAGATCGGCTTCTCGGTGGATGGCGGCGCGACGCAGACCGCGCAGGTCACGTTCACGAACGGCACGGGCACGCTCACCGTCGCGGTCGACAATGACGATCTTGCGACTGGTGACCAGACGCTGACCCTTGCCTTGCAATCAATCGATGGCGGCGACGCGATCGGGGCCCAGAGCTCCGCCACGGCGACCGTGTTGGAGGATGATGTGGCGACAAGGCTTGATCAGGGCATCGCGTCTCAGCTGACAGACGAGGATGCCGCGTTCAGCTTCACTGTTCCGAGCGACGCCTTCGTGGATGCGGACAGCCCGACGCTGGTCATGACCGCGATGCTGGCCGATGACACGCCGCTGCCGGATTGGCTCAGCTTCGACGCCGAGACCGCGAGCTTCAGCGGCACGCCGACACAGGCCGATATCGGGCCGATCAGCATCAAGGTGACCGCGCATGACGGCACCCACCTGCCGGTCTCGGCGCTGTTCGAGCTGGAGGTCCAGAACGTCAACGACCTGCCCACAGTCGTGGAGATCGAGGCGGGTACCGTGTTCGAGACGGATGCGCCGCAGGTGATCGACCTGCTCTCGACCGCCACGGACGAAGATGGCGATCCGGTCAGCCTCGCCTCGATCGTCAGCGTGCTCGACGAGAATGACGCCCCGGTCGCCTATACCCCGAATGACGACGGCACGATCACCATTGATCCGCAGCAATTCGCGGCGGCGCTGGAGGCGTCCCAGACCACCACGGTGACGGTCACCTACGAGGTGACGGACGGCATCGGCCTGTCGGTGCAGAACACCGCGACCCTGGTCGTCAGCGGCGAGAACCCGATCCGCTACTGGTATCTCGACGGCGACGGCGACGGCTATGGCAGCAATGACGAGAACGACCCGATCCACTACCAGGTCGAGCAGCCGGACGGGTTCGTCGCCAACGATCTCGATGCCGATGACGGCGACGCGACGGTCCATCCGGGCGCGGTCGAGATCAACGACGGCAAGGACAACGACCAGGACGGCGCCGTCGACGAGGACAACACCGATCCCGAACCGGTCGATGACGGCTTCAGCGTCGGCATGAACCAGCCGCTGCTGCTCTCCTCGGCGGATCTCCTGGCGAATGACGCCGATGATGACGGCGACACCGCCTTCACGATCCTCGGCGTGACCAGCGGCACCGGCGGCCAGGCGGGCTTCGATCCCGCGACCGGCACCGTCTCCTTCACGCCCGACGACGGCTTCACGGGCCAGGCGAGCTTCACCTACGAGATGGCGGACGGCTTTGGCGGCACCGCCACGGCGACGGTCACGGTCGAGGTGACCGCGCCCACCGGCGGCACCAGCGAAACCCCGATCCCGATCACCGCCGCGGCCCTGTCGAGCTATGGCGGCCAGGACAAGGCGCCGGGCGGCCACGACTTCGTGGAAGGGGCGAACGACATCACCCTGATCGGCAACACCTGGAAGGCGGTGGCGCTGCCGCAGCCGCTGGTCGTGGCCGAAAACACCGAGCTGGTCTTTACGGTGAATTCGGAGCTGGTGGGCGAGATCATCGCCATCGGTCTCGACACGGACCTGACCTGGCGCAACGGCGAGGCATCGTCGTTGTACCAGATCGGCGGCACCGACACCGTCGCCGCCACGTTCAACCAGACCTACAACATCTATGAGGAGGATGGCGGCGAGGTCGAAATCCGCATCGACCTGACCCCGCATGTCGGCAAGACCTTCACCCAGCTCGTGCTTACCAACGACAAGGACAACGGCGCCGGCACCAACAAGGTGACCTTCTCCGACATCCGCATCGTCACCACCTCGCCCGAAGGCAACACGGCCCCGACCGCCGGCGACGACGCCTTCGACATGGTGAACGGCGCGCCGCTGGTCATCAACAAGAGCGCGCTGCTGGCCAATGACGAGGACGCAAATGGCGATGCGCTCTCGATCGTGAGCCTGTTCAACGTGACCGGCGGCACGGTCAGCCAGACCGACACCCAGATCATTTTCACCGCGACCAAGGGCTTCGTCGGCCAGGCCGGCTTCGACTACGCGATCAATGACGGCAAGGGCGGCGCCGGGGTGGCCTCGGTGGCGATCGACGTCACCGCCTCGCCCCAGACCGGGACCGTGCTGCCGATCACGTTCAGCGAAGAGCTGATCGAGAGCTACAGCAACCAGGACAAGACACCCGAGGGCGTCCAGATCGATCCCGACGGCGCCGGCATCACGCTGAGCGGCAACACCTGGAAGAAGACCCTGCTGCCCGGCGGCACCTTCACCGTCGACGCCGACACGGTGCTGCGCTTCGACGTGACGATGCAGAACGGCACCGCCGAATTCGTCAGCATCGGCCTCGAGAACGACGACGACTACAGGACCGCCGACGACCTGCTGTTCCAAGTGTTCGGCTCGGTCAACATCGCCCGGTTCGACCAGTCGGTGCGCAACGACTACACCACCGTGGGACAGACCGTGAGCTACGAGATCTCGCTGGCGGCGCATGCCGGCAGGACCTTCGACTACCTGGCGCTGATCAACGACGACGACGCCGCGCAGAGCTCGGTCGTGCGTTTCTCGAACGTCCAGCTGGTGCAGGGCGGCGGAGCGAGCGGCAATACCCAGCCGCCCTATATCGTCGGCAACGAACTGCCCGACGTCACCGCTTCCGAGGACGTGCCGCTCGAGGTCAGCTTGCCCTTCCTCGATCCGGACACGGCCTATGACCAGCTGTCCTTCTCCTTCGAGGGGCTGCCGGACTTCCTCAGCCTGTCGGACGGGCTGCTGGTCGGTACGCCCGGCAACGCGCATGTGGGCGTCCACACGATCGAGGTCACCGCGACCGATCCCGAGGGCAACGCCGTGATCGGCCAGTTCGACCTGACGGTCAAGAATGTTAACGACGCGCCGATCGTCACGGGCAGCATTCCCAACGCCACGGCCCCGCTGAACCAAGCGTTCAACATGGCCCTGCCAGCGGGGCTGTTCACCGATATCGACCCGAACGACACGATCACCTACCGCGCCGAGGGACTGCCCGCCGGTCTTTCCATCGATCCGGTCACCGGAACGATCAGCGGCACCCCGCAGCAGAACAGCAACTACACGGTCACGGTCTTCGCCACCGACACGGCGCAGGCCGAAACCTCCGCCAGCTTCGTGTTGCAGGTCAATGAATTTACCCTGACCGAGCCGATCCTGATCGAGGTCGAAAAGTTCACCGGGCTGACCGAGGCCAATTCCGATCTGGTGAACTTCTCGACCGACTTCGCCGCCCCGGCCTCCGGAAACACGGTGGTCAAGGTCGGCGCGGGGCAGCAGGGCGTGATCTCGACCAGCCTCGCGGGCTTCGGGGTCGTGGCCGGGACCTATGATCTGGAGATCGGCTACTTCGACGAGAATGACGGCGCGTCCCAGGTCGATGTGCTGCTGCAGCTGGCGGATGGCACCCAGACGCTGATCGGCAGCTTCACCATGAACCAGGTGCTTGCCGGGCAGGGCAACGGTGTGCAGGCGGCCAACCTGACCTCGGTCACGCTGAGCGGTGTCCAAATCCCCGACGGGGCCCGGCTGGTGCTCAGCGGCACCAGCGACGACAGGGAGCATCTGCGCTTCGACACCGTGGTCTTCAACCCCGTCTCCAACGCGCAGCCGCAATTCGAAAGCGCCGCTGCCCAAGAGGTACTCGAAAACACGGTGATTGCCGGCGATGTCGACGCCAACGACCCCGAAGGCGAGACGGTGAGCTACGCCATCGTCGGTGGCGCCGACATGGACAAGCTGAGCATCGATCCCGATACCGGCGTGCTCTCCTTCGTGACCGCGGCCGATTTTGAAGCCCCGGGCGATGCTGATCTAGACAATGTCTACGAGGTCACGGTCGAAGCCAGCGACGGCGTCGCCAAGGCGCTGCAGAACGTCACCATCACCGTGCTCGACGCCGACGACGCGCTGGTCATCAACAGCCCGGCCTCCGCGACGGTGGCCGAGAACCAGACCGTGGTGACGACGGTGGTCGCCACCGCGGAGGGCGGCACCGCGCCGATCACCTACGCGATCGGCACCGCCGGCGCCGATGGCAGCCTCTTCACCATCGATCCGTCCACCGGCGCTCTCAGCTTCATCGCGGCGCCCGACTTCGAAGTTCCGGGCGATGCGGGGGCAGACAACGTCTATGATGTCGAGGTGATCGCCTCGAACGCCAGCGACGAGGTGGCCCAGCTCATGTCGGTCATGGTGACGGATGTCGACGAGAATGGCGGCACGCCGGAAGCGCTTCTTCGGATCAACGCCTGGGGCGGCGAGGTCGCAGCCACCGATGGCGGGCCGAACTGGCTTGCCGATGGTAACGGCAATCCCGACAGCTCTTACGTGATCACAGGGGATGGGCCGATCAACAATCGCGGTGACACCCAGGGCTTCGCGGGAGATGGCGCCGAGGTGCCAGTGCATGTGCCCGGGACGGTTCTCGATACCGCCCGATCCGCCAACAGCTCCTTCTCCTATGCCATCCCGGTGGCGGATCTGAACGGCAATGGCGATTACATCGTGAACCTCTATGTGGCCGAGCTGTTCGCCGGAAATCAGGTGGTCGGCAACCGGATCTTCGACATCAGCGTCGAGGACGTGACCGAGGGCATGCTCGACAACTTCGATCCGTCGCTTCCAGACGGTGGCGGCGATCTGCGGATCCTCAGCTATGAGGTCACGGTGACGGATGGGGTGCTGAACATCGGCTTCCTCAAGGACCTCGTCGATGGCGTGAACAACCCGATCATCAACGCCATCGAGATCCTGTCGAACCCGCTGGGCGGGATCGACACCGAGGCCCCCGAGGCGGTGCTGACGCTGACCAACCCGGCGACCGCGACCGATCCGATCCTCGTGGAGGTGGCGCTCTCGGATGCTAGCGGCATCGATGCGACGAGCCTGGGCGACGACGACCTGACGCTCTCGGTGAACGAGTTCGGCGTGAGCAACCCGCCGGTGAGCTTCACCGGCTTCGCAGACGGCGTCGCACGCTACGAGATCGCCGCGCCTCAGGGGGGCTGGCTCGACGGCACGCAAATCGGCGTGGCGCTCGGCGCAGGCGCGGTCGCCGATCTCGCGGCCACTCCCAACGTCAACGAGGCGACCAGCGCGGCGCTGGATCTCGAGATCGGTGGCGGCTCCACCGGCGGCGGTGCCGGCACGGTCGTCTACCGGATCAACACCGGCGGCGCGCAGATCGCGGCGGCGGATGGTGGTCCGGTCTGGGCCGGCGACCAGCCGGGCTCCGGCAACCCGTATCTGCGCCTGACCAGCCCGCGCGACGATGCCGATACCGGCGGCAAGGCGGCGCCGGGCTTTGACGGGGTGCCGGACGCGATCTTCTCGACGGCACGCTCGAGCGACGGGTCGTTCTTCTACGACATCCCGGTCTCGGCGCTCGGCGGTGGCCAGAACTACGAGGTGCGCCTCTATCTCGCCGAGGTCTTCCCAGGCGCCCAAGGTGGGAACTACCGCAACTTCGATGCCTCGTTGGAAGGCTTCGTTCCGACCGCGTTCAACAACCTCGATCCGGGCGCGCTTTACGGGGCTGGCGGCGGTGTCTTGACCGCGCAGGTCAACGTCGATGACGGCGTGTTGAACATCGGCCTGGTGAAGGATCTCCAGCAGAACCCGATCATCAACGGCATCGAGATCGTCGCGCTGTCGGAGGAGGTGGAGAATCCCGCGGGTCCGATCAATCCGACCAGCGCGCTCGAGGCCTTCGCCGCACAGGGTGATCTCGATACCTCGCAAAGCTACGCGACTGGCACCATCGGCTCGGCCATCCTGGAGGTGATGACCGGCAACAACAACATCCAGTCGTCCAACTTCGGCAGCAACTCCTTCGAAGTCACCAACAGCGGCGGCAAGAAGATCTCGGCCATCTTCATCGACGTGACCTCGGCCCTCTATCCCGACAGCGTCTTCGACCCTGATGGGCTCGGCGGCGATAACGCTGCCAAGCCTTGGCAGATCAACTCGAGCGGCGGAACCGGGGCTTACGTGTCGGGCAGCGGCTACTTCCTGCCAGGCGAGGATCCGATCCCGAACTCGAACGGATCGGGCGGGGCTTCCAATGGCGGCTACAAGGGCGCGATGGTCAAGTTCACGGCCACCGCTGACGGTGGCTTCCAAGCGGGCGAAACAGTCGGCTTCTCGGGCGACATGGATCCCAACTCGATCGCCGGCATGGCCAAGGGGGACGTCGACGGTACCGCGATCCTCAGCTGGGACGTGGGCGGCATCTCGGGCCACGAACTGATCGGATCGCTCTTCACGGTGATGTTCGACGACGGCACCACCGCCTCGGGCCAGCTCGCCTCCGATGGCAGCTCGGCCGGCTCGCATGCGCTCGCCACCCAAGCTCCGGGCGCGTCGGCGCCGGGCCTGGCGGTGAATGGCATCAACCCGGGCCAGACCGGCACCTATGGCGGCACGCTGCCGCAGATCACGGTCACCGGCAACCCGGGCGACCTAGTGCAGATCACCCTGACCAAGGGCTTCAACCCGGTCACCGAAACGGATGGCGGGATCGCCGATCTGGTCAATGCGCGGCTCGCGCGCTACGACTTCGCCGCCAACAACGCCTTCGATGCCCAGACGGTCACCGTCACGATCGGCCAGGACGGCACCTTCGATGCCTCGACCCTGTTCGACTACGACGACGCGGTGAACAACAATGTCGGATCCGGCAGCTTCGCCGGCGACGATGTCCAAGCCATCGGCTTCGTGGCCACCAAGGTCGCGGCGAACGGCCTGCCGCTCGGTCCCACCACCCGGCCGATCTACCTCGACAACGAGGGTGGACCGGTCGCGGGCGATCCGACCGGCGGTACAGGGGGTGGTGCCGAGGGCTACTACCAGATCGTCGGATCCGGCAGCGGCGCCTACTTCCAGGTGCAGATCGAGGACGAAAACGCTAATGGGGGAACCAACCCGGGCGGCAAGTGGAGCTACGTCGATGCGCCCGACGGGGAGGGACGCCAGGCTGGCTTCGATGGCAACGGCTACTACCTCTTCGGCAGCACGAGCTCGACAGGCATCGATAACAACGTGGGTGGCAACGAGCTGCTGGAGTACACGATCTACGTGCCCGAAGGCGAAACCGGCATCTACGATTTCCGGGTCCGGGCCAGCCGCGACGGGGTCGCGGCCGGCGACCAGCAAAACGACATCTGGTGGAACTTCAAGGACGCGGGCCAGCCCGGTAACGGCCATGTCGAGCAGTACCTGACCCCAACCACCAATGTGGCCGAGCCCACAGCGGGCGGGTTCGTCAAAATCTATGGCGGTCCGAACAATGGCACCTGGGGCTACGCCGGGACGATCGACGGGGAACCGGGGAACTTCGGCGCCCAGATAGAGATCACGGAGGCAGGGCTCTACACCGTGCAGCTCGATGGCCGCAGCCAGGGCTTCCACGTGGATTACTGGGACCTGCACAAGGTCGGTGGCTCCACGCCGGGACCGAACTCCCCGGACTCGGTCTTCATCCCTGGGAAACCCGGCGATGGCGGCAACGGTGGTGGTGACGGCGGTGGTAACAATGGCGGTGGCACTCCTACGACGATCATCACGGCGATTTCCGCTTCCTCCGACGACTGGGAGCAGTTCGGCGGCGCCGGCAGCAAGGATCTCGAATTCGGCCTGAACGGCAGCCAGACGCAGGCCGTGGGGATGCGCTTCGAGGGGATCGACATTCCTCAGTCGGCGATCATCACCGATGCCTACCTGCAGTTCACCGCGTTCGAGACGTCCTCGGGGGCCGCGAGCTTCACCATCGGCATCCAGGGCAGTGAGAACGCCGCTACCTTCTCCTCCAGCGCGCCACCGCAGTCGCGCGCCATCGCGGACGAGTTCGCCTGGTCGAATGTCGAGCAATGGACCGTGGGGGGAACCTACCGGACGCCCGACATCAGCGAGTTGATCGAAACGGTGATCGGCAATGACGGGGCCTCGAACGCCGCCTTGGCCTTCATCGTCGAGGGCAGCGGCAGTCGGGCGGCAAACAGTTTCAACAACGGCGACGCGCCCGAGTTGGTCCTCGTGCTCGATGACGGAAGCACCCTCACGCTGTGAAGCCACGCATGCGTCCCCAGCCGGAATAGCGGCCGGGGGCGCATGACGCTCAAATTGAATAGTCCCCGCTGCCCGCGCCCCGAGCCTCCAACGGTGGAGGCGCGGAATTGAACAGTAGGAGAGGCGATTTAGGCTATGCCTGGTCCTAGGCATGGGGATTGCTCTGCGGCGGGCGGCTTATTGCACCATCACACCCAAGCAAAAAAATCGACAAGAGCGTATGAGCAAAGGGTGGATAATAGGGGCGCCAGTGGATAGCTGCCAATACCGATTGGCATTTTCCTGAAAGGACCCCCATGAGCGACTTCGACCTGAGCGATCTGGATCTTGACGAACTGAAAAAGCTTCACAAGGAAACCGCGGCCGCCATTCAGAACTACGAGGCGCGCCGTAGGCAGGAGGCGCTTGCGGCCGCGGAAGCCGCGGCCAAATCGGCCGGCTTCTCGCTGAAGGACCTCATCGGCGCCTCGGTCGGAAAGCCTACCAAGTCGATCAACCCGCCGAAATACCGCAACCCCGATGATCAAACCCAGACTTGGAGTGGGCGCGGACGCCAGCCGCAGTGGATCAAGGATGCACTGGCGGCCAACAAGTCGCTCGATGACTTCCTGATCGGCAAGTAAGGGTCATCCCCGGCGGTCCGTGCCGCGGATCGCCGGGCGCCGGCCCGTCTCCATGTCCACTGCCCTCAAAAGGATCTGCAGCCGCTTGCGAAAAGCAGGCTACCTGCGGCGAACGCCGTTCGTGAGATCACGGCGAGCGGTGGCGGCAGAGAGCCGGGATGGCGCCTCGTGCTGCGCGTCTGCGCAATCGACCCTGAGGCGTCGCAAGGCGCCCCGGAGGCGTCATGTCATCGAAATTGTCAGGGGTGCGCGCGGCTCCATGCGCGCGCCCCTGATTGCGCGGCATGAAGGAGCTGGCCCATGCGGAAAGACGATCACAGTGCCCTCAATGTCCGGTCCTTCATCGCGAACGCCGGCGGCGCCATGACCCGGTCGTGCTGCCCGGCCTGGACATGATCAAGGCTTCTGTCGCGCCCATCGTCGGCAATTTCTTTTATGAGAACGTCCGGAGCCCTGAGACCCGGGCCTACCGCGTCGTATCGCGGTATTTCGATCCGCAGGGGGCAAGGATCGGCATCCTGCTCAAAACGGTGGAGGCGGTCGAGAACAGCCCCTTCCTGTGATCGTCTGCGCGAGGGTCGCTTCCAGCCTCGTCACCCTCGCCTGCATCCGTGATGGCGCGGCCCCGGAGCTTGTCCGGCGCGCGAGAGGGTCCTGCCCGATGCTATGGGCATACGGGCGCGGCTAGAAAGCCAGCTGGCATGGGCACGGGCATGACGTTGTACGCAGAGGATGTTGTCGCATTCGAGGCCGGTGCGCTCGATCTCTGGCGTGCCCGCCCGGCGCGATGAACGGGTTGGCAAGGCGGACAGGAGGCCCATAACAGGAGCCGCATGACGCGACGGCTAGAAGCTACGAGATAGATGATGAGCCACGAAAAATGGCCCGCCACGGGCCATGACGGGCCAAACTCATCAACACACCATAGAAGCCCTTCGGGTAATGGTGCCCATTCCCCAAATAAATATCTTGATTAGGTTGTTTGCCAAGCAATAAGCCTTAAGTCTTAGGTCGAACGGTTCAGAGCCGGAGCGGTGCAGGCCGTGCCTCTCGAATTCCGACTGATCGTTCGTTTCTTCATTTGATGTCTCCAAACCCGTGGGCACGATTTCATCGTCATGCCCAAGCGGCCGGCAGCAGTTCACTGCCCTTCCTTACGGCGGTGGGACGTTTCTTCTCGCCGCAATCTCCAAGTCTGTCGCGCTCCGTCAGGAGATGGAAAGGGCCTTCCGGAGGCAACCCAGGGAAAACTTTATCATATCTTGATTGCCGTCGCAGGCATGGATGGCCCGCAAAGGATATGGGAACGACGGCATTTCCGGGATGACCTGCAGCATCCCTTTATCTATGTAATCTCGTGCCGCACCAAGCCTTCCATAACCGCCGCCCCCCTTCAAGGCAGCGTATCTGACGGCTACTTGGCCAGAATTAACATGCACGCGTGGGGTAGGGATATTCCCAAAGAACTTATAAAATTCGCTCTCGAACTCTTCCCCCCAGTCGATATAGACGAACCCGGGATCTATCACAGATCTCGTACGCGAGTCCGCACTGAGAAATACCAGTGTTTCTTCCGCCAGCAACTCGCTGCGCACTCCCGTCCGTGACGGTGCGGAGTGAACCAAGGCAACATCAATATCTGCTCTCGATATGCCGTCAGATATTTCGTTGGGGTTCAGCGTAAAGGCACGAATATACAGCTCAGGCCGGCCTCGCTGCAAGGCATTGATCCATCGCGCCAAGTAATCCGTAGGCAGGCTGTGATCCACGGCGACAGAGAGTGCGCCATGGGCCGATGTGTTTTGCGCGACGCGCTTCATCCTCTCACCGAGATGCACAAAAGATGAGGCTGAAGTCATGAGCCTCTCCCCTGCAGAGGTTAGTCTAACACCATTCCTTTCCCGAACGAGAAGCTTTTTCCCAATCCTTTCTTCCAAGGATTTTATCCTGGCGCTCACGGTTGTCTGGGCGACGTTCAATCGTGAGGCTGCATTGGAAAAGCTCCCGGTATCTACGACTTCGATCAGCGTCTTAATGACTTCGGTATCCATGGTGGTTAGCAACCTTCTTGCTGAGCTGGCGCAAGATTTTTCGTTTGCAACCCAGGGGGCAGCGCGAGAGATGTGGTCATAGCTGTGCAGTTGTTCCTCCCTAAGAGGGAGAGCACTTCGTAAGGCTGAATGTTCTAAGATGTATATGAAAGTGTGTTAAATGTTGCAGGAGGGGGCCACTATCAGTGAGGCGCGCGCAACACGAGTGTACGCTACGTCAGTAGGGGCAGTAGAGCCGAACCACAACTCAAGGGAGGCATGCAAGAAGTGCATACCGGCCTCATGCGAGACCTCTCCAGTGGCCCCTTCCTCGCAAACCATGACAAATACGCGTGGCACTCTTTCGTGCGGCGTATTTATAAAACTCATCTTGCCTTGGGAGAGGCGGGTCTATCGGCCTGCTGAGGCAGAATACCGGGCGTGGCCGAGCGGCTGGTATATCATTCCGTTGCTGATTGTAGGAGTGGCGTCCTGGATATTCGTCCTAAGGTACGTCGCACGCATTTTTCTGTGATAGGCCCATATTTCCACGTAGATATGTGGTTTGGCATTCGTGGTGTGGTCCATCAGCGTCTTGATGGCGGGGGATGGATAAGAGTTCAAGAGATATCCTATGACGACTGACGAGCTTGCTGAGAAAATTCTTTCACTCGATGCGGCGGGGTTTCAAAAGCTCTGGCAGAGAATCGGCGTTGAAATGAAAGTGGGGAAGAGCGACTTAGAGTCGGTCTGGTACAATTTTGGAAGCGGCATGGATCGCCGAGACTGCTCAGTGATTTCAGCGCTACATTCGGCAGTAATCTCCGGACAGCGCAGCAGCTCTAAGAGGTCCTAGATATTCTGCACCAAGGGGTTCTTCTGTTGCGAGAAATTATTCGTTCGCAATATTTTAAGTTAAGATGAACTCATCTTGTAATGTAGAGCTCATCTGTCATTGAGTAGGCAAACAGGATTCCTAATAAGGCTGCGAGATTTCGAGCGAGCACCTCACGTCGTTCTGGAGTAGCTGGCTCCCGCGGCCTCCGGCGGGTGCAGGACGTAGTGAAGTCCTCGGACCCGTCAGGAAACGCGTTCGCTTGAACAGAGCGAACAGCATGATAGCGGCTGATATACGCCGAGGCCTCATCGGGATATCTCTCCCGTCTGCAGTTGAAGAGCTACAGGGCCGACCTCGAGAAGTGAATTGTTGTCCAGCCGATCGCCTCTATGGAGTCCGGTGTGGCGATGGCAATGCACAAGTTTCAGCGACGAATAGATTGAAGCGGGATGCGGTCGTATAGGTAACTCCGTCGGCCGGTAGTGGCCGATGTGGAAGTTGCCTTCCATGACGCGCTCCTCCCAGGCAACCATGGTCATGCCGGAGGCGCAGTCGGTCTTGCCGCCCGCGTTGATCGACAGTTCCACCCCAACTGCCGCTGCCATGAAGGTCCCATCGTCCTTCGCGATGATCTGCCCCCGGTGCATCTGGAAGCCGAAAGAGAGGCTGGAGGCCGCTGAGTGTCAGAGGCTGGGCACCAGTACCGGGTCGGCAGGTAGGTTTTTACTAGGTATCTACGAGGCCGAGGGTCGCGCCATGCCCGCCTACAGCGACATCAGTACCAGCGCGATCATCTTGCAAGCCATCACCTACAGGTGGGCCAACGCCGAAAACTGAGGTCGTACCATACCAGACACACCCCTCGGGGGAAGTAACGTCAAGTAATGACCTTTAACGTTGTATCACGAACCCGTGAGAGTATTCACCTTTTGGATGAGTAGATGCGCTTGAGGCGTGGCTTGAGGGAGCTTGATCCATTGATTATTACTGAAAACACCGTGTGGACCTCTGATAAGTCTTACGACTACTTAGGGGGTGTCGAGATTGCGGAAGGGGTCACCTTAACCATCGATCCTGGGGTGGTGGTAAGCAACTCGCAGTTGCGGGTCTATGGGCGTCTTGAGATTTTAGGGACCACAGAGGACCGCGTTGTCTTCAACTCCACGACGATCAATGCGGACAGCCGGAACTTCGGCGAGGCGGGGGGCGTCGTCGAGGCCAATTACTTTGACATGCATCGTGGCAGCCTCGAGCCCGGGGCAGGAACCCTAGCGCTAGACAATGGCTACTTTCACGATATCGCGGATCTCGACCTGTATGGGGTGCATGGCGCCAACATTCTCAGCAACAGCGTCTTTACAGGTCTTCAGCGCCTGAAGTTCGGCTCCTCCGATGGCAGCCTCGAATTGCAGAACAACAGTTTCTATGTTCCGGAGATGGAGTGGCGTTCCGAAGCCTTCCTGACTTTCGAAGAGGAAGCGAATCTTACCGGGAACAACTTCTTCACCGAAGCGGAGTTTCCGCTTATCGAGATCAGCGACGGGGCGACTGCCACTGTTCATGTCAGAGAAAATTACTTTGGTACGGTTGATAACGCCGGACTTGAGTTGCTCATCCTCGACAAGCACGACAGCGCCGCCAAGGCTGGCGAAGTGATCGTTACCGGGACCCGCGACGAGCCGAACCCGGAAGCTCCGGTCATGGCCGATGTGAACATGGGACCGACCGTGGAGTTCCCTTTCGAGATTTCGGTCAGTGAGAACGCGAGTGCAGATAGTTGGCATCGGGCGGGCGGGGTTGTCTATGAAACCGCAGACGTTGATGGAAATGCGGCCACCGCATACTTGACGGGGGTCGATGCCCATCTTTTCGAGGTGGAGCACAACTATTACGACTGGAATCCGGGAGAGGGATCAGGAAGCGTCAGTCCGATCAGGTGGCTCGACTATGAGCGGCCAAGCGATTCTGATGGCGATGGCATATACGAGGTGACGCTTCACGTTTCAGACGGAATGGATACCACGTCGCACGCGCTTTCTATCCAAGTCCGCAACGAAAGCGACACGCCCTACGGTATTCGGCTAGAAGGCGACGGCGTGGCTGAGAACGATGGCGGGGCGCTCGTAGGGCGCTTGGTGGCCGTCGGAAGTTCGCAGCCATACAACTTTTCAATTGATCCGCTAGACGAGGACAGGTTCGAAATCGTTGGCGATCAACTTCATCTCAAAGATGGCGTCTCTCTCAACTATGAGCAAGAGAGCTTTGCTTCGGTAAAAATTGTTGCCACGCCGGCTTCGGGCGAGCCGGTTTCGGTAGAGTTCGAGTTCCAAGTCTTGGACGTGAACGAAGCGCCAAGTCTGGAAGTGCCTTCCCTTACGGTCGTCGATGAAAACTACTGGCACGATACGATCGATATCCTCTCGAACGACGAGGATGAGGAGGAGTTGACGATCTCGCTTTCCGGGGCCGATGCCGCGCAGTTCGAAACGACGGGCAACGCCTATGACGGGTATGCCAACAGATGGTTCTGGTTGCGTGACCAGCCGGACTTCGAAGCTCCTACTGATGCGAATGGGGACAACGTCTACGAGTTGACGGTTACCGTCACGGACGGCACCCATACCATCAGCAAGGAAATCGGCATCAAGGTCCAGGACAAGAACGACTTGCCCGAGGGCATCGAGTTTGGTGGCGTTGATATCACCGAGAACGGTGAAATCCGGATTGAGGAAAACATAGAAGGGGCGCTGATCGGCAAACTATCAGTCATTGATCAGGATTCCAGCGATACGTACAGTTTCGCCATCTGGAATAATGGCTGGCAGGATCAGGCTTGGCTGGACAAGTTCGAGATCGTCGGAGACGAACTCCGCCTGAAGCCAGGCGTGGCATTTGACTACGAAAACTGGTCCGGGGATCGGCTGACCATCCGGGCGACCGCCCAGAATGGAGACGAGATCTCGCGCTCTATCAATATCGAGGTCGTGGATGTCAACGAGGCACCGAGCTTCGATCTGCCCTCCAGCATCGTGGTCGGCGAACACTCGAAGCACGATGCCACCACTTGGCTCTACGCTGACGATCCGGAATGGGACGAGGTGACCTTCACTCTCTCCGGAGTGGATTCCGAAGCTTTCGAGTACGATGGCTGGGACACGATTTCATTGCGCGACGGCATCGATTACGAGAACCCGATCGATGCCGACGGCGACAACGTCTATGAGTTAACCGTGACGGCCTCGGACGGGCTCAACACCTTCGAAAAAAGCATGACGGTCGAGGTATTGGACGAGAACGATGCACCTCAAGGCATCACGTTTGACTCGATCCCGGTCGAGGAGAATGTCGAGGGGGCTCTTCTGGGCACGCTCTCTGTGATCGATCAGGACCGGGGAGACACCTACAACTTCGCACTCGAAGACGAGTGGTACTCCGACGACCGCTTCGAGATCGTGGGCAATGAGCTGCGCCTGAAGCCGGGCGTGGCGCTGGACTACGAGAGCGACCGCTACATCGACGTGACCGTCACCGCAACTGCAGAGAATGGGGATGTAATATCCACTCTCTACGGGATTGATCTGCGCGACGTCAACGAGGCGCCAACCTTCGAGCTGCCCTCGCGCATCACCATCGGCGAGCACAGCGGCTATGTTTATGAATACTTCGACGTTGCAGACCCCGAAGGAAAGCCGCTGACGATCAGCTTTTCAGGCGCCGATTTCGCATTCTTCGATGTGTGGGAAGATTCTTGGGAGGATGGCTACGGCTACGGTGAATTTGAGCTACGAGAGTGGCTTGATTTCGAAGCTCCGGCGGATAGCGACGGCGACAACATCTACGAGATGACCGTAGCGGTATCCGATGGCGTCAATACGGTGGAGCATGCCCTCGAAATCGAAGTGCAGGACGAGAATGACAGTCCCGAACGGGTTGTTCTAAATACCGTCCCGGTCGAGGAAAACGTCACAGGCGCAATACTCGGCACCTTGTCGGTTGTCGATCAGGATGCGGGCGATACGCACAGCTTCGAGCTGTGGGACACGCGCTTCGAGGTTGTCGGCGACACGCTGAAGCTCAAGGATGGCGTCGCGCTCGATTACGAATGGGACGACAGCTACGTTGAGATCAGCGCGATCGACCAGAACGGTGCCCAGAGCTGGGACTACTTCTACCTGGATCTGCGCGACGTCAACGAAGCGCCGATCTTCGATCTGCCGACCGAGGTGACGCTGCGCGAGAACACGGCGGTCGACGAGGAAATCTATGCTTGGGATCCCGACTGGGATGACCTGACCTACGAACTGACTGGGCCGGATGCCGAGATCGCGCTGTTCTACCCCCGAGAGGGAAGCGTCGAGTTCGTCGCACCGGACTTCGAGTCCCCGACCGATGCCGACGGCGATGGCGTCTACGAGGTGACCTTCAAGGTTTCGGATGGCGAGTTCACGGTATCGCACGACCTGCGGATCACCGTCTCCGATGCCGATGAGCGACCGGATGCGATCGTACTGGAGCAGCTGCCGTTCGAAGCGAACGTGGCAGGCGCTGTGGTCGGTATGGTGACGGTCTCCGATCAGGATGCCGGTGACACCCATGACATCACCGTGTCCGATCCCCGCTTCGAAGTGGTGGAGGGTCTGCTCAAGTTGAAGGCAGGCGAAAGCCTCGACGCCGTGGCGCTGAATGGCCTTAGCTTGAAACTCACTGCCACAGATTCTGCCGGTTTGAGCCTGACCCGCAGTTTCGAGATCGAGGTCGATGATCCTGCTCGGGCCCCTACGGCGCTGACCCTGACGAATGCACTCGTGGCCGAAAATGCCGCAGGCGCGGTGATCGGCCGACTGACCGTCACCGACCCCAATGTCGGTGACACTCACAGCTTCGCGGTGTCGGATGACCGGTTCGAAGTCGTGGGTGGAGCGTTGAAGCTGAAGGCGGGCGTGGCGCTCGATCACGAGGCGGCCGAAGCCGTCTCGGTGACGGTGACCGCCAAAGACAGCGGCGGCTTGGAACTGGCCGAGACCTTCTCGGTACAAGTGTCCGACACGAGCGAGGTGGCGACAGGCTTGACCCTGTCTGCCGCGTCGGTCGCCGAGAACGCCACCGGAGCAGTCGTGGGCCAGCTGTCGGTCATCGATCCTGACGCCGGCGACAGCCACAGCTTCTCGGTTTCCGATGACCGGTTCGAGGTCGTAGGTGGAGCGCTGAAGTTGAGGGCGGGCGTGGCGCTCGACCACGAGGCGACGGAAGCCGTCTCGGTGACGGTGATCGCCAAGGACAGCGGCGACCTGGAACTGGCCGAGACCTTCTCGGTACAAGTGTCCGACGCGAACGAGGTGGCGACAGGCCTGACCCTATCTGCCGCGTCGGTCGCTGAGAACGCCGCCGGAGCGGTTGTGGGCCAGCTGTCGGTCGTCGATCCCGACGCTGGCGATGTCCACAGCTTCACAGTATCGGATGACCGGTTCGAAGTGGTTGGCGGCGCGCTGAAGTTGAAATCCAAGGCCAGCCTCGATTTCGAGGAGGCGCACAACATCAACCTCGCCGTCACCGCCAAGGATGCGGCAGGTCTGAGCCTGACGCAGTCTTTCGAGATCGAGATCCAGGATGTCGCCGAAGGCACGTCGGCCCCGGTCGACAAGGTCACGACCGGTAGCAAATCCGATGATGTGCTCAAGGGCGTGAAGGGCAACGATGTTCTCGTCGGCGATGGGGGCGACGACACGATCAACGGTGGCAAGGGCCGGGATATCGTGGCAGGCGGTGCCGGTGCCGACACGCTCTCGGGCGGCAAGGGCTTCGACACGCTGGACTACAGCGGCTCCGCGAAGGGGGTAGTCGTGAACCTGCAGAAGGGCGTCGGCAAAGGCGGCGAAGCGCAGGGCGACAAGCTGTCGGGCTTTGAGGGCGTCATTGGCTCCAGCGCGGATGACAAGCTTCTGGGTTCCAAGGGCGGCAACGTGCTGATCGGTGGCCAGGGTGCAGACGTGCTCAATGGTCGCGGCGGCAAGGACTGGGCCGATTACAGCGCCTCGGATGGTGGCGTCACGGTGAACCTGGCCAAGCGCAGCGGCTCTGGCGGCGACGCCGAGGGTGATCGTCTCATCAATATTGAGCGCGTTCATGGCAGTGCCCAGAATGACAAGCTGACCGGCGACAATGGCAAGAACATTCTTGTTGGCGATGCCGGTAAGGACAGGCTCGTCGGTGGCGGCGGGCATGATGCTCTGGATGGCGGCGTTGGTCGCGATAAGCTCCTGGGCGGTGCAGGCAAGGACAAGCTGTCGGGCGGCGAGGGCAACGACAGGCTGGTCGGTGGTGCTGGCAAGGACTGGCTCGACGGCGGAGCCGGCAACGACACGGTGCTGGGTGGCGGTGGCGCCGACACCTTCATCTTCGACCTGGGCAGCGACAAGCTGGTGGGCGGCAAGGGCCGCGACACGGTCGAGTTCGACGGCGCGTTCGAGGATTACGGCGTGACCTTCGGCGACAAGGTGATCGTGACATTCGAGGAAGATCGCGATGTGCTTACCGGGATGGAGCGGCTCGAATTCGATGACATCACCTATGCACGGCAAGGCGGCGACTGGGTCGAGGTCGCGTAAACAGCGCGTATAGTACGGCCAGACGGGACGATCTGCTTTGCGGATCGTCCCGTTTTCCTGTCCTCGGAGCAACTGGACGGTCCGAGTCAGAGAAATTCTCGCGTGGCCGCACTGACTTGAATACCACCCTCTGGTAGCGTCGAGCGGGGAAGAGAAATGAACCTCATACTGCACAGGTAAGCTTAAGCGCTTGCCTTGACCCATCGGCAGAGGCTGATGGACCGGCAAGACAAAAGGGTAGGGCGCAGAAATTGCTCCAGCCGCGCCCAAGCCCGTCGCAGATGTGGCGGCAGGTAGCACCGGGAGGCTCTGGCTGTAGTTCGCGCGCGATTAATTTACCCAAGGGCAACATAACGCCTTGCCCTGAGGCGATCCTTGTTTCTTGATGAAGTGACGACCAGGGCGGGGAATGTCGCCGCTGCGGGGTAGAAGAATGGCCCGTCGCACACGGTTCAAGTACGGATGGTGGATCGCCCCCGGCGTTATATTCGGAGTGGCAGTCTATGCTGCATTGTTCCGCGCGCTCTACTGCCTTCTGGCAAAGTAAGAATAAGGTAAAGCTCTGGCAGAATGCATCTGGTGAGCCCAGCCGCATTGGGCTTGGACTTGTCCTGCACGCATGACCCTCATGGGGCGCGCCGCCGATTTCGAAGCGTCTGCGTTCCGCACGGGCATGGTGCTGGTGCATTTGCAGGGCGTGATTGGCTAGATGGGTCTGCCGCTGGTGCTTTGGCACGACAGGCTGGCGCTCAAGGCCACAGCCACAAAAGTGAGGCTTTCGGGGGGGCGTTGATGATGTGACCGCCCCCCGACATGACCGCCCTCCAATGTGGATTGTTGCAAACCCACCTTGGCACACCGATGCCGTCGGTGGGCGGTCACATCATCAACGCCGCCGGGGGGCCGAAGTCGAGGCAGAGGAGACTGGCTTGTCCGGTCGCGGCCCCGCAGTGCCCGCCACCAGGCGGAGCTGGCGGGCCGACACTTCAAGACGCGTTGGGATCGACAGGTGCCGCGGCTTAACCCCGCGAGAAGATATTGGCAAAAGCTGCCATCAGCGGGACTTGCCGCAGGAACTTAGCGAAATGCTGCTAGAAGGCCAGCGCCACAGCACTGAAGAGTGCCAGCGAGGTTGCGATGAGGCACGCCCCTGATCCACGCAATTCCTGCCCTCGATCAAGAACGCGGATCAGCAATAAACAAGCTAACAGCACTAGAAGCCATGCCCAGAAAGGGAGTCCGAAAAGGTGAGGGTATATGGTTTTCATAACCCATAGGTAGAGCGGACTGCAGCTGTTCGCATCTGCGCAGAGGAAGAGCCGGACCAGCCGAAGGTATAGTCTGGCTGGGGTTCAGAGGCACCGGCCCGGAGCCGCAATCAGACGGTGGCCAATCCGGGGGTGATCAGGTTGGCGCCGATCGCGGCGATCGCTGGTTCTCAGCTGCGCGGCCATGGCGAAGTAGCCCACGACCTTCGGCATGCAGGGATCCTGGAAATGGTTGCGCCTGAGCTCGCGGAAAATGGTCGAGCGGTGACGCTGCAATACCCGCGCCATTTCGTTCACGGACACTTTGGCATGGCGCCAGCGCTCGATCTTGCGCCGTTCCTCGAGCGTCAACTGCACGTAAACACGTCCCATACTGGAAAACTCCTGTTTGATAGGGCATTGTTTTCAAACAAGAGTCGCAGTTGGAAGTAGCGCGCGCCGCTGTGAATTCAATGCTGGTTGCAACACGGGTTCAGGATAGGTCGAGCTGACGGAGTTCCTCAGCGAAGGCCTCGGCCGGTGTCCGGTAGCCGAGGCAGCGTCTTGGTGTGGCGTTCAGCTGCGCGCTAATCTCGACCATCGCGTGGTCCGACAGTGCGGCGATGGCCGTATCACGCGGCAGGTAGCGCCGAGCCCGCTTGTTCAGGTTCTCGACCGAGCCCTTCTGCCAAGGCGCCTGCGGGTCACAGAACCACGCCTCGGTGCCCATTCCCGTTCTCAGGTCGCGCCATCGGTTGAACTCAAGCCCCCGGTCGAAAGTGATCGAGCGCCGTGCGGATAGGGGCAGGGGCGACAGCAGGGCGATCAGACGGTTCATCAAGTGCTTGGAGCTGCGGTCGTTGTTGCGGAACAGGACCGCATAGCGCGTCTTGCGCTCCACCAGCGAGGCCACGTTGGCCTTGCCTAACTCCTTGCAAAAGATCATCAAATCGCCTTCCCAGTCTCCGAACCCACTACGGTCGTTGACGTGGTCCGGCCGGTTCTGGATCGCGCGTTCCAATGGAAAGACGAGGCTTCGAGACCGACGGGCATAACGGGGTTTGCGCTGGCGGCGACGCTCGGGCAGGTGACGCGCCAGGTCCTGGCTCTGACCATCCTGCGAGTAGACGAAGGCGTAGATCGTTTCATGGCAAATGGTGCTGCGATGCTCTTCGAAGCGTAGCCGCCCGGCGATCTGCTCGGGTGACCAACCAGCTTTCAAGCGATCGATGACGGCCTCGCACAGGGCCGTCATCCGGATCAGCTTACGACGCCTGTGGCGGCGCTCGGCGGCCCGTTTCTGGGCCAGCATGCCGTAGTAACCGCTGAGATGGGGCAGCTCGTTGTCTTCGAACCGATTACGCTGGATCTCGCGGTAGATCGTCGAGCGATGGCGGGACAATCTCACCGCAATCTTTGCGACAGACATCTTCGCCTGTAGAAGGTCTTCAACCAGACGCCGTTCTCGTAGATCCAGCTCGCGGTGGGCCATCTTCCAAACTCCTGTGTTTGCGACAGGATAGAGCAGTTGTCGCAACCCAGTTTAGAAAGTGCCCCGCTTGTGGGCTCACGCTGAAGCGCAATTTTCACGGCTTCAACTTACTCGCCTGACTTCATTGCCTCCATCAGCTTTTCCCGGAAGACTTCGGCCGGGGTCCGGTAGCCCAGGCACTTCCGGGGCGTGGCG
>NZ_FWFY01000011.1 GCF_900172345.1 Limimaricola soesokkakensis
GTCGGTTCGCTCCGGACATGGTCGCTTGATCTCGCGCCCGAACATCTGCGCGCTCGGAGAATGGATTGGTAGAAGGATCATTCGAACCTGCCTTCGCCCGGATTGCGATCGAAAGTCGGCTTCGGGCCGATCGCTGCAGGGTTCGCACTGCCGCACATGCAGCACCGACTTGGCGTCTCATGGTCAGTTTGTGCTCGGAGCGGACATGCGGCAGCGCGGGGGATCAGACCTCACGTAGAATGTGCGACGTCGACGCGAACGGCCAAGACCTGTCGTATGTTCTGGGATGTCTGCCGCGGCGGCCGCTCCACAAAGCTCCTATTGAACCCGAGCGCAGCATGGCGCCATCTCAAATGGTCGAGCCTGCGGAGGCAGCCGGGAGCGCCACAGAGAACGTGTCTCCGTCCCGCCAGCATTCGCCGTCCGAACGGCCTTGTAGCCGCCCCTCGCCCTATCTCCGCAGCCCCGCCTGTTCCCGCGCCATGACGGCATGGAACGCCGGACGATCGGCGCAACGCCTGATCCAGCCCCGGAGAGCCGGCTGCTCCGGCATCGCGTCGGGAAGCCATTGGAAGGGGCTCGATAGCAGCAGGTCGACCGCCGAGTAATCCTCTCCGAGAAGATAGGGCTGGCTGTCCAGCGCCTCGGCCAGCCGGGCGAAGACGGCCTCTAGATCGCGGAAGGTCGCGTGCAGGATGGGGTGATCGATTGTCGCCCAGTCGTGAACCAGAACCGGCTCCATCACGCCCTGATAATAGAACAGCCAACTCAGGAACGTCCCGCGCTGCGGATGCCCGACGGGGCGGCCGAGCGCAGTTTCGGGAAATCGGTCCGTCAGGTAGGCGATGATCGCACCGCGCTCGCGCACATGGTCCTCGCCGTCGGTCAGGTAGGGCACCTTGCCCTCGGGATGCGGATTGCGCGGGTCCGGACCGCCGTTCCCATCCTGTCGCGCGACCGTCACCTCGACCACGTCGATACGGTCGGCGATGCCCATCTCCTCGATCAGGACGAGGATCGAGGTCGAGCGGGAGTTTGGGGCGTGGTAGAGGGTCGGCATGAGGCTCTCCTGAAATCGGATCATGCCTTGCTATAGCCGCGACCTGCTGACAGTTTCCGTCAGCATGGCCCGGACCGACCGCCTCATGCGCCTGATGGATGCGCTGCGCCGCCTGCCCGCACCGGTCACCGCCACGCGGCTGGCGGTGGAGACGGGCGTGTCGCGGCGACAGCTCTACCGGGACATCGCCACGCTGCGCGCGGGCGGCGCCCTGATCGATGGGGAGGCTGGTGTGGGCTACAGGTTGACCGGAGATCCCGCCCTGCCGCCGCAGAGCTTCTCGCGACTGGAGATCGAGGCGCTGGTCCTCGCCGTGGGAGAATTGCGCCAGACGGGCGACGCGGCGCTGGAGGCTGCGGGCCGCATGGCTCTTGCTCGGATCATCGCCACGCTGGCGGACGAACAGTCGCGGCAAGCCATGCACACCGTCCTGCGCAGCTTCCGTCCGCCGCCAGCCCGCGTAGATATTAGCGTGGACATGTCGCTTCTGCGGCGCGCCTGCTGGGAGGAACTGGCGCTCGACATGCGGTATCGCGATCTCGAGGGCCGGGTCACGCGACGCGAGGTCTGGCCACTGGGCCTCAGCTATTCGGACCGCGCTCTGAAGCTGCTGGCCTGGTGCTGCCTGCGGCGGGACTGGCGCGTATTCCACGCCCCGGGGATCGAGGACGCCTGCCTTAACGGGCGCAGCTTCAGGCCCCGACGCGTGACCTTGATGCGCGACTACGCGGCGCGGCAGGCCGCTTCCGGGTCCTCCGCGAAAGCGTAGGCGCGACAGATCTGGCCTGGGAGTGACTCGTTGTCGTCATCCTGGTGATGCGGGGACCATGACCGTCCGGCTCAGGCCTTCCCGGCGGACATCGCGGCGATCGATTGGCGTCGCCCCCGCCCCATCGGCTCACGCCTTTCCATTGCAAGAGCCGGGGGGACGATGGCGGCGACAGCGTCGTTCATCCACTTTCCCTCCTGTGCCAGGAGGGAAACCCACTCAGCGCCCGGAAGGCGAAGCCCCGGTAGCGGCGGTCTCGCCTGATCGAAACGAGGCGCTGTTGCATCCGGTGATGGCGGGGGCCTCGCGGATGAGCTCCAAGTCGGTCAGCGCGGCCACCATGAACAGCGCAAAGTCGGTGCGCCGGGTCAGATTGCTCGCAAGGAGCGGATCGCCGACATGGCGGGCCCAAACCGGCAACCCCTCGCTCGGGCCCTCCTCGAGATCCGAGCCACGCACCACGGTCCAGGCGCGATCCGAGGCGAAGACAAGATCAGTCGCGCGGACCTGGTCGTCGAGATCGACGAGCCGCAGCGCCTTGAGGATCGGCGTGCCGAACCTGACGATAGCGCGGATCTTCCAACCGTAGCGGTCGCGGCCGTCGCGGCTGATGTGCCAGCCGCAGGAGAACACCGGCCGCGCACCGGGCGGGGCGAGGTCGAGTACGGCGCGCGCGGTGCCTGACGCGTAGTCCTGCACGCCCCAGGGCGCGAGAACCACCAGCACGCCATCGCAGCCGCGCGTGGCCGCCTCGATCACCGCGCGGTCGTCGGTGCGGCCGGGATGCACGGTGATGCGGCCCTCGAACCGGGCGAGCTTGCCGACGCTTTCCGAGCGACAGACGCCCGTGACCTCGTAGCCGCGCGCCAGCGCGTGTTCGGTCATGTATTGCCCGAGCTTGCCCGAGATGCCGACGATGCAGATGCGTTTCATGGGAGATCTCCTTGCGATCGGGGTCAGGCCGCGACGTGACGCGATACGGGGATGTGCGGGCCGCGGATCAGCAGCCCGAGCGCGAAGCCGATCTCGGCCAGCGTCACGACGAGCAGCAGCGCGATCTTCACTGCTTCGAGCGCGGCGGCGTCCGGCAGGGCGAACATCTGCACGCTGTCGACGAGGTAGCCCGTGCCGCCGAGGATCAGGCCGAGACCCAAGAGTCGTGGATAGAACCCTGAGCGTAGGATCAGCGTGCCCAACAGCATCAGATGCAGCCAGAAGAAGACCTGCCAGATCCAGACGCCGGCATCATGGACGTGCCGCATCAGGCCGGCCAGTTCGAACCGCTGCGCCGCGCTGAAGCTGTCGAGCGGCACCTTGCCGTCGGCCAGCGCCAGCGACGCGGCATGGAAGAACAGCATCGCCGCCATCACCGCGACCATCATCAGCCGCGCGTAGGAAGAGGCGAGCGAGAGCGTCGCGTTCACGGGCCGGAACATGAAGTATAGCGTGACCGAGACGAACACCTCGGCGGTCATCATCACCACGTCGCCCACGAGGCCTGCATGGAACAGGCCGCGCCGCTCGGCGATGTTGGCGAAGGTGGCCGCCGGGTCGCCGGCAACGTTCAGCACGCCCGGCACGTAGAGGATCGAAAAGCCTCCGGCAAAGGCGATGAGGAGATAGAGCGACCCGGTCAGGCGGGCATAGACGCGGGAGGAAGGGTCTCGAAGAGCATGCATCGCGGGCCTCCTTTCGGCGTGACGTTGCGGCATGCGAACCTTCTACGCCCCGTCGTCCCTGGGGGGAATTGACCGGTCTTGCCGAACTGGTATGCAAATATGCATGGATTGGCGAAGCGTCACCTTCGACTGGAACCGAGCGCGGGCCTTTCTCGTGACGGCCGAGGAAGGCTCCCTCTCGGCTGCCGCCCGCGCCCTGAAGCTGGCGCAACCGACGCTTGGCCGGCAGGTCGAGGCGCTGGAGACCGAGCTTGGGGTCGCGTTGTTCGAACGCTCGGGCCGCGGGCTGCGCCTGACGCCTTCCGGGCACGAATTGCTCGAGCATGCGCGGATCATGGGCGAAGGCGCCCGCGCCCTTCATCTCGCCGCCTGGGGCCAGACCGAAGTGCTAGAGGGCGAGGTGGCGATCTCCGCTTCAGACGCCTATGCCAGCTATCTTCTGCCGCCGATCCTCGCGCGGCTGCATCGGGCCGAACCGCGCATCCGGATCGAGGTAGTGGTGTCCAACGCCTTGTCGGATCTGTCGCGGCGCGAGGCGGATATCGCAGTGCGCAATGTCCGGCCGACCGAGCCCGATCTGATCGCGCGCCGGGTCCGCGACGCCTCGGCGCGGCTCTACGCGGCGCCCCACTACCTGGACCGCCTGGGGCGGCCCGGCACGGCCGCTGGTTTCTCCTCGGCGGAATTCATCGAGATCGACGCCTCGGGCAGTCTCATGAAGCTGCTCAATACCAAGGGCTTTGCCCTCGACGCGGGAAACTTTCCCTATAGGTGCCGCAGCTTCACGGTGATGTGGGAGCTGGTGCGGCAGGGCATGGGGATCGGCATCCTCGACGACCGCATCGGCGACGCCGACCCCTTGGTCGAGCGCGCCCTGCCGGATTTCGCGCCGGTCGACTTCCCGGTCTGGATCGTCGCCCATCGCGACATCGCCCGGTCCCGCCGCCTACGAGTGGTCTTCGAGGCGTTGGCGGACAGCTTCGGCGCTTGAGACAGGCCATCATGCATCGCGCGAACCGTACAGCCTGAACTCGAACCCCCTGAGGAGTCGGCTCGACGAAGTAGTTGGATATTTGTCGGAACTGCGTGTCCAGCCGCACGCCTCGAACGTGTTGGCCTCGAAACTCAGCAAGACGGAAGGACCGGCTTTCAGCAGGGACGCGACATGCGGCCCCATGATCTTTCTCGGCTTCGTCGAGAGCTTCAACGGCCGGCTCCGGGACGAGCTGCTCAATGAGGTGCTGTTCTCGACGCTCGGCGATGCCCGGCGTCAGATCCAGGCATGGCAGCTCGATTACAATCTGCAACGCCCCCCATTCGGCTATGGGCAACATCCCACCCGCCGAGTTTGCCATGAGAACAGCACTGGAACAGTAGGCTGCATAGCCTCAGAAATCACCCACGGATTCTCCGTCAAACCAGAGGAAAGACGGGTCTCAGGTCATTCGCCCTCCTCATGATGGCACAAATCCATCTCGGCAAACAGGGCCCTTCATTGGAGGCATTCCAAGAGGAAACCCCTTGAACCATTACAAAATCGGAGGAGGTTACTAATAGCCAGAATGAATGTTGGGTCATATCGCCCATTAAGCATCGACGGCATCGTTGACTTCTGGCTCTGATCCCCGACCCTGAAGGCATGGTCCTCTGTATTTTACAAACACCCATAGATACAGCAAACCAAACTGCAAAGGCCATACGGCGTCAATCTGTCGATAGGCAATCCGCCATTGGCCGCAAGCATATTTCATGCATGACCCGCCTTGGCGGTTCGCCGCTGACGCACCCCGTATGCCAAGCGAGGAGTGACAAGTAGATGAAAAGACATGAGAGGATACTTTAGATGTAAGTAGCGCTGGAAATCGGCCCATGCCGATTGGGCGCTCGCACATATCATTTAGTAAATCTAATCCTCGGGAATTTAATGACGATTTTCAGGCAATCTCAAGCGAGCATTGCCCGTTTCCCCGACCTATGGTGGAGCGCAGGATGGAGTTTAATTTTCGCCTGATGGTTTATGTTCCTAATCTGCTGAGCGCAGTTCTTATATATCTCTTCAGTACTGGGATTGCGCCTGCACAGGACGGCAAGCCGATTTTTCCGAGCTTCACTGATCCTATAGCGACAGACGATCTCCTGGGACGAGTCGTAAGTTCGCGAGACCTCCCCGTCGCGGATGCTACAGTTTACCTCGTTCCGATTGGCATGATCGACATGACGCCGATAACGGCCTCGGCAGTGTTCGATGAGCCATATGCGGCCGATGCGTATGACGAGCCTCTGGAAGATGCGATTGCAAGGCATCGCGACCAGCTCCCTAGCGGAAAAACAGATCAGCAGGGTCATTTCCGGATATTCGACATCCCGGATGGCCGCTTCTTCGTCTATGTCGCGATCGCCGACGGCGATGTCGAGCACCTGCCCGGTGGCGACAAGAGCCGCGCCTCCTACGATGCGCAGGAGCTTCGCGGGCATGAAAAAAGGATCCAGCTGTCGAGCCGCCCGCCGCCCCATGCCGAATACATCGGCAGCACCGAATGCCTGGAATGTCACGAGGAGCAGGCGGCATGGAAGCAGACGGGGCACAAGCTTGCATGGTCACGTCCCGGCAATCCGGGACCGCACCAGGATTTCTCGCAGTTCCCGGACTTCTTCGAGGCACTCGAGTCGTGGATCGAGGCTGAATCGTATGACGGCGGCACCCGTCTCGAGATCGGCGACTACAACCCGGAGGCCCGCGGCAACGTGAAGTTCAAGATCCGCCTCGCCGATGATGATAGGGTGGAGATTGAGAAGATATACGCGGACATCTATTTCTGGAAGAGCGCGCAGGACGGCGAATACTATATCACGGTCGAGAACCGCCTGAACGAAAGCGATCCTGCCAGCCCGGCCCATCTGAAGATCGAGATGGTCTACGGAGGCGCGGTCCTGCGTCAGAGATACATGGTCTCGGTCCCGGAATCATTGGGGGATCGGCAAGGCATATATACGCTACTGCAATTCCACCCCAACGGGGACGATCGCCGGCTGACCCATAATCGACGCGTCTGGCGAGACTACAAGTTCAACTATTGGTGGAGCAAGGGCGAGGACGGCGAATACGGGACCTCCGATGACCGGATCACTGCGCCCGCCGTGAACGAGAACACGATCCAGGCTATGTGTGCCGCCTGCCATGTCACTGGGTACGAACGCTACCTCGACGAGGAGACGGGACAGGCGCTTGTACGCGGGGTCAACGATCCGAACGGCGCTTTCAACATTGACGACGATCCCGAGATGGACGAGGTCAATGTCGGATGCGAGACCTGCCATGGCCCCCGGCTCCGAGCATGCGGCGTTCGCCGGGTTGGGAGAAAACTTCCCGTCCCACATGGTCAATCCCGCCTACCTTTCCGTCGAACGGGAGACGGCGGTCTGCGGCCGCTGTCACGACCGCCGGCAAGGTCCGGGCGGCCCCACCCTCGGCTACACCCAACCGATTAACGAGGACGGCGAGATGATGCCGCCGGGGCTGAGCCGGCACACCATGATCACCGAGTACAGCGTGACGCGCGGCCCCATCCCCGGCCGTCACATCTGGGTCGACGACATCCATTCCCGCAATCCGCACCAGCAATACGCGGATTACATGAAATCGGGTATGTATCGAAACGACCGGCGGATGGTCGGATGCAGCGATTGTCACGACATGCATGGCGGCACCGGCTTTCGGCGCTCGCTCGTCGGCGATCCCGACGACGCGTCGTCGCCGCTCTGCCAGAACTGTCATGCCGTCGACATCAACGCGCACATGCAGCACCAGCTCGGCAGCGAGATGAAGGGCGCGGCAGGAACGCGCTGCGTCGACTGCCATATGCCCGGAACGGCCATCCATGGAGGTGACTCGGGACGCTTCGGACGTATGGTTAGCGCTCCGCCCTACTATGACACGCTCACCGAAGAGATAAACGCCTACCTGCAGGGGGATATCAATTCCCACGTGTTCGACGTCCCACGCACGACGACCGTCGGCGTTCAAGGCGAATTGCCGGGCAACGCGATGCCGATCCCCTACACCTCGGCCTGCGGCACCTGCCACGACGTTTCCGAAATTCAGCACAAGTGAGATGTGCATATGCTGGGTCGATTTCTTGCTGCGGTGACCTTGGGCGCATTGATTGCGGTGCCGGGCAGCCATGCCCGTGCGAATGGCGACAGCGTCATCGAGTATCGCCAGCATCTGATGCGGGCGATCGGCGGCCATATGGCTGCCGTCGCTGCCGTCGTTAAGGGGCGTCTGCCGCTGACCGAGCACATAGCGGAACACGCGGAACTCATCGAGAAAGCGGCGGAACTCGTTCCTGCCGCATTCGAGGAACAGGTGAGCGACGGATTGACGGACGCGCAGCCCGAGATCTGGAGCAAGATGGACGAGTTCGTCGAATTGAATGCGGAGATGGCTCAGGCCAGCGCGGCGCTTGCCAATGCAGCCGAAGAGGGCGACATGCGAGATATCGCGATGGCGATGCAAAGCCTCGGCAAATCCTGCGGATCCTGTCACCAACCCTTCCGAAAGCCAAAGGAAGAAAGCTACAAGCAACCGAGATAGGCGAACCCGTCTGATGTTAGCTATCCGAACGTCAAAAATGACCAAGCCTATTATCTGGCTATTCGGCATAAGCGTCGCCGCCGCGGCTTTCGGCTACGCCTTCATTCTTCCGGGCTTGGGGCAAACAGCAAAGAACGTTGATCTGAACGCCTATTCGGCTGATGTAGAGCGCGGGGCATACGTGTTGCGCATGGGTGGCTGCGTCGTCTGCCATACCGATATCGACAACGGTGGTGTTTTTCTGGCCGGCGGCGCCGGGCTGGAAACGCCGTTCGGCACATTCTACGCCCCCAATATCACGCCGGATACGGAACACGGCATCGGTGCGATGTCACTCGAGGATTTCTACGTTGCCATGACCGCAGGTGTGACTCCGGATGGCGAGCATTATTTTCCCAGCTTTCCCTACACCAGCTACGGGCACTTCAAAACCGAAGATATCGTCGATCTAAAGGCCTATCTGGATACGGTTGAGCCGGTGGCTAGGCCGAGCCAGCCGCACGAACTGATCTGGCCATTCTCGAACCGACAATTCGTGGGGGTCTGGAAAAGCCTCTATCACACTCCCGAACCGTTCGTTCCCAACGACGCGGAGTCGGCAAGCTGGAATCGTGGCGCGTATCTCGTGAACGGACCGGGTCACTGCGGCGAGTGCCATACTGCAAGAAATCTCATTGGCGGGATGAGCACCAATACTCTTGAGGGCACTGGCAAGAGTTCGTTCTCATCTGGCGCCCCGGCCATTGCAGGCAGCCGATCCACGATACGCGATTGGAGCCTCAACGACCTGGTGTTCTACCTCCAGCTTGGGCTGACACCGGATGGTGACGTATCCGGCGGCAAAATGATCGACGTGATCGAGCACGGCACAAGTCATCTGACGGGAGAAGATCTCGAGGCCATCGCTACTTATTTGAAAAGCCTCTAGCAGCATAGGGTATTTCCGAGCGCGGAAAGAGACCTGCCGTTGGCCAATGCGGCTGCGGCACTCCCTGGCACCCTCGGAGCAAGGCAAGATCAAGCGCCGGTACAAGATTATGAAGAACCGCATGCTGTTCTCGAACGCCCATCTCCTAAGGGCGCTGAAGGACGCCATGGCAGCCTTCTCTGGCCCTTAAAACCATCACGCAACTTAACACCTGTTGACGCCTATCTCGGCAGGACAGAGACCGCTCTCAATCGCCGATAGGAGACCAATGTTACTACCGTCGATACGCGCCGCTTTCTGCTCAGCATATCGGGATACGAACCGAGCCCCGGTTGAGCCAGACCCGCCGTTCGATGCCAGGCCCTCGCGTCGCAAATCATCTGGTGACAGGCAACGCGCAGGCGGCGAGCAGTCAACGATTTGAGCTTTTCATAGACTCCACCCGTCAATGCTGCTTCATCCCCTCTCGTGGGTCGTGTCGGACATACTCTTTCCACCGTTTCGCCAAGGCCTTCATTTCGGCATCCACATGCTTCGGCAATCGGATCGACAGCCGGACATACTGGTCGCCTGCCGGCCGCTTCGCTCGGCGGATGCCCTTGCCCTTGAGCCGGACCCGCTGACCCGAAGAAGCACCTTCCGGCAGCTTCATCGAGACCGGCCCCCAGATCGTCGGCACCTCGACCCGGTCCCCAAGCACCGCCTCATCAAAGCTAATGGGCAATTCGATCTCGATGTCGTCGCCATTGCGTGAGAACAGCGGGTGCGGGAGGACTCGCGCTTCCACATAGGCATCACCCGAGGGGCCACCATGCAGGCCGGGCGCGCCCTTCCCCTTCAAGCGGAGCACCTGCCCGTCACGCAGGCCGGCCGGTATCCGCAGTTCGATCGCACGGCCGTCCGGCATGGTGACGTCTCGCGTCGCACCACGGGCAGCGTCGAGGAAATCGACCTCGATGTTGTAGCGAAGATCCGCGCCCGGTGCGCCGAAGGGCGCTGAGCGGCGGCCACGCGTGACCCGCCCGCCGAACAGATCGGCGAAGATGTCGGAGACATCTTCAAAGGCGCCGAAGGGCGCGTCGTCCGGACCAGTTCCCCCTGCCGCGGCGCCTGCATAGCTCCAGCGGGGGTCCAGACGCGCCCGCTCCTGCCCGTTCGCGTCGATCTCGCCCGCGTCGAAGAGGCGACGCTTTTTCGGATCACCGAGAATGTCGTAGGCCGCGCCGACGCGTTGAAACTCCGCCTGCGTGGTCGCGTCACCCTGCGACAGGTCCGGGTGCAGCTTCTTCGCGAGCCTGCGATAGGCCTTCTTGATCTCGGCCTGCGAGGCGTCACGTTTGACGCCGAGGGTCTCATAGGGATCGTGTGTCATTCTTCATCACTCCGAACGGCCCGAACCGGCCGAACACTTCACATAAACCGTAGCGGTCTTCCCCTGCCCGGGCGGGCGGCGGCCTGCCGGTCGGGCGCGCGCAGCGCCGCGATCCGGGCCTCAAGGGGTGGATGGCTGGCGAATAGCGCCTGCACCCGACCTGCGTCGAAAGCCATGGCCCGCATTTCGTCGGGCATGGGCGGGGCATGCCGCAGGCCCCGAAGCCGCTCCAGCGCGGCGATCATGTTGTCGCGCCCGGCCAGCGCGGCCCCACCGGCATCCGCCCGGAACTCGCGCCAGCGCGAGAACCACATGACGATCGCCGTCGCCAGCACCCCCAGAACCATCTCGGTCACCAGCGCGAAGATCCAGTAGCCCGGCCCATGGCCGCGCTCGATCCGCAGCAGCAGCCGGTCGACCAGGAACCCCGCCAGTCGCGACAGGAACACCACGAAGGTGTTCACCACGCCCTGGATCAGCGCCAGCGTCACCATGTCGCCATTCGCGGCATGGGCGACCTCGTGGCCGAGCACCGCTCCTATCTCCTCTCGCCGCATATTCGCGAGCAGACCGGTGCTCACCGCGATCAGCGCCTCGTCGCGCCGCCAGCCGGTGGCAAAGGCATTGGGCGACGGGTGATCGAAGATCCCGACCTCGGGCATCGCGATCCCGGCGCGCAGCGCCTGCTCCCGCACCGTCTGGAGCAACCAGCTCTCGGTCGGGCTGCGTGGGGTCTCGATCACCCGCACGCGCATCGCGGCCTTGGCCATCGGCTTCGACAGGACAAGCGAGACGAGCGATCCGCCGAAGCCGATCACCGCGGCGAATATCAGCAGCGCCGTCAGGTCGAGATCGACGCCGTTCGCCGCGAGCAGCCCCTCGATTCCCAATACCCGAAACGCCAGGGACAGCACGACAAGCACCGCGAGGTTCGTGCCGAAAAACAGCGCCAGCCGCAGCATGGCTCAGCCCTCCTGCGGCTCCGGCGCGGCGCTGACCGTCACCCGGGCGGGGCGGATCAGCCGCCGGCCGATGGCATAGCCCGGGCGGTGCAGCACAAGCACCCGACCGGCCTCGACGCCCTCCCTGACCTGCGTGTCGATCGCCTCGTGATGGGCCGGGTCGAAGGCGGCGTCATCGGGCGCGATGATCCGCACGTCGAGCGCCTTCATCGCGGTGTCGAAGCAACTCCGGATCCGCTCCAGCCCTTCCAGATGCTGGGCGACGCGCTTGTCTTTCGCATCCGGTCCCGACCGGGCCGCCTCGATACCGAGCGCCAGCGCGTCGAAACCGGGCGTCAGTGCCTCGATGGCCAGAGCGATGCCGTGGTCCCGGCCCTCGATGCGGGCGGCCTCGGCCCGCTTGCGGGCGTTCTCGGCTTCGGCCATCGCGCGCTTCCAGCGATCGGTCAGCTCGGCGATCCTTGCCTCATGCGTTGCGTGGCCCCCGCCGCCATCGCTAGGCTCGGGCTGCGACGCGGTCGCGGGTTCGAGCGTGTCGCTCTCGAATTCGTTCTTCCTGTCCTCGAAATCTTCCATTTCCTACCTCCTTTCCTTCGTTGCGCTTCAGCGCATCACCAGAAAGATCCGGGCCGAGCCGCGCTGCACCGTCAGTGCGAGCGCCCCTTCGACCCCTGCCAATTGCCGGCGCAGCTCGACCAGCGATCCGACCGGGGCACGGTTCACCGCAAGGATCACGTCGCCAGCCATCAACCCCGACCGCGCCGCGCGGCTGCCGGGATCGACCCGCGCCACCAGCACACCCGGTTCGCCGCCGAACATCGGATCACCCGGCTCCAGGTCACGCAGCTCTGCGCCCGACAGCCGATCCATCGCCCGATCATCCGTGAGCGAGGCGACCAGCCCGCCCTCGCGCAATTTGGCTTCGATCGTCACCGCGTCACCGTCGCGGATCACCTCCAGCTCGACCGGGCTGCCGATCCGCTTCAGGCCGATCTGGCTGCGCAGGTCGGCCGAGCCCGCGACCGGGCGGCCATCGACCGAGACGATCAGGTCGCCGGGCTCCAGCCCTGCCTCCTCGGCGGCGCTGCCGGGTTCCACCTGCGTCACCACCGCACCCAGTCCAGACTCGATCCCCAGCGCTTCGGCGAGGTCCGGTGTGAAATCCTGAATCATCACGCCGAGCTGGCCGCGCCGCACCTCGCCGAACTCGACCAGCTGATCCATCACCGCGTGGGCCATATTGGCCGGAACGGCGAACCCGATGCCGACATTGCCGCCAGAGGGCGCGATGATCGCGGTGTTGATGCCGACGAGCCGCCCGTCGAGCGTTACCAGCGCCCCACCCGAGTTGCCAGGATTGATCGAGGCATCGGTCTGGATGAAGTCCTCGTAGCCGTCGACGTTGAGGCCGCTGCGCCCCAGCGCGCTGACAATGCCGGATGTGACGGTCTGACCCAGCCCGAACGGGTTGCCGATGGCGAGCACGTAGTCGCCCACCTCCAGCCGGTCGCTGTCGCCGAGTTCCAGTTCGGCGATATCCTCGGCTTCGATCTGCAAAAGCGCGATGTCGGTACCGGGATCGCTGCCGACCAGCTCCGCCTCGAAGCGGCGGCGGTCCTTCAGCGTCACCACTATCCTGTCGCCCTCCGCGACGACATGATGGTTGGTAAGCACGTAGCCTTCCTCGGCGTCGACGATGACGCCCGAACCCGCGCTCATCTGCTGGCGTGGCGAGGGCTGGGGCATCGGCGGCAGGTCGAAATAGCGCCGGAAGAAGGGATCGGCGAAGAGCGGGTTGCTCTCCACGTCCTGTCGTGTCTCGACCGAAATGTTGACGACGGCGGGCGTCACCTCGGCCAGAAGCGGCGCGAGGGTCGGCAGGCCGTCATCGTTCAGGAACAGCGGGCGGTCTGGCGTTTGGGCCACCATGGGGTTGGCGGCCAGCAACGTCACGCAGAGCGCCGCCAGCCAGCGACGCAGGACGATCCAGGGGCTGGGCACGGGACCGGGCATCGTCTCCTCCTTGACTGATGAAGCGAACTGGGCGCCCGGTCGCCACCGGCCGCCCGAACGGGCTCAGGCGGCCTTGACGGGGATGCGCTTGACGCGCGCCTGCGCCTCGGCGGTCTTCGGCAGGCTGACCTTGAGCACGCCTTTTTCGAAGCGCGCCTCGGCCTTGTCGGCATCGACCCCCGGCGGCAGCGGAATGGTGCGCGCGAAGGCACCAAAGGAGCGCTCGGACAGATAGACGCCCTTGCGCTTTTCCTCGTGCTCGACTTTCTTCTCGCCCCGGATCGTCATCACGTCGCCGGACAGAGAGATGTCGACATCCTCGACATTCATGCCGGGTAGTTCGACCGCCACCTCGATGCCGTTATCGGTCTCGGTGACGTCGGCGCTGGGACCGAACAGGCCGATCGGGCCGCGCTGGCCGTTCCGACCGTTATCGACCTTGTGCCAGAACTCCTCGAACACGTGGTTGATGTCGCGTTGAAGCATGGCGAGCGGGCTGGTGGTGCCGCCATCGCCATTGGCCGGGGTCTTAGGTTTCTCACGACCCCAGGGAATGAGATCGCTGATATGCATGTCGTGTTTTCCTCCTTGGTTCGGATCAGGACGTCAATTCGCCCTGACCTTGATCTTCTTCGGCTTGGCCTCGGGCGCGCGTGGCAATTCGAGCCGCAGCACGCCGTGCTTGAAATCGGCCTTGATCTTCGACTGGTCGACCTCGTCAGACAGGGTGAAGACCCGGATGTAGTCACCCTCGCGGTATTCGGTCGACAGCCGCCGGTAGCCCTCGGGGGCATGCGGCCGCACCTTGCCCTGAAGCGTCAGCACCTGCCGCTCCAGCGTCACGTCGACATCCTCGGGCGCGACGCCCGGCATGTCGGCCATGATCACGGTGGTGCCATTCGTCTCGAATATGTCGACCGCGGGGGTGAAGCTCATCGCCATGCGGTCCTTGCCGGTCTCGGTCATTTCGCGTCCTTCCTGACGCGCAACTTCCTGTGCCATGTTCTCCTCCTTTCTCCTGCGATCTCAGGACGACTTGATCTCAATGCGCTTGGGTTTGTCCTCTTCCGGGCGCTGCATCTCCACCGTCAGCACACCGTTCGCGAACCGGGCCTCGACCCGGTCGGGGGCGATGCGGAACGGAAGTTCGATGCTGCGGGAGAAACGCCCCTGCGGGCGCTCGCGGCGATGCCATGTCGCGTCCTCGCCGGTCTGCGGCTCGGGATAGTGGCCCGACAGCGTGACGATGCCGTCCTTCACGGTGAGTTCGATATCGTCCTGCGACAGGCCCGGAAGCTCGGCGGTCAGCACGATGCTGTCCTGCCCGGCCCAGAAGTTGATCGCGGGCTGGCCGTCGCGCGGCGTCGTGCCGAAACCCTCGAACATGCGGTTCATGTCGCGCTGCATCCGCCGCATGTCGGCAAAGGGGTCCGGCATGCCGTAGGGCGCGAAGGATGTCTGTAGCATTGGTTTCCTCCTTTCCTGTGGCGTCCATCCGTCGGATCGCGGGGCCGCGGCGACACGCGCAGCGGCGGCGCACGATCGATCGATGCGAGGATGTCCCGGAAAGGCAGGTTGCAGGGCGGAGCACTGCTGTCGGCCGGCGCGCCTCATGGCACCGCCGCCGGATCGGCAGCCGACGGGAAGGCCGCGATGCGCCGAACCTCCGTCTGTCCACTACCCGGGGACCCGCCTCCGGCATCCCCGAGGCGCATGTGGGAATCGCGAATTCTGCTGTCAAGCCCGGATCTGGAAAATCGGCGGGGCATCGCCCACATGCCGACCGAACGCAGGATCTGGTCGGGGAAGGAGGATAAGATGGACCAGAAGAACAAGATCAATCTGTGGTATTTCGTGCTGGCCCTCTTCGGGGTCGTGCTGCTGCACGACCTGTGGGTCGGTGCGCAGCGGATCGAGCCGATCCCCTATAGCCGCTTCGAGCAGCTGGTCGATAACGGGCTCGTCGACCAAGTGGTGATCGGCTCCGACAGGATCACCGGCAGCTTCACCGTCCCGCAGAACGGCAAGACCGAATTCGTGACGACGCGGGTCGAGCCCGGCCTTGCAGAGCGACTGCACGACAGCGGCGTGACCTTTACCGGCGCGGTCGAGAACACGTGGCTCGGCACGATCCTGTCATGGGTAGTGCCGGCTGCGGTCTTCGTCGGGCTGTGGGTTCTGGTGATCCGCAAGTTTGCCGAGAAACAGGGCTTCGGCGGCATGATGTCGATCGGCAAGAGCCGGGCCAAGGTCTATGTCGAGACGGATACCAAGACCCGGTTCGAGGACGTCGCCGGGGTCGACGAGGCGAAGGCCGAGTTGCAGGAGATCGTCGAGTTCCTGAAGGACCCCGTGAGCTACGGTGCGCTCGGGGCACGGATGCCCAAGGGTGTGTTGCTGGTAGGTCCGCCGGGCACCGGCAAGACGATGCTGGCGCGGGCCGTGGCGGGCGAGGCCGGGGTGCCGTTCTTCTCGATCTCGGGCTCGGAGTTCGTGGAGATGTTCGTGGGCGTCGGAGCCGCCCGGGTACGCGACCTGTTCGAACAGGCTCGTGCCAAGGCCCCGGCGATCATCTTCGTCGACGAGCTCGACGCCTTGGGCCGCGCCCGCGGCAGCATGCCGGGGGTCGGCGGCCATGATGAGCGCGAGCAGACGTTGAACCAGCTCCTGACCGAGCTCGACGGTTTCGACCCCTCGAGCGGGCTGGTGCTGCTTGCGGCGACCAACCGCCCCGAGATCCTCGACCCGGCCCTGCTTCGTGCAGGCCGCTTCGACCGGCAGGTGCTGGTCGATCGCCCCGACCGGCCGGGTCGCGAGGCGATCCTGAAGGTCCACATGAGGAAGATCCGCGTCGGCGCTGATGTCGAGATCGGTCAGCTGGCGGGCCTCACCACCGGCTTTTCGGGCGCGGACCTCGCCAACCTCGTCAACGAGGCGGCGCTGCTGGCCACCCGCAGGCGTGCCGGCCGGGTGGCGATGGAGGACTTCACCAACGCAATCGAACGGATCGTGGCGGGGCTGGAAAAGCGCAACCGGCTCCTGAATCCGCGCGAGCGCGAGATCGTCGCCTATCACGAGATGGGCCATGCGCTGACGGCGATGGCATTGCCGGGGGTGGACGAGGTGCACAAGGTCTCGATCATCCCGCGCGGTATCGGCGCGCTCGGCTACACGATCCAGCGGCCCACCGAGGATCGCTTCCTGATGACCCGCGAGGAGTTGGAGAACAAGATCGCCGTGCTGCTCGGCGGTCGGGCCGCGGAGCTCCTGGTCTTCGATCATCTCTCCACCGGCGCGGCGGACGATCTGGCCCGCGCGACCGACATCGCCCGCGCCATGGCGACCCGCTACGGCATGGTAGATGATCTGGGTTTCGTCAGCTACGAGGCCCCGCAGCGCGAATTTCTCGGCCAGCGCCCCGGCGCGACGGAGGCGCGCTATGGCCCCGAAACCGCCGAGCGGATCGATGCCGCGGTGCGCGACATCATCGCTCGTGTCCACGACCGGGTGCTGATGCTGCTCGGGGCCAATCGCCGGCTGCTCGAGCGCTCCGCCGACGAACTTCTGGAGAGTGAGACCCTAACGGATCAGGAACTGGCCCGCTACCGCGATGAGCTGCGGCGGGAGCCGGAACCGATGCGCGAGACCGCCTGATCAGGCGGCTGCGTCGCCGGGATGCAAAGGCGGGCCGATCCGGTCCGCCCAGAGCGGCGGCGGATCGCTGGCCGGGAAGCTTCCGATAAGCGCCTCGTCAAGCGGCTCGATCCCGGCTCGAGCATCATCGGTTCGAGCCTCGTGGCCGGGTCCGGATCTCGGCTTCCGCTCGCTGACGAAGCGCTCTGCGTTGCTCTTCAAGACCGGCTCACGCTCCTGCGCCGGCAACACGATCGGCTGCCAGCCGCGCTGCCTGCAATAAAGAAGCCCGGCTTCGCGGCTTGGAAACCGCAACTCGATTTGCCGGTCAGGATCGGTATCGCTGACCCAGCCCATCCGCGGCTCCCGCTCGTGCGGGTGCCGCGGATCGATGCGAAGAACCCAGTGACGCGGTGCCGGCCCGGATTGGGTCGGCATGCGGGATGGCCGGTAGAGAATGACGGCAGGCGCTTCGCAAAGCGCGACAGCTCCGGTTTCGCCGCGATCCGCTGCACCCGCGATCGCAGGGCGTCCTAGCGACATCTGAGCGAGCGGTAAGAGACGGGATGTCCTTTCCATGTTTCCCCCCATGTTCAAAGGGATCGTTCGGCAGATATGTAGGGCTCGGTCCGAGGGTCGCGAAGACCTCGGTTGCCCTATAATCAAGGGTTGAACTCTCCACCTTTGCCGGCGAGGCATCAGCGGGTCTGCCGCGGCTGCACAGTCGACGATCCACCAGCTCGCGGGGCTCGTTCATCCATGAATGCGCCAACTGCCGCCTCCCCTCCCGGGAGCAGGGAACGAGGGGGCGCGTCCACTCGTTTCTTGGCATCGCGGGCGTGGTGCCCGCAGGTGACGAGGTTCATCATGAAGACCCTGAACGACGCATTCGAACATACGCTGCAAGACATCTACTACGCCGAAAACGCACTCACCAAGGCGCTACCGAAAATGGCCAAGGCCGCGGGTGCCGCCCATCTACAGGAGGCCCTGAAGACGCATCTGGCCGAGACCAAGGAGCAGATCAAGCTGCTCGATCGGGTCTTCGAGGCGATCGGCAAGAAGGCCGAAGGCGAGAAGTGCGATGCCATCGAAGGGCTGATCAAGGAGACCGAGAGCATCATAGACGAAGCCGAAGGCGCGGCCCTCGATGCGATGCTGATCGGCGCGGCCCAGGCGGTCGAGCACTATGAGATCGCCCGTTACGGCACGCTCCGGGAATGGGCGCGGCAGCTCGGTAAGGACGAAGCCCATGACCTGCTGACGCAGATCCTCGATCAGGAGAAGGCGACGAACGCCAAGCTGACCGCGCTTGCCGTAGGCGAGGTCAACGCCGCGAGGCCGCGAAAGGCGACCGCCTAGGCCTGATAGCGATCGGTGGTAAGAGGCCACCTCCGCGCTCTCGCAGGAAACTGCGAGAGCGCTTCCCATGAGATGTGCATGTCGCTGTGGCCATCAGCAACGGCTCGGAGATTCGGTCGCTTCGCAGACCGCAAGCTGGAACCGATAGCAGGTGCTATGAACCGGTCGGCGCGATATCGAGGTCGCGGTTTGGGTCTCCCGATCGGGGATGTCGTGGCCGATCCAGCCTCAAGATCGACCACACCCGCCTTGATGAAGGCAATCGGACTTCAACCGCAGATCAATCTTGGTCGAGCAGGAGTTTTCCCTTAGCGGCCCCGGACTCGCTGTCGCATCGCTGACGGGGTGCCCCGGGATCGGCATGACCGGCCGCAAGGCGAGGCTGCGTCAATGCGCCGGTGCTTTCGATGTGAAGGCGCTCATCACCGCGACGATCACGCCCCCGACCGCGAGGCCCACGATCCCCATCATCGTCGCACCGGTCAGCCAGCCGAGAGCCGCGGGCAGGATCGGCACATGCGCGGCGACGAAATGGGTGGCGATCTCGATGAGATGCTCGGGCTGCGAGATGTGATAGGTCTCGAGGCCGTGGATCAGAATGCCGCCGCTGACCCAGAGCATCGCGGCGGTACCGACGACGGAAAGCAGCTTCAGCACGTAGGGCATGCCCTTGACCAGCATCCGGCCGAAGGCCGGCAGCAGACCGTCCGGCCCCCGAGCCGCCAAGGCTACGCCGAGGTCGTCGGCCTTCACGATGATCGCGACGGCGCCATAGACGATGAAGGTGATGAAGATACCGACCAGGCCCAGAACCAGGGCCTGCGTCACGAATGGCTGATCGGCCACGGTCGAGAGCGTCAGTGCCATGATCTCGGCCGAGAGGATGAAATCGGTGCGGATCGCGCCCTTGACCGTGGTCGCTTCGTCGAGCGGCACCTTTTCGGCCGTCCCGTGACCATGGCCCAGAAGCACTTCGGCGATCTTCTCGGCGCCCTCATAGGCGAGGTAGAAACCGCCCAGCATCAACAACGGCGTGATCGCCCATGGCGCGAGGAAGCTCAGCGCCAGCGCGGCAGGCAAAAGCACCAGAAGCTTGTTGCGCAGCGAACCGATGCCGATCTTGCGGATGATCGGCAACTCGCGATCGGCCGCGAAGCCCAGCACGTATTTCGGAGTGACGGCCGCATCGTCGATCACCACACCGGCGGATTTGGAGCCGGCCTTGAGCGTGGCGGCAGCGACATCGTCGAGCGACGCCGCCGCGGCTCTGGCGATCAGGGCGACGTCGTCGAGAAGGGCGAACAATCCGGAACTCATGGGCCTGCCATTGATGTGAAACTGCGATTCTGATCGAGACTAACCCGGTTCAACGGCCGATGCGGCGTTTGGGTCGACGCGTACCGGGAATTTTTCGCTTGCAGCGGGATCGTCGGGTCGCCTGCCTAACTCCACCCCCTGCCCGAGCCGATGCGCGGAATGCATTGCCGTCTTGGCAGCGACGCCGATCCACACCACTCTGCGCGCCGAGGTGGGCTGGCGCACAAGGCGTGCGAGCCCCGTGACATCCATCGAGGACGCAGATGACACTGACTGCCGAAACCACCGCTGCCCTGCGCGAGGTGACCACCGCCACGCTGACCACGATCCTTCTCAAGAAGGGCCTGCGCAATGTCTGGATTCGCGGCGCCATGCCGATGCGCGAGGGCGAGGACCGCGTTGTCGGTCCCGCCTTTACCTTCCGCTTCGTGCCGGCGCGCGAGGATCTGGCCACCCCGGCCTCGTGGGGTAGCCCGATCTCGACCCGCGCCGCGATCGAGGAGATGCCCGAAGGCGCGATCGCAGTGATCGACGCCATGGGCATCACAGATGCCGGGGTATTCGGTGACATCCTCTGTGCGCGGATGGTCAAGCGCGGCGCCGCCGGGCTGATCACCGACGGGGTGATCCGCGACCGCGCGGGCGTGATGCAGACCGGCCTGCCCATCTGGGCGCGCGGCGCCGCAGCGCCGCCCTCCGTCGCCGGGCTGACCTTCACCGGCTGGCAGGAGACGGTGGGCTGCGGCGGCGTCTGCGTGGTGCCGGGCGACGTGATCGTCGCCGATGCCGACGGCGCGGTGGTGATCCCCGCCGCCATGGTCGAGGAGGTGACGGCCGAGGCGATCGAACAGGAGCGCATGGAGGGCTGGATCGTCGAGGAGGTCGAGCGCGGCGAGAAGCTGCCCGGCCTCTACCCGATGAACGAGGCGACCCGCGCCCGTTACGCCGCCTGGAAAGAGGGTCAGCGATGATCTCCGCCGAGACGCGCGGCGTCTTCGCCATCGCCCCCACCCCTTTTATGCCCGGCGGCGCGCTGGATGTCGCCTCGCTTGGCCGGATGACCGAACGCTACGCGGGCTATGGCGTCGACGGGCTGACGATCCTCGGTATCATGGGCGAGGCGCAGAAGCTGGAGCCGGAGGAGAGCCTTGCCGTCGTGCGCGAGGTGGTCGCGCATGCTGGCAGCCTGCCAGTCGTGGTCGGCGTCTCGGCGCCGGGTTTTGCCGCAATGAAGCGGCTGTCGAACGCCGCCATGGAGATGGGGGCTGCAGGCGTCATGATGACGCCGCCCGCGGCGATGCGGACCGACGACCAGATCGCGGGATGGTTTGCCCAAGCCGTGGCGCAGATCGGGACGGACGTGCCCTTCGTGCTGCAGGACCATCCCACCGCGACGGGCGTGGTGATGTCGACGAATGTGATCCGCCGCGTGGTCGAGGAGAACCCCTCCTGCGTGATGCTCAAACACGAGGACTGGCCCGGGCTCGAAAAGATTTCGACGATCCGGCGCTGGCAGAAGCAGGGCGACATGCGCGACCTGTCGATCCTGTGCGGCAATGGCGCACTGTTCCTGGATCTGGAGATGGGCCGCGGTGCGGATGGCGCGATGACCGGTTACGCCTTCCCCGAGATGCTGCGCCGGGTGGTGGATCTCGCGCCCCGCGACCGAGACGCCGCGCAGGACATCTTCGACGCCCATCTGCCGCTTCTGCGGTACGAGCACCAGCCGGGCGTCGGCCTCGCGGTGCGCAAGCGCATCCTGGCGAGGCGCGGCTTCATCGCGCATGCCGATCTGCGCGCGCCGGACGCGCCTTGCAGCGAGGCCGCCTGCGCCGAGATCGACTATCTGCTGGAGCGCCTGGCGGCCCGCGATCCGGGCTGCGGGCTCTAGGTGGCGCTATCGTCGTCGCGGCCCTTGTAGCCGGTCGCGACGACGAATTTTTCCGAGCTGTCGGATCGCGAAGCCGGCGGCTTCACGTTCTGCACCTTCTCGAACTTCTGCTTGAGCAGCTGCTGCAGGCTGCCTTCGGCGCCGCCCGCCAGCACCTTGGCGACGAAGGTGCCGCCCGGGCTCAGCACGTCGAAGGCGAAATGGGCCGCCGCCTCGCAAAGCGCGATGATCCGAAGGTGGTCGGTCTGCTTGTGGCCCGAGGCCGCGGCGGCCATGTCGGACATCACCACGTCGGCACCGCCGCCCAGCCATTCCTTGACCTTGAGGTCGGCGTCATCCTCCATGAAGTCGAGCTGGTGGATCTCGGCCCCGGCAATCGGCTCGACCTCCTGCAGGTCGATGCCCAGCACCGAACCCACCGATTTACCCGATTTTGCGCCGAGGGAGTTCACCCGCGCCACCGCCACCTGGCACCAGCCGCCGGGGGCACAGCCAAGATCGACCACCCGCGCGCCGGGCACGAGAAAGCGGAACTTGTCGTCGAGTTCGATGATCTTGTAGGCGGCACGACCGCGATAGCCCTCGGCCTTGGCGCGCTTGACATAGGGGTCGTTGAGCTGGCGTTCCAGCCAGAGCTTGGAGCTCATCTTGCGGCCACGCGCGGTCTTGACCTTAACGGTCAGGTCGCGCTGTCCGCGCCCGGAGGTGTTGCCGGTGCCCGCGCCGGGCTTCTTGGGTGTCTTGGCCATGCGGGGCACTCCTGATCAGAGGCCCCGACTATGCCAAGCATGGGTGACGGGGCAAGCCCCGCCCCGTCAACAATGCGCAAAACGCGGCAAGGTCATGGGATACCACGCTCCCGCCCCCGAAGCTCAGGCGCGGCGGCGGCGACGCCCGCCATCGCGACCGCCACGCCCCTCGCCCGGCACGCCCGGCGGCCGGTTGAAGCGGATCCATTCCGCCCCCGACGGGTCGTTGTTGGTCAGGAAGTTCGCGGCGCGGATCGCGCTCATCTCGCCACCCGGCTGCGCCTCTCGGCTGCCGATGCCCATGAGCCGACAGAAGGTCTCGTCGTCCATCTCCTCGGGGACCACGATGCCCGCGGCCTCTAGCTCGGCCTTCTTCTCGGCGATCTTCGAAAGCGGCGTCGGCAGCGCGCAGGGATTCATGATCGCGCTCGTCATGCCCGAGGCCATCGCCATCGGCAGGAAAGCGTTGTTAATGCCATGCCGGTTCGGCAGGCCGAAGGAGATGTTCGAGGCGCCACAGGTCGTGTTGACGCCCAACTCGTCGCGCAGGCGGCGAACCAGCGCGAACACCTGCAGACCGGCGGTCGCCATGGCGCCGATCGGCATCACCAGTGGATCGACCACGATGTCGTGTGCGGGGATGCCGAAATCGGCGGCGCGCTCGACGATCTTCTTGGCCACCGCGAACCGCACGTCGGGGTCCTCGGAAATGCCGGTGTCGTCGTTCGAGATCGCCACAACCGGCACGTTGTATTTCTTGACCAGCGGCAACACGAGTTCGAGCCGATCCTCTTCGCCGGTGACCGAGTTCAACAAGGGCCGCCCCTGCGCCGCCGCGAGGCCGGCCTCGAGCGCCGCCGGAACCGAGCTGTCGATGCACAGCGGCACGTCGACGAGGCCTTGCACCAGCTCGATCATCTTCGTCATGAGCGGCGGCTCGGTTTCGTTGGGGTTGGGGTTGGAGTTGTAGACCACCCCCGCATTGACATCGAGCATGGTGGCGCCGCAGGCGACCTGCGCGATGGCATCCTTCTCGACGGTCGAGAAATCGCCCGCCTCGAGCTCGGCCGCAAGCTTCTTGCGCCCCGTCGGATTGATCCTTTCGCCGATCACGCAGAACGGCTGGTCGAAGCCGATGATCGCGGTTTTCGTTTTCGATTCAACGATCGTACGGGTCATTCTTCATCCTTGTCATCGGGCATGGGGCCCCTGAATTCTCAACGTGCGACGCTGGCCTGCGCCGGCTGCCGGGCCGCCAGCCATTCCGCACTCGCCGCGATGCCGCCCAGCGGGAAGAGATGCGCCTGCTCCAGCCCGAGTTCCGGCTCGGCCAGGCGGGCGCGCTCCAGCTCGACCGCGATCTCGTCGGGCGCATAGGGCACGAGCAGCTTGCTGACGTCCATCGCGCGTTTCTGCAAGACCTTGAGCGAGGGTCCGACCCCGCAGGCCATGGCGTATTTGATCAGCGTCTGCAACTTCGCCGGTCCGGCGAGCCCGACATGCACCGGCAGGTCGATCCCCGCCTCGCGGATGGTGCGGGCCCAACCAACCACCGGTTCGGCGTCGAAGACGAACTGGGTGACCAGCGCCATCCGCGCATTGCTGCGGTTCGCGAAGTCCTGCTTCCAGCGCAGCGCGTCGCGCACCACCGCGTCACCGCCATCGGGATCGATGTCGCGGTTGCCCTCCGGGTGGCCGGCCACGTGCAAACGGGTAAAGCCGGCGCGGTCGAATTCGCCCGTCTCCAGAAGCTGCATCGAGGAATGGAAGGCTCCGCGCGGGCTGGCGATGCCGCCCGCGAGCACCAGCGCCTCGGTGACGCCGGCCTCGCCCTGATAGCGGGCGATCCAGTCGGAGAGCTGCGCCCGGCTTTCGATGCTGCGCGCCGGGAAATGCGGCATAACGGTGAAACCTTCGCCCGCGATGCGCGCCGCCGTCGCCACCATCTCCTCGATCGGCGTGCCGTCGATATGGGCGATGTAGACGCGGGTGCCGGCGGGCAGGAGCGCCTTGAAGCTGTCGACCTTGGCCGCGGTCCGCGGCATCACCTCGATCGAGGCGCGGGCGATGAAATCACCGCCCGTCTGGAGCGCGGGTTTCGCGCGGCGGAAGGTCAACAGGGACATCAGCACCTCCTTGAGGGCACGCGTCATTCGCGCCCGTTATTGTCGATAAGCGCCTTGAGGCGCGCCTTGTCGTACTCGGCCTCGATCCGCTCCACCGCCGCGCGGGCGGCGTCCTCGGCCTCGCCCTCGATCTCGCCCCATGGCGCCTTGCGCCATTCGGCGAGGTAGTCGTCGGTCCCCGCCGCGCCCGATTTCATCGCAGCGCGGTCGATCGCCTGTTCGAACCGCTCGGACAGCTGGATCTTGGTGCCGCGGCGGCCACGGCCGACGATCACCTGAGCCGGCATGTCGCGCCATAATACGAGCGTGATCTCTGGCATTCGGGGTCCTTTCCTCGCCTTCGCTGATAGCGTGCCATACCGCCCTGCCGGGGTCGGATTTCGACACCTTGGCCGCGTGCTGCGACGCCGCCTCTTGTCGCAAGCTCGGAGCGGCACGGCCAGAGGGGCGAATCGTCAAAAACCCCAAGATCGTGATGAGTCACGTTACGACCCGCCCTCTCGCGGTGCTTGCGCCGTCCCCGTCCAAGCCCTACCCTTGAGACAACTCGATATTGGAGGGCGTATTCATGGCGCCCATGCGTCCCGACGGTGCGGGCGCGTTCCCGAAAGCGGTGAGATCCCCCGCGCCAGGCCCGGATCAGGCGACACTCTATGCCGCGCTTGATCTCGGTACCAACAGCTGTCGGATGCTGATTGCCCAACCCAAGGGCAGCCAGTTCCACGTGGTCGACAGCTTCTCGAAGACGGTCCAACTGGGCCACGGGCTCGAGCAGACGGGCCGGCTTTCGCGTGCCTCGATGAATCGTACCATCGGCGCGATCCGAATCTGTCGCCAGAAGCTGCAGAAGCACGGCGTGACGCGGATGCGGCTCGTCGCGACAGAGGCCTGTCGACGGGCCAAGAACGGCCGCGCCTTCCTAGCGCAGGTACAACGCGACACCGGGCTCCGGCTCGACGTGATCCGCCCCGAGGAGGAGGCGCGGCTCGCGGTGATCTCCTGCGCGCCGCTGGTTTCTACCAAGACCGAGCAGCTGCTCGTCGTTGATATCGGCGGCGGCTCGACCGAGTTGGTGTGGATCGACCTGACGAACGTACCTAGACGGGAGCGGCCGCGCGCGATCATGCGGCTGCATTCCGGCTTCCAGCAGGATCCCGGCCCCTTCGCCGCCGCCAAGGTGGTGGACTGGATCTCGGTACCTTTGGGCGTGGCGACGCTGCGCGACCAGTTCCACGACGTCGAGGACGACGCCGCGCGCTTCGCACTGATGAGCTGGTTTTTCGAGGAGAATCTCGCGGGCTTCGCGCCTTCGGCCTCGGAGCAGGCACGCGAGGGGTTTCAGATCATCGGCACCTCGGGCACCGTCACCACCGTCGCAGCGAGCCATCTCGGTCTGAGGCGCTACGACCGCAACAAGGTCGACGGGCTGCGCATGACCTCGGACCAGATCGACGCGGTGATCCGCGACTACCTCGCGCTCGGGCCCGAGGGGCGACGCGACGACCCGCGCATCGGCCGCGATAGGCAGGCGCTGATCATGTCGGGCTCGGCGATCCTGCAGGCGCTGATGCGGCTATGGCCGACCGACCGGCTCTCGGTCGCGGATCGGGGCCTGCGCGAGGGGCTGCTCTACGCGCAGATGAGCGCCGATGGCGTGCTGGAGGACGGGCCCTACTGAGCCCGCCCCCGATCTCTCAGCGGTAGTAGAGCGACCGGCCGTCGCGGAAAACCTGCACCTTTTCGGGCGCGACAGTCATGTGCACGTGGCGGCCGCGCAGGTCGCCATGGATACCGGGCAGCTTGGCGATCACCGGGTCGGCGCCGTTCACCTTCTGGAAGTAGAGGATCGTCACTTCGCCGAGCGATTCGGTGAAGTCGACCTTGCCCTCGAAAAGGTAATCGCCCCCGGCCTCGACCTCGGTCATGTCCTCGGGCCGCACACCGACATTGACCGTGGCGCCCATGTCGGCCTCGGTCGAGGGCGCGTTCGACACCGCCACCCCGCCGCCGTCGAGCTGCACGGTGGTCTGCGCGCCGGTTCCGGTGATCTTGCCCGGCAGCAGGTTCATTGCCGGGGAGCCGATGAACTGCGCCACGAACTCGTTCTCGGGCCGCTCGTAGAGTTCGAGCGGCGTGCCGACCTGCGCGATGCCTTTGTTCGCCAGGACGACGATCCGGGTCGCGAGCGTCATCGCCTCGACCTGATCGTGGGTGACATAGATCATGGTGCTGTCAGGCATCGACTCCTTGAGTTGGGCGATCTCGATCCGGGTGGCGACGCGCAGCGCCGCGTCGAGGTTCGAGAGCGGCTCGTCGAAGAGATAGACCTTGGGATCGCGCACGATCGAGCGGCCGATTGCGACCCGCTGCCGCTGCCCGCCCGAAAGCGCCTTGGGCAAGCGGTCGAGATAGGGTTCCAGCTGCAGGATACGGGCGGCGTTGGAGATCGCGGCCTCGATCTCCTCCTTCGATTTCTTGGCCAGCTTCAGCGCGAAGGCCATGTTGTCGCGCACCGTCATGTGCGGGTAGAGCGCGTAGGACTGAAACACCATGGCGATGCCGCGCTGCGCGGGCGGCACGTCGTTGACGACCTGACCATCGATCTCCAGCGTGCCGCTGGAGATTTCCTCGAGCCCGGCGATCATCCTGAGCAGTGTGGACTTGCCGCAGCCCGAGGGCCCGACAAAGACCACGAGCTCGCCCTTGCCGATCTCGAGATCGATGTTCTTCAGGACCTCGACCGACCCGCCATAGGTCTTGGCCACGTCCTTCAGCTTCAGTTCCGCCATGGGGTTCCTCCCTGCTCCGTCCTCAGTCCGCCGGTCGCCGGAGCGCCAGACAGCATTGCCATGGGCCGAGATGGACCAGCCCGTTCTCGGCCTTTGTCACGGTGCCCAGATCGGTGCCGATCGGGGCCCATGCGCCTTCGGGAAGCGGCACCTCTGCGGGCTCCTCCCCGAGATTGAAAGCGCAGAAAATCGTCTCGTTCGCGTCGAAACGCACGAAATGCACGACGTCGCCGCGCGAATGCACGCCGTCATGCTCCCCCGTGGCCAGCACCGGGTGGTCGTGGCGCAGCGCGATGGCGCGACGATAATGATGCAGTATCGCCTCCGGATCGGCCTCCTGCTCCGCCACGGCGCGCGGCAGATGCTTGGGCGACACCGGCAGCCAGGGCTTGCCCTCGGAAAAGCCCCCATTGGGCGCGCTGCCATCCCAGGCGATCGGGGTACGGCAGCCGTCGCGGCCCTTGTATTCGGGCCAGAACTCGATGCCATAGGGATCCTGCAGGTCCTCGAAAGCGACCTCGGCCTCGGGCAGGCCGAGTTCCTCGCCCTGATAGAGACAGACCGAGCCGCGGAAGCACATCAGCATGGTGGTGTAGACGCGGGTCGCCTCCGCCGAAAGCTTCCAGCGTGTGGGATGCCGTTCCACGTCGTGGTTGGAATAGGACCAGCACGGCCAAGCGTCGGGGGCAGCGTGGCTCAGCCGGTAAAAGGTGTCAGCGGCCGCGGCGGCGGTGAGACGCGGCGGCTGCAGCATCTCGAACGGGTAGCACATCTGTACCTTGTCGCCGCCCGAGGTGTATTCGGCCATGATCTCAAGACCGCGCTGCGCGTCGCCCACCTCGCCCACGGCAGCGGCGCCGTAAGGCTCCAGCTCGGCGCGGAAACGCTTCAGGAAGTCGAGATTCTCGGGCTGGTTCTTGGAGTAGAGATGCTCCTGCCAATTGTAGGGGTTCACGCCCGGCGCGATGGAGTCGTTGCGCCGCTCGGGCGGCAACGCCGGGTTGTCGCGCAGTTGCGCGTCGGCGAAGTAGAAGTTGATCGTGTCGAGGCGGAAGCCATCGACCCCGCGCTTGAGCCAGAACCGCTCCACGTCGAGCAGCGCCTCTTGGACGTCCGCGTTGTGGAAGTTCAGGTCCGGCTGGCTGGTCAGGAAGTTGTGCAGGTAATACTGCATCCGCCGCCCGTCCCACTGCCAGGCCGAGCCGCCGAAAATCGACAGCCAGTTGTTGGGGGGCGTGCCGTCGGGCTTGGCATCGGCCCAGACATACCAGTCGGATTTCGGGTTGTCGCGGCTCGAGCGGCTTTCGACGAACCAAGGATGCGCTTCGGCGGTGTGCGACAGAACCAGGTCGATCATCACCCGGATGCCCAAGGAATGCGCCGTCTCGACCACCGCATCGAAATCGGCCAGCGTGCCGAACATCGGATCGACGTCGCAGTAGTCCGAGACGTCGTAGCCGAAATCCTTCATCGGCGAGGTGAAGAAGGGCGAGATCCAGATCGCGTCCACCCCCAGCGAGGCGATGTGCGGCAGGCGCTTCACAATGCCGCGCAGATCGCCGATCCCGTCCCCGTCCGTATCCTGGTAGCTGCGCGGATAGATCTGGTAGATCACCGCGCCGCGCCACCAGTTGGGATCCTTCGGCATGCGGGAGACGGCGGCCGGGGCCGGAGCGGAGACGGGGGTGTTCATCGGAAGGCAGTCCTCATTTCACGGAGCCCGCAAGCAGGCCGCGCACGAGGTATTTCTGCATCGCGAAAAACACAACAAGCGGAACCGCGATCGAGACGAAAGCCGCCGTTGCGAGGATCTCCCAATTGCCACCGCGCGTGCCCAGAAGCTCGATGATCTGCTTGGTCATCACCGTGGTCTCGCCGCTCGCATCGATCAGGAACACGATCGCGACCAGCAGGTCGTTCCAAGTCCACAGGAACTGGAAGATCGCGAAGGAGGCCAGCGCCGGAAAGCTCAGCGGCAGGATGATCTTGGTGAATATCTGGAAATCCGTGGCGCCGTCGACCTTTGCGTTCTCGATGATGTCGCGCGGCAGCCCGACCATGTAGTTGCGCAGGATGTAGATCGCGAGCGGCAGGCCAAAGCCGGTATGAGCAAGCCAGACGCCTAGGTAGCCCTTGCCGATGCCGATCTCGTTGTGGAACTTCAAAAGCGGAATCAGCGCCAGTTGCAGCGGCACCACCAGCAGGCCCACGATCGCCGCGATCAAAAGCGCCCGCCCCGGGAAATCCATCCAGGCCAGCGCGTAGGCTGCGAAGGCCGCCACGAGAATCGGGATGATCGTCGCCGGAATCGAGACGGTGAGCGTGTTGAAAAAGGCCTTGGACATGCCTTCGATGTTGTTCGGGTTGAACAACATGCTGTCGTAGTTCTCAAGCGTGAACTCCGGCGCCACCTTGGCGGTGACGAAGACGCGCTGACCACGACCCGACATCTCCTCGACCGAGGTATAGACGTAATCGCCGGTCTCCCCGACCGTGATGATCTCGCCGTCGCCCATATCGACCGTCTCGCCCGGGATGTAGGCGCCGACATCGCGCGACGAGGTGCCGAAGGCAGAGATGTTCAACGGCTCGCGCCCCTCATGGGCGAAGAGGTTGCCGGAGACGGTGTAGAGCCCGTCGACCAGCTCGGCCTCGTCGCCGCCGGCGGTCCTGAGCGTCAGGTTCTGCTCGGTCGGCAGCATTGAGCGCCACCAGCCGGACGAGGCGATCTGGTCGCCGGTGCGGAACGACGAGACCAGAAGGCCGAGCGTCGGGAAGACCCAGAGCGCCACCAGCGCCACCACCGCGATGTTCACGGCCCAGGTCAGCGCGGATTTCTTGCCAGCGATGTTGTCCATCAGCGCATCTCCCTGCGGGCGTTGTAGACGTTCCAGATCAGGATCGGCGTGACCATCAGCATGATGACCATGGCACCCGCGGAGCCCACGCCCCAATCATTGGCGCGGAACAGCTTGTCGTACATGTAATTGGCCAGGACCTGCGTCTCCCACTGGCCGTTGGTCATCGCGAAGACGATGTCGAACACCTTGAGCACGATGATGGTGATGGTGGTCCAGACCACGACGATGGTGCCGACGATCTGCGGCATCTTGATCTTGAAGAAGATCTGCCACGGGTTGGCGCCGTCGACGATCGCCGCCTCGACCGTCTCCTCCGGGATGCCCCTGAGCGCCGCCGAGAGCAGCACCATGGCAAAGCCGGTCTGGATCCAGATCAGCACGATCATCAGGAAGAAGTTGTTCCAGAACGGTATGGTGAGCCAAGTCTGCGGCTGGCCATAGGGCAGATCGGCCACAAAGACGGCGATGGTCTGGCGCAGCATCAGATAGACGACGAGAGCCATCAGCACCGCGCCGAGGATGCGCAGCGCGCCGAAGATCAGCCCGGGGCTGCGGCCTTCGCGGCCCAGCACCGGCTTCATCAGCGACCAGCCCAGCGCGCCGGCCCCGGCGGCGAGCGCCAGAAGCAGCAGCGCCGGCACCAGCCGCAGCCAGATGAACGAGCCGATCCCGCCGTCGAAGCCGAGCCAGACGGCGTTGAGCACGCCGATCTGCTCCTGCCCCGCGGGGCGCGTGTCGTAGATCAGCTTGAAGATCACCGCGGCGCCCACGAAGGAGATCGCCATCGGCATGAAGATCAGCGATTTCGCGATGCTGCCCCACTTTATCCGGTCGGTGAGTTGGGCGGCCAGCAGGCCGAAGGCGGTCGAGGCGGCGGGCACAACGATCAGCCACAGCAGGTTGTTGTTGAAGCCTTCCCAGAATTTCGGCTCGCGCAGCATCTGCTGGTAATTGGCGAGGCCCACGAATTCGTAGCCGCCACCGCGCACCCTCTGGGTCAGCGACAGGCGCAGCGTCTCGAACACCGGGTAGGCGAGATAGAGGCCCAGCGCGATCAGCGCCGGCGCGAGGAACAGCCAGGGACGGATGACGTTGGCGCGGTTGATGTTGCGCCCGGCATTGGGACCACGGGGCGGGAACAGCACCTTGTCGAGCAAAATGTTCGAAAAATAGAAATAGGCGACGCAGCCGCCGACGCCGATCACGATGGTCAGCAAGCCCTGTAGTGCCGGATTCATCGCGCCCTCCCCGAGCCTTGATACAAAGAGGCGGCCACGACGCGAGTCGCGGCCGCCAAGTCTCATGGTTACACGCTTATTTCAGCGCGTCCCAAGAATCCTGGATCTCGGAGGCCACGCTCTCGGCGCTTTCGCCGCCGACATAATCGACCATGCCGGTCCAGAACGAACCCGCGCCGACGCCGCCGGGCATCAGGTCCGAGCCGTCGAAGCGGAAGGTGGTCGCATCGAGCAGGATGTCGTTCATCTTCTTCAGCGTCGGGTCGCCGAACACGTCGGTGTTGACGGTGGTCAGCGGCGTCAGGAAGCCGGTCTGTGCCATCCAGATCTCGTGGGCGATCGGGGTCTGCAGCCACTGCATGAACACGTTCGCCGCGTCGGAGGGCTCGGTGATGCCGAACATCGTGCCCGCGCCGAGCACCGGCTGGCCGAGATCCTTCTCCTCATAGGCTGGGAAGTAGAAGAAATCGGCGTCGACGCCGATCTCCGTGCCCTCGGGGAAGAAGGTCGGAATGAACGAGGCCTGGCGGTGCAGATAGCACTGCGGCGGGCTGTCGAAGAGGCCCTTGGGGCTGTCGCGGAAATCGGTCGAGGCGACCGCGGCCTTGCCGCCGGCGACGTATTCGTCCGAGACAAACCAGCCGAATTCCTCGATCGCGCCGACCACTGCCGGGTCGTCGAACGGGATTTCGTTGGCGACCCACTGGTCATAGACTTCCGGCGCCTGGGTGCGCAGCATCATGTCCTCGACCCAGTCGGTCGCCGGCCAACCGGTGGCACCGCCCGAGCCGATGCCGATGCACCAGGGCGTCTCGCCATCCTCGACCATCTGCTCGGTGAGCGCCTTGAGCTCCTCCATGCTCTCCGGCACCTCGTAACCCGCATCCTCAAAGTTTTCGGGCACGTACCACACGAGGCTCTTCACGTCGGCCTTGTAGAAGAAACCATAGAGGTTCTCGTTGCCCTCGGGGCCTTCGAAGGTGGCCAGATCGACCCAGGATTGGCCTGCAGCATAGTTCTCGGCGACCCAGTCGCCAGTGCCCTCGGGCATCGGTTCGAGATAGCCCAAGGACGCGAGATCGCGCGCAAGGCCCGGCTGCGGGAAGACGGCGATGTTGGGCGCGGAGCCTGCCTCGGTATCGATGCGGATCTGGGTCTCGAAGCCATCCGATCCGGTGTATTGCACGTCGGCGCCGGTGGCCTCCTCGAAATAGGCGAGCATCGACTCGAACAGCGTCTGGTCGCCGCTCAGCCAGGGGCCGAAGACGGTCAGGGTCTCGCCCGACAGGTCATGGCTCTCGGCGAACTCGTTGTAGCTATCCCAGTTGAAATCGCCTTCCCCGATCGGGAATTTCAGATCCTGCGCCGATGCGGCCGAAGCCAGCGCGATGCCGGCCACGCCCGCGAAAAGAATGGTCTTCATATGTTACCCTCCCGTAACCACGGCCCCTTCCCGGAGGCCGCGTGATGGACTGCCTTGCGCGCGGACAGGCGCGAGCCGTGCCAAAGCGCTTTGGACATCGCCAACCTGTCGGAGCTGTTCAAGCCTGTCAATGGTGGATGCCGCGAGAGCGCCGAGGAAAAACCCGGCAACGCCATTTTGATATGACCGGAAACTGCGCTTTGACCTGCGGCAAGTCGCGACGTAGGGTAGCGGCTGTTACAAAAGCGCTTTGGACGGGACCCGGGAATGAATCTCAAGCAGCTCTCCGAACTGCTCGGCCTGAGCCAGACGACGGTGAGCCGTGCGCTCAATGGGTATACCGACGTCAGCGAGGCAACCCGGGCACGCGTGCGGGCCGCAGCCGAGGCACATGATTACCGCCCCAACACCCGCGCCCGCGCCCTAGCTACCGGACGCAGCCGCGTGATCGGCCACGTGATCCCCAAGATCAGCTCCCATGCCATGGTCAACCCGATCTTCGCCGATTTCATCGCCGGTGCTGGCGAAACCTATTCCAGTGCGGGCTACGAAATGCTGATTTCGGTGGTTGATCTGGCGCAGGAGGAAAAGGCCTATCTCTCGATGAAACGGCGCGGCCTGGTCGACGGGCTGATCGTCTCGGCCCCGCGCATGAACGATCCGCGCATCGCGCTGCTCGACGGGATCGGCCTGCCCTATGCGGTGCATGGCCGCGCAACCGGCACCGACCGGCAATATAGCTGGCTCGACGTCAACAACCGCCGCGCCTTCGCGCGCGCCACCGACTTCCTGATGGATCTCGGTCATCGGCGGATCGGCTTGGTCAACGGTCTGGAAACCATGGATTTCGCGCATCGCCGGCGCCAGGGCTACGAAGAGGCCCTGCGCGCGCGGGGCATCGTCATCGACCCGAACCTGATGCGCCAAGACGAGATGACCGAAGGCTATGGATGGCGCGCCGCGCGCGACATGCTGGCTCAGCCCGACCCGCCGACCGCCTTCCTTGTCTCTTCGGTGATCTGCATGCTCGGCGTGCGCCGCGCCATAGAGGAGGCCGGGTTGGTCCTAGGGCGCGACGTCTCGGCCGTCACCCATGACGATCAGCTATCCTATCTGCGCGACGACGGGGCGGTTCCCGCCTTTACCGCGACCCGGTCCTCGGTGCGCGAGGCTGGACAGCGGCTGGCACGGATGGTCATAGACCGGATAGACAACCCGGAGGCTCCGCATGTGCAGGAACTCCTCGAGGCCGAGCTGATCATCGGCCGCTCCACGGGCCCGGCACCGCGCTGAGGCCCCAGACAAGGCGACGAGCATGGATTTTTCCCGCAAGGACTTTCCCGAGGGCTTTCTCTTCGGCGCGGCCACAGCGGCCTACCAGATCGAGGGCCATGGCTTCGGCGGCGCCGGTCCGACCCATTGGGACAGCTTTGCCAAAGGTCCCGGAAACGTGGTGCGTGCCGAGGACGGTGCCGTGGCCTGCGACCACTACCATCGCTACGCGCAGGATCTCGACCTGCTGCGCGATGGCGGCTTCGACGCCTACCGTTTTTCGACTTCCTGGGCACGGGTCATGCCGGACGGCCGCACCGTGAACCCCGAGGGGCTCGACTTCTACGACCGGCTGGTCGATGCGACTCTCGAACGTGGCCTGAAGCCGTTCCAGACCCTCTACCACTGGGACCTGCCCTCGGCGCTGGCCGATCGGGGCGGCTGGGCCAATCGCGACACGGCGATGGCCTTTGCCGATTACGCCGAGACGATCAGCGCTCGGATCGGCGACCGCGTCGCCTCGACCGCGACGATCAACGAGCCTTGGTGCGTGGCTTGGTTGTCGCATTTCCTCGGACATCATGCACCCGGCCTTCGTGATATCCGCGCCGCCGCCCGGGCCATGCATCACATCCTGCTCGCACACGGGCTCGCGGTGGAGCGGCTTCGCGGCATGGGACGCGCCGAGTTGGGGATCGTGTTGAACTTCGAACGCGCCCTGCCCGCCAGCGACAGCGCCGCCGACCACGCCGCGGCCGACCTGCAGGATCAGATCTACAATCGCTGGTTCATCGAAGCGATCGCCAATGGCTGTTATCCCAAGGGGGCGCTCGCCGGGCTGGCGCCGCATATGCCTGATGGCTGGCAGGACGACATGGCTTTGATCTCGCAGCCCTTGGACTGGCTCGGCGTCAACTATTACACACGCGCCATGATCGCGGCGGCGCCGGACGCCCCCTGGCCCGGCCTCACCGCCGTCGAAGGACCGCTCGCCAAGACCCAGATGGGCTGGGAAATCTATCCCGAGGGGCTGCATCATTTCCTGTGCCGCGCCCGTGACATTCTGGGCCTGCCGATCCATGTCACAGAGAACGGCATGGCCTGGGCCGACCGGGTCGAGAACGGCACGGTCGAGGATTCCGAACGACAGCGCTTCATCGCCGTGCATGTCGACGCCATGCGCAGCGCCATCGCCGATGGTGTCGATCTGCGCAGCTTTTTCTACTGGTCGCTGCTCGACAATTACGAATGGGCCTTCGGCTATGAAAAGCGCTTCGGTCTCGTCCATGTCGACTTCGAAACTCTGGAGCGCACACCCAAGGCGTCGTATCACGCCCTGAAATCCGCCCTCTCCCGCTGATCCCCGAGGAGCCGCCATGTCGCATCCCACCAACGCCTATTCACTGGTCGCCGATATCGGTGGCACCAATACCCGCGTGGCGCTGGCGCGCGGCCTCGAGATCCGCGAGGACACGATCCGGCGCTATTCCAACGCCGATTACGCGGGCCTCGAATCCGTGCTCAAGCGTTATATCGCCGAGGAAGGCGGCGTTGACTGCATCGGCGCGTGCGTTGCCGTGGCGGGGCCGGTGCGCGACGCCCGCGCAACCATGACCAATCTCGACTGGACCATCGACAAGACCACGCTGAGCCGCGCCACCGGCGCCGAAACCGTGGCGATCCTCAACGACCTTCAGGCGCAAGGCCATGCGCTGGGCCATGTCGCACCCCGCAACATTCGCGAAATCATCGCCTTCCCCGAAGCCTCGCCCCATGCCGCCAAGCTGGTGATCGGCGTCGGCACCGGCTTCAACGCCACGCCGGTCTTCGACACCGAAGATGGGCGCTACGTGACCCCGTCCGAATCCGGGCATGTGAACCTGCCGGTCAACAGCGAGGCGGATCTGCGACTGGCGCAATACGTCTCCACGGCGCATGGTTTTCCGGCGGTCGAGGACGTGCTCTCGGGGCGCGGGCTCGAACGCGTCTATGCGTGGCTCGGCGCCGAGGCCGGCGCGCCGCTCGAGAAGACTGCCGCCGAAATCATGCAGGGCTGCGCCGACCGCAGCGATGCACGCGCGGTCGAAGCGGCACGGGTCTTCTCGCGCTTTTTGGGCGTGGTCGCGGGCAATCTGGCGCTGATCCAGCTGCCCTTCGGCGGCGTCTATCTGGTGGGCGGCGTCTCGCGCGCCATCGCGCCCTATCTGCGCGAGTTCGGTTTCGCCGATGCCTTCCGCGACAAGGGTCGCTTCGCGGGCTTCATGGGCAATTTTGGTGTCGCGGTGATCGAGGACGACTACGCCGCTCTGATCGGTTGCGCGGCACATCTCAATGGCCTGATGCTCCCCGGCACGGCCAGTTGAACGGCTTTCGGCGGACGGTCCCGGTCACGGGCTGCTCCGCCGAGAGGCGATCTGCCCAGCGCTTGCTGACCGGGCGCTCGGGCCCTGCGACCTTGGTTAGCAGGCGATACGCGTCTGCACCGCCGTGGCAAGCTCGGTAAGCGAGAATGGCTTTGGCAAGAAGACCGAGTTCGGAATCCGGGTCTGCTGCTCGGCGAATGTGTCCTCGGCATAGCCCGAGACGAAGACCACCTGCGTGTCGGGGCGATCCTTCAGCGCCTCGCGCACCCAGGTCGGGCCATCCTTGCCCGGCATGATCACGTCGGTGACAAAGATGTCCACCTGCAACTCGGCATCGGCCAAGATCTCGAGCGCCGCCTCGGCATCCTCGGCCTCGATCACGGTCAGTCCGCGCAGCCGCAGCGCCCGTGCAGCGAAAGCCCGGACCGGGGCCTCGTCCTCCACCAAGAGCACCACCCCCTCGGCGTGCCGGGCCATGCTTGCCGGCGCAACGTTCGGCACAGGGCACGGGGCTGGGACAGAAGCGGAGCGACTGGGCAACAACAGCGTGAAGCAGCTGCCCTTGCCGGGCGTACTTTCAACGAAGATGTAACCCCCGCTCTGCTTGACGATACCGTAGGCGGTGGAAAGACCGAGACCGGTGCCCTCGCCGACCCGCTTGGTGGTGTAGAACGGCTCGAAGATTTTGGGCAGTTTCTCCGCCGGAATGCCGCTGCCCTGATCCTGCACCCGGATTCGCACCCATGGGCCCGCAGGCACCAGCGCCCGATCCCGTTCCATCGGAGCGTCGAGCACGTAATTGTCGGTCTCGACCTGGATCTCTCCGCCGTCGGGCATCGCGTCGCGGGCATTGACCACGAGGTTCATCAGCACCTGTTCGAGCTGTCGCCGGTCGGCCCTGACCTGCCGCAGATCGGGGTCGTGGTTGAGTGTCAGCGTCACCTTTTCCCCGACCAGCCGGTTCAGCAGATGCGTCAGATCCGACAACGTATCGCGCAGATCGAGCTGTTCGAGCATCAGGTTCTGCTTGCGCGAATAGGCCAGGAGCTGGCCCACGAGGCTGGCGGCGCGGTTGGCGTTCTGGTGGATCTGGATCAGGTCGCTGTAATCCTGGTCCTCCTTCTCGTGCCGCAGGAGTAACAGGTCGCAATGGCCTGAAATCGCGGTGAGCAGGTTGTTGAAGTCATGCGCGACGCCGCCAGCGAGTTGGCCGATCGCCTGCATCTTCTGAGCCTGCACGAACTGCGCCTCGAGCGATTTGTGCTCGGTCGCGTCGTAAAGGACAGCCACAAGCGCCCCTTCTTCATCGACGTCGCCAAGCGCGACCTGCAGCACGGTGTCGTTGCGGGCGCCGCGTCCCTTCAGGAATTGCGGCCCCGGTACCGCCCTGCCCTCCACCGCCTCGGCGAGCCAGTCCGCGACCGGTCGTCCCAGCCCTTCGAGGATGTCCGAAACGCGTGTCCCGGGCTCGGTGGCATTCGGCAGAAGGACCCGAGCGGCACGGTTGGCGCCGAGTATCGCTCCACGGCGAGCGAGCCGCAGCAGTGGCACCGGCAGGCCTTCGGCTTCGTGCCAATCGCCGGCGCAGGCAATCCGCCGGGGTCCGACCGGTGGCAGCAGGTAGATCTCGCTGCGCCCGCCCGCCGCCGCGATCTCGGCCACCAGGGCATCCACCGGACCGGCCTCTCCCTGCACCCGCTGGATCTGACCGGGTCGAAGGGGCAGTTCGTCGAAAATCGCATCGAGCCGTTTAGCCCGTTCCCCAACAAGGGCCCGACAGGCCTCGTTCATGTATAGGATCGTGCCGGACGGGCCCGCCGTCAGCATCGGCAGACCCAGAGCATCCGCGGCACGGCCGGTCCCCTGCCGCTCGGACAGATCCTCGACCCGCCACAGGAAGGTGCCCGCGCCAAGCCCAGTCACTACGATTCGAAGATGCCCGCGGCGGGTTGCGACCATGTCCTGCGCCGATCCGTCGCGGAGCGCACGTTGGCGCAGCCGCGTCAGAGCCGTCGCGGGCGTCGCGAAATGCTGCGACAGCGCCGCCGACAGGCTGCCACTACGGCCCCCGAACCGTTGCGAGGCCGCCGAGTTGCAATCGAGGATCGTACCCTGCGCGTCACTCAGGAAGCCGGGCACCGGATCATGTCCAAGCATTCGTCCGCACAGGCGGAGCATGGCTCGGCGATGGCGGGTGTGGCGCAGCCGCTTGAGGCCGAACAGCGCCGCGACGAAGCCCAGCGTCGAGCCCACAAGCAACAGCGCCAGCGCCGCATGACCGTCCGGCACCAGCGCCGCCCCGGCGAGGGCCAGCGAAGCGGCCCCCAGTATGGCCGAAAGCTGTGCCGCGCCGGGAAGAGCCGCGCCGTCATCGGCCACCATGGCCGGCACATCGAGTTCGACCACCTCCACCTCCCAGGATATCCACGAATCCAGTGAAGGCTAAAATGGCTAATGGTCAGTAAACGATTACGCGTCGCCGCGCTGAAAACGCGCCAGAAAGAAGCCGTCGCCATTTGGTCCGGGCAGCCTCTGCATCCTGTCGCGCTGCACCCAGCCGGGACAACGCGCAAGGAAGGCCGCGACCTGCGCGTCGTTTTCCTCCGCAAGCACCGAGCAGGTGGCATAGGCAAGGCTGCCGCCGGGTGCGACATGCCGCGCCGCCTGATCCAATAACTCCGCCTGAAGCCGCACCAGATCGGCCAGCCGCTCGGGCGTAAGGCGCCATTTGCCGTCCGGGTCACGCCGCCAGGTGCCGCTGCCCGAACAAGGTGCATCGACCAGCACGAGGTCAGCCTTCAGCCCATTCAGGCGTTCCGCCAATTCGATCCTGACACCGGCGCGCGCGGCGCGGGCCGGTATGTCACGCATCCGCGCCGCGCTGATGTCATGCGCGGTCACACTGATCTCGGCCCGCGCAGCCAAGGCCAACGCCTTGCCGCCGCCACCGGCACAATAGTCGAGCACGCTTTGACCGTCCTGAAGCGGCAGGCGCAGCATCGCCGCCTGCGATGCGGCGTCCTGCAGTTCGACCATCCCCTCGGAATAGGCCTGGCTCCGCGACACCGCGCGCTCGCCCGACACGACTCGCAACGCTCCGGCGACCTCGTCATGCGCGACCGCCTCGACGCCGTCCCGAGCCAATGCGCCCATGGCCGCGTCGGTATCGCCGCGGCGCGGATTGACCCGCAGGAACACCGGAGCCCGGTCGCGCAGCGCCTGAGCGGATGTGTCGGCATCGGCACCCAGATCACGCGAGAACCGCTCCCACAGCCAGTCCGGCAGGTCGTGGCGTATCGCCGGCGACGCTTCTCCAGAAAGTTGCGTCTCCTCTGATGTAAGCGGTGCCGGAGCGTGATCCAGGCCGGTGAAGATCGCGGCGGGATCGGTATCATGCTGGCGAAGCCAGCCGATCATGATGCCACGCCCGGTTTCGGCCCCGCCCGCATGCGCGGCCGACCGCCTTCGGCGCCAGCCGCCGAAGACGAGGTCGCGCACCGCTGCGCGGTCTTTGGAGCCCGCAAAACGGCTGGCACGCGACCAGCGAAGCAACGCCTTCTCGACAGGCATGCCGCCCAAGCAATCATCAAGCACGCCGATCGCGGCCGCAACGCGCGCGGCCGGGGTCATCGGGTCGCTCCCGTGAAGCGCTGTACGTATCCGTGAGAGGCACACAAACGGATCATCCGTGCCCGTTGGCTCTGCATTTGCAGCTCTGTCTGGTTCATCGATCCTGCCCCGCAGTCCTGCCCGGCCACCTCCGGACAATGCCCATCTACAGGTCGTAGACATGGGTTTGAAGGCACGGGGTTGGTACTGGCGTGACGATATACGGCGCAGCTGCAAGCACGTCCTAGTTCTCGCGGAACGCTCTTGTCATACTGTCCTTGATAGGCTTGGCGATGTATTGCACGAAGGTGCGCGAGGCGGTCTGGATCATGATCTCGGTCGGCATGCCCGGGGTCGGCGAAAAGTTCGGCACGCGTCCGAGCTGTTGCGCATCGAGCGAGATCCGCGCCAGATAGACCTCTCGCATCTCGTCGCCCGACCCGTCGGTGATCGCATCCGCGGAGACGTAGTAGACCTCGCCGTCGAGCACCGGCGTCGTACGCTGGTTGAGCGCAGTGAGCCGAACGGTGGCGGGCTGACCGCGCCTTACGCTGTCGATCTCGACCCGCGGGATCTGCACCTCGATGATCAATGGCTCGTCCACCGGCAGGATCTCGAGGATCGGTCGTCCGCTTTCGATCACGCCTCCCGACGTGTGGAAATACAGCCGCACCACGGTGCCCGCGACCGGCGCCACCAGATCGACTCGCTCATGGATTGAGCGCGCCGTACGTGACTTCTCACGGATGCTCTCGAGCTCCGCCTGCACGCCTTGCAACTCATCAAGCGCCTTTTCGCGATAGCGATCGATCTCCTGTGCGATCTGCGCCCGGTGCTTCAGCACCACCTCCTCGATTTCGGCAATCTCCGCTTCGAGCCGTCCGATTTGGCCCTCGGCCTCAAGTTGGGCTCGCTCGATGGCCAGAAGCTCGGGACGCCGCAACAAGCCGCGTTCAAACAAAGTGACCTTGTCCGCGTGTTCCGCCTGCAAAAGCGCGTGCTGGCCCCGATGCGTCTCGAGCTGGGTCTGGTAGCCGCGCGCCCGGATCTCCAAGGCCTGCAAGCTGCGCTCAAGCAGCGCGAGGTCATTCTCAAGCGCATCGCGCGACACACGGAAGCTCAGCTCCTGTCCCTCCAGGATGTGGGCCACGGCGAGGTCTTCTCGCGCAGCTTCGAACGCGGGAGAGAAGCGCAGTTCCCCCCGACGTTCTTCCTCGGCCATGAGCCGCGCCTGCGTCGCTTCGAGCCTTATCTGACGCAAATACAATTCGCGCTCGGTCGCAGCCGCCTGGGTGCCGTCGAGCTTCAGTAGCAATTGACCGGCCTCGACCCGGTCGCCTTCACTCACGAGGATTTCTTCGATTATCCCGCCCTCGAAATGCTGCACGATCTTGTTCTGCCCGGTAGCCACGAAGCTGCCCTGCGCGATCACGGCGGCCGCGAGCGGTGCCCGAAATGCCCAGGCGCCAAAACCGCCGAAGCTCAGCACCAAGATCACGAGGCCGACAATCGTGTGCCGCCGTACCGACCGGGGCACCTCGGCGAACCATTCCCCCGTATCGGCCGGATGCTTAGTCATGGTCATGTCCCGCCCTCCGAGCCGGCTCGGGGCACACGTGCCACCTTGTCGCCGGCAAGTTTTTTAAGCACCTCCATGCGTTCGCCGAACATCTGGATCGTGCCGTCGCCCAGCAGCATGATCTTGTCCACTGCGGTGAGAAGCGAGGGCTTCTGGGTTACGACCACGACGGTGATCCGGTTCTTCTTGGCGTGCTGGATCGCACGGGCCAGCGCCTTGTCGCCGGCGCTATCTAGGTTGGAGTTTGGCTCGTCGAGCACCACGAAACGCGGCTCCCCGAAGAAGGCGCGCGCAAGCGCGATGCGCTGCTTTTGCCCGCCCGAAAGAGGCGCGCCATCCGCAGCCACCACCGTCTCATAGCCCTGTGGCAAGTTGGCGATCATCTCGTGGACGTCGGCAAGCGCCGCCGCCTCGTAGATCTGTGCGTCGGTCGCATCATCGCGCATTCGGCCGATATTGTCCTTGATGGTGCCGGGAAACAGCTGCACGTCCTGTGGCAGGTAGCCGATGTTCTCGCCAAGTTGGCGCGGGTCCCAATTGCGCAGGTCCATCAGGTCGAGCCGAACATTGCCCGACGTTGGCAGGATCGAACCGACCAGCATCTTGCCGAGCGTCGTCTTGCCTGCCCCGGAATTGCCGATGATCGCCAGCGTGTCGCCGGGGCTGAGCGAAAAGCTGATGCCGTTCAACACGACCTGCTTGGTGCCACCCGGCACGTAGAGCAGCCGCTCTACGTCAAGACGCCCTTCGGGGCGCGGCAGGTTCAGCCGTTCGAACTGGAGCCGCGAATTGGTGAGCAGGGCCGAAATCCGACCATAGGCGGCGCGTGACAGGGCATAGGCGCTCCAGCCTTCGATCGCGCCCTCGATGGGCGCCAGTGCTCTGCCGGCAATGATCGAGGCGGCGATCACCATGCCGCCGGTGATCTCGCCGCCAATGGCGAGATAGGCACCCCAGCCCAGCATGGCGATCTGCGTCAGCAACCGCACGGCCCGGCTGATGGCCGAGGCGGCGATGTTGCGGTCCTGTGCATGTACCTGCGCCGTGAGCGAAGTCGCGGTGTCGCGCCCCCAGATCCGGACGGCTTCCGGGATCATCGCCAGAGCGTTGATGATCTGACTGTTGCGCGCCATCGACTCGAGATGCAGGTTGGCGCGGCTCTGGGCGGCGTTGGCCTCGGCGAAGGGACGCGCGGTGAGCTTCTGGTTGATCAGCGTGATCACCAAGAGGGCAAGCGCCGTGCTGACCACGATCGTTCCGAGATGCGGATGGATCAGGAAGATCGCAAGTATGAACAGCGGCGCGAAGGGCACGTCGAGGAATGACAGCAACGTGCCCGAGACGATGAAACCGCGCAGTTGCTGTAGATCGCCCAGCGTCTGGTATTCGCGGCCAGAGCCATGCAGCGCCGCGGCCGAGGCCGCGCTCAGGATGGGTGCGCCGAGCCGGGCCGCGACCTCCACTGCCGTGCGCATCAGCATGAAGCGGCGGATCGCATCGAAGACCGCCTGCAGGATCACTGCGCCCACGATGACGATGGTGAGCATCACCAACGTGTCTACCGAGCGGCTGGTCAGCACCCGGTCCGAAATCTGGAACAGGTAGATCGGGATCGCGAGGATCAGCAGATTGGTGGCGCAGGTCAAAACCATCACCATGATGAAGTTGCGCCGCACCGCGCGCAGACCGAGCTTCAGCGCCAGCCCGTAATTCTCCGGACCTACCCGTTTGTGGAATTTGGGCGGCACCCCACCGCCACCGCCGCCCCCTCCCTTGGCCGGCCCTCTTCCGTCACCTTTCCCCTCGCCGCCGTCGGGGCGCGGCACGTCCGGCCGCCGCCGGATCGGCCCGCGATCGGCCTCGATGACCTGTCCGGGCAACGGCCCCTCCTCGGGCCCGCGCGCCTGCGGTACGGTTTCGATCTTGCAAGCTGGATCAGCCGGTTCGCAATCGGGCCGAGCGCTCGGCGTGGATACGAGGTTCTTCTGGGGATCACGCGCTTCCGGCGAAGCCGACCTCGACACCGGTTCAGGAACGCGATCGGGAACCTCCCCCGCAGGCCGCTGCGAACTTTTTCCGGGCACGGGGGCGGCCGACCGCGCCTCCGGCATCGGCTTGGCCCGCTCGGGCTCGACGATGGGATCGGCTCGCGAATGCTTGTTGGATGTCCGCGATTGTGGGACGCGTTCCGCTTTGCAGGTGGCGTCATCTGCGGAACCACCGTGATTACGAGCGGGGGCTGCGTCGGGCTCGCCACCGTCCGCCCCGCCCCGCAAGGCGCGGTTCAGAAAGCGCGGCAGTCGCGCCGGGCGAGATCCAGGGGATGAAGGGATATCGGGACGGATCGGCTGGGCGTAATCCTTGACGCGCATATCGCTCCCCATCAGCTCAGCATGGTCTGCATGAGATCGGCCTGGCTCGCCGACATGGCCGCGAGTTCCGCTTTGGCCTCCGCCTGCGCGGCCTCCAGTTCGGCCATTCCCGCTTCGATCATACCGTCGGCAAGAAATGCGACCGCTTCCGAAGCAAGCGCTGCGGGCCCATTGGCACCGATCGGCGTGCCGTCTTCGACCAATCCTGCCTGATGGAGCAACGCGTCGCTGTAGACCTCGCCCTTCGCCATGAGCTGCGTATCCATGCCCCGATCGACGATTGTCGCGATGTTGGCCAGGAGGTTCGATCCGGTCACCATCTGTGCGCCCGGCAGCGCTGCAATCGCCTCCTGAAGCAGATCCACCCTGTCCGAGTCGCCGAGGACATTGATCTGGTCGATCCAGTTGATGGTGGTGAAGTCACCTTCGATCAGCAGCACCTTGAGCAGCTCGACGCCCTCGAACAGGTCGAGACCCAGGATCTCCTGCTCAAGGGTTTCTGCGCCCTTCGCCAGCGCGGCACTGGCCTCGGCGAGCGCCGCCGGAAGCTTGGTGACGAGATCCTGTCCCTCGGTCTGGATGCGCGCCTCGTTGTAGGCGAGGTTTTCCGGAGCGGGGACGGCGGCTGGCTTCGCCAAGGGCTTCACCGCCGCAGCTTGGTCATCGGCCCCTCCATCGATCTTTGCCGGCTCGGCCTTGATCGGGAGAGGCTTGGCAGCGCTCGTGGCGTGCGCGGCGGGCTCAGCGGCTGCCATGGGCTTCAATCCTGCTTCGTGGCTTCCGGCTTTTACCGGGGCAGGATCAGTTTTTCCGGAGTTAGGCGAGGTAGTAGCCCCCCCATTCGACGGTGGCCCAGCCACGGGCTCGGGCGAAATGGTCGGGGATACGGATTTTGCCGGAGCCGAAACATGTTCAGAGGTGTTGGTGGCTTTGGCCGTCGGTGCCGTCTGCTGAAGGTTTTCGGAGACCGGCTCCTTCGCTTGCGCCCTGCCCGGTTGGACACCGCCGTTCATGGCAAGATGCTGATCCATGCCGGCCCCACCCTTGAGTTCCGTGGCAGCCACTGTTGAGACATTCGAAGGGGCGGTGGAGAGCGGCTTCGCCTCGGGCTCGTTGGGTATCGACTTCCTTCCTACCTCGTCGCTTTTTTTCGTCGCATGCTGCACCGGCGCCGTGGGATTCAGCGTTGGAAGCGGCTGCGGCTCGGGCTTCGACGCCGTCGCGATCGGCTGTTCGATCGTGTCGTCATCGACCAGCAGGTTCACCTGACGGATCAGGTTCACGTCGATCATCTGACCGCCGACAATGATCAGGTCGAAAACCCAGCCGAACTGGTTCAGCACTGCAAGATTGTCGAGCTGGTTTTCACCCAGCCCGAGATGCAGACCCCCCGAACCGATTTCGATGCGTGCGACGTCTGAGTCATTTGCGAAATTATACTGTTGCAGGCCGTTGATCTGGACCAGATCGCCGCTGATCCGGGCAATCGCCCAGCCGGACGGCTGCTGTCCCGCCGTGATCTCGGCGCGGTCCGGATCAGGGGTGGTGATGATCGAAGCGGCGTTCTGAGCCAGCGACGGCGCGCCTGTCGCTACTGCGCCTTGGTCGCGGTCGAACACCATGTTCAACTGCGAGACGGCATCGAAACGATGCACGTCACCCTCCACGGTGATGACCGGCGCATCGAGCCAGTCAGAAGTGATCGTGACTTCGTTGACCAGCTTGTTCGCGCCGGTGACGACGAGCGGCCCCGCCTGTTCAGCGGCGGCGGACGAGGGTTGCATCCCCTCAGCAAGCCCCTCAAGCGCCCGGTCCCAGCCGGTTGCGAAGTCCGGAACGATCTCGCCGCTCTCGTTCCCATCATCGCCGATTGGCTCGTCCCCGCGCTTGGCCGGGCTGACCTCGGTCTCCTCCCCACCCTGCGCCGCGGCCTCGCGGGTCAGGAATTCCGGCCAGAGCGTCTGCCAGTCCGGCAGGGTATCGACCGCGACGCCGTCGACATATGGCCTCTCCGCCTCTGGTCCGTGCAGAACGACGGCGTCGAGCACGCCACCGGCAAGTTGCCCGGCGGCCTCGATGATGGCGGGTGTCATCGTTGCCCAATCGAGAGTGCCAACGGTCCCCTCCGCCAGGAGAGGCAGTGGCGCCGAAAGTGGCGACAGCGCGAGAACTTGCTCCGTCAGCGTATGCATCAGTTGCGGCAGACCCGAAATCTGGGCCATCAGCGAGGGATCGACGTCACCGAACCAATCTGTGTCATCGAGCCTGTTGATCATGTGGAACAGTGCCACGACGCTCGAGGGCGGCGGCAACTCATAGGGCAGCACGAGGCGGGGCCCCGCGCCATCCGAAGCAGGGCCGGGCGCGTCCTGCAGCGCCGGCGAGGGCATGACGATCACGATCTCGGGCTGCGGCGCGTCCGCCGGTCGGGCCGGCATAGCGAGGATCCAGAAAGGCGTGGGGGGCAGCGGCTGGTAGGCGATCTGGGGTTCCAGATCCTCTAGCGGATGCTCGGGCTTGAGATGCAGCCCCTTGAACGCGATATCCCCCAGATCCTCATCCGGGGGGCGCTGTGCCGCGATCTTGTCGTACTGCGCCCTGAGGCGTCCATTCTCCTCCGCCAGTTCGAACGCGCCAATGAAATGCGCAATGGATTCGGTGACACGGTCCATCGACATGCTGCGCTCCTTGCCCCGGGGCCATGATGCCCGCCTCTGCTACGGCAGGCCTCCGGCTCATTTGCGCCGCCATCGCGGCGCGGATCCGGGGCCGGATCGCTCCGGCCCCGGGATTGCGAGGATTTACATCCCGTCGTCGTCTTCACCGATGTAGTGGGAGCTGAAGGATCCCCCGACCACGTTCATGTCCACCGTGTTGCCGAGCACGTTCGCGCCCATCACGATGTCCTGGTTGAAGGCGGAGGTGTCGACCTGGGCGGCGGCGGAGGCATAGGATTCCCCCGTCACGTAGCCGTCGTCGCCATTCGACGACCCCCAGGTACCGGCATCGCCCGCAGCGCCTCCATCGCCGGCATATGCAGCGCCGGCATGACCGCCCGTTCCGGCCCCGCCCATGGAACTGCCGCCCATGGCCTCGCCGCCGGCGGCCAGGCCGCTGGCCGCGCCGGTGGTCGTCATCGCGCCGGTAGCGCCACCAGCACCACTCATCGCCGAGACCTCGCCCATCGAGGTATTGGCCGCCTCGACCATGTTGCCAGCATCGGCCATGCCGCCGTCACCGGTGTCGATGTCCGAGTCGTTGTCGGCCATCGACTCCGCCAGCGCTTCGGCGGCGAGATCCGACATCCCGCCATAGCCGCTCGTGCCGTCGGCATAGCCGTCGGCCATGCTGTCGGAGGTGGCGTCGGTATCCGAGTTGGTAGCACCTCCGACGCCGCCGGTCCCGTTCGCCTCGGCATTGCCATCGGCCATGCCGGAAACGTCGCTGGTCGCCGCAGCGTCGGCATTGCCGCCCGTTGCGGTGCTGCCGCCGGTGCCGCTCCCGGTCGCGTCGGCATCGTTGTTGGCAGCGGCCTCGCCACCAAAGCCACTCTCGGAGTCCGTCGAGCCGGTGCCGTGCACTTCCGAGTCGTCATCGGTCTCGGCGTGACCGGCCCCGCCCATGCCGCCAGCGCCGTCCGCAGCGGCATCACCGGAGACGGCTCCAGACACCATGCCGGTCGTGAGCGTGCCCGCGCCACCGGCACCGCTGGCATTGCCGTCGGAGCTGGAGCGGTTGTCGGCCATGGCATCGTTGTCGGTGGAACCACCGCCGCCATCGCCGCTGTCAGAGTCGATGCTGCCCATGGCATCAGCCATGGCATCGTTATCGGCCGAGGCCGGGCCGCCTGCGACATCGCCGGACACGGCGTCGTTCCGCGCATCGCCGGAGCCGTCACTGGCCGAAGTGCCGCCGTCACCCATGGATGCGCCGCCAGCGCCACCGTCGTTGTCGGTGGCCGCGTCACCCCGGGCCTCGGCCATATGCGCAGCATCCGCCGCGCCGCCATCGCCCGACTCGGAGTCGGTCGAGTTGCCGGTGCTGGCCATGGCGCTGTCGGTATTGGTAGCGTCGCCGCCAAGTCCATCTCCGCCATCGCCATCGCTGCGGGCATCGCCGGAAACATCGCTACCGGCCATGCCTGCAGTGGCGTCGGAGGCGCCGCCTGTGCTGGTGCCGCCCGTGCCCGGGCCATCGCCGGTGCCGTTCGCATTGGCCGGGCCGGCATCGCCGGTATTAGTCCCGCCGGCACTTCCACGTGCGTCGTCGGCACCGGCATCGGCCGGATCTCCAGTGGCCCGCGCCATGGGCGCGGTATCCCCGGAGCCGTCGGCGCTCTGGTCTACCGTGTTGTAGGCCTCGCCGCCCTCCCCTTTGCCGTAGCCGGCACCGTCGGCACTGCCTGCGGCACCCGCCGTCGAAGCGGCGTCGGATGTGGCTGCGCCGTCGGCATGGCTGTCGGCATCGTTGTCGGTGTCCCCGCCCTCGCCGTCGCCGGCTTCGGCCGTACCCTGGGTCCGGGCATCGCTATCGCCCTCGACGTCGCCGTCGATGTATCCGGCATCGCCCGCATCGGCATCGCCATATGCAGCGGCATCACCAGTGGCGTCAGCGTCGCCATATCCGTCACCACCGTCACCCGTGTCGTGCGTGGCATCGGCGTAGGATTCCGAGTGGCCGGATCCGGCGGCATCCTGATTATTGTCGCCGCTATTGCCGGCTCGACTATCGGCATCTCCATCAGTGGTGCCATCTGCGGCGGCATCGACATGGCCGTCGATATAGCCACCGTCACCGCCATCGCCATCGCCATCGGCATGAGCGTCAGCGGTACCTTCCACATCGGTATCGACATAGCCGCTTTCGGCACCTTCGGCAGTTGCATCGGCCGTCGTCTCGCCATCGGCATGGCCAGTGGCGTCGGTCGTGGCTTCGCCACCATCGCCACCGTCCCCGGAGGCGTCGCTGTCTGTCGCGCTGTCACCATGCACATCGACATCGCCATCGATATCACCGCCGCGCCCACCATCGGCATCGGCCGTCGAGGTGCTATCGGCCGTGCCGGTGCCGTTGCCCTCGCTATCGGCCCATCCACCGGTACCGCCATCGGCTGCGTTGTCGCTCCAGGCCGAACCGTCGGAATACTGGTGAGCCCAGGCGTCGCCATCGCCGCCATCGCCACCGTCGTCATCGGAGGTCGCCTGAGCGTCGCTTTGGGAATCGACATGGCTCTCGGTATCGACGCTGCCGCTGTCGCCGCCCTCGCCATCGGCCCTCTGGTCAATGGTGTTGTCGGCGGTCGAGTCGTTGGTCGAGTCGTTATCGCCGCCGTGACCGCCCATGGCGTCAGACTGCGTGTCGATCTTGCCGCTTATGGTATCGTGGCCTTGCGCATAGGCATAGCCGCTGTCGCCACCATAGCCTCCAGCGGCTGTGGTATCGCCGGTATCGCCACTCCTGCCGCCTTCGGCTGCCGCGTTGGCATCACCGGCATGACCTCCTTCGCCATTGCCGCCGGTGGAGTCGGCGTCGTCGCCGCCCTTGCCGCCTTCGCTCCCGGCCTCGATGCCCTCTTCGGCATGCGCGGTTCCACCATGGGCGCTGCCGTTCTGCTCGAACGTCCCGTCATTCGACAGATGCACGTCCGACAGCATGTCGTTGTCATCGAGATCGTTGCTGAGCACGTTCAGGAAGCCGGCGTCGTTGCCCTCCCCATTGAGCGAGTGGTTCAGGATGTTCTCGAGATCGAAATCGTCACCGGGGTTGTAGTCGATATCACCCTTCGCGGTGAGGATGTTCCCGATCTCCGAATGGTCGATGTCGATATCGGCGAGGTCATTGTCCTCGTGGCCGGCGCCTTCGAGGTCGAGACCCACGCCCACGTCGACCCTCACGTCAACATCCACGTCGGAGTCGTTCGTGTTTTCGTTGACGTTGCTGTTGTCGCTATCCGCATTCGCCTCGGCTTTGCTACGCGCCGATGCTTCGTTCTCGTTGTGGTTCCGATTCACGTTGCTGTCGTGGTTCTCGTTCTCGTTTTGGTTCTTGTTGACGCTGTAGGACTTGCCGGCATGGTGCCCGTCATGGTCCTTGTCGCCTCTGTCGTGATCGCCCTTACCTTTCCCGTAGTGCACTTCCTTGCTTGTGGTTTCCGCGGCCGATGCGGCTTCAGCCGCCTCGATGGCCTCCCCCTGCGGGGCGGTACCGTCGCCCCAGCCGATGATCATGTTGTTGTTGCGTGTAGCCATGGTCCTGTCTCCGGACAAAAAGCTATCGCCGCCCCGCCAGTCATTTCAAAAGCGGTGATCTGCGATGGCATGTCAGTGATTTGGGATCGATGAGCATTCCGGATCTACATTCCGAATGCGAGAAAACTCCGCCTGATCGGCGGCACGAATTAACCTCCCCTTGCGAAACGAGCAGCTTCGCCAGCCGCAGGAGATACCGGAAGACGCGGTTTACAATTTCCGTTTCATCGCAGAGCGCACACGCTTGCTACGACCGGTTGCAGCCGACGCCCAAATGTTGCGCAGAATGCAAAATTCTATCAGCCCGGAAAATGGTACTAATACCCATCTGGCCGAATGGGGGATAGCTCATAGGCACATTCACGAAAAGTTCCGGATCTTTACAATTTTCAACAAAACGTGATCAAGAATTTGCGTGAGATGCCGATTTGGGCAAGACTGTAGAAGCAGCCATCGCTCCGGTCGTAATGCTCTGTTAAGGCATTCGCTTTTGGCTCCTTCGCTCTTGCGTACACACGCGCTGGAGGAACCATCTACTCGGCAGTTCTTGCACCTAACCGATCGGTATATGGGTTAGCCCTGCCATTGGCCGTATTGTTCAGGCGCACCGATATCGAAGTCGTGTCAGTCCAATTTTATCGGGTGATTTATGTTAAATCGTGAAAGAATATTTCAGGTTCAGGATCTGACAGAAGCCAATCCCCGAGGCCGCACGTCCATTCCTATTCTTGGAAGCGAGTTCTGCTTTCCCGAAGATTTGTTAAAGACACTCGCGGCGGAATTCGACAGCGTCGACTTCATGCGCACCGACAACCTCTCCACCATTTCCAAGCTTCGTGACGAACGCGGCAACCCGCGGCTCATGCTTATCGACGCCCAAAGGGTGACGACCCGCGACGAGGTACTCGCCGCCGCCGAGGCCGCGGGAACCGACATGCTCGTTCTGGCCTATGGAGGGCGTGTCCCGGATCGAGACCTCCTGCTGAAGGGCCTGAACCAAGCCGAGCCCCCCCGGCTCGGGCTTCTACCGCTCAACGTACGGATCGACGTGCTTCTGGCGATGATGCGCCTGCTGCTCTGCGGCGAAATCCTCGTACCCGAGGCCGTGCTGAAAGTGCTTCTCGAAAATGGACAACACGTGCCTCTGGACGCTCCCGACGAAAGCGCGGAGCTGGTCGGGTCGGATCTGACGCGCCGGGAATGGGAGGTGCTGTCGCTCTTGGCCGAGGGCAAGCAAAACAAGATCGTAGCCGCGGAGTTGGGGCTGTCGGAGCATACCGTCAAGCTCCATATCCACCACCTCATTCACAAGCTGGGCGTCTCGAACCGCACCGGCGCCGCGATCTGGTACCTCGCCCGGGGGGAGGCAGCCGATATTCTACCTGACAAGTCATGACGACCCGCGATGCCAGCACCTCAACACCTGCCGAGGCTAGCCTCAGCCCGTTCGATCAGCTGCTTCTGCTGGTGGGCCGGATGAATTACAGCTGGACCAACACCGAAAGCCTTCTGATCCATTTGATCGCCGGGCTGGCCGGCACGACCAAGCAGTCCGCCGTCATCATCTACCTGACACTGAACACCACGCGGGCACGACTCGACCTCGTCGAGCGACTTGCCAAATCGGGCGGCATCACCGACGCGACCCGGAGCCGGATCCTCGCGGCCACGGCTCAGATCCGCAAGCACCAGTCCCTGCGAAACCGCTACAGCCATTCAATCTATTCCTTCGACACTGAAACCGGAGCGGCCCGCACGATCACCATGCGGATCGCGGATCGAAAGAATGCCCTCAAGATGGGTCAAAGCGACGCGATCGACGCCAGCGCGCTCGATCGGATCCGCGACACGATCGAGGCGCTGAAACAACTCAACCGCAAAATCTGGACCCTCGTCGTCGAGGAGGGATACCCGGTCTGAGGAGGCCGCACGCTCGGGAAGATGCGCGCTGCGGCCTTGCCCGTGGCGTCTCGATTGATACCGGATTGCAATGAGCCGGACCCGAACGGCGGGTCCGGCTCATTGCTCTATGAGATGGAATCCTCGGGAAGGCCGGCGCCTTCAGCCGATCCGGTAGTTCGGGCTTTCGCGGGTGATCTGCACGTCGTGCACGTGGCTCTCCTTGAGGCCCGCGCCGGTGATCTTCACGAAGTTGCAGTTGCCCCGCATCGCGGCAACGGTCGGGTGACCGGTATAGCCCATCGCGGCGCGCAAGCCGCCCACGAGCTGGTGGATCACCGCCGTCGCCGTGCCCTTGTACGGTACCTGGCCCTCGATGCCCTCGGGTACCAGCTTGTCGGAAGCCGCATCCTTCTGGAAGTAGCGGTCGGCCGATCCGCGCGCCATCGCGCCCAGAGAGCCCATGCCACGATAGGATTTGAAAGTCCGGCCCTGATAGAGGATCACCTCGCCCGGGCTCTCGTCGGTGCCCGCGATCATGCTGCCGACCATGGCGCAGCTGGCGCCCGCGGCGATCGCCTTGGCGAAGTCGCCCGAGAACTTGATGCCGCCGTCGGCGATCACCGGCACGTCACCGGCAGCCTCGGCGCAATCCATGATCGCAGTGAGCTGCGGCACGCCGACGCCCGCCACCATCCGCGTGGTGCAGATCGAGCCCGGCCCGATCCCGACCTTGATCGCGTCGGCGCCCGCATCGATCAGCGCGCGCGTGGCGTCGCCCGTGGCGACGTTGCCGGCCATGATCTGCACGTCGCCCGCTTCGCGCTTGAGACGGCGCACCGCTTCTGCCACCCCTTCGGAATGGCCATGCGCGGTGTCGATCACGACAATGTCGACCCCAGCCTCGACCAACGCCATTGAGCGTTCGAAACCGGCGTCACCGACGGTCGAGGCCGCGGCGACGCGCAGACGGCCTAGGCGATCCTTGCAGGCCGAGGGGTTCAGCACCGCCTGCTCGCTGTCCTTGAGCGTCAGGAGGCCGGTCAGGCGGCCTTCGGTGTCGGTGACGAGCAGCTTCTCGATCCGCCGCTCCTTCATCAGGTTGCGCGCCTCGTCGAGATCGGCGGGCTCGGTCAGCATGGCGAGATTGTCGGCGGTCATCATCGCCTTGACGGGCGTGCGGTCATCGGCGGCGAAGCGCATGTCGCGGTTGGTGACGATGCCGACGACGCGGCCGCCCTCGCCCACTACCGGAAAACCGGTGACGCTGTACTGCTCCATCAGCCGCCGCGCATCCGCGAGCGTCTGATCGGGCGTCAGGGTGATCGGGTTGTAGACGATGCCCGAAACGAAGCGTTTGACCTGGCGGATCTGGTCGGCTTGCTCTTGGACGCCGAGATTGCGGTGCACTACGCCGATGCCGCCGGACTGCGCCAAGCAGATCGCCATGCGCGCCTCGGTCACGGTGTCCATCGCGCTCGACAGGAGCGGGATGTTCATCGCGATGTCGCGCGTCACTTTTGTGCGGGTATCGGCCGTGGACGGCATGACGCTCGAGGCGGCGGGAACCAGCAGAACGTCATCGAAGGTCAGAGCCTCGCGAATCTCCATCGGGACCACTCCTTTGGGATGCTTCGTTTGGCACGTCCCTATCGCACCGATCTTCCCGAGGGGAAAGGGCGAAACGGCCGCGTCGCTTTGACCGCATGATCTGCCGCCCGGATGCCCTTTTCCTCCGGGCGCAATCGCCTATGGTCCGCGCAAACGACCCCGCCGCCCCGAAAGGCCCGCCATGACTCAGGATCCGCTCGTCATCTTCACCCCGTCGGGCAAGCGCGGCCGCGTGGCCCAGGGCACCACGGTGCTGAGTGCCGCACGGCGGCTCGGCGTCGATCTCGACAGCGTCTGCGGCGGCCGCGGCATCTGCTCCAAGTGCCAGGTCAGCCCTGGGCGCGGCCAGTTCTCCAAGCATGGCGTGACGGTGGCCGAGGACGCGCTGAGCGAAATCAACGCGGTCGAGGAACGCTACGACCGGATTCGCGGTCTGAAGCCCGGCCGTCGCCTCGGCTGTCAGGCGCAGATCCTCTCCGACGTGGTGCTCGACGTACCGCCCGAGAGCCAGGTGCACCGGCAGGTGGTGCGCAAGAACGCCGATGCCCGGCCCATCGTCATGGACCCGGCGACGCGCAAGTATTTCGTGACGGTGGCCGAGCCCGACATGCACGAGCCCAAGGGCGATCTGGAACGTCTTGCCGAGGCGCTGCGCGGCCAATGGCGCATCGACGAGGTGATCGCGGCCCCGCCGGTTCTGGCCAAGCTGCAGCAAGCCCTCCGTAAGGGCGAATGGGAGGTGACCGTCGCGCTGCATCGGGCCGACGAGAACGGGCCGCACCACATTCTCGATCTCTGGCCGGGCTTTCGGGCGGAGCCGCTTTGGGGGCTGGCCATCGATCTCGGCTCGACCACCGTCGCCGCACATCTGACCTCGCTCGAGGACGGTCATGTCGAGGCCTCTGCCGGGGTGATGAACCCGCAGATCCGTTTCGGCGAGGACCTGATGAGCCGGGTCAGCTATTCGATGATGAACGAAGGCGGAGCCGCGGAGATGACCGCCGCCGTGCGGGTCGCGATCGACGATCTGGCGCGCGAGCTGGCCTCCGAGGCCGGGATCGAGCCGCGTGACATCGTCGAGACGGTCTTCGTCTGCAACCCGGTGATGCACCACCTGCTTCTGGGTATCGATCCGGTCGAGCTGGGACAGGCGCCCTTCGCACTCGCCACTTCCGACGCCGTGGCCCTGCCCGCCCGCGATCTCGACCTCTCGGCGCTGAACCCCGGCGCGCAGGTCTACGTGCTGCCCTGCATCGCGGGCCATGTCGGCGCCGATGCCGCCGCCGTGGCGCTGTCGGAGCGGCCCGACCAGTCGGACGATCTCGTGCTCATCGTCGATGTCGGCACCAATGCCGAACTGCTCCTGGGCGACCGGGCGCGGGTGCTGGCCTGCTCCTCGCCCACCGGCCCGGCCTTCGAGGGGGCGCAGATCAGTTCCGGCCAGCGCGCGGCGCCGGGCGCGATCGAGGCAATCCGCATCGACCCCGAGACCAAGGCGCCGCGCTTCCGCGTCATCGGCTGCGAGACATGGTCCGACGAGCCGGGGTTCTGGGACGAGGTCGGCCCGGGTGGCGTCACCGGCATCTGCGGATCGGGCATCATCGAGGCGGTGGCCGAAATGCGCATCGCCGGGCTGGTCGACGCCAAGGGGCTGATCGGCTCGGCCGAGCAGACTGGCACCGACCGGATGATCGCCGAGGGCCGTACCCATGCCTATCTGATCCATGACGGCTCGGAGGCGGGTGGTCCGCGCATTACCGTAACGCAGGGCGACATCCGCGCGATCCAGCTCGCCAAATCGGCGCTCTACGCGGGCGCGCGTCTGCTGATGGACGAGCGCGAGGTCGAGGCGGTGGACCGCGTGGTGCTCGCAGGCGCCTTCGGCGCGCATATCAGCCCCAAGCACGCGCTGGTGCTGGGCATGATCCCCGACGTCCCGGTGGAGAAGGTGACGAGCGCCGGCAACGCGGCGGGCACCGGCGCGCGGATCGCGCTGTGCTCGGTCGCGGCACGGCGCGAGGCGGAGGCGCTGGTCCGGCAGATCACCAAGGTCGAAACCGCGATCGAGCCGCGATTCCAGGAGCACTTCGTCGCCGCGAACGCGATCCCGCATGCCACGGCCCCCTTCGCGGGGCTGCGCAAAACCCAGCCATTGCCGGAGCCCAGCTTCAACCAAGGCGGTAGCGGCGAGGGCGGGGCACGGCGGCGTCGGCGGGCCCGCGACTGAACCGGTCCGGGCCGCGAAACCGGCTTGACGATACCCGCGGGCTTGGCTACCTCGGGGCCTGAGCGCGCGGGTATGGTGAAAAGGTATCACGAAAGCTTCCCAAGCTTCAGTTACGGGTTCGATTCCCGTTACCCGCTCCATCCACTCCCGCCGGTCGTCACCACAGGGAGCTTTCCATGACAGACATCACCCGCTTCGAATCCAACGGCCGCATGAGCCAGGTCGTCGTGCATAACGGCATCGCCTATCTGGCGGGCCAGGTCGAAGCCCCCGGCGCCGATGCCGGTGAGCAGACCCGCGCCACGCTGGCCGAGATCGACCGTCTCCTGGCGTTGGTCGGTACCGACAAGACCCGCATTCTGACCGCTCAGATCTGGCTCGCCGACATCGCCGATTTCGCCGCCATGAACGAGGTCTGGGACGGATGGGTCGCCAAGGAGCACGCCCCGGCGCGCTATACCGGCGAATCCAAGCTCGCCTCGCCCGACTACCGCGTCGAGATCATCGTCACCGCCGCCGTCTGAACGCGGCGCTGGCCAAGCGCAGCGCTTGTGTATCCGCAGAAACGAGAAGGGGCGGTCGCCATCGCGACCGCCCCTTTCATTCAGCGAAGCCGGACCTCAGAGGCCGTTGGCACGCAGGAAGCCCACGAGCTGCGCCGTAGAGCCGTCCTTGCTGTCGGGGCTCTCCTCGCCATCGACGATCGGCTGCAGCGCCGTCGCGAGCTCCTTGCCCAGTTCCACGCCCCACTGGTCGTAGGAGTTGATGCCGAGCACGGCGCCCTCGACGAAGACCCGGTGTTCGTAGAGCGCGATGATCTTGCCCAGCGTCTCGGGATCGAGTTTCGGATAGGCCAGCGTGGTCGAGGGGCGGTTGCCGGGGAACACCCGGTGCTTTGCCTGGCGCTCCAGCTCGTCGCCCTCGAACTTGCCGGCGACCTTGCCGCGCGCCTCGTCGAGATCGCGCCCCTTCATGAGTGCTTCGGACTGCGCGAGGCAGTTGGCGACCAGCAGCCGGTGCTGGTGCTCCAACCCCTCCTCGTGGCCCTCGGCCGCGACGAGGAACTCGCACGGGACCACCCGGGTGCCCTGATGGATCAGCTGGTAAAACGCGTGCTGGCCGTTGGTGCCCGGCTCGCCCCAGACCACCGGGCCGCTGTGGAAGGACAGCGTCTCGCCATCCATCGAGACCCGCTTGCCGTTGCTCTCCATCTCCAGCTGCTGGAGATAGGCGGGCAGCCGGGCGAGGCGGTTGTCGTAAGGCAGCACGGCGCGGGTGGCGTGGCCCAGCACCTGGTTGTGCCAGATTCCCACCAGTGCCAGCATCGCCGGCAGGTTCTCGTGCCATGCGGCGGCACGGAAATGCCGGTCCATGGCCTCGCCGCCGCGCAGGAAAGCGCGGAACGCCTCCGGCCCGGTGGCGATCATCAGCGACAGTCCGATAGGCCCCCACATGGAGTAGCGCCCGCCGACCCAGTCCTCGAAACCGAACACCCGTTCGGGCGCGATGCCGAAATCGGCGGTCTTATCGGCGGCGGTAGAGAGTGCGGCGAACTGCGCCCCGGTATCCGAGACCGCCTGCCCCATCCACGCCTTGGCGGTGCGGGCATTGGTCATGGTCTCGATGGTGGTGAAGGTCTTGGAAGCGACGATCACCAGTGTCGTCGTCGGATCGCAGGCCGCGAGCACGTCGGCGATATCGGCCGGATCGACGTTCGAAACGAAGTGGCAGCGTGGGCCGTCATGATAGGGCGCGAGCGCACGGGTCGCCATCGCGGGCCCGAGATCCGAACCCCCGATGCCGATATTGACCACGTCGGTGATGGCACCGCCCTGTCCCTTGAACTCGCCCGAGCGCACGGCGCGGGCGAAGCCCTCCATGCGCCCCAGCGTATCGAGCACCTCGGGCATCACGTCCTTGCCCTCGACCGTTACGGGCGCGCCGTCGAGGTTGCGCAGCGCCGTGTGCAGCACCGCCCGCCCCTCGGTCTCGTTGATCGCCGCGCCGGAGAACATCGCCTCGCGCCGGGCCGCAAGATCGGCCTTGTCGAGCAGGGCGATCAGCGCCTCACGCGTTTCGGCGTCGATATTGGTCTTGGCATAATCGAACAGCATGCCCAGCGCGCTGACCGAAAATTCGCGCGCCCGGTCGGGATCCTCGAACAGCGTCTCGATGCGCCGGTCGGCAATGGCCTCGGCCTTGATCTTCAGCTCGTTCCACATCTCTCAGCTCTCCGCCCAATGCACGGTCGCACCCTTGAGGATCGCCGCCACCGGCGCCTCCTCCGGGCTCAGCCCCTGCGCTTTCTCCAACGCTGCGCGCTTTTCGGCGCCTATGATCACGATATGGCGGCGCATCGCGTCGTTCAGCACCTTCGCCGAAAGCGTGATGCGCGGCTCCGGCGCACCCGGTGCGCGCATCGCCACCAGCGTCTCGTCGCCATGCAGCGCCGCGTCGAGCCGGTCGGCGCCCGGAAATATCGAGGCGGTATGCATGTCGGCGCCCATGCCAAGCAGCACCACCGAGAGCGGCAGATGCGGCGCCAGCGCCTGTTGCAGCGCCTCGAGTTTCTCCTCGGGGCGCTCGGCCTCGGCGTAGAGCGGCAGGTAATGCGCCGCTGCCGCCTCGCCGGTGAAGAGCCGTCGCTTCAGCAGCCCGGTGTTCGACCGCTCGGAGTTCTCCGGCACCCAGCGCTCGTCGGTGAGCATCACGTGAACTTTGTCCCAGTCGAGCTTGATCGCCGAGAGCGTGTCGAAGACAGGTCCCGGCGTGGTGCCGCCGGGCACCGCGAGGCTGGCGCGGCCATCGGCGGCGATCGCCGCGCGCAGCTCGCTCGCCAGCCGGTCGGCGAGGTCGATCATCATCATCTCGGAATCGGCGTATTCGACGAATTCCATGCCGTGTTTCCTTTCGGTTCGTATCGGTGGCACAGCGGAGCCGCGGCACCCGAGCCCTTCAGCTCTTGATCTCGCGCCAGCGGCGGCCGTCACGATGCATCAGCATCATCGCGTCCTCGGGCCCAGCGGTTCCGGCGTCGTAGAGTTTGGGCACGTCGTTGCGTGCCTCCCAGCCCTTGATGATCGGATCGGTCCAGGCCCAAGCGGCCTCGACCTCGTCGCCGCGCATGAACAGCGTCTGGTTGCCACGGATCACGTCCATGATCAGCCGCTCATAGGCATCGGGCGCGTCCTGATCGGGGCCCAGCGCATCGGCGAAGCTCATGTCGAGCGGCACGTCGACGAGCCGCATGCCGCCCGGGCCCGGCTCCTTGATCGTCACCTGCAGGTCCATCCCCTCGTTCGGCTGCAGACGGATCGACAGGATGTTGCGGTGCCGCGCCGTGTCTCCCTCGAAGATGGTATGACCGAGATCCTTGAACACGACGGCGATCTCGGAAGAGCGCGCTTTCATGCGCTTGCCGGTGCGAATGTAGAATGGCACCTTGGCCCAGCGCCAGTTGGCGATATGGCACTTGAGCGCGAGAAAGCTCTCGGTGAAGCTGCGCGGGTTCTCGGCGTCCTCGCGGTAGGAGGGGCCGTCCTGCGAGGCCTCGTACTGGCCGCGCACGATCTGATGCGGCTCGACCGGCTGCAGCGCCCGGATCACCTTGAGCTTTTCGTCGCGCACCGTGTCGGCATCGTAGACCGAGGGCGGCTCCATCGCGATCAGGCACAAAAGCTGCATCAGGTGGTTCTGCACCATGTCGCGCATCGCACCCGACTTGTCGTAGTAGCTGCCGCGACCGGTGACGCCCACGGTTTCGGCCACGGTGATCTGGATGTGGTCGATGTAATGCGAATTCCACAGCGGCTCGAACAGCACGTTGCCGAAGCGCACCGCCATCAAGTTCTGAACCGTCTCCTTCCCGAGATAATGGTCGATCCTGTAGATCTGGCTCTCGTCGAAATGCTCGGCCAAGGTCGCGTTCAGCGCCTTCGCGGTGTCGAGATCGCGGCCGAAGGGCTTTTCCACGACGATCCGGCTCGTGTCGTCGGCGATACCGTGTTGGTGCAGCCGCTCGGCGAGGGCGCCGAACAGCGAGGGGGCGACCGAGAAATAAAAGGCGCGGATCACGCCCTCGCGCATCAGGTCGCGCAGCTGGTGCCAGCCGCCCTCCCCGGTGGCGTCGATCGCCACGTAGTGCAGGCGCTCGATGAACTCGTCGATGCCGGCGGCATCGTTCTTCTCGTCGGATCCGAACTCGGCGATCGCGTCGCGGATCATCTGCCGGTAGCCCGCATCGTCCATCTCCGAGCGCGCGGCCCCGATGATCCGCGCCTCGGCGGGCATTTGACCCGAGCGGAAACGGCGGAACAGTCCCGGCAGGATCTTGCGCCGGGCGAGATCGCCGGTGCCGCCGAAGATGACGAGGTCGAAGCTGTCGACCGGGATGACGCGCGATACCATGGCTGTCTCCGTCTGGGCGGCCTGCATAGGCCGTGCAGTTAGCGCTAACGCCGCCCTCTTAGCGGCCCGTGCGCGCGCAGTCTAGGCATCGGCGACCAAGCCGCAACCCGATCGCCTGAGATTGCGGCCCAACGCGCCATCAGGCTTCCAGTTCTGCGTCCCAGTACAGGTAGTCGACCCAGCTTTCATGCAGATGGTTCGGCGGAAAGCGGCGCCCGGTATCGCGCAATTCCTCGGCGCCGGGGCGGCGCGGCGGGCGCTGTAGGCTCATCCCCGACTGGCGCAGGCTCTTCGAGCCCTTGCGCAGGTTGCAGCGCGCACAGGCCGCGACCACGTTCTCCCAGCTGGTGACGCCCCCCCGCGCGCGCGGGATCACGTGGTCGAAGGTGAGATCGCCCTTCGATCCGCAATACTGGCAGCGGAAACCGTCCCTCAGAAAAAGATTGAAGCGCGTGAATGCCACGCGCTTCTGGGGTTTGACGTAATCTCTGAGGACGACGACCGAGGGTATTCGGATCACCGTGGAGGGGCTGTGCACCACCGCCTCGTACTCCGCGACGATGTCGACCCGGTCGAGAAACACCGCCTTGATCGCCTCCTGCCAGGGCCAGAGCGAAAGCGGATAATAAGAGAGCGGACGGTAATCCGCGTTGAGCACCAGCGCCGGATGCTGCCGGAGCGCCACCGGATCGCGCACGAACTCGGTCCTGAAATCGCCTTGCATCGTGAGTCCGTCCTCGCTCTCGCTGCCCATTCGGACGACCAGAGCGGGAGCCCCGCTCCTGCCGTTATTCGACTATATCTGGCGGCAGGAAGCTGGCAAGTCTCAAGGTCGTGTCACCGCCGCAACCTTGATGCCAGCGGCGAATGACAACGAAGTGACAGGACGCGGACGATTTCGCCCGAATGTCAGGCGATACCGAGACGTTCGCGCATGAAGGCCAGCGCCACCTCGAGCCCGTCAGGCGCGATTCCATGGGCGGTGCCCTTCATCACATGGGCATAGAGGTCGGTCCAACCGGCCTCCTGCAGAGCCTGCGCCGCTTCGGGCAGCGACTGCGGCGGCACCACCTCGTCCAGGTCGCCATGTACGAGAAGGATCGGCAGCCGGTTCTGCACCTCATCGGCCAGAAGCTCGGGCTCGAGCAGCCGGCCCGAGAAGGCCACGAGCCCGGCGATCGGATCCTCGCGGCGCGGCAGCACGTGCAGCGCCATCATCGTGCCCTGCGAGAAGCCCACGACCATCACCTGCTCCGGCAGCAGGTCCTCGTCGACCATGACGCCGTCGAGAAAGGCGTTGAGATCCTCGGCGGCGCGGGCGAGGCCCTGACGGCTCTCTTCCTCGCTCGACCCGTCGATCCAGGGGATCGGGAACCACTGGAATCCCATCGGCGCGCCGATGCAGGCCTCCGGCGCGTCCGGAGCAAGGAACAGCGTGTCCGGCATGTGCTCGGCCAGCGGCTCGGCGAGGCCCAGAAGATCGGCGCCGTTGGCGCCGTAGCCATGCAGGAAGATCACGGCGGAGCGCATCTCGCCGCTGAGCGGCTCCACCCGGCCCGATTGCAATGCGCGCGTCATAGGATTCCTTCCCTGCCCTTCACGTGGTGGTAGTATTCCCACAGCCCGCGCGCCGCAACCGCACGCCATGGCGACCATTGCTGCGCAATCTCGCGCAACGCCCGTTCCCGGGGCCGCTCGTTCAGCCCCAGCAGGTGCCGCGCTCCCTCCTGCAGGGCCAAGTCGCCCGGCGCAAAGACATCGGCCCGACCCAGCGCGAACATCGCATAGATCTCCGCGGTCCAGACGCCGATGCCGGTCACGGCGGTGAGAGTCGAGACGACCTCCTCCGTGGGGGCCGTGCGGAGCGCATCGAAATCGATGCCCGAAGCGGCCAGGGCCCGCAGGTAGCGCATCTTCTGCCGCGACAGCCCGCAGCCGCGCAGCGTCTCCTCGTCGGCGGCGGCGATGGTTTCAGGCCGCAGCAGGTCCGCCGCTTCGAGCCGCCCCCGGATCGCCCGCGCCGAGGCGGTCGAGACCTGCTGGCTGACGATGGCCGAGCAAAGCTGCGCGAAGCCGTCCGGCGTCCGACGCAGTGGCAGCGGCCCGGTGATCTCGAGCAATCGTCCAAAATGATCGGTGTTGGCGGCGAGCCATGCCGCCCCTTCGGCCACGTGATCCTCGTGTGTAATTATGCGTTCGGTCACAGCCCCTCCGCCCAGTTCAGCGCCTCTTCCACCGTCTCGACCACGAGCGCGCCCTCGGGCAGGCGCGGCCGGTCGAGAAGCACGACCCGAAGCCCGAGTGCACGCGCCGCTTCGAGCTTGGCCCGGCCGTCCTCTCCGCCCGAATTCTTGGTCGCCAGCACGTCCACGCCCAAGAGCGCGAAGAGTGCCGTTTCGTCCTCGACCGAGAATGGCGGTCGCGAAACCACCCAATCGCCGTTCTCATACGGGAACGGCCCCGGTGCCGGATCGATCCGGCGGCACAGAACCCGGCGGTCCTCGAGCCCGGTGAATGCCACCAGCCGCTGCGGCCCGGTGGCGAGGAACACCGTCGCACCGCGTGGCACATGCGCGGCCAGATCGGCCTCGCGCGCGATACGCGTCCAGTCATCGCCGGGCAGCGGCTGCCAGCCCGGCCTGCGAAGGATCAGGTGCGGCAGCCCGTCCTCCCGGCACAGGCGCGCGGTGCGCTCGGTGATCTCCTCGGCGAAGGGATGGGTCGCGTCGATCACCGCCGTGATGCCCTGCGCCGCCACGGTATCGCGAAAGCCCTGCGCGCCGCCGAAACCACCCGTCCGCAGCGGCACCCCCGGCTCCAGCGGCCGGCGGGTCCGCCCCGCCAGCGACGCCAGAACCGGAATCGAGCGCGCAGCGAGACCCGCCGCGACCTCGCGCCCCTCCCGCGTTCCGGCGAGGACGAGGACCGTCATGCCGCCCGACCCAGAACCGCACCGCCCCGGTCGATCACCACCACGTCGAAGGCGATAGGGCTGCCGTCAGCGGCAATTCCGAACCGCTCCGATAGCCGGGCCAGTGCCGCCTCGGCCACGCGCTGGCCAAGATCGGGCGCCAGGCGCGCCGCCTCCAAGGCCGTATTGGCCCCGGCGACTTCGGCCACACCGCTCAACGTCGCCAGCGCCGCGAAGTCGACTTGGCTGCGGGCGGAATGCAGATCGACCGCCCCTTGGGCGAGCTTGGTGATCTTGCCGATGCCGCCGCCGATCGTGACGCGGGGTACCGGATGCTTCGCGAGGTATTTCAGCAGCCCGCCGGCGAAGTCGCCCATGTCGAGCATCGCGTGATCGGGCAGGCCATGCAGCGCCTGCACCACCCGTTCGGAGGTCGCGCCGGTGCAGCCCGCCACGTGGTAAAGCCCCGCCGCGCGCGCCACGTCGACGCCGCGATGGATCGAGGCGATCCAGGCGGCACAGGAAAACGGCCGCACGATGCCGGTCGTGCCGAGGATCGAGATGCCCCCCTTGATCCCCAGTCGCGGGTTCCAGGTCCTCTCGGCCAAGGCCGCCCCGCCGGGAACCGAGATAGTGATCTCGACATCAGGCGCGCGGGCAAGATCGGCGGCGATTTCGGCCACCGCCTCCTCCATCATCGCGCGCGGCACCGGGTTGATCGCCGGCTCTCCGGGCGGCACCGGCAGGCCGGGCTTGGTCACCATGCCCACCCCCTCGCCCGCGCGGAAGCTCACTCCGCCCGCCGCTTCGCGCACCCGGGCCACGATCAGCGCGCCATGCGTCACATCCGGATCGTCTCCGGCATCCTTGACGATCCCGGCCTCGGCCCAACCCGGTCCTTCGGCGCGATGCGCCACGGCGAAAACCGGCCTCTCGCCGCGCGGCAGGGTGATCGACACCGTCTCGGGCCAGTCACCGCCCCAGAGCCGCAGCAGCGCCGCCCGCGTCGCCGCGGTGGCGCAGGCGCCGGTGGTCCAGCCGCGGCGAAGAGGGGCAGGCGTACTCATGCGCGCGACATTAGGCGCGCGGAAGGCAGGAGGAAAGCACGGCCGGGGCTTCCCTCGCGCCGGTCGCGGGGCAATAACGCTGACATGACCGACTCGATCTCCCTCCCCGCCCATCACTGGCCCATTCTCGAACCCGGCTGGGTCTGGCTCTGTGGCGCGGGTCCGGGCGATCCGGGCCTTTTGACCCTGCACGCGCTCAACGCGCTGCGGCAGGCCGACGCCATCGTCTATGACGCGCTGGTCGACGAACGCATCCTCGACTGGGCGCCGGAGGCCGAAAAGATCTATGCCGGCAAGCGCGGGGGCAAACCCTCGGCCAAGCAGCGCGACATCTCGCTCAGGCTGGTCGAGCTGGCCCGCGCCGGACGGCGGGTGCTGCGGCTCAAGGGCGGCGACCCCTTCGTCTTCGGTCGTGGCGGCGAAGAGGCGCAGACGCTGGTGCAGCATGGGGTGCAACTGCGCATCATTCCCGGTATCAGCGCCGGTATCGGCGGGCTGGCCTATGCCGGCATTCCGGTGACGCATCGCGACGTGAACCAGTCGGTGACCTTCGTCACGGGGCACGACCAATCCGGCTCTGCGCCCTCCTCGATCGATTGGGGCGCGATCTCGCGCGGCAGCCAAGTCATCGTGATCTACATGGGGATCAAGCATGCTGCGCAGATCGCGCAGGCGCTGTTGGGCGCCGGGCGCGACCCGGCCGAGCCCGTGGCGGTGGTGGCGGGCGCCACCACACCTTCGCAGAAGGTGCTCGAGACCCGGCTCGACCGGATGGCCGAGGACATCGCCCATACCCGGCTCGAACCCCCGGCCATCATCTGCATCGGCCGTGCCGCGCTGATGCGGCAGGTGCTCGACTGGCAGGGGCAGATCGCGGGCGAGGCGCCGCGCGACCTCGACCCGCTGGGGCGCGGACGGCCCGCCGAGCAGGGCTGATGCCCGGCCTGCTGATCGCCGCGCCGTCCTCCGGCTCGGGCAAGACCACGGTGACCCTCGGGCTGCTGCGGGCGCTGTCGCGGCGGGGTGTCGCGGTCAGAGGCGCGAAATCAGGGCCCGATTACATCGATCCGCGGTTTCACGAGGCGGCCTGCGGTGCGCAGTGCTTCAATCTCGATGCCTGGGCCATGGGCGAACAGCGGCTGCGCGCGCTGGCCGGCGACGATGAATTGCTGGTGGTCGAGGGCGCCATGGGGCTGTTCGATGGCGCGCCGCCGGATGGGCGCGGCGCCAGCGCTGATCTTGCGCGGCTCTTCGATCTGCCGGTGGCTCTCGTCGTCGACGCGGCGCGCATGGCGCAATCGGTGGCCCCGCTTGTGGCGGGCTTCGCGGGATTCGATCCTAGGCTGCGGATCGGCGGCGTGATCCTGAACCGGGTGGGCTCCGCTCGACATGAGGCGATGCTGCGCAGAGCGCTGACACCGATCTCGGTGCCGGTGCTGGGCGCGCTGCCGCGTGATGCCGCCTTGGCGCATCCATCGCGACATCTGGGGCTCGTGCAGGCGCATGAGCGCCCCGATCTCGAGAGTTTCCTCGACATGGCGGCGGGGCTGGTCGAGCGGCATCTCGATATTGATGCGCTGCTCGCGCTGTCCGAGACGGCCGCACCGCGCCCTCAGGTATCCGCCCCCTCCATGGCTCCGCCCGCGCAGCGCATCGCGGTGGCGCGGGATGCAGCCTTCGCCTTTGCCTACCCGCATCTCCTTGAGGATTGGCGGGCCGCCGGAGCTGAGATCCTCCCTTTCTCGCCGCTCGCCGACGAAGCGGTGCCCGAGGCGGATCTCGTTATGTTGCCCGGTGGTTACCCGGAGCTTCACGCTGGCCGATTGGCGGCAGCCCAAAACTTCATGCAGAGTCTTCGCATCGCATCTTACAATACTGATATTTATGGAGAATGCGGCGGCTACATGGTGCTTGGCCAGGGACTGACAGATGCCGAGGGTGCGGTGCACCGCATGGCCGGGCTGCTCGATCTTTCAACTTCCTTCGCACAGCGGCGGCTGCATCTGGGGTACAGGAACGTCACAGCGGATCGAGGGCCATTCGCCGGCGATTGGTCGGCGCACGAATTTCACTACGCCACGACGCTTTCCGCGCGGGGCGATGCGCTCTTCATTGCCCGCGACGCCGAGGGAACGGCCCTGCCGCCGATGGGGCTGCGCGCAGGGCGGGTCTGTGGCTCCTTCGCGCATCTGATCGATCGCAGGTGACAGGAGCGGCGGTGACCGCTACCGGTAATGCATGACAGACGCACCCATCACCGACGACCGCCGCGCCAAACGCAACACCGCGATCCTCGCCGCAGCGCAGGCGGTGTTGGGCGCGCAGATGCCGATCCTCTTCGTGATCGGCGGGCTGGTGGGGGCGGAGTTGTCGCCCAACCCCTGCCTCGCGACGCTGCCGATATCGCTGATCGTCTTCGGCTCGATGACCACTGCACCTTGGATTTCGCCACTGATGCAGCGACGCGGCCGTCGCGCGGGCTTCGTAATCGGCGGGCTTGCCGGTGCGCTTGGGGCGGCGCTAGGCGCGCTGGGCCTTCTGATGGGCTCCTTCGCGGTGCTGCTGCTCGGCTCCTACGTCACTGGCATCTACATGTCGGCGCAGGGCTTCTACCGCTTTGCCGCCGCTGATTCGGCCTCGGATAGCTTTCGGCCAAAGGCGATCTCCTGGGTCATGGCGGGCGGGCTTGGCGCCGCGATCATCGGTCCGCAACTCAACAAGGTCGTGCTCGACGCCCTCGCGGTACCGTTCCTGGGCAGCTACCTCGCGGTCGTGGCGCTCAACCTCGTGGGGCTTACCCTGTTCCTCGGGCTCGACCTGCCGCGCGGCACGACTTCGGACCCAACGGTCGCTCCGACCCCTGCCCGGTCCCGCCGGACTTTGCTACGCGAGCCCGGCATTCTGGTGGCGATCCTGTGCGGCATGATGGCGTTCGGCCTGATGAACCTCGTGATGACCTCGACGCCGCTGGCGGTGGTCGGCACGGGGCACGGGCGCGGCCACGCCAACGACATCGTCTCGGCCCATGTGCTGGCGATGTATCTCCCCTCCTTCTTCACGGGTCACCTGATCGCCCGCTTCGGCGCGGCGAACGTCGTCGGGGCCGGGCTGGCGCTTCTCGGGCTTGCCGGGCTGACCGGTCTGGCCGGCACCGGCCTACCGATGTTCTACGGTGACCTGATCCTGCTGGGGCTGGGCTGGAATTTCGGCTTCATCGGCGCGACGGCGATGCTGACCGCAGAGCACCGGCCCGAAGAGCGCGGACTGGTTCAGGGCCTCAACGACACGATGGTCTTCGGCTTCGTCACCTTCGCCTCGCTCTCCTCGGGCGGGCTGATGAACTGCTCGGGCGGGCTTCCCGCCCAAGGCTGGCTTTCGGTCAATACGGCGATGTTCCCGGGGCTGGCGCTGGCGGGCGGCGCGCTCGTCTGGCTGCGCTGGCGCCGCCGCGCGATCACCAGCGCCCCGTAACCGCCTTCAACGCCAGCGCCGCCGCGCTTGCCGCAGGCCCGGGGACCAACGCGCCGCGGGCCGCGCGCCCGGGATCGGCCACCGCCCGCCGCAGGATGCCTTCGGCCTGCCATGCCGCGCGCAGCGCCGGGATCGCCGGTTTCGACAGGCGCGCCCCTCGGGCATCGCGCAGGGCGTCTAGTCCGCGCCGGGCGAATTGCGCCACTGCCTCGGGCCGCCCGTCGACAAGCGGACGCTTGCCGCGCTCCTCGAAGCCCGGGATCGCGACGAACCACAGCGCGACGCCGTGACCGAAACCCAAACGACGGATCGCGGCCTCTTCGTCAGCCTTCGCGCCCAGCGCCTTGGCCGAGAGCCACATCAGCGCGCCAGCCGTGGCGTCGAGATGCGCATCAAGCTCGGCCTGATTTTCGAACGGATCGGAATAGATGTCCCAGCGCCGGGCTGCGACCAGCCTGTCGAGCGCAGCCTCCGGCAGATCTGCCTCCCGCGCCACCTGCGCCAGAGGCGTCGCCACCTCATGCGCGCGCACCGGCCCGCCGCCCGCGATCTGCTCGACCACGTCACGCCACCATTGCAGCCGCATCTCGGCGATCATCGGCTCCTTGGTCACGAAGGGCGCACGCGCCACCTCAAGGTTGAAGGCATAGAGCGGAAACAGCTTCTCGCGCGCAGCCGCGGGAGCGGCCATCGCGGCCCGAAAACGCTCAGGATCTCCGCGTTCGACCAGCCGCGCGCAGGCTTCCAGGCTCATGCGATCCCCCGTTCATCTTTCCTGAAATACGCGCTCACGACCTCAGCGCCGCGCGACCGGCTCGGCCTTGTCGCGCACCAGCTTCCAGCGGATGGCGTCGACCAGCGCGTCGAAGCTGGCATCGACGATGTTGGCCGAGACGCCGACCGTGGACCAACGGTTGCCGTCGCCATCCTCGCTGTCGATGATGACGCGGGTGACCGCCTCGGTGCCGCCATCGGTGATGCGCACCTTGAAATCCACCAGATGCACGTCGTCGATCACCGATTGGTAGGGGCCGAGATCCTTGCCCAGCGCCCGGCTGAGCGCGTTGACCGGGCCGCGATCCGAACCGTCCGGCCCGGCGCTTTCCGACACGCTCATCACCTTCTCGCCGCCGATCTTCACCACGACGACCGCCTCCGAGAGCGACACCATCTTGCCGCGCTTGTTGCGGCGGCGCTCGACGGTCACGCGATAGCGCTTGACCTCGAAGAAGTCCGGCAGGCGCCCCAGCTCGTCCAGCGCCAGAAGCTCGAAGCTGGCCTGCGCGGTGTCGTAGGAATAGCCGCGCGATTCCTGTTCCTTGATCCGGTCGAGGATGCGGGCCAGCGCCGGGTCGCCCTTTTCCACCTCGATGCCCGCCCGGGCGAGACGTTCGCGCAGGTTCGACTGCCCGGCCTGGTTCGACATCGGCACGATGCGGCTGTTGCCGACCAGCGAGGGTTCGACATGCTCATAGGTCGAGGGGTTCTTGGCGATGGCCGAGGCGTGCAGCCCCGCCTTGTGCGCGAAGGCCGAGGCGCCGACATAGGGCGCCTGTTTCATCGGCACGCGGTTGAGAATGTCGTCGAGGAGCCGCGAGGCGTGGCGCAGCCTTTTCAGCGCCTCGAAGCTCACCCCCGTCTCATAGGCCGAGGCGTAGGGCTCCTTGAGCAGCAGCGTCGGAATCAGCGTGGTCAGATTGGCATTGCCGCAGCGCTCGCCAAGCCCGTTGAGCGTGCCCTGGATCTGCCGGGCCCCCGCTTCGACGGCGGCGAGCGAGCAGGCTACGGCTTGTCCGGTATCGTCGTGGCAATGGATGCCGAGGTGATCTCCGGGGATGCCGGCCGCGATCACCTCTCGGGTGATGGCGGCGATCTCGTGCGGCATCGAGCCGCCATTGGTATCGCACAGCACGACCCAGCGGGCCCCGGCCTCGTAAGCGGCGCGGATCGCGGCGAGGCTGTAATCCGGGTTGGCCTTCCAGCCGTCGAAGAAATGCTCGGCGTCGAACAGCGCCTCGCGCCCCTGCGCCACGATATGGGCGATGGAGTCGCGGATATTGGCGAGGTTCTCGTCGAGCGTGATGCCGAGCGCCGTGGTGACGTGGAAATCATGCGCCTTGCCGACAATGCAGACCGACGGCGTGTTGGCGTTCAGCACCGCGGCCAGCACCTCGTCATTGGCGGCCGAGCGCCCGGCGCGCTTGGTCATACCAAAAGCGGTCATCGGCGCACGCGTCGCCGGGGCGGTCTCGAAGAACTCGCTGTCCGTGGGATTGGCGCCGGGCCAGCCGCCCTCGATCTGGTCGATGCCGAGCGCGTCGAGCGCCTCGGCGATCTGGATCTTCTCGCGGGTCGAGAACTGGACGCCTTGGGTCTGCTGCCCGTCGCGCAGCGTCGTGTCGTAGAGATAGAGCCGGTCGGTCACGATTGCTCCCCCAGCTTGGCGGCGTCGAAGCCGGGCCCGGGCTGCCAGCTCGCCTGCCCGCCCATGTCGGTGACCTGCACGCCGGCGGCGTTGAGGATATCGCGGATGCGGTCGGCCTCGGCCCAGTTCTTGGCGGCGCGCGCCTGCGCCCGCTGCGCGAGAAGCGCGGTCACCGCGGCATCGACCTCGGGCGCGACCTCGGGCCCGGCATCGGCGCCCGCCAATTCGGCCAGCGCGTCCCAATCCTCGATCAGCCCCATCAGTTCAAGCGCGACGGCGAAGGGCACCAGCTTGGCAGGCGTCCGGGCTTGCGCCAGCACATGCATCCGCGCGATCGCACCGGGGGTGTTGAGATCGTTCGCAAGCACGCCGAGGAACTCTTCGTCCATGACCCAGTCGCCCGAGGCCTTGAGATCGCGCACCATCTTCGCGGTGAAACCATGCGCGTGCAGGACCCCGTACCACTTGGCCAGGGTCGCCTCGGCCTCGGCGCGCTTTTCTTCGGTCCAGTCCATCGATTTGCGGTAATGCGTGCCGAGCGTGACGAGGCGGATCACCTCGCCCGCGACGCCCCGATCCAAGAGGTCGCGCACGGTGAAGAAGTTGCCCAGCGACTTGGACATCTTCTTGCCCTCGACCTGCAACATCTCGTTATGCATCCAGATCCGCGCGAAATCGCCCTCGGGATGGGCACATGCGGATTGCGCGATCTCGTTCTCGTGGTGCGGGAACTGCAGGTCGATACCGCCGCCGTGGATGTCGAAGCTTTCGCCGAAGAGCTGGTACGACATGGCCGAGCATTCGATATGCCAACCCGGTCGCCCGCGCCCGACGCTTTGGCCTTCGATCACGGGCCCGTCCCAGCCCGGTTCGCCGCCGGTCGAGGGTTTCCACAGCACGAAATCCATCGGGTCGCGCTTGTAGGGCGCGACCTCGACCCGGGCCCCGGCGATCATGTCCTCGACATCGCGCCCCGAGAGGCGGCCATATTCGGCATAGCTCGCCACCGAGAACATCACGTGGCCTTCGGCGGCATAGGCGTGGCCCGACAGCGCGAGGCGTTCGATCATCGCGACCATCTGGCCGATATAATCGGTGGCGCGCGGCTCGTGATCGGGGCGCAGCGCGCCGAGCGCGTCCATGTCCTGATGGTACCAGAGCACCGTTTCCTCGGTGATCTCGCGGATCGGGCGGCCGGTGGCCGCGGCGCGGGCGTTGATCTTGTCGTCGACGTCGGTGAAGTTGCGCGCATAGGTCACGTGGTCGCGGCCATAGACCTCGCGCAACAGCCGATAGAGCAGATCGAACACCAGCACCGGGCGGGCATTGCCCAGATGCGCCCGGTCATAGACCGTCGGCCCGCAGACATAGAGCCGAACGTTGTCCGGATCGATCGGCGTGAGCTCCACCTTGCGGCGGGTCTTGGTGTCGTGCAGGCGGATCGTCGTCATGTGGGCCTCGCAGGCGGTGACGCCGGCGGGCTGATCCTGTGTTCCATCGGGGAAACGTGAGAGCGGCCCGCGTGACGCAAGTCAGCAGGAAATGATGCAGCCGATAATGTTGCTCGTGCTCGTCATGGCATGCGATCTAACAGCCGGGCCGCGCCGCGTCCAGCGTCTCGGGCGATTGACAGCACTGCATCCGCACGGCCTTTTGGGCGCCATGACAGTTTCGCATCGCATCACGCATATCACCGGCGGCGGCTCGGATGGCTGGGACCTTTTCCGCAAGGCCCGCCGGATGATCGCCCAAGGCCGTCCCGTCATCGAACTGACCATCGGCGAACATGACATCCGCACCGATCCGCGGATCCTCGACGCCATGGATGCGGCGGCCCGCGGCGGCCATACCGGATATGCCGCGGTGCCGGGCATTCCCGATCTGCGCGCCGAAATCGCGGCGCGCGTGACGGTGCAAAGTGGCATCGAGACCACTCCCGAGGAGGTGCTCGTCGTGCCTGGGGGGCAGGCCGGGTTGTTCATGGCGCACCACGCGACCTGCGATGTCGGCGACGGCGCGCTCTACATCGACCCCTACTACGCGACCTATCCCGGCACGATCCGCGGCGCGGGCGCGGTGGCGCTCCCAGTCGAAGCGCGGGCGCGCGACGGCTTCGTGCCGCGCGCGGCCGATATCGAGGCCGCGATCGCAGGCTTCGACGGGCGGATGCGCTCTCTGCTTCTCAACACCCCCAACAACCCTACTGGCGCCGTCTATGGGCGCGAGGCGCTGGACGAAATCGCGGAACTCTGCACCCGGCGTGACCTGTGGCTGATCTCCGACGAGGTCTATGAGGGTCAGGTCTGGGAGGGCGAGCATATCAGCCCGCGCGCCCTGCCCGGCATGGCCGAGCGCACCCTGGTCGTGGGTTCGATGTCCAAGGGCCATGCGATGACCGGAAGTCGGGTCGGCTGGATCGTCGGACCCGGCGAGGCGATCGCGGCGCTCGAGGATCTTGCTACTCACATGACCTACGGCATCCCCGGCTTCATCCAGGACGCGGCGCTGGAGGCGCTGCGGATGGGCGTGGGGTTCGAGACGGAGGTGGCCGCGCCGTTCCGGCGACGGCGCGACATCGCGGCGCGGCTGCTGGCGGCGCAGCAAGTGGTGCGCGCGGTGCCGATGCAGGGTGCGATGTATGCCTTTCTCGACATCCGCGCGACCGGCCTCGACGGCGAGGGCTTTGCCGATCGGCTGCTCGAGGAACGGGGAATCGCCGTGATGCCGGGCGAAAGCTTCGGGCGGGCGGCAGCGGGCCATGTGCGGGTCGCGCTCACCGTCGATGATGGACGGCTCGAGCATGCCTTGGGCGAACTGCTGGCTCTCGCGGCGCAGCTGGCACGAAAAAGGGGGTCGGAACCGACCCCCCTGACCGCCTGAACGGTCATGTTCCGATCGAAGCCGGCCCGGCCTCATGCCGGGCCGGTTCCGGATCAGAACTGGTAGGACACGCGCGCGGCGGCGGTAGTCGCGTCAAGATCGTTCTCGGTGTCGCCCAGATCCTCGAACTCGTGCTGGAGGATCTCGCCGCCCACCACGATGTTCTCGGTGACCTTGTAGTCGACGCCGGCACCGTAGACGTAGCCGTCGAACTGGTCGTCGCCGGCGACTTCGTCGGCGGTGTAGGCGCTGGCGTAGCCGGCGGTCACGTAGGGCATGAAGGCGCCCGCGTCGTAACCGGCGCGCAGCTTGGCGGCGGCAACGCCGTCGATCTCGGCGCCAGCGTCCTCGTCACCGATCTCGGTGCCGACATAGGAGAGTTCACCACCCATCACGAAGCGGCCGAAATCGTAGTTGTAGCCGACCTGGCCACCGTAGATGGCGCCATCTTCGTCGAAGCCGAGGTTATCGGACTCGGACTGGCCGTAGCCGAGCTGGCCACCGGCGTAGAAGCCGGTCCAGTCGGCGCTGGGCGCGACGACGGGGGCGACGGCCACGGGGGCCGCGGGGGCGACGGGGTCAGCGACGGGCATGGCCAGACCGCCGGCGAGGGCGGGGGCAGCTGCGACGCCGAGAACAACGGCGAGGGAGGAAGTCGAGAATTTCATTTGTAGCTCCTGTTCCTTCATTCCCTGGACGCACGTGTTTGGGAGGTGGCGTCCAAGGCGAACGGCCGGAAAATCTCCGGCGCGTCCGGCCTAGAACACATGAACGAAGCGGAAGTTCGAGCCCATTGCAGAAAAATGCACAGCCCTGTCGCAGCAGCTCGGCGGAACCCTGCTGAGGCTCTGGGCGGATCAGTGCCGGGCGCTGTCGCGCAGCACACTGAGCACTGCCTCAGGTTGCACGTCGGATGTGACGAAGGCTTGACCGATACCGCGCGCCAACACGAAGCGCAGCTTGCCATCCTGCACTTTCTTGTCCTGACGCATCAGCCCGAGCAGCGCTTCGGCCGGTGGCAGATCGCCGGGGATCGCCCTGAGATCGGCGCGCATGCCCATTTCGGCCAGATGTGCGCGGACCCGGGACGGGTCTTCCTGCGCGCAGAGCCCGAGCCGGGCGGATAGGTCGAAGGCCAAGGCGCAGCCGATCGCCACGCCCTCGCCGTGCCGGAGCCGGTCGGAATAGCCTGTCGCCGCCTCGAGCGCGTGGCAGAAGGTATGGCCGAGATTGAGCAGCGCCCGGTCCCCCTGCTCGGTCTCGTCGCGCATCACGATCTCGGCCTTCATCTCGCAGGACCGGCGCACCGCCTCGAGCCGCGCCGCGGCGTCGCCGTCGCGCAGGCTGGCACCATTGGCCTCCAGCCATTCGAAGAAGGCCGCGTCGCCCAGCAGGCCGTATTTCACCACCTCGCCATAGCCCGAGAGGAACTCGCGCTCGGGCAAGGTGTCGAGAAGGGAGATGTCGGCCAGCACCATGACCGGCTGATGAAACGCCCCGGCGAGGTTCTTGCCCTGCGCGGTGTTGATACCGGTCTTGCCACCAACCGAGCTGTCGACCTGCGCCAGTAGGGTGGTCGGGATCTGCGCAAAGCGAATGCCGCGACGGGTGATGGCCGCGGCGAAGCCCGCGAGATCGCCGATCACGCCGCCGCCGAAAGCCACGACCAGATCGCCGCGTTCGACCCGTTCCTCGATCAACCATTCGGTGGCACGGGCCAGCCCCTGCCAAGACTTGGTACCCTCGCCCGGCGGCAGCGCGAGACTGACCGACTCGATGCCCTCCACCGCGAGCCCCGCCTCGAGCGCGCCCAGATGCTCCCGCGCCACCGTCTCGTCGGTGATGATCGCGACCCGTCGGCGTCGCAGCAGCGGCTTGAGCCGCTGCCCGGCTTGCGCCACGAGCCCGGCCCCGACATGGATGTCATAGGCACGGCCCGGCAGGTCGACGCGAACCGTGGCAATGCGCGAGGCGGTTGCGAAAGCGTTCATGGGCGGGTCTCCAGTATATCGGGCCGCTGCGCGAGCGTCTCGATCACGCGGTCGGTTGTGGCCTCGATCGAATCGCCAGGCCGGGCGACGAGGCGCATCGGCGCCTCCGCATAAATCGGGCGCCGCTCGTCGAGCAGCCGGGACAGCGTGCCGCGCGGGTCGGGGGTGCGCAGAAGCGGCCGGGTGGATTTGTGACGGACCCGCTCCCAAAGCAGGTCGAGATCCGCGTCGAGCCAGAGCGCGGCGCCCCGCGCCGCGATCGCGTCGCGATTGCGCGGGGCAAGAAAGGCACCACCGCCGGTCGAGACGACGCGTGGCCCGGCCTCGAGCAGCCGCTCGAGCACCTCGCTCTCGCGGGCTCGAAAGAACGCTTCGCCGTCGCGCGCGAAGATCTCGGCGATGGAGCATTTGGCGGCCTCTTCGATGGCCGTATCGCTGTCGACGAAGCCGCAGCCGAGCCGGGCCGAGAGGGCGCGGCCGATCGCGGTCTTGCCGGAGCCCATCATGCCAACCAGCACCACCGGCCGGCGCAAACGCATCGCGCTGCCGTCGCCGCTCCTGCGCGCCTTTCCTGCCGCCATAATGCCCCCGTCGCGGCCCGACCGGCGGGCCCTCGCAAATTCCTGCCCTGAATGACGTGATCTCGGCCGAAAGACCAGTTATGAATCGCTGGCAAGAGGCGGCGCGCGGCCGCCCGTGACCCGGGGCAAGAGGACGAGCGGGATGTTGAGACGATTGATCTGGGCGCTGGTGAAAGCGGCGTTGATCCTCGTGGTGCTGGCGGCTCTGGGCCTGCTGGCCTACGCCTATGTGGGGCCGATGCTGTTCCCCGCCGATTTCGCGGCCCCTGTGTCGGAGGTGGTGAAACCCGTCACCATCGAGATCGGGCGGTGAGGAAGGCGGGCCTCCTTCTCGCGCTGGTTCTGGGTCAGCCGCTGCTGGCGCAGGATGCCGAAACCGGCGGGGAACCGCTGTCGGCGATCGACTGGCTGTCGCGCTCCGTCGCCCCCAATCCGACCCCCGCTCCGACGGTCGAGCCGCCCGTGGCCGAAAGCGCGGCCGCGCCGCAGGTCTCGGTTCAGCCACTCGATTCGCGTTCGCCGGACGCGGTCGGCCTCGTCGCGCCGCGCATTTCGGGACTGCCACGCGGGCTGTGGTCGGCCAGCGAGCAGGAGCGGCTGGCGGCGCTAATCGCCGCGCAGAAGCTCGACACCCTGCCCGCCATCGAGCAGCTCATGCGGCTCTTGATGGTTGCCGAGGCTGACCCGCCCGCGGATGCCGATGCCCGCGGCACCCTGTTCCTCGCCCGGATCGACCGGCTGCTCGAAATGGGCGCTCTCGAACCTGCGGCAGAGATGTTGGTTGAGGCCGGTCCCGACGATCCGGACCGCTTCCGGCGCTGGTTCGACACCGCGCTGCTTACCGGCGAGGAGACCCAAGCCTGCCACGCAATGCGCAACAAGCCGACCATCGCCCCCACCCGCCCTGCGCAGATCTTTTGTCTGGCCCGTGACGGCGACTGGCAGGCGGCAGCCCTGACGCTGAACTCCGCGCGCGCATTGGGCGAGGTGACCGATGCCGAGGACGCGATGCTGTCGCGCTTTCTCGACCCCGATCTCTACGAGGGCGAGCCGCCGCTGGCAGAGCCCGAACGGGTGACGCCGCTGGTCTACCGCCTGCGCGAAGCGGTCGGCGAGGCGATGCCCTCTGGCTCCCTGCCCCGCGCCTTCAGCCACGCGGATCTGCGCCCGACCAAGGCGTGGCGCGCCCAGATCGAGGCGGCGGAGCGGCTGGCGCGGCACGGTGCCATCGAGCCGGCGAGGCTGTTCGGCATCTATACCGACCGGGTGCCAGCCGCGTCCGGCGGCATTTGGGACCGCGCCAGCGCCGTTCAGGCCTTTGACACCGCGCTTCGAGAGGGCGACACGATGGCCGTGGCCGACAGGTTGCCGGAGGTCTGGGAAGGCATGCGCGAGGCGCGTCTCGGCACGGCCTTCGCCCAGCATTTCGGCCCGCAGATCGCCGAGATGGACCTGCCGGAGGACGTCGCCGAGACCGTCTTCACCATTGGCCTGCTCGGCCCCGACTACGAGGCCGTAGCCTTGGGACACGAACCGCGCGACGCGGAGGAGGAGATGCTCGTCGCCTTGGCGCGCGGCCTGCCCGAAGGGACGCGAGCCGACCTTGCCCCCGAGGACGACCCGATCTCGCTGGCGCTCCTGAACGGGTTCGAGGCGGAGCAGCCGTCCGAGGCGCTGGTGCAGATGATTGATGAAGGCCGGGTCGGCGAGGTGATCCTGCGGGCAATCTCGTTGATCGACGAGGGCCGGGCCGGCGATACCGGCGCTCTGAGCGAGGGGCTGGCGGCGCTGCGCGCGGTCGGGCTCGAGGACCCGGCGCGCCGCATCGCACTGCAGATGCTCATCTTGGAGCGCGACGCGTGAGTGATGCGGCGGCGATGCCGATGGCGCATTGGATCTCCGCCTTTCTGGAGGCGCAGGCCGCCGAGCTCGACGCCGCTCGCAATACGCTTCTTGCCTATGGCCACGACCTGTCGGATTTCTCGGGCTGGCTGGCGTATCGTGACGCGCATTTCGCTACGGCCACGCAGGCGATGGTCGAGGATTACCTCGTCTCCTGCGAGGCCGAGGGGCTTTCGGCCGCGACCCGGGCGAGACGGCTTTCATCGATCCGACAGCTCTACCGGTTCGCCTTCGAGGAAGGCTGGCGCGAGGACAACCCGGCGATCCGTCTCAAGGGGCCGGGGCGCAGCCGCCGCCTGCCCGGCACCCTGTCGCGCGAGGAGGTGGAGGCGCTGCTCATGGCCGCCCGCGACCACCCGCGCGATCCGTTGCGCGCCACCTGCCTGATGGAGTTGCTCTACGCCACGGGCCTGCGCGTCTCCGAACTCGTGAGCCTGCCGGTGGCGTCTCTGCGCGGCGATCCCGAGATGCTGCTGGTGCGCGGCAAGGGTGGACGCGAGCGCATGGTGCCACTGTCCCGCCCCGCCCGTGCCGCCGTCGCGGCTTGGCTGGCCCGGCGCGACGAAGCCGAGGCCGCGGCCAGCGCCGCAGGCAAGCCCGCTTCGAAGTTCCTGTTCCCCGCGCGCGGCCGCGATGGGCACCTGACGCGCCAGAGCTTTTTCGTGATGGTCAAGGAACTGGCGATCGCCGCCGGTCTCTCGCCCGATCAGGTGACGCCGCATGTGCTGCGCCATGCCTTTGCCAGCCATCTGCTCGCGGGTGGGGCCGATCTGCGGGCGATCCAGGCGCTGCTCGGCCATGCGGATCTGTCCACTACCGAGATCTATACCCATGTCCAAAGCGAGCGATTGAGCGCGCTGGTGCACGAACACCACCCCCTGGCCCGGGCCACTCCGCGACAAGTCCCGCGCGGCGAGGGTTGAACAAGCGCCCCTCTCGTCCATAACTCAGTGGATCAATTATTTCGCGAAGGACCCCATGGACACCGCCCTAGACGCCGCTTTCTGGATCACCAGCGTCGCGATCCTCCTCCTGCTGGTGGCCTCGGCCTTTTTCTCGGGCTCGGAGACCGCACTCACCGCCGCCTCCCGCGGCAAGTTGCGCTCCGCCGCCGATCGCGGCTCCAAGGGCGCGGCGCAGGCGCTGCATGTCACCGAGGATAACGAGCGGCTGATCGGCTCGGTGCTCCTTGGCAACAACGTCGTCAACATCCTCGCCACCTCTTTGGCCACCGCCCTTCTAACCCGCGTCTTCGGCGACAGCGGCGTTGCGGCCGCCACCTTGGTCATGACGCTTCTGGTGCTGATCTTCGCCGAGGTGCTGCCCAAGACCTACGCGATCACCAATGCCGAAACCTTTGCCAGCCGCGTCGCCCGCCCGATCGGCCTCGTGATCCTGATCTTCGCGCCCGTCGTCTCTGCGGTGCAGGTGCTCGTCCGGGCGCTCCTGCGGCTGTTCGGCGTGCGCACCGATCCCGACACCAAAGTGTTGGCGGTGCGCGAGGAAATTGCCGGCGCGCTGTCGCTCGGTCACGAGGAAGGGGTGGTCGACCGCGAGGATCGCGACCGCATCCTCGGTGCGCTGGATCTGGGCGAACGCACGGTCGAGGAGGTGATGCTGCATCGCTCCAACATCGCGATGATCGACGCCAACCTGCCAGCCACCGAAATCCTCACGCTCTGTCTGGAGAGCCCGCATACGCGGCTGCCGCTCTATCGTGACGAGCCCGAGAACATCGTCGGCATCCTGCACGCCAAAGACCTGCTGCGCGCCATGCACAAGATGATGGCCGACGGAGCGGTGGATACGGCAGAGCTCGAGAGCTTCGACATCATGGACGTCGCGATGACGCCCTATTTCATTCCCGAAACCACCACGCTCGACGACCAGATGCGCCAGTTCCTCAAGCGGCACACGCATTTCGCCCTCGTGGTGGACGAGTATGGCGCGCTGCGCGGGCTGATCACCCTGGAGGATATCCTCGAAGAGATCGTCGGCGAGATCTCGGACGAATTCGACGCCGAGCGCGAAGAGCCGATCGCGATGACCGAGGATGGCGCCTACGTGATCGACGGTTCGATGACGATCCGCGACCTGAACCGGCGGCAGGACTGGAACCTGCCCGACGAAGAGGCCAACACCATCGCGGGCCTGGTGATCCACGAGGCGCAGATGATCCCGACCGAAGGCCAGGTGTTCAGCTTCCACGGGTTCCGCTTCGAGGTGATCGCGAAGGAGGAGAACCGCCTCGCGACGCTCAAGATCCGGCCCCTCGACGCCGCCTGACCTGCAAAAGATAAGGCCAGCTCGCGCATGCGAGCCGGCCTCGAAGTTCGAGCTTCGGAAAAGATCCCCTATGCGGCCCCGAGATGCGCTACGATGCGCGTCGGGCGTTTGAGAACGGACACCTTACCCTTCGTATCATCAACCTCGAGCGGCTCGCGCTCGTGGGAAAGCCTCAACCAGGTGCCGTCGTCGTCGAGATAGGTGGACGCGCAGCTGGCGCGCAGCGGCTCGGGGCAGCAATCGCGCCAAGCCACCACGCGGTAGCTCAGGAGAACGGTTTCGCCGTGCCGGGTGACGCTCTGGTCATGCAGCTCCACTGCCTCCCACTGCCGGGCCGGGCACTGACCGCTCAGCGCGGCGACGCGGTCCTGCAGCCCCGACGGATAGGGAATGACCATCGCGGCATCGGGGGCAAGCTGGCGTTCGTAGAACTCGGCGCCGTCGAGCCAGCGCCGCTTTTCCAAAGCCCAGAGTTCCTCGACCTTCGAATCCATGCGGTACCTCCCATTATGAAAAACCTCACTCCCGTGGCGCAAACGTTACACTATTGTTTCCGTTCCGTCAGCACTGCTACCTTTCAAGTTTTGTATTATTCCGTACGCGCCACTCAGAGATGCAAGACGGCCGGTTTTGACCCCGAGGACACAGCCGTCACGCCGATCCATCTCATGCCACAATTCTCGTAAAGCGCCGGTAACCATTCCGTGGCATGATGTACGTGTCGGGCATGTCGCCCGACGTCCTCCCTGTCAGACTTGCCGCGCCTTCGGGCGCGGTTTTTTTGCGCCTTGCCCGGGGGTTGCGCTGCGATACCGGTTGACGTCGCGATCGCCTTCTCGTAGCGTCCGGGCAATTAGTCGGCCAAGTCCGACAGGGAGAACATGGGAAGGGGGTCGCGTCGCGGCCCCTTTTTCATCTTGGCGGAAACCCGCATGATTCCCGACCCTTTCCCGCCTGACAGTCGCGCAATGCCATGCTAAGCCCCCGCGGACACTGACAAACGGGATCGCGACATGCCGAACCGACTGACACTTCTGGCCAGCGCCGCGCTGCTGGCCCTCTCCACCCCGCTGGCCGCGCAGGACGAAACCGCGCCGGCGAACACGCGGACCACCACCACCGAGGCGCCTGCCGAGACCTCGACCGAGGCTCCCGCGGCGCCGGAAGCACCCGAGGCTCCGGCTGCGCCCGCCGAGACCGAGGCCCCCGCGCAGGCCGAGTCGCCGGCCGCGCCGGCGGATCCGCAGGCTCCTGCCGCCCCGGCCGAAGCCGAGACCGAGCGCCCCGGTCAGCCCTATGTGGCCGAGACCCATGGCGACTGGTCGCTGCGCTGCATGCGCGTCGCCGAAGGCGAGGCCGAGCCTTGCCAGCTCTACCAGCTGCTCGAGGATGGTGACGGCAATGCCGTGGCCGAAGTTACCGTGCTGCCGCTGGCAGCCGAGGCGCAGGCGGCGGCAGGCGTCACCGTCGTGGTGCCGCTGGAAACCCTGCTCACCGAGCAGCTCTCGCTTACGGTCGATGGCGGCCAGACCGCGCGCTACCCGTTCAGCTTCTGCAACCGCGCGGGCTGCGTCGCCCGCTTCGGCCTGTCGGACCAGCAACTCGGCGCCTTCAAGGGCGGCCGCGCCGGCACGCTGCGCATCGTCCCCGCCGCCGCGCCGGATCAGGAAGTGCGTCTCGACATGTCGCTGTCCGGCTTCACCGCGGGCTTCGGAGCCGTCACCGCCCGGGCGCAGTAACGGAAGAAGAGCAACGAATATGGAAAGGGCGCGGTCTCCCAGAGGCCGCGCCCTTTTCTCTTTTCGATGGCAGGGTTCAGGCCGCGCGCAGCGCCAGCACCGCGTTGAGACCGCCGAAGGCGAAGGCATTGGACAGCACCGCGCTCACCTTTGCCTCGCGCGCCGTGTTCGGCACCACGTCGAGCGCGCATTCGGGATCGGGCTCTTCATAGCCGATGGTCGGCGCGATGACGCCATCGCGCAGCGCCATGATGCAGGCCAGAAGCTCCACCGCACCGGTGCCGCCGATCAGATGGCCATGCATCGACTTGGTCGAGGAGATCATCAACCGGTCCGCTGCCGGTCCGAAGACATGCGAGACCGAGGCGCATTCGCTCTTGTCGTTCGCCGCCGTGCCGGTGCCATGCGCGTTGATATAGCCGATCTGCTCGGGCGCCAGCCCAGCCTCGCGCATCGCGCCCCGCATTGCCCGCTCGGCGCCCTGGGCCGAGGGCATGACGATATCGGCCGCATCGGCCGTCATGCCAAAGCCCGCCACCTCGCACAGGATCTCGGCGCCGCGCGCGCGGGCATGCTCGTATTCCTCGAACACGAACACCGCCGCGCCCTCGCCCTGCACCATGCCGTTGCGGTTAGCGCTGAACGGGCGGCAGGCATCCTTGGACATCACCCTGAGCCCCTCCCATGCCTTCACGCCGCCAAAGCAAAGCATCGCCTCGGAGCCGCCCGTCAGCATCGCGCGGCACATGCCCGACCGGATCATCTGGAAGGCCAGGCCCATCGCGTGGTTGGAGCTGGAGCAGGCGGTGGCCACGGTGAAGCTCGGGCCGCGTAGGTTGTACTCCATGCTTACATGGCTCGCGGCCGCGTTGTTCATCAGCTTCGGGACGACGAAGGGGTGGACCCGGTTCTTTCCTTCTTCATAGACCGTGCGGTAATTCTCGTCCCAAGTGTTCACCCCGCCCCCGGCGGTGCCAAGCACCACGCCGGACATCTCGCTCTCCTCGCCGGAGAAGCTAATGCCGGACTGCGCCATCGCCTGCCGTGCGGCGAGCAGCGTGAACTGGGTGAAGCGGTCGTAAAGGGCGATTTGCTGGCGGTTGAAATGGGCCTGCTCGTCATAGCCCTTCACCTGGCCGCCGATCTGGACCGACAGCCGTTCGACGTCCCGCAGGTCGAGCGGGCCGATACCGCAGCGACCCTCGCGCATCGCCTCCAGCGTCGAAGGCACGTCGTGGCCGAGGCTGTTGATGGTTCCGGCGCCGGTGATGACGACGCGTCGGCCGCCGCCGGTCATGCGCTGGCGTGCTGCTTTTGAACGAGACGCTCCACTGCCGCGACGATGGCGGCGACCGAGGAAATGTCGAATTCGCTTTCCTCGGGCGCATTGGCGTTGAACGGCACCGAGATGTCGAAGGTCTCCTCGATCGCGAAGATGCTCTCCACCAGACCGAGGCTGTCGATTCCAAGATCGGCCGGGCTGTTGTCGAGCGACACGTCGCCCGGCTCGAGCATTGCCTGCTCGGCGATGATCGCAATCACCTTGTCGCGCAATTCCATCCGACCCGCATCCCCTACAGTGCTTCTCCTCACCCCGATCTAATCGCTGCGACGCCGCATTGAAACCATGAAGCGCCGGTATCAGCCCTTGCGAGATGCCGCGAGATCACGCATCAGCCGCGGCAGCCGGCGCAGCGCCTTGTAGCTTTCGACCTGGCTGTCGATCTTGGTGGCGGGATAGCCCATCATCACACGCCCGGCGGGTACGTTCGACAACACGATCGAACCGCCGGTGAGAACGACGTCGGCACCGATATTTAGATTGTCGGACACGCCCACCTTGCCACCGAGCACCGACCGGTCGCCGATGTTCACCGATCCGGCAAGTCCGACATGACCGCAGAGCAGGCAATGGTCGCCGATCACGCAGTTGTGGCCGACCTGCACGAGGTTGTCGATCTTGGAGCCGTTGCCCACGCGGGTCGGGCGGATCGTACCCGCATCGATCGTGGCGCAGGCGCCGATCTCGACATCGTCGCCGAGGATCACAGAGCCGAGGCTGTGGATCCGATGCCAGGTCGGATCGGCCTCTTCCGAAACCTTGCCCTGTCCAAGTTCGGCACGCGCGGATTCGACGTGGCTTTCGCTTTCGGTGACGAAGGAGAACCCATCGCCACCGATCACCGCATTCGGCTGCACGATGAGCCGGTCGCCCGCTACCACGTTGCGCCCCAGCCGTGCGCCCGAATGAATGAGCGCGCCCTGTCCCAGCCGCACGCCGGGCCCGATCGAGGCCTGTTCCATGATCCGGCTGTTCGCGCCGATCACCGCGCCCGCGCCGATCACCGCCAGCGGGCCGACGAAGACCCCTTCGCCGATCTCGGCCGAAGCGTCGACGACTGCGGATGGATGGATGCCGGACTCGGCGCCGGCGGCATCGAGAAGCTGGGTCAGACCCGCCATAGCGAGACGGCCACGCGGGGCAATGATGGCGCCCTGCAACCCCATCTCGCGCCAGTCGGCGCCGGGCCAGACCAGCGCGGCGCGCGCGCGCCCGAGTTGCAGCGCCTCGGCCCATTTCGGCGACATCGCCAGCGCGAGGTCATCCTCACCCGCCTGCCCCGGCTCGGCGGCACCGGTGACACGCAGGCTGCCATCGCCCTGAAGTTCGGCGTTCAGCGCGGTGGCGATCTCGCTCAGCGTAAAATTCATGACGGTCCCCTCGGGTTTTCGAGGGATCTAGCTTGCGGGGCGCGAGATCGCCACCCCTTCGCGGGCCAGCGCCGCCCAGATCGCGGCGTCTCGCTCGTAGACATCTCGGCGGAAATGCAGCCGCCCCTCCTCGTCGGTAAAGGCCGTGCGATAGATCAGATGCACCGGTACCGGCGCCTCAAGGTTCACCCGCGTCTCGCGCCCCGTGGCGAGGCGAGATTGGAAAAACCCGACCGGATCCTCCTCCTGCGCGGCCAGCAGCGCATAGGCGAAATCGAACGGTTCGCTTAGCCGCACGCAGCCATGGCTGAAGGCGCGGCGCTCGCGCCCGAACAGCGACTTGGCCGGCGTGTCGTGCAGGTAGATGTTGTAGCGGTTGGGAAACAGGAATTTCACCAGCCCCAGCGCATTCGAATTGGAGGGAGGTTGGCGCATCGAGAAGGGAAAGTTGCGCTCGTTGTAGCTTGAGAAGTCGATCGAATTGCGGCTGATTTCGCGACCCGACCGGTCGGTGATCAGGATCTGGCTCGCGGCGTGACGGTTGCGCTTGAGCTGCGGCAGGTATTCGCCCACCACGATGGAGCGCGGCACGTACCAGCTCGGATTGATGACCATGTATTCCATGACGTCCGAGAATTCGGGCGTTTGGCGGTCGGGCACTTCCGCGCCGATCACCGAGGCCGTGCGGAAGGTTTCGCGGCCGTCGTCGATGATGGTGGCGCTGAAATCGGTGAGGTTCACCAGCACGTGGCGGTCCCCGCGATCCATGTTGGTCCAGCGCTCGCGCTCCATCGCGACCAGCACGGACTGCAGCCGTTCCTCGACCGAACGGTTGAGCTCTGCGCGTGTCCCCGGCCCGACAACGCCATCGACCATGAGACCGTTGCGGCTCTGGAAGTCGCGGACCGCTGCGACGAGCGCCTCGCCCATGACTGCGCTGCTCGTAGGAGCCAGATGGCCCATGGCAATCAGCCGGTCGCGCAGCGCCACGACATCGGCACCACTGTCACCAGCTTCGATCTTGGCCTCCGAAAGGCGCGCGCCCCAGCCACCCGCATCCAAGGCGCGCTGCAGTTCGGCGCGGGCCCGCATCAAACGGCCATATTCCGGCGATGCCGGCGCGAGGCCCCGCAGGAAGGCCACGGGATCGGCTTCAAGAAAGCTTGCCAGCGTCTCGGCAGGATCGCGCAGCGGCACCTCGCGGCGGATCAACCCGACCACGCGACCGGGCTCGAGCATGCCGCTTTGGACATCCCGCGCGTACCGCAGAAAGACCCGGGTCAGCTCGACATCCATCGCGGCGCGGTCCTCGGCGCTTCGCGCGGCGCGGAGCTTGCGGATCAAACCTTCCGGATCATAGCGCGACACCGGCAGGCCGTGCGCGTCGGCATCGGCCAGTGCCGTCAGCAGGGCGTTGCGTCGGGCGATCGCGGCGGCATCGGCACCGGTCCAAATGCCCGTGAAGCCACGTGCCCTGTAGCTGGGCGCGAGGTCGGACTGGCCGGCGACACTTTCGGCCACAGCCTGCCGGAACACGCTGACCTGGGCCTGTCCGGCAACGGGCTGCATGACACCCAGCACGATACCGATGGGCAGGATCAGGTGGCGCAGATGGGTCATGAAGGGGGGACGGGACAGGGGCAACATTAGACACCGTGGGTTCGGGACGGATCCGGACAGGACCTCTGGGAAGACATATGCACCGGTATTCTGCCCGGCCATCGGTTCGCCGATAAGAGCCTCGCGACGTGGCAAAAGCGCAGCAAATCGACCGAACCGGGGCTCAACCGAGCGGCATTTGCGCAAGTTCCCGCCGATTGGGGCTTTCTTCACCATGTTATCCGATAACCACACTTGGTCGAGTCGTCCTCCCGTGCGATAGAGGGTCTGCATCTGGGGATGGATGGCAAAAAAATGTCCGTGAAAATGCGGACCCACAGGTAAGCGACGGGACAGGCGCTCACATGATTGATAAAATTCGCTCGGCGGGCATGACCCGCCGCGGTCTCCTTGGCGCGTTTGCGGCCACGGCAGTCACCGCAGCACCCACCTACTCGAATGCGGCCGGCTTTCTGAGGCGCGCGGGCGATGTGCGCAGGCTTTCGATGTATTCGGAGCGGACCGGCGAAAAGATCGATACGATCTACTGGATCGAAGGCGAATACATCGCCGAGGCGATCCGCGAGATCAACGTCTTCATGCGCGACTGGCGCAACAACCAGATGATGGATATCGACACCCGCACCGTCGACATCATGGCCGCTAGCCACAGTCTGCTCGAAGTCAACGAACCCTACATGCTGCTGTCGGGCTACCGCTCGCCGGCCACCAACGCGATGCTGCGCAGCCGCTCCTCCGGTGTTGCCAAGAACTCGCTCCACCTCAAGGGCCAGGCGGCCGACCTGCGGCTCTCGGGCCGTTCGGTGAGCCAGATGGCGCGCGCGGCAGCCGCTTGCAAGGCGGGCGGCGTCGGCAAGTATTCCGGCTCGAACTTTGTCCACATGGACTGCGGCCCGGTCCGCAGCTGGGGCAGCTGAGCCGACCCGAATTTCTGGACCTGCTGCACAGGTTTGAAGGGGCGTCCCGTTCGGGGCGCCTTCTTCGTTTCAACCCTCCGCGGCTTCGAGCCGCGCCGCGACCTCGGTGACCAGCCTGGCGACCCGTTCGACCCGGGCCGGCAACTCCCTGCCCCGGCGCCGCAGCAGCCACAGATCGCGGTGTCGCGGGTGGTCAAGTTCCGCCACGGCGACGCGGTCGCGATCAACGAATGCCTCGTACCCGCTGCGCGGCAGCAAGGTATAGCCGACACCTTGCGCGACCGGTGCGGGGATCTGACCGATCTGGTTGAGGAAGGCTCGGACGGCAAGCTGTTCGGCACCCCGGAAGTCCTTTGGGTAGTTCAGGGAAAACAGTTCCTCGGCATAGAGCCAGCCATCGGGATGAGCGATGAATCCCAGTTCCTCCAACGCCGCGAAGCGGGTATCGGTGACCCCGGCGGGCAACAGTAGGCACAACGCCTCGCGGCCGACCCGCTCTGCCTCCAACCGGGGATCGCCGGGCTTGTGATCGACCACGCCGAGATCGAACCGCCCTTCGGCCACGCCGTCGATCACGCCCCGCAGTGGCATCGCCTCGAGCCGCAGGCGAAGTAGAGGCGCGGCGCCCAGCAGCGACCAGAAAGCGGGCTGCAAGGCCATGGCAAAGCTGCCGGAACAGGCCACCGCCACCTCACCCGCCTCCGGATCATCAGCGCGGATGGCCTCGCGCAGCTGACGCTCCTCCTCGCGCCGCGCGCGGGCCATGTCGAACACCGCCTCCCCGGCAGGTGTCAGCGTGAACCCCTTGCCCTGACGACTCAGCAAGGGCCGCCCGATCTGGGCTTCGAGCTTGCGCAGATGCTGCGACACGCCGGGCTGGGTCATGTTCAGCCGGGCGGCGGCACGGGTGAAATGTCCGGTCTCGGCCAATGTGGCGAAGGTCTCCAGCCAAAGCGCATTCAACACGGTTCATCACTATGTGTTATCAAAAACATCTCGAATGATAATTTCTCAAGCGGCCTAGGCAAGCTTAACTGTCTCTCATGCCTTATGATGGAGACCTGAGTGACACCCTATCCCAGAAGCTTTTCGCATATCGGCCTCTCGGTGCCGGATCTCGACGCCGCGCTGACCTTCTACCGTGACGTTCTCGGCCTCTACGTGATCATGGAGCCGACCGAAGTGGTCGAGGATGACAGCGATATCGGCCGCATGTGTACCGATGTGTTCGGGCCCGGCTGGAACCGGCTGCGGATCGCACATATGGCCACGGCCGACCGGATCGGGCTCGAGCTGTTCGAGATGGATGGCAACCGCGCCCCCGAGGACAATCTCGATTTTCGCCGTCACGGCACCTTTCACTTCGCGATCCAGGACCCGAATGTCGAAGGCCTGGTCGAACGGATCGTCGCCGCCGGTGGCAAGCAGCGGATGCCGATCCGCAAATACTTCCCGGGCGAGAAGCCCTACCGCATGTGCTATGTGGAGGACCCGTTCGGCATCGTGTTCGAGGTCTACAGCCACAGCTACGAGCTGACCTACTCGGCCGGCGCCTATAGCTGAGGCTCCCGGCATCGGCATCGGGAGCGGAAACGACAAGGGCCGCCCCGAAGGGCGGCCCTTGCACGTTAAGAAGCGAGAGAGGCTCAGGCCTCGTCGTCGAGCGCCTCGACGGCCTTCTGGAGATCTTCCTTGGAAACCTCCTTCTCTTCGACCGTGGCCTGCTCGAAGATGTGGTCGATGACCTTGTCTTCGAAGATCGGGGCCTGGATCTGCTGGCGCATCTGCGGGTTCTGCTGAACGAACTCGAAGAACTGCCGCTCCTGGCCGCGATACTGCCGCGCCTGGTTGAGGATCGCCTGGGTCAGCTCCTGGTCGGTGACCTTGACGTCGGCCTTCTGGCCGATCTCGGCCAGCAGAAGACCCAGCTTCACGCGACGCTCGGCGAGCTTCACGTGCTCCTCGGTCGGTTCGATCTTGCCGTGGTCGTGGCCGTGATCCTCGGGGTGCTCTTCGTGGTAGAGCTGATGCGCGATCTGGTTCGCCTCGGCTTCGACGAGGCTCGGCGGCAGGTCGAACGAGACCTTCTCGTCGAGGATGTCGAGCAGCTTGCGCTTGGCAACCGCGCGCGAGGCACCGGAATACTCGGCCTCGAGACGCTCGGCGATCTGCGCCTTCAGGGAGGCGAGATCCTCGGCGCCGAACTTCTTCGCCAGCTCGTCGTCGATCTCGGCCTTCTGCGGGGCCTTCACCGCCTTGACCTTGCACTCGAACACGGCGGCTTTGCCGGCGAGGTTCTTGGCCTGGTAGTCCTCGGGGAAGTTGACCTCGACGTTCTTGTCGTCGCCGGCCTTCACGCCCTTCAGACCATCCTCGAAGCCGGGGATGAAGGAGTTGGAGCCGAGCACCAGCGGGTAGTCCTCGGCGGCGCCGCCTTCAAAGGCTTCGCCGTCGATCTTGCCCACGAAGTCGATCACGACCTGGTCGCCCTCTTCGGCGGCGCCGTCCTTGTCTTCGAAGTTCTGCGCGGTCTCGGCGAGGTTGCCCAGCGCTTCGTCGATCGCGGCGTCGTCGGCCGAGACCTTCAGACGCTCGATCGAGATGTCCGAGAAATCGGTCTCGGGGATCTCGGGCAGCTTCTCGTAGGAGACGGTGACTTCGACGTCGTCGCCTTCCTTCCAATCGTCATTGGCCATCTTCACCTCTGGCTGCATCGCCGGGCGATCGCCGCTTTCCTCGAGGTGGTTCGACAGCGCGCCGTCGATGCTCTCCTGCATGGCTTCGCCGAGCACGCGCGGGCCGAACTGCTTTTTCAGCAGCGACAGCGGCACCTTGCCCTTGCGGAAGCCCTTCATGGCGACCTCGGGCTGGGCTTCGACCAGCTTTTCCTGGACCTTGGCGTCCAGTTCGGCGGCGGGCAGCGTGATCTTGTAGCCGCGCTTGAGGCCGTCGTTGAGGGTCTCGGTGACCTGCATCTGTCGTCCTTTTCTCAGTCGTGTTTCTTGGTGCGGGTGAAGGGACTCGAACCCCCACGCCTTGCGGCGCCAGAACCTAAATCTGGTGCGTCTACCAGTTCCGCCACACCCGCATGTCTCTCATGGGGAGCGGAACGGCCCCCCGGAAATCTCGGCGCTGTCTAGCAAAGCCCGAAGCGGCGCGCCACGGGAAAAAATGCGGACTGCCGCAGCGGCCTCAAAGTTCCATTTCGCGCATCACGGCGGGCAGCATCTCGGGCAGGTCCTCGGCGATCAGCCCCGGGCCGAAACGGCGCGCCGTCTCGACATGCAGCCATGCTGCCTCCTGCCCCGCGGCGAAACCGTCGCGTCCGCGCGCCATCAGCCCCGCCGCGATCCCGGCCAGCACGTCGCCCGCCCCTGCGGTGGCGAGCCATGGCGCGGCGCGGCCATGAACCGCGGCATTGATCACCGCGCGCCCATCGGGTGCCGCGATCACCGTATCCGGTCCCTTGAGCAGCACCGTGCAACCCAACCGCCCCGCCGCCTCACGCGCCGCATCGAGCCGCGAGTAGGCTGGGCCGTTTGCGACCGGCCCACTCATGCGATTGGCGATGTCAGGCACCAGACGCGCGAATTCGCCATCATGCGGCGTGAGCAGGCATCCCTCATGCAGCGCATCCCGCAGAGCCGCATCCCCGGCCACGAGCGTGAGCGCGTCGGCGTCGAGCACCGTTGACCGCCCCGCCGCCAGCGCCTGCGCCACCAGTTCGCCTTCGCGCGGGCCGGTCCCGAGACCCGGGCCGAGCAGAAGCGCGTTCAGCCTGGAATCCTCCAGCAGTCGCTTCAGCGCCTCCGCATCCCGCAGCGACCGCAGCATGATCGCGTCCAGCCGGGCCGCGTTTTCCTGTAGGGCCGCGGGCGGGCAGGCCAGCGTCACCAGCCCCGCACCGATCCTGAGCGCCGCCCGCGCCGCCATGCGCGCCGCGCCGCCGCGCCCCACCCCGCCGGACAGCACCAGCGCGTGGCCGTGACCGTATTTGTGACCTGCCCGCTTGCCGAGCCGCTCAGGTCTGCGGGTGAGCCTGACGCTCCCGCCCTCTTCCGGGAGGCCGATGCTGCGAATATCCAGCGCGCCGCAACGGGCCGGGCCTTCGGCAAGAATATGGCCGCGCTTCGGTGTGTGAAAGCTCACCGTGAGATCGGCGTCGAAGCATCGTTCGCCGATCACCCGCCCGCTGTCGGAACACAAGCCGGATGGCAGGTCGATCGCCAGCACCCGCTGCGCCCCGGCCGCCAGCACCCGGTCGAACTCGAGACCGAGCGGCCGCGCAAGCCCGATACCGAACAGCGCATCGACCACGAGGTCGGCTCCCCCGACCGACTCCCCTGCCCTTTCCCACTCCTCGGTGGCCCCCATTTCCGACCAAAGCCGCGCCTGCCCGGCGGCATCCGCATGACGCGCCGGGGCGAGCGCGTGGAGCCGGACCGTCCAGCCGCGTATTGCCAGTTGCCGTGCCACCGCATAGCCGTCACCGCCATTGCCGCCCGGCCCGCACAGCACGCAGGCACGCCCTCCGGATGAGAGCTGCGGCCAATGCTCGAACAGCGCGGCGATTACGGCGGCCCCCGCCCGTTCCATGAGCACCGCGCCCGGCGTGCCGCCTGCAATCGCCCGCGCTTCTGCATCGCGCATTTCACTGGCAGTCAGAACCGCCATCCCGTCGAGACTGCTCACGGAACGAGCGGTTTCAGGGGCGTCGGCCGGGCCAGACTTTTCAAACTGCATCGAATACACCCATCATGCACAAATTTTAAGCACGGATCTGGAATTTCGGCATCGGCCCCATTCCGGGCCGGGAGCGGCGATTGAGGTGGCCGGGGCGTCATGGTTTCACCCCTGAGAACGCGGATGCAAGGGAGTCGCGCGACATGAAGAAGATCGAGGCGATCATCAAGCCGTTCAAGCTCGACGAGGTGAAGGAGGCGCTTCAGGAGGCCGGCGTGCAGGGCCTCTCCGTTGTCGAAGTGAAAGGCTTTGGACGCCAGAAGGGCCATACCGAGCTTTATCGCGGCGCCGAATACGTCGTCGACTTTCTGCCGAAGGTGAAGATCGAGGTGGTTCTGCCCGACGATCAGGTCGAGCGTGCGATCGCGGCCATCGTCGATGCCGCGAAAACCGACAAGATCGGCGACGGCAAGATTTTTGTTTCGCCTGTCGAACAGGCGATCCGCATCCGCACCGGAGAATTCGGCGACGACGCGATCTGAGCCGCGCGCCGCGGGGGGCGACCCCTTTTCACGAACACGAGATAAACAAGGAAAGCATTGAGATGGACAGCTCCAAGCTTCTGAAGATGATGAAGGACGAGGAGGTCGAATACGTCGACATCCGTTTCACCGACCCCAAGGGCAAGCTGCAGCACGTCACCGTGGTCGCCGACCTCGTCGACGAGGACTTCCTCGAGGAAGGCTTCATGTTCGACGGCTCCTCGATCGCCGGCTGGAAGTCGATCGACCAGTCCGACATGAAGCTGATGCCGGCCAATGACAGCGCCTATATCGACCCGTTCTACGCCGAGAAGACGCTGTGCCTCCATTGCACCGTGGTCGAGCCCGACACCGGCGAGCCCTATGACCGCGACCCGCGCGGCACCGCGTTGAAGGCCGAAGCCTACCTGAAGTCGAGCGGCATCGGCGACACCGCCTATATGGGCCCCGAGGCCGAGTTCTTCATCTTCGACGACGTCCGCTTCGCCGTGACCTCGAACAAGGTCTCCTTCTCGGTCGACGCGATCGACGGCGCCTGGAACACCGACACCGAGTACGAGGTCGGCAACACCGGCCACCGTCCGGGCGTCAAGGGCGGCTACTTCCCGGTCAACCCGATCGACGACGCGCAGGACATGCGTGGCGAGATGCTCTCGACCATGAAGCGCATGGGCATGAAGGTCGACAAGCACCACCATGAGGTGGCGTCGTGCCAGCACGAGCTGGGCCTGATCTTCGGAACCCTGACGCACCAAGCCGACGAGATCCAGAAGTACAAGTACGTGATCCACAACGTGGCCCAGGCCTACGGCAAGTCGGCGACCTTCATGCCGAAGCCGATCTCGGGCGACAACGGCTCGGGCATGCACGTCAACATGTCGATCTGGAAGGACGGCAAGCCGCTCTTCGCCGGCGACAAGTATGCCGATCTCAGCCAGGAAGCGCTCTACTTCATCGGCGGCATCCTGAAGCACGCCAAGGCGCTCAACGCGATTACCAACCCGACCACCAACAGCTACAAGCGCCTGATCCCGGGCTTCGAAGCCCCGGTGCTGCGTGCCTATTCTGCCCGCAACCGTTCGGGCTGCGTCCGGATCCCGTGGTCCGAGAGCCCGAAGGCCAAGCGCGTCGAGGCCCGTTTCCCTGATCCGGCCGCGAACCCCTACCTCGCCTTCTCGGCACTGCTGATGGCCGGCCTCGACGGCATCAAGAACAAGATCGATCCGGGCCCGTCCTCGGACAAGGACCTCTACGACCTGCCGCCCGAAGAGCTGGCGCAGATCCCGACGGTCTGTGGTTCGCTGCGCGAGGCGCTCGAGGCGCTGGAAGCCGATCACGAGTTCCTGCTTGCCGGTGACGTGTTCACCCGCGACCAGCTCGAAGGCTACATGGCGCTCAAGTGGGAAGAGGTCTACGCCTACGAGCACACGCCGCACCCGGTCGAGTACAAGCTCTACTACAGCTGCTGATCGTTTCAGCCGCCATTTCAAGACCATGCGGGGCGCCAATCGGCGCCCCGTTTGCGTTGCGATTGCGCTGGGTCGAGCACCAAGGCGCCGCGTAGCGCCACGTATCAGGGCCGAATTGCGGCGGCGAGAGGGCAGTTCCGGCGTCGCGATCTTGCTAATTCCCCGGTTCGCGCTCAGCGGGAACACAATTCCTAAACATGGATGAAAGGAACCACTCACGCGGCCCACGTGCCGACTCATCTTGGAGACCGGTCCATGCCAGACCCGATCACCAGTACCGTTGCCCAGCTTCTGTTCCGCGCCGCTCCCGAACTCGACTTCCCCAACCTGGTCGACGACCTGCGCACGGCGCTCAACGACGGTCCTGCACGCGAATGCGGGCTGAACTGGGATCACGAGGACGTCGCCGTCTTCGACCTCGACAACGCCCGCATCATCCTTGCCTACACACAGATGCTTCCCGGCCGGTACGCCGCCTGCCTGTCAATCGGCGTCGGCGCCGCCGAGAGCGGTGATTGCCAGGTCGGCATCGCGAGCCACCAGGGCACGATCACCCGACTGCTCGCCGACCGGATCAACGCGCGCTTCATGTCCGACCGGATGCTATGGAAGACCAGCCCCCGCGCGGCCAGCGTCGAGATGATCGACGCGATGATCGACGAGCTGCCCGGTCTCGACCCGGCCCGGCCGGGGCTGCATACCACCGAGCACGAGATCGACCGGATGCTGGCCCGCTTCGACGCCGAGACCGCGGAGCAGGTCTCCGAACTGGCGCCCGAAGTGCCGGAAACACGCCCGCTGCGACCGCGTCGGCCCGAACGCCCGAGCTACCGCACCGAACGGCCGAAGCTGCGCACTTCGGCCGAGCGGGTACGGCCGGCCAACGACATGCCAGCGGCCGCGCATCCGATGGTCGAGGAGATGCAGCGCATCCGCGAGGCGCTGGAGCCCACCCAGGACGAGGCCCGGGCAGAGCGTCGGCCGCGCAGCATCCTCGGGCTGTCGCTGCCGGGACTGCGCAAGCGCTCCAACAGCGCCGCGGTGGCGGGGGTGATCCTGACACTGGGCGCGCATGGCGCGGCGCTGGGCCCGGTGCTCCCCGGAATCTGACCCCTAGCGGTCGGGGGCGCCCGGACAGTGCCGCCGGGTCATCCTGCGACCTTGTATGCTCGTCCCCATGCCCCTATGACCCCGGCGTACCCTTCCCCGATCCGAAGAGAGCGCCGATGATCCCCCGCTATTCCCGCCCCGAGATGACCGCCATCTGGGAACCCGCCACCAAGTTCCGCATCTGGTACGAGATCGAGGCCCATGCCGGCGACGCGATGGCCGATCTGGGCGTTATCCCGCGCGAGAATGCCGACGCCGTGTGGAAGGCGAAGGATGTCGAGTTCGACGTCGCGCGCATCGACGAGATCGAGGCCGTCACCAAGCACGACGTCATCGCCTTCCTCACCCATCTCGCCGAGCATGTCGGCTCGGACCAGGCCCGCTTCGTGCATCAGGGCATGACTTCGTCGGACGTGCTCGACACCACCTTCAACGTGCAGCTCACCCGCGCCGCCGACCTGCTGATCGCCGACATGGAGCGGGTTCTGACCGCGCTCAAGGCGCGCGCGATCGAGCACAAAGACACGGTCCGCATCGGTCGGTCCCACGGCATCCATGCCGAGCCGACCACCATGGGCCTGACCTTCGCGCGTTTCTACGCCGAGATGGATCGCGGCCTCGAGCGGCTTAGGAATGCCCGTGACGAGATCGCCACCGGCGCTATCTCGGGCGCCGTCGGCACCTTCGCCAATGTGGATCCGCGCGTCGAGGAACATGTCTGTGCCAAGATGGGCCTCAAGCCCGAGCCCATCTCGACGCAGGTGATCCCGCGCGACCGGCATGCGATGTTCTTCGCCACGCTGGGCGTCATCGCCTCGTCGATGGAGAACATCGCCACCGAGATCCGCCACATGCAGCGCACCGAGGTGCTCGAGGCGGAGGAGTTCTTCTCCAAGGGCCAGAAGGGCTCGTCGGCGATGCCGCACAAGCGCAACCCGGTGCTGACCGAGAACCTCACGGGCCTTGCGCGCCTCGTGCGCATGTCGGTGGTGCCGGCGATGGAGAACGTCACGCTTTGGCACGAGCGCGACATCTCGCACTCCTCAGTCGAGCGGGCGATCGGCCCCGACACCACGGTGACGCTCGACTTCGCGCTCAACCGGCTCGCCGGCGTGATCGAGAAGCTGGTGATCTACCCCGAGACCATGCTCAACAACATGAACAAATTCCGCGGCTTGGTGATGAGCCAGCGCGTGCTGCTGGCGCTGACCCAGGCCGGGGTGAGCCGCGAGGACGCCTACCGGCTCGTGCAGCGCAACGCGATGAGGGTCTGGGAACAGGGCGCTGATTTCAAGACCGAGTTGCTCGCCGACACGGACGTGACCGCGGCGCTCACGCCCGAACAGATCGAGGAGAAGTTCGACCTCGGCTACCACACCAAGCATGTTGACACGATCTTCGCGCGCGTGTTCGGCTAAAGCCTCAAGCGGCGGGCTTCGGCCCGCCGCCTTCTTCAGATCAGGCCGAAGCCCGAGGCCAGCGTCGCGGCCTGCGTGGCCGTCGAGGCGCCAAGTTTCGTCCGGGCGTTCTTCAGGCGCTGCTTGATCGCCCCCTCGGTCACGCCCAACGCGTGGGCGATCTGCTTGAGCCGGTAGCCGTTCTTGACCATCCGCAACACCTCGATCTCGGCCTGGGTCAGGTTGGTCGGCGGTGCCGCCCTCTCATGCAGGGTCAGCAACATGCCGTGCAGCACGCCCAGTTCGCGATCGCTGAACTCGCGGTCCTCGCGCAAAAAGATGCCGTAGGAGCGCAGTCCACTCTCCTCATCCGAGACCGACGCGACCGCGCCGTGACGCAGCCCGAGCCGCCAAGCCTTCGCAAAGATGCCGAGCGGGTCGTCGAGCGCGCTCCAGCGCGCGATCCCCTCGTTGGCATAGGCCCAACGGATCGCCGGATCGTCGAGCAGGAACCGCTCGGACGTATAGAGGTCGATCCAAGGCTGAGGCAGGTTGTTATATTCTTCGAGCGGGAACGCGAAACCGATCCGCAAGGCAAGGTAGTGACCAACCGGCGCCAAGCGACCGAGCAGCTCGCTATCGATCGAGACGCTCATCTAATGGACCCGTTCCAGCTGCATGGTCGCGATCGGTCCGCTCATCGTGCCAAGTTCGATCTTCAGTCCTCCCCAGGACGAGCCTCCCGGGCAAGACCTCGGAAACGCGACTTCAGACTGCATAAACGAACTTGCCCAATACAGACAGTATCGGTCGGGAATTGCTTCACCTCAAGTGGATTACACGCCGGATCTGAACACTTCGATAGCGCGGTAGCCTATTTCGCCTGAGATGGCGACATCGTCGAGGGTCTTCAGGATATCGTGGGTCGGGGCCATCCTCGGAACGAACTGAGAACCACCTGTTTACCCAGATCTCTTATGACGTTCACAACGACCGCATCAGGAGACTGCATCCGTGTCAGCCCCTCAGCCAATAGATCCAGCCGGGGCCCGCCCTGTCGGCGGCAGCTCCCGGCTGAGCCGTCGTCGCAAAGCCGCGATGGTGGTGCAGCTGGCGATCGCCGAGGGGCGCAAGCTCGATCTCGCCTCCTTGCCGGAGGAGGTGCAGATCAGCCTGACCCGCGAACTGGGCGCCCTGCGCCTCGTTGATCGGGCGACGCTGGCCGCCGTGGCGGCGGAGTTCGCCGACCGCATCGAAGGGTTGGGCCTTGCTGCACCGCGCGGCATGGACGGAGTTCTGGCGGCGCTCGACGGACGGATCAGCCCGGCGACGGCGGCGCGGCTGCGGGCCGAGACCGGACCGCCCTCAGGCGACGATTCATGGGCGCGGCTGACGGCGCTGCCTTGCCCCGATCTGGTACCGTTGATGACCGGCGAATGCGCAGAGATCGCGGCGGTCACCTTGTCAAAGCTGCCGGTTTCCAAGGCTGCGGAATTGCTCGGGCTTCTGCCTGGGGAACGGGCCCGCCGGATCACCCACGCGATGTCGCAGACCTCGACCATTGCACCCGACGCAGTCGAGCGGATCGGCGCGGCCCTGACGGCCGAGCATTGCCGCCCAGCGCACCATGCCTTCGCAGATCCGGCACCCGACCGGCTGGGCGAAATCCTCAACTCCAGCGGCAGCGCCACACGTGACAGCGTGCTGGACGGTCTCGAGGCCGATGATCCAGATTTCGCGCGCGATGTACGCCGGTCCATCTTCACCTTCGGCGATATTCCCGACCGGCTCGCCGCTGCGGATGCACCGGCCATATTGCGCCGGATCGAACAGCCGGTGCTGATCACCGCTCTCGCGGCGGCCCTGGCGCAGGGCGGCGGCTTCGCCATCGCTGCCGCGCATCTGCTCGACAACATCTCGCAGCGCATGGCCCAAGGGCTGCGAGACGAGATCGCCGAACGCGGCGAGATCCGCCTGATCGAGGCCGAGGCGGCGATGAGCGAGATCACCGGCGCCATACGCGCCGCCGCCGATGCCGGCGAAATCACGCTCGTCACGCCGGAGCCCGACGACGCCATGGGCTAGGGCCTTGCGGGGCGCATCTTGGCTTTCGGCTCTCCCCGTCCTATGGCCAATGAGGGGCAGCGTCAGGATAGCGGAGCGGCCATGGCAGGCGACACGGCAAGACCCTCGGGGCGTGGCCCCGCGGACCGGGCGGTCGATCTGGCCCTGCGTGCCGCGATCGGCGCCGTGATGGCCCTTCCCTACGAACGGCGCGTCGCGGCGATGGGGGCGCTCACCGCACGCGCGATCGGACCCCTCGCGGGCTATCGCCGCCGCGCCAGCGCAAATCTCGCGCTGATCTGGCCCGACCTCGCCCCCGAGCGCCGCGCCGCCTTGGCGCGCGCGGTCTGCGACAATCTCGGGCGTACCCTGATCGAGAACTACTCGGGAGCCGAGTTCGCCCGCGCCCTGCCCTCCGAACCACATCAATCCGATGGCATGGAAGCGGTTGCGCGCGCCCGCGCCGAAGGCCGTCCGGTGATCTTCGTCACCGGGCATTTCGGCAATCACGAAGCGCCCCGGCGCGTGCTCACCAGCATGGGCTACGACATCGGCGGGCTCTATCGCGAAATGTCGAACCGCTTCGTCAACGACCACTACGCGGCGACGATGCAGGACGTGTCGGGGCCGGTTTTCGCAAAAGGGCGTCGCGGTCTGACCGGGTTCCTGCGCCATCTCAAGGCGGGCGGCATGGCGACGATCCTGTTCGACCTGCACGACCGCGGCGGCGTCGCGATCGATTTCCTGGGTCGGCCCGCGCGCACCGCGCTGACCGCCGCCGAGCTTGCGCGGCGCTTCGATGCGCTGCTCGTACCCTATTACGGCACCCGTCGTGCCGACGGCGTTTCATTCGATGTCGCGGTCGAAGCTCCGATTCCACATGACGCACCGCTCGACATGATGCGCGAGGCGACGGCCCGCCTCGAAGCGCGGGTGAGGCGCGATCCCGGACAATGGTTCTGGGTACACAACCGGTGGAAGGCAGCCCGCCGCTAGGGCAGCCGCGCCGCGGCGAGGATCGCACCCGGCCCCTCTTCCTGGACGATCACGGCGCCGGGCTGGTCGCCCTCGATCGGCGTTTCGATCTCGAGATCCTCGGTTCCGCTCCATCGCACCAGCAGACCCCACGACGTCACGATATTGGCATAGGTCAGATCGTGCCCCGCATTCTCGCCATTCTTGATCGAGACCTTTGCCTCAGGCATGAAACGCACGAGCTGCACCATCAGCGGTTCCGTGTGGTCGGTCATGCGCCGCGCCTTGATTCGAAGCAGCCCGCCCTCGCGCTTGGCCTGCATCGTCACCGTCTCGGGCATCTCGGCGTGGTTCATCACCGCCTCCATCACCTTCATCGGCTTGGCCCCGACGATCCGCTCGACCCCGCCGACCACGAATTGCGGCGTATAGACCATCCGCTCGCCCACGGCGGCGGCATAGGCTTTCTGGCGCTTGGTGAAGCCCGGCTGGGCAAAGCTGTCGGCCCAGCCGATGTAGTCCCAGTAATCGACATGCAGCCCCAGCGCGATGACGTCTTCCCGCGTGGCAAGGTCGCGGACCATCTGGTCAGCGGGCGGGCAGCTCGAACAGCCCTGCGAGGTGAACAGCTCGATCACCACCGGCGACTCGGCCTGAACCGGAGTGAAGGCAATACAGGCCGCGCTAGCCAAAGCTGCCAAGAATCCGCGCATGCCTTCTCTCCAATCCGAAATTACCCTGTCCGGTCTAAGCGGTTCCGCCCCTTCTTGCCAATCAAGCCGCCGCGAGAGCGACGTGCGCGGAACGCGAGGCGGGCGCATCTGGACATTTGTGTGCCGTTGTATACATAGACGGCGACGGCCTTGATCGCCTGCTGCCGTTGCGGCAGAACCGGGGCCAGACCCACAGCTCGCAGCCAGAAGGGACACTTCATGCCGATTCAAGTTGGCCAAGACAGCGCCAAGACCCGCCGGAAGCTCACGGTCGGGTCGCAGAGCCTGTCGTATTACTCGATTCCTGCCGCCACCGAGGCCGGTCTGGGTGATTTCGGTCGCCTGCCTGCCGCGCTCAAGGTCGTGCTGGAGAACCTGCTGCGCTTCGAAGATGGCGGCTTCTCCGTCTCCACCGACGACATCAAGGCCTTCGCCGAATGGGGCGCAAATGGCGGCAAGAATCCTCGCGAGATCGCCTACCGCCCGGCCCGCGTGCTGATGCAGGACTTCACCGGCGTGCCCGCCGTCGTGGACCTCGCCGCGATGCGCGACGGCATCAAGGCGCTGGGCGGCGACGCGCAGCTGATCAACCCGCTGAACCCGGTCGATCTCGTCATCGACCACTCGGTGATGATCGACGAGTTCGGCAACCCGCGCGCGTTCCAGATGAACGTCGACCGCGAATACGAGCGCAACATCGAGCGCTACCAGTTCCTGAAGTGGGGCCAGAAGGCGTTCCAGAACTTCCGTGTCGTGCCGCCGGGCACCGGCATCTGCCACCAGGTGAACCTTGAATACCTCGCGCAGGTGGTCTGGACCGACAAGGACCAGAACGGTGAGGAAGTCGCCTACCCCGACACCCTCGTCGGCACCGACAGCCACACCACCATGGTCAACGGCGCGGCCGTCCTCGGCTGGGGCGTGGGCGGCATCGAGGCCGAGGCCGCGATGCTGGGTCAGCCGATCTCGATGCTGATCCCCGAAGTCGTGGGCTTCAAGCTGACCGGCAAGATGGTCGAGGGCACTACCGCCACCGACCTCGTGCTGCGCGTCGTGCAGATGCTGCGCGAAAAGGGCGTGGTCGGCAAGTTCGTCGAGTTCTACGGCGACGGTCTCGACAACGTGCCGCTGGCCGACCGCGCCACGATCGGCAACATGGCCCCCGAATACGGCGCCACCTGCGGCTTCTTCCCGATCGACGCCGAGACTCTGCGCTACATGGAGCAGACCGGCCGCGACAAGGACCGCATCGCTCTGGTCGAAGCCTATGCCAAGGAAAACGGCCTGTGGCGCGACCCCGGCTACGAGCCGGTCTACACCGACACGCTCGAGCTCGACATGGGCACCGTCGTTCCTGCCATCTCGGGCCCCAAGCGCCCGCAGGACCACATCGCGCTCGACGAGGCGGCTCGCGCCTTCGGCGAATACGTGAAGGGTCAGCGCAAGGGCGAGGACACCTCGGCCAATTCCGAGATCCGCTGGGAAGGTGAAGGCGGCCAGCCCGAGCCGGTCGACATCCCCGGCGACGAAGGCCACCACAAGCGTGGCTTCGTGGAGACCGAGGACGGTCACTACCAGATGCATGACGGCTCGATCGTGATCGCGTCGATCACGTCCTGCACCAACACCTCGAACCCCTACGTGATGATCGGCGCCGGCCTCGTCGCCCGCAAGGCGCGCGAGCTTGGCCTGAACCGCAAGCCCTGGGTGAAGACCTCGCTGGCGCCGGGATCGCAGGTCGTGTCGCACTACCTCGAGGCCGCCGGCCTGCAGGAAGATCTCGACGCGATCGGCTTCAACCTCGTGGGCTACGGCTGCACCACCTGCATCGGCAACTCGGGCCCGCTCGAGGCCGACATCTCGAAGGCGATCAACGAGAACGATCTGATCGCGACCTCGGTGCTCTCGGGCAACCGCAACTTCGAGGGCCGGATCTCGCCCGACGTCCGCGCCAACTACCTCGCCTCGCCACCGCTCGTGGTGGCCTACGCGCTGGTCGGCGACATGAATGTCGACATCACCCGCGAGCCGCTAGGTCAGGACAAGAACGGCAACGACGTCTATCTCAAGGACATCTGGCCGTCGCAGTCCGAGATCGCCGAGTTGGTCGAGAAGACCGTCACCCGCGAGGCATTCCAGTCGAAGTATGCCGACGTCTTCAAGGGCGACGAGAAGTGGCAGGCGGTCGAGACCGTCGACAGCGAGACTTACAACTGGCCGCCGCAGTCGACCTACGTCCAGAACCCGCCTTACTTCCAGAACATGTCCAAGGAGCCGGGCGAGATCCACGATATCGAGGATGCCCGCGTTCTGGCGATCCTTGGCGACATGGTGACCACCGACCACATCTCGCCCGCGGGTTCGTTCAAGGAGACCACCCCGGCCGGCAAGTACCTGGTCGAGCGCCAGGTTCCGGTGCGCGAGTTCAACTCGTACGGCTCGCGCCGCGGCAACCACGAAGTGATGATGCGCGGCACCTTCGCCAACATCCGCATCCGCAACGAGATGCTGGACGGCGTCGAGGGCGGCTACACCAAGGGCCCCGACGGCAGCCAGATGGCGATCTACGACGCCGCCATGGCGTGGCAGGAGCAGGGCAAGCCGCTCGTCATCTTCGGCGGCGAGCAGTACGGCGCGGGCTCCTCGCGCGACTGGGCCGCGAAGGGCACCGCCCTTCTGGGCGTGAAGGCGGTCATCGCCGAGAACTTCGAGCGCATCCACCGGTCGAATCTCGTCGGCATGGGCGTGATCCCGTTCGAGTTCACCGGCGGCGACACCCGCAAGTCACTTGGCCTCACCGGCGAGGAGAGCGTGTCGATCAAGGGCCTGTCGGACGTGAAGCCGCTGCAGGAAGTGACGGCGACGATCACCATGGGCGACGGCTCGACCAAGGAGATCACGCTGCGCTGCCGGATCGATACGGCGGTGGAGATCGACTACATCAAGAACGGCGGCGTGCTGCACTACGTGCTGCGCAACCTCGCGCAGTCGGCCGCCTGATCCGTCTCGGATCACGACGCGGAAACCAGACCGCCCCGGCCGATGGCCGGGGCGGTTTTTCTTCGAGAATCGACGAGCACGGAATGAAACCGGCCGTTTGCTTCCGCCGCTACTCCAACCCGGCGCCGTCGGGCAGCGGTGGCAACTGCCGCAGATAGGCGATGACGGCGTCCAGATCCTCCTCCGCCATCCTGGCATAGTTGGCATAGGGCATCGGCGGCGACATCCGCTCGCCGTCGGGGCGCAGTCCTTGGGTGATCATTGCCTTCACATCCTCGTCCGAATACTCCGCGACGCCGTCCTCGGCGGAGCTGAAATTAGGCGAGATCACCGTGCCCCAAGGCCCGTGGAATTCAAACCCGCTTGCAACGGTATGGGTGTCGGTCATCGGGCCCTGCGGGCCCATCGGCGAGTGGCATTCAATGCAATGAGCCATGTGCCCCGCGAGATAGGCACCGTACTCCACCGTTGCCCCGCGATCGGGCGCGCTCGCGCTCTCCACCGGCGGGCTGTAGCTTGGCGGTAGGGGAACGTCGCAGCGGCTTTCGCCCGGATCGTTTTCCACGGCCGGGACCTGCCGCAGATCGATCACCATGCTCATCACGTCCTCATCAGAAAGCCCGCGATAGAGCGGGATCGGCATCGGCGGACCGATCACGCTGCCATCGGGGCGAATGCCTTCGCGGATCGCGCGGGCGAGTTTCCGCGTCAGACCACTCAGACACGCGGCTTGCGGGCGTGATATTCGGCGCGATCGCGGTGAACTCGGGCGTCTCCTCGACCAAGCGACCGGCAGATGCATGTCGGGCAAAGGTCCTCCGGGCCCCATGGGACTGCGGCAATTGCCGCAGGCGGCACGAGATAGGTCCCGCGTTCGAGCGTTGGTTCGGCCAGAACTCCGGTGGCGGCGAAAATGAGGGACGAACTCAGGAAACCGGAAACATTCATGACAAACTCCCTTGACTGAAAGGAAGCGTATCACGCGGGCGTGAGTTTACCTGGAAGCAGCCTGATCCAGCGCGGGCTGCAACCGATCGGCGATGGCGCGCTGCGTCACGGGACCGGCCATGCGTTCGAGGATCCGCCCCTCGCCATCGACGACGAAGGTTTCCGGAACGCCATAAACCCCCCAGTCGCGCGCCACGCGGCCGTCATCAGTGCCGATTGCCTTGTAGGGATCGCCCAGCTCGGCGAGAAAGGCCGCCGCCTTCTGGGGGTCATCCTTGTAGTTGATGCCGTAGACCGGCAGCCCGCCCTCGGCCAGTTCGGCGAGGTTCGGATGTTCGACACGGCAGGGCGCACACCAGCTGGCCCAGAAATTCACCAGCTTGACCTCGCCATCGGAAAGCACGGCCGGATCGAAGGGTGGCTTGCCGGACAGCGTTCCGGTTTCGGTCAACGGCGCCTCGCGGCCGATCAGTGCCGATGGCAGCTCGTCGGGGTTGTCGCGCAGCATGCCGGCGGCGAACAACCCGGCCAGCGCCGCGAAGATCGCCGGGGGCAGGATGATCAGGGGCGAGATCCTAGCCATGGTCGCGCTCGGTCCTTTCCAGTTCGGCCCGAACCTTGCGGTCGCGCCTGACGCTCCACCAGACCAGACCGGCCAGCGCCGCGAGGCTGATGCCCCAGGCCGAGATCACCTCGGCCGCGTATTTGCCCAGATCCATCATGCGCGCACCGGCTCGACGCGGCGGGCGCGGGCCCGCAGCGCCGCGATGCGGCGGGCGCGGATCTCGGTGCCGGTCCGCAGCAGCACCAGCGCAAGGAACAGCAGCACGAAGCCCGCCATGCAGACGAGCAGCGGCACCCAAAACACGTCGGCCACGTTCTCCTGCTTGTCGAGCGACAGCGAAGCGCCCTGATGCAGCCCCTGATTCCAGAAGTTCACGGCGTAACGCGACAGGATCGCGAAGACCGAGCCGACAAGGCAGAGCACCGATGTCAGGTCGGCGGCGCTGTCGGGATCGGGAATCGCGGTCCAGAGCGCGATGTAGCCGAGATAGAACAGGAACAGGATCAGGAACGAGGTCAGCCGCGGGTCCCAGGCCCACCACGTGCCCCACATCGGTTGGCCCCAGATCGCGCCGGTGATCAGCGCGATCAGCGTCATCACCATGCCCACCGGCGCCGCCGCCCGGGCTGCGAGGGCGCTGACGTGATGCCTGCGGATCAGCCAGATCAGCGAGGCCACGAGCATCATCAGCCAGGCATTGATCGCCATCAGCGCCGAAGGGACATGCAGGTAGATGATCTTCACCGAAGAGCCGAAACGCTCGGCTTCGGGCGTGAAGAAGAAGCCCCAGACCAGCCCGACCGCCAGAACGGCGGCGGAGAGCCACATGAGCCACGGTACCCAAGGGGCCGTCGTGTCGAGGAACTTCCTCGGATTGGCGTAGGACCAGATCGACATGACTTTTCCTATCCTGCCGCGCAAGACGGCTCAATGCCCGGCTGCTTCAACGCAACGTGACCCGTAGCGCGGCGGCCGTGGCGAATGGCAGCAGGGCCGCGCAACCCAGTCCGATGCCCGCGAGCAGCATGAGCGGCGTGGCCGCCGGCAAGCCCTCGGCTCCCCGCCGCGCCGCCTCGGCACCGAAGATGAGGATCGGCACGTAGAGCGGCAGCACGATCAGCGACAGCAGGAGGCCACCCCGGCGCAGCCCCACGGTCAGCGCTGCACCGAAGGTGCCGATCAGCGACAGCGCCGGCGTGCCGATGGCCAGCGACACCAGCAGCCAGGGCATCGCCTCTCCCGGCAGATGCAGCAGCACGCCCAGCAGCGGCGCCGCGACGACAAGTGGCAGCCCGGTGGTGATCCAATGCGCCAGCGCCTTGGCCAGCGCCAGCATCTCCAGCGGCAGCGGCGCTGTGGCGAGAAGCGGCAGCGAACCATCCTCGTGATCGAGCGCGAAAATCCGGTCGAGCGACAAGAGCGCCGCGAGCAACGCCGCGACCCACAGGATGCCCGGCGCGATGCGCGCAAGTATCGCCGTTTCCGGCCCAACCCCGAACGGCACCAGCACCACGACGATGAGAAAGAAGGCGAGGCCGAGGCCGAAGCCGCCACCGGCGCGCACGGCGAGCCGCAGATCGCGTGCGAGAAGTGCCCTCACAGGAACGCCTCGTCTGAGCCGCCCTGCGCCTCCAGCGCGGCACGGTGCGGCGTCAGATCCAGCACCGGCAGATCCAGACCAAGATCGATATGGGTAGCAATCACGGCGATACCGCCACGCGCGAGATGGCGATCCCGCAGGAAACCGGCAAAGCGCTTTACGGAAAAGACGTCGAGCGAAACGGTGGGTTCGTCGAGCAACAGCACTTCGCGCCCGATCACCGCAAGCCGTGCAAGGCCGAGCCTGCGGCCCTGCCCGGCCGACAGCGTTCCCGCCGGACGCTCCCGCAGATTCTCTAGATCGAAGAGTTCGAACACGTCACCGGGCAATTCGGTGCGGTAGAGATCGGCCCAGAAGCGCAGCGTCTCGGCGACGGTGAGGGCGGGTTTGATGCCGTCGGCGTGGCTAGCATAGCCGGCGCGCTCCCCCGCACCCGCGATCTGGCCGGAGAGCTGTGGTTGAAGCCCGGCGATGGTTCGCAGAAGCGTCGTCTTGCCGATGCCGTTGGCGCCGCGCAGCACGAGGCCCTGCCCCTGCGAAAGGCGGAACGACACGCCGGTGAGCACCGGCATGCCGCCGCGCTCGACCGCGAGATCGGTGACAACGAGGTCGGTCAGACCGGCAGCAGCGCGACCGCGACGCGCCGCCCCTCCGACAAGAGCACGTTGTAGGTGCGGCAGGCGGCCGGCGTGGCCATGGTTTCGACGCCGATCCCCGCTTCCTCCAGCCGGTCGCGGAACGCACGCGGCGCATGGGCGATCTCGGCACCGGTGCCAACGAAGAGCACATCGACGCGACCCACGAGCGCCAGAACGGCGTCGAGATCCTCGTAGCCGCCCCAGCTCTTGAGACCGGTTGGGGCGAGCGTCACCGCGCCCTCGACCACCTTGCCGCCGATCCGGAAGAAGCCCGGCCCGTAGCCGTCGATGGGCATCGAGTCGTCGTAGTCGATCTCGGTCAACCGCATGGCCGCGCCTCCCCGTTCATCTTTCCCAAAATACGCAGATCCGACGCCGCGACCCGGTCAGGCGTCGATATTGGCGAACTGCGTGCCCGCCTTCGGGTCGTCCTTCTTGTCCCAGTCGCGCTTCACGCCGAGCATCAGCACGATGTTCTTTGCGACGTAGATCGAGGAATAGGTCCCGACCAGAACGCCCCAGAAGATCGCGAAGACAAAGCCACGGATCACGTCACCGCCCAGCACGATCAGCGCCAGGAGCGCCAGAAGCGTGGTACCGGAGGTCATCACGGTCCGGCTCAGTGTCTCATTGGCCGAAAGGTTCAGCAGGTCGCGCAGCGGCATGGTCTTGTACTTGCGCAGGTTCTCGCGGGCCCGGTCGAACACCACCACGGTGTCGTTGATCGAGTAGCCGACGATGGTCAGCAGCGCCGCGATGATCGCGAGGTCGAACTTGATCTGGATCGCCGCGAACAGGCCGATGGTGAGCACAACGTCATGCACCAGCGCCGCGATGGCGCCCACCGCGAACTGCCATTCGAAGCGCAGCCAGATGTAGAACAGGATCGCCACGAGCGAACCCAGAACCGCGAAGATCGCGGACTGGATCAACTCGCCCGAGACCTTCGGGCCGACGCTCTCGACGCTCGGAAAGGTGATGGTCGGATCGACGCCTTGCAGCGCCGTCTCGACCGCGGCGATGGTCTCGGCGCTGACGGCTTCAGCGCCTTCCTGCGCCTGGATCCGTACCGAGGCCACGTTCTTGTCATCGCCAAAAGACGGATCGAAGACCTCGGTGATGATGACGTCGCCCAGATCCAGCGGCGCGATCGCCTGGCGGTAGGCCGCGACGTCGACCGGGCTCTCGGCCTCGGTGCGGATCGTGGTGCCACCCTGGAAATCGATGCCGAAATTCAGCCCCATCGCGAAGAACAGCACGACGCTGGCGATCATCGCCACGATCGAGGCGCCGAAGGTGATCCGCGCAGCGCGGAAGAAATCGATCTTGGTGTCGTCGGGTACGATGCGCAACCGCATGTCAGACCTCGATTGTTTTGGGACGACGGCGTTCGAACCAGATCACGATCAACAGACGCGTCACGAAGATCGCGGTGAAGACCGAGGTCAGGATGCCGAGGCCGAGGGTGACGGCGAAACCCCGCACCGGGCCGGAGCCCACGAGAAACAGGATCAGCGCGGTGATCAAGGTGGTGACGTTGCCGTCGAGGATCGCCGAAAGCGCCTTTTCGTAACCCAGATCGATGGCACGGGCCGGGCCCCGCGCGGTCTTGAGTTCCTCGCGGATCCGCTCGTAGACCAGCACGTTCGCGTCCACCGCCATGCCCATGGTGAGCACGATGCCGGCGATACCCGGCAGGGTCAGCGTGGCGCCGAGGATCGACAGCACCGCGAAGATCAGGATCATGTTGATGGTCAGCGCCACGGTGGCGAAGATGCCGAACAGCCCGTAGGTCAGGATCATGAAGACCACGACGGCGAGCGCGCCGACGATGGCGGCGATCTTGCCGGCCGCGATGCTGTCGGCACCAAGCTCCGGCCCGATCGTCCGCTCCTCGAGGAACTCTAGCCCTGCCGGCAGCGCGCCGGCACGCAGCAGCACGGCAAGCTGGGTCGATTCCTCGACCGTGAAGTTGCCGGTGATGATGCCCGATCCGCCGGGAATGTGGCTCTGGATGACGGGGGCGGAGATCACCTCCTCGTCGAGCACGATGGCGAAGGGCGAGCCGATGTTCTCGGCCGTGTAGTCGCCGAAGGCGCGGGCGCCGGTCGGATTGAAACGGAAGTTCACCGCCGGGCGGCCGTTCTGGTCGAAGGCGGGCTGCGCGTCGACCAGCTCCTCGCCCGACACCACGGGGTTGCGCTCGAGGATGTAATACACGCCCTGCTCGTCGAGCGAGGGCAGGATCTCGTTGTTGGGGCCGGGGCTTTCATTGGCGTCGCTGGTCCGCGACACGACCGGCTGGAAGGTCAGCTGCGCGGTGGTGCCGATGATCTCCTTGACCTCTTCGGCCGAGCCCACGCCAGGCACCTCGATCAGGATGCGGTCCTCGCCCTGGCGCTGGATGGTGGGTTCGCGGGTGCCGACCTCGTCGATCCGGCGGCGCACGATCTCGAGCGCCTGGCGGATGGTGCGGTCGTCGGTGGCGGCGCGCTCGGCCTCGCTCAGCGTGACGATGATCTCGGCGCCGTCGGCGCGCACCTCGATGTCGTCGGCGCCGCCGCCGGTCAGGCTGGTGATCGGGGTGGCGAGGCCGCGCACAATTTCGAGCGCGGCGGCCGCCTGATCGGCGTTGGAGATGCGCACCCGCAACTCGGTCGGATCGCCGCCCTCTTCGCGGGTGACGAAGCCCACCGTGTCACGCTGGGCCGCGAGCGCGTCGCGCACATCGGGCCACATCGCCTCCATGCGCGCGGCATAGACCTCTTCGACCTGCACCTCGGCCAGAAGATGGGCGCCGCCCCTCAGGTCGAGCCCGAGATTGACGAGGCCCGAGGGCATCCATTCAGGCCAGAGGCCGGCATCGGCCTCGAGCTCGGCATTGGTCTGGCCGGTCTCGATCACGGCACGGGCGTCGTTCGCGGTCTCGACCCTGTCGTAGAACAGGTTCGGCGTCGCGAAAAACAGCCCGCCCAGGCAGACCAGCCAGATCAGCACCCGGCGCCAGGTGGAGATGTGCATCATGTCGTTCGTCCTCTGGCGCGGGGCCGGATTAGGAAGATCAGGCCTTGGCCGGTTCGGTCTTCGAAGTCACGGTGGCGATGGTCGAGCGGACCACGCGAACGTTGACGCCCTGCGCGATCTCGACCTCGATCTCGTTGCTGTCGTCGCGGACCTTGACCACCTTGCCGATCACACCGCCCTGGGTGATCACCTGGTCGCCGCGGCGCAGCGCCGCCACCATCTTCTGGTGCTCTTTCAGCTTCTTCTGCTGCGGGCGGATCAGGAAGAACCACATGATCGCGAAGATCAGGATCAGCGGGATGAAAGATTCGATGCCTTGCATGGCGGTCCTTTGCGTCGGTCCGGGGCGCGCGCTGTTTGCGAGCCTTTGAAAAAGTCGCGGCACCCTACTGCCGGGTCCGGTGATTGTCCACCGCGGCCCCGGCGTCGCGCGGGGCCGGTTTCGCGGTTCACAAGGGCGGGCGTTTCGGTCCATATGGGCGCGGCCCCCGGGCCCTGAAACCCCCTATCACGGACGAGACAATGCACGACATCCGCGCCATCCGCGACAATCCCGACGCCTTCGACGCCGCCCTGGCCCGCCGCGGGGTGTCTCCGGTGTCGTCGCAGATCCTGGCGCTCGATGACGCGCGCCGGGCCAAGATCCACGCCGCCGAGACCGCCAAGGCCGACCAGAACCGCGCCTCGAAGGAAGTCGGCGCCGCCAAGGGTCGCGGCGACGAGGCCGAGTTCGAGCGGCTGCGCGCCCTGGTGGCCGAAAAGAAGGCCGAGATCGCCCGGCTGAACGACGAGGCGCAGGCCGAGGACGAAGCGCTGCGGCAGCTGTTGCTGACCATCCCCAACTTGCCTGCCGATGACGTGCCCGCCGGCACCAGCGAGGACGACAACGTCGAGATCAAGCGCCACGGCACGCCGCGGCAGTTCAACTATGCCCCCAAGGAGCATTACGAACTGCCCGCCGTGCAGGACGGCATGGATTTCGAGGTCGCGGCCAAGCTCTCGGGCTCGCGCTTCGTGGTGCTGTCGGGCGGGGTCGCGCGGCTGCACCGGGCCCTGGCTCAGTTCATGCTCGACACTCATGTCGAGGAGCACGGGCTGACCGAGACGATGACCCCGGTGCTGGTCCGGGAAGAGGCGATGTACGGCACCGGCCAGCTGCCGAAATTCGGCGAGGACAGCTACCAGACCACCACCGGCTGGTGGCTGATCCCGACCGCCGAGGTGACGCTGACCAACCTCGTGGCCGATGCGATGATCGAGGCATCTTACCTGCCGCGCCGCTACGTGGCCGACACCCAGTGTTTCCGCTCGGAAGCCGGCAGCGCCGGGCGTGACACCTCCGGCATGCTGCGCCAGCATCAGTTCGAGAAAGTCGAGATGGTCTCGGTGACGCATCCCGGCGAGTCGGATGCCGAGCAGCAGCGGATGCTGGGTTGCGCCGAGGCAATCCTCGAGAAGCTGGGCCTGCCCTACCGCACCATGTTGCTCTGCGCGGGCGACATGGGCGCTGGCGCGCGGCGGACCTATGACATCGAGGTCTGGCTGCCCGGCCAAGACCGCTACCGCGAGATCAGCTCGGTCTCGACCTGCGGCGATTACCAGGCGCGGCGAATGAACGCGCGATTCCGCCCCGAGGGTGGTGCCAAGCCCGAATTCGTTCATACGCTGAACGGATCGGGCCTCGCGGTGGGGCGCACCCTGATCGCGGTGCTCGAGAACGGTCAGGAAGAGGATGGCTCGGTGACGCTGCCCGAGGTACTGCATGGCTATCTCGGTGGCCGCAACCGGCTTTCGGCGACCGGCGAACTGATCCGCGATTGATTGCCTCTCGCCGCCGAAATTCGCGCCGCCCGATTGAACCACCGGGCGGCGCGATGCGTAGTGAGGGCATGAAAACCCTCATCTCATGGGCCGTTCTCGCCCTTTCCCTCGCCTTTGCGGCGGCGCCCCTCGTGACCTCGCCCTTCACCGGCTTCACCGCCGACCAGCTGCCCAACCCGCAGATCGACCCGCCGGTGCAGCCCGCGGGCTGGGCCTTCTCGATCTGGGGGCTGATCTATCTCTGGCTCATCACTTCCGCAGGCTACGGTCTTTGGCGTCGCGCGGCAGCCGAGGACTGGCACCGCATGCGGCTGCCGCTTCTGGTCGCGCTCGCGGTGGGCGTGCCATGGCTCGCCATCGCGAATGCCAGCGCGATCTGGGCCACGATCACGATCTTCATCATGGCAGCCGGCGCCATCGGTGCGTTTCTGGCCGCGCCGGAACGGGACGTCTGGCTCGCCCGGGTGCCGATGGGGCTTTTTGCCGGCTGGCTTTCGGCCGCGAGCTTCGTGTCGCTGGGCTCCACGGCGGCGGGCTACGGTCTGTTCATGGGGCAAACCGGCTGGGCGATCCTGTGTGTGATCCTCGCCACGTTGCTGGCGCTCGTGGTGCAGTCGCGGCGACCGCGCGCGGCCTCCTACGGGGTGACAGTGGCCTGGGCTTTGTTTGCGATCGTTGTTGCCAATGGCTTGAACGTGCCGGGCCTCGTCGCCCTAGCAAGCCTACTGGCCATCCTCGGCGCAGTGGTACTGGCCCGGCGCGTCACATCCTAATGCCGCCTCGACCAGGCGAATAGACCAAAGAAAAGAGCGCCTTGCGGCGCTCTTTTCACATCAATCCTTGAGATGCTTCCGCAGCCTCGAAGGCTGCGCCTTCTTGCGGTTCTGGAACGGATTCTTCTTGCCCTGATCACGCAGGAACAGCCGGATCGGCGTTCCCGGCATGTCAAAGTCGTTCCGCAAGCCATTGACCAAGTAACGAGAATAGCTCTCGGGCACCGCATCGGGATGCGAAGTCATCACCACGAAAGCCGGGGGCCGGGTCTTGACCTGGGTCACGTAGCGCATCTTGATGCGGCGGCCGCCCGGTGCGGGCGGCGGGTGCTGCTCCAGCATGCCGACCAGCCAGCGGTTAAGCTGCGCGGTCGAGACGCGACGGTTCCAGACTTCGTGCGCCCGCAGGATCGCGTCGTGCAGCCGCTCGAGGCCGCGGCCGGTCTTGGCCGAAACCGTCACCAGAGGCGCGCCACGCAGCTGCGGCAGCAGCCGCTCGAAGCTCTCCTTCAGCTCGCGCAGCTTGTCCTGCTTCTCGTCCTCGAGGTCCCACTTGTTCACCGCGATCACCACGGCGCGGCCCTCGCGCTCGGCCAGATCGGCGATGCGAAGGTCCTGCTGCTCGAAGGGGATTTCCACGTCGAGAAGCACCACCACGACCTCGGCGAACTTCACCGCCCTCAGGCCGTCGGACACCGAAAGCTTCTCGAGCTTTTCCTGAACCTTGGCCCGCTTTCGCATGCCCGCCGTATCGAAGATCCGGAACGGCGTGCCGTTCCAGTCGATGGCAAGCGAGATCGCGTCGCGGGTGATCCCGGCCTCCGGGCCGGTAAGCAGCCGCTCCTCACCAAGGATCTTGTTGATCAGCGTCGATTTCCCGGCGTTGGGGCGGCCCACTACGGCCACCTGCAGCGGCCGATCGGCGGTCGGCGCCCAAGGCGCGTCCTCGTCGGTTTCGCCCTCTTCGTCGACATCGACATCCATCACCGGCGCGTCTTCCTCCGCGCGGGCCTCGAATTCACCGGCCAGCGGCTCCAGCATCGCCAGAAGCTCGCTCATCCCCTCGCCATGCTCGGCCGAAAGGCCCAGCGGCTCGCCCAGCCCCAGCGAATAGGCCTCGAGCAGGCCGCTCTGACCGGCGCGGCCTTCGGCCTTGTTGGCGGCGAGGATCACGTGCTTGGCGCGCTTGCGCAGGATGTCGGCAAAGATCTCGTCGGCCGGCAGCACGCCGGAGCGGGCATCGATCATGAACAGGCAGACATCGGCCATGTCCACCGCGCGCTCGGTCAGACGCCGCATCCGGCCTTGCAGGCTTTCGTCCGTGGCGATCTCGAGACCGGCGGTGTCGATCACGGTAAAGCGCAGCGGTCCGAGCTTCGCCGGACCCTCGCGCAGGTCGCGGGTGACGCCGGGCTGGTCGTCCACCAGAGCCAGCTTGCGCCCGACGAGGCGGTTGAACAGCGTGGACTTGCCGACATTGGGCCGTCCGACGATGGCGAGGGTGAAGCTCATCTCAGGGTCTTTCGCGTGCGGAAGAGGGCCCCATACACCGATTGCGCGTCAACGGAAAGCGGCAAGCGACCCGTCGGAGGTGACGACGTAGAGGATCCCCCCCGCGACCACCGGTGCCGAGGCCGCGCCGCCTTCGATCGGCGTCTCCCGCATCAGCTGCCCGGCCAAGGGATCGAACTCGCGGATCAGGCCATCGGAACCGGCGACGAGCAGGCGGCCACCGGCAAGGAGCGGGCCGTAATGGGCGATCCGGGTGTCACGGCGCAAGAAACCCTGCGGCGCGCCCTCCGGCAGGTCGACCCGCCAAAGCGCAGCGCCGGTCGCGGCGTCGAGCCGTACCAGCTGGTTCACGTCGTTTAGCAGGAACAGCGAGCCGCCAGCGGGAACCACGGGCGAGATCGCTCCGTCGGGCGCGCTCCACAGGGTCTCACCGGTGAAATCGTCGATTGCCGACATCCGGCCGGAGGCATTGCCCACATAGACCCGTCCGTCCTCGAGCACCGGATCGCCCGAGATGCCGTTCGCCGCGAGTGCTGCGGCGGCGCCGGGCCGGCGGCCCGCGACCACGGCGGACCATCGTTGGCGACCGCTTTCGGGGAAGGTGCCGACGACCTCGCCCGAGGTGAAGGGGAACACCGCGAGATCACCAGCCACGGCGGGTCCGGCGCCGCCATCGTAGCGCTGCAGGTCTTCGACCCCCGAAATCTGCCATTTGACCCGGCCCGTCCGTGCGTCGAGCGCGAGGCCGCGCCCGTCGCGCGATACGGCATAGACGGTGCCATTGGCGACGGCCGGCGCTCCTGCGCCCGGCGCACCAAGATCTTGTGTCCAGAGCCGGGCCCCGGTTTCGGCGTCGAGCGCCACCAGCTCGCCGAAACCAGTGACAGCGTAAAGCCGCGCCCCGTCCGTGGCGAGACCGCCGCCCGAGGCCTGGCCGGGCGCGTCGGCGGCCGGCACGAGGGCCCGCTGCCAAAGCAGGGTGCCGTTGGTGCCCAGCGCCGCAACGCCGGCCTCTGCATCCATGACGAAGACGCGGCCTCCCGCGACGACCGGCTCGGCGGTGATGCGCAGTCGCCGCGTCTCGGCGGCACCGAACCTGGTATTGAACAGCGGTGTCAGCTGCGCGCCGAGCGCCGGGTGGGCGATGTCGCGATCCGCGCCGCCACCGCGCTGTGGCCAATCAGCATTGGCGACGGGGGCCGTGAGCGAAAGGGCTGCAGCGGTGCCGCCTGCCGCTTCGGCAGCGCCGGGGATCGCCACGCCGATGCGCGTGCCGGGCAGCCGTACTTCCGGCTGGCTACAGGCCGCAAGAAGGGCCAGCGCCCCCGCTCCGATGACTCCGCTGCGACGCATGACTGCCCCTCGCCCCTATTCGTGGTTACCTGCGACCTGTCCCGGTCGCTTTTCGATCATTCGGTCGGGGTCGCCGCTGCGGCCGCGTCCTCGGGCGGGACGCCCAGCGCAACCATCAGGCTTGCAGCGCGGTCGCGCAAGTCCGGTGTCGTCTCGGCATCTTCCATGATGGCGCGCAACTGATCGACGGCCGCGTCCTGCTCGCCCTGTGCGAGCCGGATGAGGGCGATCTGCTCAAGCGCGAGCATGCGGAACGGCGCGCCGGGCGCCGACAGCGCCTCGAGCGCCAAGAGCTTGTCCTCGGGCGAGCGGCCGGCATCGATCAGGACCGATTTCAGCGCCGCGAGATCGCGGTAGATCTCGGCGACCTCGCCATTGCCGGCCAGCGCATCGAGCGTGGCCACGGCGGCCTCGGCATCACCTGCGGCCTGCTGCTCTGCGGCGAGCGCCAGTTGCAGGACCACGGCGTCTTCGGATTGCGCCGCGATCGGTGCCAGCGCCTCGGCACGCGCGGCGGCCTCCGGCTCGGCCAGCGCGGCGAGAAGCGCGTCCCCCCGCGCCTGCGCCTCGGCGGCGATCTGCGACTGGCGCCATTCATAGACCGCTGCGCCGCCGACGATCAGCACGACGATGGCGAGGCCGATCCAGCCATAGCGCCGCAGCAGGTGGAACAGCCGGTCGCGCCGGACCTCTTCGCTGACCTCGCCGATGAAGCTGTCGGAATTGCTCACGCCTCGTCTCCCCTTCGGGTTGCGCCTGAGCGCCATGTCGGATCGGGCCCGTCTTATCGTGAAGCCATGCGCGGGGACAAGGCCCGCGCGGCGACGGCAACTTGCCCCCGTGACCCCATGTCGCGTCTACGAAATGTGCATTGAGTAGGATGCCGCCGAATCGTAGTTTGAACCGGACAGTTCAGCGCGTCGCGGCGCTTCGTGCTTTTCCGGCACCAAGCTATGATCGCCTCGTCGACAGGGCGTGCGGGCGCCCCGAAAGGAACCAGATGAAACTGATCCCTGCCCTCACCGCGATTCTGGTGGCCGGCTTTCTCTATCTCCTGATCGTCGATCGGGATCGCCTCTACGCCATAGCCCAGATCGACGGCTCGGCTGCCGAGGATACCGGTCCGGCTGAAGCCGAGGACGGCGCGCCGCAGGTGGGCGTCGTGGCATTGCGCAGCAGGGCACGCGAGGTCGACGATACGGTCGTGCTGCGCGGTCGCACCGAGGCGGCGCGAGAGGTCGAGGTGCGCGCCGAGACATCCGGCCGGGTGATCTCGGAGCCGCTGCGCAAGGGCGCCTTCGTGGAAACCGGCGAGGCGCTGTGCGAGCTTGATCCAGGCACCCGTGAGATCCAGCTTGCCGAAGCGCAGGCCCGGCTGAGCGAAGCCGAAAGCCGCGTGCCCACCGCCCAAGCCGGCAAAGCCGAAGCCGAGGCGCGGCTGCGCGAGGCCGAAATCAACCTCAGCAATGCGCGGCGACTAAGCCAAGGCGGATACCAGAGCGAGACCTCGGTGATCAGCGCCGAGGCGGCGCTGGAGGCCGCATCCGCGCAGGTGCAGAGCGCAGAATCGAGCCTCGTCTCGGCCCGCGCCGGGATCGAAGCAGCGCAGGCCGTCGTCGCTTCGGCGCAGCGGGAAATCGACCGGCTCATGATCCGCGCGCCCTTCGACGGCCTATTGGAGACGGACACGGCCGAGTTGGGGCTACTGATGCAGACCGGCTCGCCCTGCGCGACCATCGTCCAGCTCGATCCGATCAAGCTCGTGGGATTCGTCCCGGAGGTCGACGTCGACGATATCCGTGTCGGCGCCCGGGCCACGGGACGGCTCGCCTCGGGGCAGGCACTGTCGGGCGAGGTGAGCTTCGTGTCGCGCTCGGCCGACGAGACCACGCGCACCTTCCGGGTCGAGGTCAAGGTGCCCAACCCCGACCTACAGATCCGCGACGGACAGACCGCGGAAATTCTCGTCGACACCAATGGCACGGAGGCGCATCTGCTGCCGCAATCGGCGCTGACGCTCGACGATTCGGGCCAGCTCGGGGTCAGGACCGTCGGCGGTCCGGAGGCGGCGCCGGTGGCGCGTTTCATGCCGGTGGAATTGCTGCGCGACACGCCCGAGGGCGTGCTGGTGGCAGGGCTCGACCCGGTGGCGTCGGTCATCGTCGTGGGTCAGGAATACGTGACCGACGGGGTCCGCGTCGCGCCGCGCTACAGGGAGCAGGCGCAATGACCGGCATCGTCGACTGGGCCGCCTCACGCGCCCGGATGATCCTCGCCTTCATCGTGCTCAGCCTCACGGCGGGCATCGCCGCCTATATCGGCCTGCCGAAGGAGGGCGAACCCGATATCGAGATCCCGGCGCTCTTTGTCTCGGTGCCCTTCCCCGGCATCTCGGCCGAGGATGCCGAACAGCTTCTGGTCAAGCCGATGGAGACGCGGCTTGCCGATCTCGACGGCCTCGACACGATGATCTCCAACGCCTCCGAAGGCTATGCGGGCGTGGCGCTCGAATTCGCCTTCGGCTGGGACAAGACCAAGATCATGGCCGATGTACGCGACGCGATGAACGCGGCCGAGGCCGAGTTTCCCGATGGTGCCGATGCTTGGTCCGTTGCCGAGATCAACTTCTCCGAGTTCCCGATCATCATCGTCAACCTGACCGGCCCCCTGCCCGAGCGGACGCTGATCCGCGTTGGAAAATCGCTCCAGGACCGTCTCGAGGGGCTCGACGCCGTGCTCTCGGCCAATCTCACCGGCCAGCGCGACGAGATGCTCGAGGTTGAGATCGACCCGCTCCGGCTCGAGGCCTACAACGTCACCGCCGCCGAGCTTTTGCAGGTGGTCACCAACAACAACCTGCTGATCGCCGCGGGCGAGGTCGAGACGGCGCAGGGCGCCTTTTCGGTGAAGATCCCGTCGAGCTTCGACGAGCCGCGCGACATCTACGACATCCCCGTGAAGACCAATGGCGACCGGGTGGTGACGCTTGGCGATCTTTCGACGATCCGCCTGACCTTCGAGGATCGCACCTCCACCGCGCGCTATAACGGCGAAACCACGGTGGCGCTGCAAGTGGTCAAGCGCAAGGGATACAACCTGATCGATACAGCCGCCCTCGTGCGGGAAACCGTCGAGGCCGAGCGCGCTTCCTGGCCCGAAGACCTTCGTGCGGCGATCGAGGTCGGCACCTCAAACGACCAGAGCAGCAACGTCGCCTCGATGGTCAGCCAGCTCGAAGGCTCGGTGCTCACCGCGATCGCGCTGGTGATGATCGTGGTCCTGGCCACGCTCGGGCCGCGCCCGGCGCTGCTGGTCGGCTTCGCGATCCCAACATCCTTCCTGTTGTGCTTCGCGCTCCTCGCGGTGATGGGCATCTCCATCTCCAATATCGTGATGTTCGGCCTGATCCTCGCGGTGGGCATGCTGGTCGACGGCGCCATCGTCGTGGTCGAATACGCCGACAAGCGGATATCCGAGGGCGTGGGCCCGATGCACGCCTATGTCGAGGCGGCCAAGCGGATGTTCTGGCCGGTGGTCTCTTCGACCGCGACCACGCTCTGCGCCTTTCTGCCGATGCTGTTCTGGCCCGGTGTCGCGGGGCAGTTCATGGGCATGCTCCCGGTCACGCTGATCTTCGTGCTCTCGGCCTCGCTGGTGGTGGCGCTGATCTACTTGCCGGTGATGGGCGGCGTGCTGGGCCGGATGAGCCGTGGCCTTCTGCATGTGTCGGAGGGACTGCGGAGGCGTCTGCCATGGGTGGTGCGCGCGGCGCTGGTGCCGCCGGCGGCGGGGCTCATCTTCGTGGGGCTGATGCTGGCGCTGAACCCGGGTTATCTGACCGGCGAGGCCCGTCCCTCTCGCAGCCTGATCGAGGCGGCCCCGGGCCTCGGCCTCGCGCTTGCCGGCGCGATCGCGACCACGATCTTCGGCGCCGCGGCCAAGATCCGGCGCGCCCCGAAACGGCTGCGCGCGGGGTATCGCCGCTCACCCTTCGGGCGGCTGATCGCGTTGATCGCAGGCAACCCGGTGATGCCGCTCGTGACTATCGCGGGGGTCGGCGCCTTCATCTTCACGACCTTCACCTATTTCGGCACCCACAACAACGGCGTCGAGTTCTTCGTCGAGACCGAACCCGAGCAGGCGATCATCTACGTGCAGGCGCGCGGTAATCTCAGCCTTGCCGAGAAGGACGCTCTGGTAGCCGGGGCCGAGGAGGTGGTGGTCGGCTTTCCCGGCGTCCAGTCGGTTTTCGCCTTCGCGGGCCAAGGCGGGCTCAACTCCAACACCGCCGGCGCCGGCGGTCCGGCCGACGCGGTCGGCCAACTGCAGATCGAACTTGTGCCATGGGACGAGCGCCCCGCCTATGCGCGGGAGAACGGCTACGACCTCGCCGATCTGGATGGGGATGTGGTGCTCGAACGGCTGCAGGACGAGCTCGACGGCATCCCCGGCATCCGTATCGAGATCCTGAACCTTGCCCAGGGGCCGGGCGCCTCGAAACCGGTCAATCTGCGCCTCACCGGCGAGAATTTCGAAGTGCTGCGCGCCGCCACGGCCCAGGCCCGCGACCAGTTCGAGGAGACGCCGGGACTGACCCTGATCGAGGACACGCTGCCGCTGCCCGGGATCGACTGGCAGATCGATGTCGATATCGAGAAGGCCGGTCGCTACGGCGCCGACGTGGCGACGGTGGGCGCGATGGTGCAACTCGTCACCCGGGGCATCATGCTCGACACGATGCGCGTCGAAAGCTCCGACGAGGAGATCGAAATCCGAGTGCGCCTGCCGGAAGAAGATCGCGTGCTGTCCACGCTCGACAGCCTGCGGGTACGGACGCCCGCCGGGCTGGTGCCGCTGTCCAACTTCGTCACCCGCACCCCTGTGGCCAAGCTCGCCGAGATCACGCGGGTCGGCCAGCAGCGCTATTTCGAGGTGAAGGCCGACGTTCTGCCCGGGCTGGTCAAGCTGGTGGAGGGCGACGAGACCCGGGTCGTGCGCGAGGATGAGATCGGGCCCGAATTGCAGGAGCGCATCGACGCCGGCGAAGTTACGCGCATCAGCGTCAATGCCAACGAGCGGATCGAGGTGCTGACCGAGTGGCTCGAGACTTCGCCCCTCCCACCGGGAATCGGCTGGGAATGGACCGGCGACCAGCAGGATCAGGCCGAGAGCCAAGCCTTCCTGCAATGGGCCTTCACCGGCGCGCTGGGGCTGATGTTCATCATCCTGCTGGCGCAGTTCAACAGCTTCTACAACGCGGTGCTGGTGCTCCTCGCGGTGGTTATGTCCACCGCCGGGGTGCTGATCGGCATGCTGGTGATGGAGCAAACCTTCTCGATCATCATGACCGGCACCGGCATCGTCGCGCTGGCGGGGATCGTGGTGAACAACAACATCGTGCTGATCGACACCTATCAGGATTACGAGCGCTACATGCCGCGCACCGAGGCGGTGATCCGCACCGCAGAGGACCGGATCCGCCCGGTCCTTCTTACCACCGTCACCACCATGGCAGGTCTCGCGCCGATGATGTTCGGGCTGAGCCTAGACTTCTTCGGCGGCGGCTACACGATCGACAGCCCGACCGCACTGTGGTGGAAGCAGCTTGCCACCGCCGTGGTCTTCGGCCTCGGCATCGCCACGGTGCTGACGCTGGTCTTCACCCCGGCAATGCTGGCGCTCAGAATCTGGGCTGCGCGCTACGCGCACTGGATGTCGCGGCTGATGGCCCGGCTCTCGATGGGACGCGGCAGCCGGGCGGCGCGCGACTGGGCGCTCCGGCGCGAGGCGCGGCGGATCAAGGCCCCCGAGATCCTGTGGGAGGACGAGGACGGACCGGTGCCGCCCGTGGCGGCGACGCTGCGTGCCGCCGAGTGAGCCGTGGCAAAAGGGCCGCCCTGGGAGGGGCGGCCCTTACGGCATCAAGGCTACAAGGGTCGTCAGGCCGGTTGCGGCGTTCTTTCGCCCCGGCCCAGCGCCACAAGCGCGAGGCCGAGCGCCATCACCGCGCAGCCCGCGATCACCGCGACCATCGGCAGCGCCGTGCCGTTGAAGAACGGCCCCGTGAGCGCGACCATAAGCCCGCCTGTCATCATCTGCAGCGTGCCGCCCAGCGACGAGGCGAGACCGGCGATCTCGCCATGCGGGTCGAGCGCCATGACCTGGCTCGTCGGGATGACGAGGCCGAGGCAGGCGTTGCCGCACAGGAGCAGCCCCATCAGCACCGGCAGCGAGGCGTAGCCCGCCGCCGTGATCGACAGGAGCGTCAGGCTGAAGACGGCAAAGCCCGTCAGCGCCAGCCGCAGCATCCGCAAAAGGCCGATACGGCGGCCCAGCGTCGCGGCGAACTGGCTCGCGCCAAAGAAGCCCACCGCATTGGTCGCGAAGGCGAGGCTGAACTGCAGCGGCGTCAGCCCGTATTGCTGCGTGTAGACGAAGCTGGCGCTCGCGATGAAGACGAAGAAGCTCGCCATGCCGAAGCCCGACACGAAGGTCAGCGCCATGAAGGTCGGGTCGCGGAACAGCCGCTTGGCCGAGGCCGCGAGCAGGCGCGGCCGCACCGGGCGGCGGCGTTCCTCGGGCAGCGTCTCCTTGAGAGCGAAGACCGACAACAGCAGCGCCAGCGTAGCCACGACCGCAAGCGCCCAGAAGATTCCGCGCCAGCCGGTGAAGGTCATCATGATTGCGCCCGAAAGCGGCGCCAGCATCGGCGAGACCGAGATCACCAGCATGATCATCGCCACCAGCCGCGTCGCCTCGTGACCGGTATACATGTCGCGCACCATGGCGCGCGGCACCACCATCAGCGCCGCGCAGCCGAGGCCCTGCAAAGCGCGGAACGCCACCAGCCAAGGCAGCGACGGTGCCAAGGCGCAGCCGATCGTCGCCACGAGGAACACGCCGACGCCGATGTAGACCGGCGCCTTGCGGCCCGCCGCGTCAGCGAAGGGCCCGTAAAAGAGCTGCGCCAGGCCGAAGGCCAGGAAATAGGCGCTGATCGTCGCCTGCGCCGCCGCCTCGTCGACGCGCAAATCGGCGGCAAGACCTGGAAGACCGGGCAGATACATGTCGATCGTGAAGGGGCCCACGGCGGAGAGCAGGCCCAGCACCAGCGCGGTGCGGAACATCGGCGAAAACATAGGGCTGTCCTTGAACTCCGCGCACGGGGCACGCGAAACGGCGATTGGCCCACGCGCGGCGGGCGACTCGCGCGCAGGCTAGACCGATCGGTTCAGAAGCGCAATCACGCGGCTTCGGCCTCCTCGGCCCGCTGGCGCGACCAGAGCTGCGCATAGCGGCCCTCCTGCGCCAAAAGATGCTCGTGGCGCCCGGATTCGACCACTTTTCCGGCTTCCAGCACCACGATCCGGTCGGCATCTGCAATTGTAGACAGCCGATGTGCGATGGTGATCACCGAACGCCCCTGCCCCATGGCGCGTAGCTGACCCTGAATCTCGCGCTCGGTATCGGTGTCGAGCGCGCTCGTGGCCTCGTCGAGAAGCAAAATCGGCGGATCCTTGAGCAGGGTGCGGGCGATACCGACCCGCTGCTTTTCGCCGCCTGAGAGCTTCAGCCCGCGTTCGCCGACCGTCGTGTCGTAGCCCTCGGGCAGAGACATGATGAAATCGTGGATCTGCGCCGCGCGCGCCACTGCCTCGATCTCCTCGCGCGTGGCGCCGTCGCGGCCATAGGCGATGTTGTAGAGAATTGTATCGTTGAACAGCACCGTGTCCTGCGGCACCACGCCGATCTGCGCATGCAGGCTGTTCTGGGTCACCTCGCGCAGGTCCTGACCGTCGATCCTTATCGCGCCCTCCGTCACGTCGTAGAAACGGAACAGCAGCCGGCCGATGGTCGATTTTCCGGCCCCGGATGAACCGACGATGGCGACGGTCTCGCCGGGCCTCACGGTGAAGGACACACCCTTGAGGATACCGCGCGCCGCCTCGTAGCCGAAGCAGACATCGTCGAAGACGATCTCACCCCGCGGCACCACCAGCGCCTTGGCGCCCGGCCTGTCCGTGACTTCCGGCGGCTGGTTCAACAGGTCGAACATCTCGCCCATGTCGATCAGCGCCTGCCGGATCTCGCGGTAGACGGTGCCGAGGAAGTTCAGCGGCATGGTGATCTGGATCATGTAGGCGTTGACCATGACAAAATCGCCGACGCTGAGCGCGCCGCGCTGAACGCCCACGGCGGCCATGATCATGACCACGACGAGGCCGGTGGTAATGATCAGCGACTGGCCGAAATTGAGGAAGGCCAACGAATAGTTGGTGCGCGTCGCGGCGGCAGCGTATTTCTCCATCGCGGAATCGTAGCGCGCGGCCTCCCGGCCCTCGGCCCCGAAATACTTTACCGTCTCGAAGTTGAGCAGGCTGTCGATCGCCTTCTGATTGGCGTCGGTGTCCTGATCGTTCATCTGCTTGCGGATCCGGACCCGCCACTCCGTCACCTTGAAGGTGAAGGCGACGTAAAGGATGATCGTGCCCAGCACCACGACGAGATACCAGACGTCGAACAGGAAGAAGAGCACCACCGCGACCAGCAGCAGTTCCAGGATCAGCGGACCGATCGAGAACAGCAGGAAGCGCAGCAGGAAATCCACGCCCTTCACGCCGCGCTCGATGATCCGGCTGAGTCCGCCGGTCTTTCGGCTGATGTGATAGCGCAGGCTCATCGCGTGGATATGCTGGAAGGTCCTGAGCGCAAGCTTGCGGAGCGCCCTCTGCCCCACAGGCGTGAACACCACGTCGCGCAGCTGCTGGAAGCCGACATTGGCGAGACGCGCCAGCCCGTAGATCATCGTGAGCCCCGCTGCGCCAAACGCCAGCAGCATCGCCGCGCTCTCGCCCTCGCCCGCCAGCGCATCGACGGCGGCCTTGTAGAAAAGCGGCGTGGCCACAGCGATCAGCTTAGCGATGATCAGTAGCGATACGGCCAGCACGACGCGGCGCTTCACCCACGCCTTACCTTCGGGCCACAGATAGGGGATCACCTGCCGGATCGTGTCCCATCCCCGCACGGGCTGGCCCGAAAGATTGGCGTCGGTCTTAGACAGGCGTCGCATCGGCTGGCTCCGGGCTGGCGGCGGCCGCCCCAAACTAGGATGCACGTTGCCGGATGGCCAGAGCGCGGCGCCGAAGCCCGCGCTTGAGCGGACGGGGGCTGCGTTCTACCAGTGACGGGACACAACCCGGAGTTCCCAGATGCCCCTTCCCGCCTTTTCCAACTCGGTCTGCGTCTATTGCGGCTCGCGTCCCGGCCTGCGCCCCGCCTACGAGGTCGTGGCCCGCGAAACCGGCGAGATGCTGGCGCGGCGCGGATGGCGGCTGGTCTACGGGGCCGGGGATGTCGGGCTGATGGGCGCGGTGGCGCGCGCGGCGCAGGGCATGGGCGGGTCGAGCTTCGGGGTGATCCCGCGCCATCTCGTCGATGCCGAGGTCGGCAAGACCGATCTCGACACTTATGTCGTCACCGAGACGATGCACGAGCGCAAGAAGGTCATGTTCATGAACGCCGAGGCGATCGTCATGCTGCCCGGCGGCGCCGGATCGCTCGACGAGTTCTTCGAGGTGCTGACCTGGCGCCAGCTCGGCCTGCACGGCAAGCCGATCCTGCTTCTGGACGCCGAAGGCTACTGGCAGCCTCTGCGCCAGCTTCTGAATCATGTCATCGACGAGGGTTTCGCGGATGAAAGCCTCAAGGCGTTCATCCAATACGTCCCGAGCGTGAAGGGGTTGGAACGGGCGCTGGAGGCGGCCCTGCCGGGATGACGGACCGCCCCAAGGGGCGGCCCGAGACTATTCACCCGGCGATTTCGTCCGCCACGGCCTTTTCGATTTCGGCGACGGGGTGGTTGGTAAGCGTCTTCGGGACCTCGGCCACCACGGTATCGGCCACTTCCTTGTGCATCTCGCTGCGCAGCGCGCCGAGCACCTGAGGGCTGGCGACCACGACCAGCTTTTCGAAGCGGCCTTTGTGGACGTTGCGGTAGAGGATATCGGCGAGATCGGCGGCGAACCGATCCTTGGCGAGTTGGTGGAAATCGGTCTCGGCCAGCGCGGTGCGCTGTCCCGGACCGGTATCGGCCAGCCGGCCCGCCTTGTCGGTCGCCTGCTCGCGGTCCGGCGGGTTCTCCTGCTCCTCCTTGCGCACGACGCGCAGGTTCGGATGCTGGTCATCGGTGACGTTCTCGAGGATCAACGCCTTCTCGCCATCGGCGACGAGAACCCAAGTTCCGTTGTCGATCTTCGCCATCACTCGGTATCCTTCTCGTCGCTCTTGCGCACGCGGGTGACGCCGGGATCGTACTGCTCTGCACGCTTTAGATCGTCTCGCGTCCCAACCTTGCGGGTGAGATCCCCACCTTCGCGGCCGGGCTGGTTGCCGGCGCCGCCCTTGTCTTCGTCGCTTACATAGGCGTCGGTTTCCTTCACGCCGTCCTTGGATCGTGCCCTGTCGGCCATGGGAGCCTCCTGTCTTGCGTTCGCGAGACCAACGATTCATGAGAGGCGGGGTTCCGGCGAGGAGCGGTACGGTGGCGCATGAGAAAGGCCCCCGCGATCGCTCGCGAGGGCCGATTGCATCGCCGATAGCCTCGCGACGTCGGGCGCTTACATGCGCGAGGCGACGTTCTCCCAGTTCACCAGGTTGTCGAGGAAGTTCGAAATGTAGGCCGGGCGCTTGTTGCGGTAGTCGATGTAGTAGGAGTGCTCCCATACATCGAGGCCCAGCAGAGCGGTCTGGCCGAAGCAGAGCGGGTTCACGCCGTTCTCGGTCTTGGTGACTTTGAGGCCGCCATCGGCGCCCTTGACCAGCCAAGCCCAGCCCGAGCCGAACTGACCGGCACCGGCGGCGGCAAACTCTTCCTTGAACTTGTCGACCGAGCCGAAGCTGTCGGTGATCGCCTTTTCCAGCTCGCCCGGCATCTTGCTGTCGTTCGGGGTCATCATCTCCCAGAACTGGTTGTGGTTCCACAGCTGCGAGATGTTGTTGAAGATGCCGTTCTGCGCCACCGCCGACTTGTCATAGGTGCCGCGGATGATCTCCTCGAGCGACTTGCCGTCCCACTCGGTGCCGGCGATCAGCTTGTTGCCGTTGTCGACATAGGCCTTGTGGTGCAGGTCGTGGTGGTACTCGAGCGTCTCCTTCGACATGCCCTTGGAGGCGAGCGCGTCGTGGGCGTAGGGGAGGTCGGGAAGTTCGAAAGCCATGTCGGTCTCGCTTTTCTGCCAGTGGTGGATTTGCGCCACATAACAGAACCTCCGGCCGCCAAAGGTCAATGGGACCAGTGGGAAATTCGGGTCTTGCAATCGATAGAGGCGCGCTGGATGCGGTCGCTCGGGTATCACCTGCGGCAGATAGCCGGTCGCGCGTCAGGCGGAAACGACAGGAGCCGCGGCCCGGGTGGCCACGGCTCCTGCGATGGGGGACGCGTCAGGAACTCGTCCCTCAAGAACCACTCCGGTCTCAAGGGCCGGAACGGTTCGATTACTGGACCACCTCGGCGTCGCCCTCGACTTCGATCGTGTCGGTCGAATCGGCCGGCGCCTCTTCGATCTCGGCTTCGGCCTCGGCAGCCTCTTCCTCGATCTCGGCCGCACCTTCCTCGACCTCGGTCTCGACTGCGGCACCCGCATCCTCGACCTCTTCGACCACGGCGGTGCCGGTATCCTCGATGCTTTCGGCGGCGCCTTCGGCCTCGGTCTCGACGTTGATGTTGGTTTCCTCGCCGACAACGTCGGCGTTATCGACCTCGCTGCCACCGGCAAACAGCCAGTAGAGGACGATCACGGCCACCACGAGGCCGCCGACGATCAGCGCGATTGAGCTGCCGCCGCTCTTCTTCGGCGGCGGATTCACGTTGTTGTTGTTGATGTTCGGGTCGGACATGCGAGATGCTCCGTCAATGTGTCATTCGTCGGCCAACGTTACCCAGACGGGCGGGTTCCGACCGTTAGTAAATTTTTTGCGATGTTTCGGGAGGGCTGCGGCAGCGCCACAGTAGCTTTGGCGCCACCTTGCTCGCGCGGACGTGGCCGGGTGCGACCCTCGCGGGGGTTTCGGGGCCGGGCTCCGCGCTGTAGTGACGGCACAAGACAGGAGTGACGCATGCTGTTCTGGATCATCGCGCTGGCCCTTAGCGGGGTCGTGGCCCTCGCTCTGGCGGCACCGCTGCTGCGGCCGGGCCAAGAGGCCGGCAGCAACGCGGATCTCGATTTCTATCGCAACCAGCTCGCGGAGATCGAGGCGGACCGCGCACGCGGACTGATCGGTCCCGACGAGGCCGAGCGCGCCCGGGCCGAGATCGGCCGGCGGCTCATCGCGGCCGACCGCGCCGCGCGCGAACCCCGCATGCAATCGCGCGGGCCGGTATGGCCGGTGGCCTTGTTCGGCGGCGTCGTGGTGATCGGTGGAGCCATCTGGCTCTACGCAGATCTCGGGGCGCCGGGCCGCCCCGACGCGCCTTTGTCCGAACGGTTGGAAATGGCGCGCGAGCTGCGCGCCGATCGCCCGAGCCAAGCCGAGGCCGAGGCCGTCACCCCCGCCATGCAGGCGGCCGCCCCCGAGGAATATCTCGCGATGGTCGAACAGCTGCGCGAGGCGGTGCCAGAACGGCCCGACGACCTGACCGGTTGGCAGCTTCTGTCGCGGCACGAGGCGGCCTTGGGCAATTACGCCGCCGCCGCCCGCGCACAGGAGCGGGTGATCGAAATCAAGGGCGACGACGCCAGCTTCGAGGATCGGCTGGCGCTGGTCGACCGGATGGTCGCGGCCACAGGCGGACTCGTGACGCCCGAAAGCGAGGCGTTGCTGGCACGGCTGCTCGACGCCGATCCGGATGCGGCGGGGCCGCTCTACTACATGGGCCTGCTGCAAGCGCAGATCGAACGGCCCGACCTCGCCTTCCGATATTGGAAACGCGTGATCGAGCGAGGCGATCCTGCCTCGCCGCATGTGGAGCTGGCCCGGGCGCAGATCGGCCGCGCTGCGGCGCTTGCCGGGGTCGACTACACGCCGCCATCGGCGCCCGGCCCTTCGGCCGCCGATATCGCGGCGGCGCAGGACATGGACCCGGCCGCGCGCGACGAGATGATCCGGGGCATGGTCGATGGCCTGGCCGCGCGCTTGGCCGAAAGCGGCGGCGCGGCCCCGGACTGGGCCCGGCTGATCGGGGCCCTCAGTGTGCTCGGTGAAACCGACCGCGCAGAGGCGATCTGGAGCGAGGCGCAACAGGTTTTCGCGGGCACGCCCGATCTCGAGCAGATCCGGGACGCGGCACGCAAGGCGGGGGTGGCGGAATGATCTTCGAGACGGCCGAAGACTTTGCCGCCGCCCTGCCCCGCGCCGGCGCCCTGGCCGGTCTCGACTTCGGCACCAAGACCATCGGCGTCGCCGTCTCCGACGGGCTCCGCTCGGTCGCGACGCCGCTCGAGACGGTGAAGCGCAAGAAGTTCACCGAAGATGCGGCGCGGCTTCTGGCCATCGCCGAGGGTCGCGGCATCGCCGGCTTCGTGCTTGGACTGCCGCGCAACATGGACGGCTCCGAGGGGCCGCGCGCCCAGTCGACCCGTGCCTTCGCACGCAACCTGTCACGGCTGACAGAGATCCCGATCGGCTTTTGGGACGAGCGGCTCTCGACCGTCGCGGCCGAGCGCGCGCTGCTCGAAGCCGACCATTCGCGCAAGCGCCGGGGCGAGCTGATCGACGCGGTCGCGGCCGGATACATTCTGCAGGGTCTCTTGGACCGGCTAAGCTACATGGGACGGTCATGAGCGACGAGGTCTGGAGCCGGGCCGAGATCGAAAGCCCCTGCGTGAAGCTTTGCACGATCCATCCCGAAACCCGGCTCTGCCTCGGCTGCGCCCGCTCCATCGACGAGATCGCCGCCTGGGGTCGGATGAGCGCCGAGGAGCGCCGCGCGGTGATGGCCGAGCTGCCCGGGCGCGAGCCCGCGCCCAAGGGCCGGCGCGGCGGCCGCAAGGCACGGCTGGAGCGCTAGATCAGCGCCTTGCGCAGCATGTTAAGCGCGACCAGGATCAGGAAGGCACCGAACACCCGCTTGAGCCGCTTGGCATCCGTCCGATGCGCCAGCGCGGCCCCGAGCGGCGCGGTCAGCAGCGTCATCGCGATGACGAGAAGAAAGGCCGGCAGGTTCACCGAGCCCAGCGTCATCGGCGGCGCGACACCGGCGGGGAGCGGCGTCAGCAGGAAGCCCATCACCGAAGGCAGCGCGATCAGCAGGCCGAACCCGGCGGCCGTGGCCACGGCGCGGTGCATCGCCACGCCGTGCAACGTCATGATCGGCACCCCGAAGCTGCCGCCGCCGATCCCCATCAGCACCGAAAGGAGCCCGACCGCGGGGGCCATCGCGGCGCGGCGCCAGCCGGAGGGCATGGTTTCGCCCAGTCGCCAATGGCTGCGCCCCAGCACCATGTAGAGCGCCACGCTCAGTGCCAGCCCTCCGAAGATGAGCTGCAGCACCGTGGTGCGCAGCTGCGCCACCACCAGCACCCCCGCCAGCGCGCCCAAAGCGATGCCGGGAGCCCAGCCGCGCAGGACGGCCCAATCGACCGCGCCCTTGCGATCATGGCTCAGGACCGAGCGGGCCGAGGTGACGATGATCGTGGCCAGCGAAGTGGCAAGGCAGATCTGCATCAGCTGCGGCGACTCGTATCCCAGACCGGCGAAGGCATAGAAGAAGGCCGGCACCAGAACGATGCCGCCGCCGACGCCAAGGAGCCCGGCCAGCACGCCCGCGAAGGCGCCGATGGCGAGCAGCATCGCCCCCATGGACAAAAGCAGCGTGGTTTCAGGCATCTGGCGCTCCCGCTCGTTTCGCGACAGCGATGCCCGCCCCCCGGCTTGGCCACAAGGGGCCGTCGGAGGAAAACTGGTACTCAGGCCGCCTGCTGCAGGTCCTCAACCCGGCCCAGCGCTTCGATCACCAGCTCCGGCCCGGCGCCCGGGCGCGACGCGCCCTCGGACAGAACCCGCCGCCAGCCCCGTGCGCCCGGGCGACCGGCAAAGAGGCCGAGCATGTGCCGCGTCACCTGGTGCAACCGACCACCCGCCGAGAGATGCGCTTCGATATAGGGCAGCATGTCGCGCACCGCCGCCTCGGCGCGGCTCGTGCCCGGATCGCCCCAGATGCGCCGGTCGGCCTCGCACAGGACATCGGCGGGCGCGTGATACGCGGCCCGGCCGATCATCACCCCGTCAAGACCGGCCTTCAGGAAGGTCTCGGCCTCGTCGAGCGAGCCGACGCCGCCATTCACGGACAGGTGCAGATGCGGATAGGCGCGCTTCATCCGCGCCACCAGATCGTAGTCGAGCGGGGGGATGTCGCGGTTTTCCTTGGGGCTCAGCCCCTGCAGCCAGGCCTTGCGCGCATGGATGGTGAAGCGGCCGACGCCCGCCGCCGCGACCGTCTCGAGAAAATGGGGCAGGACCGTCTCGGGCTCCTGCTCGTCGACGCCGATGCGGCATTTCACCGTCACCTCGACCGGGCTTACGGCGATCATCTCTGCGCAGCATTCGGCCACCAGATCGGGCCGCGTCATCAGAACCGCGCCGAAGGCACCGGACTGCACCCGGTCCGAGGGACAGCCGCAGTTGAGATTGATCTCGTCATAGCCGAACTCGGCCCCGATCCGCGCCGCCTCGCGAAGTTCGGCCGGGTCCGACCCGCCGAGCTGCAGCGCCACGGGATGTTCAGTATCACCAAATCCCAGCAGCCGCTCGCGATCGCCATGGATCACGGCGGGCGCGGTCACCATCTCGGTATAAAGCAGGGTTCGCCGCGACAGCAGACGGTGCAGATGCCGGCAATGGCGATCGGTCCAATCCATCATCGGGGCGACGGACAGGCGGGCAGCGTTTGACAATGGGGTCGGGCCTGAGGTCATGTCTCGATCCGGGCTGCGGGTGGGAGAGGCGCTGTCTAGCATCAGGCTGCGCGACGGGCAAATGTGATAGGTTTCGTTTTGCCATGCTCCCCCACACTGCGAAAGCCGCATGCGCAACTGCGGCAACTGCGATGACGTGCTGCCGAAGTGTCAACGCCGTGCCAGCGAGGAACGATCGGCACAGCGATCCCGCTAGGGTGGCCTCGGGTGCGCTCATCTTTGCTCCGATCCCAGGAGAAATGCCATCCTTGGCCGTCCGCGGTACGGGCCGCGACATCGAAGATGAGAGCCGCGTGATTCGTACCGAGCCCCGATCACGCGGCGAAATGGAGATGCTCGACCCCGGCCTCTCTCCCGGTCGTCACCGCCAGGCGAGCCGCCATGACAGCGCCGTGCGTCGCTGCGACAGAATAAAGCACCCCGGGGCGTCGTAAATTTCTGCCCGAGTCTGGTCGCCGCGCTTCGTCTCCGCAATAGTGCGCGCCATGTCGCTATTCATCATCGCCCTCCTCCCGTTCCTCGGCGCGCTGCTGCCCGGTCTGATGATCCGGGCCGGTCGCCAGGCCTGTTTCACCGCCACCTTCCTCGTCACGGCCTCGGCCGCGGTGGGGCTGCTCACGCATCTGCCCGCCATCCTGCGGGGCGAGACGGTCTCGGCCCGGCTCGACTGGATGCCGGGGCTGGGGCTCAACGCGAACCTGTTCCTCGACCCGCTGGGCTTCATGTTCGCGGCGCTGATCCTCGGGATCGGGCTGCTGATCATCGCCTATGCACGCCACTACCTGTCGCGCGACGACAACATGGGCGAGTTCTTCAGCTACCTGCTGCTGTTCCAGGGCGCGATGGTAGGCATCGTGATTTCCGACAACATCCTGCTTCTGCTGATTTTCTGGGAGCTGACCTCGCTTTCCTCCTTCCTGCTCATCGGGTTCTGGAAGCACCTGCCCGAAGGCCGTCAGGGCGCGCGCATGGCGCTCGCGGTAACCGGCATGGGCGGGCTGGCGCTGATCGGCGGCATGCTGCTTCTGGGCCAGATCGTCGGCAGCTACGATCTGAGCGTCATCCTCGAACAGCGCGACGTGGTGCAGGCCTCGCCGCTCTATGTCCCGGCCTTGCTGCTGATCCTGCTGGGCTGCTTCACCAAGTCGGCGCAGTTCCCGTTCCATTTCTGGCTGCCGCATGCGATGGCGGCCCCGACCCCGGTCTCGGCCTATCTGCACTCGGCCACCATGGTGAAGGCCGGGCTGTTCCTGCTGGCGCGGCTCTGGCCGGTGCTCGCGGGCACCGAGGAATGGTTCTACATCGTCACGACGGCCGGTCTCGTGACCATGGTGCTCGGCGCCTTCATCGCGATCTTCAAGCACGACCTGAAGGCGTTGCTGGCCTTCTCGACCGTGTCGCATCTGGGATTGATCACCTTCCTGCTGGGCACCGGTACGGCGTTTGGCGCGATGGCGGCGGTGTTCCACATCCTCAACCATGCGAGCTTCAAGGCCGCGCTCTTCATGACCGCCGGCATCGTCGATCACGGCGTGCATACCCGCGACATGCGAAGGCTGGGCGGGCTGCGGCGCCTGATGCCGATCTCCTTCGCTATCGCGACGCTGGCAGGGCTGTCGATGGCGGGCATTCCGCTGCTCAACGGTTTCCTGTCGAAGGAGATGATGCTCGAGGAAGCCGCGCATACGACGCTGTTCGGCATGCCGATGCTGGTCACCGTCGTGGCGACGCTGGGGGCGCTGTTCTCGGCCGCCTATTCCTTCCGGCTGATCGCCCATACCTTCTTAGGCCCCGAACGCGACGATTACCCGGCGCATCCGCATGATCCGAATCCCGGCATGTGGCTGCCGCCGGCGCTGCTGATCATTCCCGTCGTGGTGATCGGCCTGTTTCCGGCGCTTGCCGAGCCCTTCGTGAAGCTTGTCACCGGAGCGGTGATCGGCTCGGCCGCCGAGTTGCCTGACGCCCATCTGAAGCTCTGGCACGGCCTGACCCCGGCACTGTTCATGTCGGCGATCGCGGTGATCGGCGGCGCGCTGCTGCTGATGGGCTTTGCGCCACTGTCGCGGATCTGGGAGGCGGCGCGGCGCCCCGAAGCGAAGGACATCTTCGACCGGATCATCGCGGGCTGCGTCGCGCTGGCGCGTCCGGTGACGCGCGGCCTGCATGACGGAGCCTTCACCCGCTACGCCGCGATCATGGTGCTGACCGTGGTGGCGGTCGGCGCGCATGCATGGTTCTCGGGCACGACCGGCGCCGAGATCCGGCGCCCGCTTCTACCCGTCACGCCGATCGCCATAGCGGCATGGGCGATGCTGATCGCCGCCACCGGTTTCCTCGTGGCGGTGCATCGCAACCGTTTGACGGTGCTGATGCTCATGGGGATCATCGGCCTGATGGTCTCCGTCGGCTTCAACCATTTCTCCGCCCCCGATCTCGCGCTCACGCAGATCTCGGTCGAGGTGGTGACGATCATCCTGCTGCTGCTGGCGCTGAACTTCCTGCCCAACACCACGCCCAACGAATCCGGGGCGGCGCGGCGCACCCGCGATGCGATCATCGCCGGGGCCGGCGGCATCGCCGCGGCGGGGCTGATCTGGTCCATTCTCTCGACCGAGTTCCCGATCGCGCCGATCTCGGACTACCACCTCGCCAACTCCTACAAGGGCGGCGGCGGCGACAACGTGGTCAACGTGATCCTGGTCGACTTCCGGGGCTTCGACACCTTCGGCGAAATCATCGTGCTCGGCATCGCCGCGCTGGTGATATACGCGCTGACCGAAACCCTGCTCTCGGGGAAGGTACGCCGCAAGCTGTTGAACCGCGGGCATGAAGAGCCGCAGGCCGGCGATGCGCACCCGCTGATGATGGTGGTGCTGACGCGGGTGATGATGCCGGTTATCCTGATGGTCGGCGTCTACATCTTCCTGCGCGGCCACAACGATCCCGGCGGCGGCTTCGTCGCGGGCCTCGTGGTCGCGATCGCCGTGGTGACGCAATACATGGCCTCGGGCTTTGCCTGGGCGGCGCGGCGCCAGCGCTATCCCTATCACGGGATCATTGGCGCCGGCGTCTTCGTGGCCGGTCTCACCGGCATCGGCGCCTGGTTCGTCGGGCAACCCTTCCTGACCTCGGCATTCGGCTATTTCCGGATACCGCCTATGGAGGAGTTCGAGCTGGCCACCGCCATGGGCTTCGACCTCGGCGTGTTCCTCGCCGTGCTCGGCGCGGTGATGCTCTCGCTCGAAAGTTTTTCGCGGCTGGGTTACAGGGCCGGCACGGAAACCTCCGACCACGCGATGGACATCGATCCGTCGCGGGGCGAGGAGCTCGATCCGGTCGTGGATGCAAAGCGCGAGGGCAGCTGAGATGGAACTACTGATCGCGTCGGCCGTCGGCGTCCTGACCGCCGCCGGCATCTACCTGGTGCTGCGCCTGCGGACCTTTCCCGTCATCATCGGCACCTCGCTGCTGAGCTATGCCGTCAACGTCTTTCTCTTCGCCTCTGGGCGGCTGGCGATGGATGCGCCCCCGGTCCTGCGAGACGGCGCCGAGCGCTATACCGACCCGCTGCCGCAGGCGCTGGTCCTGACCGCCATCGTGATCTCCTTCGGGATGACCGCCGTGGTGGTGATGATCGCGCTGGGCAGCTGGCTCTCGTCCGATGACGACCGCGTCGACCGACCCGCGCGTGCCGAAGACGACACCAACGCACCCTCTGTGGCCGAAGGAGGTGCACGATGAGCCACTGGATCATCACCCCCATCGTATTGCCGGCGCTGCTGGCGGCGATCCTCGTGCTGATGGTGCGCGAACACCTCGTGGTGCAGCGTGCGCTTTCGATGGCGGGAACCCTGGCGATCACCGCCATCGCCATCGGCCTGTTCTGGCAGGCCTCGGATGGCACGATCACGCTCTACCAACTCGGCAACTGGCCCGCCCCATTCGGCATCGTGCTGGTGGCGGACCGGCTTTCGACGCTGATGGTGCTGCTGACCTCGCTGCTCGCACCCCTGGTGCTGCTCTACGCCATGGGCTCGGGCTGGGACGGGCGGGGACGGCATTTCCACCCACTGTTCCAGTTCCAGCTGATGGGCATTCTCGGCGCCTTCCTCACCGGCGACGCCTTCAACCTCTTCGTTTTCTTCGAGGTGCTGCTCATCGCCTCCTACGGGCTGATGATCCACGCGGGAGGCAGGGACCGGCTACGCGCGGGCACGCAATACGTGCTCTACAACCTCCTTGGCTCCACGCTCTTTCTCTTCGCCCTAGGCACGATCTATGCTCAGACCGGCACGCTCAACATGGCCGATCTGGCGGGCCGCGTGGCCGAGCTCGACGCCGAGGCTTCGGCCGGCATTCGCGTCGCGGCGGTGCTGCTGCTAATGGTCTTCGCGATCAAGGCTGCTGTGCTGCCGCTGCATTTCTGGCTGCCCGACAGCTATGCCTATGCCCCCGCCCCCGTCGCCGCCCTCTTCGCGATCATGACCAAGGTCGGCGCCTACGGTATTATCCGCGTCTACACGCTGGTGTTCCCGCCTGATCTCGAGATCACCCAAGGCCTCTTCGACGTCTGGTTGCTTCCGGCGGCGCTGCTGACGCTCGCGCTCGGCATGATCGGCGTGCTGGGCGCGCGCCGCATCGACCGGCTGGTGGCGTTCTCGGTGATCGGCTCGATGGGGCTCTTGCTCAGCGCCGTGTCGGTCTTCACCCCCGACGGCATCGCCGCCGCGCTCTACTACGCGATCCATTCGACCTTCGCGACGGCGGCGCTGTTCCTGCTCGTCGACCAGATCCGCGACCGGCGCGGCGCGGCCGGGCCGATGCTAGTGCATGCCCAGCCGATCGAGGGCGGCGCGCTACTGGCGGGCATGTTCTTCGTCGCGGCGATCGCCATGACCGGCCTGCCCCCTCTCTCGGGTTTTCTCGGCAAGCTACTGATCCTCGACGCCGCAGGCTCCAGCCCGCTGGTGTGGTGGGTCTGGGCGGTGGTGCTCACGGGCTCGCTCGTCGCGGTGGTGGGCTTTTCGCGCGCGGGCTCGCTCGTCTTCTGGAAGGCACATCAGGAAGGCCCGGACATCGAGCCGATCGACTGCGAGACCGCACCGGAAGTCGAGGACGATACCGCACAGCCCGGCTCGACCCGCGGACCGCTGGTGCCGCGCCCGGTTCTGCCGATGATCGCGATCGGCGGGCTGATCGCGATGCTGGTGGCGCTCACCGTCTTCGCCGGGCCGGTCAACCGGGCCCTGTCCGCGACGGCGGCGCAGCTCTTCTCGCCCGAACCCTATATCGAGCTGGTGCTCACCACGCCCGGCAAGCAGATCAAGGACGATCCGCATGCCGGCGAGGACGATCACGCAGACGAGGCCACGGATGACACCGGGGGGGATCACTGATGTCGATGCGCCTAACGCGAAAGCTGTTGCCGCACCCGCTGCTCTCGGCCCTTCTGGTGCTGGTGTGGTGCCTGCTGATCAATGATCTCAGCCTCGGCACCGTCGTTTTCGGCGCGCTGCTCGGGATCGTGATCCCGATGGCGACCCGCGCCTTCTGGCCGGACCGTCCGAAGATCGGCAGGCCGGCACGCCTCGTTTCCTACCTCCTCATGGTGATCTGGGACATCATGGTTGCCAACGTGCAGGTGGCGATGATCGTGCTGTTCAAGCGCAATGAGGACATGGCACCGAACTGGGTGGTGATCCCGCTCGAGATCCGTACGCCCGAGGCGATCGCGATGCTGGCGGGGACCATCACCCTGACCCCCGGCACGGTCAGCGCCGATCTCTCGGCGGACGGGCACGCGCTGCTGGTCCATGCGCTCGACGCGCCCGATCCGGAGGCGGTGCGCGACGACATCAAGACCCGCTACGAGCGCCGGTTGAAGGAGATTTTCGAATGATCGACACCGCCCTCTTCATCGCCATCGGCGCGCTCGGGTTGGCGCAGATCCTCGCCATGATCCGGCTGGTGATCGGGCCGCATACCGGCGACCGCATCCTCGCGCTCGACACGATGGTGATCAACGCCATCGGCCTGATCATCCTGCTCGGGCTTTATCTGGGCACCCAGATCTATTTCGAGAGCGCGCTGATCTTCGCCATGCTGGGCTTCGTCTCGACCGTGGCGCTGGCGCGCTTCGTGCTGCGCGGGGACATCATCGAATGACCGGGGGGATGATGCTGCTGGAGATCCTCGTGGCCGCGCTGCTGATCATCGGCGCCGCCTTCACGCTGATCGGCTCCTACGGGCTGCTGAAGCTCGATCAGCCGATGAAGCGGCTGCACGCTCCGACCAAGGCCTCGACGCTGGGCGTCGGTTCGCTGCTGCTGGCTTCGATGATCCATGCCTTTGCCTCCGGCGACGCCTCGCTGCACGAGCTTCTGGTGATGGCCTTCCTCTTCGTCACCGCGCCGATCTCTGGAAATTTCATTGCCAAGGTCCATCTGCATCGGCAGCGCGGCGGCAAAGAGCTTCCTCCGCCGCCCGAGGAAAAGACCTGGGCGACCTACGCCGAGCAATAGCGCCCGGCGTCGACCGGGCTCGAGGAGCCACGACCTGACCATGAGCCCCGCCTCCCGCCATGCCGGCCCAATCCTGCATCTGCGGGGCCATGACACCGATGGCCTGCGCCTTGCCGCGATCCTCATCCGACCCGAAAGCGAGGCTTGTGGAACGCTGCGGGCGGGCACCACCGAACTCCAACCGCGCCGCATCGCCACGCTGGAGGGGCTCGCGGTCTGGCGTTTCGATTTGCGGCTCGACAGCGCCGATCGCGGATACCGCTTCGAAGATCGCGACTACCCGGTCGAAACCGATCTTTCGGGCGATCTGAGGTTCGCCTTCCTCTCCTGCAACGGCGAGGAGAACGGCGACATGGATCGCGATCCGACCGAGCGCGACGCGATGTGGGAAAGGATGCGCGCCGAACACGAGGCTCGGCCCTTCGCGGCGCTGCTGCAGGGTGGCGACCAGATCTATGCCGACGAGGTAACGCAGGGCCATCCGCTGAGCGATGGCTGGCCCGAGGATCTGCCCGAGAGCACGAGTGCGGCCGATCTCGGAGGGCTGGCGGCGCATCTGCGCAGGGGCTTTGTCGCGCGCTACATGCGTGGCTTCGCCGGGCCCGCCTTCGGCGCCCTCGCCGCACGGGTCCCGACGCTGGCGATCTGGGACGATCACGACATCTGCGACGGCTGGGGATCTCTTCCTAGCGAGGCCGCCGACAGCGCCGTGGGCCAGACCCTGTTCCGGGTGGCTCGCGAGATGTACCTGCTGTTCCAGCACGGCGCGGTCGAGGCCGACATTCCGGAGATCTTTGCCGATCCGACCGGCGCTCAGCTTGGCTGGCGCCGCAGCCTGCCGGGCGTCACGCTGATGGCCCCCGACCTGCGTTCCGAGCGCCGCCGCAGGCGGGTGATAGGCGAAGCGGGCTGGCGGCTCCTGGAAACGCCGGCACCCGAGCCCGAGCGCACCTTCATCGTCTCTTCTGTGCCGATGCTGGGGCCCCGCCTGTCGCTCGTCGAGGCGGTGATGTGGCTCTGGCCCGGCATGCAGAAATACGAGGACGATCTGCGCGACCAGTGGCAGAGCCGGGCGCATCGCGCCGATTGGCGACGGGCGCTGCGCGCGGTGCTGAACCTGCGCGCGCGCGGCCCGGTGACGGTGCTCTCGGGCGAGATACACCTCGCCACCCGCGCCGAAATGGCCGCCGAACCCGGCGCCATTCATCAGCTCGTGGCCTCCGGCATCGCCCATCGCGCGCCGCCCAAGGGCTATGCGCGCGGTCTCGGCTGGCTCGGAAGCCTCGGCGAAGGGCCGCTTTCGGGTCATCCGATCCGCATCCTGCCGCTGCCGGGGATGCGGCGCCGCTACGTGGCCGAGCGCAATTTCCTGACGCTGGAACGGCGCGACGGCGCATGGAGCGCGGTCTGGCATCTCGAGGAGAGCGGCAAGACCCCGCCCCTGCCGATCTAGCCCGCGGGCAGTTCGACACGCGCCTCGAGCCCGCCCTCCGGGCGGTTCGACAGGCGGATCTCGCCACCATGAGCGCGGATGATGGTGCGGGTGATCGACAGGCCAAGCCCGGCCCCGCCGGTATCGAGACTGCGGCTGTCTTCGCCCCGCACGAAGGGCTCGAACATGCCCTCGAGGCGCGCCTCGGGGATGCCCGGCCCCTCATCCACCACGCGTACCACCGCCATGCCGCCCTCTTGCTTCAGCCGCACCCTTGCCGAGCCGCCATAGCGGATCGCGTTATCGACCAGGTTGCCGAAGGCCCGCGACAGCGCCACGGGGCGGCCAGTTACCGGCGGAGCCCCACCACCCTCGAACCGCGCGCCGCGCTCCTCGCAAAGGCGCTGCAGCAGCGCCGCCAGATCGATCTTACCGCTGGGTTCGGCCTCGTGGCCGCTCTTGGCGAAGGCCACAAGCCCCTCGGCCATCACCGCCATCTCGTCGAGGGTGCGTATCATCGGCTCCCCCTCCTCTTCGTCGAGCATCTCGGCGCGGATGCGCAGGCTGGTGATCGGCGTACGCAGATCGTGCCCGACGGCAGCGAGTGTGCGGGTCCGCTCGGCCTCGAACCGGGCGATCCGCCCCTGCATGTCGTTGAAGGCCGCTGCAGCCGCCCGCATCTCGCGGGCACCGGTCTCAGGCACCCGCACGCCGCGATCGCCGCGACCCGCGGCATGCGCCGCCTCCGCTAGGGCGGCCAGCGGACGGGTGAGCTGGCGCACGAACCACAGCCCCACCGCAAGCACGGTGAGCAGCGACAGGCCGAGCACCAGCATGAAAACCTCGCCCCGGACCCCGTCCGGTGGCCGCAGCCCCGCGGCCATGACATTGAGCCAGACCGGCTCCTCTGCCTGCAGAGCGATCGACACGGCGATGGTGCCGCCGCGCGGTCTGGCAGGGCCACCGGAACCGCGTCCGGAAGCTGCGCGCTCGGAAATCGCGACGCGCACCTCGCGCTCTTCGAGCGCCGCGCCGATGCGCGCCTCAAGTACCCCGGCCCGACCGCTGCGCGCCGGGGCCGCGACGACCGGCACCGACTCGACCGTAATCCGCGCGAGCCGGGTCGAGGCTTGGCGCGCCAGTTGCTGTCGCGCCCGCGGCGGCAGGGCCTCCATCGCCGGCACCAGCGCCACGATCCGCTCCAACTCCCGCGCGGCCCCTGCCTCGCGGTCGAGCCGGTCGCGTTCGAAAGCCAGAAGCCCCAGCGCCACGAGATTGGCCGTCACCAGCGCCGCCGCAAGCAGCAGGGCAAAGCGCGCGGCCAGCCCAGCAGGCAACAGCCTCTTGATCACGGGGCCACCTCGACATCTGCGGCCAGCAGGTAACCGCCGCCCCATTCGGTGACGATCAGGCGCGGCTGCTTCGGGTCGTCCTCGATCTTGCGCCGCAACCGGCTGATCTGGTTGTCGATCGCTCGATCATAGGCCTTGGCCTCGCGCCCTGCCATCAGGTCGAGCAGCCGCGCCCGATCGAGCACGGTGCGCGGCGAGTCCAGAAACAGCGCCAGCAGCCGGCTTTCGCCCGAGGTCAGCTCTGCCTCGCGCCCATCCTCATGCCGCACTGCCTTGGTTGCCGGATCATGGGTCCATCCTGCGAAGCTGCGGCGCGTGGTGTCGAGCGTCGGTGCCGCCGGCGGCGCCCGGCGCAACACGGCGCGAATGCGCGCCAGCAATTCACGCGGGTTGAAGGGCTTGGTCACGTAATCATCGGCGCCAAGCTCAAGCCCGACGATGCGGTCGGTCTCGTCAGCCATGGCGGTGAGCAGGATCACCGGCGGCCCGCCCCGCGCCACCAGCCAGCGACACAGGCTCAGCCCGTCCTCGCCCGGCATCATCACGTCGAGCACGACGAGACCGATCCGCGCCGTCTCGACGATGCCGCGCGCATCGGCGGCGCTGGCCGCGAGGCGGACGCGGTAGCCCTGCTTCTTGAGATACTGGCCCAGCGGCTCACGGATATCGCGCGCGTCGTCGACGACGAGGATCTGCTCTGCGGTCTCGGTCATGGGCGGGTCTCCTGCGGACTGGCGGCTTCCCTTCTATGGCGCGCGCGCCCCGTAAGGCCAGCACTTGCCCCCCTGCGAGGAGGTGAAGTTTTGTCGCCGGATGTAACACGCGTCGTCGCCATGCCGCTTGCCTCCCCCGCGCGGTCTGGCTACATCGGGCCTCGGGGCCGGCATAGCTCAGCTGGTAGAGCGTCTGATTTGTAATCAGGGGGTCGGGGGTTCGAGTCCCTCTGCCGGCACCATTTCTCAGGTCAACACATTGCTTTCGTTTCAGCTTCTGGCCGCTGCTAGGAGCCGTAGACCATTTCGTCCGCGTTCACCTTCGCCAAGCAGGGGGTGTTCTGCTTCAGCCGTCGCAAACAGAGGCGGCTGAGAAGCCCTTTCACATTGCCGCGACAAGGCTTTTCGCTTTGCACGGAATCCGCCCGGATCGCGGAGGCACGGGCAAGTAGAGCCGCAAAACAGTTTGATAAGTATTGGTATCACCCGAGGCCCCGGGAAGCGCATCCACCACAGATTGGGGCGGACCATCGGAAAAGCTGCTGCAGATCTGGCCCCCACACTCGCGAGCTTTGCCGTTACCCGGTCGGAAGCTGCCGGCATTCATCTAGGCCATATGGGCAAGTGACGCCCCATAACCTTCCACCGGTCGGAAGAACGGGCCGGTGGCTACGTCATCGATGCGTGCGGCAACAAAACTAGGCAGCGGCCAACAAGCTGACAGGCTAAATGCGACTGTGCCGATCTCTCGCACCATCCGCAAATTGGCGCCTGCACCCGGGGCGGATCATACGTTTGGGCTAGCCACCCCATAGGTGAGCGCGGATACCGATGCTGTCGATCTTTTGCCGGGCATCGGGCACGGCTCCGTTCCGATTGAGAATTTCCATGATTTCTTCTCATAACCTCGACAGCGCCCGGCGCCGGAACTGTCAGTAAACGCTCAATCATTTTTTGAATTCTTCGGATCAATCTCGCCAGGAGGCTTAGTCTGGGCGATTCAGGTTATTCCATTGAAAACTCATCAATGGTCAGGTGGCTTTCACAAAATGATAGCGCAGAAAGCGAAGATAAAAACGCTCGAAAAGCAACCCCTTTCCGTATGACGTCACGTCTCATGTCAGACCAGTATCCGCCGCAGAGCCCTTTAGAACTAAGTCATTAGACCATGCGGATGCCTTCTACCAACGTGAACTAAGGCAAAATGATTATAATTCCCCCTGTCGGGGTGATTCACTTAATTCATTCGTATCATGATCCGACTTTCGCCTTAGGGACTTTGCTGGATTGATGCGACCGGCACTATCAAATCATTATCCCCATGGATGCGTGGAGTGCTCTGCGTGATCGCCGGCATTTGATAGTATTATGGCTTTCCGTTCGTCGTGTTTCGGCAAAGCCTTTTTAGGAGAGTTGTTATGGCGAACTACATCAAATCCGATCTCGATTTCATTCTGGCGCAGATCAAGATCGCAGAGGCACATACCGAAGCCATGAAATCCGGCGCCGATCCCCGGACGAGTCTTCTCCAACTGATTGGCAACGCGCCCAATCTGAGCTTCGGCTTGCGCACCGTCGATGGCAGCCTGAACAACCTCATCGCGGGGCAGACAGACTTCGGTCAAGCCGATCAGGCCTTTCCGCGTCTGACCACGCCCTACTACCTCGACGAGCAAGACGGCGACATGATGTCATTCGGGCCGGGCGGCACGATCACCAACACCGATTACGGGACGAACGGGAATGTCGCCGATGCCGATCCCCGGACCATCTCCAACCTGATCGTCACCCAGGACGTCTCCAACCCCGCCGCGATTCGCGCGGCGCTGAAGGCCGCAGGCGTCGAGGGCACCGCCCAGACGGCGGCCACGAACGCGATCAGTGCCGCCTACAAGGCCACGCTGAACGCCAATGGCGCGAATGCCGAGGTCGAGGCCGCCACGGCGGTCGTCTCCGGGGCCAGCGCCGATGCCTCGGCTGCCGTGGCCGCCCTGAATGCGGCCACGGCGCTGCAGTTGAGCTACACGGCAGGTGTGGCCATGGCCTCCAGCGTTCCCGCGGCCATCTCCGACGTCCAGACCGCGGCCGGGAACCTGATCACCGCCCTCAACGACATCCCCGGCGAACCGGTCCCGGTCCCGCCATTCACCCTCATCGAGCCGGTGCAAGCGGATTACGTCGTCACGGCCGATTTCAATACGGCACATGCCCAGTGGGTCGATGCTGCGCCCACCGACCCCGAGCCCCTTGCCACCGATTTCCCGGGTGTCGCGGCGTTCGAGACGGCACATGCCCAGTGGGTCGACGCGCAAGTGGCCCATGCCGCCCTCGAGCCCGATCCCGCCGATTTCGCGGATCCCACGGCGTACGATGCGGCACTTGTCCAGTGGGCCGCCGATGCGCCCACCGAGCCCCTTGCCACCGATTTCCCGGATGTCGCGGCGTTCGAGACGGCACATGCCCAGTGGGTCGTGGCGCAAGAGAACTATGCCATCGCCGAGCCCCTTCCCACCGATTTCCCGGATGTCGCAGCGTTCGATGCGGCACATGACCAGTGGGCCACCGCGCAAGCGGCCCATGCCGCCGCCGAAACGCAGTACCAGACCGATCTGGTCGCCTTCGACAACGCCACGATTGCCGCGACCGACGCCTTTGACGCGGCCATGGCTGCGGCCAGCAGTGCCGTCACGGCGGCCGGCGCCGTCGTGACCGCGCTTGGCGACAACCCCACAGATGGCGCTCAGACCCTCGAGGCCCTGGCGAACGACCTCCGGACAGCGATCGAAGGGATCGAAGAAGGCGGTTTCCTTCCGGCCGACGCGGCGACGATCACGTCTGCCCTAGACGCCTTCAACGGCGCGCCCGCGCTCGCGCAGTCGAACATCGGTGAACTCACGACGCTCGGAAACAATGCCGGTGTAGACCGGGCCGTGGCCCAGGTTGCGGCTGATGAGGCTACGACCGCGCTCGACGCGGCCAATGACGACCTCGCAATCGCGCAGGTCGCCGCCAACACGGCGGGTACGCCCGAGGAAACCGCGGCGGCCCTACAAGGCCTGCTCGACGATTTCGGCCTTCAGACCGACGAGAACGGGGGGCTGGTCATCGAGAACCGGGCGCCCGACGAGGGACTCTCGGCGCCTTTCAACTCTTGGATGACGCTATTCGGCCAGTTCTTCGACCACGGGCTCGATCTCGTGACCAAGGGAGGCAACGGCACCATCTACATGCCGCTGCAGCCCGACGATCCCCTCTATGTCGAGGGCAGCAATACCAATTTCATGGCGCTGACCCGCGCGTCGATCGACACTCAGAACCAGACGACGCCGCATGTCGACCAGAACCAGACCTACTCTTCGCACCCCTCGCACCAGGTGTTCCTGCGTGAGTGGGTTCCCGACGGAAGCGGGAAGCCGGTCGAAACCGGCAAGCTCATCACCGGCAGCAATGGCGGCATGGCGACCTGGGCCGACGTCAAGGTACAGGCCCGCGACATTCTCGGCATCGAGCTCGATGATGCCGACGTGCTGGCGGTTCCAGCGCTGATCACCGATCTTTATGGCAACGCCGAGATGGGGCCGAACGGCTTCCCGCAGGTGGTGATGGCCGATGGCACGATCATGGAGGGCAACCCGAACAACCCGGTGGACGCGACGTTCGCGGCGAAAACCGGCCACGCCTTCCTCGTCGACATCGCCCATAACGCCGTGCCGGGCACGGTCGACCACGACCGCAACCCCGCCACGCCGGACATCGAGATCACGCCAGACAATGACGGCATACCCAACAGCGTGCTGATCGCGAACGGCTTCGGGATCAACGAGCAATACGACAACGAACTGCTGGACGCGCACTTCATGGCCGGCGATGGGCGGGTGAACGAGAATATCGGCCTGACCGCGGTGCATCACATCTTCCACTCCGAGCACAACCGTCTGGTCGATTACTCGATCAATCAGGTGATCATGCCGGCCATGGTAAACGAGACCGGGACGCCCGAAGAGGCGGCGGCCGATCTCGCCTTCCTCAACGAGTGGCTGCGGGTCAAGCTGCCGGAAGGCACCGATCCTGCGACTGTCGACTTCTCCACGCTGCAATGGGATGGCGCGCGGCTGTTCCAGCTCGCCAAGTTCGGCACCGAGATGCAGTACCAGCACCTCGTCTTCGAAGACTTCGCGCGCAAGATGCAGCCGCAGATCGACGTGTTCCTGGCGCCGGTCGGCTATGACACCACGATCGACCCGTCAATCCTCGCCGAGTTCGCGCATACGGTCTACCGCTTCGGCCACTCGATGCTGACCGAGACCATCGACCGGCTCGATCCGTCCTTCAACGCGATCGGCACCGATTGGAGCACGCAGGATGCCGAGCAGATCGGTCTGATCGAGGCCTTCCTCAACCCGATCGAATACAACAAGGGCGGCGAGATCCATGCCGACATGGCCGCTGGCGCGGTGGTGCGCGGCATGACCCGCCAGGTGGGCAACGAGATCGACGAGTTCGTCACCGACGCGCTGCGCTCGAACCTGCTGGGCCTGCCGCTCGATCTTGCGGCGATCAACCTCGCCCGCGGCCGCGATACGGCGATACCAACGCTGAACATGGCGCGGGAGCAGTTCTACACCATGACCGGCGACACCCAGCTCAAGCCCTATGACAGCTGGTTCGACTTCACCCTCAACATCAAGAACCCGGCCTCGGTCGTGAACTTCATCGCGGCCTACGGCACCCATGCCACCTTGGACGCCGCCCAGACCCTGGCCGAGAAGCGCGATGCCGCGATGAAGCTGGTCTTCGGCGGTGAAGGCGCGCCGCTCGACCGGCAGGCCTTCCTGAACGCCACTGGCAGCTATGCCAGCGACAAGGGTGGTCTCGACAAGGTCGATTTCTGGATCGGCGGTCTCGCCGAGGCGATCGCGCCCTTCGGCGGCATGCTCGGCTCCACCTTCAACTTCATCTTCGAGACGCAGCTCGAGGCGCTGCAGGACGGCGACCGGTTCTACTACCTGGCGCGCACGGCGAGCATGAACTTCCTGGCGGAGCTCGAGAACAACTCCTTCGCAAGCATGATCGTCGAGAACACCGACGCCACGCACCTGCCGATCGACGTCTTCGCGACGCCGAGCTACGTCCTAGAGGTCGACCAGACCAAGCAGTACAACCACGGGATGGGCAGCGATGACCCGTTCGAGGCGTCGCTCTTCGACCCGCAGGTGAACAAGCTGGTGATCCGCGCCAACGAGAACTCGCTGCAGTTCACCGGTGGCGACCACGTGGTGCTCGGCGGCACCGAAGGCAATGACACGCTGATCGCCGGCATCGGCGACGACTCGATCTGGGGCGACGGTGGCAATGACCGCATCGAAGGCGGCCACGGCAACGACAACATCGACGGCGGCGCCGGCGACGACATCATCACCGATCTCGGTGGCGACGACGTCATCAAGGGCAATGACGGCAACGACGTCATCCATGGTGGCCCCGGCGGGAACCTGATCATCGGCGGTCGCGGCTCCGACTTCATCATCACCGGCGAGGACTTCTCGGAGGTCTTCGCGGGACCGGGCAACGACTTCATCCTCGGCACCACCACCAACGAGGCGCCGATCGGCGGCGAGGGAGACGACTGGTTCGAGGGCGGCAGCCAGGACGGCGCGATGGGCGACAACTCGGACGCCTTCGGCGCCGACACCATCGCCGGCCACGACGTCTTCTTCGGCCGCGACGGCTTCAATGAGTTCGTGGCCGAGGGTGGCGACGACATCATGGTCAGCTCGGTCGGCATCACCCGCAACGAGGGCATGTCCGGCTTCGACTGGGTCAGCTACATCGGGCGCAGCTCGGTCTATGCCGACCTGAACCTGCCGGCCTTCGACGAGACGCCCATCCCGCCGGACGAGAACACGGCCCTGGATCGCTACGAAGCGGTCGAGGGCCTGTCTGGCTCGCATGGCAATGACGTGCTGATTGGCTCCGAGGTGGACGATCTCGGCGTGATCCCGCCCGCAGTGCCCGGCGGCGAAGAGGAGGGAGCACCCCTCGAGCCCGCCGGCAACGGCCAGCAGGGCAGCATCCTGACCGCGGCGGGCATCGCCCGGATCGATGGGCTGCAGGAGCTGCTCGGGGCGGGCGTGAACGAGTTCCGTAGCGGCAACATCATTCTGGGCGGCGGCGGCAGCGACCGGATCGAGGGTCTGGGCGGCGACGACATCATCGACGGCGACAGCTATATCAACGTCCGCATCGCCCGGCAGGGCACCAACGAGACCTGGACGACCATGGTCGGCGACCTGCAGAAAAGGATGCTGGCGGGCGAGATCAACCCGAGCGAGCTCTACATCGTGCGCGAGATCCTCGATGGCGGCAAACCGGGCGACATCGACACCGCCGTCTATGCGGGACAGGCCATCGACTACCAGGTTTTCACAAATGCCGCCGGTGGCCTCACGGTCCTGGACATGAACCCCGATGATGGTGACACGGGCTCCGATCAGCTCTACAACATCGAGCGGATCGAGTTCTCCGATCAGACGATGATCATTCAGGGCGATCCTCCGGTGCCGGTCGACGTCGTTCTTTCAATTGCGGATGCGCCGACGCGGATCGAGACCGGCGACACCGGGTCCACCAACCTGGCCTTCGGCCTGAGCCTGAACGACACAAGCTTCAGCGGCAGTCTGCGGGTGGGCTTCAACGTCGGTGCGGTGACGGGTCAGGCCCAGATCGTCAGCTTCGTCGACGGGCTCGGCACGCTGACCGTACCGGTCGTCAATGACAACGTGCCCAACGGCACCGATACGAGGGTGGTCACCTTGACCGGGGCCACCGGAATCGGCGCGACGGTAACGCTCGGCACCGCGACCGCCAGCGGCATGGTCACCGAGGATGACGTCACTGCCATCCTTCTCTCGATCGCCGACGCGCCGATGCTGGTCGAGACCGGCGACACCGGAACCACCAACCTGGCCTTCGGCCTGAACCTGAACAATACCGGCTTCAACGGTGATCTGCAGGTGAACTTCGACACCAGCACGGCGACCGGTCAGAGCCAGGCCGTCAGCTTCGTCAATGGCATCGGCACGCTGACCGTGCAGGTCCCCAATGACGACCTGGCCAACGGCACCGAGATGATGGCGGTCACCTTGACCGGGGCCACTGGCACCGGCACGACGGTGGCGCTCGGCACCACGACGGCCAGCGGCATGGTCACCGAGGACGATGGCACGGCCATCGTTCTTTCGATCACCGATGCGCCGATGCAGGTCGAGACCGGCGATACCGGAACTACCAACCTGGCCTTCGGCCTGAGCGTGGACGACACCACCTTCACCGGCACTCTGCAGGTGAACTTCGACATCGGCACGGCGGCCGCCCAGACCCAGGCCGTCAGCTTCGTCAATGGCGTCGGCACGCTGATCGTGCCGGTCGACAATGACGATGTCGACGACGGCGCCGAGATGGTGGGGGTCACCCTGACCGGGGCCACCGGCACCGGCGTGGTGGCGACGCTCGGCACCGCGACCGCCAACGGCATGGTCACCGAGGACGACGTCATTCCCGTCATTCTGTCGATCGCCAATGCGCCGACAGTGGCCGAGGCCGGCGACACGGGGACCACCGATCTCGCCTTCGGCCTGAGCCTGGACGACACCGGCTTCACCGGCAATCTGACGGTGAGCTTCAGCGTCGGTGCGGCGACGGGCCAGAGCCAGACCGTCAACTTCATGAACGGGCTCGGCACGCTGACCGTGCCGGTCGCCAATGACGATGTCGACGACGGCGACGAGATGGTGGCGGTCACCCTGACCGGGGCGACCGGGACCGGTGCGGCGGTGACGCTCGGCACCGCGACCGCCAGCGGCATGGTCACCGAGGACGACGTGGCGCCCCCGCCTGTCGACGTCCTTCTGTCGATCACCAACGCGCTGACGGTGGCCGAGACCGGCGACACCGGGACCACCGATCTCGACTTCGGGCTGAGCCTGGACGACACCACCTTCAGCGGCGATCTGACGGTGACCTACAACGCCGGCTCGGCGACGAACCAGACCCAGGCCGTCAGCTTCGCGGCTGGCATCGGCACGCTGACCGTGCAGGTCGCCAATGACGATGTCGA
>NZ_FWFY01000041.1 GCF_900172345.1 Limimaricola soesokkakensis
ACGCCTTCAAGGCCAACAACACCTTCGACAACCAGCACGTCGTGGTGAAGCTGAACAGCAGCGGCATCGCGGATCTGTCGCACCGGTTCGACTACGACGACAGCCCGGCCAACAACAAGGCCGACGGCACCTTCCCGGGCGACGACGTGTCTCCCATCGGCTTCGTCGCCGCGGTGGTCGATCCGGCCAACGGCAACGCGCCGATCAGCCCGATCACCCAGCCGATCTACCTCACCAACCAGGGCGGGCCGGTGAGCGGCGGTGCCGGCAGCACCTTCGGGACGATTGTCACGCCGATCGGCGCTTCCTCCGACGATTGGGAGCAGTTCGGCGGCGGCAGCAGCAGTGTCCTCGAGTTCGGCCTGAACGGCAGCCGGGCGCAGGCCGTGGGGATGCGCTTCGACGGGATCGACATCCCGCAGACGGCGATCATCACCGATGCCTACCTGCGGTTCACCGCATTCGCGACGTCCTCGGAGGCCGCGAGTTTCACCATTGGCATCCAGGGCAGCGAGACCGCCGCCACCTTCTCCTCCGGCGCGCCACCGCAATCGCGCGTCATCGTGGACGAGTTCGCCTGGTCGAATGTCGAGCAGTGGACCGCCGGGGGAACCTACCGGACGCCCGACATCAGCGGGCTGATCGAAACGGTGATCGGCGCCGACGGGGCCACGAACGCCGCCCTGGCCTTCATCGTCGCGGGCAGCGGCAGCCGGGTGGCGAGCAGCTTCAACAACGGCGACGCGCCGGAGCTGGTCCTCGTACTCGACGACGGAAGCTTGCTCACGATGTGAGGCCACGCATGTGCCCCCGGCGGGAATGCTGGAGTAGGGGCAGACCAATGCTGGGGGATTTGTTTGCGGGGGCAGGATTTGAACCTGCGCCTGGGCTCCGCCCGCCACGGCCTGAAACGCTCCAGTGGAGCGTTTCCGAGGCGGCCTTGGCCCTTCAGGTCATGCGCCTGACGCACGGTTTGTCTCTATG
>NZ_FWFY01000014.1 GCF_900172345.1 Limimaricola soesokkakensis
TTCAGATATCTGCGATGTCAAAGAGCGAGAAGAAAACCAAACAACCGCGCCCTAACTTCCGGCGCGCCGCCCAGTCCCCTTCGGAATTTCCCACCGACGCTGCATCTCTGCGCCGCCGGTGAGGGGCCTTCTACGGATAGGGACGGAGACCCGCAAGCGGTTTTTTCGCCTTCTCGAGATTTTTTTGTCCGCCCTCCCCTACCCCCTCTCATGCGAACGCCCCGGCCTTTGGGGCCGGGGCGTGCATCACGTCCATTCCTGTCGCCTCAGGGCTCAAGCGAGCTTGGGATAGAGGAACACCTTGGTCTCCATCGGCACCTCCGGGTAGAGGGCGATGATGTGGTCATTGACCAGGCGGGCGCAGCCGTTCGACACGGCGGTGCCGATGGTCGAGGGCGCGTTGGTGCCGTGAATCCGCAGGAAGGTGTCGCGCGTGCCGTCGAAGAGATAGAGCGCGCGGGCGCCGAGCGGGTTGTCCGGGCCGCCCTCCATGCCGTCCTCGTACTGCTTGTACTTCTCGGGCTCGCGCTCGATCATGTCTGGCGTCGGCGTCCAGCTCGGCCATTCCTTCTTGGCGCCGATGCGGAACACGCCGGTCTCATACAGACCTTCGCGCCCCACCCCAACGGAATAGCGCATCGCCTGCCCGCCGGGCTGGGTCCAGTAGAGCGCGAAGCGGTTCGGGTCCACGTGGATCTCGCCCGGGTTCATGCTTGCCGGGATGGGAACCATGCGCGGCATGTATTTCTCGGGAAGTTGGGCCGCCGCGTCGCCCTCATGCGCCACGGCGCGAGTGCCGAAGATGCCGAGCGCGGCGCCCGCCGCGAGAAAGTATCGTCTGTCGATCATGTTCAGTGCCTCCGCAGAGAAAATCGGCAGGAATGAGGGAGGTTCCTGCGACCATGTGAAAATTCGAGCATCGCGACGTTTCGACAACGCCGCGTTTGACCTTGATCTGGCACGGGCCGCCCCCTGTTGACAACCGCGCGGCCATCACCCTCGCGTCAGCGCCGGTGCCGCGCGGTGATCGGCAGCAAACTGCGAGCGATACCAAGCCATTCGGGATCGCGGGGCCGCAAAACGCCTCCTGGAGGTCATTATGCACCTAGAGGCTTTACAGACCGGAACCGGCGCGACGTGGCGCGGTTGGGCTCCTACAAACAGCCAAGCGGAGGGACCTTGGTTCATGTATGACGACGAGCTGCGCCCGGGCAATACGGGCCGCGCTGTCGGGGACAGCGCCCGCGAGATGGAGATACTGGCCAGCTCGCGCATTTGCATCGAGGGTGTCGATCCAGAGATCGATGGCGGAAGGTTTGCCGCCAAATGCGTGGCCGGCCGCCCCTTCACCGTGCGCGCCGACATCTTCGGCGAGGGGCATGACAGCGTCCGGGCCGCGCTCTTGTGGTGGCGGCAGGGCGCGCAGGAGGTCCACGAGACGCCGATGCGGTTTCTCGAGAACGACCGCTGGGAAGGCAGTTTTACCCCGCCGGAGAACGCGCTCTACCGTTATACGCTGATCGCCTGGCGCGATGATTTCCTCACCTGGCGCAAGGATACCTCGAAGAAGGTGGCGGCCGCATTGAACGTCGATGTCGAGGCCGAGATCGGTCATCGGCTTGTCGCAGCCTCGCGCGATCACGCGCCGGAGGGCGAAGGCCGCGCGGCGCTCGAAAGCGTGGTCCATGCCACCAATCACGGCAGCACCGAGGAGCGCCTCGACATCCTGATGAACGAGGACACGCTGGCGCTGATGACCCGGGCCGGGCGGCGCTACTGCCTGACCCGTTTCGACCGGGATCTGGCGGTCTTCGCCGACCGCGAGATCGCGGCCTTCTCGGCCTGGTACGAGTTGTTCCCGCGTTCGGCCGCGCCGGGGCTGCGCCACGGCACGTTCCGGGACGTGATCGACCGGCTGCCCTATGTGCGCGATCTGGGCTTCGATGTGCTCTATTTCACGCCGATCCACCCGATCGGCCGCACCAACCGCAAGGGCCGCAACAACACGCTGACGCCGGGGCCCGATGATGTCGGCAGCCCCTATGCGATCGGCTCGGACGAGGGCGGCCACACCGCGATCCATCCCGAACTCGGCACGATCGAGGATTTCGACGCGCTGGTCGAGGCGGCGCGCGGCCACGGGCTGGAGATCGCGCTGGACATCGCCCTCAATGCCTCGCCCGATCACCCGTGGATCAAGGAGCATCCCGACTGGTTCGAATGGCGCCCCGACGGCTCTATCGCCTATGCCGAGAACCCGCCCAAGAAGTACGAGGACATCGTCAACTTCCGCTATTACCTCGAGGATGGCAGCCCCAACGCCCCCTACTGGGAGGCGGTGCGCGACATGTTCCTCTACTGGGCAGATCATGGCGTGCTGTGCTTCCGGGTCGACAACCCGCACACCAAGCCCTTCCCGTTCTGGGAATGGGTGATCGACGAGGTGCGGGCCAAGCATCCCGGCGCGGTGTTCCTGTCCGAGGCCTTCACCCGGCCCAAGATGATGAAGCGCCTCGCCAAGCTGGGCTACAACCAGTCCTACAGCTACTTCACCTGGCGCAACACAAAGGCCGAGCTGACCGAGTATCTGACCGAGCTGACGAGCGAAGAGTGCCGCCACTACATGCGGCCGAATTTCTTCGTCAACACGCCCGACATCAACCCGTATTTCCTGCAGACATCGGGCCGCGCCGGGCATCGCATCCGCCTCGCTCTCGCCGCGACGCTCGCCGGAAATTACGGCGTCTACAGCGGCTACGAGATCTGCGAGGCCACGCCGATCCCCGGCAAGGAGGAGTATCTCGACAGCGAGAAGTACGAGATCCGCGACTGGGATTTCGACCGCGAGGGGCACATCAAGGACGACATCCGGCTCCTGAACGGCATCCGCCGCAAGCATGCCGCGATGCGTGACTTCACCAATCTGGAGTTTTTCGACGCGCATGACGGGGCGGTGCTCTATTACGGCCGCTTCGACCCGGCGACCGAGAACTACCTGCTGTTCCACGTGCTGCTCGACCCGCATGCGGGGCGGGAATTCTCCTTCGACCTGCCGCTGTGGCGCTTTGGCCTGCCAGACGAGGCCTCGATCGAGGTGCAGGACGCGATCCACGGCAACCACTTTACCTGGCACGGCAAGGAACACCGGCTGACGCTCGACCCCGAGACCCGGCCCTATGCGATCTGGCGGCTGATCCCGCCGGGAGGAGCGAGAGATTGATGGAAGACCAGAGCATGGCCCCCGCAGCCGAGGCGGACGCGATCGATAACAGCCAGCGCGACTGGTACAAGGACGCGGTCATCTACCAGCTTCACGTCAAGGCCTACCAGGACAGCAATGGCGACGGCATGGGCGATTTCGCCGGCCTGATGAGCCGGCTCGACCATGTGCAGGAGTTGGGCGCGACGGCGATCTGGCTGCTGCCTTTCTACCCCTCGCCGCTGCGCGACGATGGCTACGACATCCAGGAATACACCGAGATCAACCCGCAATACGGCAACATGGACGAGTTCCGCGCCTTCGTGGAGGAGGCGCATCGCCGGGGACTGCGGGTGATTACCGAGCTGGTGATCAACCACACCTCGGACCAGCACGAATGGTTTCAGCGGGCGCGCAACGCCCCCATCGGCAGCCCGGAGCGCGATTTCTACGTCTGGTCCGACGATGACGGCAAATGGCCCGAGACGCGGATCATCTTCAATGACACCGAGCCGTCGAACTGGACCTGGGACCCGGTCGCGGGACAGTATTACTGGCACCGCTTCTTCAGCCACCAGCCCGACCTGAACTTCGACAATCCCGAAGTTCTGAAAGAGGTGCTGCGGGTCATGCATTTCTGGCTCGACATGGGCGTCGACGGGCTCAGGCTCGATGCGATCCCCTACCTCGTGGAGCGCGACGGCACCAACAACGAGAACCTGCCCGAGACGCATGACGTGTTGAAGGCGATCCGCGCCGATCTCGACGCGCATTACCCGGACAAGATGCTTCTGGCCGAGGCCAACCAGTGGCCCGAGGACACTCGCCCCTATTTCGGCGATGGCGACGAATGCCACATGGGATTCCATTTTCCACTGATGCCGCGCATGTACATGGCGGTGGCGCAGGAGGACCGGCATCCGATCACCGACATCATTCGCCAGACGCCGGAAATCCCGGAGGACTGCCAATGGGCGATCTTCCTGCGCAACCATGACGAGCTGACGCTCGAGATGGTGACCGACAAGGAGCGGGATTACCTCTGGAACACCTATGCCAGCGACAAGCGCGCGCGGATCAACATGGGCATCCGCCGCCGTCTCGCGCCGCTGATGCAGAACGACCGGCGCAAGATCGAGCTCTTGAATTCGCTGCTGATGTCGATGCCCGGCACGCCGATCCTCTATTACGGCGACGAGATCGGCATGGGCGACAACATCTATCTCGGGGACCGCGACGGCGTGCGCACGCCGATGCAGTGGTCGCCCGACCGCAATGCGGGCTTCTCCCGCGCCGATCCGCAGCGGCTCTATCTTCCGACGATCCAGGATTCGATCTACGGCTATCAGGCGCTCAACGTCGAAAGCCAGTCCAAGGACCCCTCCTCGCTTTTGAACTGGATGCGCCGCATGGTGCAGGTGCGCTCGAACCACACGGTCTTCGGTCGTGGCGAGATGAAGCTGCTCTATCCATCCAATCGCCGGGTGCTCGCCTATATCCGCGAGCACGAGGGCGAGGCGGTGCTTTGCGTGGCCAATCTCGGCCGCGCCGCCCAGGCGGTCGAGATCGACCTGTCGGGCTATCAGGGCCGCGTGCCGATCGAGCTGACCGGGCATTCGGCCTTTCCGCCGATCGGCGCCCTGCCCTATCTGATCACCCTGCCCTCCTACGGCTTCTACTGGTTCCTGCTCGCCGACGAGGATCAGACGCCGTCCTGGCATCAGGCACCGCAGCAGATCCTGCCGGAATTCGTGACGCTGACCACCCGCGACGGACGTGTGTCCTCGGCGATCTCGGGACGCGACGGGCGGCTTCTGGGCACCGACGTGCTGCCCAAGTTCCTGCCGCTCCAGCGCTGGTTCGCGGCCAAGGACGCCCGCATTTCCCGCGTCGCGATCGAGCCTCTGGCCGAGATCGGCCACAACGGCGCGCTGGGTCTCATCGATGTGGAGGTGGGCGGCGAGACGCAGCATTACCTGCTGCCGCTCGCGGCGGTCTGGGGCGAGGACAGCGTGTCCTTCGGCTCCTCGACGTTGGGCTACACCATGGCCAAGCTGCGTCGCGGCCCGCGCGTCGGCGGGCTGATCGACGGCACGGTGGACGAAACCCTGATGGGCGAGATGCTGGTCGCGCTGCGCGACGGCTATGAGACCGACACGCCGCGTGGCCGACTGGTCTTTTCGCCCAGCGCGGCGATGGCCGAGATCGAGGACCCGGGCGAACCGCGGCTGCTCAATGTCGAGCAGTCCAACGCCACCGTGGCCTTCGGCGACAAGGTGATCCTCAAGGTCTACCGTCGCCTTCGCGCCGGGTTGCAGCCGGATATAGAGGTGGCGCGTTTCCTCACCGATGTCGCGGGCTTCGATCACACCCCGGCCTTCCTGGGTGAGATCGCGCTGCGCCCCGAAGGGGGCGAGGCCACCTCGCTGGGTGCCGCCTTCGCCTATGTCGCCAACCAGGGCGACGCTTGGGGCGCGCTCACCAACGCGCTCGACCGCTACGTGCAGGACGCGGCCACGGGCAACGAGGACGAGGCACCACCCTACCAGCCGGTGCTCGGCATCGCCGGCACTTTGGGCCGCCGCACCGCCGAGATGCACCGGGCGCTGGCGCATCCGACCGATGACCCGGCCTTCGCGATCGAGCCGCTCACCAGCGCGGATCTCGCCGCGCTCTGCGACGAGGTCCGGGCCGAGACCGTGGCGATGCTCGACCGGCTCAAGGGCCTGTCCGACCTGCCCGAGCGGGCAGCCGACCATGCCCGCCAGATCCTCGATCGGCGCGACGTGCTGATTTCGAGGATCGACGCGGTGTCGCGGATGCAGCCCTCGGGCGCGCGCAGCCGCATCCATGGCGACTACCATCTCGGCCAGGTGCTGATGGCCCAGAACGACGTGGTGATCATCGACTTCGAGGGCGAACCCCGGCGGACGCTGGACGAGCGCCGCGCCAAGTCCCTTGCGCTGCGCGACGTGGCCGGCATGCTGCGCTCGCTCGACTACGCCGCGCAATCTGCGCTGCGCTGGGCCGAAAGCTCTGGTACCGACGGCGCCGAGGCCGACGAGCTGATCCGGAACTGGCATGATGAAGCGCGACGCGACTTCATGGCCGAGTACAAGGCGGTGGCCAGCGAAAACCCGGCGCATCCCGACGACGAACGCTTCGCGGCCGCGCTTCTGGATCTCTTCCTGATCCAGAAAGCGGTCTACGAAGTGGGCTACGAGCTTGCCAGTCGCCCGGCATGGGTGGACATTCCGCTGAGCGGCCTGCTCGACCTGATCGACGAAGAGGATACCCAATGACGACCCACGCGAGCGACACCCTGCCCGCATCGGCCCCCGACGCCACGCGGATCGAAGCCATCATCCGCGGCCGCATGGGAGATCCCTTCGAACTCCTCGGGCCGCACAAGACCAAGGAGGGCGTGATGGGGCTCACCGTCTTCGCGCCCGACGCCGCCGAGGTGGTGGCGATCACTCCCGAAGGGTCGGAGATCGCGCCGCTGAGCCGGATCAACCCCGAGGGCGTGTTCTGGGGCCAGATGCCCGGCGGCTTCGACTTCGGCACCCCCTACCGGCTGCGCATGAAGGCTGGCAGCCACGAATGGGAGCGCGACGACCCCTACCGCTTTACCCCGGTGCTGGGCGAGATGGACGAGTACCTCGTCGCCGAGGGCCGTCACGAGGAGATCTGGAAACGGCTCGGCGCGCATCCCGTGACCCATGAGGGCGTCGAGGGTGTGAGCTTCGCGGTCTGGGCGCCCAATGCCCGCCGGGTCAGCGTGGTCGGCCATTTCAACGCTTGGGACGGCCGCCGCCATCCGCTGCGCCGCCGCTTCGGCGCCGGGCTGTGGGAGCTGTTCGTGCCCAACCTCGCGGTGGGCGATCTCTACAAGTTCGAGATCGTCGGCGCGCATGGCGACCTGCAACCGCTCAAGGCGGACCCGATGTCATTCCGGCAGGAGCAGCCGCCCTCCACCGGTTCGATCGTCCATGGCATGCACCGCCACGAGTGGCAGGACGCCGCGTGGATGGAGAGCCGTTCCAAGGGTACGCTGCATGATAAGCCGGTTTCGATCTACGAGGTGCATCTCGGCTCGTGGCGCCGCGGCGCCGAGGGCGAGATCCTCGATTACGACACGATCGGCGGGCTGCTGGTCGATTACCTGCAGGACATGAACTTCACCCATGTGGAGTTCATGCCGGTCTCCGAGCATCCCTTTACCGGCTCGTGGGGTTACCAGCCGGTGGGCCTGTTCGCGCCGACCTCGCGCTACGGCACGCCCGAGCAGTTCGCGGCGATGGTCGACCGGCTGCACCAGGCCGGGATCGGCGTCATCGTCGACTGGGTGCCCGCGCATTTTCCGACCGACGCGCATGGCCTCGCCAATTTCGACGGCACCGCGCTCTACGAGCATGCCGATCCGCGGCAGGGCTTCCATCAGGACTGGAACACGCTGATCTACAATTTCGGGCGCAACGAGGTGGCGAACTTCCTGCGCTGCTCGGGCACCTTCTGGCTCGACAAGTACCACATCGACGCGCTGCGCGTGGATGCGGTGGCCTCGATGCTCTACCTCGACTACTCGCGCAATGATGGCGAATGGATCCCGAACCAGTATGGCGGGCGCGAGAACCTCGACGCGATCGAGTTCCTCAAGGGCACCAACCACCAGGTTCAGCTCCGAACCCCCGGCGCCGCCACCATCGCCGAGGAAAGCACCGCCTTTCCGGGCGTCAGCCGTCCGGTCGACCAGGGGGGCTTGGGCTTCGACTTCAAGTGGAACATGGGCTGGATGCATGACAGCCTGAGCTACATCCAGAACGACCCGGTCTACCGCAAGTACAACCACCACCAGATGACCTTCTCGATCCACTATGCGTGGTCCGAGAATTTCGTGCTGCCGATCAGCCATGACGAGGTGGTGCATGGCAAGGGCTCTCTGCTGAACAAGATGCCCGGCGACCGCTGGCAGAAATTCGCGAACCTGCGCGCTTACCTGGGCTTCATGTGGACCCATCCGGGCAAGAAGCTTTTGTTCATGGGCTGCGAATTCGGGCAGGAGCGCGAGTGGAACCACGACGTATCGCTCGACTGGCACCTGCTCGAGGACGAGAAGCACAAGGGCGCGCAGAACCTCGTGCGCGATCTCAACCGCCTCTATCGCGACGAGCCGGCGCTGCATGCGCTCGATTGCGACCCGGCGGGCTTCGAATGGGTCGATGGTGGCGACAATGAACGCTCGATATTCGCCTTCCTGCGCAAGGCTGATAGCGGCACACGCCCGGCGCTGATCATCTCCAACATGACCCCAGTTGTGCGCGAGGATTACCGGATCGGCGTGCCCGAGGGCGGCGACTGGACCGAGCTTCTGAACACGGATGCCGAAATCTACGGTGGTTCCGGCGTCGGCAATTCGGGCAGGATCGCCTGCCGACAGGAGGAGTGCCATGGCCGTTCGGTGTCGCTGGCGCTGACCCTGCCGCCACTGGCGACAATCATCCTCGTTCCCGACCGCTGACACGACGGGCCCATGGGCCCGCTTTCCCTCACGGGCCGGGCGCACCTGCCCGGCCCCATCATGGAGCCCGCATGACCGACCTCGCCGATCTGTGCCGCCATCACGGGATCACCACCGAATATGACGACCCGCATGGCGAGGGCAGCCGCCCCGTTCCCGAGGCGACGCTGCGGCTGATCCTGCGCAAGATCGGCGTCGATCCCGACGGCGCGCCTGAGGGACCCGCCGCGCCGCAGGAGATGCAGGTGCCCGAGGACGGTATCTGTCATTTTCCCGACTGGCTCGACCGCGCCCCGAGCTGGGGCATATTCTGCCAGCTCTACGAGCTGCGCTCGGCCCGCAATCACGGCATCGGCGATTTCCGCGATCTTGCGGAGATGGCGCGGATCGCCGGGCGCGCCGGGGCGGATTTCCTCGGGGTGAACCCGCTGCATGCGCTGTTCCTCGGCGATCCCGACCGCCGCAGCCCCTTCTTCCCCTCGACCCGCAGCTTCCTCAACCCGGTCTATATCGCGCTCGACGACCTGCCGGGGCACGAGGCGGGGGATCTCGACGGCGAGGCGCTGCGCGCGGGCGATCTGGTGGATTACGACGCGGTGGTGCCCGCCAAGCTGAAAGCGCTGCGCGCGGCCTTCGACCGGCAGCCCTTCGATGACGACGAGGCGGATTTCGAGGATTTCGTGAAACGGGGCGCCGAGCCGCTGCGCCGTCACGCGCTGTTCGAGGCGCTGTCGCTGGCGATGGTGGCCGAGGGCCACGGCTCGGGCTGGAAGGGCTGGCCCGAGGCGCTCAGGGACGCGGACAGCCCCGAGGTCGCGGCTTTCGCCGACAGGAATGCGGAGGAGATCCGCTTCCATCTATGGCTGCAATGGCGCGCGACGCGCCAGCTCGACGAAGCGCAGGCCTGCGCGCTCGAAGCGGGCATGCGCATCGGGCTCTATCTCGATCTCGCGGTGGGCGAGGCGCCCGACGGCTCGGCCAGCTGGAGCGGCGGCGAGGTGCAGATGACCGGTCTCGCGGTCGGTGCGCCGCCGGACGTCTTTGCCGCCGAGGGCCAGTATTGGGGCCTGTCCGCCTTCAACCCGGGCACGCTGCGCAAGCTCGATTTCGCGCCGTTCCGCGACATGATCGGCGCGCAGCTTGCCCATGCCGGCGCGCTCAGGATCGACCACGCGATGGCGCTGTGGCAGCTTTTCCTGATCCCCGAGGGCGAGCCCGCCAGCGCCGGGGCGCATCTGCGATACCCCTTCTCCGACCTGCTGCGGGTGCTGGCGCAGCAAAGCCGCGCCCAGAACGCCGTGGTGATCGGCGAGGATCTGGGCTTCGTGCCGCCCGGCTTTCGCGAGGCGATGCAGGCGGCCAACATCCTGTCCTATTCGATCCTCTATTTCGAAAAGGAGGACGACCGCTTCCGGGCGCCGCAGGAGTACAGCCCCACCGCGCTGGCCTGCCTTTCGACCCACGACCTGCCAGTGCTGGAGCGCTGGTGGGCCGGTGAGGACATCGCGCTGCGCCGCAAGCTCGGCCTCGTCGGCGAAGAGGACAGCGACGCGCATGAGAAGGGGCGCGCCCGCGAACGCCGCGCCCTGCTCGACGCGATGCGCCGCGCCGGCGCGTTGCGCGGGCGGCTGCCGCGCCAGAAGGAGATGCCGCGCGAGGTGCTGGTCGCGGCCTATCGCTACCTCGCGCGCAGCCGCGCCGCGCTGGTCGGTGTTCGGCTGGCCGACATGGTCGGACCGCAGGCGCCGACCAACATGCCCGGCACGGTGGACGACTATCCGAACTGGCGCCCACGCGCGCCGATCGACCTGTCGCGGATCGCTACCCATCCCGACTTTCGTGCCGTGACCTCGATGATGCGGCGCGAGCGTCGGCGCGACGCTTGACAGCCGACTGACCCGGCGGCAGGGTGGCCGCACTTCACCAGGGGGGCCCCGGCAAGGGGCTGAGATATCGCTGGGCGAGGTCGCCATGAGAGGTGGCCCACGCGCGCGCAGACCCTTCGAACCTGATCCAGTTCATACTGGCGTAGGGACGGTGCGCGGCCGCTGGCTTCGGGGGGATTCCCGCTCCATCGCCGCCCTTCCACCCCCGCTGTCGTTCTGGATCGTCACCGCCGACGCAAGGACGCCGCATGACGATCAACACCACCCCGCCCGAATTGCCCAAGGTCACCACCGGCGCGCTGCCCGCCTCGCGCAAGGTCTGGAAGGCCGGAACCCTGCACCCCGAGATCCGCGTGCCGATGCGCGAGATCGCCCTGCACCCCAGCGCCGGCGAGCCGGATGTCCGGGTCTATGACAGCTCGGGCCCCTATACCGATCCCGAGGCCGCGATTGACACCGCCGCGGGCCTGCCCCGTCACCGCGAGGCGTGGATCGCCGCGCGCGGCGATACCGAAACCTACTTGGGCCGCGCAACCCGCCCCGAGGACAACGGACGAGACGAGGCCAGCGGCAAGCTGCGCCCCTTCCCGCGCGCCCATGCGCCGCGCCGCGCGACGGGCGACCGCGCCGTCACCCAGCTCGCCTATGCCCGCGCGGGCATCGTCACGCCCGAGATGGAATTCGTCGCGATCCGCGAGAACATGGGCCGCGACGCGGCGCTGGCCCGGCCGCGCGACGGGGAGAGCTTCGGCGCCGCGATCCCCGATCACGTGACGCCCGAATTCGTGCGCGAGGAGATCGCGCGGGGCCGCGCCATCATCCCCGCCAACGTCAACCATCCCGAGCTTGAGCCGATGATCATCGGCCGCAACTTCCTCGTGAAGATCAACGCCAATATCGGCAATTCGGCGGTCACCTCCTCGATGGATGAGGAAGTCGAGAAGATGGTCTGGGCCACGCGCTGGGGCGCCGACACGGTGATGGACCTCTCGACGGGCCGGGACATCCACGACATCCGCGACTGGATCCTGCGCAATTCCCCGGTGCCGATCGGCACGGTGCCGCTCTATCAGGCGCTGGAGAAGGTCGGCGGCATCGCCGAGGACCTGACATGGGAGGTGTTCCGCGACACGCTGATCGAGCAGGCCGAACAGGGGGTGGACTACTTCACCATCCATGCGGGCCTGCGCCTGCATCACGTGCCGCTCACCATTGACCGGGTCACCGGCATCGTCAGCCGGGGCGGCTCGATCATGGCCAAGTGGTGCCTGCACCATCACCGCGAAAGCTTTCTCTACGAGCATTTCGAGGAGATCTGCGAGATCTGCCGCCGCTACGACGTGTCGTTCTCGCTGGGCGACGGGCTGCGCCCGGGCTCGATCGCCGACGCCAACGACGCGGCGCAGTTCGCAGAGCTGGAGACGCTGGGCGAGTTGACGCAGATCGCGTGGAAACATGACTGCCAGGTGATGATCGAGGGCCCCGGCCACGTCGCCATGCACAAGATCAAGGAGAACATGGACAAGCAGCTGGCCTGCTGCGACGAGGCGCCCTTCTACACGCTGGGGCCCCTCACCACCGACATCGCGCCGGGCTACGACCACATCACGAGCGGCATCGGCGCGGCGATGATCGGCTGGTTCGGCTGCGCGATGCTGTGCTACGTCACGCCCAAGGAGCATCTGGGCCTGCCCGACCGCGACGACGTGAAGACCGGCGTCATCACCTACAAGATCGCGGCGCACGCCGCCGATCTCGCCAAGGGGCATCCGGGCGCGCAGGTCCGCGACGACGCGCTGAGCCGTGCCCGCTTCGAGTTCCGCTGGGAAGACCAGTTCAACCTCGCGCTCGACCCCGACACGGCGCGCTCCATGCATGACGAGACGCTCCCCAAGGAAGCCCACAAAACGGCACATTTCTGCTCGATGTGCGGGCCCAAGTTCTGTTCCATGCGGATCAGCCACGACATCCGGTCCGAGGCCCAGAAAGAGGGCATGGCGAAGATGGCCGAGAAGTTCCGCGAGGGCGGCGCGCTCTACCTACCCGAGACCGAAGCCTGAAGGCACGCGGGACCGGCGCGGATCAGCGTCGCTGACGCGTTTTCCGATTGATCGGTTGGCCAGTGAAGTGAACGGCGGGCGGGGGCATGGCCCCGGGCCCGCCGTTCATGCTCAGCCCTGCGGCGCGACGAGCCCTTCGGCACGGGTCCGGTCCCCTCGGGCGGCGGCCCTCTCGCGATGCACCACATAGCCGCCGGAGCCGAGGATGATCGCGGTGCCGACCGCAGTGGCGATATCCGGCAGGTCGCCGAACACCAGATAGCCGAGCAGCACCGCACCGACGATCTCGAGATACTGGAACGGCGCCAGAAGCCCCGCCTCGGAGCGGCGAAACGCCTCGGCGATCAGCAGGAAGGTCGCTGCCGAGATCAGCCCGGCCAGTGGCAGCACCTTCCAGACCCAGCCGGGTGCGGCGGGCGCGGTGAAGCCCGGCCCGCCCGCCAGCGTCATCATCCCGAACAGCGCGAGCGCGATCAGCGCCGCGTAGAGCGTGGCCCCGGTCTGGATGGTGAGCGCCGAGCGCGAAGCCGAGGCACTGCGAAGGATCACCGCGTTGAGCGCGTAGCCGGTCGCCGCCATCAGCGGCAGGAGCGCCGCCGGGGTGAAGCCTTCGAAGCCCGGGCGGATCACCACCAGCGCGCCCACGAACCCCACCGCGACGGCGGCGTAGCGGCGGGGCCCGACCTTCTCGCCCAAAAGCGGCGCGGCCAGCAGCACGAGGATCAGCGGCTCCACGAAGAAGATCGCGATGGCGGTGGCGATCGGCATCACCGCGAAGGCGCCGACGAGACCGGTCATGGTGACGACCGAGCACAGCCCCGACAGGATCAGCACCGGCGAGAACATCGCGCCCCGTAACCTGTCCCGCATCAGCAGCGCCAGCGCCGCCAGCGTCGCGCCCTGAAAGCAGAAGCGCCACAGCACCACCTCGGCGGGCGGCATTGCCCCGGTGAGCAGCTTGGCCAGCGTGTCGCCCACCGGCAGCAGCGCCATGGCGACCACCATCAACGCGATGCCGGTGCCGACGGGCCCGTGATCGGTGCGGCGGGCGGGGGCGACCGGGCTCTTTGTGCGGGGTCTGATCATGGGCGTCTCCCAACATGCGCGCGCCGCCTCGCGGCGGGGCGCGACCGTCCGGGCGTCCGGGACGAGAATGATGAGATGGCCGGGGGCCCGAACGACGCCATCGTCGGCCCCGTGACCGGCCATGCCACAGGGCTAGTGACCCCGCGCCGGCCGGTCAAGCCTCAGGGCTTCGGCGCGCATCACTCTCCCGGGGCGGGCAGAGACAGGCGGCGCGGACGCGCGGCCTCGCGCCGCGCCCGATCCTCGGCCAGCGCCTCGCGCAGCCGGGTATCCAGACGCTCGGCCACGTGGCCCGGCGCGCGGAACCAGTCGGTCGACCAGACCCGCTCGATGCGCCATCCGAGGCCCTCCAGCACCGCCTGCCGCACCCGGTCGCGGTCGCGTGCGGTGGCCGCCGAGTGATAGCTTGCCCCGTCGCATTCGACGCCCGCGAGATATGCTCCGCCCCGGTCCGGATGCACCACCGCGAGATCGATGCGGTAGCCCGACACCCCGATCTGCGTGCGCACCTCCCAGCCCCTAGCCTCGAGCGCGCGCGCCACCGCCGCCTCGAACGGGTTCTCGGCCGGGCCGAGACTGCCCGTCTCGCGCGCGGGCAACGCCATCGCGCCGCGATCGGCGTAGTCGAGGAACGCCTTGAGATCGGCGACGCCGCGGGCGCGGCTGCGGCCCAGATCGATCTGCTCGGCCCCGAGCGAGGCGAAGACATGTAGCTCGCGCCGCGCCCGGGTGATCGCCACGTTGAGCCGCCGCTCCCCGCCCTCGGCGTTGAGCGCGCCGAAATTCATCGAGAGCTTGCCCGCGAGATCCGGCCCGAAGGTGACCGAGAACAGCATCACGTCGCGCTCGTCGCCCTGGATGTTCTCGAGGTTCTTGACGATGAGCGGCTCGTCTCGCGCCTCGTCAAAGAACCATTCCAGCTCGGGCATCTCGCGGCGCATCGCGTCGAGCTGGTCGAGGATGAGGCCCTGCTGATCGCCGTTGAAGGTGATGACGCCGATGCTGTGGCGCTGCGCCTCCGGCTGCGCCAGCGCCGCCACGAGCCGCTCACGGATAAGCGCCACCACGGCGCGCGCCTCCTCGATGTTGGTGCGGCCCCGGCCGCGCCCATAGCGCCCGTCGACCCGGTGCAGGGTGATCGCCTCGCGCCCCGTGCCCGGCGACGGGAAGGTGACGAGACCGCCATCGTAGTAGAAGTGGTTCGAAAACGCGATCAGCGCCTCGTCGCGTGAGCGGTAGTGCCAGTCGAGCCGCCGCACCGGCACGCCCGAGGCCGCCACCTCGTCGAGGATCGACGGCATGTCCCGCAGCGCGAAGACGTCTTCGTCCTCGTCCTCCTCTTCCTCGGAGCGGCCGAAGAAGTTGGTCGGCGGCAGCTGCTTGGGGTCGCCCACCACGATCGCCTGCCGCCCGCGCGCGATGGCGCCGATCGCGTCCCACGTGGTGATCTGGCTCGCCTCGTCAAAGATCACCACGTCGAAGGCGGGTTGTCCGGCGGGCAGGTATTGCGCCACCGACAAGGGTGACATCAACACGCAAGGCGCGAGGTGCGGCAGGCTCTCGGGCATCTGCCCCAGAAGCTGCCGGATCGGCATCGATGGCCGCTTCAGCCCCAGCTGGTGGCGCAGCACGCCCAGTTCCGAGGCGCGCGGCACCGCGTCGCGCGCCGGCAGGTCGCCACCGATCCGGCGCAGCGCCTCGGCGGGGGCAAGTGCGGCGGCGCGGTCGTCGAGCATGCGGAACCGCGCCACGAGATCGTCATGGGCCCAGTGGGCGAAATCGCGCAGCAGCGGTTCTGCATCCATGGCGCGCGGCAGCCACCAATCGGCATAGGCGGCCTCGAAGGCTTCGCGCGCGGGCCGGTCGAGCCGCCCCGCCTCGATCGCCTCGACCAGCGGGCCCAGCCCCGCCGCCTCGGCCCGGCCGTGCAGCGCGATCCAGCGGGTCCAGTCGGCCAGCCGCGCCGCCTGACGCTCCAGCGTTTCCAGCGCCTGGACCAGTTCGGCGGGTGCCATGGTTTCGGGCACCAGCCCGCCGAGATCCACATAGGCATCGCGGGCCGCCCGAACCTCGGCTTCGGCCGTCTCCAGCGCAGCCAGCGCCGCGCGGATCGGCCCGCTGCCGGGCCGGGTCAGCTCGGCCCGCATCGCACCGAGCCGCGCGGGATCGGCACCCTCGCTCGCAAGGGCCCCCACGGCCGTCTCGAGCCTGCGCCGGGCCTCGATGAGCCGTTCGATCCGCTCGGCAGGCAGATGCGCCAGCGGCGAGGCATCGCGCGCCGCGCGGGCCCGGCCAAGCCGGTGCAGCGCCTCGAGATCGGGGCCGGGATCGACCTCACCCGCCCGCGCATGGCTTTGCAGCACGGCGCGCACCCGCCGCCGCGCCAGCGCCGAGAGCGGCCAGATCCCGCCCTGCGCCGCGCGCCATTCGGCATCGAGCGCCGCGAGGTCGATGCGGCTGTCGGCATCCTCCGGATATTCCGCCGCGAGCCGTCCGCGCGCCGCCGCCATCGCCGTTTCGGCCTCGGCGCGCTCCCGTGCCGCGCGCTCCAGCTCGGCGAGCGGCAGCTCGGGCAGCGCGGAGAGGTCCGGCGCCTGCGGGTCCGCGAGCAGCGTCAGCTCGGCGAAAAGCGCCCGCCGCGCCGCCATGCGCGCCGCCTCGGGGGCAAGGCCCAGCCGGTCGCACAGTCCACCCAGCGCGCGGTCGAGGCCCCGTGCGGCGCGGCCCAGCGCGGCCACCGCATCGAGGAACCGCGCCTGCCAGTCGAAGGACCATTCGACATCGCCCAGAAGATCGTGCGGCGCGCCCTGCCCGGCCACTTGCGCGAGACGCTCCAGATCACCGGCGAGATCGCGCAGCCGCGCGTAGCTTTCGGCGTCATGCGCGTCCACCCCAGCGAAGCCGAGGCGCAGCGGCGGCACGCCCGCCGCGACGCGGCCGATCGCCTCGAACACCGAAAAGCCCTGCCGTCCCTTGCGATGCAGCGCCGCGACATAGGCGTTGAGTCGGTCGCGGGTGAGCCGCAGATCCTCGGTCACCTCGATCCAGTCGGCCTCGTCCCCCGCCGCCGCGCGGTCCCAGCCCCGCCCAAGCTGCGCCAGCACCGAGGCACGGTCGGTCTTGCTCGAATGCAGCTCGAGGCAGGCGTCGCCCAGACCGCATCCCGCGAGACGGCGATGCACCACGTCGAGCGCGGCGGCCTTCTCGGCCACGAAGAGCACGGTCCGCCCCTGCGACAGCACCTGCGCGATGATGTTGGCGATGGTCTGGCTCTTGCCGGTACCGGGCGGGCCGATGAGCACGAAGTCGCGGCCCTGTGCCGCCGCCGCCACGGCGGCGAGCTGGCTGCTGTCGGCGGGCAGCGGCGTCACCAGATCGGCCGGGGCCAGCACCCGGTCGAGATCGCGCGGCGCAATCACCGGCAGGTCGGGCTGCGGATAGGCCGTTTCGGGCCCGTCGAGCAGGTGCCGCACCAGCGGGCTGTCGCGCAGCTCCGCCTCGCGCGCGACCAGATCCTCCCACATCAGGAACTTGGCGAAGGAAAAGGTCGAGAGCGCCAGTTCCTCGATCACCTCGAAACCGGGCATGTCGCGCACCGCGAGGCGCACCAGATCGAAGATCCGCGCGAGGTCGATGCCGCTGTCGTCGCGCGGCAGCTCGCCGTCGAGACCGGGCACCGACAGCGCGAAATCGCGGCGCAGGAATTCGAGCAGCGTCGCGTTGACGCGCACCTCGTCCTCGAGATGGCCCAGACGGAACTCGGACTTGGCCGAACGTCGGTCGAGCCGCGCCGGGATCAACAGCAACGGCGCGCGGTAGGCCCGCTCCTCGCCCTCGCGGCGCCAGCGTAGGAAGCCCGCGGCAAGGAACAGCGTGTTGGTGCCACCCTCCTGCAGGTCGCTCTTGGCGCGCCGGTGCAGCGCCACGAGCCGCGATTGCAGCTCGGCCGTCGTCAGCGGCGCGGCGAGGCGTCCGCGCTCCTGCGCCTGCGCCGCGCGGCGCGCTATTTCGTCCGGCGACAGGCTCTCAGCCTCTTCCATCGGCACCGGGATGGCAGTGGCGCCGCCCGCCAGACGATCCTCCAGCGCCGCCATGTCGGCGCACAGGAACGGCACCGCGCCGCGCCCGTCGCGGAAATTGAGCAAGCGATTGCGCAGCGACAGGTCCAGAAGCTTGCGCTGCCAGCGCTCGATCCGCCCCTCGGGGGTGACGGGACTTTCCTCGATTTCGGCCACCGGCAGATCGGCCGCTGCGGGTGCGCGCGGCAAGGGCGGCCTCGTCACCTCCCCCGTCTCCGGAGCGGGCTCGAGCCCGGTCTCGGCCATCGGCATGATCCCGTTCGCCCGCGCCGCCGCAACATCGATCGCGGCGATGAAGCCCGTCTCCTGCGCTTCGTCGCCCAGCGCCCGCCCCCCGGCCACCGCCGCTTCGAAGCCCATGCCACGGCCCGAAAGCTCCGGGTCGAGCATCAGCAGCTCGCGCGCGGCGATCGCCTTGCGCAGCGCCACGGCGTCGGGCTCGACCACACGACCGAAATCGCGGTCGACCAGCCAGACGCCGCACCAGACCCGCCCCTGCGCGAAGGACAGCACCGGGTTCAGCCCCAGCGCCTCCATCCCCGCCGCCAAAAGCAGCGATGCCTCCAGCGGCGTCGCCAGACGCTCGGCACGGATCCGCGACGCCGATCGCAGCTTCTGGCCGCGACTGGCCACGTCGCCGCCCGCCACCGCGCCGCGCACGCCCCAGCCCTGAAGCGCGGACCAGATCGCCGCCGCCTGCATCCAGGCCCGGCCCGGATCGCCGGAGCGGTAGCCGTCGGGATCGCCCTGCCCGGCCTGCGCCAGAAGCGCCTGCGCCCCCTCGACCAGCCCCGCCGCGACCGCCGCGTCTGGCCGCGCGAAGGCAGGCAGCAGATGCGCCATTTCGCCCAAGCCGCCCCATTCGTCGCGCGCCAGAAGCGTCACCCGGCGTTCGGCGCGGGCCAGCACCTGTCCCCCCTGCCGCAGCTCCAGCCGCAGCAGCGCCGGCTCCGCCGCCTCCAGCGTCGCGAGCGGCATCGCGTCGAGCGTCACTGCCAGATCACCGATCGCGAGGCGGTCCCCGGGGGCGATCCGGTCGAGACGCCATTGACGTGGTCGCAGCACCGCCGGGTCGGACCACAGATGCAGCTGCGCCCCCTTGATCGCCGCGTCGCCGTCATGGCGCAGCGCCAAGCTCCTGATTACCGCCGAGCGGGCCTGCGCGGCGACGAAACCCAGCCGCGCCACCGCGTCGATCTCGATCGTGAGGCGCGGCGAAACGGTCGGAAGCTGCATCTTGGGGTTCGTCATCCGTTCTCTCCTGCGCTTCGGCGGACATGAATCCATTTGCCCTTTGCCGTCAACAGCCTCGCCCCGATCCGGCAGCGCACCGCCGATGCATCGGGGAAGCGAAAGGCTGGACAAGGACCCCACGCATCGATTTATCTCGCGCGAGGGCCCGCATCCGGGAGGGGCGCGGGACGTGAGAGACAGCAGGGAGAGACGCGTGGATCGTCGTTCGTTCATCACCAAGGCCGGTCTGGGTGCCGGCGCCGCCGCACTGGCCGCACCCGCCGTGGCGCAGGGCAACATCACCTGGCGCATGGTCACCACCTGGCCCAAGAACTTTCCGGGCCTCGGCGTCGGCGCCCAGCGCCTCGCGGACCGGATCACCGCCGCCTCGGGCGGCCGGCTGACGATCCAGGTCTACTCGGCCGGCGAGCTGGTGCCGCCGCTGCAATCGCTCGACGCGGTGATCGACGGCACCGCCGAGATGTCGCATTCGGCCGCCTATTACTGGCAGAACAAGTCCTCGGCGCTGAACTTCTTCACCGGCGTGCCCTACGGCATGACCTCGACCGAGCTTGCCGGCTGGATGCGTCACATGGGCGGTCAGGAGTTGTGGGACGAGGTCTATGACCAGTTCGGCGTGAAGGGCTTCCTGTCGGGCAACACCGGCACCCAGGCCGGCGGCTGGTTCCGCGACGAGGTCACCGGTCTCGACAGCCTCAAGGGTCTGCGCTTCCGCACCCCGGGCCTCGGTGGCCGTGTCTGGGAAAAGCTGGGCGTCACCGCGACCAACATGGCCGCGGGCGAGATCTTCCAGGCGCTGCAGTCGGGTGCCCTCGACGCGGCCGAGTTCGTGGGCCCCTACAACGACCTCGCGCTGGGCTTCCATCAGGTCGCCAAGAACTACTACTTCCCCTCCTTCGTGGAGCCGGGCCTCGCCACCGAGCTGGTGGTCGACAAGGCGAAGTACTCCGAGCTGCCCGAGGACCTGCAGGCGATCATCCGTGACGTGTCGCAGGCCGAGTACGACATGGTGGCCTCGGATTTCGCGGCCAACGACCCGCGCGCGCTCAACACGCTGATGAACGAGCATGGCGTCCAGGTGAAGCAGTTCCCCGAGGAAGTGCTCGAGGCCGCGGCCGGCGCCGCCAAGGAGGTTCTGGGCGAGCTGCGCGACAGCGGCGACGACCTGACCAAGCGCACCACCGAGAGCTTCATCGAGTCGCTCAAGCTCCTGCGCACCAAGGCGCAGACCGCGGACGCCAACTTCATCCGCGCCCGCGAGCAGTATTTCGAGATGTGATCTCGACCTCCTCGCAGAACGAGAAAGCCCGGATCGAAAGATCCGGGCTTTTTCGTTCCGTTTGGCGCGATCCGCAGTTGTTACAACACGGTCGGCAGCCAAGTCACGATCTGCGGGAAGGCGAAGAGCAGCGCGATCCCGATCACCTGAAGCAGCACGAAGGGGATGATGCCGCGATAGATCGCCGAGGTCGGCAGGCTGTCGGGCGCCACGCCACGCAAGTAGAACAGCGCAAAGCCGAAGGGCGGCGTCAGGAACGAGGTCTGCAGGTTCATCCCCACCAGCACGCCGAGCCAGATCGGGTCGATGTCGAGCGCCAGCAGGATCGGCGCGGTGATCGGGATCACGATGAAGATGATCTCGAAGGTGTCGAGGATGAAGCCCAGCACGAACATGATCGCCATCACCACGATCACAGCCGCCACGGCGCCGCCGGGCAGGTTCGACAGGAACTCGTGCACGAGATTGTCGCCGCCCATCAGCCGGAACACGATCGAGAAGACCGAGGCACCGAACAGGATGATGAACACCATCGAGGTGATCGTCGCCGTCGCCACCACCGTCTCGTGCAAGATGCGCGGGCTCAGCCGCCAGCGCAGCGCCGCGAGGATGATCGCACCGACCGCGCCGACCGAGGCCGCCTCGGTGGGTGTGGCCACGCCGCCCAGGATCGAGCCCAGCACCGCCATGATCAACAGGAGCGGCGGCAGCAGCGCGACCAGCACCTCCTTGAACAGGCCGCGCTTTTCCTCGGCCGGCACCGGCGTCGCGGGACAGCTTTCGGGATCGGTGATCGCCTTGAAGATGATCCACAGCGAATAGAGCCCGACCAGCAGCACCCCCGGCAGCAGCGCGCCCGCGAAGAGATCCCCGACCGAGACCGGGGTGGGCGCGAAGTTGCCCTTCTCCATCTGGACCTGGGAGTTAATGCCCGAGAGCATGTCGCCCATGAAGATCAGCACCGTCGAGGGCGGGATGATCTGGCCCAGCGTCCCCGAGGAGCAGATCACCCCCGTGGCGAGCTTGGGGTCGTAGCCCGCGCGCAGCATCGCTGGCAGCGAGATCAGACCCATGGTGACCACAGTGGCGCCGACCACGCCGGTCGAGGCCGCGAGCATCGCGCCGACGATCACCACCGACAGGCCGAGACCGCCGCGCAGATTGCCGAACAGCTTCGACATGGTGAGCAGCAGCTGCTCGGCGATGCGCGACCGCTCCAGCATCACCCCCATGAAGATGAACAGCGGCACCGCGACCAGCACCTCGCTGGTCATGAAGCCGATATAGCGGCTCGGCAGGCTGCCGAAGTTCGAGGGGTCGAACACGCCGATCGCCCAGCCGACGAGGCCGAACATCAGCGATACGCCTGCGAGCGTGAAGGCGACGGGAAAGCCCAGCATCAAAAAGCCGATGATGCCGAAGAACATGAGACCCGAGAGGATCTCTCCGATGAGCACTAGATCCATGTTATTCGGCGGCCTCGGTCAGGTGGTCGGTCTTGAGGGAATAGCGCAAGCGCTCGGGCAGCAGCCCGTCGCGCCCCGCGAGCGTCAGGATCGCGCGGCCCGCCAAGGCGAGGCCCTGAAGGCCAACGAGCACCGCGAAGCCGATGATGAAGCTCTTGAGGATGAACAGCCCCGGCATGCCGCCGACATTGGCCGAGGCCTCGTAATAGCTCCAGCTGCGCTGCACGAAGGGCATGCCGTAGACCAAAACGACCACGCAGAAGGGCAGCAGGAACACCGCCACGCCGATCAGGTCGATCAGCGCCTTTCGCGGGATCGGCGCGGGCCTGTAGAAGATGTCGACCCGGACATGGTCGTCGCGCAAGAGCGCGAAACCGGCCACGGCGGTGAACATCGCTCCGTTGAGCCAGATATAGAGGTCCTGCATCCAGACGTAGCTGATCGCGAAGACGTAGCGCTGCACCACTACGGTGAAGCAGACCACCACGATCCCCAGCGCCAGCCAGGAGAAGACCTGACCGATGATCCGGTTCAAGGCCGATATGGCGGTAACCACCGCCGCGAGCGCGCGCATCTCTCCCTCCCTCATGGGACATGTCAATCCGCGTTCTCATGGCATGTCGGGACCGCTTCAAGCAACGCTCGGATGCGGCGCGGCATCAGAAAAAACGCCCACTCGCTTGGCATCGGGCAGCAATTTTCTGCATGGCGGCGAATTAACCTTGCGTATGCAGCGAAATGGCGCGGCCCCCAGTTGACAGCTCTGCCACCCGCTGCCTAGCCTCCAGTCAAACCGCCCGGAGGACATTGAGGCGGAAGAAAAAGGGGAGGAAGGCCGTGATGCTGATCACGCTCGCCGGGCCGCAATCGCGGGGCGGTTGCTGATGGACGCTGTTCTGAAGGCCGAAGGGCTCACCAAGGAATTCAAGGGCTTCATCGCCGTCAACAAGGTCGATCTGGCCGTCGAGCGAGGCTCGATCCACGCGCTGATCGGTCCCAACGGGGCGGGCAAGACGACCTGCTTCAACCTGCTGACCAAGTTCCTGCAGCCGACGCGCGGCACGATCACCTATGACGGGCGCGACATCACCAAGATGGCCCCCGCCGACATCGCCCGGCTCGGCATGGTGCGCAGCTTCCAGATCTCGGCCGTGTTCCCGGATCTCAGCGTCCTGCAGAACGTGCGCGTGGCTCTGCAGCGCAAGCGCGGCGACAGCTATGACTTCTGGCGCTCGGAGCGTGGGCTGACCCAGTTCGACGACGAGGCGCGCGAACATATCGATGCGGTCGGGCTGTCGGAGTTCACCGATACCCGCGCGGGCGAGCTGTCCTATGGCCGCAAGCGTGCGCTGGAGATCGCGACGACGTTGGCGCTCGATCCCGCGATGCTGCTCCTGGACGAACCGATGGCCGGCATGGGCCAGGAAGACGTGGAACGCACCTCGGCGCTGATCAAGCGCATCGCCGCGAACCGCACCATCCTGATGGTCGAGCACAACCTTAAGGTCGTCGCGGATCTGTCTGACAAGATTACGGTTTTGGCGCGCGGTGAAATCCTTGCCGAGGGCGATTACGCCACCGTGTCGAAATCGCCCGACGTGATCGACGCTTATATCGGAGCCGGACATGACTGAGGCCGCCACGATGACCCACCGCCCCGCCGCCACCGGCGACGCGCTCCTGAAGGTCGAAGGGCTGCAGGGCTGGTACGGCGAAAGCCACGTGCTGCACGGCATCGATTTCGAGGTGCGCGAAGGCGAGGTGGTGACGCTTCTGGGCCGCAACGGCGCCGGCAAGACCTCGACGCTCAAGGCGATCATGGGGATCCTGTCGAAGCGCACCGGCTCGGTGACGATGCGCGGCACCGAGACGATCGGGCTCGAGCCGCGCCACATCGCCAAGCTCGGCATCGCGCTGTGCCCCGAAGAGCGCGGCATCTTCTCGTCGCTCAATGTCGAGGAGAACCTGATGCTGCCGCCGAAGATCGCCGAGGGCGGTCTCTCGGTCGAGCGGATCTACCAGCTGTTCCCGAACCTTCTGGAGCGCAAGCGCAGCCAGGGCACCAAGCTGTCGGGGGGCGAGCAGCAGATGCTCGCCATCGCCCGGATCCTGCGCACCGGCGCCAAGCTGCTGCTGCTCGACGAGCCGACCGAGGGGCTCGCCCCGGTGATCGTCCAGCAGATCGGCGCGACGATCCGCGAGCTGAAGAAGGAGGGCTTCACCATCGTGCTGGTCGAGCAGAACTTCCGCTTCGCGGCCTCGGTCGCGGACCGCCACTATGTCGTCGATCAGGGCCGGGTGGTGGACATGATCCCCAACGCCGAACTCGACGCCAACATCGACAAGCTGCACGCCTATCTGGGCGTCTGATGGCTTCACAAGGCGCATGAAAAGCGCCGTCCACTGGGAGGAAAACATGAAGAAAACCATTCTCGGAGCGCTGACCGTCGCGTCCTTCGGCCTGCCCGCCATGGCGCAGGACAACATCGAGGTGACGCTGGGCGTGCTGAACGACCGCTCCGGCGTCTATGCCGACCTTTCGGGCGAAGGCTCGGTCGTCGCGGCGCGCATGGCGGTCGAGGATTTCGACGCCGCCTCGAAGGGGCTCGACGTCGAGGTGATCTCGGCCGATCACCAGAACAAGCCGGACATCGCCTCGAACATCGCGCGCCAGTGGTACGACCAGGACGGCGTCGACGCGATCCTCGACGTGCCGACCTCCTCGACCGCGCTCGCGGTGGCCGACATCACCGCCCAGGCCAACAAGATCCTGATCGACAGCGGCGCCGGCTCGACCCAGCTCACCGGCGAGCAGTGCCAGCCGACCACGATCCACTGGACCTATGACACCGCGGCGCTGGCCAAGGGCACCGGTGGCGCCGTGACCGAGGCGGGCGACAAGAAGTGGTTCTTCCTCACTGCCGACTACGCCTTCGGCCATTCGCTCGAGGAAGAGACGATGAAGATCGTCGAGGAATCCGGCGGGGAGATCGTGGGCTCGGTCCGCCATCCCTTCCCGGCCACCGACTTCTCGTCCTTCCTGCTGCAGGCCCAGGCCTCTGGCGCGGACGTGATCGGCCTCGCCAATGCCGGCGGCGACACCGTCAACGCGATCAAGCAGGCCTCCGAGTTCGGCATCACCCAGTCCGGGCAGTCGCTCGCGGCGCTGCTGATGTTCATCACCGACGTGCATGCGCTCGGCGCGCAGACCGCACAGGGGCTGGTGCTCACCGAGGCGTTCTACTGGGATCATGACGACGAGACCCGCGAGTGGTCTGCCCGCTTCGAAGAGAAGTTCGGCTCGAAGCCGACCATGGTCCATGCCGGCGTCTATTCGGGCACCATGCACTACCTGCGCGCCGTCGAGGCCACCGGTTCGACCGATGGCGACGTGGTGGCCGAGTGGATGAAGGCCAACGAGTTCGACGATCCGCTCTTCGGCGAGGGCTACGTGCGCAAGGACGGCCGCGTGATCCACGACATGCACCTCTACGAGGTGAAGACGCCGGATGAATCGACCGGCGAGTGGGACCTCTACAAGCACGTCTCGACCATCCCCGGCGAGGAAGCCTTCCTGCCGATGGAAGGCTCGGGCTGCGCCTTTGCCAACGAAAGCTGATCCTGACCGGGCGCGCCGCGTGACGCGGCGCGCCCACCTCCGCCCCAAGGGGCCACTCAAAACAACGGGACAGGCATGTTCGAACTCCTAGGCATACCGCCGCAGGTTCTGATGGGGCAGCTCCTGCTCGGGCTGATCAACGGGTCGTTCTACGCGGTCCTGTCGCTCGGCCTCGCGGTGATCTTCGGCCTCCTCAACATCATCAATTTCAGCCATGGCGCACAGTACATGCTCGGCGCCTTCGTCGCATGGATGCTGCTCGAATATCTCGGCATCAATTACTGGTGGGCGCTGCTCCTCGCCCCGGTGATCGTCGGCGCGACCGGCATCGTGCTGGAGAAGCTGGCGCTCCGGCGGCTCTACCACCTCGACCATCTCTACGGCCTGCTGCTGACCTTCGGCGTCGCGCTGATCATTCAGGGGCTGTTTCGCAACTACTACGGCATCTCCGGCCTGCCCTACCAGATCCCGTCGCAGCTCTCCGGCGGCCAGAATCTCGGCTTCATGTTCCTGCCCAACTACCGTGGCTGGGTCGTGGTGGCCTCGGTCGTGGTCTGCTTCGGCACCTGGTTCGTGATCGAGAAGACCCGGCTCGGCGCCTATCTGCGCGCCGCGACCGAGAACCCGACCCTCGTCGGCGCCTTCGGCATCAACGTGCCCCTGATGATCATGCTGACCTACGGCTTCGGCGTGGCGCTGGCGGGCTTCGCCGGCGTGCTCGCGGCGCCGATCTACTCGGTCAACCCGAACATGGGCGCCGACCTGATCATCGTCGTCTTCGCGGTCGTGGTGATCGGCGGCATGGGCTCGATCATGGGCGCCATCGTCACCGGCTTCGGCCTCGGCATCGTCGAGGGTCTCACCAAGGTGTTCTACCCGGCGGGCTCCGCCGTGGTGATCTTCGTGATCATGGCCATCGTGCTGATGATCAAGCCCGAGGGCCTGTTCGGGAGGAACAACTGATGAGCGTGAGCGATATCCAGGCCCCGGTGAACGAGCGCCGCCCCGCCACCGCCGGCATGCCGATGCTGCACAAGGCGATATTCGCGGTGCTCTTCGTGCTGCTCGCCATCCTGCCGATGCTGGTCTACCCGGTCTTCGCGATGAAGGTGATGTGCTTCGCGCTCTTCGCGGCGGCCTTCAACCTGCTCCTGGGCTTCGGCGGGCTTTTGTCCTTCGGCCATGCCGCCTATTTCGGCGGTGCTTCCTACGTGGCGGCGCATGCCTCCAAGGTCTGGGGCTGGACGCCCGAGGCGTCGATCCTTGTCGGCACGCTGGCGGCGGGCCTGCTGGGCCTCGCGATCGGCGCGCTGGCGATCCGCCGGCAGGGCATCTACTTCGCCATGGTGACGCTGGCCTTCGCGCAGATGGTCTATTTCTTCGCGCTGCAGGCCGATTTCACCGGCGGCGAGGACGGGATCCAGTCGGTGCCGCGCGGCGAGTTGTTCGGCCTGTTCTCGGTCAACAGCAACGAGGCGCTCTACTACCTCGTGCTCGCCATCACCTTCGGCGGCATCCTGTTTCTCTACCGCATCGTGCATTCGCCCTTTGGGCAGGTGCTCAAGGCGATCCGCGAGAACGAACCGCGCGCGATCTCGCTGGGCTACCGGGTCAACCGCTACAAGCTCATGGTCTTCGTGCTCTCGGCCAGCTTTGCCGGGCTCGCGGGCGCGACCAAGAGCCAGGTGTTCCAACTTGCCTCGCTCACCGACGTGCATTGGTCGATGTCGGGCGAGGTGGTGCTGATGACGCTGCTGGGCGGCGTCGGCACGGTGTTCGGGCCGATCCTCGGCGCAACCATCGTGGTGACGATGCAGAACTACCTCGCCTCGATGGGGGCATGGGTCACGGTGATCCAGGGCGTGATCTTCGTGCTCGGCGTGCTTCTGTTCCGCGAAGGCATCATCGGCGTGCTGTCGAAATGGCTCAAGCGGCCGCTCTGAGGGACCGCCACTGAAAAGACAAAGGCCCGGGCGGATCGCTCGGGCCTTTTTCGTGGCGTCGGTGGACAGGTCGTTCATGCGTATTTTAGGAACAAAGTTGCCTCAGGCGAAGCGGCGACCGGCCTCCAATGCAAGACCGGTGCCGACCGAGCCCAGCATGTCCCCCGTGGCGATCCGCGCCTCGGGCAGATGCGCGGCCACTAGCGACCGCAGTACTGGCAGCCGCGAGGAACCGCCGGTCATGAACACCGTTCCGATCGCCTGCGGTCCGACGCCGGCCTGTGACAGTACCGCGCCGATCCGCTCGCCGATCCGGCGCAGCGGCATGGCGATCGCCTCCTCGAAACCCGTGCGCGTCACCACCGGGTTCGGACCGCCCACGAGCGGCTTCAACTCCAGCCGCGCGGCCTCGGCCTCCGACAGGTCGAGCTTCACCCCCTCGACCGCCATGGCGAGCGCATGGCCGCGCCGATCCTCGACCGCGCGGACCATCCGGTCCACGAGTTCGGAGGCATCCGCCTCCCGGGACAGCGCCTTGAGATCCGACAGGGCCCGCGCCGCGTAGAGCCGATTGATGCGATGCCACGTGGCGAAATCCACGTAGTAGTGACGCGGCATGTCTCCCTTGCCGCCGCGGATCGGGCTGCCGAGGCCGAGATACGGCATCGCGCTCGCGAGGCTCAGCAGCCGGTCGAGATCGGTGCCGCCGACGCGGATGCCGTCATTGGCGAGGATGTCATCCGCGCGATCCGGCCGTTCCATCCGGTCGGGGCCGACGCGCACCACCGAGAAATCCGAGGTGCCGCCGCCGATGTCGACGATGAGGACCAGTTCCTCCTGCGCGGTGCCGCTTTCGTAATCCAGCGCCGCCGCGATCGGCTCGTATTGAAAGCCGACCTCGGAGAAGCCCGCGCCGCGCGCGATCTCCTCCAGCGCGTCCTGCGCCGCGCGGTCGCCCGCCGCGTCGTCATCGACGAAATGCACGGGCCGGCCCAGCACCGCGCGCTCCACCCCCGGCGCGACCGCGTCGAGCCGAGCGCGCAGGTGGCCGAAGTACCGGCCGAGGATCTCGACGAAGCTCACCGAGCGACGGCCGATCGCGGTGCGCTCGGTGATGAGCGAGGAGCCCAGCGTGCTCTTGAGACCGCGCAGCAGACGCCCCTCCTCGCCCGTCACATAGGCCGAGATCGCGGCGCGGCCGAAGATCGGCGCCGGGTCGTCCACCTCCCAGAACACGGCGCTGGGCAGCGTCACCTCGTCACCCTCGAGCGCGATCAGCCGCGCCCCGCGCGCAGCGCCGAGCCCCATGGTGGAGTTGGAGGTGCCGAAATCGATGCCGCAGGCCACGGGGGTCATGAGAATGTCTCCGCCTTGATCGGCCCGCCGGGCCGTTGTCGAGCGGACCCGTCTAGCGGCAAGACGGGCGCGGCGAAAGCCCCGAGGCGGCTCAGCCCGCCTGTCCGACCCGGCGCAATGGCGCCGGCGGTTGCGGCGCCTTCGGCAGCGCCACGTTGATCCCGGCCTCGCTCAACATGCGGTAGATCTCGGCAAAGCTCTCATCGGCCACCATCGCCTCACCCTTGCGCTGGCTCAGGAAGCCGTCGGCCGGGCCGGCAAAGCGGATCGCGGCGTCGACCTCCTCGTCGGAGCCCTGCTTGTAGGCGCCGATCCGGATCAGCTCCTCCATATCGGCATGCCGCGCGAGGCTGCGCCGCGCCGCCTGCAGCACCGCGTATTCCGCAGCCGAATGGCAGCCCGGCAGCATTCGGGAAATGCTCTTCTGGATGTTCACGGCGGGGAACCGCCCCTGCTCGGCGATGGACCGGTCGAGCACGACATGGCCGTCGAGCACACCGCGCACGGCGTCGGCAACCGGCTCGTTCATGTCGTCGCCATCGACCAGCACGGTGTAGAGCCCGGTGATGTCGCCCTGCCCCTCCGCACCGGGACCCGAACGCTCCAAGAGCTGCGGCAACTCGGCGAAGACCGTGGGCGGGTAGCCCTTGGCGGTCGGCGGCTCGCCCGCCGCCAGTCCGATCTCGCGCTGCGCCATGGCGAAGCGGGTGACGCTGTCCAAGAGCAGCAGCACCTGCAACCCCTGGTCGCGGAAATGCTCGGCCACCGCCGTTGCGGTCCAGGCCGCCTGGCGGCGCATCAGGGGCGGCTCGTCGCCGGTTGAGACCACCATGACGGAACGCGCCATGCCCTCGGGGCCGAGATCCTCCTGGATGAAATCCTGCACCTCGCGGCCGCGCTCGCCGACGAGACCCACGACGATCACGTCGGCCTGCGCGCCGCGCGCCAGCATCGCCATCAGGGTCGATTTGCCGACGCCCGAACCCGCGAAGACCCCCATGCGCTGGCCTCGGCACAGCGGCACGAAGACATCGAGTGTCTTGATGCCGGTGTCGAGCCGCGCCCCGACGCGGCGCCGCGCGAATGCCGCCGGAGGGCCGGCCCGCACCTGCCGCGCCGCCTCGCCCTCCATCAGCGGGCCGCGCCCGTCCAGCGGTTCGCCCAGCGCATTGACCACACGGCCGATCCACGAGGTATCGGGCCGCAGCAGGTCGCCGCGCGGGCTGTGTTCCACCCGGTCGCCCACCACGACGCCGGCCCATGAGCCGAAGGGCAGCAGATGCGTGCCGCGGGCGTCGATGCCGACGACCTCGCCCAGCACCGGGCCGCGGGCGCCATGCACCGTGCAGCGCCCGCCGATCCCGACCGCGCGTTCCAGCCCGCTCACCGTGAGCGACAGGCCCAGCACCGCGCGCACCTCGCCGGTGATGCGCGCCTCCGGAGCGTTGCGCAGTTGCGACGTCAGTTCCGAAAATGCGGTCTGCATGAAAATCACTCCGGTAGTCATGCCGATTTATACATGCTATCCATGATCGACCGGAAAGGAAACGCAAATGCTCGACGGAATGTCCTTCTTTGCTCTTGCCTCGAAGCGCCTCGACTGGCTCGCGGCGCGGCAAAAGGTGGTTTCCGAGAACATCGCCAACGCCAACACCCCGGGCTTTCGGGCCAAGGAAGTGTCGGGTTTCGAGGCGCTGCTGGCCGGCCGGCAGGCGGGTATCGCCACCACCGATCCGCGCCACATCACCTCTTCGGGCGGCCGCCACGAGACGACCCGGGTCATCGACGACCCGGTCGCGTGGGAACGTTCGATCGATGGCAACTCGGTGGTGCTGGAGCAGCAGACGGTAAAGGCCTCGGAGATCAGCGAGAGCTACCGCCTCGCCACCCAGCTCTATCGCAAGGGCCACGAATTGCTCACCATGTCCGCCACCGGCCTGCGCTGACCCTTTAGGAGACCGTCATGGACCCGCTTTCCTCGATCAGCGCCATCGCCGCCAGCGGCATGCGGGCGCAGGGCGAACGGCTCAAGGTCGTCGCCGAGAACGTCGCCAACGCGGATTCGACCGGCAGCACGCCCGGCGCCGACCCGTATCGCCGCAAGACCCTGGCCTTCGAAGAGCTGGTCGACCGCGCGATCGGCGCCTCGATGGTCAAGGTCGAGCAGATCGGCCGCGACGACAGCCCCTTCTCGCTGGTGCACGATCCCGCGCATCCGGCCGCCGACGACAAGGGCATGGTCAAGATGCCCAACGTCAACCCGATCCTCGAAATGAGCAACATGCGCGAGGCGTCGCGTAGCTACGAGGCGAACATGAACATGTTCGAAGCCGGGCGCGACATGCGCAACCAGATGATCGACCTCCTGCGATAGGGCTGACCGATGACCGAATTCTCCTCGATCCTTTCCACCACGAATATTCGCGGCGCCTACCGCTCCTCGCAGGAGCTGACTTCAAGCCCGGCTGCCGCCGAGGCGCCGGCCAAGGGCGAGAGTTTTGCCGACGTCCTGAGCGAAGCGGCCTCGAAGGCGGTGAAGAACGTGCGGGAATCCGAGGCCGTGGCGCAGAAGGGCCTGACCGGCGAGGTCGGCGCGCAGCGCGTGGTCGAGGCGACGCTCGAGCTCGAGAGCACCGTCAAGGTCATGATCTCGATGCGCGACAAGGTGGTCGAGGCCTATCAGGAAGTGCTACGGATGCCGATCTAAAAGCGGCACCGGACAGACCACGCGCGCGGGGGCACCGGCGATGACCGAGAGCGATACATACGACATCCTGTCGGAGACGATCCTCGCGGTGCTGATCGGCTCGGGGCCGATCCTGGCATTGGCGCTGGGGGTCGGCCTCGCCATCGCCTTCTTCCAGGCGCTGACCCAGATCCAGGAAATGACGCTGACCTTCGTGCCGAAGATCGCGGCGATCTTCCTCGGCCTCCTCGCCGCCACCCCCTTCATCTACACGACGCTGACCAAGCTGTCGGACCGGGTCTTCGACCTGATCGCGAGCGGTGGCGCGTGAGGCGTCTCGGGCTCGCCCTCGCGCTCGTCGCGGCCCTGATGCCGCGGCCCGGTCTCGCCGGCTGGGGCGATTTCTACCGCGGCAGCGACGCGCTGCGCGACGGCTCGACCGCGGGGGCCGCGCCGCGCGGCGCGCCGCTCGAACACGGCGTCTGCGTCGCCGAGATCCTGCGCGCGCAGCTGCGCCACCGGATCCCCGGCAACCTGCTGCTAGCCATCGGCATCCAGGAGGCCGGGGTGACCCGTGGCGGCCAGCTGACGATCTGGCCATGGGCGGTGAACGCCGCAGGCGAAGGCCGCCTGTTCGACAATCGCGAGGCGGCGCTGGGCTGGATCTCCGCGCGCCGCGCCGCCGGCGTTGAGAGCATCGATGTCGGCTGCATGCAGATCAACCTGCGCTGGCACCCGAAGGCCTTCGACGGCGTCGCCGAGGGCTTCGATCCGGCGCGCAACGTCGAATACGCGGCGCGTTTCCTGCGCGGGCTCTACGAGGAGTTCGGCGACTGGACTGCCGCCGCCGGGGCCTATCACTCGCGCACGCCCGAGGCGCAGCAGATCTATCTCGCGTCGCTGCGCCGCAATATCGAGGTCGCCAACGAACGTATCTCCGGCTTCCGCGATCTCGCCGCCCCGGGTCAGGGACGCGGCGGCGCCGCCGCCCGCCCGACCCCCACCCCGCAAAGCGCCGGCGCCATCGCGCAGCCGGGCCGACGCGGCTGGTCTGCGGGCAGCATTGCCGGCGGCGCCGGTGATGGCGCCCGCTTCGGGATCTACAGCAACGCACCGCTGCGGCCGATGATCGGCCAAGACCGGCCATCCTCGTGAGGCGCGCATGAGCAGCAAACCCACCGGCGCCAAGCCGCCCTCCCGCATGCTGGCCCTCGGCCTCGCCAACCGCGACGTGGGCTTCGCGCTCGGCGTCACGGCGGTGCTGGCGGTGCTGTTCGTGCCGCTGCCCTCGGTGCTGCTCGATCTGGGGCTCGCGATCTCGCTGGCGCTCTCGGCACTGATCCTCATGGTCGCGCTGTGGATTCCCAAGCCGTTAGAGTTCAACAGCTTCCCGACGCTTCTGCTGGTGGTCACCATGCTGCGGCTGTCGCTCAACGTCGCCTCGACTCGGCTGATCCTGAGTCAGGGCCATACCGGGCCGGGCGCCGCTGGCGGGGTGATCGAGGGCTTTTCGCGCTTCATCGTCGCGGGCAGCTTCGTGATCGGCATCGTGATCTTCGCGATCCTCGTCGTGATCAACTTCATCGTCATCTCCAAGGGCTCCACCCGGATTGCCGAGGTCGCGGCGCGCTTCTCGCTCGACGCGATGCCGGGCAAGCAGATGGCGATCGACGCCGATCTGGGCGCGGGGCTGATCGACGAAGCGCAGGCCAAGACGAGGCGCAAGGAGCTCGAGGACGAGAGCGGCTTTTTCGGGGCGATGGACGGCGCCTCGAAATTCGTGCGCGGCGACGCGGTGGCGGGCCTGATCATCACCATGATCAACATCGTCGGCGGCATCCTCATCGGGGTGGTCCAGCACGGGCTGCCGATCGGCGAGGCCGCCAATGTCTATACCACCCTGACCATCGGCGACGGGTTGGTGAGCCAGATCCCCGCGCTCATCGTCTCGCTCGCCGCCGGTCTCATCGTCACCAAGGGCGGCACCGAAGGCGCGGCCAACGAGGCGGTGCTGGGCCAGCTCGGCAAGTTTCCCAAGGCGCTCTACATGGCCGCGGGGCTCTTGTGCGGCATCGGCCTGCTGCCGGGCTTTCCGCTACCGGTCTTCGTGATCCTGGCGTCGATGATGGCGGGGCTGGGCTACGTCATGGACCGCGAGGCCAAGGCGCGGGTGCTGCGCGAGGCGGCCCAGGCGATCGAGGGCGAACAGGCCGAGGCCAAGACCCCCGAGGACGACGTGCAGGAGACGCTGAAGCTCGACGATCTGCGGCTCGATCTGGGCGGCGCACTGGTGCCGCTGATCAACCGGCCCGACGCCGCCCTGCCCGGCAAGATCAAGAGCCTGCGCCATCTCTTCGCGCGCGAGTTCGGCTTCGTGCTGCCGTCGGTGCGGATCAAGGACGACCCGGCGCTGGCCTCGGACAGCTACGCGATCACCGTGCAGGGCGTGGCCGCCGCCACCGCGCAGATCCGCGCCACCGGGATGATGGTGATCAACCCCGCCGAAGCCGCGATCGAGCTGCCGGGTCCGCGCACCAAGGACCCGACCTTCGGGCTCGAGGTGGTATGGGTCGACCAGGCCCTGGCCGATCAGGCCGAGGCGGCGGGCTGCACCGTGGTGGACCCCGAAAGCGTCATCACCACGCATCTGACCGAGGTGATCAAGCAGCACATGCCCGAGCTGCTGACCTATGGCGCGGTGCAGCAGCTGATCGAGGGGCTGCCCCGTCCCTACCAGAAACTCGCCGGCGAGATTTCAGGCACCAGCCCGACGATCCTCGTGCAGCACGTGCTGCAGGCGCTGCTGCTGGAGCGGATCTCGATCCGCAACCTGCCGCTGATCGTCGAGGCGATCGCCGAGGCCGGACGCACCACCTCCTCGGTGACGCTGATCACCGAGCATGTGCGCCGGCGCCTGTCGAACCAGATCTGCCACGCGCTGACCGACGCGCAGGGCTTCGTGCCGGTGATCACCATGTCCTCGGCTTGGGAGACCGAGTTCAACGGCGCGGTGCGGATGAACGGCGAGGAGCGCAATTTCCTGATGTCGCCGCAGCGGGTGCAGGAATTCGTGCTCGAGGCGCGCAAGGAGATCCAGCGCTTCGCGCAGGCCGACGAATGGCCGGCGCTGATGGTCAGCCCCGAAGTGCGCGGCTTCGTGCGCTCGATGCTGGAGCGGGTGAGCCCGATGACCCAGGTGATCTCGCATAACGAGGTGCATCGCAAGGCGGCGCTGCGCACCGTCGCCACCATCGGCGGCTGAGGCTTGGATCTCGGCGAACTCCTCGTCGCGCAGGCCCTCGCCGCCGGTCTGGTCTTTGCCCGGCTGGGCACGGCGCTGATGTTCCTGCCGGGCTTCGGCGAGCAGTCGATCCCGGCTCGGCACCGGCTGCTCTTTGCCCTCGCGCTGAGCGTGTCGCTGTCGCCGCTGGCGCCGATCGAAGGGGCGGCACAGGCCGCTCCCGTGGCGCTTCTGGCGATCTTTGCCACCGAGATCACGATCGGCCTGTGGATCGGCACCACCGCGCGGATCCTGTTCTCGGCGCTTTCATTCGCGGGCTACCAGCTCGGCATGGTGGCGGGACTGTCGAACGCCTTCGCGCCAAGCCAGGGCAGCTTCGAGGGCTCGACCCTATTGTCGGGGCTGCTGCTGATGGCCGGCGTGGTGCTGATCTTCGTCACCGAGTTGCACCACGTCATGATCACCGCACTGATCGACAGCTACGTGCTGTTCCCGCCGGGGCGGCTGATGCTGGGCGACCTGGCGCAGCAGACGGTGCGCGCGGTGGCGCGCAGCTTCTATCTCGGCGTGTCGCTCGCGGCGCCGTTCTACGTGCTGTCGCTGGTGCTCAATCTCGGCATGGGCCTCGCCAACCGGGTGATGCCGAGCCTGCCGGTGTTCTTCGTGGCGGCGCCGCTGCTGATCGCGGGCGGGCTCGCGGGCCTCGTCTTCGCCGGTCCCCCCATGCTATCGGCGATGATGCAGGCCCTCGCCGACTGGCTCACGGGCTTCAGCTTCTAAAGGGGGCGCGATGTCGGAGGAAGACAAGAGCAGCAAGACCGAGGAGCCAACGGAGCAGAAGCTGCGCAAGGCGCGGCAGAAGGGCGACGTCCCCTCCTCCAAGGAAACCGGCAACATGATGAGCGCCTTCTCCCTGCTCGTCCTGTCGCTCTACGTGCTGCCGGAGCTGCTGCCGCGTCTCGCGGGGGATCTGTCGGGGCTTCTGGCCTCGGCCGGCGGCATGGAGGTCGGCGTCGGCTCGGCCGGGCTGCGCGACGTCAGCGGCGTGGCGCAGCACCTCGTGGGCGCGGTGGCGGGCACGCTGGCGCCGGTGGTGCTCGTCATGGTGCTGGCGGCGTTGTTCGGCGTGCTGATCCAGGGCCAGACCGTGGTGGCGCTGGAGCGGATCAAGCCCAAGCTGTCGAAGCTCAACCCGCTGTCGGGCTTCAAGCGGCTGTTCTCTGCCGACGCCTTCGTCGAGTTCGGCAAGAACATCCTCAAGGTCGCGGTGGTGACGATCATCGCGGGGTTCGCGGTCAAGAACTCCGTGATGGGCATCTGGGAGGCGCCGGGCTTCGCCCCCGAAACGCTGCTGCCGCATGCGCGCGGCGCGATCGTGCGGATGCTGGTGGGCGCGACCGCCTTTCTGGCCGTGGTGGCGCTGATCGACATCATCTGGAAGCGGATGGACTACATCCGCAAGCAGCGGATGAGCCTCAAGGAGATCCGCGACGAGCACAAGGACAGCGAGGGCGATCCGCACATCAAGGGCAAGCGCGCCCAGATCCGCCGCAAGCGGGCGCAGCAGCGCATCGCCATCGCCGTGCCAAAGGCGACCGTGGTGCTGACCAACCCGACCCATTACGCGGTGGCGTTGCGCTACACGCCCGGGGTCGATCCGGCGCCGGTCTGCGTCGCCAAGGGCACGGACCTGATCGCGGCGCAGATCCGCCGGATCGCGCGCGAGAACGACGTGACCGTTGTCGAGAACCGCCCCCTCGCCCGGGCGCTGCACGAAGTGGTCGAAGTGGACGAGGCGATCCCGACCGAGCACTGGCAGGCGGTGGCCGAGATCATCGGCTACATCATGGATCTGCGCCGCAAGATCCGCCGCGCCCCGCCGGAAGGGTCGCGGCTGCGCGAAGAGGACTGAAGCAAGAAACCCCGCGCGCCGCCCCCGGACTATTGCAGCCGGATACCGTTCAGCCGCTGATCGCCGGGCAGCTTGGATCGTTCGAGGATGATCATCGAGATCGCCTGCGCACGCACCACGTTCATCGCGGCCAGGACCGGCGCGGCGTCGCGCTCGGGCATCGCGCCGAGCACGGTCACCGCCACCTCGATGTCGAGATCGTTCATGATCGTCGCCGCCTCGCGCGGCTTCATGTTCACGTAGAGCGCCACGAGACGCTCCACATCGGCCTGCCGCGCCTCGTCGATCTTGGTCAGCAGCCCTTCCAGCTCGCCGCGCAACTCCTCGAGCCGCGCCGTCTCAATCGCCAGCGTCTCCTCGGCCAGCGCGATCTCGGAAGCGCGGTCGTTCAGCGCCGCGCGCTGCTCGTCGAGCAGGCCGCGCTCGGTGGCGATGGCCGAGAGCACCTCTTCGGGGGCGGCGCAGCTTTGCGGGATCACGGTCTCGGCCGGGGCCGGCGCCGGTTCCGGCGCGGGCTCTGGGGCCGGATCGCCGGCGGCGGCGTTGGCCGCGCTGACGAAGAGGCCGGGCCGCGATGGCTGCGGCGCCGCGTCGGGCCCGGCATGCATACCGACGCCACCGATCAGCAGCGACGCCTTGGCGACACCGGCCAGCGCCAGCGCGCCGACCACCATCTGGAACGGGCGCGGTGTGATCATTGATCGCGCTCGCGCACGCTGTCGAAGAAGCCCTGCACCAGCTCGGTCTTGCCGGTCACGCGGGTGACGCCCGCCGCCTGCGCGCGGGCGCGCGCGGCCCGCGCCGCCTTGTCGCCGGACCGCGCCGGGATCTTCTCGCGGCTTGCGGAAAGCGGCGCCTTGGCCGGGCGGGCCTCGGCCTCACCCAGATCGCGCGCGGCCCCCGCGAGGTCGCGCACCGTTTCCTCGGAGCGGTCGACCGCCGCCGAATAGGCAGTGATCATCGGCTGCAGTTCGCGCAGCGTCTCCATCAGCAGGCGCACCCGGCGATCCACCATGATCGCATAGCACAGCACGCCAGCCAGCATCAGCAGGATCACAGCGTCAATCAGCATCGCCATCGTCGCGCTCCTTCTCGTCCGCAAGCTCCTGGGTGACGCGCAGCGCCACCGAGCCGTTCTTGCGCCGGCCCATCGCGGCGCGGAACAGCGCCAGACCGTTGCACGATACGGTGGCCTCGTGATCCATGTCGATGCCGAGGTCAATGATGTCGCCCGGTTTCCAGTCCAGAACCTCGCGCAGGCCGAGCCGCACCTCGTGCAGCGTCGCCGTCAGCCGCGCCTCGGAGCCCTCGATCGAGCGGCTCAGCGCCTCGCGCCAGCCGCTTTCGACGCCGAGGTCGCCGCCCGGAAAACTCTGCGACAGCAATGGCCGTACCGTCTGCAGCGTCGTGTCGGGAATGACGATGTGAAAGACGCCGCCGCGCCCCTCGAGGCTGACCTGCAACGCGATCCGCACCGCCGGGGCGATCGGCGGCGCCAGCACCGCGTTCGAGGGGCGGCTTTCGAGGTGGTCGTGCCTGAACTTCACCGGGCCCACCGGCTCGAAGGCGGCCTCAAGATCCGCCAGCACCAGCTCGGCCAGCTTCTGGCCGAATCGCTTTTCGATGGCGGTGAAGCTGCGCGGCGTCCACGGCCGCCCGTCGCCGCTGCGGCCACCCAGCATGATCTCGAGGGTCGAGAACAACAACTCCGGCGACAACGCGACCGCCAGCCGCCCGTCCCAAGGCTCGGCCCGCGCCACCGCGGTTAGGGCCGGCGCGGCGATCCCGTCGAGCGCATCGGCGCAGGGCATGTATTCGAAGGAGAGCAGCGTCACCTCGGCAGGCATCGCCGCAAAGCTCTTGAAGGCCCCGCCCAAGCCGAGGGCGTAGCGCTCGAAGATCGCCTCCAGCAATGGCAGCCGCTCGTAGCTGAGCGACGCCATCTGGATGATCTGCTCCTCGATGGTGCCCTCTTTCAGGCCGCCCTCGGGTTCACGCAGCGTGCGCTGGCTCATGCGATCTCCCCTTTCACTGGACGATCATGTCCGAGACGAGGATCTCGCGCGGCGCCTCGCCACCCGAGACCGCGCGGGCACGGCGCAGCAGTTCGGACTTCAGCTCCGACAGGCCAAGGCTGCCGCGCAGGTCGCGCTCGTCCAGCGTGCGCAGGTAGTCCTGAAAACTGTCGCGCATATAAATCTGCCGCTCCGGCAGCCGCGCCGCGTCCGGCGCGGTCGAATCGTAGATCAGCGCGAGGTCGAGCTTGAGGAAACGGCTGGTCTGGCGGCCCGAGGCGGTGGTGGCGGTAATGTTGACGATGATCTCCTCGAAGGGCAGCGCCATATGCGCCGGATCGGCCGCCAGCGCCGCGCGCACCTCCTCGGCCGCGGGCTCCGCCGGATCCGAGATCGTCTCGGTCTCGGCCGCATCGCCGCCCAATCCGGCCAGTTCGAGGATTCGTGCCGGGCCGACCGCCGCGATCAATCCGCCGCCCAAGGCGAGCACGGAGAGAAACACGAGCAATATCAGGCGCAGCCGACCGGGCCGCGCGCCGCTTGCCTTGCCGGCCAACTTGGCATTCGCTTCGGACATGTTGGTTCCCGCCATTGTCGGAACATGGACAATATGTGGTTTTCGGACCCAACAGGCAAGAACTTATCCATGACTATACTTGTTCCATGGAATGTTTTGAGGATAGTTTCGACACAAAGACCCGTATCGGCGAGGCTTTGCGTGCAATCCATCATCGACAACCTCGCGGCCCTCGGACGGCCTCGGCTCATCGCCTTGGGCGCAACCGGCATCGGTCTCGTGCTGGCGCTGCTGGTCGGGTTGAACCTCGTGCTGGCCCCGAACTTCGCGCCGCTCTACTCGGATCTCTCACTCGCCACGGCCGGTCGGGTGGTCTCGGCGCTGGAGCAGGACGGCTTCGACGTGGAGTTGTCGGGCGGCGGCACCATCGTGTCGGTACCGCAGGACGACGTGGCGCGGGCGCGCATGGCGCTGGCCGAGGACGGTCTGCCCGGCGAGGGCGGCGCCGGCTGGGAGATCTTCGACCAATCCTCCGGTCTCGGCATGAACAGCTTCATGCAGCAGGTGAGCCGGCTGCGCGCGCTCGAAGGGGAACTTGCCCGTTCGATCCAGACCATCGACGGCATCGACGCGGCCCGCGTGCACCTCGTGCTGCCCGAGCGCGAGGCTTTCTCGCGCACCCGGCCCGAGCCTTCGGCCTCGGTGATCGTGCGCGGCCGTGCCACCTCCTCGATCTCGCGCCGTCAGGGTCTCGCGATCCGAGCGCTGGTGGCCTCGGCGGTGCCCGATCTCGCCGCCTCGCGCGTCACCGTGCTCTCGGCCAGCGGCGAGACGATCCTGTCGGAAGAGACCGAGGGCGACGCCGGCGTGCAGGCGGCGGGAGCCTCGATGCAAGAGCGGCTGCAGCGCTCGATCACCGAGATGCTGACCGCCCGCGTCGGCGCCGGCAACGCCCGGGTGCAGGTCAATGTCGACCTCTCGACCGAGCGTCAGGTGATCCGCGAACAGAGCTTCAACCCCGATCAGCAGGTGGTGCGCTCGACCGAGACCCGCCAAGAGGAAAACCAGGACCGCGAAGGCACACAGCAGGAAGTCGGCGTCGGCAACAACCTGCCCCCCGAACTGGGCGGCGACGTGAATGGCGAGCAGTCCGCCTCGACCTCGACCCGCACCGACGAGATCGTCAATTACGAGATCGGCTCGACCCAGAGCGAGACGGTACGCGAGCCTGGTTCGGTGGAGCGGATCTCGGTCGCGGTGCTGGTCAACGGCATCTACAACGTCGCCGCGAATGGCGAGACGGTCTACGAGGAGCGCAGCCCCGAGGAGCTGGAGCGGCTCGCGGCGCTGGTGCGCTCGGCGGTGGGCTATGACGAGGCGCGCGGCGATCTGGTCTCGGTCGATAGCCTGCGCTTCATGGATTACTCGATGGATGTCGGCGCACCCATCGGGCTGACGTTGGGCCAGACCATCGCCCAGAATTTCGGCGCAATCCTGCGCGGCACCTTCGCCTTGGCGCTGGTCGCGGCGGTGCTGGCCTTCGGGCTGCGACCGATGCTGCGCCGCGTGCTGCCCGAGATGGCGCCGGGCCTGGCGCTCGCCGGGGCCGAAGGCGCGGGCCAGCTTGGCTACGAGGGCGGCCCGGCCGGGGCCGGGGCCCCGCGCCTGCCCGGCACCGCGGCGGCACCCGGCTCGGAACTTGGCCAGCCTGGGATGATCGGCGCGACGGGACCGGGACAACAGGCCGTGCTGCCCTACGAGCAGCAGATCGCGACCTGGGAGGGCGACGAGATGGTGTCGCTCGCCTCGGTCGAGGGCAAGATCGGCAAGCGTCGCCTCATCTCGGTCGGCGAAATGGTCGAGAACGAGCCCGAGGCCTCCCTGAAGGTGGTTCAGGGCTGGCTGGCCGAGGAGGCCTGAGATGTCGATCTTCGAACGGGATTTCGACCATGAAATCGCGCAGGAACGCCAGCTGGCGCGACGCGAGGCGCAAGCGCGCCATACCGATGACGAGCTACTCGCCGCCGTTGCCGCCGCCCGCGACGAGGCGCTGGCGCAAGGCCGCGCCGAGGGCCGCGCCGAGGCCGAGGCCGAGGCGCGCGCCGCTGAAGACGTGGCCCGCTCTGTGGCGCTGGAACGGATCGCCGGGCGGCTGGGCGAGATCATGGCGCAGGAGGCGCGGCACCGCGCCGCGCTCGAGGCGCAACTGCTCGACTACGCGGCCACCACTGCCGCGACCGTCCTGCCCGAGATCCTCGAGGCCCATGCCCATCGCCGCGCCCTGGCGCAGATCCGGCGCGGTCTCAGGCTCGGGCTCGGCGCGGCGCGGCTGGACATCACCCTGCCCCCGGGCTCGCAAGACTTGCAACGCGAGGTCGAGGCGCTGATCGCCGATCGGAACCTCGGCGCGCGCTCCCACGTCACCATTGATCCCGAACTCGTTCCCGGCGACGCCCGCGTCTTCTGGGAGGGCGGCAATCTCGACTACAGCTTCGCGCAGATCTGCGACGCGATCCTAAACACATTGCGGGCCAGCGCCCGCCCCCACCCCCAAGCGGAGGACCGCACGTGACGGAGACCCCTAGCAAGACCACCGGCGCCGAGTTTCCCGAGATCGAGGACGATGCCGCCGCCCTGTTCGACGACGCCCCCGAGGCCCAGGCCCCGAAGGGCGGGCGCAACATCGAGGCGATGCTCAATGTCGGTCTCGACGTACAGATTGTGCTGGGCCATGCCCGGCTGCCAATCGCGCAGCTTCTGAAATTCGGGCGCGGCTCGGTGATCGAGCTCGACAAGCGGATCGGCGAACCGGTCGAGGTGGTGATCAACGACCGCCTCGTGGCGCGTGGCGACCTCGTGAAGCTGGGCGATGCGCGGATCGGCGTCTCGCTGACCGAGATCGTCAAGGACTACGTCTCGGGCGACTGAGCACAGCCATGAACCGCAGCCTCCTCCTTTTCGCCACTGGCGCCCTTGCGCTCGCGGCCTGGCCCGCGCTGGCGCAGGACGGGGCGGGCGTGCTCGACGCGCTGGGCGACGTTTTCTCGGACGCGGCGCCGGGCTCTGACGAGCGCGCCTCCCTCTCGGGACGGATCATCCAGCTCGTGGCGCTGATGACGGTGCTATCGATCGCGCCGGGGCTGTTGATGATCATGACGAGCTTCACCCGCTTCGTGATCGTGTTCTCGATCCTGCGCTCGGCCTTGGGGCTGAACCAGACGCCGCCCAACATGGTGCTGTCCTCGATGGCGCTGTTCATGACCTTCTTCGTCATGCAGCCGGTGTTCGAGGATGCCTGGGAGGGCGGGCTGCAGCCGCTGATGAACAACGCGATCACCGAGGAGCAGGCGATCGCGCGGATCGGCGACCCGTTCCGCGCCTTCATGTTCGCCAACACCCGGCCGCGTGACATCGAGCTGTTCCAGGGGCTGGCGGCGCGAGCCGACGGCGCCGAGCCCGAGCCGCTGCCCGAGACCGCCGAGGCGACGTCCTGGCGCTCGCTGATCCCGGCCTTCATGATCTCGGAGCTGCGCCGCGCCTTCTCGATCGGGTTCCTGATCTACCTGCCCTTCGTGGCGATCGACCTGATCGTCGCCTCGGTGCTGATGAGCGCGGGCATGATGATGCTGCCGCCCGTGTTGATCTCCTTGCCGTTCAAGGTGATCTTCTTCGTGCTGATCGACGGCTGGTACATGCTGGCGGGCAGCCTGATGGAAAGCTACGTGCCACTGGCCGGAGGATGAGGATGAACGCGATGACCCCCGCGCCCGCGCGCAACGAGCCCAGCCCGGTCCGCGCCGCGGCGACGCCCCCCACCCCGCCGCTGCGCCGTCTGCGCGGTGCGGAGAAGGCGGCGATCCTGTTTCTCTGCCTCGGCGAGGAGCGCGGCTCGGAGTTGATGCGCAAGCTGGCGCCAGAGGACATCGCCAAGATCACCCGCGCGGTGGCGCGGCTCGGCGTGGTGCAGGCCGAGCTGGTCGAGCGGGTGCTGACCGAGTTCTCCGAAGGCGTCGATACCGGCGGCGGCGTGGTCGGCTCGCTGGCCACCGCCGAGGCGATGCTGCGCGCCTTCCTGCCCGAGGAACAGGTCGAGGCGATCCTGCGCGACATCCGCGGCCCGATGAAGGAGCGCGACCTCTGGACCCGCTTCTCGGCGATGAACGAGAGCGTCATCGCCACCTATTTGCGCGGCGAGCACGAGCAGACCGCCGCGGCGATCCTGTCCAACGTCGACACCGAGGTCGCCGCCAAGGTGCTGCCGCTTCTGGGCGAGGAGATGATGCGCGAGGTGGTCGAGCGGATGATCCGCATGGAGGCGGTGCCGCCCAAGATGATGGCGCAGATCGAAGAAACGCTGCAGACCGATATGCTCTCGGCCGGCGGCCAGTCGAGCGGCGTCGAGATGGAACAGCGCATGGCGGATCTGTTCAACAAGCTCGACCGCGACGTGTTCGAGGGGCTGCAGCAGGCGATCGACGCCCGCAAGCCCGGCGCGCTCGACGGCATCATGGCCAAGATGTTCACCTTCGAAGACCTCATCCGGCTCGACGCGCAGAGCCTCGCGCGGGTGATGCGCGGCCTGACCGGTAACACGCTGCCGCTCGCGCTGCGCGGCGCCTCCAAGGAGATGCGCGAGCATTTCCTCGACGCGCTGACCGCGCGGGCGCGCGACATGCTGCTCGACGAGATGAACACGATGGGACCGGTTCGCGGCCGCGACGCCCGCGCGGCGCAGACGATGATCGTCGACTACACCCGTCAGCTTGCCGAAGAAGGCACGATCGAGCTGCCGAGCGCAGCCGACGAGGAAGAGGACATCCTCGAATGACGACACAGGGCCGGAGCCGATCGCTCCGGCCCTGCTGGTTCCTATCCGAAGGCCGTGCCCCGGCGCGCCCGGCCTAGTAGGTCGAGCGCGGCATCGAAGTGATGATCGAGATGTCGAGGGTGATCGGCGTGAACTGCCCCCCCGCCCCGGCGCTGACGGCGGCGTTCATCAGGGCAAGCGCCGCGTTGGTCGAGCTGTTGACGCCGGACTTCGTGTCAGAGATCGCGACATAGGTCCGCTCGAGCTTCGCAAGCTCGTCCGGGTCCTTGAGCTTGGTGAGGTCGAACTTCGCCTTGAACA
>NZ_FWFY01000012.1 GCF_900172345.1 Limimaricola soesokkakensis
ACGCCTTCAAGGCCAACAACACCTTCGACAACCAGCACGTCGTGGTGAAGCTGAACAGCAGCGGCATCGCGGATCTGTCGCACCGGTTCGACTACGACGACAGCCCGGCCAACAACAAGGCCGACGGTACCTTCCCGGGCGACGACGTGTCCCCGATCGGCTTCGTCGCCGCGGTGGTCGATCCGGCCAACGGCAACGCGCCGATCAGCCCGATTACCAAGCCGATCTACCTCACCAACCAGGGGGGGCCGGTGAGCGGTGATCCCAGCTCCGGTCAGGAAGGCTACTTCCAAATCGTGAACTCCGGTGCCAACGGTTACTTCAAGATCCAGATCGAGGACGAGAACGGCACTGGCGGCATCACGCCGGGTGGGAAATGGGCATATCACACCGCGCCGGACGCGGCCGGGCGGCAGGCCAATTTCCAAGGCAATGGCTACTACCTGTTCGGCTCGAACACCTCGACCGCGATCGACAACAACGTCAATGGCGCTGACCGTCTCGAATACACGATCTACGTGCCCGAAACCGACCTCGGCACCTATAAGATCAATTTCGCGGTCTCGCGCGACGGCCTCGCGGCGGGGGATCAGCAGAACGATCTGTGGCTCAACTTCAAGCCGGCCGGTCAGGCGGGGAATGGCGACATTCTCTCCTACATGCCCGCAAACGCCCGCCCGGAGCCGCATCTTGATGGTTTCGTCAAGATCTATGGCGGCTCCAACAACGGCAACTGGTCCCAAGCCTTCAGGATCGATGGGCAGCCGAACTACAACGCCTCGGTGACGATCACCGAGGCCGGGCTCTACACGGTGCAGGTCGAGGGGCGCAGCCAAGGCTACCACGTCGACTACTTCGAGCTCTACAAAGGCAGCGATCCGGCGAGCAGTGCGGTGAACTCGGCCTTCGTCGCAGGGAACCCCGGCAATGGCGGCGGTAACGGTGGTAGCGATGGCGGCGGCAGCACTGGCGGTGACGTTTTCGGGACAATCGTCACGGCGATCGCCGCCTCCTCCGACGACTGGGAGCAGTTCGGCGGCGGCGGCAGCAAGGATCTCGAATTCGGCCTGAACGGCAGCCAGCCGCAGGCCGTGGGCATGCGCTTCGACGGGATCGACATCCCGCAGACGGCGATCATCACCGATGCCTACCTGCAGTTCACCGCATTCGGGACATCCTCGGGCGCCGCAAATTTCACCATCGGCATACAGGGCAGCGAAAGCGCCGCCACCTTCTCCTCCAGCGCGCCACCGCAATCGCGCGTCATCGTCGACGAATTCGCCTGGTCGAATGTCGAGCAGTGGACCGCCGGGGGAACCTACCGGACGCCCGACATCAGCGAGTTGATCGAAACGGTGATCGGCGCCGACGGGGCCTCGAACGCGGCCCTGGCCTTCATCGTCGCGGGCAGCGGCAGCCGGGTGGCGAGCAGCTTCAACAATGGCGACGCGCCCGAGCTGGTCCTCGTGCTCGACGACGGAAGCACGCTCACGATGTGAGCCCGCGCATGCATCCCCGGCCGAGGTATCGGCCGGGGGCGAAGCCCCCGGAAACGCCTTGTCCGTAGATCAGCGACTGTCCACGGAATTGAGACGGAATTGCCGTCGCCGAATTGGTGGCGGCCGTCCTGTTTTCCGCTCTTTTGGACCGAAGAATATGTTTCCAATGCCAGAGTCCTGATTTCCGGTAAAAGACTGGCTGTCCGAGCCTTCATGGCGCTTGATATGCTGATTTCCCCGGCCTCTAATGACAGAGCGGAGCTTGAATAAGGGCACTGAGCATGAAGATTGCGATTATTGGTACCGGTTACGTCGGCCTCGTCACCGGTGTCTGTTTCTCTGATTTCGGCCATGAGATGGTTTGCGTCGACAAGATCCCTTCGAAGATCGAGATGCTCAGGCGGGGCGAGGTGCCGATCTTCGAGCCCGGGCTCGATCGGTTGCTGGAGCGCAACGTCCGCGCCGGACGGTTGAGTTTCACCGAAGATCTCGCCCAAGCCCTCGACGGGGCGGACGCCGTCTTCATCGCGGTCGGGACACCGACGCGGCGTGGCGACGGCCATGCCGATCTCAGCTTCGTCATGGCCGCGGCGGAGGAAATCGCCCGCGCGGCCCGGGGCCCGATCGTCATCGTGACAAAATCAACCGTTCCGGTGGGGACCAACCGGCGGGTGCGGGAGGTCGTCGCCGCGGCCAATCCCGATCTGGATTTCGACGTGGCGTCGAATCCGGAATTTCTGCGCGAAGGCGCCGCGATCGACGATTTCATGAAGCCCGATCGCGTCATCGTCGGTGTCGAAACCGAACGCGCCGCACGGGTGATGCAGGAAATCTATCGGCCTCTCTACCTGCGGGATTTTCCGATCGTGATGACGGATCTGGAATCCGCGGAGATGATAAAATACGCGGCGAACGCATTTCTCGCGGCGAAAATCACGTTCATCAACGAAATCGCCGCCCTGTGTGAAAAGGTCGGGGCGGATGTGAAGCAGGTTTCCAAGGGCATGGGTCTCGATGGCCGTATCGGCAAGACCTTCCTGCATGCCGGACCCGGATATGGCGGCTCCTGCTTTCCCAAGGATACGCAGGCCCTCGCCAGAATCGGACAGGACCATGCGAGCCCGATCCAGCTGGTGGAAACGGTCATCAAGGTCAACGAGGAGGTCAAGCGGCGTATGGTCGACAAGCTGCTCGACCTTTGCGACGGATCGTTCAACCGCAAGACCATCGCGGTGTTAGGTGTCACGTTCAAGCCCAACACCGACGACATGCGCGACGCGCCCTCGCTCACCATCGTACCGGCGATGATCGGCGGTGGCGCGATGGTGCGGATCGTGGATCCGCAAGGGCGCCGGGAAGGGGAAAGCATGCTGCCCGGCGTGGAGTGGATGACCGATCCCTACGCCGCCGCGGACGGCGCTGATCTGGTTGTCGTGTTGACGGAGTGGAACGAGTTCCGGGCGTTGGATCTGCGGGAGCTGGCGGGGCGGATGGCCTGTCCGCGGATGGCGGATCTGCGCAACGTCTACAGCCCGGGCGACGTCCGCGCGGCGGGCTTCGTGGCCTATGAGGGGGTGGGACGCCGCGGCTGAGACGTCGCACCGCCCCCCGCATGGCCCTTGCGCGGCTCCGGGACGGATACGAAAGACCCCGGCCGCGGGGGCGGCCGGGGTTGCGCGCGCCGGGGGACGGCCGGCGCGGCGGGGATGGCCCCCGGGCGGTCGTGCCGCCCGGGGGGTCGTGCGGGCCGGGGCCCGCGAGGCGGGCCCGGCCGATCAGGCGGCCAGCAGGTCGTTGGGCAGGAAGTCGAAGGAGTCGATGCGCAGCGGCTCGCCGCCGTCATCCTCGCCCGACAGGCTCAGCCGGTCGCCCTTCTGCAGCCGGACATCCTCGATCACGTGCCGGGTCAGCGTGTTGTTGTTGGCCAGCCGGTCGCCCAGATCGGCGTCCCAGATCCAGGCGTCGAGCGCCTCGCCGTTGAGCTCCACCGCCAGCCGGCTCGCGCCGTCATTCTCGTCGAAGTAGTTCACGACGATGTCGTAGAGCCCGGCCTCGCCCTCGAAGTCGGTCTCGGCGGAATGCTCGCCCCGGCCGTCGCGGCGGATCGCGGTGCCGCCGGAGGCGTTCTTCAGGCTCTCGGCCACGAAGCCCGAGAGGTCGAAATCCTCGGCCTCGAGATGCAGCGCCGTCGCCGGCGCGGCGGGCGCGGCCTTCTCGGGCGCCGCGGGGGCCGCGGGCGCCTTGGCGGCGGCGTCGCTGCCGCCGGTGCTCTGCGCGAATTCGAGCGTGTCGATGCGCAGCGGCTCCTTGCCGTCGCGGGTGCCCAGCAGCGTCACCGTGTCGCCCTTGGCGAGCTCGAGCCCCTCGATCACCTTGGAGGTCCGGGTGTCGTTGTTGGCCTTGAACGAGCCGAGATCCTGGTCCCAGTCCCATTCGGCGACGGTGCGGCCGTTGACCTGCACCGCGAGCCGGCTGACGCCGTCATTCTCGTCGAAATAGTTGACGGTCAGGTCGTAGCGGCCGCTGGCGCCGTCGAAGTCCATCTCGGCGCGCTGCATCGCGTCCGAACGGGCCCGGACCACGCCGTTGCCGGAGGCCGCGTTCAGCGTGTCGGCGCTGAGACCGCCGCTGAGCTGCAGCGTCTCGGCCTCGACCACGCGGCCCGGCGCCACCTTGGCGGTCGACCCCGTCGCCGGCGCCGCCTCGGCGGCCGGCGCGCTCTGGGCCGGGGCCCGCGCCGCCGGGGCGCCGCCCGTGTCGCCGGCCTTGTCGCCACCGGTGCCCGGCTTCGTGTCGAAGCCGTCGATCAGGCCGTTGATGTAATCCTCGATGTTGGCGTAGCCGTCCTTGTCGGCGTCGGCTTGCGCGTCGGCGCGGTTCGGGTCCGAGCCGATCAGGCTCTCGTAGCTGTCGGGGATGCCGTCATCGTCGCTGTCGCGCGGGCCGCGGCGCAGGCCGCCGTCGAGATAGCCGCCGACCTCGTCGGGGCTGTCGATGATCTTGCCCTTGCCGTTGCGGACGTAGTCGATGATCCGCGCGTCGATCGCGTTCAGCCCCTGGGCCCGCGCGCCGGCGGTCGAGAGCACGTGCTCGAGCAGCTCGTCGGTGCCCATCACCTCGGTGGTGCGCGGCGTGAACACGTAGTCGTTCTTGACCTTCGAGGTCGCCGAGCCGGCGACCTCGGCCTCGTTGCCCGACAGGTAGTAGGCGGTGGAGGCCTGCGGCGATTCCAGACGGATCGCCTCGCGGCCGGCGCTGTCGGGGCCGGCCTGGTAGATGTTCGAGACCACGTTGGCGGTCGACCCCTCGTTCAGCCGCAGCCCGTTCGGCCCGTAATTGTGCACGACGTTGTTGACGAACTCGATCTGCTTGGCGTCGTCCTTGATCGTCGCGTTGCGGTGCTCGTTGCTGGCCAGCAGGTTGCCGACGACGCTGACATTCGAGCTGCCGTCGCCGATCAGCAGCCCCATGCTGTGATCGCCCTTGGGGTGGATCGAGCTCTGCAGCGCCTCGGCCATGATGTTGTTGGAGAAGGTCACGTTCTTCGGCGCGCCCCAGGTCGAGGCCAGCTCGTCCACCGACCAGGAGATCGAGTTGCTGTCGATCACCACGTTCTCGACGGTCGAGCCGCGCTTGCCCACCGCGATGCCGTCGCGGTCGTCGGGCTTGCTGCCGTCGGCGGCATCGCCCGGCCGCACGTTCAGGCCGCGGATGATCACCTCGCTCTCGACGACGCGCAACCGGCCGCCGGTCACGGTGATGCCGCCCGGCGCGGTCTGGCCGGCCACGGTGACGTCGCCGTTGATCTGGATCTGGTCCTTCAGGTCGATCTGGCCGCCGACCTCGAACACGACGATGCGCTTCTGGTCGAGATCCTCGAGCGCCCAGCGGAGCGACCCGACACCGGAATCGTCGAGATTGGTCACCTTCACCACTTCGCCGCCACGGCCGCCCTTAGTCTGGGCTCCAAAGCCCTGAGCTCCTTCGAAAGCCAACATGTGCTACGTTCTTCCCTATTCCCTGGATCGCCCGACCATTCCCCGATCGCCGGATCCGATTTGGCATTTGCGGACCGATCCCCGGCCCCATTCCGACGTGATGCATATCCAGCCCGATCTGCTTGCGCAGTCCCTCAGGGCGTGACGCCACGTCGCTAAGTGGAAATCCGCCATTGATCGGCGGAGCCTTACCGAAACTCGCGAAATCCGCCGCGAATGGCGGGAACGAGGGGCAGGCTAGACCGCGAAACTTTCCCGACCCGTTAACGGGCTGGAGGCCGCCACACGACAAATCGTCGCACCCGCCCCGCTCCCGCCTCGCAGCCCGCGAAACCTTCGTTTCCAGCCGAACCGGCTCCTTCGCGATCGATCACAGCGCAAGGATCGACCGATTCCCCGGCGAAAACCCGGCAATTTCACGCCGGTCCCACCGCCCGACCCCCAATCCGCGCCGCAATCACGTTTTTCCTGTCATCAGCGCAAAGCCTGCGGCATGCTCATTAGGCCGGCGAATGCCTTCGGCCTCTGTGCCGATCCTGATCATCGCGAAAACCGACGCTCTTTCAGAAAGCCGTTCAATTCGAATCAGGATTCGCGGGTTAATTCACGCGGAGATCACATGCGCCTTATCGCCCCCGTTCCGGGCCCGGCATCTATTTCGACTTTGCAGAGTTTTTGCAGGCCCGGTTGCGCCCAAGCGCCCCGTGTTGGAAATGCCGGATCGATAGGGCATTGTTTTCAAGCAATTGCCGCGGACAGAAGTAGCTCCCGACCGGGCAGGCAAAATATGCACGTAATATGTCTTATGTATTAAACGGCAGTTTCAAAGGCACTCTGCACGATCGAGTTTTCCGCCGATAGGGCCACCACACTTCCTCTGCCTCAAGCCTCATCGGCCGACGCACGGCCGATCATCGAGGACCTCCTGGCCCGCTTCATCTACCTCGAAAGGTTCGAAAACCTGTCCTGAGATCGGCCGTGACCCTTTCGGTCCTCCTGAAACCACCCTGCCTCGGCCGCGCGGCGGCCGAAGAGCGCGGCGCCCTCGAGGGTCCAGTGGTCGCGGTCATACATCGTCTTGCGACCCTCGGGCGAGACCAGAGCACAGCTTTCGGCCGCGTCGTCGCAGATCAGTTGCCGCCGCGACAGAAAACCCAGACCAAGCTCCTCGGCCATCCGGTCGAGCGCCCGCTCGGCCGTGCGCCCCTCGGCGGATTCGCGGTCATGGGCGATGCCGTTCAGCCCGGCGAGTTGCGCCCGGGTGCCCACGCTCCTGAGATGCCAGTCGAACAGCGGCAACACGCTGGGCGAATCGAACTCGGCGGTGTCGCCAATGACCACGACCTCCTTGCCGTGGCGCTGGAACAGCGCCGCCAGTCGCGGCAGCGCCGTGCGGAATTCAGGCGTGTAGCGCGGCGCGAGGGCGATCACATGCGCCGCCGCGAAATTCGGCGCGCGCAGCAGCATCTCGATATGCGCCTCCGGCACCTTGGCGCCGATCGCGAAGCGCGCGAACTCGATCCCGTCGAACCGCTCCGCGTTGAGCCACAGCGCGTTGAACATGTCCTTGCTGTGCGAATTGCCGATGATCAGCACCTTGCGGCTTTCGGACTGGCGGAACCACAGCGCCTCGCGCTCGTGGCGCGACGGCGTGGCGGCGTTCCAGCGGTCGATCTTCTCATCGGGGTCGAGCGCGTCGAGGATCGACCAGCTTTGCGCTTGCAGTACCTCGTTGTCGAAGGAGGCGTCGCCATAAAGCCAGGCGAGCCTCGCGCTCTGCCGGCCGAGACCGTCATCCGAGCCAAGTGACACGGCGCCGAACTGCAGCACCATCGCCGTCGCACCGGTGATCGCGGCCGCGAAGGCCCGGGTCGGGAGAGAGAAGCGAAAGGGCCGTTCGACGAGGTGATAGCTCAGCACCGACAGCGCCAGCGTCAGCCCCAGCCAAGCGGCCATGTCGACCGCCGTGGCCCCGTCGATATTCGCGAGCCGGCCGAAGGCGAAGATCGGGAAATGCCACAGGTAGATCGCGTAGGAGAGCTTGCCGAGATAGACCAGAGGCGGCGTCGAGAGTAGCGCCGTCACCGGCTCGCCGGGCCGCGCGAACCAGATCAGCGTGCAGGAGGCGAGGATCACCGGCAGGGTCGGCAGGCCGGGATGGCCCGAACCTTCGAGCTCGAACCCCGCGAAACAGGCCAGTAGCACCAGAAGCGCGGCCAAAGGCGCCAGCCGGGCCAGCGGGCCGCGCCGCAACAGGCCGGCACGGTACCGCGACAGCCAGGCGAGGCCTGATCCCGCCAGAAGCTCCCAGGCCCGGCTAGCGGGCGAGAAGAACGAAAAGGACGGCATTGCCCATGTCGAGAGTTGCGCCACCGCCAGACCCGAGACGAGAAGCACCGCGATGCCGACCCCCACCGCCCGGCCCCCGCCAAGCCGGGCCAGCAGCGTCAGCACCAGCGGGAAGAGCAGGTAGAACTGCTCCTCGATGGCGAGGCTCCAGCCATGCAGGAAGGGCTGCTGATCGGCGGCGGCGGCGCCATAGGCGCCCAGCGTCTCGAACCAGAAAAAGTTGCTGACGAATCCGAGCGTCGCCAGCAGGGACCATGCGAAACGCTGCATCTCGCTCGGCAGCAGGATCGCCCAGGCCGCGGGCAGGCTCGCCATCATGACCAGCAGCATCGGCGGCAGGATCCGCCGCGCCCGCCGCGCATAGAACCGCGCGAGATGGATGCGGCCCCCCTCCGCAAGCTCCTGCAGCAGGATGCCGGTGATCAGGAACCCCGACAGCACGAAGAACAGGTCGACCCCGAGAAACCCGCCGGGAAAGACGATGCCGTCGCCCTGGGCGATGCCGAGGTGATAGACGAGAACGGCCGAAACCGCGATGGCGCGCATCCCGTCGATCTCGGGACGATACGATACCTGACTGGTCAAGATGATGGCTCCGAGGACGCGGCGGTGTCCCCTATCCCGACCCCACCCGTATGCGACCTCGTCGGAATCGCTGACGCATCTCGCTGTGGAATGATCAGGATGTTCACTACCAAAAGGAAATTAACAATATAGTATTTTCAACCATGAGTAGCATTGGCAGTTTCTCGTGGAAACCATGCCACCGTGGCCTCGGCCCGCCCGGGAGACGGGTCGTCGAAGGGAATGACCGAACCCGCCACCACGACTTGGCTTAGCCCGACGGGATTGGTCCGACGCGACCATCGACTGCCCGTAACCGGCGAAGATCTCGGGCTTTTCGCGCTGCATCTGAACATATCCGACACCCCAGCAGGCACCGAATAGCGGGTCGGTCTTGTGACATCGGTGCCAAAGGACATAGGGACGGGACGCAGGCAGGATGCGTGGCGCGTCCTGCGACAAGGTGATTTTGAATGGTTGATCTGGTTCTGAACGGCCGCTTTCTGATGCGGCCGCCCACGGGTGTCGATCGCGTTGCGAGCGAGTTGGTGGCGGCGCTGCTCGAACATGGGCTGCCCTCGCGCTTTGGCGGGTTTTCCGCGATCCGGCCGCGCGGCGACACGGTCCGGCCCGAGGAGCGGCCGAAGGCGATCCTCGACGCGGCGACGCCGAGCGCCTCGAAGCTCGGCGGGCATGGCTGGGAGCAGCTCGCCCTCGCCCGCGCGCGGCCCCGGGACTGGCTCCTGAGCCTGTGCAACACCGGCCCGGTGCTGCGGTCGCGACAGGTGGTGATGATGCATGACGCGCAGGCGTTCCGGCAGCCCGAATCCTACTCCCGGGCCTTCGTGCGCTGGTACGGTACGATGCAGCCGATGCTGGGGCGGCGCGCGGCGATGGTGCTCACCGTCTCCGAGCATGCGCGCGCCGATCTCGAACGCTTCGGCGTGGTGCCGAAGGGCAAGGCGCGGGTGGTGCCGAACGGCGCCGATCACGTGCTGCGCCTCGCGCCGGATACCGAAACGTTGAAGCGGCACGGGCTGGAGCCGGGGCGCTTCCTGCTGGCCTTGGGCAGCCTCGCGCCGCACAAGAACCTCGCGATGCTGGTCCGCGCGGCACGGGCCCGTAGCGACCGCTCGATCCCGCTGGTGATCGCGGGCGGCGGCGATGCCGGGGTCTTCGCCGATGGCGGCATCACCCCCTCCGAGGATGTGCGGATGCTGGGCCGGGTCAGCGATGCCGAACTGCGCGCGCTTTACGACAACGCCACGGCGCTGGCCTTCCCCTCGATCACCGAGGGCTTCGGCCTGCCCCCGGCGGAGGCGATGTTCTGCGGCTGCCCGGTGATCGCCTCGACCGGCGGCGCGGTGCCCGAGGTCTGCGGCGACGCGGCGCTGTCGCTTGACCCGAATGACGCCGATGGCTGGCGCGCGGCGATGGAACGGGTCTGCGCCGCCCCGGAGCTACGGTCCCGCCTCGCGCAGGCGGGCCGCGCCCGGGTGCAGCGCTTCACCTGGAAGGCGGCGGCCGCGACGCTGGCCGGTCACCTCGAGGATCTGCCCGCGGGCTGATCTCAGGCGATTGGCCCGAACCCCGCCGGCGCGGCGTGGTGCCAGCGGTCTCGGCTGCCATGCAGCCGCGCCTCGGCGCCGCTCTGCCTCTTGAGCTGCACATGGGCACGGATCGGCGGGGTCAGCGCCGCGAGGCTGAAGCCGCCCGTCCCCGCCGTCGGGTCCGCCGCCGCATCCTCGTTCCACGCCCCGGCCTCCTGCCGGACCCAGAACAGCCCGGCCTCGGTGTCGACGGCGAGGCAGGCCCTCTGGCTATCGGCCAGCGCGTTGCCGATGGCGGCATTGCCGTCGCTGTGGAACACCAGCCCCCCGGCCTTGCCGTGGCGATCCGCGGTCAGGCTGCCGCTTGCGATGCCGGTCTCCGCATCGGCGATGCCGACGAGATTGACGCCCGAGACCAGCTCGACCTCGAAATACACCCGGCCTGAGAGCGCATCGGCCCCGACCGCGTTGCGCATCCCGTCCATCCCCGGCGCCGCCGAGACGCCGCGCCCCTGATCGGCATAGAGCAATTGCTCGACACCGCCGAAATGCGTCCAGTCCGGACCGCTGTCGTCCCAGCCCGTGACGCTGGCCACCCCGCCCGCCACCACCGGATCGCTCGGGGCGGTCTCGGCCACGGCGCTTTCGCCCGCCGCATTGGCGGCCCAGACCTGACAGGTGACCACCTGCGGGGCCACCCCGGCGGCGATGGTATGGCTTGGCCCGGTCTCCCCCGTCTGGACGTTGCCGGAATGCCGCCATTGGTAGCGGAAGCCGTCCGGCGCGTTGCTCCAGGCCCCGACATCGACGCCGATCGTCTCGCCCTCGGCCGGGCTGGTGTTGCTCAGCGTCGGGGGCGTGGTGTTCGCCGGAACGCCCGCCGCCGTCACCTCGATCGCGAAGGGCGCGAGCGTCGCGGTCGCGCCCAGAGCATCGGTCACCCGGATCGCGATGCCGCCGTGGTGGCCGGCGGAAGTGGCGCTGCCGGAGATCGCCCCCGTGCCGAGGTCGAGCGATAGCCCCGGCGGCAGGCTGCCCGAGGCGAGATCGAAGCCGTAAGGCACACTGCCCCCTGACACCAAGGGCGTGAAGCCATAGGGCTGACCGACCTCGACCGTCACCACCGGATCGCCCGCGATCTCGAGCGCGTTGGCGGCGTTGCGCGCAAGCAGCATCGCCGCCCGCTTTACGGTATAGGTCACGCTGCCCCCCGCGACGCAGGACAGGCCGAGCGAGACCTGCCTGACGCCATGCGCGCCCTCCTGCGCATAGCCGCGCGACCGGGCAATGAGCGGCCAGGGCGGCACCGTCAGGAACGGCGTGATCGAGTTCATGCCGAGCAGGGTCGATCCCGCCACGCCCGACATCAGCCCGCCGAAGCCGGTCGAGGCCGGATCGACCTCCACATCGAAGATCGCGTCAAAGATGTCGCCCACCACGCCGCCGACATCGGCGTTGTAGCGCAGGGTGAGCTGCGCGCGGTCAGGCGCGTCCTGACAGGAGATGACGAGATCGCCCGCGCCGTTGCGGGCAACGCTCCATGACGCGGTGCCGATCCGGGTGACGACCCAGCCATCCGGCTGGATGCCCGACACGCCCGCGACCGCACTCGGCGCATCGCCCGGAAACTCTCCCGCGGCGCCAAGCAGGTTCGGAGCCTCGACCAGCCGCGAGCCGGTGATGAGCGGCAGCACCACCTCGCGCACCCTGCCCGCGAGATAGGCGGCGCCATGCTCGATATTGGGATGGGTCTCGTCGTTCTTCATCGACACCGGGTCGAAGCCGGAGACATCGACCACATGCACGTCCACGTCTTCCGCCGCGACCTCCGCCAGCGTGGCATTGATCGCGTCGTACTTGTCCTGCTTGGCGGTATAGGGATTGGCCGGGTCGCCGTAGCCCGATGGCAGCGCCGGCACGCAGACCACCACCGCGCCCGCGTCGCGGTAGATCCCGATCAGCTCGGCCATCTTGGATTTCGACTGGGCATATGGGGCCGCCGGATCGGTCGGGTCCCAGTTCGCGCCGACCGGGCCGATCACCACGATGGTCTCGTCGCGCTCGATCAGGTCGACAACCGCCTGCGCGCCGTCGAGCATGGTCTGGATCGTGTGGCCACCGGTGGCCTGCTGGTAGGTGTCGGGCAGCCATGTCACGTCGCCCAAGGCCCAGAGCATCGCGTCGCGGAAGCCGGGATTGGCCATGGTGCTGTCGCCGTCGACGATGAGACGCGGCCCCGCCCGGTGAGCAGCGAAAGTCGTGGCACCCGGCGAACCGCCCGCACCGCCCGGGGCCGCGACGAGCGCGATGGCAAGCCCCGTGTCGGCCCAACCGGCGGCATTGCTTGCGCGCAGCAGCAGGTCGTGCTGTCCCGCCATCTCGGTTCGTCCCGTCAGGACACCCGCGCTCGAGAGCGCGAGCCCGGCGGGCAGAGGCTCCGAACCGGGCGCCAGCGAGAACATGAGATCGGTCCCGGTGAAACCGGTCGAGAGATCGACCGAGACCGCCTCGCCCACGCGCAGCTCCAGCGTCACGGCCCCACCCGCGACCGGCGCGGTCGAGGCGGCGGGCGCAAGGCTCGGCTGCGCCACGATCGAGCCGTGTTGCAGCAGCCGGCGCCCCGGGCCCTGTTCGATCCAGACATTGTAGACCCCCGCCCGCCCCTCACCGAGCGGCGCGAGATCCTCGGGCGAGAGCGCGACCCTCTCGTCGCCGCTGCGCTGCACGAGCGGCGGCGCGGCGGTGTCGAAGCCCATCGTCACGGTGACGCGCGCGTCCGCGGGTCGGTCCGGCACCTCGAAGGTGATCGCTTCGCCCGCGAAGAGCCGCAGCCCCAGATAGCCCGCTCCGCCGCCCGCCCGCACCACGACCTTCTGTTCCATCGCCGCTCTCCCCAATCGATGTCGGGGAAGAATGGTTCAGCTGCGCTAAATCGCGGTGTCGGCACCGTACGCGCAACGGCGGCGCGGCTCAGCTGGGGATGTCGAGCGGTCGCGAGGTGACGGTCACGATCAGCGTGTCGCCCGGCAGAAGCGGGGTTTGCGCGTCGATCTCGGTGATCTCGTCCCGGCCCGGGCGCGGACTCAGCAGCCGGTAGCCCAGATCGACCGTCGTGGCATCGAGCAACGCCCCCGCCCCGCCCCCGCTCAAGAGCGCGAGCTGTTCGAGGGCGCGCGCATGGCGCAGCCGCAGCCCGTCGATCTCGATCCGTCCCGACTGCAGATCGGCGAGGTTGGTCCGCTCCCGGTCGGCGAGGAACTGCGCGCGCGCGCGGCGCGCGTCGGAAATGGCGCGGGTCGCGGCGATCTGCGCAGATTCCAGTTCCAGCGCCCGGGCCTGCGCATCCGAGGCGCGCTCCTCGGCGCTGCTGAGGCTCGCGGTGGTCCGAAGGCCCCGCTCCTGCAGCTCGCGCGCGTTGCGCAACGCTTCGGCGGTGTTGGCAACGATCTCTTCCTGCAGAACGATGCGCTCGTCAAAGAGCTGCTTCTGCGCTTCGATCGTGCGGATCTCTTCCTCCCAGGAGGTCATTAGCATTTCGGCCCGCTCGCGCTCGGTTCGCAGCAGCGCGCGCTCGGTCTCCACCAGCGCCTGCAACGGCACCGCACCGGGCGACGGGACCTGCCCGCGCACCGCCTCGGGCGTCAGCGTCTCGAGTGGCGCCTCCTCCAGCGCCGCCTCGAGCCGCGCCAGCCGCGCCGCGGCGCCGGCGATGTCGAGGTTCAGCGTCTCGAGCAGGCTTTTGGCATCGGCCCGCGTCCGGGCGAGGTCGAGCTGGCTCAACCCCAGCGTCTCGCTGCCGCCAGAGGTGGCGAGGGCGACGGCCACGGTCATGCCGGGAAGGTAGTCGTAGCGTCCGGGGGCCGCCACGTCGCCGGTCACCACCACCGGGGCGTAATCCGCGACCACGACGTTGACCCGCGCATCGACGTAGAGCCCGGCCTCGCCCACCCGGGCGGCGATCTCGGCCTCGACCTCGTCGAGGGTGAGGCCGATCACGTCGATGCCGCCGATCTCCGCCAGCCGCACCTGCCCGTCCGTGTCGACGGTAAGCTGGACCGGCGCCTCCATCCCCGCATGCGCGATCTCGATCCGGTCGCCCGCGATCAGCCGGTAAGGGACCGCTTGGAGCGGGGCTCCGGCCAGCGAGACGGCCAGCATGATGGCAGCAAGGCGAGCGGGCCCGGGGAGGGTAAGGCGGATCATGGCAAAACTCGTTCTCTTGCAGGCCCCCGGAACCGGCGGCTGCGATACCTCGTAAACAACAAGGCGCCTCAGGGATGGCACCGGTCGCCGCCGCCAACCCGTCGGGCCGGCGGAACGGCAGAGCGGACGCCACCCGGGCCACGCTCGCTGTGATTGCTACGCTGCAGCATGGCACACGGTCAAGATGTATAGACGGTTTATGTGGGCGCGAGTTCGGGCCCCATCGGCGAGATCGCGGGACCGGCATCGCGCACCCGGATCCGCAGCGTACCGATATCACCGCCGGGATCGCCATTAGGGTCGATCACGATATGCACCGGTGCGCCGGGCCGGGCATCGAACGGGCCGAAGACCAGCCGCTCCGCGCCCTGCTCCACCACCCGGCGCTCATGCGGATGCCCCTCGACCTGCAGCGCCACGCCGACGCCGCTGCGGCTGATACGGTGCATGCCGATCTCGACCTCGACCATCAGCGCACCCGCCTCGGCAGGGTTGTAGCGATGCACCAGCGAGACCGGACCACCGAGGGTGAAGTCCTCGGGCTTCAGCACGAAGCGCGGCAGATCGGCGTTGCACAGATAGGGCCGCCATGGCGTGCCGGGGGCCTGCTGGCCCGGGCAAGTCGACAGGTCGTACATCCGGCCATCGCGGATCACGTAGCGATCGAACCCGGCCGTGTCGCGATCCATGGCCCGCCCCCCTGCGATCGGCCGCTCGAACTCGTGGTAGCTGTCGGCACGCAGATCATGGGGCCCGAGCACGAGATCCGCATAGGGATCGACCGTGCCGCCCGGCGCGCGCAGTACCAGCACCCGTTCCGGGTCCAGCACAGGCCGCCCCGCGACCGGCTCCAGCGCGCCGGTCAGCAGTTCGATGCCGTCATCGAGCATCTGCACCTCGCGGGGCTCGCCCCACAGCACCGCCAATTCGCTACCGAAGCGGCAGCCATAGGTATAGGGGTCGGGCCGGAACGGCTCGACCTCGCGACCCTGCGCCTCTTCATGCGCCAGCATCAGCGCCCTGCCGACCGGGGTCAGGCCGAAATCCTCGCCCAGCATCGCGGCATAGCCGTCGCCGCGGGTTTCGAGGGAATACCAGACGGCCCGGCGCACCCCGGCCATCGCCATCATGCAGTAGTTGCGCCAGAACAGGTCCGGCGCGGCGTCGAGATCGGTCGTGCCGAACTCCGTCGCCTCGATCTCGAGCCCCGCCATCTCCGGGTGGCGCCGCAGGACGGCCAACTCGCCGGGGATATGCTCAGCCGGCGTCGTATAGGGATGCACCGCCACCGCATCCATATGCGTCGCGCCGCCGGCATCGAGCACCTCCCAAACATAGCCTGCCGCGATCGAATGGGTCGAGCCGCCGAGGATCCGCACGCCTTCGAGCTCCGGCTGCGAAGCCAGCGCGGCGAGATGCCTCGCATGCAGGCGCGCCCGTTCCAGCGGCGCCATCTCGCGCGCCGGACCGGTCTGGAACGAGGCAGAATTGAACTCGTTGCCGACCTGGATCGTGTCGATCTGGGGAAAGCGCTCCTTCAACTGAGAGGCGAATCGCGCGAAGGCCGCGATCCCCTCCTCGCCCATCAGCGTGTTGCCGGATTCATAGATCGGGTTGCGGGGATAGACGGTGATCGATCCGACCCGGCCCGCCTCGATCAGCATGGCGATGCCGCCCTGGTTCGGGCGGTCGAAATCGTAGATCCCGGGCTGCGATTCGATCCGCCCCCAGACCACGCCGTCGCGCAGCGAATCGAGGCCGAGCGCATCAAGGCGCCCCTCAACCTGATGGTGTGGACCGGCCTGGAATCCGGAATTGGCCGAAACGATAGGCGCCGTATCCGCGCTCGCAGCCTGCGCCAGCAGACAGGCCAGAACCGGCCATACGGCTTGGCGCGCCTTCTCCGAGATAGATCTCATCTCACTGTCCTTGAACGGTTTTCTAAGGATCGTTCGGCGCCTGCCTTCTGCCGTCGCGCGGTGTCCCCAGACAATAGGCGGCGCCTGAAGTTCAGGAACCCTCCAAGGATAGTCCACGGACACATCCGCGTGATCATCGACCAAGTCGCTGAGATACATAAGGGATTTGTTAGCGAATGAGTCTCTACTTGTGTTCGCGGCGCACGAGATTGTGGCAGAAGTCAGGCAATACTTGATTGTTTTTGGGCGATCACCCTATAATACAACCGCTAGTAATTGTTCTAGTTAGCGGTCTGCACTTTAACGGGTGCTCCCTGAGCACGGTCCTGAACCACCTCGCGGCGGCTTCCGTCAAGAAGAGACATTTTTAGAGTAACGACGAATGGCCATCCAACCCAACATCGTCCAGGGCAACGGCGGCGATATCAATGCATCGGGAATCGGCGTCGCGCCGGCCCGGATCTACGCGACCAACAATTCCGAAACCATCCGCTCGACCGGCAGCGACGACCAGATCTACGCCAAGGGTGGCGACGACATCATCTATAGCGGCCACAACCAGGACGTGATCAATGCCGGCGACGGCAACGACTTCGTCGACGCAGGGGCGAGCCGCGATTTCGTGTTCGGCGGCGCCGGCAACGACACGCTCTATGGCAACGAGGGCAACGACGCCGTGGTCGGCGGTGATGACGACGACATCATCTATGGCGGCGACGGCAATGACGGGCTCTGGGGCGACAACAGCAACGGTTCGCTCGACGGCACGGTCGGCGCCGATACCTTCCGCTTCGACAAGGCCGATGGCAGCGACAACGTGTTCGACTTCGCCGTCGGCATCGACGCGGTGGAGCTCACCCAGGGCGGCACCTACAGCCTGACGCAGACGGCGGCTGGTCACACCAAGCTGATCTACGGCGAGACCACGGTGTTGTTCCACAACGCGCTTCTGACCACGGACGATATCGACTTCATCTGATCCCGTCCCGCATTCGGACCACGGCAAAGCGCCACCGGAAGGTGGCGCTTTCGCCGCGCCATGGGGCGCGATCCGAGACGAGACGATCCCGGCGTGCCGGGATCCGCATCCCCGTATCGCGGCCTGCCCAGGAAACGGACAAATCGTGATGGATCGGCGCCGCGGGGGCGTTTAGGGGCTGGGGCTCACGACCTTATACGTGTACGCCGACAGAGCAAATCATCTTATCGGCGAGCGCATGCTGCACCCGACCACTACGCCCATCGCCCTGCTGATGTTCGCCGCCATCCTCTGGCTCGGCCCGGTGCGCGGGCTATGGGTGTTCTTCGCCTCGATGACCTTCCGCAGCGCCGCCGCCCTGTCGCTCCCGGGTCTCGGCGACCTGTCCCTGACCGATTTTTGCGTCGTCGCGCTCTGGGCCGCCTGCCTCGGCCGCCCGGTGGGCTTCGCGCGGCTGTTCGGCACGATGCGCCCCACCCGCCCCGGCTTTCCGCTGATGCTGCTGATGGTGCTGGCGACGATCGGCGCGGTGTTCTTGCCACGGGTGTTCAGCGGCCAGACCGAGTTCTTCACCCTCGGCCAGATCGAGGGACGGCTGAGCTTCCTGCTGGCGCCGCTGCGCCCGACCGGCAGCAATATCGGCCAACTCGTCCGCTTCGCGCTGTCGGTCTCGTCCTACGTGCTTCTGGCCGCGGCCTTCGCCTATTGGGGCCGCCCCGACCAGGCGCTGCGCGCGATGACCATCTCCACCATGGTGCATGCGGCGGTGTCCTTCGTCGATCTGGGCAGCCATGCCGCCGGGATGCCATGGATGCTCGAGAGCTTTCGCACCATGAACTACGCAATGCTCGACGATCAGCGCCTGATGGATATCCGGCGGCTGATCGGCGGCTTTCCCGAGCCTTCGGCCTATGCCTTCTATACGGTCGGGCTCTACGGCTTCTGGCTGAAGCTTTGGTTCGATGATCGCGGCGGGCGCTGGACGCTCGCGACACTGATCGTCGTGGCGCTGCTGCTGCTGCGCTCGATGTCCACTTCGGGAATCGTCGCCTTCGTGAGCTTCACCGGGCTGTTCCTGCTGTGGCACATCCGCTCGGCGGCACGGGTGCAGGGCGTGGCGAGCCTCTATCTCGGGCTCAGCATGGCGATCCCGCTGGCGATCGGCGGCGTGGTGCTGATCTACAACTTCGTGCCGAGCGTGCCGATCGTGCTCGACACGCTGATCTTCAACAAGATGGACAGCGAGTCCGGCGTCGAGCGGATGAGCTGGAACATGCAGGCGCTGCGCAACTTCGCCGACAGCCACGGGCTTGGCATCGGGATCGGCAGCGTCAGGGCGTCGAGCTGGATCATGACCAATCTCGGCAGCTTCGGCCTTCCCGGCAGCCTGCTGCAGCTTTGGTTCCTGCTGGCGCTGGCGACGTTGGGCCGCGGATTGCGGGGGCTGGACAGCGCCGTCACTCGGACCGGCGCCGCGATGGTCAGCGGCTGCATGGCGATAGTGCTGCAGGCGATGATCGCCCGCCCCTACCCCAATCTCGACACGCCCTTCTACGCGATGGCGGGGGTGGCCGCCGGGCTCTATGCCCACGCGCGGCTGCGCAACCGCCGTGCCGCCCCGATCGCGACGACTGCCCGTCCCGAGCCGGCCGGTGACGCAGGGCCCCTCTTTGCCAAGGAATAGGATTTTCCAAGTGCAGCTGGTTCGACGCCCCCAAGACCGCGCCACACTCAGGGACGGGATCAAGCGCATCGCCGCCCGCACCGCCGCGCATGCCCCGCAGGCGCGCTACGACAGCTGCCTGCTGATGCTGTCGCATATGCGGGCCACGACCACGGCATTGTCGAACGTGCTGTGCAGCCATCCGCGGATCACCGGTTACGGCGAAACCCACGTGCCGCATGGCCGAGCCGAAAGCCTCGGGCAGGTCGTGGTGAACCTCGCGCTGCGTCGGGCCCTCTCGCTCAGGGCCGACCTGCTCTATGACAAGGTGCTGCACGATCACCTCGACGCCGCCGCCGATGCGCCGTTCTTCGGGGCGCGCGCGCTGTTCATGCTGCGCGCCCCGGCCCCGGCGATCCGTTCGATCGAGGCCTTGGCGCGACGCACCGACATGCATCAATACCGCAGCGCCGAGGCCGCCGCTCTTTATTACGCCGAGCGGGTCGAGACCCTGTGCGGCCACTGGGACCGGTTTCCCGCCACGCGCAGGTTCGGCGTGACCTCCGAGGCGCTGCTGCGCGATCCCGATGCGACCGTCGCCCGGCTGGGCGCCTGGCTCCGGCTCGAACCGCCGCTCACCAACAGCTATGTCAGTCACCGCGCGACGCAGAAGGGCGGCGGCGGCGATCCGACCCGAAGCGCCAGCCATACGCAAATCGAGCCAAGCGATCGCCCGGTCGAATCGGGTCCGGTGGCGGGGGTGTCGGCGGAGCTGGCCTCGCGTTGCGAGGCGGCGCATGGCGCGCTCGCCGAACGGTTCATGGCGAATTCGGGGCCGCAGCCGGAACCCGGCCCGCATCCGGATTTAAGCAATCCTCAATCTTAACCCGCCATAAACCGTGGGGACCCGTCCTCGGTCCAGTACCGGCGCCAGTTGTCGGACCGCTAGGCCGGGCCGTGATCCGCAATATGTCCCGGTGCCCCGCCGCATCGGGAGCGGTACGCACCTGATTGTAACGATTGTCGTTACTGCAACCCAAGGGTGATGTTTGCCATGCGGGCGAGCCTCCTCTTCCCGCCATGGGAAATCTTCGTCGCCGAGGGACCAGCGCCTCGCAGCCCCTTCGGCATCCAGCAACCGCGGCACCATGCGGTCCGCGCGGACCGATCAAACGTGACTCGCGTTTCTCAATCCCGCCATCGCGGCTGCGCAGTTCGGTCGCCGGGATGCCTTGTTTGGCGGGTCTTTTGGCGTGGTCGGGCAGAAGCCGGGCAAGTCGCGTCCGAATGAACGAGGCGTGACGACAAGAAGAATGAGTACGAGGGTCAGATGTCTCAGTTCAGTTCGCCGATTTTGCCGCCGCCGCTCGCCCCGAATTCCTCTTTCAGTGATCCGAATACCGGGGCGCAGTACTATTTCGACCGCCCGTACCTGTCGAAGATGTCGATCGACGCCGAATCCGTCTGGGTGGACTACACCGGCGCGGGCATCACCGTCGGCGTGCTGGATTCGGTCATCAACTATGCCCATGGCGATATCGACGACAACTACGACGCCAGCCGCGACATCGATCTCGGCACCGGCGGCACCACTCCGGTCTGGGACCGCAGCGCCTATCCGGACGCGCATGGCACCATGGTCGCGGGCGTCATCGCCGCCGAACGCGGCAACGGCCTCGGCACCGTCGGCGTCGCCCATGGCGCCAAGGTGGCGAGCTTCGCGCTCGACTACAACGCCGACAACGTCGTCGCGCAGGTCGAGGCCGGGGTCACCCATGGCCGGACCGTCGACGTGCTCAACAACAGCTGGAGCTACAGCCGCGCTTTTCAGGACAACCTGCTGCCCGGCACCAATGGCCACGAGGCGCTGGTCACGGCCGTGCGCGATGGTCGCGACGGGCTCGGAACCGTCGTCGTGTTCTCCGCCGGCAACGCGGCCTATTCGCAGTCCTCGAATTACCACGGCTACCAGAACTCGCCCTTCACCATCGCCGTGGGCGCCACCGACAAGGATGGCAACGCCGCCGCCTTCAGCTCGTTCGGCGCCAATCTCCTGATCACCGCCGCCGGCGTCGATATCATGACCAGCGAGCCCTATAGCGGCGGCGTGCGGATGATGTCCGGCACCTCGTTCTCGGCGCCGATCGTCTCGGCAGCCGCGGCCGTGATCCTCGAGGCCAACGACCAACTCGGCTATCGGGACGTGATGGAGATCCTCGCCCTCTCCGCCCGGGCCGAGGATCTCGGCACCTCCTCCTCGGTGAGCTATGGCTGGGTCACCAACGCCGCAACGAATTTCAACGGCGGCGGCATGCATTTCTCCGACAGCTTCGGCTTCGGCTACCTGAACCTCCACGACGCGGTGCGGCTGGCCGAAACCTGGCAAAGCCAGCAGCGCTTCGACAACCTGCTGACCGAAGCGGTCGAGACGCGCTACAGCGACCTCGTGCTGACGGCCGGGCAGAACGACCACATCCGGGCGGTGATCGAGTTCACCGAGGACGTAACGATGGAGAGCGCGCAGCTCGAGCTGAAGCTGCCATGGAGCCACACCAACGATCTCAAGATCTTTCTCACCAGCCCGGACGGCACGATCAGCCAGCTGGTCTATGATTTCGAGGCCAAGGGCGGCGGCGGCAGCCTGTTCAACTTCCCCTTCACCACCAACGCGGTCTTCGGCGAAAGCTCCAAGGGCAGCTGGACCATCGACATCCACAACCGCAACCCCGACCTGCTCCATTACAATGGCAGCGGCCCGATGAGCGGTGCGCTGATCGGCGCCAAGCTGACCGTCAGGGGCAACGCGCCGGAAACCGACGACGTCTATTTCTACAATGACGAGTTCGCCTCGGGCTTCTACGACGCGATCGAGCAACTGACACGGGCCCGGCTCACCGATGAGGATGGCGGCACCGACACGATCAACGCCGCGATGGTCACCCATGCGATCGCGATCGATCTCTCGGGACAGGCCGAGAGCCGGATCGGCGACTCCAAGCTGGACCTGCAGGCGAACGTGATCGAGAACGCGTTTGGCGGCGACGCGAACGACCTGCTGATCGGCTCGGCGGCGGACAACCACCTCGCCGGGGGGCGCGGCGACGACACGCTGCAAGCCAGCGGCGGCCGCGACCGCATCGATGGCGGCGCCGGGACGGACCGTCTGGTTTTCAACCTCGCCTCGACGGCGCTGCTTTCGGCCGAGAGCCGCGAAGGCGGCGTCGATCTCTCATTCAAGCTCGGCGGTGCCACCGCGAGCAGCCTGGTCAGCAATGTCGAGGCTTTCGTCTTCAGCGATGCGAGCTTCGATCTCGATGGCATCCTGAACCGCGGCGCGACCCCGGCCGAGCCGCCCGCGCCCGCCCCGGTCACGCCGCCCCCCGCCGAGGAGGAGGCTTCGCCACCCCCGCCCGTAGTGTCGGAGCCGACCCCGTCCCCGACGCCGGAGCCCCAGCCCGAGCCCGAGCCGGAACCGGCGCCGACACCAGAGCCGGAACCGGCACCTGAGCCGGAGCCGACGCTGCCCGAGGCGCCTGCCGCCCCCGCGCCGCGATACGATTATCAGGCGCTCGGGACCGAGGGAGAGGATCGGCTGGTCGCGCGTGGCCTGCACAACCTGCTGGATGGCAAGGGCGGCAACGACCTGCTGATCTCCAACAAGGGCGATGACGATCTGCACGGCGATCTGGGCGACGACCGGTTGTTTTGCGGCGCGGGCGACGACGAGGCCTATGGCGGCGCCGGTGCCGACATGGTGATCGGCGCCGATGGCAACGATCTGCTCGATGGCGGCGCGGGGCAGGATCTGGTGAATGGCGGCGCCGGCAACGACCGCCTGTTCGGCGGCGACGGCCGGGACAAGCTCTTTGCCGGGGATGGCGACGACATGCTGTTTGGGGGCGCCGGCAACGACGTGCTGTTCGGTCAGGACGGGACGAACAGCATGGATGGCGGCACCGGCAGCGATACGTTCTTCTGCGGCGCCGGGGTCGACACGATCATCTTCGCCGCCCGGTCCGACGATCTCGACCGGGTCTACAATTTCGGCGAGGACGACCGGGTCGTCGTGCAAGGCGGCACCGCCGGGTCGGACAGCCTGCGTTTCGAGGAAAAGGGTGGCGGCGTCTCGCTTTTCGTCGAGAACGGCGGGACCCTGACCGAAATCGCCCATTTCTCCCGGGTCGAGCTCGCGGCGCTCGAAGGGCAGACGACGCTCGAATTCGCCTGACCCGTTCGGCGCAAGGATCGGCGCGGCGCTAGGGCCGTGCCGATCCAGATCAACGCGGACGCGCCGCGAAGTCGAGAATGCGCTCGGGCGCGGCGCGCCCATGCAGCAGGTCGCCAAGCGCCATCCAGTTGCCACTGGCCCTGGCGCGACGATCGACCCAAGGCTCGGGACGCAGCATCTTCAGATGGTTGGCCAGCATGTTGCGCGCGATCAGCCGCAGGCCGAACCCCGCCGGGATCGAGCCCTTGCGCATCAGGTAGGCGACATTCGCGACCTGGCTGTAGCCCAGCAGGTGCCCGTTGGTGTCGCGCCCCGATTTCACGCCGCAATGCACGCCGCGAAGCGCATCCGTGCGGATCATCTCGCCCGGAACGCGGCTGGCGAAATCGACATCCTCCTGCCAGCCATAGAGCGGCAAGCGCTCGTCGAAACGCAGCGCGCCGATCCGGGCAGAGCGGTAGGCCATGTTGCAGCCATAGAGCCCGACGAGGTCGCGCTCCAGCGCGCGCGGCGTCGCGTCCCGGCCGATCCGCTCGGCCTCGTCCGCCTCGATCATCGCGGCGGCCGAGACGAGATCGACACCGGCGCCGTGGATTCCATCGGCCAGCAACGCGCCGGTCAGGCCCGAGATGTCGGGAAACGCCATGAAGGCCCGCTCGATGCCGATCAGCGCATCGCGCGCGGGCAGGTAATCGTCGTCGATGAAGAACACCACGTCGCAGCGATCCAGCACCGCGTCGAGCCCGCGATTGCGCTGCCGCGGTAGGCCCTTTTCCGAGAACAGCACCTGCGCCGCGGGCTGCGCCGCCGCGAGGATCGCTTGGTCCGGCAGGTCACCCGGTTTCGTCACCACGCAGAGGATCTCGCTCGCCCGCTTGGTCTGGCGCGTCAGCCATGGCAGCAGCTGCGCCAGCGCCTCGGGCCGGCCGACCGAGCAGATGACGACCGCGATCCGCAGGCCGTCATTCGCGTCGTCGGTCATGGTATCGGCGAAAAGTGTCATTCAGCAGCCGGTCCGATTGAGCACCGCGCCCACGGTCTGGATCAGGATCTTCAGATCCAGCGGCATCGACAGCCGCTCCAGATACCGCGCGTCGAGTGCCACGCGTTCGTCATAGGCGATGTCGTTGCGGCCCGACACCTGCCACAGCCCGGTCACGCCCGGCCGCAGCGAGAGATAGACCCAGCTCTGATGCCCGTAGCGCGACAGCTCGGCCTCGGTCACCGGGCGCGGCCCGATCAGGCTCATCTCGCCCTTGAGCACGTTCCAGATCTGCGGCAGCTCGTCGAGCGAGGTCTTGCGCAGCAGCGCCCCCAGCCGGGTGACCCTCGGGTCGTCGCGCAGCTTGTGGTCGCGCTCCCATTCCGCGCGCGCCTCGGGATCGGAGGCGAGCAGCGCGGCAAGCCGCGCCTCGGCATCCGGCACCATGGTCCGGATCTTCCAGCATTTGAAGGTCACGCCGTTGCGGCCGACCCGCTCGTGGCCGAAGAAGCCGGGCCCGCCCTCGCGGCGGACCAGAAGATAGAGGGTGCCGATCACCGGCAGCAATGGGACCAGAAGGATCGCCACAAGAACCAGATCCAGCAACCGCTTGGCAAAGCGGTTGTAGCCCATCGGAGCGTCGAAGGCCGCTTCCTGCAGCGCCAGTGCCTCGATCGAGGTGCTCGAAGATTATGTCATCGCGACATCCTTGAAACCGTTTAAAATCGTCATCACTCGAAAATGCGCGCCCGCCGGAGGGGACGCCCGTCGCCACGCGGTGATCGGCGGCGCCGACCCCAAGGAACAACCTCTGGATGAGTCGTCCATGCCTTGGTTCTGCCTTACACCGGTCCTGTTAACAAATCTGCCGAGATACCCAGCAGACCTGTTCAGAGCGCGACTCATGCATATTTATGTTTTGCAACAGTCGGTTGTCTTTCCCTCTGGCATCCATCCGATTTGTCCACTTGCTGGACTATTTTGCAGCGCACCACTACTACGCGTTTTCAGACATTAAAAGCACAATCTAAAGGCGATCTTTCGCCATATTCGCTCTGGTTGTGAGACAGGGTCGCTCCGCCAACGCGAAAACGGCCCGCCCCGGATGGGACGAGCCGTTGCGCTTCGACGACATGCAAAGGGTCAGTGGTAGGCGTAGCTGCTACTATAGCCGTCGAGATCTTGGGCGGTGTCGACCATGGTCAGCACCGTTCCCAGCGGCGCCACGCCGATGTTCTTGAGCATCACCAGCCCCTGCGCCACGACCCGGCGCGGCGTGCGTTTCCAGCGCACCAGATAGACCACGTGATCGACCGCCAGGGCGATGCTCAGGCTGTCGGACATCGCCAGAACCGGCGGCGCGTCGACGATCACCATGTCGTAGCGCTGCTTCAGCGCCTCGATCAGCTCGCCGATGCAACTGGCCTCGATGCCGTCCGAGAGCAATGTGTCGTGCTCGCCGACCCCGGAGATGTCGAATCGCAGGCTGTCCGACCGGGCGATGGCCGCATCGAGCGAGGCCTCGCCCATCAGGTGATCCGACAGGCTGGCCTGCGACACCGCCCCCACCTCGTCATGCAGCACGGGCCGCCGGGTATCGAGGTCGATCAGCACCGTCGAGACGCCGGAGCGGGCATAGGACTGCGCCAGCGCCAGCGCGGTGGTGGTCTTGCCCTCGTCCGGCACCGAGGAGAGCAGCATGACGCTGCGCGGCCCGGCGGTGGCGGCGATACGCGTCGCGATCACGGTGCGCAGCTGCCGCACCCGTTCGCCAAGGAAGGAATACGAGCCCTTGTCGAGATGCGCGAGCACGTGACGCGGCTGGCGGATCCGGTCGGCGGGCAGCATCGACAGCACCTTGAGGCCGGTCGCCCGCTCCAATTCGACAGCGCGGCGGAAGCCCGCGCTCATCAGCTCCATCAGGAGCGCCGAGATCAGGCTGAAGGTCAGGCCCAGCGTGCCGCCGAAAGCGGTCATCAGAACGGGGCGCGGCGCCGAGGGTCCGGTCGGGATCAACGCCGGGTTCAGAAGCTTGGCCTCGGCGCGCTGGATCTCGGCCTGCGCCCGGATCTCGCCCAGACGTGTCAGCAGATCCTCGAACCCGGTGCGCGCCGCCTCGGCCTCGCGTTCGAGCTGACGCAGCTGAAGCGACGAGGTCGACATGTCCGAGAGCCGCTGTTCCAGCGCCTCGACATCGCGGCCGAGCGAGGCCTCGCGCCCCAGCAGCACCTCGATCTCGTTGCGGTAGGATTGGGCGATATTGGCCACCTCGGCCGCGATCGCCGCCTCGATCCGGCCGATATCCGAGGCGATGTCACGCCGGTCGGGATGGTTCTCGCCCAGCGTCGCCGAGAGCCGCGCATCCTCGCGCAGCATCTCGTCGCGCTGCTGGCGCAGCGACACGAGGTAGTCGGAGGACTGGGTTTCGGCAGCGATGGTCGGGCCGCGTTCGGCGATCAGCGTATCTATCTGCTGCAGCCGCGCCTCTTGATTGGCGCGCTCCGAGCGCGCCATGGCCAGCTGCTGGTTCAACTCGGCGAGCTGCTGCTGGACCACCTCGACCGAGGCGCCGGCGGTGTCGAGCAGCTCTCTCTTGTAGGTCTCGGCCGCGGCCTCGGCGGCCACCACCTCGCCGCGCCGGCGCTCGACCTGCTGCGACAGCCATTGCGTGGCGTTCTCGGCCACCCTTTGGCGGTCGAGCAGCTGCTCGGCGATGTAGGTCTCGGCCAGACCGTTAACGACCAGTGCCGAAAGCTCGGGATCGCCGGTCTGCAACGCGATCTGGATCACGTAGGAATCGCCGACCCGGTTGATGAACATGCCCGATTGCAGCGCCGTGACGATCCGGCTGAGGCGCCGCCGTTCTTCCGAGATCAGCGGCGCGTCATCGCCCTGCGCCGCGGGCGTCGCGGGCGCGACCAGCCCCCGCACCGCCTGCTTGGCGCCGCCGATGATCCGCGCCACGGGGCCGGGCTCGGCATTGGCCGGATCGATCCCGGCGAAGCGGGCGACGCCGATCTGCTCCACCACCCGTTCGAGCAGCGCCGACGAGCGCAGGCTGGCCACCTCGCTCTCGAGGATCGCGGTGTTGAGCTGCAGGTCCGAGACCACCTCCTCGCGCGCCGAGACCACCTGCTGTTGGCGCGGGTCGAGCATCACCGTCGCCTGGGCGGTATAGCGCACCGGCTTGGTGATCGTCATCGCGAAGAACAGCGCCGCCGCAGCGAGGGTCCAGAACAGCACGAACCACTTGCGGCGCCACAACGCGCCGATCAGCTCACGCAGATCGACGCTCTCCTCATGGGTGTGTACCGCATCCTCCTGCCGACGCGCGGAGGACAGGAACGTCCCGTGATTGAATGCGCTGTTATCGGTCGCCATGCCTGACCCTCTTCGATCAAATACCGCTTACAAATTAGTCTCATCGCAAAAGCCCGACCTGCCCCCGCCGAACCTCGTTGCACTCGGGCGGGGGAGACGGATAGAGCATGGACACCTCCCCGAACTGGATGTCCACATGTCAGTGAAGTTTATTTCGTATTCGCCGCATGGTTGCGGCACCCGGCCTCGCTCATGAGCCGCGAAAGCCACTCGAACAGGCGCGGTGATGGCGGCGGCGGCGGCGGCGCCGTCATCTCGATGCTGGGGCTGACCTCGCAGCAGATCGCCTCTTTCGTGATCACCCTGCTGGCGGCGGGCTTTCTCAGCGCGGCGGATTACGGGGTCTACACGCTGGCGATCGTCTTCGTCGAGTTCGTGGTGATGCTGACCTATACCGGCTATTTCCACTTCGTCGTGACCTCCGACTCCGAGGAGGAGGCGCTGCTCTCGACTATGTTCTGGATCATGACCGGCATCGGCGCCGTGGGCGGCCTGCTCCTAGTGATCTTCGCGGGTCCGCTCGCGGCGCTGTTCGACGCGCCCGAACTGGCGCCGGTGCTGCGGCTGTTCGGGGTGATGCAGCCCTTCGCCTCGGCGATCGGCTGGGCCTCGGCCGCGCTCACCCGTGCCGGGTCGATGCGGCGCTACTTCCTGATCCTGATCGCCACCAATCTCGGCGGCCTCGCGGGCGGCTGCATGGTGCTGGTGTTGTGGCAGTCGCTCTATGCGCTGGTCGCCTACCGCGCGATTCGCATCGTTCTGGGCGTGGCGATGTTCGGCATGGCGGTGCCAAGGCTACCGCGCTGGCGCTTCGACACGGCGCTGGCGCGCGAGGCCACCAGCTATGCCGGCGGCCTCTATGGCTCGCGGCTTTTGGGCTTCTTCTCGACCTTCGGCGCGGACCTGATCCTCGCCTTCCTGTTTAGCACTGCTGAGGCGGGGCTCTACCGCTTTGCCAACCGCCTCGCCATGGCTTCCGTCGACATCGTCGCGCAGCCGCTGCGCAGCTTCGCGCTCAAGCGGTTCGGCGAGGCGGCGCGTGGCGGCCGGCCCTTGAGCGCGGAAGTGGCAGGGTTTCTGGGCGCGAACGTCTTCCTGATGGGTGGCGTGGCGATCACCATCGCGGTGCTGGGCGAAAGCCTCGTCGGCACGCTGTTCCGCCCCGAATACCTCGCAGCGCTCGCGGCGCTGCAGGCGCTGGCGGTGCGCGCGGCGGGGTTGGCCGGGAACCATCTGATCGAGCCGGTCTTCGCGGCTCGGCACGCGAACCGGATCGGCATGTATTACAACATGGTCTGGACCGCGATCATGCTGGCGGCGATCCTCGCCTTCTCGGGCCAGGGGCTGGTGGCGCTGGCCAGCGCGCAGGCGGCGGTGGCGGTGCTGTCCTCGGTCTCGGCGCTTTGGGTGATCGGCCGGCATGGCAAGGTGGCGCTGCGCCCGGCGCTGCGCAACGCCGCGATCGCGCTGGTACTGCTGGCGGTCTACGCGGTGGCGCTGGAAACCGGCTGGGCGGCGATCTCGATGCTGCTGAACGACGACACGCTGCGGCTGGCCGGTGGCATGGCGCTGGCGCTGGGGCTGGCGGGCGTCGCCTCGCTGGCCGCGACCCGCAGCCGGGTGTTCAGCTTCCGGCTCTTCGCGGGCTGAGGATCAGCCCGCGAACCAGCGGTCGAGATGCGCCAGCATCCGCGCCGCCGCTTCGTCCCAGGTGAAGGCGGCGGCGCGGGCCCGGCCGGCCCGCTCGAGCGTCTCGCGCCGCGCGGGATCGCGGGCCAGCGCCGCCAGCGCCGCGACCCATGCGGCCGGGGCATTCGCCTGCAGGATCAGCCCGGCCTCGCCCACCACCTCCGGCAGGGCACCGCGATCCGACACCACCGCCACGCAGCCGCAGGCCATGCCCTCGAGCGCCGGCAGGCCGAAACCCTCTTCGAACGACGGCATGCAGACCGCCAGCGCCGTCTGGTACAGCGCCGCCAGCTCCGCGTCGCTGACGAAACCCGCGAAAAGGACGTTCGGCCCGGGACGATGCCCGGCGGCGAGGAAATCCTCCCGGGTCGACTTGCCCACCAGCACCAGCCTTGTGCCGGCCAGCGCCGGATGCGCGAAGGCGCGCAGCAGCAGGTCGATGTTCTTGTGCGGCAGCAGGCTCGCCAGCGCCACGCAATAGCCCCGGGGCGCCAGCCCGAGCCGGTCGCGCAGCCCGGGATCGGGGGCGACCCGACCGACCTCGCCGAGACCGCAATGCACCACGCCGATCCGCTCGGGCGCGCCGAGACCGATCCCCAGCAGTTCATTGCGCGAATGCTCCGACACGGTGAGCAGATAATTGCCCCGCGCCCCGGCCCGGCGCGACAGCAGCCGCCGCCACGCGCCGGTGGCGCGCCCATAGGAGCGCGGCGTGGTGAAGACATGCGCGTCGTGCAGCATCGTCACGTAGCCGGTGCCGCGCAGCGGTACGGTGTTGAAGAAACCCGCCACCACCCCCTCGCGCCGCAGCGCCGGAAGATCGCGCTGCTCCCAGCCGATGCCGCTGCCGCGACCGGTGACGCGATGGGGCAGCCCGCGATCGCTTGCCGCCCCGGCCAGTCCCGGCGGCACCGCCACCTTGACCTGCCAGCGCCCCTCGCTGCGGGCCAGCGCGGCGGTCAGCTCGGCGGCAACGGCGTTGACGGCCGTGACCGGCCCCGCGAGGAACCGGCCATTGACGAAGAGGCGGCGCGGCACGGTGTTCATCGCCAGCCCAGATAGGCTGCGACCCGCAGCCGGTCGGCCAGCATGGCCGCCACGAGCGGCGCGATTACCCCGATGACCGTGGCCAGCGCGATGATCAGCGAGGCGTTGGTCAGACCAAGCTCCAGCATCACGATGCGCACCCCGGCGGTGAACAGGATATGGGTGACGAAGATCGGCATGGTGTTGCGCCCCACCAGCGCCAGCGCCGCGCCGAGCGCGGCGCCGTCCCGTGCCGCGCCGATCGCATAGGCCAGTCGCATCGCGACCACCGGCCCCGCCAGCAGCGCCGGGATATAGAGCGGCGCGAAGGCGGCATAGCCCGGGATCGGGTCGGCCGCGTCGACCCAGGCATAGGCGAGCGTCGCGACCATCACCCCGGTCGCGAGCGCGACCCAAGCGGGCGCCAGCAGCCGCTCGAACCCGGCGCGGCCCACCATCGCGGCCACGAGATAGATCGCGATGAAGCGCAGTGAGGTGCGGATCCAGTCCATCTGCGGATCGAGATCCGGCAGCAGGTACCCCGACGCGAAGAGCACCGCCGCAAGCGCGACGGTCGCCGGGCGGGAAAAGGCCGAGGTCAGCTTCAGCAGGATCATCCCGAGCAAGAGCGCATAGAGAAACCACATCACCGACGGCGGCTTCCACAGGATGTCGAGGACGGCATAGCCCTTGAGCGGCGTGTTCACGTAACCGCTCATCGCGAAATGGATCGTCTTGAGCAGTACCGACCACAGCAGGTACGGCCAGATCACCCGCATGAAGGCCATGCTCCAGAACTCGGGCCAGCTGCGCTTGCGGATCGACCCGGCCAGCAGACCGGCCAGTATGAAGAACAGCGCCATATGCGTGGTATAGATCGAGAGCAGCTCGAACCGGTGGATCTGCGTGTCGTGCCCGGCATTCATGACGCCGTAGAGCGCGTGCCCCCAGACCACGAGCACCATGCCGATGCCGCGCGCGATGTCGATGCGCGCGTCGCGCGCCGCCGCCTTGGACAGCCCCGCGCTTGCCGGGATCGAGGTAGCTTCCCTCGCCAGCGCCGTCATTGCGGCGCCCCCCGGCCGTCGCGGATCAGCGCCGCGGGCAGGCCGCCGATCGGAAAGCTTCGATGCGACTGCGGCTCTGGCCGGATGCCGGAGGTGCCGCCTTCAACGCTGCGGGTCACGGTCTGTCTCATTTCTCTACCCTCGAACACTCGTGAAAAAGACTGTTTGCGGCCTGCGGACCTCGACGCATGGGGGCATGGCGCGGCATGGTGCCCGGCCGGGGATCGGTCAGGCGCCGATGGCCGCGAGGCTGCGCCGAATTCCTTGCTGGAAGGCCTCTTCGGTGAAATGCCCGGCCCGCGCGACGCAGGCCTCGGGCCCGGCACCGGCCAGCCCGGAGGCCTCGAAACGCTCGACCGCATCGACCAGCGCCTCGACGCTCTGGTCGCGAAAGAACAGCCCGGTTTCGCCCTCGACCACCGAGTCGAGGATGCCGCCCCGGCCATAGGCGATCACCGGCCGGCCCGAAGCCATGGCCTCGATCGGCACGATGCCGAAATCCTCCTCGCCCGGAAAGATCAGCGCCCGGCAGCGCGCGAGATGGTCCTTCAGCACCTCGAACGGCGCCTTGCCCAGAAAATGCGTGCGCGGCCCGGCCATGGATCTGAGCCGCGTCACCGTGCTGTCGGGCCCGCCGATCACCACCAGCGGCTTGTCGAGCCGCCGAAACGCCTCGATCGCCAGATCGGGCCGCTTGTAGGGGGCCAACTCTCCCGCCCAGAGGTAGAAATCGCCCAGCTCGCCGGGCCGTGCGGGCGCGAAATCCTGCACCGCGACCGGCGGCGGCACCACCTCGGCCTCGCGGCGCCAATACTTGCGGATCCGGTCCGCCACGTGGTTCGAATTGGCCGCGAAGCCATCGACACGCGCGGCGCTGGTGACGTCCCATTGCCGAAGCGACGGCGCCAACAGCGGCATCATCGCCCGCGTCACCCGCCCCGCCCCGTCGCGATAGACGTGGTACTGGTCCCACAAATAGCGCATCGGCGAATGGCAGTAGCACAGATGCGGCGCGTCCGGCGGCGCGATCACGCCCTTGGCCGGGCCGGCCTCGGACGAGATCACCAGATCGTAGCCGGACAGGTCGATCTCCTCGAGCGCCCGTGGCATCAACGGCAGGTATTTCTGGTAGTGCCTGCGCGCCATCGGCAGCCGGGCGATGCGGCTTTCGGTGATGCGGTGCCGCGTCAGCGTGGCGCTGAGCTTCGACGGGTCCGCGACATGGGTGAAGATGTCGGCCCCGGGGAACATCCGGCACAGGGATTCGATCACCCTTTCGCCGCCACGCATCCCCACGAGCCAGTAATGGATGATCGCGACCCGGCGCGTCTCGCTCATGCCGTCCGGCCCGTCGGTCGCCTGTGGATCATGCTCATCATCGTCACCCTTCAAACCGTCATCACTCGAAAACCACAGGCAGACTTGCCCGGCCCGGCCGCGCCCCGCAACCCCGCCGCATCGCAGCAAAGCCGGTTTGTCGCCAGGCTTTTTCGCCTGCCCGTTGCGGCGGCAACCGCCATTCGGGTGCGCAACTAAATGGTGATTTTATGATTATCAAGACAACTCAGAGAATAACACTCCAGGCTGGCCGATGCCGGGCCCCAACCGATGCCCTCCCTCGCTCTTTCTGGGGATGTCCGCTTCCGGTTCGATCTCGGCGGTGCATGCCGCCACGACACGAATCGGCTGCGCCTTCGCAGGGACTTCGAACAAGGGCATCGCGCGGCACGAACCGACCTACCGGGACCTTGCGGCAAGGGCGCGGATGCGGCCTCTCGCCCCCCGCGTGCCGGATTGATCTCCGGGGGCGGAGGTCCGATGATCGCCCCCCGGGGAGGATCGGCAGTTGGACAGGATCTCTGAGGACGACGCGGAGGCGGCACGCCTGACCGCGCGGCTGGCCGGCGCGCGGCTGCTCGTCGTCGACGACGAGCCGGGGATGCGCAATTTCCTTGTGAAGACGCTGGCGCCACACTGCCGCGAGGTGGCCGAGGCCGACAGCGCCGAGACGGCCGAGGCGCTCACCGCGCAGCAGCTCTTCGACGTGGTGATCCTCGACAACCGGATGCCGGGGCGCTCGGGGCTGGAGTGGCTGGCGGAGCAGCGGCGGCGCGGCAGCCAGAGCGACACGATCATCATGACCGCCTTCGCCGATCTCGACACCGCGATCGAAGCGATGCGCGCGGGCGCGGTGGATTTCGTGCTCAAGCCGTTCCGGTCGAACCAGCTTCTGAACGCCGTGCGCCGCTGCGTCGAGCTGGCCGCGATGCGCCGCGAAAACGCGCTCTTGCGCCACGAGCTGGCCACCGGCGATCCGGGCCGGTCGCGCCGCACCCGGCTGATCGGTGCCTCGCAGCAGATCGAGGAGGTGCGGCGGATGCTCGAACGCGTCGCCCGTGTTCCCTCGCCGGTGCTGCTCACCGGCGAGAGCGGCACCGGCAAGGAGGTGGCGGCGCGGCATCTGCACGGGCTGTCGGATCGCGCCGCGGGGCCCTTCGTGCCGGTCAACTGCGCCGCGATCCCAGCCGACATGCTGGAGATCGAGTTGTTCGGACATACCCGCGGCGCCTTTCCCGGCGCCGATGCCCCGCGCGAGGGGCTGCTCGTCTCGGCGCAGGGCGGCACCGTCTTCCTCGACGAGATCGGCGAGCTTTCGGCTTCGGCGCAGACCGCGCTGCGGCGGGTGCTGGAGCACCGCACCGTGCGCCCCGTCGGCAGCGAGCGCGAGCGGCCGCTCGACATCCGCCTCGTCTTCGCCACCTCCAAGACCCTGCCCGACGAGGTCGCCGCGGGCCGTTTCCGCGAGGATCTGTGGTTCCGGGTCAACGTGCTCGAGATCAACATGCCGCCGCTGCGGCGGCGCGGCGCTGACACGGTTGATCTCGCCGCGCTGTTCGTCGATGAGCTGTCGTCCCAGCTCGGCCTGCCCCGGGTCGAGATCGACGCGCCTGTCCGCGCCGCGATCCTGCGCCATGACTGGCCCGGCAATATCCGCGAGCTGCGCAACTTCGTCGAGCGGGCGCTGATCTTCGGCCGCTTCCCGTTCGAGCAGCTCAGCCCACCACCCAGCAGCCCGATCGAGCCGCTCGACGACGTGGAGCGGCGCGAGATCCTCTCGGCGCTGGAGGCCACGGGTGGAAACCGCGCCGAGGCGGCGCGGCGACTCGGCGTCAGCCGCAAGACCATCGATCGCAAATGCGCCGCCTGGGGGCTGTGACGCTGCGCCCCTTCGGACTCTTTGCCCGGTCGGTGCGGGCGCGGCTGCTGGCGATCGCGCTCTTGCCGGTGCTGGTGCTGCTACCGCTTTTCATCGGGGTGATCGTGCTGCGCTGGTCGGACCGGCTCGACGAGCTTCTGATCGTCAAGGTGAACTCCGACCTGACCATCGCCGACCAGTATCTCGGCCGGCTTCTGGAGAACGCGGCCGAGCGGCTCGACGCGCTCGGCGCCTCGACCGAGTTCGCGGCGGCTATCGCGCGCGACCCCTCGGCGCAGGGCTTCCTCGCCGGGCGCCGCGACGCGCTCGGCTTCGACTTCCTGTTCCTCGCCCGGCCCGGCGGTATCTCGCGTTTCGACGCGATCCTGTCGGCCGAGGACTGGCCGGTGATCGCGTCGGCGCTGGAGGGGCGGGCGATGAGCGCGGTCGACCTGTTCGCCCCGGCCACGCTCGCCGCGCTGTCGCCGGATCTGGCCGCGCGCGCGGCGATCCCGCTGGTGCCCACCGCCGCCGCGCGCCCGACCGAGCGCGACCGGGAGGATCGCGGCATGATGATCCACGCGGCAGCGCCGGTGACACTGGCGGGGGGTGGCCGCGCGGCGCTGGTGGGGGGCGTGCTGCTCAACCGTAATCTCGGCTTCATCGACACGATCAACGACCTCGTCTACCGCGACCGCTCTCTGCCCGAGGGCAGCCGCGGCACCGCGACGCTGTTTCTGGGCGATGTGCGGGTCTCGACCAACGTGCGATTGTTCGAGAATGTCCGGGCGCTTGGCACGAGAGTTTCCGAGGCGGTGTCCGAGCGGGTGCTGGAGCGCGGCGAGACATGGCTCGACCGCGCCTTCGTGGTCAATGACTGGTACGTCTCGGCCTACGAGCCGATCCGCGATAGCCACGGCGACGCGGTGGGCATGCTCTATGTCGGCTTTCTCGAAGCGCCCTTCTCCGCGGCGCGGGCCAACTCGCTCCTGTGGGTGGCGCTGTCGCTGCTGGCGGTGCTGGCGATCACGGTGCCGCTGTTCCTGCGATGGGCGGGGCGGATCTTCCTGCCGCTGGAGCGGATGACCCAGACCATGGCCCGGGTCGAGGCTGGGGACCTGCGCGCGCGCATCCATCTGCAGGGACCGGACGAGATCGGCCAGGTCGCGGGCCATCTCGACACGCTGCTCGACCAGGTGCAGGAGCGCGACGCACGGCTGCGCGACTGGGCCGCCGAGTTGGAGCGCGAGGTCGAGGCGCGCACCCGCGACCTGCGCGAGGCCAAGGACCGGCTCGAACAAGCGACGCGGCAGCTGGTGCTGTCGGAAAAGCTCGCCGCCGTGGGCGAAATCACCGCCAGCGTCGCGCATGAGATCAACAACCCTGTGGCGGTGATCCAGGGCAATCTCGACGTTGCGCGCGAGACGCTGCCGCCGGAGGTGGCGCGCGACGTGAAGACCGAGTTCGACCTGATCGACGCGCAGGTGCACCGGATCTCGGCCATGGTGTCGAAGCTCCTGCAATTCGCCCGCCCCGGCGATTACGCGCCCTCCGGCGAGACGCTGGAGGCGGGCGAGGCGGTGCGCGATGCGTTGGCCCTCGCGCGACACCAGTCGGGCGAAGGCAATCTCAAAATCGAGACCGACCTATCGCCGGGCGCCCGCGTCGCCATGGATCGCGGCGAGCTGACCCAGGTGCTGATCAACCTCGTGGTCAATGCCGCGCATGCCATGCCGGATGGCGGTACCTTGCGGATCGCCAGCCGCGAGGCGCGGCACGAGGGGCGCGACTGGGTCGAGATCGAGGTCGCCGATACCGGGCCCGGCATCGCGCCGGAGGTGCTGGCGCGCATCTTCGATCCGTTCTTCACCACCAAGCGCAGCCGCGGCACCGGACTTGGCCTGTCGATCAGCCAGACCCTCGTGACCCAGGCAGGCGGCACCATCCTCGCCGCGAGCGAACCGGGCCAAGGCAGCCGCTTCACGATCCGCCTGCCTGCGGCCGGCCCCGCCACAGGGACCGGCTGACCGCGCAGCGATCAAGGGGCACGAGGTCGGCGGACAAAATGTCCACTTCCTGACCCCCACGGGCGCCAACTCCCGACAGAATGTCCATCTAAGTCATTGTTTCAGATATGTATTTTTCTTGACAGTTCAAGATGTGCGCCGCAAGCATCGCCGCCATGACGGCTCTGCTCGGCGGGCAGGCGCCGCGACTCTGGGAGGAGACATCATGAGCTTGAGTGACGCGAAGGGGCCGTTCGGATTCCTTCACAAGGACAACATCGTGGCCAAGCCCGGTTTCAACCGCTGGCTGGTCCCCCCCGCTTCGATCGCGATCCACCTGTGCATCGGTTCGGTCTATGCTTGGTCGGTCTTCAACCCGCCGCTGACCCGCGAGCTGGGCGTCGTGGCGCCGGCGGGCGATGACTGGTCGCTCTCCTCGGTGGTCTGGATCTTCTCGGTCGCGATCGTGTTCCTCGGCCTCGCCGCCGCCTTCGGCGGCAAGTGGCTCGAGAAGGTCGGGCCGCGCATGGTCGGCGTGCTCTCCGCCTGCCTCTGGGGCGGCGGCTTCGTGATCGGCTCGCTCGGCATCGCCGCGCACCAGCTCTGGCTGGTCTATCTCGGCTATGGCGTGCTCGGCGGCTGCGGCCTGGGCCTCGGCTACGTCTCGCCGGTCTCGACCCTGATCCGCTGGTTCCCGGACCGGCGCGGCATGGCCACCGGCATGGCGATCATGGGCTTCGGCGGCGGCGCGATCATCGCCACCCCGCTCAAATCCTGGCTGCTGGGCCTCTATTCCGAGGCGCCGACTTTCCTCGGCATGACCGGTGAGGTCACCACCAGCACCGAGAACGGCCGGCTTTTCGTCGAGCAGAACGGCCAGCTGATCGAGGCGGTCAGCGCCACCGCCGCGCAGGCGGGCCAGATCGACGGCGTCGTCGCCAACGGCCTCTACGCGGTGGGCACCGGCGATACCGGCGCCGCCGCGACCTTCCTGACCCTCGGGATCGGCTATTTCGTGGTGATGATCATCGCCGCCTTCGGCTTCCGCGTGCCGGCCAAGGACTGGAAGCCCGAGGGCTGGCAGCCGAAGCCGGAATCGGCCTCCGCCGGGATGATCACCCGCTCGAACGTGCATATCGACCAAGCGATGAAGACGCCGCAATTCTGGCAGCTCTGGCTGATGCTGTGCTTCAACGTCACCGCCGGTATCGGCGTGATCGGCGTGGCCAAGACGATGATGAGCGAGATCTACGGCACCTCGATGCCGCTGATCGTGACGGCGGCCTTCGCCTCGACCTACGTGCTGATGATCTCGGTCTTCAACATGGTGGGCCGTTTCTTCTGGGCCTCGACCTCGGACTATATCGGCCGCAAGACCACCTACACGATCTTCTTCGTGCTGGGCGCGGCGCTCTACCTGTCGATCCCGTTCTTCGCCTCCGCCACGGCGTCGGACCCCTCGATCATCTGGCTGATCGGCTTCTACGTCGCGACCATGATCATCTTCACCATGTATGGCGGCGGCTTCGCGACGATCCCGGCCTATCTGGCGGACATGTTCGGCACCATGCATGTGGGCGGCATCCACGGACGGCTGCTGACGGCATGGTCGACGGCGGGCGTGCTCGGCCCGCTGCTGATCACCTCGCTGCGCGACATGTCGGTGAAATCCGCGGTCGCCGATCTCGCGGCTAAGGTCGACCCGGCGGCCTTCGCCGAGAAGTTCGGCGCGGGGCTCGACCAGCTCGACCAGCTGGTCGCGGCCAAGACCGTCACCATCGCACGACTGATGGAGATCGCGCCCGCGGGCACGGTCGATCCGACCTCGAGCCTTTACAACACCACGATGTACGTGATGGCGGCACTGCTGGTCGTGGCCTTCTTCGCCAACCTGATGATGCGCCCGGTACGCGATAAGCATCACTACCGTGAGTCGGATGCGGGCATGAGCGCCGTGCCGGGTGAGTAACCCTACGTAAGCCATTATTGAGACGAAAAGTTTCAGGGCCGCGCCACTGGCGCGGCCCTTTGTTTCAAGTGCGCCCCAGGGTTGTTGGGGTCCAAGATGCATCGGGCATGTTTCCGCCGGTCTTCACGCCGCGCGCTTGCAACGAAACGGCGAAAACCCGATCCAGAACTCCAGCCGGCTCAACGCGCCGGCGGCCAAACATCACCGGCTTCGAGCCTAAAAAGATGATGTCGCGGCAGGGGCAGGGAGAAGAACATGCTAGCTCAATCGGCGATCTGCTATTCGGCGAAGGACTCGGAGAGCGTCCATATCGAGGCCGTCGCCGCCGATCTGCTTTGCGCGCGCCGGTCACAGCCCCGCCCCACGCCCCTCCCCGCCATGCCGAAGGTGGCTCTGGTGACCCCGAAGCCCGGCCGCAGGAAGAGCCTTTCCGTCGCGCGGGCCCGACTTGCGAAACCCGTGCCGCTCCCCCAAGCAGCCCCTGTCGAGGCCGCCAACCGCCCCGAGGAACCGGCGGCACCGGTGGATTGCTTCCTGTTCCGCTAGGCCGGGGCGCTATTGGCGCTATACAGCGCCGCATGATCCGTCTATGAGGCTTGGTCTGACACCGCGCGATCCGGCGCGGATCCCGGCTATTGCCGATCTTGGACCAACGGACATTTCTTACCTATGATGCAGACCCTCAGGGACGCGCTTGATGCGCGCGGCTACGACACGCTCACTCCGGTGCAGGAGGCCGTCACCGCAGCGGAGCTTGCCGAGCGCGACCTGCTGGTCTCGGCGCAGACCGGCTCCGGCAAGACCGTGGGCTTCGGCCTCGCCATCGGCCCGACCATCCTCGACGAGAACGGTCAGCTCGGCCGCGCCGCCGCCCCCGTCGCGCTGGCCATCGCGCCGACCCGCGAACTGGCGAGCCAGGTGATGCGCGAGCTGGACTGGCTCTATCGCGGCGCCGGCGCCCGTCTCGCCACGGCGATCGGCGGCATGGAGATCCGCGACGAGCGCCGTGCGCTCGACCGCGGCGCGCATATCGTCGTCGCCACGCCGGGCCGCCTTGCCGACTACGTGCGCCGCGGCGCGATCGACCTCTCGGACATCCGCGCCGTGGTGCTCGACGAGGCCGACGAGATGCTCGACCTCGGCTTCCGCGACGATCTCGAATTCATTCTCTCGGCCTGCCCCGAGGCGCGCCGGACGCTGCTCTTCTCGGCCACGGTGCCGCCGGCCATCGCCAAGCTGGCGCAGGATTTCCAGAACGACGCCGAGCGCGTCGTCGTCGCCACCAAAGGCGGTCAACACGCCGACATCGCCTACAAGGCGCTGCAGGTAGCGCAGGGCGACGAGGAGGCGGCGATCATCAACACGCTGCGCCATCAGGACGCCACCAACGCCATCGTCTTCGCCAACACCCGCGCCACCGTGGCCCGCCTCACGGCGCGGCTGTCGAACCGTGGCTTTTCGGTCGTCTCGCTCTCGGGCGAGCTGACCCAGAACGAGCGCACCCATGCGCTGCAAGCGATGCGCGACGGACGCGCCCGGATCTGCGTCGCCACCGACGTCGCGGCGCGCGGCATCGACCTGCCCGATCTGGAGTTGGTGATCCACGCCGAGCTGCCCTCGAACTCCGAGACGCTGCTGCACCGTTCGGGCCGGACCGGCCGTGCGGGGCGCAAGGGCGTCAGCGCGCTGATCGTGCCGATGAAGCTGCGCAAGAAGGCCGAGCGCCTGCTCGGCACCGCGAAGCTCTCGGCCGATTGGACCGTGCCGCCCTCGGCCGAGGACATCCTCGCCGCCGACGAGGCGCGGCTGCTCGACGATCCGGTCTGGAACGCCGAGGTGACCGAGGATGCCAAGGTCTTCGCCGCCAAGCTGCTCGACCGGCACGCGCCCGAGACCATCGCGGCGGCCTATCTGGCGCTCTACCGCGCCCGCCGTTCGGCGCCCGAGGAACTGCAGGCCCCCGATGCCAAGCCGCAGAAGCGCCCTGCCGAGAGCTTCGGCCCCGGCAAGTGGTTCTCGCTTTCCGTCGGCCGCAACGAGCGGGCCGAGGCGCGCTGGCTCCTGCCGCTGCTGTGCCGCGCCGGCGACATCTCCAAGGACGCGATCGGCGCGATCCGAATTCAGGAGACCGAGACCTTCGTCGAGATCGCCGAAGCCTCGGTGCCCGGCTTCCTGCGGGCGATCGGCCCCGACATGTCGCCCGAAGAGGGCCTGAAGATGACCGCGCTCGACGCGGCGCCGGACCTGTCGCGCGGCCCCCGGCCCGAGCGCGGGCAGCGGCCCGAACGTGGCCCCCGCCCCGAGCGCGGTGATCGGCCCGAGCGGGCCCCGCGACCCGATCGCGGACCCCGTCCGGAGCATGCGCCGCGCCCCGCCCCCGAGGCCACGGCCCCCGCAGCCCCGGCCCCGGCCGCGCCTGCGCCGCAGCCCGCGGCCGAGGATAGCCGCCCGCCGCGCAAGCCTCGCGCGGACAAGCCCGCGGGCGACAAGCCGCGTGGCGACAAATCCTGGAAGAAGCCCGAGGCCGGTGGCGGCAAGCCCGAGGGCAAGCCATGGAAGAAACGCGACGGCGAGACCGGCGACAAGCCTTGGAAGAAGAAGGACGCCAAGCCGTTCGACCGCAGCCGCGATGGCGCGGTTTCCGAGCGCGGCGGCAAGTCCGGCGGCAAGCCGGGTAGCAAGCCCTTCAAGCCCGGTGCCAAGCCCGGACCTCGTCCCGGCAAGCCCGAAGGCCCGTCCAAGCCGCGCGGCGCCGCCGACACCTCGCGCCGCTTCACCCCGCCGACCGGTGCCAAGAGTGGCACGAAGGCCGGCAAGCCCGCGGCGCGCAAGGGCGGCTTCGACGCTCCCAAGCGCCGCGACTGAACCGGGGCGCAAGACGAACGAAGGGGTTCCCGCTCGGGAACCCCTTCGCGTTTCCGGGGGCCCGTCAGGCTTCGCGGATCTCCTGCGCGCGGTTGTGGCGGATCGAGGACCACAGGGCGACCCCGATCAACGCCGCGCCCAGCAAGCCGGTGATCGCCTCGGGCACATGCACCAGCGTCTGGGCGAACATCAGCACCGACAGCACCAGGATCGAGTAGAACGCCCCGTGTTCGAGGTAGCGGAACTCGGCCAGGGTGCGCTTCTCGACCAGCATGATCGTCATGGAGCGCACATACATCGCGCCGATCCCGAGACCGATGGCGATCAGGAACAGGTTCTTGGTCACCGCGAAGGCGCCGATCACCCCGTCGAAGGAAAAGCTCGCATCGAGCACCTCGAGATAGAGGAATGCGCCCAGTCCGCCGGCGCGAGCCGCCGCCCCCACCTCTTCCTCGGCATCGAGCCAGTTGCCCAGCATGTCGAGCGCCAGAAAGCTCAGGAGCCCCAAAAGCGCCGAGAACAGGAAGGTGCCGGTATCGACCGGGTCGAGCACCACCGCGAAGCTGACCAGTACCACGAGCACCAGCCCGATCTGCAGCCCCTGCACGCCGGCGGCGCGCCGCAGCCGCCGTTCGAGACTGCCGAACCAGTCGACCTCCTTGCTCTCGTCGATGAAGAAGGAGAGCGCGACCATCATCAGGAAGGTGCCGCCGAAGGCGGTGATCGACAGATGCGCCTCTTCCATGATCCGCGCGTATTCGGCAGGCTCGGCGGCAGCGAGGCGCACCGCCTCCCATGGACCGACCCCGGCGGCGACCACCACCACCGCGAGCGGAAAGACGATCCGCATACCGAACACCGCGATCAGGATGCCCCATGTGAGGAAACGTCGGCGCCAGACCTCCGACATGGTGTCGAGTTTGTTGGCGTTGACGATGGCATTGTCGAAGGAGAGCGAGATTTCCAGCACCGCCAGCACAGTGGCGATGATCCCGAAGGACAGTGCGCCTGCCGCGCCGCCCTGCCGCCAGCCCAGCCAGACCGCCAGCACCAGACCCAGTATCGTGACACCGAACGACCAAGCGAAATACCGACCTATCGCCGCGCGCATAAACAACCCTCCCGTGATGCCCCGAAGTGATGCTGCGGTGGTGCGATAATGTCCAGCGCCGCCCGGGATCGGTGCATGATCGGCCCCTGCCCCGGCCCGATTGGCCAGAAGCCGGCCAAGAGGTCTTTTCAGAGAGGACGGATTGACGGTAGGAGTTCGCCCAAGACGCCGATAAGGCGGCGTAGGCCTCTCGGGATTCTACCTGAAGGCGAAATTGTAGTGGACAGTAATTTATCATGGTAATCGATATGAGTGACATCACCCCGGTTCTTCTCTGCGGCGGCTCCGGCACGCGGCTCTGGCCGCTCTCGCGCAAGAGCTATCCCAAGCAGTTCGTGCCGCTGATGGGCGAGGAGACGCTGTTCCAGGCCTCGGCCCGGCGGCTGCACGGGCGCGGGCTGGGGCCGGACGGGGCCCTGGGCTTCGCCGCGCCGCTGGTGCTCACCAATTCCGATTTCCGCTTCATCGTGACCGAGCAGCTCGGCCTTGCCGGTATCGATCCCGGCGCGGTGCTGATCGAGCCCGAGGGGCGCAATACCGCCCCCGCGATCCTCGCCGCGGCGCTGCATCTGGTGGCCGAGAACCCCGAGGCGGTGATGCTGGTCGCGCCCTCCGATCACGTGGTGCCCGACGCGCCCGCCTTTCACGCCGCCGTGGCGCGCGGGCTCGGGCCGGTCTCCGAGGGCCGCCTCGTGACCTTCGGCATCGCGCCGACCCATGCCGAAACCGGCTACGGCTATCTCGAGCTCGAAGGCCCGGTCGGCGACGGCGCGCCGCAGCCCCTGACCCGCTTCGTCGAAAAGCCCGATGCCGGCCGCGCTGAGGACATGCTGGCTTCGGGCAACTTCCTGTGGAACGCCGGCATCTTCATGGCCCGCGCCGCCGACATGGTCGCGGCGTTTCGCGAGCATGCGCCCGAGATCCTCGGGCCGGTCGAGGCGGCGCTGGCGCAGGCGAAAACCGATCTGGGCTTCCTGCGGCTCGACCCGGCCTCCTGGGCTGGCGCGCCCGACATCTCGATCGACTACGCGGTGATGGAAAAGGCGCCGAACCTCTCGGTCGTGCCCTACCAGGCGGCCTGGTCCGACCTCGGCGGCTGGGACGCGGTCTGGCGCGAGAGCGGCCCCGACGCGAACGGCGTCGTCACGTCCCAGGGCGCCACCGCGATCGACTGCCGCGCCACGCTGCTGCGCTCCGAGAACGACCGGCTGGAGATCGTCGGCATCGGGCTCGAGAACGTCATGGCGATCGCGATGAACGACGCGGTGCTGGTGGCCGACATGCGCCGTGCCCAGGATGTGAAGAAGGCGGTCGAGGCGCTGAAGGCCAAAAAGGCCGTGCAGGCCACCGCCTTCCCGAAGGACCACCGCCCCTGGGGCTGGTTCGAGAGCCTCGTGGTCGGCGGCCGGTTCCAGGTGAAGCGGATCCTCGTCCATCCCGGCGCCTCGCTCAGCCTGCAAAGCCACCACCATCGCTCCGAGCACTGGATCGTGGTCGAGGGCACGGCCCGGGTCACCATCGACGACGAGGTGAAGCTCGTGACCGAGAACCAATCGGTCTACATCCCGCTCGGCGCCGTCCACCGCATGGAGAACCCCGGCAAGGTGCCGATGGTGCTGATCGAGGTCCAGACCGGCGCCTATGTCGGCGAGGACGACATCGTCAGATACGAGGACGTCTACGCCCGGGGCTGAACCCGCAAGCGGTTTCCGGAACCCTGATCGGCGCGGGCAGTTGCCCCCCTGACGGGGCCCGGATGGCCTGTGCCCCGAGCTTGAGCGAGGGGCACATGACCGAACGGCTGCAGGACAGGATCGCCATCGTCACCGGCGCTGAATCCGGGATCGGCCGGGCGACCGCCATCGCCTTTGCCCGCGAGGGCGCCGATCTGGTTCTGGCCTATCTCGAGGCCGCCGACGACGCCGAGGACACCGCCAAGGCGGTGCGCGATGCGGGCCGCGCGGCGGTGACGGTGCAATGCGACCACACCAGCCCCGAAGACGTGAAGCGGCTCTTTGCCGCCGCCTCGGACGCCTTCGGCGCGCCCGACATCCTCGTCAACTGTGCCGGGATGGACGCGCCCGGCGACGAGGTGGCCGAGATGTCGGACGAGAGCTGGGAGAAGATGCTCAAGACCGACCTGTTCGGCCCGTTCCTGTGCTGCCGCGCCTTCATCCATGCCCGCCGCGCGGTGGGTGGCGGCGGGCGCATCGTCAACATCTCCTCGGTGCATGAGGAGATCCCGCGTATCGGCTCCGCCGCCTATGACGCCGCCAAGGGCGGCTTGCGCAACCTGACGCGCACGCTGTGCCTTGAACTCGCGCCCGACCGGATCGCGGTCAACAACATCGCGCCAGGGATGATCCTCACGGCGATGAACCAGGAGGCGATGGACGACCCCGAACAGCTCCAGCAGCAGGTGCGTCACATCCCGTGGCGTCGCGCCGGCAAACCCGAGGAGGTCGCGCATCTCGCGGTCTACCTCGCCTCTCCCGAGGCCGACTACGTCACCGGCCAGACCTTCACCATCGACGGAGGATTGTCGCTGCATGTCGGACAGGGAGCCTGAACCCGAGGCCCGCAGGCTGCTGCCACGCGGCCTCGCCCACCCCGCCCTCGGCATGCTGGGGGTGATCACGCTGGTGCTGGTGGGCTGGGCGCTGCACGTCATGCAGCCGGTCTTCCTGCCGATCGTCTTTGCCTTCTTCCTCGCGTTGCTGCTCTCCCCTGTCGACGCCCGCGTCACCTCCTGGGCGGGCGGCCGCGCCTGGATCGGCCATCTCGCGGCGATGACGCTCCTGGCGCTTGTGCTGGCGGCCTTCATGGGCGCGCTGTGGATCTCCGCCCAGCAATTTCTGACCCGGTTTCCGGCCGAACAGGCCAGCGAGGCGGTCGAGCAGCTTTCGGGCGGCGGCGAGAACGTTGGCAGCGCCGAGCAAGGCGACGGCAACGCGCCGGATGAGGATGCCGAGCAGGCCGAGGAGACCGCGACCGGCGAGGCCGCGGCGGGCGCCACCGGCGCCGCGGTCGAAAGCGCGATCCAGGCCACGCCCGGCGCCGGGCTCAACCCCAGCGACGCGCCCGACCCGTCACAGGGCGGCGGCGCCGCCACCGGGCTGGTCGAACAGATCCGCGGCCTTGCAGGGTCGGGGGGCTTCGGCGGCACGCTGATGGAGCGCGCCTCCGGCCTCGCCACCACAGTGATCTCCACCATCTCGGCGATCGCGCTGGCGCTGGTGCTGATCTTCTTCCTGACGCTGCTGATGCTGTCCGAGGCGCCGCGCTGGTATTCCAAGCTCGGCGCGATGCTGCGCCCCGACAAGCGCGCCGAGGTCAGCGGCGCCGTCGACCTCGTTGCCGAGAAGACCCGCAGCTATCTCTGGGTACGCTTTATCCTCGGCATCGTCACCGCGCTGCTCTATGTCGGCTGGCTGTGGATTTTCGGGCTCGACCTGCTGATCGTCTGGGCGCTGCTGACCTTCGTGTTCAACTTCGTACCCTCGATCGGCTCGCTGATCTCCGGCATCCTGCCGGTGGTCTATGCCTTCGCCACCCGCGATCCGTGGACCGCGGTGATGGTCGGCGCGGGGGTGCTGGCGATCGAGCAGGTGATGGGCAACTACATCGACCCGCGCGTGCAGGGCCGGCACCTGTCGATCTCGGCGCTGGTGATCCTCTGCGCGCTGCTGTTCTGGGGCTGGGTCTGGGGCGTGGCGGGCGCGATCCTGGCGGTGCCGATCACCATGGTGGTGATGGTCGCCTGCGCCCATGTCCCGGGGCTGCGCTGGATCGCGCTCGGCCTCTCGGACGAGACCGATTACGACGGCGTCGACGCGCAACTCGGGGTACCGGGCAAGGCCGATACCGCCGACTGAGCGCTACTTGCCGAACACCACGGTGCGGCCGCCATTCACCAGCACCCGCCGGTCGAGATGTAGCGCCACCGCGCGGGCCAGCACACGCCGCTCGATGTCGCGGCCCTTGGCGACGAGGTCGTCGGGCGTGTCGGCATGGGTGACGTGCTCGACGTCCTGGCTGATGATCGGCCCCTCGTCGAGATCCTCGGTCACGTAATGCGCCGTAGCGCCGATCATCTTCACCCCGCGCGCATGCGCCTGATGATAGGGCTTGGCCCCCTTGAAGCCCGGCAGGAAGGAGTGGTGGATGTTGATGCAGCGCCCCGAGAGCCAGGCCGACATCTCGTCCGAGAGGATCTGCATGTAGCGCGCCAGCACCACCAGCTCGGCCCCCGTCTCCTCGACCAGCGCCCGGATCTCGGCCTCCTGCTGCGGCTTGGTTTCCTTGGTGATCGGCAGGTGGTGATAGGGCACCTCCTCGGGCAGCCGCACCGATAGCGCGCTCTGCGGATGGTTGCCCGCCACCGCGACGAGGTCCATCGGCATCTCGCCGATGCGCTGCCGATAGAGCAAATCGGCGAGGCAATGATCGAACTTGGAGACGAGGATCAGCACCTTCTGCCGGTAATCCTGCGGATTCAGCGTCCACTGCATGCCGAAGGCGGTGCCGATGCCGTCCATCTTGGCGCGGAAGGCCCCGTCGCCGCCGACTTCCTGTGGCAGCCGGAACGCCACGCGCATGAAGAAGGTGCCGGTGAGCGTGTCGTCAAACTGCCGCGCTTCGGTGATGTCGCCGCCGGTCTCGGCCAGTGCGGTGGCGACGGCGGCGACGATGCCGGGGCGGTTGCGACAGGTGAGCGTCAGGATATGGGTGGTCATGGCATCTCTCGTCTGGGGCTGGCACCGCTTGTCGCCCGCTCCGCCCCCTTATGCCAGCACGCGCGCGCCGCTCCGGCGCGGTTTGGCGACATCGGAACGGGAAACCGCGGCTCCGCCGCCGCGTTAGGGAACGAAGGTTTCCGATAGGAGCACGAGATGAGCGACGCGAAGACCACCACCGACCATGACGAGATCCGCGAATGGTGCGAGGCCCGGGGCGGCCATCCCGCCCGGGTGTCGGATACCGCCGACAAGCGCGAGGGCGGCATTCTCAGAATCGACTTCGAACCCAGCGCCGAGGGGCTGGAGCGGATCGACTGGGACGACTGGTTCGCCATCTTCGAGGAAAGCAAGCTGGCCTTTCTGCATCAGGATCGTGCCGCCGACGGCGCGGCGAGCCGCTTCAACAAGCTGGTGAGCCGCGACTGAGGCAGGCCTCACGCGCGGGCCGAGCCTGCAAAACCCGTTGCCAAGTCTCGCATGACTCTCCTATAGGTTGCATATAGGGAGCTTGGACGCGAGCAAGGCGATGTGGCGGATGGCATGGTTCTCGGACCTCGCGGAACAGCGGCCTCTGATCGTCGAGCTCCTGATTAGCTCGGCGGTCGCCGCCTTGACCGGTGCGTATCTGGCCGCGATGAGCGATCTCCCTGGATCGGTCGTGCTCTCGCGGATGAGCTTTACGTTCGCTTCGCTGCTAGTCGTCAGGGACCTCTCGCGCGGCGCCATCACTGCCGACAGGGCCGGAGCCCCGAAGCCGCTGACCCGCTGGTGCATGGGGTTCGGGCAATGCGTTCAGTTCGCGCTCGTGCTCATGATCCTGGACGACACCACCCGGATCGGCCCGATCTGGCTGTCGGTCGTTATCCTGGTTGGCGCGCTCCTCGGCGCTTGGAACGCGGCCGATCGCGCCTTCTGGGAGGAACCGGCCACGGAGAGCGAGGTCGCCATCTTGGCTGGCGCGGGCCGCGGGGCAGTGGTGGCCATCACGATCCTCTGGGCGCCGCTCGTGATCGTATTGGCGGCGAATGGCATAGGCATCACACAACTCGTCTTCCTGTCGCTTCTGGCGGTTGCCGCCGCCCACCCCCTGCCCCTGTATCGTCGCGGCGGCTTTCGCGTGGGTCGCAGCCTGCTCCAACTGGCCTTGATCGCTAGCGGCTTGGTTCTGGGCTGAGGGACGGCGCGCGCCGGGCCATGACGCCGGGCCTGTGGCGCACGGAGGCGCGGCGCGCTATCGAATGGGCATGAGCCTGTTGCCAGCCCTGACCGGACGCCGTTTCAAAGGCGGCCCCGTTGCCCCGACGACGACGGTCCACGCGATCGGCGACGTGCATGGCCGCCGCGACCTGCTGGCGCCGCTGCTGCGTCGCATCGCGCGGCGCGACGCCCTCGCGCCGATCGTGATCCTCGGCGACATGATCGATCGCGGTCCCGACAGCGCCGGGGTGCTGCGGCTGCTGCATCACTGGCGCCATGACCGTGTGATCTGCCTGCGCGGCAATCACGAGCAGATGATGCTCGACTTTCTCGATGCACCGCAGCGCAAGGCCGCGCCATGGCTGCACAATGGCGGCACCGCCACGCTGGCGAGCTTCGGCGTGGCGGCCCCCGATCTCGAACTGCCGGGCGAGGCGGCGCGCGCCGCCGCGGAACTCGGCGCGGCGCTGGGGCCGATGCTGGACTGGCTGCGCGCGGCGCCGCTGCTCTGGAGCAGCGGCAACCTCGTGGCGGCCCATGCCGGGCTCGACCCCGATCACCCGCCGGGCCGGCAGGCGGCGCAGACCCTGCTCTGGGGGCATCCCAAATTCGCCACCCTGCCCCGCCGCGACGGGCTTTGGGTGGTGCATGGCCACGTGGTTCAGGCGGCGCCGCTCATGGAGGACGGGCGGATCGCCATCGATACCGGCGCATGGGCGACGGGCCGCCTGACGGCGGCCCGGATCTCGGATGGCACGGTCTCCTTCACGACCGAAGGCTGAGCCCCGGCCGAAGTCGAAGTCAGGCCCTGATGCGGACCGGCACGCCCTTGTAGGCCGGGGTCTTCGACAGCTCGTCATGGTAGTCGAGCGGCACCAGCGGGTTGGTTTCGGGATAGTAGGTCAGCACCGTGTCGTCGGGCAGGTCGTAGGCGATGACCCTGAGCCCGCCGACCTCGCGCGTCTCGCCATCCTCTATGGCGCAGGAGAGCGTCACCTCCTGCCCTTCCCTGAGGCCCGCCTTGGCGATCATCTCGGGATTCATCATCACCACGTGCCGGTCGGTCTTGAGCCCGCGCAGCCGGTCGTCGAAGCCGTAGATCGTGGTGTTGAACTGGTCGTTCGAGCGCACCGTGACGAGGGTGTAGCTGTCCGGTCCCGGCACCTGCCCCAGCGCCGAGAGCGTCTCGGGCGCGGTGAAGATCGCCTTGCCGGTCTCGGTCTTCCAGTGTCGCTCGCGCGCCGGATTGCCCTTGTAGAAGCCGCCCGCCGTGAACAGCCTTTCGTTGAAATCGGTGAACTTGTCGGGATAGGTCTTCTCGATCAGGTCGCGCACGAGGGCGTAGTCGCCGACCCAGTCCTCCCACTTCACCTTGGGGTTCGGCGGCAGTGTCGCCTTGGCGATACCGGCGACGATGAAGGGCTCGGAGCGCAGCATCTTGGAGGCGGGCTCGCGCCTGCCCTGACTGCCATGGATCATCGACAGGCTGTCCTCCATCGACACCGCCTGCGGCCCGGTCGCCTGCATGTCCAGCTCCGAGCGCACGAGGCAGGGCAGCAGCCAGGCCTCCTTGCTGATCAGGGTATGGCTGCGATTGAGCTTGGTCGCGATCTGGACGTTGATCTCCAGATCCTTCCATGCGCGGTCGGTGCGGCCCTGATCCGGGATCGCCCGGGCGAAATTGCCCCCCAGCGACACGAAGCCCTTGATGGACCCGTCGAGGATGCCCTGCACCGCCTCGACCGTGGTGGTGCCTTCGTCGCGCGGGCTCTTGAAGCCGAACAGCTCGTCGATCTTGTCGAGCGGCACGAGTTCGGGCTTTTCCGAGATGCCGACCGTGCGCTGGCCCTGCACGTTCGAATGGCCGCGCACCGGCGAGATCCCCGCCCCTTCGCGACCGATATTGCCACGCATCAGCAGCAGGTTGACATACATCGCGATGTTGAGGCTGCCATGCACGTGCTGGGTCAGCCCCATGCCGTAGATGCCGATCACCTTCTCGGAGTTGCAGTACATCTCGCCGATCTCGGCAATATCCTCGTGGCGCAGCCCCGAAACACGCTCGATATCGGCCCAGTCGATCTCGCGGATCTTCTTCTCGAATTCGGGCCAGCCCGACGTGTGCTGCGCGACGAAGGTCCGGTCGATCACGCCGCCGCCCTGCTCGTCATCGATCTCGAAGACGCGCTTGCACAGACCGGCGAGCACCGCCACGTCGCCACCGGGTTTGAGTTGCAGGTAGCGGTCCGAGATCACCGTCTCCTTGCCCGCCAGCATTTCGACCGGGTTCTGCGGGTCCCGGAAGGTGACGAGACCGGCCTCGCGCACCGGGTTGAAGGTGACGATCTTGCAGCCGCGTTTCTTGGCGGCGCGCAGGGGATGCAGGAAGCGCGGCGAGTTGGTGCCGGTGTTCTGCCCCATGAAGATGATCATGTCGCAGTGGTCAAAATCCGACAGCACGCAGGTGCCGACCGGGCTGCCGGTGACCTTTTTGAGACCGACGCTGGTGGTCTCGTGGCACATGTTGGAACTGTCCGGCAGGTTGTTGTTGCCATAGAGCCGGGCGAACAGCGCCCAGAGATAGGAGGTCTCGAGACTGGCGCGGCCCGAGGCGTAGAAGACCACCGATTTCGGGTCCCTCGCGCGGATCTCGGCCAGCTTCGCGCCGATTCCGGCAAAGGCCTCGTCCCATGTCGTCTCGACATACTTGTCGCTGGCCGGGTCGTAACGCATCGGATGCGTCAGCCGGCCCTGGATCTCGAGATCGTAATCAGACCATGTCCGCAGTTCGGACACGGTGTGGCGCGCGAAGAACTCGGGCGTGCAGCGGTCCCGCGTCAGGTCCCACAGCGTCGCCTTTGCGCCGTTCTCGCAGAACTCGGCGATATGCGGGTTCGGCGGCTTGGTCCATGCGCAGGAGGTGCACATGTGGCCGCCGGGCTTGTTCTGGCGGCGCAGCGTCTCGATCACGCCGGGATCGGGCCGCTCCTGACCCATGTGTTTGGCGACGCTTTGCAGCGAGCCCCAACCGCCCGAGGGGTGCTCGTAATGCGGCAGATCCTCGCGCTGCTGAGTTTCCTTGCGATCGGTCATGTTCGGTCCTTCCCTCGCCATTGGACCTCGCCATCGGCCCTCGCCTCGCCACCGGCGCCCATCAGGCGATATTACAGCTCTCGGCGGACAACCGCTGTCGGATGGCGGGGTTCCGCCCGGCGCCCGAAGGGCGCGGAACCCCGCGCATCGAGCCATGGTTTTTTCATCACCATGCGAGACCGCTCTCTCCCCCGCCTCGTTTCGGTCGACAGCACCTTGTCGTTCCTGAGAGAGGGATATGATTTCGTGTCGCGGCGCTGCGACAGGCTCGGTACCGACGGGTTCCGGACCCGGATCATGCTGCGCCCGGTCACCTGCCTGCGCGGCCCGGCCGCGGCGCGGGCCTTCTATGTGCCGGGGCGACTTTCGCGGCGCGGCGCCATGCCGGGCGGCGTTCTGGCCCTGCTGCAGGACAAGGGCTCTGTCCAGACGCTGGACGGCGTGGCGCATCGTTGTCGCCGCCTGCTGTTCCTGTCGTTGATGGCCGATGAACGGCTGCGCATGGCACGGCAGATGCTGCGCGAGGAATGGCAGGCCGCCTCGTCCGGCTGGCGCGCGCGGGAGATCGTGCTCGCCGATGAGGTCGGCCCGATCCTCACCCGCGTCGCGTTGCGCTGGTGCGGGATCGATCCGGCCGAGAACGCGCCGCAACGGCGCTGCGAGGAACTGACCGCGATGATCTCGTGCGCGGCGCGCATCGGCCCCGGCCATCTGCGTGCCCGCGCCCTGCGACGCCGGGCTGAGGTCTGGGCGCGGGAGCAGATTCGCGCCGCGCGGTCCGGCGCACCGGACCCCGGGACGCCGCTCGACCGCGTGGCCCGGTATCGCGGACCCGATGGCATCGCCCTGCCCCGCGAGGTGGCGTCGGTCGAGTTGTTGAACCTGCTGCGGCCGATCGTGGCGGTGGGGCGCTATATCGTCTTCTCCGCCCATGCGATGGTGAACCATCCCGAGGCCCGCGCCGCTCTCGTGTCGGAGGAGGTCGGGCTGCGCGCTTGGGGCGACGAGGTACGTCGCCTCTACCCGTTCTTCCCGGTGATCGGCGGCCGGGTGATCGAGCCGTTCTCGCATGAGGGCCACCGCTTCGCGCCCGGCGACTGGCTGCTGCTCGATCTTTATGGCAGCAACCGCCACCCGTCGGCCTGGTCCGAAGCCGGGCGGTTCGATCCGCGCCGTCATCTCGGCGCGCCCGCCACCACGGGCGGCTTCGTGCCGCAGGGCGGCGGCTCGATGCGGATCGGGCATCGCTGCCCCGGCGAGGCCCTGACCGCGGCGCTGCTTTCCGAGGCGACGGCGTTGCTGCTCGAGAGCGGGTTCGATGCGCCGCCGCAGGATCTGTCGATCCCGCGCACCGCCATACCGCCATGGCCCGCGAGCGGCCTGCGGCTCAGGCTCTGAGGAACCGTGCTGCCTCGCCTCCTGTTGAGCGGTGACATTTTTAAGGAGCCGCGACATGGCCGAGACACCGCATAGCACCGACCGTCTGCGCCACGACATCGACGAGGGCGAGGCCGGCGACAAGAAGGGCTTTCCCGATCCCGCGGCCTCGCCGCTCGGTACGGATGACGAGGCCTCGGGGTTTCCCAACACCAAGGATCAGGTCAAGCGCGCCCAGGATGCCGAGACCGAGAACCCCGCGCGCGGTCAGGCGCCCAAGGGGGCCAAGGCCCCGCGCCCGGTGAGCGCGACGTCGAAGCTGTCTGCGCGGGAGGCGAACAACCGGACCATTCTGATCGCCGTGACGGTCGGGACGGCGGTGGTGCTAACGGTGATCGCGCTGATCATCTGAGGCTCAGGTCGTGGCGATCACCGCCACCTCGGTGATATCATCGTCCACCGACCGGCAGGCCGCCAGCAGCCGCGTCGCGAGATGCGTCTGCACATAGGCCGCGTGAAACCGTGACGGCGCGACGAGTGTAAGCCGCCCGCCCGATCGCCCGGCGCGCTCCAGCGCCCTGAGCCACGATGCGTAGGGCCCGGGCGCCTCGGCATGGAGCACCGCCTGCGCGAGGGCCCACTCGGTCCCGGCCGACAGGTCGGGCGGCGGAACCTCTCCCCTGATCGGCAGCGGCACCACCTTGCCGTCATCCTCAGACCCTTCGAGCCGATGCGCGAAGTCGGGACCGACACGGTCCCATTCCGGCCGCGTGTCGGCGAGCAGCCGCTCAATGCCGAGCCGGTATTCCGCGACGCGACCGCGCGCGCCAGCGCGGCTCAGCTCGAGCCATCCCCTGCCCCGCAGCTTGGCCATCTCGCGCTTGACCGTGCGCTCGTCCACGGACCAGAGCCGGGCGATCTCGCGCTGGCCGACCGCGAGTTCGTCGCGGCCCCAGTTGTAGCGCGCGGTGATCAGCGTCATCAGCCGCAGCGCAAGCACCTGCTCGGTCCGGCCTCCGGCGAGCGCATGCGCACCGAGGGCGGTGAGGATGTCGTATTTACGAGCCGCCGCCCCCCGGCCCACGGCCTTTGTCATTAACATGGCGCGCCCTGTCCTGCCGCCGGTCGAGGCGGTACCCTGAACGCCCCGGTACGGATCGACCGGCGACGTCTGCTCCCCGGCTCGGACATCGCTTCCCAACGTCTTTCCCCGGCATGGCCTGATTTGCGTCCGGAAACACGATTCTGTCAAGCCGACTCCGGAATGGCCCTCTGCACCAATCCAATTTCCGGTTGGAAATCGGTATGTATTGGTATTGGGGGACATACTGCGTGTCCCCTATTGGGCTGGAAATGTCCCCCTATCGGCCTTCTTATGGGTGAGGTCTGTCCCCTCTTCCCCGGCCATTACCTCCTGACCACTCGCGCCCGGCGGCGAATCGAAAGCGCCTTGTGGCGCAGGCGTTTCGCGATTCCGGCGTATTTCCGGTTTCGATCATAAATGGCTTTTCATGCGCCGCAAATCCGGCGTAGATCGTGACATCGCAAGAATTAGCGTTCCCAAGGGTTCCGGTTTCGGTTCCCCGCGGGGAACCGGAGGGCAGAGACCGCATGTTCACACACACCGACCTGGCCCGGCTGCAGTCGCAGTCGCTCAAGATGCAGGGCTTCATCCGGCAGCAGACCTTCTCGCCAGAGAACGAGAAGAGCCTGCGCCGCTTCTCGAGCTGGGAGGTGGCAGAGCTGATCCTCGGTCTAAACCCCTCGACCTTCCGGGGCCGGCTCGCCGCCGATCCGTCGCTGCCGCAGGGGCTGGTCGAGGAAGACGGGCGCCAGCGCTGGTACTCGCTCGAGGAGATCGGCGAGCTGCGCCGGCGGCTGCGCCACAAGAACAAGCCGATGCTGCCGCCCCGCCCCGCCGGCAAGCGCGCGATCCGCGCCGCCGTCGCCAACTTCAAGGGCGGCGCCGGCAAGTCGACCGTGGCGCTGCACTTCGCCCATGCGGCGGCGCTCGACGGCTACCGGGTGCTCTGCGTCGACTTCGACCCGCAAGCGACGCTGTCGCATTCGATGGGCCTGTCGGACGTGGCCGAGGAATACACGGTCTGGGGCATCATGGCGCGCGACCTGATCCGCGAGACCGAGCGGATGAACGCCGCCGGGCGCGGTGCCGAGTCGGGCGCCGCCCTGCCCGAGCGCAAGTTGCCCGCCTCGGTTACCGGCATGGGGCTCGACGATCTGCGCGTCACCGACTTCATCAAGCCGACCTCCTGGCCCACCATCGACCTCGTCCCCTCCTGCGCCAACGCCGCCTTCGTCGAGTTCGCCTCGGCCCAGTATCGGCACCTGAACCCGGAGTGGTCGTTCTTCGCCGCCGTCGACCGTTATCTCGATCACCTGCCCGATGACGCCTACGACATCATCCTGTTCGATTGCCCGCCGGCGATCGGCTACCAGTCGATGAACGCTGTCTTCGCCGCAGACGTGCTCTATATCCCCTCGGGGCCCGGCTACTGGGAGTACGACTCCACCACCTCCTTCATCGGTCAGCTCGCCGAGGCGCTCGAGGATCTGGGCCGGTTCCGCGGTGCCGTGCCACCGGGCACCGAGCCCGAGAAACACTTCTCGGACATCCGGTTCCTGCTGACCCGGTTCGAGCCCAACAACGACCTGCACCGGGCGATGCAGCAGGCGTTTCACAAGGTGTTCGGCCCGCATGTCGCCGAGCACCCGATCGAGATGACCCGTGCAGTCGAACAGTCGGGCCGGTTCCTGAGCTCGGTCTACGAGATCGACTATCGCAACATGACCCGCGAGACTTGGCGGCGTGCCCGCGCCTCCTTTGATCGCGCCTATGACGAGTTCCGCGCCACTCTGGTGGCGGCGTGGGACAAGCTGGAGGACTGAGATGGCCAAGAAACGCAGCGTCTTCGACATCGACTTCACGCCCGACGCGCCGGAGCCGGACCGGTTCCCCGCGGGGAACCCCGCGCCGCAGCTGGAACCCGAGCCGCCACAAACGGCGCCGCGGCGCGGGCCGATGGCCTCGGCGATTACCGAGACCGCCGAGGCGGCGCGTGGCCGGGCCGAAGCCGAAGCGGCGATCCGGGCTGAGAACGACCAGCTGGCGCATGAGCATGTGCGGCTCAAGAAGCTCGGTTTGATCACCGACCTGATCGCGATCGATGCGGTCAGGACCTCGAAACTTGTGCGCGATCGCGCCAAGACGAAGGATCCCGAGATCGAGGAGTTGAAGCTTTCGATCCAGGATATCGGGCTTTCGAACCCCATCCGGGTCGAACAGGACGGGCAGGGCGGCTACGAGCTGATCCAGGGCTATCGCCGTCTTTCGGCGTTCCGCGAGTTGTTGGAGCAGACCGGCGACCAGCGCTATGCGAAGATCCCGGCCGCGATGGTTCCCCGCGGGGAACCGGTGCGCGATCTCTACCGGAAGATGGTCGATGAGAATCTGGTGCGAAAGGACATCTCGTTCGGCGAGATGGCGCAGCTGGCGCTGAGCTATGCCGAGCAGACCGAGATCACACCGCATGATGCGGTGTCGGAACTCTATGCCTCGGCCCTGAAACAGAAGCGCAGCTACATTCGCAGCTTCACCCGGGTGCTCGAAGGTGCCAAGGGCAACATCCGCCACCCCGAGGCAATTCCGCGCGCGCTTGGCCTCGAGTTGTTCAAGATCGTCGATGCCGACCCGATGCTCGGTGACGAGATGATCGAGATGCTCGCGCGCGCGCCGGAACGTGACGCCGAGGCCGAGATCGCGGTGCTCAAGGACTTCGTGCATCGCGCCCCGAAGATCGTGAAGCCGCGCCCGAAATCGGTGTCGAAGACGATGCTCCGGCTGCCGCGCCCCGAGGGCGAGGCGAAGATCGCGGCCTCCGATGGACGGGTCGAGCTACGGCTCGCACGCGATTTCTCGGCGCTCGACCGGGCAAGGCTGCAACGCGCCTTCGAAGCCTTCTTCGACGCGCTGGACGCCAAATGAAAAAGGCCGGTTCCCCGCGGGGAACCGGCCTGCAATTGCGAATATCCCTTCGGATATAAGGATTTAACCCTCACCTTCCGGTTTAGCGCTCTTCCGGGCGCGTGGCTTTCGCGGTGTTGTCGCCTTGGGCGCGGTCTTGGTCGCCTTGGACGGGCTGGCATCAGCCGCCTTGCTCGTCGCCGGTTTGCGCGGGGCCCGGGTCTTCTTCGGTTTGGCAGAGGCCGCGTCGTCCGCGCCCGCCGCATCGGACTGGCCGGTGCCACCGGTCGTGCCGCTCGCCGACCCTTCGCTGCGCATCTCCGCGTCGATCTCGGCCTCGGCCTCTTGCCAATGCGCGTTGTGCTGTCCCTCGGGAAAGCCGTCGCGCTCCCACATCTCGTAGGCGCGCTTGCGGATCCGCTCTTCGCGATCGTCAGCCATGTCGTTACTCCCTTTCACAGAGCCGCCTGTTCCCACCCGGTCATGCGACCCCCAACGGGGGCCTTATGATCGGACCTTATCTCTCTCGGGGGCCATGGGCCGCCCCGGCGCGCTTCGGTGCCATGACGCCTATGTCATGCCGCAGTCGCAGAATAACCGTCGCGCGATGTTCCGAAGAATGCCAGAGTCGCCTTACGTTAGGTCAGCAATGTGCGCAAGCGTACGAAGGCGATCAGCCGCGACCGCGATAGCCCGGTACGCCCGCATCGGGAATCCAGACGCCCTTCGGCGGCTCCCCGGTCTGGTAGAAGACGTCGATCGGAATGCCGCCGCGCGGATACCAGTAGCCGCCCAGACGCAGCCATTTCGGAGAGAGCGTGTCGACCAGCCGCCGGCCGATCGAGACGGTACAGTCCTCGTGGAAGGCGCCGTGGTTGCGGAAGCTGGTGAGGAAAAGCTTCAGCGACTTGCTCTCCACGAGCCAGTCGCCGGGCACGTAGTCGATCACCAGATGTGCGAAATCGGGCTGGCCGGTCAGCGGGCAGAGCGAGGTGAACTCGGGCGCGGTAAAGCGCACTGCGTAATCGACGTCCGATTGCGGGTTGGGCACGCGCTCGAGCACCGCCTCCTCGGGGGATTGCGGCTGCACGGTCTGACCGCCGAGCATGGTCAGGCCGTCATAGATGGACTTGTCGGACATGGGGGAACTCCTGCTGTCTTGCCCGCACGATATGGGGGCAGGGGGGCGCTCCGCCTAATGCCGGGCCATGCGCGGCCCGGCAAGTCCCCCGGAGCCGAGGTCAGGCGCGCGCGCCGAGCCTCTCGGCGAGGCGGGTCATGTGGGCCTCCAGAAGCGCCTGCGCCCGCTCGGCACTGTCGGCCTCGGTATAGAGCCGGCATTCGGGCGCGTTGCCCGAGGGGCGCAGATGCACCACCTCGCCATTGGCAAAGCCGACCCGCAGCCCGTCGGTCTCGTCGATTCCGGTCTCGTCGCTGCCGGTGTCGAAGAACGCGGCTCGCTCATCGGCGCTGGCGCGCAGCGCCTCGACCAGAGCCATGGAGCGATCCGACGGGATCTCCTGCACCCGGTCGGCGGCGGTAAAGCGCGGCGGCAGCTGCGCCGCCAGCTCTTCGAGACCGCATCGCTTGGCCCGCGCCGCGGCCAGAGGCGCCACGATCGGCAGCACCGCGTCGCGTGTCATCAGCGGCGCGATCGCTCCCTCGGGGCCCCGTGCCTCGAAGCCGAGCAGGAACCCGCCATTGGCCTCGTAGCCCACCACCTGCGCGGCGGGATCCTCCGCAAGGGCCTCTTCCATTCCGGCGATCACGAAGGGCGAGCCGATCTGGCTGCGCCGCACCTCGAAACCTTCCATCGCCTCGACCAGCGTGTTCGACGAGACCGGCGTGACAACGATCCGCGCGCCCAGAAGCTGCGCAGTGAGCGGCCCTAGCACGTCACCAGGTACGAGCGCACCGCGTGCATTGGTCACCATCGGCCGGTCGGCATCGCCATCGGTCGAGACGATCGCGTCGAGCCGATGCTCGGCGGTCCAGCCAGACAGCGCCGTTCGGGTCTCGGGGTCCACGGCCTCTGTATCGACGGGGATGAAGCTGTCGGATCGGGCGATCCGCACCACCTTGCCGCCGAGCGCAGCGACGATCTCGGCCAGGGTCTCCCGCGCGACGCTGCTGTGCTCGTAGACGCCGATCCGCAGCCCGGACAGCGCCTGCGCGCCGAAACCGTCGCGGTAACGCGCGACGTAGCGCGCGGCACAATCGGCGTCCTGCTCGAGCGCGCCCTCGGTGGCGCCGTCCGGCGCGCCGCCCTCGTTCAGCGCGGCGAGGATCGCGGCCTCGTCGGTCTTGGCGATCTCGCCGGAGGGCAGGTAGAACTTCAGCCCGTTGCGATCGGCCGGGATGTGGCTCCCGGTGACCATCACCGCCGCATGGCCGCGCGCCATCGCTGACATCGCCAGCGCCGGTGTCGGCACCGCACCGCAATCGACCGCCAGAAGCCCCGCGCCGCGGATCGCCGCGATCACCGTGGCGGCGATGCGCGGCGAGCTGTCGCGCAGGTCGCGGCCGACATGCACCGCGCCACCATGCGGGCAGGCCGCGAGGAAGGCCCGGACATGCGCATGGACGAGGTCATCGGTGAGATCGGTGACGAGGCCACGCAGGCCGCTGGTTCCGAATTTGGGAGGCATGTCCATCCTGCTCATGCTGCGAGAAATCGCGGCGACTATGTCAGCAGGGCGGGGGGCGGACAACCTCTGGCTGTGCTTGCCAGCCAACGGGGAACGAGAAGCCGGGTCACGCGATTGGTCCGCGAAGAGCCCTTCGAAGGAGCATGACGATGCACAAAGCGACCTTCCTCGCCCTCGGTCTCATGACGGCGATGCCGACCGGCCTGGCCGCCCAGCCATCCTTCGACTGCGACGACGCGCGCACCGCCACCGAGCGGACGATCTGCGCCTCACCCGGGCTGGCCGAACTCGAACAGCGCATGGTCGGCGTCTATGGCCAGCTCGTCGACCGGATCGGCGAGGCCGAGGCACGGCGCATCGCCGATATCCAGCTCGAACGGCGACAGGCCTGCGTGGGCGACGCCGCTTGCATCGAACGCCAACTCCTGACCTCGATCGGCATCTTCAGGGCCGAAGGTCAGGCTGCCATCGCCGCCGAAGGCGGAAACGACGAGGTGCTGAACGACCTGCGCGCCGCGCTGGGTCGCGAGGACACCGCGCCAGCCGTGGCGCCGCCGGAGAACGGGCAGGACGAGGATGAGACCAGCCGCGCCGAGGAGCGGGCACGCGGCATCGCCGAGGGCTTCGCTCGGCTGCCCGAATACCGCCGCCGCAACGTGCAAGGCCGGCTGCGCGACGCGGGGCTGCTCTCGGGGCCGGTCGACGGGGTCTGGGGGCCCGGCAGCGCGGCTGCCGTTGAGGCGGTGCTTTCGGCGGCACGCGAGAGCGGGCGCAATTTCCCGGTCCAGCGTCCGGAAGGCGCCGACGCGCTCTACCGCTTCATCGACAGCGACCCGTTCTATTACGAGTACATCCCGGTAGACGCGCGCTGACGCGGCGGTCCGCTGGCCTTCTTCGCCCGAGCCGCTACATGAGGCCATCCGGCGGAACGAAAAGGGAATCGGCGGCGATGATGGGACGCACGCATCTGGCGCTCGGCGCGGTCGCGGGGGTGCATCTGGCCGCCGCGACGCCGCGCCTCGGCCTGCCGATCATGGCGGCGGCGCTGATCGGTGCGATCCTGCCGGATGTCGATACGCCCTATAGCAAGCTCGGTCGCAGGCTCTGGCCGTTGTCGCGGATCATCCTGATGACCTTCGGGCATCGAGGCGGCACCCATTCGGCGGTGTTCCTGATCCTGGCGACGGCCGCGATGTGGATCGTCTCGCCGCCGGTGGGGCTGGCGTTCGGCGCGGGAATCGCGACCCATCTCGCGGCCGATGCGGTCAGCTTCGGACATGGTACCCGTTTCACCGCGCGCGGCGCCGGCGTGCCGCTGCTCTGGCCGCTCAGCGAACGCAAGGCCGGGCTGCGATTGGTCAAGGTCAACGGACCCTTGGAGAACCTCGTGATCCTGCCTTGGGTGACCCTCTATGCCGTTCAGTTGGGCTGGCGTCTCGTCTGATGCGCGCGTGCGGTGTTTCCTTGGGCACCCTGCTGCGGTAGGTTGGCGCAAAACAAGGCAGGCAACGGATCATCGGCATGGCATCAGCGCGTCTCCCCGTCCTGTTCGGGCTCGTCCTTCTGTTGGCGGCCTGCGGCTCTCTGCCGCGCGGCGCGGCGCTGCGCAGCGAGATCCTGCAGACCCAGACCCTCGGCGCGGAACAGGTGCGGGACTTCGAGGTCGCGCCGGTGACCCGGGCCTTGCTGCCGGTCTATGCGGCCTGGCCCGGCAATGGCGGCACCGGGCATTCCTGGATCGAGCGGGTCGACCAGCCGCAGACCCGGATCATCGCGCCCGGCGACAGCCTCAGCATCACCATCTGGAGCACCGAGGAGAACGGCCTGCTGACCGCCCCGGGGCAGCGCTTCGTGTCCTTGCCCGAGCAACGCGTCGGCGCCAATGGCACGGTGTTCCTGCCCTATGTCGGCACGATCAAGGTGTCTGGCATGAGCCCCGAGACCGCGCGCGACCGGGTCGAGGCAGAATATGCCGATGTCACGCCATCGGCGCAGGTGCAGCTCGGCTTTGCCGAAGGGCGACAGAACACGGTCAGCCTCGTTGCCGGCGTGGCGCAGCCCGGCAGCTATCCGTTGCCCGACAACGACTTCACGGTGATGGGGCTGATCGCCGAGGGCGGTGGTGTCGATAAGAGCCTGCGCAACCCGCAGATCCGGCTGACCCGCGACGGCCGCATCTACGGCACCTCGGTCGAGCGGCTGCTAGGTAACCCACGTCTCGACACCACGCTGAAGGGCGGGGACAAGATCCATGTCGAGGCGGACGACCGCAAGTTCCTGTCGCTCGGCGCGGCAGGCACCGAGTCCGTGCATTACTTCACCGAGGACCGGCTCGACGCGCTCGAGGCGATGGCAATCATCGGCGGCGTCTCCGATAGCCGCGCCGACCCGGGTGGCATCCTGGTGCTGCGCCGCTACCCGGCGCAGGCCGTGACCCCCGGCGCCGGGGGACCGGATCAGAGCCGGGTCGTCTTCACCATCGATCTGACCTCTGCCGACGGGCTGTTCAGCGCGGGCGAATTCGAGATCCTGCCCGGTGACCTCGTCTATGCGACCGAGAGCCCGGTAACCTCGGCGACGACGATCTTCGGCCTGCTCGGCACCAGCCTCGGGCTGGCGAGCCGGGTCGGCGTCAGCTTCTAACCGCCGGTCCAGCGACCGATCGCCAGAAGCCGCAGCCCCGCCACCTGCGCCCCGGCCGCGAAGCCGGCGGCGCCCGCGACGCGGGGCAATCGCAGCGCCGCCGAGGCGCTGCCGGTCTCCTGCATCAGCCCGCCGATATCGCCGGGGGCGAGCCCGGCATAGGCCGACTCAATCCCGGGCAGTGTCGCGCTGACCTGCGGCGTTGCGGAAAACGGGGCGGGAAAGCTCCAGACATGCTCCAGCCGCTCGGTCGAGACCCGGGCGAAGAGCGCCTCGTCGCACCAGGCGATCTGGGTGCCGTCGGCGAACCGCAGATAGCTGCCGCCCGGCGTGGTCCCGGTCTCGAACACCGCGCCGCTCGGCAGCCCGTCGCTCAAGCCCACCGGGCCCAGCAGGTCAGCCTGCCCGATCTCCCGGCGCCAGCCCTGCCAAACCCCGCCAGCCCGGGCGCGGCCCGCCCGGTGGCGGTCTCGCACAGGCGCTGCGCCACCTCCTGCGGCCCATGCGCCGAGACCGAGAGGATGGCCGGGCCGCTGCTTTCTGCCGGCGTGGCGGGGGCCGGCAGGTCCATTGCATAGAGCCCGGAGGCAAGGGCCGCATCGGCGTCGGCCACGCGCGGTGCCGCCGTCGCGCCGAGGCCGAAACCGCCCACGGCCACGAGCCGCCCCGGCGTCGCGTCGAGCAAATCCGACTGCACCGCCGCCCCTGAGGCGTGCCCGTCGGTCGAGGAGAGCCGCAGCGCGGTGATCCAGCCCGAACCGTCGGCGCTGGTCTTGATCGAGAAATCAGCCTCGCCGGCGAGCCCCATCTCGGCCCCGCCCGCAAAACCGGTCTGGAACAGCAGCGAGGCGGTGTCCGACGCGCCGGCACGATTGAGCTTCAGCCGGTGTCCCGCGCCATCGTGGTTGAGAAGCGTCGAAGGCGCCGAGACGCTGAGCAGATCATTCGCATCCGCTTCGGCATTGAGGCCGAGGCGTGCCGCTTCGAGCGGTCGCTCGGCCTGGCTCTCCCAGCCGGACGCGCCAAAGATCAGCTCGGTCGCCTCGGCGAGGCAATGGACGCGCCAGCCGGGCAGGGGGGTCTCGAACAACCAGGCGCCGCCATCCCAGATCGCGATGCGGCCCGATTGCCCGGCCCAGTCGCCGGCGGCGCCATCGGCCACGACGTGGCGCGCGCCCCTCTCGGGGATGGATGGCGGCGCGCCGCGATCGCGATCCGCCACGACCGGCTGCACCAGCGCGTCGAGGCGCTGGATCGCCTCGTTATGGGTGACGTGCTTTTGCGCCTGCCCGGGCTGGATGTAGGGCAGCGACAATATGGCCGAGATCTGGGGCATGGCGTCCTCTTTGAGCGGGGCGTGGCATGGGCGCGAGCATAGGATCGGGGTCGCAACGTCGCGTGACCGGGGCGCGCGTTGCACACTCGCGCGCGGCCGAGGCGGAACGCCCGAATATCGGGAACGGGCAGGGCGGTGCGGGATTGTCCGGTTTCGTTTGAAACTGCTCTGCCGCGCCATGGCTTGGCGTCGCGCGGCGCCTCTCGCTAGAGTGGCCCTCGCCATAACGAGAGGACGAGATGCACGATTTCGCAATCCTGTGGGACTGGGCCGGTTTTGCCGTGCGCTGGCTTCACGTCATCACCGCCATCGCCTGGATCGGCTCGTCCTTCTATTTCGTGGCGCTCGATCTCGGCCTGAGAAAGGCCCCCGACCTGCCGCCCGGCGCGCATGGCGAGGAGTGGCAGGTGCATGGCGGCGGTTTCTACCACATCCGCAAATATCTCGTGGCGCCCGACGCGATGCCCGAACACCTGACATGGTTCAAATGGGAGAGCTACGCGACCTGGCTTTCGGGCGCGGCGCTGTTGATGATCGTTTACTGGGTCGGGGCGGAGCTGTACCTGATCGACCCGTCCCGCGCCGATCTCGCGGTGTGGCAGGCGATCGCGCTCTCGGCGGGCTCGCTGACCATCGGCTGGCTGGTCTATGACCGGCTGTGCAAGTCCGGGCTGGGCAATCGTCCGACGCTGCTGATGGTGCTTCTGTTCGCGCTGCTCGTCGCGATGAGCTGGGGCTACAACCAGGTCTTCACCGGCCGCGCGGCGCTTTTGCATCTCGGCGCCTTCACCGCGACGATCATGACCGCCAACGTGTTCCTGATCATCATGCCGAACCAGCGCATCGTGGTCGCCGATCTCAAGGCCGGGCGCAAGCCGGATCCGAAATACGGCAAGATCGCCAAGCTGCGCAGCACGCACAACAACTACCTGACCCTGCCGGTCGTATTCCTGATGCTGTCGAACCACTACCCGCTGGCCTTCGCCACCGAGTATTCGTGGATCATCGCGTCGCTGGTGTTCCTAATGGGCGTCACGATCCGGCACTACTTCAACACCATGCACGCCACTGGCAAGGGGCCGCATTGGACATGGGGCGTCACCGTCATCCTGTTTCTGATCCTCGCCTGGCTCTCGACCGCCCCGATGTGGGGCAGCTACGAGGAGGCCGAGGCGCGGCCCATGACCGCCTATGAGCAGCGTTTCGCGGAGGCGGAGGGCTTCCACGAGGCGGAGCAGATCGTGGTCGGGCGCTGCTCGATGTGCCATGCGCGCGAGCCGGTCTGGGACGGCATCCGCTGGGCCCCCAAGGGGGTGGTGCTGGAGACGCCGCAGGACATTGCCCAGAATGCCCGCGCCATCTACCTGCAGGCCGGGGTCAGCCACGCGATGCCGCCCGCCAACGTCACCGACATCTCCGAGGAGGATCGCCGCGCTCTGGTGCGCTGGTTCAAGGCGGGGCAGGGGGCTTGAACCGCGCCGCATATACTCCTATCTAGACAGGTATCTAGACAGGAGTGGCGGTCATGTGGAGCCTCCAGGACGCGAAGAACCGGTTCAGCGCGGTGGTGGATGCGGCCCTCGCCGGTGCCCCGCAGGAGGTGACGCGGCGCGGCAAGCCCGCGGTGGTGGTATTGTCGGCCGCCGAATATGCGCGTCTCGTCGCGGCGGCGGGGGCCGAACGCGGCAGCTTCGCCGAGCACCTTCTCGACTTTCCCGGCATGGAAAACGGCGCGGAACGGCCGCAGGCGCGCCCGCGCGACGTGGCGTTTTGATCTATCTTCTCGACACCAACGTGATCTCGGCGGTGCGGCGGTCGGGCCGTGCCCCCGCCGTCGCGGCCTGGCTTCGGGCCCAGCCGGAAGAAGCGCTGTTCCTCAGCGCCGTGACCTTGGGCGAGATCGAGCGCGGCATCGCGCGCCAGGAAGGCCGCGATCCAGGCTTTGCCGCCGATCTGCGCGGTTGGCTCGACCGGACGGCGCGGCTGTTCTCGGATCGCATCCTGCCGTTCGGTGCCGAGGAGGCGCGGATCTGGGGGCGGCTTTCGGCCGGGATCGGCCATGGCGGCGCCGACCTGATGATCGCCGCCACCGCGCTGGCGCACGGGGCGACGGTGGTCACCGGCAACGTCTCGGATTTCGAGCCGACCGGCGTGCCGATCCTCGACCCGTTCTGACGCCTCAGCCCTTGGCGCGGCGCACCATGCCGTAGAGGTCGCGCGTGTCGTCGGGATCGGCGAGCAGGTCGAGCATCGTGTAATGCCCGGTCCGGTCGAGCTGATCGCGCACATAGCGCAGCGCCGAGAAATCCTCGGTGGCGAAGCCGACGCTGTCGAACAGCGTGATCTGGTCGGGCGCGCGCCGGCCTTCGGCCTTGCCGGTGATGACCTGCCACAGCTCGGTCACCGGGTGGTCGGGGTCGAGCTGCTGGATCTCGCCCTCGATCCGTGTCTGCTCTGGATATTCCACGAAGATGTCCGAACGCAGCAGGATGTCGCGGTGCAGCTCGGTCTTGCCGGGGCAGTCGCCGCCGATGGCGTTGATGTGCACGCCGCGCCCGACCATGTTGTCGGTCAGGATCGTCGCATACTGCTTGTCGGCGGTGCAGGTGGTGATGATCTCGGCGCCCGCCACCGCCTCTTCGCCGCTGTCGCAGGCGGTGATGTCGAGCCCGCTATCGGCGAGGTTGGCCACCGCCTTCTTCGTCGCCGCCGGATCGATGTCGTAGATCCGGACCTTCTCGATGCCGAGCATCTCCTGGAACGCCAGCGCCTGGAACTCGCATTGCGCGCCCGCGCCGATCATGGCGAGGGTCTTCGCCCCCTTGGGCGCGAGGTGGCGCGCGGCCACGGCCGAGGTGGCGGCGGTCCTGAGCGCGGTCAGCACCGTCATCTCGGACAGCAGGATCGGGTAGCCATTGTCGACCCGCGCCAGCACGCCGAAGGCGGTGACGGTCTGGAACCCGCGCTTGAGGTTGGAGGGGTGGCCGTTGACGTATTTGAAGCCGTAGGTCTCGCCATCCGAGGTCGGCATCAGCTCGATCACCCCTTCGGGCGAATGGCTGGCCACGCGCGGCGTCTTGTCGAACAGCTCCCAGCGGCGGAAATCCTCTTCGATGTAATCGGCCAGCTCGGCCATCATCCGGCGCGGCCCGATGCTGTTCACCATCTCCATCATCTGGGCCACCGAGACGAAGGGCACCATGGCGAGCTTGGACGGGGCGGGGGCGTCGGTCATCTGTCACTCCAATGCAGCGGTTATGCCCGATCCTGTAACATTCCTCGGGCGCTGAGGAGGGGGCGGATTGCGCATGACGCGCGGTTCTTCCTACAATCTGTCAAATCAACCGACGAAATGCGCATGGCCCAACTCGACCCGACCGATCGCCGCCTGCTGGCGCTGCTGCAGCAGGACGCCCGCATGCCCGTGGTGGCGATGGCCTCCGAGCTGGGCCTGTCGCGCGCCACGGTGAGCGCGCGGATCGAGCGGCTGTGCCGCGACGGCGCGATCCGCCGCTTCACGGTCGAGCTTGGCGCCCCCGATGCCGACGACCTCGTGCGCGCGGTGATGCTGATCGAGCTTCAGGGTCCGCAGGCGCGCGGTGTCGCGGCGCGGCTGCGGCGGATGCGGCAGGTGGCCGAGCTGCATTCGACCAATGGCGCCTGGGATCTCGTCGCACGGATCGAAGCGGCCTCTCTGGCGGAGTTCGACCGGGTTCTCGGCGACATCCGCGAGATCCCCGGCGTGCTCAATTCCGAAACCTGCCTGTTGCTGAGCCGGGCCGGCGGCTGAACCGGAGGGGCCCCGCGAGCCTACCCATCGGCGCCGCTCTCGCGATCGTGTCGCGCCCCTTGCCAATGCCGCCGCCCTGTCCGAGCATGGCGGCTGCCGCGGGAGGGCGGCGCAGATTCAAGGGAGGAGGCGTGATGGCCGAGGCGCAGATCGTGGGCTGGGCGCATAGCGTGTTCGGAAAGAGCGAGGCGCCGGACACCGCGGCGCTCATGGCCGAGGTGACGGCACCGGCGCTGGAGCATGCCGGGATCGGTGCCGAGGATGTCGACGGCGTTTTCGTCGGCGTCTTCAACAACGGCTTTTCGGACCAGGATTTCCAGGCCTCGCTGGTGGCGATGGGCCATGACGGGCTGCGATACACGCCGGCGACGCGCTACGAGAATGCCTGCGCCACCGGATCGGCGGCGATCAACGGCGCGATGGATTTCATCGCCTCGGGCCGGGGTCGGGTCGCTCTCGTCGTCGGGGCCGAAAAGATGACCGCGACGCCGGGGGCGCAGGTGGGCGACATCCTGCTCGGCTGTTCCTACCGCGCGGAGGAGGGCGACACGCCGGGCGGCTTCGCAGGGATCTTCGGGCGCATCGCGCAGAGCTATTTCCAGACATATGGCGACCGTTCCGAGGCGCTGGCCCGGATCGCCGCCAAGAACCACGCCAACGGCGTCGAAAACCCCTATGCGCATCTGCGCAAGGATCTGGGTTTCGAGGCCTGCAACGCCGTTACCGACCGCAACCCCTATGTCGCGGCACCGCTGCGGCGCACCGATTGCTCGCTGGTCTCCGACGGGGCGGCGGCGCTGGTGCTGGCGGATGCCGAGACCGCGAAGACGATGCGCCGCGCCATCGCGGTGCGGGCGCGGGCACATGTGAACGACATCCTCGCGATGAGCCGCCGCGACGTGCTGGCCTTCGAGGGGCCGAAGCGGGCCTGGGCCCGCGCGCTGGAGCAAGGCGGCGTGACGCTGGACGACCTGTCACTCGTGGAGACGCATGACTGCTTCACCATCGCCGAGCTTCTGGAATACGAGGCGATGGGCCTCGCCGCGCCGGGGCAGGGGCACCGGGTGATCGAGGAGGGCGTGACCCTCAAGGGCGGCCGGCTGCCGGTGAACCCGTCAGGCGGGCTTAAATCCAAGGGCCATCCGATCGGCGCGACCGGCGTGTCGATGCACGTCATGGCCGCGATGCAGTTGATGGGCGAGGCGGGCGGCATGCAGGTGCCCGATGCCGAGCTCGCGGGCGTGTTCAACATGGGCGGCGCGGCGGTGACCAGCTACGTCTCGCTGCTTGAACGGGTCAATTGAGCGGCGCGGCCCGTGATCGGGCCGCGCCATTATCCGAAGCCGGATCTTTGGTCTCAGACAGGTGTGGCGTGACGGACGGTTCCGGCCCGTCGCGCCATTTCGACCGTGTTGTCGATCATCTCGGTCTCGGCCTCGCTTGCTTCCCGCGCCAGGTGGCTGGCGCAGCTGGTGCACAGCCTCAGCCAGTCCTGCACGTCGGCATGCAGCCGTTCTCCGGCGCCTTCGTGCCAGCGCGACATCGCGTCCGAGATCCGCGCGCCGTCGGTGCCGGCATCCATGATCTCGTTGGCGAGGTCGCCCATGGCCTGGGTCATCCGGTGGCGCCGGTCGAACCAGGCGTCGAGGAAGGTCTGAGTCTCCTCCAGCAGCCGCGCCTGCGCCACCCGGAGATGTTGCATTTGCGGTGTCGCATAGGGTTCGAGCGCCTTTCGCGCCGTCGATGGACTTGTGCCGCGCGCCTCCGCGGTCGCCGTCTTCAGGTGGGGTGTTCGGGTCATCTCCAGCCTCCCGTGCGAGATTGACACGCGCCGACTGTGGCAGGGCGCTCGAAGTTTATCCACAGCATTGGTGGCGGGGCGCCCACATGGCGGGGAATGGCCGATGCGATCCGCCCGCATCAGGGCGATTGCCCGATTTCGCGGCATTCCGACCAAGGAGCAGATGCGCCGGAGCGAGCCTCTGCGCCACCGCCTCGAATCGCCGGAGCCGGGACCGGATGGCGGCGACTTGGGGCGCCAAACCCGAGGCCCTTGATCGCGCGTAGGAAAAACTCAGCGGTTGCAGGGCTTGGGCGAAACCTCGCCCAGTATCGGTCCAGCCGTGTTAGGCTTTGCAGATGTTTCTTCAGGAGGTGCGAAATGGTTATGAAACGACTCTTCACGGTCGCGGCCCTTGCTTGCATGGGAACAGCGTCCATGGCGCAGGATCAGGCGATGAGCTTCTTCGTGACCAGCGCCAATCCGGGGCAGGGGGCCGGGCTTGGCGGCCTCGAGGGCGCCGACGCGCATTGCGCCGACCTTGCCGCCGCAGCCGGGGCCGAGGGTGATTGGAAGGCCTATCTCTCGACAGATCAGGAGAATGCGCGCGACCGGATCGGATCGGGCCCCTGGTACAATGCCGACGGCGTCGAGATCGCCGCCGATGTCGAGACGCTGCACGGCGATGGCAACGCGATCTCGAAAGAGACTGCGCTCGACGAGATGGGCAATGTCGTGAACGGGCGCGGCGACGACCCGAACCGCCACGACATCCTCACCGGCACGATGCCGGACGGGACGGCGGCGGCCGAGACCTGCGAGAACTGGACCAATAGCGGCGAGGGCTCGGCCATGGTCGGGCATCACGACCGGATGGGGCTCGATGATTCGGATGCCGCGAAATCGTGGAATTCGTCCCACCCCTCGCGCGGCTGCAGCCTCGAAGCGCTCCAAGGCACCGGCGGCGACGGGCTGTTCTACTGCTTCGCCGCCAATTGATCGATTCCGTACGCGATGACGTCACGCGAGCCTGTCGTATGGCTCGCGTGACGGCTAAGATCTCGTAACTCCTTTCTGTTTTTCTCAGCGGAGACATACCTATCCCAAAGGCGAAGGCACCGCGCCCTTAGGTCATGGGACATGTGCTTTCGTATTGGCCAAATCCGGCGCCATTCTTGCCGCAATCGACGCCTCATGTCGGGTCATACGCACCCTCAAGAGGTTCGAAATGCCACTCACATTCAATGCCGGTTCCACCGGTTTCGACTGGAAAGCCGCCCTGTCCGCCCTGCTGGAAGCGCACGCCGCCAAGTCCGATAAGACGGTCGAGCAGAAGGCTCCCGTCCCCGCCAAAGAGCCCAAGCTTAAAACCACCACCACCGAGCCGGCCATCCGCATCGACATTTCCGAAGCGGCGAAAACGGCCAGCGCACCCGCTGCCACTGAGACGGCTGTCGCAGCCGTTGCAGAGCCCGCCGCACCGGCAACCCCCGCCGCCGCGTCGCCGGTCGTCGAGAAGGCCGCCGAGGCTGCAACTCAGGTGGCAGCGCCTATCGCGGATGCCGCGGAAGAGACTGCCAGCGAAGCCGTCGCCGTGACCGAGCAGGTCGTGGCGAAGGTCGCAAGCCTCGCGGGCCTCAAGGGTGCGACGGCCGCCGAAGATATCGGTTTTGCCGCCGCGACCGAGCCCGCAGAACCGGAAGTTTCGGACATCGCGGCCGCGCGCGCAGCCGCGATCCGGCTGCAGGAGCTGGACCGCATGCAGGGCCTCGTCTCCTCGATCGGCTCGGCCCCCGAAAGCGACGCGGCTATCGCGCCGATCAACCCGCAGAGCGCCGCGCGCGCCGGCGCGGCCTATGGCGCCAGCGCCGCATCGACGGCTTCGGCCGGCGAGCGCACCGACATCGCCGCCTGACGAAAACCGGGCCGGGGCTTCTCACCCCGACCCGGTTCCCGATAGCCCGCCGGTCAGGCCCGACCGGCGGGTTTCCTCATTCGGCCGCGAACTGATTCATCGTGTTCGCATGCCCCCCGGCCTTGAGCGCCCGGTCGCCGCCGACCATGACCTTGAAGCTGTCGCCCAGATCCGAGCCGACCTCGTGCTGGTGCTTGACCGCCGAGATGCCGCGCCGGATCTCCTCGCGCTGCACGGTGGCGACATAGGCTAGCATCCGGTCCTCGCCGAAATAGCCGCGCGACAGCTCGTCCACCGACTTGGCGGTCAGGTGGAAGGTGGGCAGGGTGATCAGGTTGTGGAACACGCCCGCCTTGGTCGAGATGTCGTATTGGAACCGCTTGAGCCGCGCATCGGCCTCGCGCCCCAGATCGGTGTCGTCGTAATCGGCCTTCATGAGCTGGGTGCCGTCCGGGTAGTCGGTCTCGGCGATCTTGCCCTCACCGATCCAGTCCTCGCGCACCTGCTTGCGCAGGTTCAGGGTCCAGTTGAACGAGGGCGAGTTGTTGTAGACCAGCTTGGCCTTCGGCGCCTTCTCGCGGATTTCGGCGACCATGCCCGCGATCTCGGCGACGTTGGGGGTGTCGGTCTCGATCCAGATCAGGTCGGCGCCGCCGTCGTTGAGCGAGGCCACGCAATCCTCGATGACCCGCGCGCGCCCGGTGCCTTCCTTGAAGCGCACGAGACCATTGGGCAGCCGCGCCGGTTTCGCCCAACCGCCATCGCGCCACATCGCAATCTCGCCCTCGGTCGGCTCGCCCTCGAAGCTCTCTGTCTCGACCCATTTGAGGTATTCGGCCGCGTGATCGCCGGGGGCCTGGCTCACGGGAAGCTTCTGGGTCAGCCCCGCGCCAAGGCTGTCGGTACGCGCGACGATCACGCCCTCGGTGACGCCCAGCTCCTCGAAGGCCATGCGGCAGGCGCGCAGCTTCTCGATGAAATCCTCGCGCGGGACGGTGACCTTGCCGTCCTGATGGCCGCATTGCTTGGCGTCGGAGACCTGGTTCTCGATCTGCAGGCAGCAGGCGCCGGCCTTGATCAGCTCCTTGGCGAGCAGGTAGGTCGCGTGCTCGTTGCCGAAGCCCGCATCGATATCGGCGACGATCGGCACGACGTGGCTTTCGAAGCTGTCGATCGCGGTGACGGCGTCGCGCTCGGCCTGCGCATCGCCGCTCTCGCGGGCTTTGTCGAGGGCGCGGAACAGGTCGTTGAGCTCGACCTCGTCGGCTTGGCGCAGCGAGACGTAGATCTCCTCGATCAGGTCGGCCACGGCGGTCTTTTCATGCATCGACTGGTCGGGCAGATGGCCCCAACGGTTGCGCAGCCCCGCGACCATCCAGCCCGAGAGATAGACATAGGCGCCCTTGGTAGTGCCGCGCAGCCGCTTGACCGCGCGGATCATCTGCTGCGCGTGAAAACCGGACCAGCAGCCAAGGCTTTGCGTGAAATGCTCGGGGTCGGCGTCATAGGCGGCCATGTCGGCGCGCATCACCTTCGCCATGTCGCGGGCGATGTCGAGATGGGTGTTGTAGGTGTTCTGCATTTGCAGCTGCAGAATGTCATCGATGCCGATGCCGCCGGGCGCGGCGCCTTCGGGGAAGCGCGAGGCGAGAGCGGCGCGGCGCTCGGCATAGGTGGTTCGGCTCTGCGGAGTCAGGTCGGTCATTCCGTTTGGTCCTTGTCGATGAATTGGGGGGAAGGGGCGGGGGGCCTGAGGCCCCTGCGCCGGGGATCAGTCGAGCGTGTCGAGCAGCGGCGCCGCGAGGCGAGCGACGTGGTCGGGTTGCGGGCTGGCACAGGCGGCCTCCTGCACGATCCGGGCGGCCGAGGCGTAGCGGCCGCGATGGAAGCTGTGCGGTCCGAGCCACTCGACCAGCGCCACGATCTCCTCGTGGATCAACTCGGCCAGCCAGTCGGCGGTCATGCGGCGCGACTCGCCCGCCTCCATCTCGACGCTGGCGCCATGGGCCAGCCACTGGCCCAGCCGGGCCCGGGCGAGATCGGCCGAGGCGAGGCCATGCAGGCTGTCCTCGATCCTCACCGGGCCGCGCCCGGCGATCCATGCGGCGAGCGCCGCGATGGCGACATGGATCGTGCCACGCAGCCCGGCCTCGGTGACGGGACCGGCATGGGGCTTCAGCAGCATCTCGGGGCTGATCCGGAAATACTGGCGCGGGCGGCCGATCTGGTGTGGCCCCGGCAACGCCCGGGCGATCGCCTCGCGCGCCGCGTCGATCCGGTCCGGCGCGTCGAGCCTGAGCCCGTCGCAGCCCTCGTCGAGCGGGCGGCGCAGCTGCGCTGGATCGCTACCCTCCGGCGCCTCGGCGATGGCATGGGTGCCCCGGCGATGCGCCACCTTGACCATGCGCGCGGCGCAGGTGCCAAGGAAGGCGGCTTCGGGGTCGAGCTTGGCCGGCAGCAGCGCGTCGCCATGAGCCCGCATCAGCCGTAGATAGGAGGCGGTGAGCGGCGCGCGGCGCATCGTCAGGCCGAGCGCGCGGCTCTTCAGCTCCCACAGGATCTCGTCCATTTCGAAACCGGCATTGACGGTCTCGAGCGACACCTCGACGCGGATCGTGCCCGGCGCCAGCCCGGTGCGCTCCTCGGCGATGGCGATGATTTCGGACCAGAGCCGCGCCTCGCGGTGGCTGTCGATCGCGCCGATCTGCAGATAGGGCCCCATGTCGCGGGCCGAGAGGCTGGCCCCGAAATGGGTGAAGATCAGCGCCAGATCGAACAGCCCGGCCGACACCGGATGCCCGCCGATGAGCAGCGCCGCCTCATCGCGATCGAGCGGACGCGGACGGAACAGCATCGGCGTGAGGTCGTCCGGCGTCTCGGTCAGCGCCGCGAAGCCCGCGATCAGATTGGCGAAGCCGGGCGCGGTGGCCTCGTCGAGATCGACGAGCAGCGCCGAGGCCCCGGCGGCGCGGGCGACGGCGAGCCCGCCCGCCTCGGCTGCGGTGGCGAGGCAGAGCCTGCGGTCCCGCAGCGCCTCGGGGGCCGGGTCGCAGGCCCAGACACCCTTGCGGATGCCGGTGGTCTCCTCGAGGTAATCGGGCAAGCGGCCTTCATCGGCGCGCTCCTGCCGGCGGTCGCGGGCGACCGAGAGCGCCTGCATCTTGGGATTGAAACGGGTCTGCAATTCGGCGGCAAGCGCCAGCGCGTCATCGGTCAGGACGCGGCCGGCACCCGGCACGTCACGCAGCAGGACCGGCTTGGGCGCTGCGGGGGCGGGGACGAGATCGAGTGGCATTTGCATGACCTTCCTGTTGCCGGCACCGAAGGGAGGATCGGCGCCTTTCTGTCTGTAAGGTTAGTGTGGTCATCGCGCAGGTGCAGCATAATTTTGTTGCTAACGGGTAACGATGTAATTTATGTAAGCCGTATGATTGAAACATTGTTAGTCATGAAATGAGCGATCGTAGCCAGAAACTCCTGATCGGCCCCCGGCTCAAGGCGCTGCGCGTCTCGCTGGGACTGACCCAATCGCAGATGGCGGGCCGGCTCGGCGTGTCGTCGAGCTACGTCACCCTGATGGAGGGCAACCAGCGCCCCGCCTCGGCCAAGCTGCTGATGCGGCTGGCCGAAGCCTTCGACATCAATGTGAGCGAACTTGCACCCGAGACCGACGCGCAGCTCGCCGCCGATCTCGGCGCGGCGCTGAAGGACCCGGTGCTCGAGGCCGAGGTGGGCCGGGTCGAGATCGAGCAGGCGCTCTCCGCCGCGCCGAACGTCGCCGCGGCGCTGGTGCGGCTGCATGACCGCTACCGGCAGCTGGTGCTGTCGCGCCAGACCGACACCAACCCGCTGGCGGATCGCGACAAGGTCGAGGTACTGGAGGAGGGCAGCCGCGCGGTGCAGGCGGTGCGGGCCTGGCTGTTCGAGCGGCGCAACCATGTCGACAGCCTCGACCGCGCCGCGGAGGCCATGGCCGAGGAGATGAAGCTGCACCGCAGCGAGCCGCACACCGCCTTGACCGAGCGGCTGCGCGCGCATGGCGTGCGGGTCCGCATCCTGCCTTCCGACATCATGGCGGGACGGCTGCGCCAGCACGTGGCGCATCGCGGCGAGCTGCGCCTGTCGGAGCTTCTGGGCCAGCCCAGCCGGCGGTTCCAGATAGCAGTGCTGCTGGCGCGTCTAGAGCGTGGCCAAGAGATCGCCGACGAGATCGCGGGTTCAGGGCTGACCGACCCCTCGGCCTTGGCGCTAGCGCGGGTCAGCCTCGCCAACTACTTCGCCGCGGCGCTCCTGATGCCCTATGGCCGCTTTCTCTCGGCCTGCGAGAGTGCGGGCTACGATGTCGAGCTGCTGTCGCACCGCTTCGGCACCAGTTACGAGCAGGTCGCGCACCGGCTGACGACGCTGCAGCGCGAGGGCGCGCGCGGCATCCCGTTCTTTTTCGTGCGCGTCGATCAGGCGGGCAACATCTCCAAGCGTTTCAGCGCCGGGCGCTTTCCCTTCTCCTCCTTCGGCGGCACTTGCCCCTTGTGGAACATCCACGCTGCCTTCGAGGCGCCCGACCGGGTGCAGACGCAGGTCATCTCGATGCCCGACGGCGCGCGCTATTTCTCGATCGCGCGCAGCGTCACCCGGCATGGCGGCACGCTGGGCCAGCCCGCGACCCGGCTGGCCATCGGTCTGGGCTGCGACGTCGCCTATGCGCCGCGCCTCGCCCATGCGCAGGGGCTCGATCTCGACCGGATCACGCCTACAGGCATCGGCATCAACTGCTATCTCTGCGAGCGGCCGAACTGCGCCAGCCGCGCCCATGCGCCGGTCAATCGCCGTCTCGAGATCGACGAGAACGAGCGCGGCCTCGCGATCTACCGTTTCGAGGGCGAGCGCTGATCCCCTTCATCTTTCTCCAAATACGCCGGGGGAGGCCCGCAAGGGCCGGGGGCGGAGCCCCCTCCCTTGCGTCAACCTGACCACGCCGCTAACGTCCGCTCGAATCCGTTGGGGTGCCCCGCTGGGGGCTGAGAGGCGCGAGCCGACCCATCGAACCTGATCCGGTTAGCACCGGCGGAGGGAACGGAGACGCGACCCGAGGCATGTCACGCCCGTGGTCCGTCCTGCGTCCCCCGCCCGGGGGAGAGCGAGACGATGCGCATCAAGACGGCCCTGACCATCGCGGGCTCGGATAGCGGTGGCGGCGCGGGCATCCAGGCCGATCTCAAGAGCTTTGCCGCCTTCGGCGTCTATGGCGCGTCGGCGATCACCGCGATCACCGCGCAGAACACCCGCGGCGTGTCCGGGGTGATGCCGGTCCCGCCCGAGATGGTCGCGGCGCAGATCACCGCCGTGCGCGACGACATCCCGCCCGACGCGATCAAGATCGGCATGCTTGGCCATGCCGGGATCATCGCGGCGGTGGCCGAGGCGCTCGAGGGATATGCCGGTCCTGTGGTGCTCGACCCGGTGATGATCGCGAAGTCGGGTGACGCGCTGCTCGACGACGCGGCGGTCGAAGCGCTGATCGCGCGACTGCTGCCCCGTGCCGCGATCCTGACGCCGAACCTCCCCGAGGCGGCCCGGCTGCTCGGCACCCCCGTGGCGACCCGGCCGGAGGAGATCGTGGCGCAGGGACGCGCGCTGCTCGAACTCGGGCCCGAGGCGGTGCTGATGAAAGGTGGCCATGCCATTGGCCCCTGCTGCACCGACCGGCTGGTGACCCGGACCGGTCTGCACGAGGTCTCGGGCCCACGCATCGACACTCGCAACACCCATGGCACCGGATGCTCGCTTTCCGCCGCGCTGGCGGCGCTGCTGGCGCTCGGTCGCGCGCCCGAGGCGGCGCTGGAGCGGGCACAGCACTGGCTCTCGGGCGCGATCCGCGCCGCCGACCGGCTGGGCATCGGGTCGGGCCACGGCCCGGTGGACCATTTCCATGAGGGCCGGCGATGACGCAGGACATCATCGGCGGCGGGGTGATGGGCCTTGCCATGGCGGCCGAACTCACGGCGCGCGGCCGGCAGGTCAGGGTCATCGACCGGCAGCACGGAGCCGGCCCGCACCATTGTTCATGGTGGGCTGGCGGCATGCTCGCGCCCGATTGCGAGGGCGAGACGGCGGAGGAACCGGTGGTGCGGCTCGGCCGCGAGGCCGCCGATTGGTGGCAGGCGCAGGGTGCGCAGGTGATGCGGCGCGGCACGCTGGTGGTGGCGCTGGGGCGCGACCGGGCCGAGCTGGATCGTTTCGCGCGCCGGGTGCCGGGCCGGTTGCTCGATGCCAATGCGGTCGCGGCGCTGGAGCCGGATCTCGCCGGGCGCTTCGGGCGCGGTCTGCACGTTGAAACCGAGGCGCATCTCGACCCGCGCGCGACCCTGTCCGGGCTGCGGGAGAGACTCGTCGAGCGTGGCGTCACCTTCGAAACCGGAGAGGGCCGCGTGATGGGGCCGGCGATCGACTGCCGCGGGCTGGCCGCGCGCGACGTGCTGGCGGATCTACGCGGCGTGCGCGGCGAGATGCTGGTGCTGCGGGCGCCGGAGCTTGCGCTGACGCGGCCCATCCGGTTGCTGCACCCGCGCTATCCGCTTTACGTGGTGCCGCGCGGCGGCGGTATCTACATGCTCGGCGCCACGCAGATCGAGAGCGCGGGGCGCGGCCCCGCCACGGTGCGCGCCGCGCTCGAACTGCTCAGCGCCGCCTACGCGTTGCACCCCGCCTTCGCCGAGGCCGAGATTCTTGAGATCGGCGCCGATGCGCGCCCCGCCTTTCCCGACAACCTGCCGCGCATCCGGCGGCGTGGCGGGATCATCCATGTCAACGGTCTGTTCCGCCACGGCTTTCTCCTTGCGCCCAGCATGGCGCGGATGGCGGCGGACTGGATCTGCGACGGCATCAAACCGGAGGTTTGCGATGAAGATCATGGTTAACGGCACGCCGCGGGAGGTGACGGCCACGACCCTGGCCGAGGCGCTGGCCGCGCTCGGGCGCGATGGCGAAACGGTGGCGACGGCACTGAACGAGGAGTTCGTTCCGGTCGGCGCCCGCGCCGCCACGCCGATCGCGCCCGGCGACCGGATCGAGATCGTCGCGCCGCGGCAGGGAGGCTGAGATGGTCAGCTTCTACGGCACGCCGGTCGCCTCGCGGCTGATGCTCGGCACGGCGCAATACCCGTCACCGAAGGTGCTGTCGGAGGCGTTCCGCCGGTCCGGCGCGGGCATCGCCACCGTGTCGGTGCGGCGCGAGGCGGCGGCGGGCGAGGGCGCGGATTTCTGGGCGCTGGTGCGCAAGCTGGGGGTGCGGCTCCTGCCCAACACCGCCGGTTGCCATTCCGCGCGGGAGGCGGTGACCACCGCACGCATGGCGCGCGAACTGTTCAGCACCGACTGGATCAAGCTGGAGGTGATCGGCCATGCCGACACGCTGCAGCCCGACCCATGGGGCCTGGTCGAGGCGGCGGCGATCCTGTGCGCCGAGGGCTTCAAGGTGTTCCCCTACACCACCGAAGACTTGGTGCTGGCGGAGAGGCTGCTCGACGCCGGCTGCGAGGTGCTGATGCCTTGGGGCGCGCCGATCGGTACCGGGCTGGGGCTTGCGAACCGCTACGGGCTGCGCGCCCTGCGGGCGCAGTTCCCCGACGTGCCGCTGGTGGTCGATGCGGGCCTCGGTCGTCCGAGCCAAGCGGCCGAAGCGATGGAGATGGGCTATGACGCGGTGCTTCTGAACACCGCCGTCGCGAAGGCCGACGACCCTGCTGCGATGGCCGAGGGCTTTGCGCGCGCAGTCGAGGCCGGTCGGCTGGGATTTGAGGCGGGCGCGATGGAGCCGCGCGACATGGCCGCGCCCTCGACACCGCTGATCGGCAAGGCGTTCCTCGCATGAGCCTCGACCGGTTCTACCCGATCTTCGACGACGTCTCGTGGCTGGAGCGGATGCTGCCCCTGGGCGTGAAGCTGGTGCAACTGCGGCTGAAGGATCGCGCCGACACCGAGATCCGCGCGCAGCTGGCGCGCGGCCGCGACCTCTGCGCGGTGCATGGCGCGACGCTGGTGGTCAATGACCACTGGCGCGCGGCGATCGATCTGGGCTGCGACTGGCTGCATCTGGGGCAGGAGGATCTCGACCATGCCGACCTGCCCGCGATCCGCCGCGCCGGGCTGCGGCTCGGGATCAGCACCCATGACCGGGCCGAGCTGGAGCGGGCGCTGTCGCTCGACCCCGATTACGTGGCGCTCGGGCCGGTCTGGCCGACGATCCTAAAGAAGATGAAATGGGAGCGGCAGGGAGTGGAGCGGCTCACCGAGTGGAAGCGGCTCGTGGGCGACATCCCCCTCGTCGCGATCGGCGGGCTCTCGGTCGCGCGGGCGGCCGAGGCCTTCGCCGCCGGGGCCGACATCGTTTCGGTGGTGACCGACATCACGCTGAACCCCGACCCGGAGGGCCGGGTGCGCAACTGGATCGGGGCCGTGCGATGAACCGCTACGCGCGACAGGTCGCGGTGCCCGGCTTCGGAGGCGCGGCGCAGGCCCGGCTGCGCGAGTCGCATGCGCTGGTGATCGGCGCGGGCGGGCTGGCGGCGCCGGTGCTGCAATATCTGGTCGGGGCGGGTATCGGCCATGTCCGACTGGTCGATCCGGACCGGGTCGAGGCGAGCAACCTGCACCGGCAGACCCTGTTTCGCATGGTCGATATCGACCGGCCCAAGGTGGTGGTCGCGGCCCGGCGCATGTCCGCGCTCAACCCCGAGACGGTGGTGGAGCCGCTAGTCGGGCGCTTTGACCCCGGCAATGTCGTGGCCTTGTGCGAAGGCGTCGATCTGGTGATCGACTGCGCCGACAGCTTTGCCGCGAGCTACGTCGCCTCGGATCACTGCCTCGCCACGGGGCTGCCGCTGATCAGCGCCTCGGTCACCGGCCTGTCAGGCTATGCTGGCGGGTTCTGCGGCGGCGCGCCGAGCCTGCGGGCGGTGTTCCCCGACCTTCCGGCGCGGATGGGCTCCTGCGCCGAGGAGGGGGTGCTGGGGCCGGTAGTGGGCGTCGTCGGCGCGCTGCAGGCGCAGATGGCTGTGGCGCAACTCTCGGGCATGGCGCCGTCGCCGCTGGGGCGGCTCGCGAGCTTCGACGCCGCGACATGGCGCTTCGGCGGCTTCGGCTTTTCGGCCGCCGCCGAGCCCGCGCGTGCGCCGCGCTTCATCGCCCCGGGGGACATCGCCGCCGATGATTTCGTCGTGGATCTGCGCGCCCCCGAGGAGGGCCCGCCGCCCTGCGGCCACGCGCGCCGCCACGCGGTGACCGCGTTCGGCCCCGATGGCCCGCGCCCGCCCGGCGGCGCGCGCGCCGTGATGTGCTGCCGGACCGGGCTGCGGGCGTGGCAGGCAGCCGAGCGGCTCGGCGCGACATGGGATGGCGAGATCCGGCTGGTGGCGCTCGGCTGAGCGCTGCCGTGGCGGCAGAGCTTGCAAGCCGCGCGGGCGGGCATAGAGTCGTGGCCTGCCCGTGCCCTTGAAAGGAGCCTCCATGAGCCGCTTTCTGCAAGACATCGAGACCCGCCTTTCGGAGATCCGCGAGGAGGGGCTGTGGAAGACCGAGCGCGAGATCACCTCGCCGCAGGGCGGGCGCGTCGATCTGAACGGCCGCGAAGTCATCAACCTGTGCGCCAACAATTATCTTGGCCTCGCCGATCATCCCGACCTGATCCACGCCGCCAAGGAGTCGCTCGACGGGCACGGCTATGGCATGGCCTCGGTGCGCTTCATCTGCGGCACGCAGGATCTGCACCGCAAGCTGGAGAAGCGCCTCGCCTCCTATCTCGGCCATGACGACACGATCCTCTTCGCCGCCTGCTTTGACGCCAATGGCGCGCTGTTCGAGCCGCTCCTGGGTCCCGAGGACGCGGTGATCTCCGACGCGCTGAACCATGCCTCGATCATCGACGGCATTCGCCTCTGCAAGGCCAAGCGCTACCGCTTCGCCAATTCCGACATGGAGGACCTCGAGGCCAAGCTTCGGGAGGCCCGCGAAGCCGGGGCGCGCCACGTGATGATCGCCACCGACGGCGTGTTCTCTATGGACGGCTATCTCGCGAAGCTCGACGAGATCCGGGCGCTTGCGGACCGCTACGACGCGCTGCTGATGGTCGATGACTGCCACGCCACCGGCTTCATGGGGCCCAAGGGTGCCGGTACGCCCGCGCATTTCGGGGTGAAGGCGGACCTGCTGACCGGGACGCTGGGCAAGGCGCTCGGCGGCGCGATCGGCGGTTATATCGCCGGGCCGCAGCCGGTGATCGACCTGCTGCGCCAGAGGGCGAGGCCCTATCTGTTTTCCAACGCGCTGCCGCCGATGGTCTGCGCCGCGGGGCTCGAGGCGCTGCACCTGATCGAGCAGAGCGACGATCTGCGCGCGAAGCTGTTCGAGAACGCCGCATACTGGCGCAAGGGTCTGACCGATCTGGGCTTCGAGATCCTGCCGGGCGAGCATCCGATCATCCCGGTCATGCTGCACGACGCCAAGCTCGCGCAGAAGATGGCCGCGCGCCTCGACGAGCTGGGCGTCTATGTCTCGGCCTTCTTCTTCCCGGTCGTGCCCAAGGGCAAGGCCCGGATCCGCACCCAGATGAACGCCGCGCTCACCCGCGAGGATCTCGACGCGGCGCTCGCGGCCTTCGCGCAGGCGGGCCGCGAGCTGGGCGTGATCGGATGAGCCGCCCCAACGGCATGACCGCGCTGGTCAAGGCGAAGGCCGAGCCGGGGCTGTGGCGCCAGACCGTGCCGGTGCCCGAGATCGGTCCCGACGACGTGCTGATCCGGATCAACAAGACCGGCATCTGCGGCACCGACGTGCATATCTGGAACTGGGACGAGTGGGCGCAGCATACCGTGCCGGTACCGCTGGTGACCGGGCACGAATTCGCGGGCGAGATCGTCGAGCTGGGCCGAAACGTCACCGATCTGGAGATTGGCCAGCGCTGCTCGGGCGAGGGGCACCTGATCGGCAAGCATTCGCGCCAGAGCCGGTCCGGCAAGTTCCACCTCGACCCCGAAACCCGCGGCATCGGCGTCAACGAGCAGGGCGCCTTCGCCGAGTACCTGCGGCTGCCGGCCTTCAACGTGGTGCCGCTTCCCGATGCCATCGACGACGAGATCGGCGCGATCCTCGATCCCTTGGGCAACGCCGTGCACACCGCGCTCTCCTTCGATCTGGTGGGCGAGGACGTGCTGATCACCGGCGCCGGGCCGATCGGCATCATGGCGGCGGCGGTGGCGCGGCATGTCGGCGCGCGCCACGTGGTGATCACCGACATCAACCCCGAGCGCCTCGCGCTGGCCGCGCAGGTGGCCGATGTGGTGCCGGTCAACGTGGCCGAGGAGGATCTGGCCGAGGTCGTCCCGCGACTCGGGATGAAGCAGGGATTCGACATCGGGCTCGAGATGTCGGGCAACCAGCGCGCGCTCGATCAGATGGTCGAGCGTCTGGTGATGGGCGGACGCATCGCCATGCTCGGCATCCCGCCGGGCAAGAGCCCGGTCGACTGGTCGCGCATCGTGTTCAAGGCGATCACCATCAAGGGCGTCTATGGCCGCGAGATCTTCGAGACCTGGTACAAGATGATCGCGATGCTGGAAAACGGGCTCGACGTGCGCGGCGTCATCACCCACCGGATGGGGATCGATGACTACGTCGCGGGCTTCGACGCGATGCGCTCGGGCTCATCGGGCAAGGTGGTGCTGGACTGGACCGGCGGGCGCTGATCGGCGCATGCAGTGGCTGCATGGCGGGGTTACGGCGAAGCGGGGTGGTGCTCGGCCGTTAACGCTACCAATTAGGGGTCAACGAGGCGGCGATGGGCGCCGCATCGATCAGGCCCGAGACAAGGGCCACACGGACCCGAAGATCAAGGATACTGACATGAGCTACGCCACCGTCGACCAGCGCACCACCTTCAACACCGAAACCAACGGCCTCACCGCGATCACCGCCCGCGTCAAGGCCGCCATCGAGCGCAACCGCGTCTACCGCCAGACCCAGCGCGAGCTGAGCCTGCTGACCGACCGCGACCTCGCCGATCTCGGCATTGCCCGCGGCATGATCAACCAGATTGCCCGCGACGCGGCCCGCGCCACCTGATCGCGACCCATCCATCCGCCCCCCTGACAGTGGGCAGATCGAAACGGCGGTCCCCTCGCGGGGGCCGCCGTTTCGCGTTTGCGCCCCGATGAGACCCTGTTCGTGATAGGCTGGGCCATGTTCCGCGCCCGCCGCGGGACCACCTTGTGGGAGGATTTATGATGAAGCGGCTTTTATCGATCATGGGTCTCGCGGCCCTAGTGACCGCATCCGGCGCGATGGCCGAGACGGTGATGGTCAAGGGCACCGGCATGGGCAGTTCGGACAGCATGCAGATGCCGGTCAGCGACGGCCTCGTGGTAGTGCACAACCGGACCAGCTATGACGGCTTCGAGACGGAGGATCCCGAGAGCCCCTTCGCCAGCCTGTCCGGCTCCTGCTTCGGCGCCACGCTGGTCGAAGCCGGCGCGGTGAGCGGCAGCGGCAATTGCCACTACACCGATGCGGATGGTGATCAGGCCGTCATGGCGTGGACCGCCACGGGGATGAGCGAGGATGGGCGCGTCTCGGGCGACTGGAGCGTCGTGGGCGGCACCGGCAAATGGGCCGAGGCCAGCGGCGGCGGCACCTTCGACGCTGGCGGCGAAGGCGCGGATTACACAAACATGGTCACGGGCGAAGTCGAGATGCCCTGACCCGGCGTGGGGCGTTCCGCATCAGTTGATGGCGCGTGTTGTGGACATCACGGCGGGACGCTCCATATATGGTATGAGGGGGCGTTGGTCTCCGCAGCATCTCCCCCTCTTCCTCCGCACTGCGGTATTGGAGGTCTGGATGTTCAAACGGCTCGTGACCACCGCGCTCCTGTTCGGCATGGCAGCCACCGCGCCGCCCGCGGCGGCAATGGGCTGTGCCCCGCGCGATCACATCGTGGAGCGGCTCAAGGATCGCTATTCCGAGACGCTCACCGCCGCCGGTCTCGAAACCACGAGCGAGACGCGGCAGCGGATGCTCGAGATCTGGTCGAACCCCGAAAACGGCAGCTACACCGTGCTTCTGACCGACCCAACGGGGGTCAGCTGCATCGTCGGCTACGGCTCCGAGTTCCACACCATCGCGGCGCCGCCCGAGGGCGAGCTGGGCTGAGCGCCGATCCCTTTCGGGATCAGCCGGTCGGCATGATGAACATCTCGCGCAGATCGGCGGTCTCGGACTGCTCGAGCGCGAAGACCACCGCCCGGGCGATGTCCTCGGGGCGGATCTTGCCGGGCTTGGGCTCGGAGAAGAACGGCGTGTCGACCATGCCGGGCGCGATCACCGTGCAGCGGCCGCCCCATTCGCGCATCTCCTCGCTCATGTTGCCCGCATAGCCATGCACGAACCACTTGGTCGCGCCGTAGATCGAACCCGCGATATGCCGCTTGCCCGCCGCCGAGCCGGTCAGCACCAGATGTCCCTTGCGCCGCTTCAGCTCGGGCAGCGCCACCCGTGCGGTATAGAGCAGCGCCATGATGTTGAGATCGATCATCCGGCGCCATTCCTCGGGATCTCCCGCCTCGGTGCCGGGCGTGTCGAGGCCGGTACCCGCATTGGCGAAGGCGGCGTCGAGCCCGCCCTTCGCGGCGACCAGCTTGGCCACTGCCGCCTCCTGCGCGCCCAGATCGGTGGCGTCGCCCGGAAGCGCGAGCGCGCGGTCGCCCAACTCCTCGGCCAAGGCCGCGAGCTTGTCCTCGCTGCGCGCCATCAGCCCGACATGCCAGCCCGCCGCCACGGCGGCGCGGGCGGTGGCGGCCCCGATGCCGGAGGACGCACCGGTAATGAAAAGGATGCGATCGGCCATGTGGTTCTCCCCTGTTGCGTAGGCAGCAAAGGGTGTGGCCGGAGCGGCGCGAGGCAAGCGCCATTCTGCGTGGGGTGCGGGGATCCGGATACCGAAGCGTTTCGCCTGCGGTTGCACAGGCGCTCCTGCCGCACCAGCCGCCATGCGGCGCTCTTCAGCTTCGAGCGGAACGGGACCAGCGCGCGGCATTGTCCATCCGCGCCCCCAGGTCGCCTTGGGGCGAGCAGGGGCTTCAGACCCTCAGATTGGGTGAGAGCTGCGACGTGCCTCGATCAGCTCGCCTGGGCCCAGTCCAGCAGCAGCGCGAGATCGTCGTCAAGATCGGGGGCGCTGAGATAGAGCTGCGTTACCTGTGCCTCGGCGGCGGCGGCGAAGCGCGCGCGGCGCGGCTGCGGCAGGCAACGGAGCAGATCGGCCGAAACCGCATCGCCGCGGTGGTGGGCATGGCTCAGTAGATCGGCGACGGCGCGGAGCAGGTCGGCATCGCGGCATTCGGAGATGTCCGAATCATCCAGCGCGCCGATCAGCGCCCTGCGACGCGCGATCCCCGCTTCGCCCACGGTCTGCATCTGCACAATTTCATACCATTCGGCGAGATCGCGGTGGCGAAAATAGACGAGCGATGTTTGCGGCTGGATCATGGTCTGCTCGTGTCCTCGTTTGGATCCGCCGGAAGGGGAGGCACATGCTCCGGGACTAACGTCCTTGGCTCGCAGCATCGCCCGACGGATCGCCTTATAATACCTACCATATTTAGCTGTTCCTGCTACGTGCGAAACCTAACCGGTGTGATAGGTGCCGCCCCATTCGGTAGAGCAGGTCGCCTCTTTCGAGCCGTCTTTGTTCCTCCTAGGGGAGATTGCAATTGGGAAACACACGTAAAACGTGTATTTGGTTGTGTTAGGATCGTAACTTGCTACTTCGTTCGGCCTAGCCTTTGCTAGAACTCAACCGGAGAGTGTATGTCCGGTAGCGTACCGATTTTACCCTTTCGGAGGGCTTTTTTGCCAATGACGATGCTGTTGCACAGCTATGCCCCGCACGACTTCTTCGAACTTGCCCAGCTGGCCCCGGCGGGGTTCTCGGCGGTGCTCCGGGTCAGCCGCGGCCGGGCCACCCATGTCGAGAACTGCCTGCGCCCGGAATGGCGCGATACCTACGAGCGCAAATCCTATTTCCTGCGCGATCCGGCGATCGGCTGGGCCCTGGGTCATGACGGGGTGGTGCACTGGGCCGATCTGGTGAGCCGCGACCATAGCGGCGTCATCGCGGATGCCCGGGCGCATGGTCTCGTACATGGCATGACCGTGGCGACCGGAAACGCCGAGACGCGCTCGTTCTGCGGGCTGGCCCGGCACGACCGCCCCTTCACGGATGCCGAGGGGCAGCGCGCGCTCGAGGTGATCATGCGGTTGCATGACGGCCCCCCGGGTACGGTCAGCCTCACCGATGCGCAGCGCGAGGCGTTGCGGCTCATGGCCGAGGGCGAGCGTCACACGCGGGCGGCGGCGATCATCGGGATCAGCGAGAGCGCCTTGAAGGCGCGGCTGAAATCGGCCCGGCTGTCGCTGGGCGCGCGCACCACCGCCGAGGCGGTGCATGCGGCGCAGATGCGCGGGCTTATCTGAACGGGCCGGATGTCGCCCGGGAATCAAGCGGCGCCCGCGAACGGGTCGCGAGCGCCGGTATCAGGTCGGGCCTTGATCTCAGTGGCGCAGCGCGGCCGAGGTCAGGAGGCCCAGCGGCGAGGTCCGGGGCATGATCGGTTCGGCGGGGCGCGGCGTGAAGGGCGCCTCGAAACGGGCGATGCGGCGGATGTCGCGGATCTCCCGGCTCGAAATCCCGAGATGCGCGAGATCCTCGTCCGAGAGCAGCGCAAGGTCGCAGACCGTCTGCCTCCGGGCGAACCAGCCGCGCAGCGCGGTGCGCAGGCGCGCGACGAAACCGGCGGGCGCGGCAGTGAGAACGGGGGTGGCGGTGACGGTGGCGGACACGGGCGTGATCCTTTGCGAAATCAGGTGGCTGGAGCCGGGCACATAGTCCCGTGCGATCGCCCTGTCACGGGATTCGCCCTGCCGATTGAACAGGGCTGTCATGCAGCCCGCTCATGCCCTCTCGGCCCCGGTGTGGACGCCCCTCAGAAGGTGTTCAGCGCCGCGCCCACGAAGATCTCCCGCGCATCGAAGCCATAGCCCATCCGCAGCCGCCAGTCCGACCGCCCGAGCCGCTTGCTCGCCACCAGGCTCTGTTCGGCATAGCCGGTGTCGTCGCCGGTCAACACCAGCGCCAAGCCGAGGCCGCTCGACTGGTGGGTGGCCTCGAGCATCGAGAAATAGGACCAGTCGATGCTGTTGATCTCGCCGATCGCGAAGACGCCGCCCCAGCCGGTGGAGGTGTAGCTTTCGGCCACCAGCTTGGCGCCGATCGAGGCACCGTCGTCGAAGCGCAGCGTTGGGCCGAGGCGCAGCGTCACCGGGCGGCCCCAAGGCGTCACCTGCCGCGATCCGGTAAGCGAGAAGGCTACCGCGCCCCCATCGGTATAGCGCGACCAGAGAGCCCCGGCCGAGACGCCGCTCCGCTCGAAGCTCACCACTGCGGTGCTGTCCTTGGGGCCAAGGTCGAACTGCAGGTATTCGCCGTCGGCGTGGGCCGCGAAGGGAGCCAGGCCACAGCCGAGCAGCAAAGAGAGGGCGGTGCGGCGGAGGGTGCGAAGCATGGGGTTTCCTTGGGTCTGGGGGAGTGGCGGTCTGCGGAAGGGTCTAATCCCGGCTGCTGAAGCTCAGCCGCCGCGCGATGTCGCCGATGAGCCGGCCGATCCTGACATCGACCACGCCCGGCGCGGCGCCCTCGGTGTAGAACCGGCGCAGCAGCGCGGTGTGCACCTCGTCCTCGGGCCACAGATGCAGCCTTGCGCCGTCGGGCGTGGCGGCGATCACCGTGGCACGCATGTCGCCGACCCCGGGGATGCGCAGCACGCCGCGCGTGCCGGGCGTGTATACGGTACCGCGGATTCGCGCCGTGTCGCGGGTGAGCGAGGCGAGCCAGAGCCGCTGCGGACGCTCGCCCGCCGCGAAGATCACCCGCTCGGGCCGGTCCGCGACATGGCGCTCGTGGCGCGGCAGCTCGATGCAGGCGATCACCGTCAGCGCCAGCACGAAGATGTTGTAGATGGTCCAGAACAGCACCACCCGCATGCCATCGCCGGCCTCGGCCCGGTTCAGCCCGTCGAAGGCGCTGCCGAGCATCAGCCCGACCAGAGTCAACACAAGCAGCACGAGGAACGGCATCATCAGCCGCCATTGCACCACGATGCGGCTGCGGTCGCCGCCCTTGGCGGTGACCTTGAACTTGTGCCCCTTGGGGCGCAGCAGCCCATGCAGCGCGGCGCGGGTGATCGGGATCGCGCCGACGATCTGGCTCACGTCGTGCAGCACCGGCACGACCGTCCCGCGCGACAGGATGTTCAGCACCCCGAGCGACCAGACGTAGTAGACCCCGAAATAGGACAGGACCTCGGCCACCTCCGCATCGACGACGATCACGCCGAAATACCAGTAGAGCAGCGGAAAGCTGAGCCCGGCGATGCGGAACGGAAAGCTGCCGATCCAGTAGAGCATGGTGTCGATCACGCTCCAGCGGTCGCGCAGCCGCAGCCCGTTGCGCGAAAAGGGCCCGAGCCGGCCGCGCGCGATCTGCATCAGCCCGAGACACCAGCGGGCGCGCTGGGTGATGTATTCGCCCACCCCCTCCGGCGCGAGCCCCTCGGTCAGCGGCTCGTTCAGATAGACGGTGCGGATGCCGCGCTCCTGCAGCGTCAGGCTGAGCAGGTAGTCCTCGGTGATGCTGTCGGTCGGAAAGCCGCCGATCTCGCGCAGCGCGCTCCAGCGCATCACCGAGGAGGTGCCGCAGCAGATCGCGATGCCCCAAGCGTCGCGCGAGGATTGCACGTGATCGAAGAAGAAGCGCTGCTCGTCAGGATAGGAACGCGCGAGGCCGAGATTGTGCTGGATCGGGTCGGCGTTGAAGAAGTGCTGCGGCGTCTGCACCAGCCCGACCGTAGGGTCGTGGAACAGCGCCACGGCGCGGCGCAGGAAGTTGCGATGCGGTACGAAATCGGCGTCGAGGATCGCCACGAAGTCCGGCGGCCGGTCTTCCTTGGCGAGCAGGTCGAGCGCGTGGTTGATGTTGCCGGCCTTGGCATGGGCATTGTCGGGGCGGGTGACGTGCCGCACCCCATGCGCGGCGCAGAACGCCCGGAGCCAGTCGCGCTTGCCATCGTCGAGCACCATCACCTCGGCATCGGGCCAGTCGACCGAAAGCGCGCCGACGATCGAGCGTTCGAGGATCTCGCGATCCTCGTTGTAGGTGGCGATCATCAGCGCCACCTTGGGCGCGCGGCGGCCCCACCACGTGGCATTGGCGGTGGCCTCGCGGTGCCGGTCGAGGCGCCGCGACAGCATCACGGCGGCGTTGACCGAGCCGAGCATGGCGATGACCTCGAGCAGGTAGAGCGTAAGGCTGGCCGCGAAATCGAGGTCGAGGCCGACCGGGGCCAGCGTCGCCGCGCCGCGCCACCAGATATAGCGCAGCGCCAGCGCGATCATGGCCCCGAGCATCAGCGACCGATGCCATGTGCGCCGCGGATCGACCCAGAAGGGCAGCAGCAGCACCATCCCGTAGCTCAACAGCATCAGCGCCAGGCTCGACTGCGCCTCGCTCAGCCAGGCATGCGGCGCCATCACAGCAGGCCGCGCAGCCAGTCGAGCGGCCGGTTCTCGAAGAACAGCCGGCCGGTACGCCCGACCGGGCAGGCGCCGCCGTCGAGATCGCGCAGCCCCGGCACGCTGACGGCCACGTCGTAGCGCTCCAGATGCTCGCGCCCGGCCGCCACCGCGAGCGTGTCGTAGAGTGAGGCCGCGCCCGCCCCCGCGAGCCGTTCGACCGTGCCCTCGAACACCTCGCCCGATCCCGAGAGCCGGAACTGCGCGCCATCGCCCGGCCGCAGCGCGTTGAACACGCTCTCGCTAACCGAGCCGGTGACGATCAGGCTCTCGCAGTTCAGCAGCCGCAGCACCGGCTCGCCGCGCTGCAGGTTCTCGCCGTCATGCGCCAGCACCTCCCACAGGCGGCCCTCGAAGCCCGCGGCGAGGGGGGCCTCGCCGAGTCGATTGACGCTGACCCGCTCTTCGGTGATGCGCGAGGCGAGCGCGCGTACCTGCCGGACCTGCGCGCGATAGGCCGCCTCAAAGCCGTCGTTCCGGGCCCGAAGCTCGGCCAGCCGCTGGCTCGCGAAGGGGCTGTCATTGACCCCGTCGACGAGGAACACGCCGTCGCGCGCCGCCGAAAGCGCCGATTGCAGCACGCCCACCTCCTCGCGCGCATGTTCGAGCGCGATGGCGAGACCGGTGGGCAGGTCGGGCAGGAGGATCTCGGGCGCGGCGTCGGTGGTGGCCTCTGACCCTGTGCCCGTGCCCTGCGGCTCCTGCGGCAGCTCGGGCTCCAGCGCGGCGACGCGCGCCGCACCGTCATTCGCCTGGCGTTCGAGCAGGGCAAGGCGGGCGCGCGCATGGGCGAGGCGGATCTCGACCTCGCGGGTCTTGCCGCGGCCGAAGCGGGCGGCGCGCACCGAGAGCGTCTCGATCGCCTGCGCCGTCTCGTCGATCACCTCGCGCAGCCGGTCGCGCTCGGCCTGCGCGTATTGCCATTCCAGCACCAGATCGTTCAGCCGGATCTGGTCGACATGCGGGTCGTTCACAGAGGCCAGCTCCTCGCCGGGCCGGATCGTCGCGCCGAGGGCGAGATCGGGCATAGTGACGGTGCCGGCGATCGGGCTGCGCAGCGTCGCCAGCCGGGCGTTGACCATGGCGTTGGCGCTGGTGCCGCCGAGCTGTTCCCCAAGGATCACCCAGATCGAGACGAGGATTAGGATCAAGCCCAAGACGAGGCGGGTGAGGCGCATGGGGGGCATCCTTGTCGATGGCGACCCGGCCGGATCGGCGGTGATCCGGGCCAGTCGCGTTGCCGATATTTCGGAGGGGTCTTTCGAAGCCGGAGGCAGAGGACAATCGCGACGGTGCGTCGCCGCGCCGATCCGCGGCGCGGCGTCACCCATCGGCGACGATCAGGCCCTCTGAATCCGGACGATGGCGCTGGCGAGGGTTTCCGCCTCGCGGCTGCTGTGCTGCTCGGCCGGATAGGTATCGCGGCCCTCGGCGATGGCCTGCGCCTCGCGCGAGAGCACCCGCAGCGGCCGCAGGAAATAGCGGCTGAACAATGCCGTGCCCAAAAGCAGCGCCGTGCCGAAGCCCAGAAGCAGCCACAGGATATCGGCCGAGAGCACGAAGCTGCCGAGGCCGAAACCGGCGATCCGGGTCGGCACCCGCGCCACCAGCCGCCAGTCGAGCGAGGCCATCTCGCCGGTCACCACCTTGGGCAGCAGCGCCAGGAAGGCGTCGTGATCCGCGTCCTGGGCGACCCGGAAGGTGCCCTGCTGGCCCGAGGCCACGACCTGCCGCGCCCGGGGCGACAGCGGCTGGTCGAATTCCTCGGTATGTTCGAATAGCACCCGCCCGCGCCCGTCGACCATGAACAGGTCGAGATCGAGGACTTCGGCGCTTTCGACGAGGTAGTTCTGGACCCAGGCCACGTTGAGCCGGTAGATCAGCACGCCCTCGGCGCGCCCCTCATCGTCGTGGATGGCGACGGAGAGGTCGAGATATTGCACTGGTCCCTCGGTCTCGGCCGGGACCAGCCGCGCCAGCCGATCATCGGTTTCCGCCGCGCCGATGAAGTTGCCCCCCAGCCCGCGCCGGAACCACAGCGATCCGGACACGTCCTGCCCCTCGAGAAGCGGCCGCGACGAGGCGACCAGCTTTCCGCTCGCATCCGCGATACCGGCCCAGGCGATCGAATCCGAGATGCGCGAGATCGCGGTCAGTCGCGGCCGCGCCGCGTCGATCGACTGCATCCGCAGCGTTCCCGCCACGGCCTTGACCGAGTTCCATTCCCGGCCGAGCGCCTTGGCGAAGTTCATTCGCAGCGCCTCGCCCCGCAGATATACGGATTCGGACTGCACCCCGCTTTCCACGGATTCGAGGCGGCGCTCAGCGAGCAGCGCCATGGCCGCGAATCCGACGAGGGCAAAGAAGGTGACGAAGGCGAAGAGGGCGGTGGACAGGCTGGGCAGTCGGAAGCCGGGGTTGCGATGCATTCTGCAAAGACCTCATGGGGGTGGGTTACCCTCTGCATCTAGGCACGCAGTGTGGCGGGTTGCGGACAACGGCATGGCGATGCCGTGACCGGGCCGCAAGAGGGCCCCATTCCGGGGCGGCTCGCGATCCGGTTCCTGTGCGGAGGTCAGGATTGTGCGCGAAACCGGACCGTCGGGGGTGGCCGAAATCCGGCCGTTGCCGCCCGGCTGCCATAATGGTCGGGGAAGGCCGCCTCAGGTTGTGGGACTAGTCGATGCCGGGCGCATCCGGTACCGCCTGCACCAGCAGCTCGGCCATGCGTTGCGCCGCCCGGGGCAGCGCCGCCCCGGCCCGGGTCATCAGCCCGTAGGGCAGCACCGAGATGCCAAGCTCGATCGGCAGGATCGCGCAGGCCCCGCCCGCGAAACGCGACGCCACCGCCCGCGCCAGCGGCGCCACGGCGTTGCTGCGCTGCACCAGAGCCAACGTCAGGAGAAACGAGGAGGTGGTGACGCCGACCCGCGGCGCGGGCAGACCGAGCCGCTCCAGCCGGTGCTGTACCGTGTCGTGAAGGATCGATCCGCGCGCCGGCAGGATCCAGTCGTAGTCGAGGAGGTCGGCGGGTGCGAGTTCCGGCATCGACAGCAGCCGGTGGCCGGGCCGTACCACCAGCGCGACCGGCTCGTCGCTGAGCGGCGTGACGTCGAACAGCGCGGCCGAGCGGTCGTCGGGCAGCCGGGCGAGGGCGAGGTCGAGCCTGCCATCGAGCAGCGCCTCGGCCAACTCACCGGAATTGCCCACCTCGACCTGGATCCGCAGCTTCGGCATCGACAGGCGCGCGTTGCGCAGCGCCGGCAGCACCCGGTCCATCGCAGGGCCGGTGACGGCGCCGATGCGCACTTCGCCCGAGAGGCCGGCGGCGATCTCGGACAGCTCGCGCTCGGCGTCGTTGAGCTCGCCGATCACCCGCCCCGCGCGCCGGGCCAGTGCGACGCCCTCGGCTGTCAGCTGGATCCCGCGCCCGTCGCGCCGCCGCAGCGGGCAACCGGCGATGCGTTCGGCCTCCGACAGCAGCCGCGACGCGGCAGGCTGGGCGATGCCGAGCGCCTCTGCGGCCATTCCAAGCTGACAGCCCCGCTCCAGTAGCGCCAGAAGCTGCAGGTGCCCGAGCTTCAGCCCGCGCCGCAGCAGCCGGTCCGCCGATTCATCACGGTTTTGATATGCTCCCATTAGAAAGCATTATTTGTTCGATATCACTCCAATTGGCAAGTTAGCCCCCGAACCGGGAGGGGCTGGCATGCTGCTGTCGCAGGTAAGGACGGATGAGGGGGTTGTGGTAGTGGCCCGCGAGGGCAGCGAGGCGGCGATCGTGCAAGGCGCGGCCTCGACCTACGCGCTGGCTTGGGAGGCGATCGAGACCGGGCGCGGCATCGCCGAGGTGATTGCCGTGCGGGGACTGGGTCCGGCGGTCGATCTTGCCGGGCTTGTCGCCGAGGGCCGGCTCATGCTGCCGATCCAGCACCCCGATCCGAGCCATATGCATCTTACCGGCACCGGACTCACGCATCTGGGCTCGGCGACGACGCGCGACGCCATGCATGCCGAGGCCGACCCCGAGACCATGACCGACAGCATGAAGATGTTCCGCATGGGGCTCGAGGGTGGCAAGCCCGCGGGGGGCGGCATCGGCGCGCAGCCGGAATGGTTTTACAAGGGGACCGGCCATTCCGCCGTGGCGCCGGGCGCTCCGTTGGTCTCGCCCGGCTTCGCAGACGATGGCGGCGAGGAGCCCGAGATCGCCGGCATCTACCTGATCGGCCCGGACGGCCAGCCGGCGCGGCTTGGCTGGGCGCTGGCCAACGAGTTTTCGGACCACGTGACCGAGCGCGTCAATTACCTGTGGCTGGCGCATTCGAAGCTGCGCCCGGCGAGCTTCGGCCCCGAGATCCTCGTCGGCGAACTGCCGCGCGACATCGCCGGCAGCAGCCGGATCCGCCGCGACGGCACGGTGATCTGGGAAAAGCCCTTCGTCTCGGGCGAGGCGAACATGTCGCACAGCTTCGCCAACCTCGAACACCACCACTTCAAGTACGACATCTACCGGCAGCCCGGCGATCTGCACGTCCATATGTTCGGCTCCGCGACGCTGAGCTTCGGCGACGGCATCCGCGCGCAGGTAGGCGACGTGTTCGAGATCGAGGCCGCGCCCTTCGGCCTGCCGCTCATCAACCCGCTCGCGCAGGCCCCCGATACGGGCATGGCGCGCGTTACCCCGCTCTGAAAGGCCCCCCATGAGCTTCACCCCCGCCCCCTGGCCCCGGAAACTGCGTTCGCAGGAATGGTTCGGCGGCTCGTCCAAGGACGCGATCTATCACCGCGGCTGGATGAAGAACCAAGGCCTGCCCGCGGACCTGTTCGACGGGCGGCCCGTGATCGGCATCTGTAACACCTGGTCTGAGCTGACGCCCTGCAACGCCCATCTGCGCGATCTCGCGGAGCGTGTGAAGTTCGGCGTCTACGAGGCGGGCGGGCTGCCGGTCGAGTTCCCGGTGTTTAGCCCGTCGGAGTCCACCCTGCGCCCCACGGCGATGATGTATCGCAACCTCTGCGCGATGGATGTCGAGGAGGCGATCCGCGGCAAATGCATGGACGGCGTGGTGCTTCTCGCGGGCTGCGACAAGACCACGCCGGCGCTGCTGATGGGCGCGGCCTCGGTCGATCTTCCGGCGATCCTCGTCTCGGGCGGGCCGATGCTCAACGGCCATTTCCGGGGCGAGAAGGTCGGCTCCGGCACGCATCTGTGGCGCTTCTCCGAGGCGGTGAAGGCGGGCGAGATGACGGCGGAGGAATTCGTCGAGGCCGAGGCCTCGATGTCGCGCTCGCCCGGCTCGTGCAACACCATGGGCACCGCCTCGACCATGGCATCGATGGCCGAGGCGCTCGGCATGGCGCTGTCGGGCAACGCCGCGATCCCGGCGGTGGACGCGCGCCGCCGTGTCATGGCCCATCTGACGGGGCGGCGCATCGTCGACATGGTCAAGGACGACCTGAAGCCCTCGGACATCATGACCAAGGATGCCTTCGAGAACGCGATCCGCACCAACGCCGCGATCGGCGGCTCGACCAACGCGGTGATCCACCTCCTAGCGGTGGCCGGGCGCGTCGGCATCAACCTGACCCTCGACGATTGGGACCGCTGGGGCCGCGACGTGCCGACGGTGGTGAACCTGATGCCCTCGGGCAAGCACCTGATGGAGGAGTTCTTCTACGCCGGTGGTCTGCCGGTCGTCATCAAGCGGCTCGGCGAGGCCGGGCTCTTGCATCGCGAGGCGCTGACCGTGTCGGGCGGCACGATTTGGGACGAGGTGCGCGAGGTGCACAACTGGAACGAGGACGTGATCCTGCCGGTGGAGAAGGCGCTCGCGAAATCCGGCGGCATCGCGGTGCTGAAGGGCAACCTCGCGCCGCTGGGGGCGGTGCTGAAGCCCTCTGCCGCCACGCCGTCGCTGATGCAGCACCGGGGCAGGGCGGTCGTGTTCGAGGACATCGACGACTACAAGGCGCGGATCGGGGACGAGGACCTCGACATCGACGAGACCTGCGTGATGGTGCTCAAGAATTGCGGCCCGCGCGGCTATCCGGGCATGGCCGAGGTCGGCAACATGGGGCTGCCGCCGAAAATCCTGCGCAAGGGGATCACCGACATGGTGCGGATCTCGGACGCGCGGATGTCGGGCACGGCCTATGGCACGGTGGTGCTGCATACCTCGCCCGAAGCGGCGCGGGGCGGACCGCTGGCCGTGGTGCGCTCGGGCGACATGATCGAGCTGGACGTGGCGGCGCGGCAGCTGCATCTCGACATCTCGGACGAGGAACTGGCGGCGCGTCTCGCGGATTGGACACCGCACACGCAAGCCCCGGCCTCGGGCTATGCCAGCCTCTACCATGAGCGGGTGATGGGGCCCGAGACCGGGGCAGATTTCGATTTTCTCGTCGGATGCCGCGGCAACGCCGTCGGCAGGGAGAGCCATTGATGAGCTACGCGAACCCGCCCCGCAAGATCGCCCTCGTCGGCATCGGCAAGATCGCCCGAGACCAGCACGTGCCGGCCCTGCAGGCCAGCTCTGAGTGGGAGCTCGCCGCGACGGTGAGCCGGTCAGGCTCGGTCGAGGGGGTCGAGGCGCATGATGATTTCGACGCCTTTCTCGCGGCGCGCCCCGATATCGATGTGATCTCGCTCTGCCTGCCGCCACAACCGCGCTTCGACTATGCCCGCAAGGCGCTGATGGCGCGGCGGCACGTGATGCTGGAAAAGCCGCCGGGCCAGACGCTGGCCGAGGTGCACGCGCTGCAGCGGCTCGCCGCAACACAGGGCGTCACGCTCTTTGCCAGCTGGCACAGCCGCATGGCGGCGGGCGTTGCGGCGGCGAAATCGCGGCTGGTCGAGCGGGTGGTGCGGGGCGCGCGCATCACCTGGAAGGAGGATGTCCGCAAGTGGCATCCGGGTCAGGACTGGGTGTTCGAGCCGGGCGGCATGGGGGTGATGGATCCGGGCATCAACGCGCTGTCGATCCTGACCGAGATCCTGCCCGAGCCGGTGCATCTCGTCGCCGCCGAGCTGGAGTTTCCCGAGAACCGCCACACGCCGATCGCGGCCCGGCTCGACTTCACGGGCAATGTCCGCGCCGTCTTCGACTGGCGGCAGGAAGGCCCGCAGACATGGGACATCGAGATCGAGACCAGCAAGGGATCGTTGGCGCTGCGCGACGGCGGCGCGCGGCTCGAGGTCGATGGCGTGGCCGAAGATCTGGCTGACCACCCCGGCGAATACCCGTCGCTTTACGCCCGCATGGCGGATCTGGTCGCGCGCGGCCAGAGCGATGTCGACCTCGCGCCGATGATCCACGTGGCCGATGCCATGACGCTCGGGCGGCGGGTGACCACCGCCCCGTTCGAATTCGACAAGGAAAAGACATGACCGGAGCCCATCTCATCGCGGGTGACACCGTCACGGGCGGCGACAGCTTCGCCACTGCCCCGGCCGAGGGCGCGCCGCGCGACTATCCCAAGGGAACGCCCGAACTTATCGACCGCGCGGTGCGCGCGGCCGAGGACGCCTTTGCCGTCTTCGCCGCCACCACACGCGAGGAGCGCGCCGCGCTTCTGGAGAAGATTGCCGAAGAAATCGAGGCGCGCGGCGACGAGATCACCGCCATCGGTGCCGCCGAGACCGGCCTGCCCGAGGCCCGACTGACCGGCGAGCGCGGTCGCACCTGCGGCCAGCTGCGGCTGTTCGCGGAGCATATCCGCAAGGGCGACTACCTCGACCGCCGGCACGACACAGCGCTGCCCGACCGGGCGCCGCTGCCGCGTCCCGATCTGCGGATGATCCAGCGCCCCGTGGGTCCGGTGGCCGTGTTCGGCGCCTCGAACTTTCCGCTCGCCTTTTCGGTGGCGGGGGGCGACACCGCCTCGGCGCTGGCCGCCGGCTGCCCTGTCGTCGTGAAGGGCCATCCCGGCCATCCCGGCACCTCGCAGATCGTGGCCGAGGCCATCACCGCGGCCGTCGCGGCCTCCGGCCTTCCGGGCGGGGTCTTCTCGATGGTGCATGATGGCGGGCTCGAAGTCGGGCGGGCGCTGGTCGAGCACCCGCTGATCAAGGCGGTGGGCTTCACGGGCTCGCTCAAGGGTGGGCGCGCGCTCTTTGATCTGTGCGCCGCGCGGCCCGAGCCGATCCCCTTCTTTGGCGAGCTGGGCTCGATCAACCCGGTCTTCTGCCTGCCCGCGGCGATGGAAGCCCGCGCCGAGCAGATCGGCCGCGACTGGGCTGGCTCCCTGACGATGGGCGCCGGGCAGTTCTGCACCAATCCCGGCGTCGTCTTCGTGACCGAAGGCGAGAAGGCCGAGGCGATGGTCGCCGCCGCCACCGAGGCGATGGGCGCCGGCGCGCCGCAGGTGATGCTGACCGACGGCATCGCGAGAGCCTTTCATGAGGGCGCGGAGCGCATGGCCCGGGCCGCGAAGAAGAGCTTCGGCCAAGCCTGCGAGGGGCGCAACGCCATGCCGTGGCTGATCGAGACCGACCTCGCCGCCTGGGAGGCGAACGAGGATCTCGCCGACGAGGTGTTCGGGCCTCTGGGCATCGTGGTGCGAGTGCCGGACGCCGCCGACATGACCCGTGCCGCCACCGGTCTGCACGGCCAGCTCACCGCGACGCTCCAGATGGAAGAGGCCGACACCGATCTGGCACGGGCGCTGATGCCGGTGCTGGAGCGCAAGGCGGGCCGGATTCTCGTCAACGGCTATCCCACCGGGGTCGAGGTGGCCGATGCGATGGTGCATGGCGGGCCATACCCGGCTTCGACCAATTTCGGCGCCACCTCGGTCGGCACGCTGGCGATCCGTCGCTGGCTGCGCCCGGTGAGCTACCAGAACATGCCCGAGGCCCTGCTGCCGAGCGACCTGAAGTAAGCGCGGAGGGCATCGCCGCCGCGCGGCGATGCCCTTGTTGAATGCCGCGATGTCGGCGGCCTCGACCGCTTCGTCCGGGAGCCCATGCGATCGGCGTGGGGCGGAGTTTCAGCTAAACAGGTTTCATTCCGGGCGCCTTGCAGGGCCAAGGCTCTCCGGAGTTATCGGCCCGAGCGATCCGGTTCAGGGGCCGCCTTCAATCGACCCATGATATGCGAGTCGATCAGCACGCCGGCCCGCAGGACATCGTGCCGCCTCGTCCCTTCCACCTCGAAACCATGCCGCTCGTAGAGCCGGATGGCGGCGTGGTTGTCGACGTTCACGTCGAGCTCCAGTCGGCGCAGCCCGAGCCAGTTATCCGCGAGGTCAAGCAGCGCCCGGAGCATGGCCGTGCCGTAGCCCTGTCCGACATGGTCGTCATGCACGATCAAAAGTACTTCGCCGACATGGGCCCGGCGTCTCCTAGACGGCATGAGCCCCGCATGGGTGACGATTTCACGCCCGCCCCCCTCGGTATCGATGACCCCGACGAGAAAATGATCGCCGGACTCCGTGGCAAGGCGACGCTCGATCCTGCTTTGCGGATCGAAGGGCAGGCGCAGCGTGCCATGTCTCACGCCGGGCAGGTTCGCCATGACCGTGAGGGCTGCGGCGTCGCCCGGTTCGGCGGCACGGATATGCAGGTTCGGAGCGTCCATCATGGCATTGGCCTAACCCAAACGGATGGGGGCGGCCATGGATTTGCGGATGAGGCCGATCCGCTCCGGGGCCCGCGGCGGCCCGCCGCTCGGTTGTCGTCCCGCCTATGGTACTTCCGCGTGCGGGGCCTATCCTTGCAGAAATCGATTTGAACGACGCCCGAACGGGCCGGAGGGACCGAATGGCCGAGATCATCACGCCGTGGCGCAGCGTCGCCGCGGCATTCGCCTTGAACGGCGTGCTTCTGGGCTGCTGGGCCTCGCGGGTTCCGGCGGTCGCCTCGGGCTTCGGTCTGGGCGAGGCCGCGCTCGGGCTGCTGCTTCTGATGATGGGGATGGGGGCGCTGGTCTCCTTCCCGATCGCGGGCAAGCTTGCCGATCGCTTTGGCGCGGTGCGGGTAACGCGCTGGATCGCGGCGGTCTATCTCGTCTCGATCGCTCTGGTCGGGCTCGCCCCCGTGGTGCCGGCGCTCGGGCTGGCGCTGTTCCTCTTCGGCATGTGCCACGGGGCAATGGACGTGGCGATGAATTCCTGGGCCGCCGAGGTCGAGCGGCACATGGGGCGCTCGGTGATGTCGTCCTTCCACGCGATGTGGAGCCTCGGCGCCGGGCTGGGCGCCGCCGGCGGTTTCGCGGCCGCAAGCCTCGCCGCCCCCGTCTCGTTGCATTTCGTGCTGACGGCCCTGCTCGCGGCGTTGCTGTTCGGGCCGTTCCTGCGGATCGACTGGACCTCGCGCGTCGCCACCGGCGGCGCGGGCGACCCGGTCTTCGCCTTTCCGCGCGGCGCGCTGGTTTTCGTGGGCCTTATCGCGCTTGGGGCGGGTCTGGGCGAAGGCGCCGCGGTGGATTGGAGCGCGGTGTTTCTCGCAGATGTGCTGGGCGCCGCCGAGGCGCATGCGACGCTGGGCTACGCAGTGTTCTCTGTCACCATGGTGGCGATGCGGCTTTGCGTCGATCGGTTGATCACCCGCCACGGGCCGCGCCGTGTGGCGCTGGCCAGCGGGCTGCTGGCGGCATCGGGCTACCTGACCTGCGCGCTCGCGAGCAGTCTCGCGGTGGCCCTCGCGGGCTTCGTTCTGATGGGGCTGGGCTACGCGGCGGTGATCCCGCTGGCCTTCAGCCGCGCCGCCGCCGATCCCGAGATCCCGGCCGGACAGGCGATCGCCTCTGTGGCGACGCTGGGCTATGGCGCGATGCTGCTGGGGCCGCCGGTGATCGGCTTCGTCGCCGATATCAGCTCGCTTCGGGTCTCGTTCGTTCTGGTCGGTCTCTTCGCGCTCCTGATCGCGGCGCTGTCGCCGGTGCTGGGGCGCGTGCGCCCGGCGCCGCAGGCGGCCTGACGCGGTCGTGAAGCCGATGCCGCCGCCGCGCTGTTGCGGGTCCGCGCGCGTGCCCAAGGCCCATGCAATGCTCGCCTATTCCCGCCCGGGGCCCGCCCGCCGCTGCCGCGCCGGACCGCCCCATGCCGGGGAATGCCAGCGGTTTCACCGCTGTATCCCCCTTTCTTCATCCGCGGTGCCGCGATAGGCACTGCCTCCGAAACGGCGTCGTGCCACGGGTGCGGGCCGAGACATGATCCCGGGCGCCCCGTCGGGCGCTTCGACCGCAATGCCAGCCGCCCGGCCGCCAGACGGTGCTTGGGCCCGTCCGAACGACCAGGAGGAAGGCCGCCGATGCCGCGACCCTTTGCCCAACTGATACACGCCATGACCCTGATGCTGGGCCTGATCCTCGGCCTCGCCCTGCCGCATCAGGCCCTCGCCCAGATCCTGCCCGCCGAAGCCGCGGCTACCGAAGAAGCAACGACCGAGGCCGAAGCGGGCCCGCTCACCGGTCTTCTCGAGGTGCTGCGCGACGAGACCGCGCGCGAGGCGCTGATCGCCGAGCTGGAGCGCGTGACCACCGAGGCCGAGCCGATCGAGGCGCTGGCCGCGACCGCCGAGGAGGTGCAGGAGATCGAGCCCCGCGTTTCCATCGGGTCGCGTATCGCCCAGGTCACGCAGGACATCGCCGAGGGGTTGGCCGTGCAGGCCGACCAGATCGTTCGCAGCTTCTCCGGCAACGGCAATCTGCTGGGCGGTCTCGCGAGCCTCGACCTGCCGGTGTTGTGGGAGACCTTCCAGAGCCTGATCCTCGTCATCGTCATCACCGTGGCGGTCTGGATGGGCCTGCGCGCGCTGGCGAAACCGGTCTACCGCCGCATGGGCGAACGCGCGCTGCATGCGAATTTCCTGCGCACGATCTTCATCTTCATCGGCTCCACCCTCCTCGACGCCGCCGTGGTGGTTGCGGCCTGGGCGCTGGGTTACGCGATCTCGCTGATGGCGCTGGGGGAATATGCTGAGGTCGGATTCCGGCAGGCGCTCTATCTCAACGCCTTCCTGCTGGTCGAACTGGTCAAGGTGGCGATCCGTGCCATCGTCTCGCCCACCACCGGCGGGCTGCGGCTGGTCAACCTGTCGAACAGCGCCGCGCTACGGCTGAACCGCCACGTGAACGTGGTCGTGAGCGTGCTGGGCTACGGCCAGCTTCTGGTGCTGCCGCTGGTCAACCGCAACGTCTCCTTCGCCGCCGGTCTCGGTGTCTCGGCGCTGCTGTCGGTCTTCGTGCTGGTTTATCTGGTGGTGCTGGTGATCCGGCATCGCGACGACGTCGCGAACTGGATCGCCCGCCGCCTGATGGCCGAGAAGGTCGAGGATGAGCAGGACCTCCCCGAAGACCATGCGGACGTGGTCGTCCCCGAAACCACCCCCGGGGCGCCGCTCGGCGCGGGTCCGGCGGCCACGCCGCCGGCACGCAAGCAGCTTGGCGGCACGCTGGGCACGCTGACCCGGACCTGGCACTGGTTCGCGCTGGCCTATCTGGGCTTCATGTTCGTGGTGGTGATCTCGCGCTCGGCCGATGTGGTGGCGGGCTACCTGATCGCTTCGGGCAAGGTGCTGGCCGCGGCGCTGATCGGCTCGCTGATCATCGGCGCGATCGGCCGCGCGCTGCGCCATGGCGTGGTGCTGCCCACCGAGATGCGGACCAAGCTACCGCTGCTCGAGCCGCGCCTCAACGCGATCGTGCCCAAGGTGCTGATCGCGCTGCGCCTCGTCGTCACGCTGGCGGTGGTGATCTACACGCTCGACGTAATCGGGCTTTACGATCTCGGCGGCTGGTTTGCCTCGCCGGTCGGTCTCGAGGCCACGGGCCGCATCGTCTCCCTAGCGCTGATCCTGCTGGTGGCGGCGATGATCTGGCTCGCGGTGAACAGCTGGATCGATTACCGGCTCAACCCGGAGGTCGGCAAGATCCCGACCTCGCGCGAGACCACGCTGCTGACGCTGCTGCGCAACGCCTTCGCGATCGCGCTGCTGATCTTCACGCTGATGTTCGCCCTGGCCGAGATCGGGCTCGACATCGGGCCGCTGCTGGCCTCGGCCGGTGTGCTGGGCCTCGCCATCGGCTTCGGTGCGCAGAAGCTGGTGCAGGACATCATCACCGGCGTCTTCATCCAGTTCGAGAACGCGATGAACGTGGGCGATGTCGTCACCGTCGGCGGCACCACCGGCGTGGTCGAGAAGCTGACCGTGCGCTCGGTGTCCCTGCGCGACGTGCAGGGCACCTTCCACATCATCCCCTTCTCCAGCGTCGACATGGTGTCGAACTTCATGCGCGATTTCTCGTATTTCGTCTGCGACATGGGGATCGCCTATCGCGAGGATGTCGACGAGGCGAAGCAGGCGATGTTCGACGCCTTCGAGGAGCTCAAGCAGGATCCCGATCAGCGCGCCAACATCATCGGCGACATGGAGTGGTTCGGCGTCAACAGCTTCGCCGACAGCGCCGTGGTGGTGCGGGCGCGGATCAAGACCGTGCCGGGCACGCAATGGGGGCTGGGCCGGGCCTATAACGGCATCCTAAAGCGGATCTTCGACGCGCGCGGGATCGAGATTCCCTTCCCGCACCAGACGATCTTCTTCGGTGAGGCCAAGGATGGCCGGACCCAGGCGCTGCGGCTCAAGCAGGTCGGCGACGCGCAGGCCGAAGGCTGAAACGGCCTTTACGGGGATCGGGGATAGGCGGCGCCTATCCCCGATGAGACACTGGCTCGAACCGACCCGGGTTCGATCTGGGCCCGCGACCGCAATGCGCTGAAAGCCCCTGACCTGACCGTGGGGCGGGGGATGATTCGCCTCCGCATGGCCGGGCCAGCGCGCCGGACGAGACGGGCGGTTCCGTCGAAATCGGCCCCTGCCGGGGCATTCGCACGGCGAATGATCACCCCGCAGACAAGTCCGAAGCTGCCTGCCCGATCGGCCGGCAGGAGGAAAACTCAGCCCGGTCAAACCACTGATGCTGCGTTGCAGCAATTGCATGGCAGGGTACAGCCTGACGGCACTGGTGCATGCTGCGTCGAGACGCCAATCTCGTATCAAGCAGCGTGAGAGCGCCTGTTCAGATCATGTCAGGAGATACCGTCATGAGACTCGCAGTACCGTCCCAGGCCCGTACCGATGTCGCGGGATACCTTGCCTCGGCCACGACGCGGTGGCGCGTCTACCGCCGCACCGTGTCCGAGCTGTCGCGGCTGAGCGATCGCGACCTTGCCGATCTCGGCTTCGCGCGGTCGCAGATCCGCGAGATCGCCCGCGACGCCGCCACGCGCGCAGTCGCGCGCTGATCCACCGGACCGTGGGGCGTCAGGCGACGCCCTGCGGCACGAGGCCGCCCATCTCGCGCAGATGTGACAGCACCTCGTCGACACCGCGCCCGTGGCGCAGCGCGCAGAACACGAAGGGCCGCGATCCCCGCATCCGCGCCGCGTCGCGCTGCATCACCTCGAGCGAGGCGCCGACATGCGGCGCCAGATCGGTCTTGTTGATCACCAGAAGGTCCGAGCGGGTGATCGCCGGGCCGCCCTTGCGCGGGATTTCCTCGCCCGCCGCCACGTCGATGACGTAGATGGTCAGGTCGGCGAGTTCGGGTGAGAAGGTGGCCGAGAGATTGTCGCCGCCGCTCTCGATCAGCACCACCTCGATGCCGGGATGCCGCCGTTCCAGCTCGGCCACGGCGGCGAGGTTGAGACTCGCATCCTCGCGGATCGCGGTATGCGGGCAGCCCCCGGTTTCCACGCCGATCACCCGGTCACCGGGCAGGATCTGCATCCGCATCAGCGCCTCGGCATCCTCCTGCGTGTAGATGTCGTTGGTGATGACGCCGATCGAATGATCTGGCGCCAGCGCGCGGGCGAGCTGGGCGGTGAGCGTGGTCTTGCCGGCGCCGACGGGGCCGCCGATGCCGATCCGCAGGGGTCCGTTCATCGTGCTGATGCTCATGTGGCGAAGATCCTCGGTTGCTGGGTTTCGTGGCGCATCGACGCGATGTCGCCCATGAAGGTGGTGGAGGAGAGATCGTCGAGCGTGCCGTGCTCGACCTCCTCGGCGATGCGCGCGCAGAGCGGCGCGAGCGCGGATTGCAGCTGCTGCCCCTCGGTCTGGCCCAGCGGCATCAGCCGCTGCGCCGCCGAGACGAGATTGGCCGCAAAGGCCTGCAGGTAGAGCGCGCAAGTGGATCGCAGCGGCAGCCCGTGTCGCGACGCCGCCGCACCGATGGCGACGGGATAGGCGAGGGGGGTGGCCGCAACGCCCGAGACCTGCGCCTCGGTCCGCGCGAAGGCCGTGCCCTGCCGCTCCGTCTCGATCACCCTCTCGCGGCTTGCGGCCAGAGCGCGAGCGGTGGCGTCGATGCCAGTCAGGTCGGCCTCATCCGCGCGCCATGCGGCGACGAGCAGCAGCGCGTCGTTGCGACCCGCGCCGAACTCCAGCGTATCGCGCAGCCAGTCCTCGAGCGTCGCGCAGTCGAGGACGCGGCCATCCGCGATCGCCTGTTCCAGCCCGTGCGAGTAGGCGAAGGCCCCGACCGGGTAGCCGGGCGAGAGCCAGCGCGCCAGCGTCAGGGCCTGCAGCTCAGTGAGCATGGGCCGTCGCGACATGTTCATGCGCGTGGGTGCGACCGTGACCATAGGCGCCGCCCTCGGGGGTGAAGGGGCCGGTGGTGTCGCGCAGCTCGGCGCCCAGATGCGCCAGCATATGCGCGATCACGTGGTCGCGGCGGATCACGAGGCAGTCGGGCCGGATCTCGCAGGGGGTATGCCGATTGCCGACATGCCAGGCGAGCCGGACGAGGTCACCGCGCGCCTCGGTCAGCGGCTCGGGCGCGGCCTCGATCGCCACGTGGCTGCCATCCGACAATTCCAGCGCGTCGCCCGCATCCAGCGAAGTCGTCTGCGGCAGATCGACGAGAAAGGCGCGGCCCGAAGCGGTCACGAGCCGCTTGCGGCGCAGGAAGCGGCCCTCGTAGTCGAGCGCGCAGGTCTCATGCGGGCCGGACCAGTGCCCCTTGCGGTGCAGTTGCCGGGCGGTGGGAAGATCACTCATCGCGTCACCTCAGAACAGGAAGTAGCGCTGCGCCATCGGCAGCACCTCGGCAGGTTCGCAGGTCAGCAGCACGCCGTCGGCGCGGACCTCGTAGGTCTCGGGGTCGACCTCGACTTCGGGCAGCGCGTCGTTGAGCTTCAGGTCGCGCTTGGTCACGTGGCGGGTGTCTTCGATGGCGACGGTCTGCTTGGCGAGGCCGAGCCGTTCGCGCAGCCCGTCCTCCTGCGCGGCCTTCGAGACGAAGGTGACGCCGGCATGTTCGACCGCCCGGCCATAGGCGCCGAACATCGGGCGCAGATGCACCGGCTGCGGGGTGGGGATCGAGGCGTTGGGATCGCCCATCTGCGCTATGACGATCTGCCCGCCCAAGAGCACCATCTCGGGCTTCACCCCGAAGAAGGCCGGATGCCAGAGCACCAGATCGGCGCGCTTGCCCGGCTCGATCGAGCCGATCTCGTGCGCGAGGCCATGCGCCAGCGCCGGGTTGATCGTGTATTTCGCGACATAGCGGCGAGCACGGAAGTTGTCGTTCTCACCGGCCTCCTCGGCCAGCCGCCCGCGCTGGCGCTTCATCTTGTCGGCGGTCTGCCAGGTGCGGATCAGCACTTCACCGACCCGGCCCATCGCCTGGCTGTCGGAGGCGATGATCGAGAAGGCGCCCATGTCATGCAGGATGTCCTCGGCGGCGATGGTCTCGCGCCGGATCCGGCTTTCGGCGAAGGCGATGTCCTCGGGCACCCGCTTGTCGAGGTGGTGGCAGACCATCAGCATGTCGAGATGTTCTTCGACCGTGTTGATGGTGAAGGGCCGCGTCGGGTTGGTCGAGGCGGGCAGCACCGACATCTCACCGCAGATTTTTATGATGTCGGGGGCGTGGCCGCCGCCCGCGCCCTCGGTATGGAAGGCGTGGATGGTGCGCCCGGCGATGGCCTTCACGGTGTTCTCGACGAAGCCCGCCTCGTTGAGCGTGTCGGTATGGATCATCACCTGCACGCCGGTCTCGTCGGCGACCCGCAGGCAGCAGTCGATGGCGGCGGGCGTCGTGCCCCAGTCCTCGTGTAGTTTCAGCGCGCAGGCCCCCGCGAGGATCTGCTCGTGCAGCGCGCCCGGAAGCGAGGCGTTGCCCTTGCCCGCGAAGGCGAGGTTCATCGGGAAGGCATCGGCCGATTGCAGCATCCGGGCAAGATGCCACGGCCCCGGCGTGCAGGTGGTGGCCAGCGTACCATGCGCCGGGCCGGTGCCGCCGCCGAGCATGGTGGTGACGCCGGACGCGAGCGCCTCCTCGATCTGCTGCGGGCAGATGTAGTGGATGTGGCTGTCCATGCCGCCTGCCGTGAGGATCCGCCCCTCGCCCGCGATCACCTCGGTTCCGGGGCCCACGACGATATCGACATTCGGCTGGGTGTCGGGGTTGCCCGCCTTGCCGATGGCGGCGATGCGTCCGTCCTTCAGCCCGACATCCGCCTTGTAGATGCCTGTATGGTCGAGGATCAGCGCGTTGGTGATCAGCGTGTCGACCGCGCCTTCGGCGCGCGAACGCTGGCTCTGGCCCATGCCGTCGCGGATCGTCTTGCCACCGCCGAACTTCACCTCCTCGCCATAGGTGGTGAGATCGCGCTCGACCTCGATCACGAGGTCGGTATCGGCGAGCCGGACCCGGTCGCCGGTGGTGGGGCCGTACATGGCGGCGTAATCGCCGCGCGGAATGGTCACGGGCATCGGATGGCCTCCATGAGTTGGGTCGCAGGGCTCATGGAGGCGCGGTTCAGCGCATCGCGCGCAGCTCCGCGTTGCGGCGCAGCGTCAGCTCCTCCATGCATTTCCAGTAGAACATCGGCGCGGCGCTGCCGCCGCCCTGGTGCTCCGGCTCGCAGGTCGCGTCGCGCCGCGCGAGTCAGGCGCGCTGTTCGTTCAGAAGCGCCTGCCCGGTCCCCCGGGCATCGGCGCGCGGTTTCACCACGCCCCACAGGCGGTTCAACTCGGCATCGGCGGCCATCCATTCCTCGTGGGCGCAGAAGTTGATGCCAATCTGCGTGGACGGATCGCAGCGATGATAGTCGTTCCGCGCCGTGGCGGGCAGGGAATGCAGGAGAAGGAGCGGGAACAGGTAGACGAAACGCATGGCAAACCTCCGGTCCGGTCCGCAGCCAGCCTAGCATACGAAGCCGATTCTCCCCATGCGCGACCATCACAGCTCCCCCATCACGCCGCCCTGGAAGCCGAAGACGCGCCGATCGCCGCCGATTTCGATCAGCCGCACCTCGCGGCGCTGGCCCGGCTCGAAGCGCACTGCCGTTCCCGAGGCGATGTCGAGCCTGCGGCCGCGCGCAGCCGCGCGGTCGAAGTCGAGACCGGGATTGGCTTCGGCGAAGTGGAAATGGCTGCCGACCTGCACGGGTCGGTCGCCGGTATTGGCGACCATCAGCGTGATCGCCTCGGACCCCGCGTTCAGCTCGATATCGCCGCCCTTGGGCATCACCTCGCCGGGGATCATGCGCGCAGCCCCCGGACCAGGGCCACGGCAACGAGCGCGAGGCCGAGGAGGGGCCCGGCCCAGCCGGCATGGAGATGCGCCGCGCCCGCATGCGCGAGCGCCGGGGCGGGAAGGACGAGCGGGGTGGCGAAGAGGATGCGGGTCATCATCGGTCCTTTCGGCGATTGGGGCTCAGCGGATCGGGTCGTGCACGGTGACGAGCTTGGTGCCGTCGGGAAAGGTTGCCTCGACCTGCACCTCGGGGATCATCTCGGGCACGCCCTCCATGCATTGCGCGCGGGTGATCACCTCGGCGCCCATCTGCATCATCTCGGCCACGCTGCGGCCGTCGCGCGCGCCTTCGACCACCGCGTCGGTGATCAGCGCGATCGCTTCGGGATGGTTGAGCTTGACGCCTCGGGCAAGGCGGCGACGCGCCACCTCGGCGGCCATGGCGACCAAGAGCTTGTCCTTTTCGCGGGGGGTGAGGTTCATCCTAGAGTCTCCATGAGGCGGGCAGGGTGCCGCCGGTCAGCAGGTCGAGCACCGGCAGAAGCGTCTGGCGCAGCACGAAGCCGTCCTCGGCCAGAAGCCGCAGCACCAGAAGGTCAGGGGCGATGAGCGTCGCGCCGGCCGTGGCGGGCAGCAGTGCGCGGATCGGCGCGAGATGCGCCTCGGCCTCGGTGGCGGCGAGGATCACGCTGGCCATCGCGCCGGCGCCGTTCGCCACGGCGGGGCGTGCGAGATGCGCGGCGACGTTTCCTTCGAGCCGCATCGCGTCGAGATAGAGCGGCGCGCCGTCGCGGCGGATCTCGATGCGGTCGCGGAACCGCGCCTCGTCCAGCACCTCGCCCATCAGCGCCCGGCCGAAGATCACCGGCTCGACCAGAAGCGCCCGGGCGCCGGGAGCGAGATCGAGCGTGAGCGCCCGGTCGAGATCGCAGCCGCGATAGAGGATCGTCTCCTGCGGCAGCCAGTCGAGCCGCGCGCCGGTCTCGGCGGCGAGCCGGTTGCGGATGCGCGCCGCCGGTCCGCCCGAACTGCGATAGGCCCGCTCGGCGGCCTGGGTGGTGAGCCGCAGATGCCCTCCGCTCCGCGCCCGCGCCTCGATCTCGAGCCGGTCGCCTCCCGTGGCGCCGCCGGAAGTGTTGAGGATCACCGCCTCGACATGGGGCTTGCGCGGGAACAGCGCCCGCAGCGCCCCCTCTTGGCGCAGCAGCGACAGCCCGCCCGCCCCGGCCTCGATCCGCAGGGCGCCCTTCGCACGGGGTGGGGTGGCATATGGCAGCTGGTGCAGGATGGCGGTTCTCCCCCGAGGCATTTCCTGCCGTTTTCCTGCGCCGTTCGGATATGAAGATGCCAGACCGGGCGCCGGGATCGCCGGGCCCGCCGCGCCATTGCGGTCAGGATTGCGGCACGGTCCCGGGCATTTGCACAAAATGTCGGCAATGGCCGCAATCCCGCTGCGCCGCGGCGCCCGGAAGTTTGCCACTTCGGCCGCGCTGCTCAAACGATGAGCGCATCCGCCACCGGGCCGTTCGGCACCGGGCAGGGGCGGGAGATGGGGACAGCCGCAGGAATTGCAGCTCTCGACGGCCGCCCCCGGGTGCAACGATGTTGCGGGACGAGATCTAGAACCGGCGGGCCCAGCGGGCAACGCCGACGCCGCGTCCCGCGGGAGACAGTGACATGAAAACGCGTATTTCCACCCTCGCCCTGACCGCGGCGCTCGGCCTCTCGGCCGTCTCCGCCATGGCGCAGGACACCGCCTGCCCGATCAAGGTCGGCGTGCTCCATTCGCTCTCGGGCACCATGGCGATTTCCGAGACGACGCTGAAGGACACGGTGCTGATGCTGGTCGAGGACCAGAACGAGAAGGGCGGCCTGTTGGGCTGCGATCTCGAAGCGGTGGTGGTCGACCCGGCTTCCGACTGGCCGCTCTTCGCCGAAAAGGCGCGCGAGCTGCTGACCGTGCACGAGGTCGACGTGATCTTCGGCAACTGGACCAGCGTGTCGCGCAAGTCGGTGCTGCCGGTGATCGAGGAGCTGAACGGGCTGCTGTTCTATCCGGTGCAGTACGAGGGCGAGGAATCCTCGAAGAACGTGTTCTACACCGGCGCCGCGCCGAACCAGCAGGCGATCCCCGCGACCGACTACATGATCGAGGAGATGGGCGTCGAGAAGTTCGCGCTTCTGGGCACCGACTACGTCTATCCGCGCACCACCAACAACATCCTCGAGGCCTATCTCAAGGATCAGGGCGTCGCTGACGCTGACATCTTCGTCAACTACACCCCCTTCGGCCATTCCGACTGGTCGAAGATCGTCTCCGACGTCGTGGCGCTCGGCGCCGACGGCAAGAAGGTCGGCGTGATCTCGACCATCAACGGTGACGCCAATATCGGCTTTTACAAGGAGCTCGCGGCGCAGGGCGTCTCGGCCGAGGACATCCCCGTCATCGCCTTCTCGGTGGGCGAGGAGGAGCTGTCGGGCCTCGACACCTCGAACCTCGTCGGCCACCTCGCGGCGTGGAACTACTTCCAGTCGGCCGAGGGCGAGGCGAACGAGGCCTTCGTCGCCAAGTGGAAGGAGAAAATGGGCACCGAGCGGGTCACCAACGACCCGATGGAGGCGCATTACATCGGGTTCAACATGTGGGCGCAGGCGGTCGAGGATGCCGGCACCACCGATGTCGATGCGGTGCGCGAGGCGATGTACGGCCAGACCTTCGACAACCTGACCGGCTCCACCGCCGAGATGCTGCCCAACCATCACCTGACCAAGCCGGTGCTGATCGGCGAGATCACCGAGAACGGGCAGTTCGACATCCTGAGCGAGACCGATCCGGTGCCGGGCGACGCCTGGACCGACTACCTGCCCGAGAGCGCGGTGCTGACCTCGGATTGGCAGGAACTCGATTGCGGCATGTACAACACGCAGACCGAGACCTGCGTGCAGACCAAGTCGAACTACTGAGCATGGTCGGACCGGGGGCCGTGCCCCCGGTCCCCCTCGGGGGCGGGATGATGAGACGGACAATCAAGACGGCGCTGGCGGCGCTCTGGCTGGGCCTCGGCGCGGGCATGGCGCAGGCCGGGCCGGTGCAGGACCTGCTGCAGGCGCAGGGCGCGCTGATCGAGGAAAGCTCGCGGCGCACCATCGGCCCGGCGATCGAGGCGATCGTCGAAAGCGGTCTGCCACGGGTGCAGCCGGTGCTGCAGGCTTGGCAGGACAAGGCGCTCTGGATCGACGCGGAGGGCCGTTTCTGGCGGGTGATCGAGAAGGACGGGGAAGAGATCCTCGTCGATGTCGATACCGGCGAGGAAGCGGGCCCGGCCGAGACGGACGCGATGGAGCAGATCAAGCCCAACAGCGGCATCCGCGCGCTGATCGGCACCGCGCTGGTGCAGTTCCAGCTCACCGATCCCGAGCCGCGCCGCAGGCGGGCCGCGTTGGAATCCATCACCCGCGATCCCGAGCCCGAGCTGCTGGCGCCGCTGCGCGCCTCGATCGAGTCCGAGGATGATGCGGATCTTCTGGCCCGCAAGATCCGGCTGGAGCGGCTGCTCACCGCGCGCTTCGGCACCGACGAAGCCGAGCGCGTCGCCGCCATCGAGGCGCTGTCCACCGACACCGCCGTCGAGACGCGCGCCGCCATCAACCCGCTGCTGGCCAGCCGCATGGTGGCGCTGCCCGAGGGCGAGACCCCCGAGGGCAACGTCGCGCGCGAGCTGTCGCCCGGCGGCGAAAGGCTGTCGCGCGCCGCCGCCTATGGCGCGTTGGTCGATGCCGGGCTGGCGCCGCCGCGCCCGAGCGCCGACGAGATCCGCGCCGCGCTCGAGGCCAACCGCGCCGATGGCATGGTCGGCGGCGTGCCGGTCGAGACGCTCGGCGATCCGGAGGCCCGCGCCCGCGCCTATGACGCGCTGGCCGCCCAAGGCCTCGTGCCGTCGCGCGTCGAGGAGGCCGATGTCGACGCGGCGCTGGCCGCCCACGCCTTCTTCGACGTCTATACCGAACCCTCGGAGGCCGTGACCGATGCCGCCCGCGCGGCGCTGACCTCGATCGGTATCCGTGTCGGCGCGATGAAGGGGGTCGATATCGGTCTCGACGCGCTCTCGCTCGCCTCGATCTACTTCCTCGCCGCGATCGGCCTCGCCGTCACCTTCGGGGTGATGGGGGTGATCAACATGGCGCATGGCGAATTCATCATGATGGGCGCCTACACCGCCTATCTGGTGCAGCAGATCATCCCCGACCGGACGCTGTCGCTGATCGCGGCGCTGCCGGCGGCCTTCGTCGTCACCTTCGCCGCCGGCGTCGCGATGGAGCGGCTGGTGATCCGGCATCTCTACAAGCGGCCGCTCGAGACGCTGCTGGCCACCTTCGGCATCTCGATCGCGCTGCAGCAGCTGGCCAAGATCGTGTTCGGCACGCAGGCCCGGCCGCTGACCGCGCCCGACTGGCTCGGCGGCGCCTGGATCATCAACGACGTGGTCGGCATCAGCCATATCCGGATCGCGATCTTCGTGCTGGCGCTGATGTTCCTCGGCTTCTTCCTGTTCCTGATGAAGCGCACCCGACTCGGGCTGGAGACCCGCTCGGTCACCCAGAACCCCGGCATGGCGGCCTCGGTTGGCATCGATCCGGGCCGGGTCAACATGCTGACCTTCGGGCTCGGCTCGGGCATCGCCGGCATCGCCGGCGTGGCGATCGGCCTCTATGCCAAGGTCACCTCCGAGATGGGCGCCGATTACATCGTGCAGAGCTTCATGACCGTGGTGGTCGGCGGCGTCGGCAACATCTGGGGCACGCTGGCGGGTGCGGCGATGATCGGCGGCCTGCAAAAGGGCATCGAGGTGCTCAACCCCTCGAACACGCTGGCGGCGCAGACCTGGATGATCGTCGCCGTCATCATCTTCATCCAGTTCCGGCCGCGCGGGATCATCGCGCTCCGGGGCCGCGCGGCGGGGGACTGACCATGACCGCCATTCAAAAATCGGAGGCCGCATGACCGGCTCGTTTCTCAAGCGCAACCCGTCGGTGCCGGTGGTGCTGGGGCTGCTGCTGATCGGTACGCTCGCCATCACCGCGATGGCGGCCTCGGGCGGGCTCTCGACCAGCTTCGTCAAGACGCTGGGGATGACGCTCTGCCTCGCGCTGGCCGCGCTCGCCATGGACCTGGTCTGGGGCTATGCGGGCATCCTGAGCCTTGGCAACATCGCCTTCTTCGCGCTTGGCGGCTACATGATCGGCATGTGGCTGATGACCGCGCGGACCGAAGGGATCGTCGCCGAAAGCCTCGCCGGTCAGGCGATCCCGCCGACGCCGCAGGAGATCCGCGACGCGGTGGGCGGGCAGATCTTCGGCGTGGTCGGCTCTTCGGACTTCCCGACGATCTGGGCCTTCTCGGGCTCTCTGCCGGCGCAGCTCGCGCTCGTCGTGCTCGTGCCCTCGGCGCTGGCGCTGGTCTTCGGCTGGCTTGCCTTCCGCAGCCGCGTCACCGGCGTCTACCTGTCGATCCTGACCCAGGCGATGACTCTCGCCCTCGCGCTCTACCTGTTCCAGAACGATGCGGGCCTGCGTGGCAATAACGGCCTCTCGGGGCTTCAGAACCTGCCGGGGCTCTCGGGCGTGCCGCAATCCACCGTCTCGCTGTGGTTCCTGTGGGGATCGGCGCTGGCACTAGGACTGGGCTACCTGCTCTGCGCCTTCGTGGTATCGGGCAAGTTCGGCGCGATCCTGCGCGGGATCCGCGACAACGAGGCGCGGGTGCGGTTCCTCGGCTACCCGGTCGAGGGCTACAAGCTCGCCGTCTTCACCCTGTCGGCGGCGATCACCGGCATCGCGGGTGCGCTTTACTACCCGCAGGCGGGGATCGTGAACCCGGCCGAGATGATGCCCATCGCCTCGATCTACCTCGCGGTCTGGGTCGCGATCGGCGGGCGCGGGCGACTTTACGGCGCGGTGATCGGCGCCATCGCGGTCAGTCTGATCTCCTCCTTCTTCACCTCGGGCAAGCTGCCCGATCTCGATCTCGGGCCGCTGCGGCTGGTCTGGGTCGACTGGTGGCTGGTGATGCTGGGCTTCAGCTTCGTGCTGGTCACGCTGCTGGCTCCCAAGGGGCTGGGCGGGCTCGTGGATCTGTGGACCCAGCGCCGCCGCCCGGCGCGGCACGGTGCCGATCTCGGCCCCGATCAGGGCAGTTTCCGCGAGGAGGAGGCCAAGGCATGAGCACGCTTCTCGAAGTCTCGGGCGTCTCGGTCAGCTTCGACGGCTTCCGCGCCATCAACAACCTGTCCTTCCACATGGGCGCGGCCGAGCTGCGCGCGGTGATCGGGCCCAACGGCGCGGGCAAGACCACCTTCATGGACATCGTCACCGGCAAGACCCGCCCCGACAAGGGCACGATCCGCTGGGGCGAGAAGGGGATCTCGCTGCTGGGCCTGTCCGAGGCGCGGATCGCCCGCGAAGGGGTGGGGCGCAAGTTTCAGAAGCCCACCGTGTTCGAGGACCAGACCGTGCGCGCCAACCTGCTGGTGGCGCTGAGGAACAAGCGCGGCCCCTTCGCGGCGCTGTTCTGGCGGCCCGGCCCCGCCGATCTCGAGCGGGTCGACGCGCTGTCCGAAACCATCGGCCTCGCCGCGCATCTCGACCGCAAGTCGGGCGAACTCAGCCACGGCCAGAAGCAGTGGCTGGAAATCGGCATGCTGCTCGCGCAGGAGCCGCGACTGCTGCTCGTGGACGAGCCCGCGGCCGGGATGACCGTGGCCGAGCGCGAGAAGACCACCGAGATCCTCGTCGAGGCGGCGAAGACCCGCGCCGTGGTGGTGGTCGAGCACGACATGGAGTTCGTGCGGCGGCTGAACTGCCGGGTGACGGTGCTGCACGAGGGATCGGTGCTGGCCGAGGGTAGCCTCGACCACGTGACCTCCAACCCCGACGTCATCGACGTCTATCTGGGACGATAACCATGCTCCAAGTGGACAGGCTCGACCTGCATTACGGCCACAGCCAGATCCTCGACGGTGTCTCGCTCGAGGCCTGCCCCGGCGAGGTGACCTGCGTGATGGGTACCAACGGCGTCGGCAAGACCAGCCTGCTCAAGGCGCTTGCCGGGCGGCACCCGACCAGCCGGGGCGAGATCCGGCTCGATGGCGACGCGGTCACCGGGCTGTCGGCCCATGCCAAGGCGCGGCGCGGCATCGGCTACGTGCCGCAGGGGCGCGAGGTGTTCCCGCTCCTGACCGTGCGCGAGAACCTCGAAACCGCCTTCGCCGGGCTGCCGCGCGCCGAGCGCAAGGTGCCGGACGAGATCTACGAGCTGTTCCCGGTGCTGCACGAGATGCGGCATCGGCGCGGCGGCGATCTGTCGGGTGGCCAGCAGCAGCAGCTCTCCATCGCCCGCGCGCTGGTGCTCAAGCCGCGCGTGCTGCTGCTCGACGAGCCGACGGAAGGGATCCAGCCCAACATCATCGCCCAGATCGGCCGGGTGATCGCCAAGCTGCGCGACCGGGGCGACATGGCAATCGTGCTGGTCGAACAGTATTTCGACTTTGCCTATGATCTCGCCGACCGCTTCGTGGTGATGCGACGCGGCGCGGTGACGCTTTCGGGTGCGCGCGACGACGTACCGCGCGAGCGGCTGCTCTCGGAGGTCTCGGTCTGACCGCTCAGCGGTAGCTGCGCCGCAGATCCTCGAAGGCACCATGCGCGTGGTCGCGGCGAAAGCTTTCGTGGTCGCGGCGCAGCCGGGCCAGCGCCTCCTCGGCGAAGTCGAGGATGTCGGCCACGAAGAGCTTGCGCGGCCCGATCGCCTCGAGGATGCGCGGCTCCACGTCATAATCGATCTGCCCGACCTCGTCGGAGCGGGCATGCGCCTGCGCCAGCGCCCGACCGCAGACCCGCGCATAGGCCTTCCAGGTCTTCTTCGACAGCTCGTCGAGATCGATGTCCTCGCGGAACGGCGCGCGCTCGCGCGACATGAAGCTCTCGCCCTCGATCTCGACCTCGCCGTAGAACACGTCGCCTTGGGCGAGATGCACCGACTGCCCATGCGCGATCCGGGCGCCCAGCTCGCCCGAGTCGAAGCCGGTCTCGGGCACCAGCCCGCTCAGCGCCGAGCGGCGGGCGCGCTTGAACTCGATGATCAGGTCGTCGGTGGCGTCGCCCGACGGCCCTTCGAGCAGCACGTAGTAGCGCGGCAGGCCGAGCGAGGCGGTACCCTGCCCATGCCGGATCGCCACGTCCTTGACCTTGAGACCCTCGATCCTGCGCGAGCGCCCGACCTTGTCGCCCGCGGCGAGCCTGTCGATCTGCTTCTGGAACTCCTCGACCCGGCGCGACACCGGGGTGAACTCCTCGTTGGCGCGAAACCCGCGCCCGGTCTCGTCGAGATAGCGGTCGCGCAGCCACTCGGCCCGCGAAGTCCGCGCCTCCTCGAACAGCCGTCGGATCACCTTGGGGCTGTTGTCGGGGCGCAGCTCCTCGCCGGACTCGGTGCCGCTCTTGGCATAGAAGGCCATGCCGTCGAGATAGCCGTCGATGAAGGCCCGGGCGATCTTGCGCTGCACCTTGGCGCCGTAGCCGCACTTTTCCCCGGCGCCGAGCATGAAGCCCGTCGCGCCGCGCTTCAGGTCCCATGTAAAGGGGCCATAGCAGACATCGTCGAAATCGTTGACGCCGAAGATCGGCACGTTGTCGGCATTGGGCATTACCCCGAAATTGCCCGGATGCACGTCCCCCAGAAGCAGCACCGTCGGCATCCGCGAATCCTCGCCCGCCATGTCGCGGTGAAACAGCAGCGAGGTGCCCCGGAAAAAGGCGAAGAGCGAGCCCGAGAGCTTGTCGAACTTGCGCTGCGCGCCGATCGCCTTCTGGTCGATCCGCGTCGCATGGTCCTCGATGATCGTGTCGCGCACATGCATGCGCCGGTCATGGCCGGTGAGCTGGCCGGGCCGCATCGCGCAGCCATCCGCGGCATAGCGTTGCGCCAGGGCCCGGAACGCCTCGACACGCGGCTCCAGCGGCGCTTCGACCGGCGTGGCCTTCTTGTTCGATGTCCTGCCCTTGGCCATGACGCCCCCCGTGCCCGGCGCATCCGCTCGGGATGCCTCTCGACAACGCGGCATCGGGGACTTGGTTGCGGCGCGGCCTCAGCCGGGCAGGGACTTTTCCATGTAGACCCGGTTGCCGGAGCGACCGGTCTCGCGCCATCCGAGGTGATCGTAGAAGCGCCGCGTCTCCTCCATCTCCGCGTGGGTGGTCAGCGTCACCGCCTGCGCCCCCCAGGCGCGGGCCTCCGCCTCGATGAGCCGCAAAAGCGCCCGGCCGATGCCGTTGCGGGCGGCGCCCGGATCGACGCAGATATTCGACAGCTTGGCGCTGCCCGGGCCGATGACCAGCACCGCGCCGCCGAGTACCTCGTCACCGCGCTCGGCCAGCCAGACATAGTGGTTGGCGATGTCGTCGCCGATGCCGCGCGTGACCGGCGGCAGGTCGGGCAGATGCGCATGCGGCGCATAGGCCCGCGCGAAGCAGGCGGTCAGCGCGGCGGCATCCTCGGGCACGGCCCGGCGTATGGTCCAATCATCCATGGGGCGAGGCTCGCAGGCACCGCGCCGAGAGGCAAGCCCCCTAGGCCCCGTCCTGCGCGCAAGACCGCCGCGCCGGTCGCCATGCCCGCAATTCAGACACCGTGATAGTCGCGGTACCACTCCACGAAGCGCGCCACGCCAAACGCAACGGGGGTCGAGGGGGCATAGCCGGTCAGCTCGCCGATCAGCCGCGTATCGGCCCATGTGGCGGGCACGTCCCCCGGCTGCATGTCGAGAAAGCGCTTGATCGCCGTCCGCCCCAGCGCCGCCTCGATCGCTTCGACGAACTCCATCAGCGGCACCGGCGCGCCGTTGCCGATATTCACCACCCGGAAGGGGGCGACCGCGGAGAGGCTGTCGCCCTCGCGCGGGCCCTCGGGTCCGGGCCGGGCCGGGATCGCATCGGCAAGATGGCGGATCCCCTCGACCAGGTCGTCGATATAGGTGAAGTCGCGCTTCATGTCGCCGTGGTTGTAGATGTCGATGGGCGTGTCCTCGAGGATCGCCCGGGTGAACTTGAACAGCGCCATGTCCGGCCGGCCCCAAGGCCCGTACACGGTAAAGAAGCGGAACATGGTGATTGGCAGGTCGTAGAGATGCGCGTAGGAATGCGCCATCGCCTCGCCCGCCTTCTTGGTGGCGGCGTAGAAGGACATCTGCGTGTCGGCCTTGGCCGTCTCGCGATAGGGCATCTCGGTATTGGCCCCGTAGACCGAACTGGTCGAGGCGAACAGCATATGCGCTGGCGGGTGCGCCCGCGCCGCCTCCAAAAGCTCGAAGCCGCCCTGCAGGTTCGCCTCCAGATAGGAGCGCGGTTGCTCGATCGAGTAGCGCACACCCGCCTGCGCCGCGAGATGGACCACGAGGCTGGGCCGGTTCTCCTCGAACAGCCGCATCAGCCGGCCGGGGTCTTCGATCTTGCCGATCTCGGCGCTGAACGCGTTGTGGCGCGCCAGCCGGTCGTGGCGCGCCTGCTTGAGCGCGACGCTGTAATAGTCGTTCAGGGAGTCGAGCCCGACCACCCTGTAGCCATCCGCGATCAGCCGCTCGCAGACATGCATCCCGATGAATCCGGCCGAGCCGGTGACGAGTGCGACGGGAAGCTCGGTCTCGGTCATGGCAGGCCCGGATCTGTTGCGTAGAGGTTCAGAAGCCGAGGCAAAGTGGACGCGAGCGCCCCGATTGGCAAGCCGCACGTTGCTGGAGGGCGGGTTCCCGGGTCCCGGTTGGGTTCGGTGACCGGCCCATGAGCGAGCCGGTAGCTGTCAGATGATTCGTTCAGCCACCGGTCAACGCGCAGGCGCGGGGGAGTTCGCGGACCGGATTCGCGCGATTTGGGAACAATCCCACTCTGCAAATCACATTTCGCGTCCCCGGTCATTTAATTCCCCTGAAGAGACACGAGCCAAAGATTGGACTTTCGAAATGTAACGGTGGCATCCATTCAGGTGGTTCGCCAATCAGCATTTTCCACCATAGGAAGAGTAAACGACGACAACCTGAGGCATATCTATTGCCGATCTGCCACCCCTCGCGGAATAGTTATAATGTTGCTTTTTGGATAGTGCTTTTGTAATAAATATCAAGTTTCGCGCGGAGTTCGGTTCTGTGGCGAAAATATGTTTGTGCCGTGGCCTAGGGTTGTTAACGTTAAGCCAGAGGTATGAGGAGCAGCCGATTTCCGGGCGCGTTTGCCGGGGGAGATCGGGGGGAAGGACCGGGGCACCGCCCGTTTTCAGCGACGCCCATCTTATGCCCCAACCCGCTCCTCAGGACGAGATTGATTGCCGAGGCGCGTGTTCTTGCGTTTCGCCACATTTTTTAACGAGTGTTTCGAAGGGTAATGGTCGTGGCTGTTTCCAACAACTTTTCTGCCAGCTCGCTTGATTTCAACGGTTTCGGCGGTCTTTCCCAACCCACCGCGCTGGTGTGGGGGGCGGATGGGC
>NZ_FWFY01000030.1:2500-5295 GCF_900172345.1 Limimaricola soesokkakensis
AACAGAGACTCCGCTAGTAGTGGCGAGCGAACGCGGACCAGCCGAGCCTTGAGTGTGACCAGAACGAGTTGGAAAACTCGGCCATAGCGGGTGACAGCCCCGTATGGGAAGCATGATAGGACGTATCAAGTAGGGCGGGACACGTGTAATCCTGTCTGAAGATCGGGGGACCACCCTCGAAGGCTAAGTACTCCTTACTGACCGATAGCGAACCAGTACCGTGAGGGAAAGGTGAAAAGCACCCCGACGAGGGGAGTGAAACAGTACCTGAAACCGAACGCCTACAATCAGTCGGAGCCTCCTTGCGAGGTGACGGCGTACCTTTTGTATAATGGGTCATCGACTTGGTCTCACGAGCAAGCTTAAGCCGGTAGGTGTAGGCGCAGCGAAAGCGAGTCTTAATAGGGCGCATGAGTTCGTGGGATCAGACCCGAAACCGAGTGATCTAGGCATGTCCAGGATGAAGGTGCGGTAACACGCACTGGAGGTCCGAACCCACACCTGTTGAAAAAGGTCGGGATGAGGTGTGCCTAGGGGTGAAAGGCCAATCAAACTCGGAGATAGCTGGTTCTCTGCGAAATCTATTTAGGTAGAGCGTCATCCGAATACCCCGGGGGGTAGAGCACTGGATGGGTAATGGGGCCCCACAGGCTTACTGATCCTAACCAAACTCCGAATACCCGGGAGTACTAGATGGCAGACACACGGCGGGTGCTAACGTCCGTCGTGGAGAGGGAAACAACCCTGACCTACAGCTAAGGCCCCCAATTCATGGCTAAGTGGGAAAGCAGGTGGGACGACCAAAACAACCAGGAGGTTGGCTTAGAAGCAGCCATCCTTTAAAGATAGCGTAACAGCTCACTGGTCTAAATAAGTTGTCCTGCGGCGAAGATGTAACGGGGCTCAAGCCATGAGCCGAAGCTTAGGATGCACTTAGTGCATGGTAGCAGAGCGTAGTGTGACATAATCCCATGTCTCCTTATGCCCCTCGGGGCTGTTGGAGACGCGGGATTTTCTGTGAAGCCGGCCTGTGAGGGATCCGGTGGAGAGATCACTAGCGAGAATGATGACATGAGTAGCGACAAACAGGGTGAGAGACCCTGTCGCCGAAAGTCCAAGGGTTCCTGCTTAAAGTTAATCTGAGCAGGGTAAGCCGACCCCTAAGGCGAGGCCGAAAGGCGTAGTCGATGGGAACCAGGTTAATATTCCTGGGCCAGATGGAAGTGACGGATTGCGAGGGTTGTTCGATCTTATCGGATTGATCGGGCCGCTTAGCAGTCCCTGGAAATAGCTCCATCATGAGATCGTACCCTAAACCGACACAGGTGGACTGGTAGAGAATACCAAGGCGCTTGAGAGAACGATGTTGAAGGAACTCGGCAAAATACCTCCGTAAGTTCGCGAGAAGGAGGCCCGGTTTGCACGCAAGTGTGGGCCGGGGGCACAAACCAGGGGGTGGCGACTGTTTACTAAAAACACAGGGCTCTGCGAAGTCGCAAGACGACGTATAGGGTCTGACGCCTGCCCGGTGCCGGAAGGTTAAAAGGAGAGGTGCAAGCCTTGAATTGAAGCCCCGGTAAACGGCGGCCGTAACTATAACGGTCCTAAGGTAGCGAAATTCCTTGTCGGGTAAGTTCCGACCTGCACGAATGGCGTAACGACTTCCCCGCTGTCTCCAACATCGACTCAGCGAAATTGAATTGCCGGTCAAGATGCCGGCTTCCCGCGGTTAGACGGAAAGACCCCATGCACCTTTACTACAGCTTCACACTGGCATCAGGATTGCGATGTGCAGGATAGGTGGTAGGCTTTGAAGCGGGAACGCCAGTTCCCGTGGAGCCTCCCTTGAGATACCACCCTTCGCACTCTTGATGTCTAACCGCGGACCGTGATCCGGTTCCGGGACCCTGTGTGGCGGGTAGTTTGACTGGGGCGGTCGCCTCCCAAACAGTAACGGAGGCGCGCGAAGGTTGGCTCAGAACGGTCGGAAATCGTTCGTCGAGTGCAATGGCATAAGCCAGCCTGACTGCAAGACTGACAAGTCGAGCAGAGTCGAAAGACGGCCATAGTGATCCGGTGGTCCCGAGTGGAAGGGCCATCGCTCAACGGATAAAAGGTACGCTGGGGATAACAGGCTGATACTGCCCAAGAGTCCATATCGACGGCAGTGTTTGGCACCTCGATGTCGGCTCATCTCATCCTGGGGCTGGAGCAGGTCCCAAGGGTATGGCTGTTCGCCATTTAAAGAGGTACGTGAGCTGGGTTTAGAACGTCGTGAGACAGTTCGGTCCCTATCTTCCGTGGGTGTAGGATACTTGAGAGGAGTTGCCCCTAGTACGAGAGGACCGGGGTGAACGATCCACTGGTGGACCAGTTGTCGTGCCAACGGCAGTGCTGGGTAGCTATGATCGGACAGGATAACCGCTGAAGGCATCTAAGCGGGAAGCCCCCCTCAAAACAAGGTATCCCTGAGGACCGTGGTAGACCACCACGTCGATAGGTCGGAGATGTAAGCGCAGCAATGCGTTCAGTTGACCGATACTAATGGTCCGATAGGCTTGATCCGATCCAGAAACAGCAAGGCTGGATCCGAAAGCATACACACCAACACGGTGTACGACTTGGAACGATGTTCTTTCCTCGGTCTGGTGGCCATAGCACGAGCAAAACACCCGATCCCATTCCGAACTCGGCCGTTAAGTGCCGTCGCGCTGATGGTACTGCGTCTCAAGACGTGGGAGAGTAAGTCACCGCCAGACCTAGTAAAGAACATCAAAACATTCTCTCTGAACGAT
>NZ_FWFY01000013.1 GCF_900172345.1 Limimaricola soesokkakensis
GCTGTGCTCGGCGCTGCTGCGGATCATCTCGAGCTGGCGGTCGCGCGTGGCGTCCACCAGCTGCAGGCCCATCCGGGCGTTGAGGCCCGAAAGCGAGATCATTCGGCGGCCATGGACGCGGAGGCCTGCGCACCCGACGAGATATGGTCGAACAGCTTCGCCTCGTGCTCGAGGACCGGGCGCAGGGCGCGCATCGCCTTGTAATAGTCGCCGACGCTGACGTAGTTGGCCGCCTCGAAGATATGGCCGAGGCTCGGATGGCCGAAGGTGGTGGCGAGGTTCGCCATCTCCCGCTGGATGATCGGCACCAGGTCGTCGCGCAGCTTGGAGTGGATCAACGCGTTCTGCACGAGGTAGTAGACCCGGGTGACCGGCGTCACCGGCGCGTCCTCGTCCAAGAGCTCATGCCCGCGCACCACGTCGGCATGGCTTTCGATGGTGAGCACGACGCGGCGCGACGAGTTGCGCATCATGCAGCCGTTGACGACGATCCGCTCATCGGGCTTGAGGGTGAGCTTGAGCGCCATGTCAGGCCACTCCCGCCGGAGCCGGGGCTTGGCCGCCAAGGCCCGCCACGATCGAGCGGTTGATCTCGACCAGCGCGCCGACGCCGGCATTGCCGCCGATCACGGCGCTGGTCTGGCGGTCGACGAAGATCGCCAAGGAGATCAGCCCGGCGCGCAGCTCGGCCGGCAGCGCGTTGCCGGGCTGGGCCAGGTCGAACTGCAGCTCGGACCAGAATTTCTGATTGGTCACCAGATCGTCGCGCAGCCCATCGGACAGGAGCGCGCTGCGCTCGCGGGCGCTCTCGGCCCGGTCGAAGGCAGAGGCGCGGGTGGCGAGCTGGCCGGTGACGCGGCTCAGCACGCGGCGCTCGATCTGGCGGGGGGTTTCGCTTTCGCGGATGGTGGCCTTGTAGGCGGCGATGCTCATGCGTTCTGCTCTTGCTCAGGGCCCCGCGCTTCTGGCGGGGACGGTGGAGGCGGACGCGGACACAACCCGAGGATCGCGCAGGCGCGCCAGCCGGTCGAAAACTGCCAGAGGGAATTAAACGCCGCCCCAGCAGGAATGCGGCCCGCCCCGGAGGGCGGGCCGCGAAGTGCCTTAGCGGAACAGGCTCAGGATGTTCTGCGGCGCCTGGTTGGCGATCGAGAGCGACTGCGAGGCCAGCTGCTGCTGGACCTGCAGTGCCTGCAGACGGGCCGCTTCTTCTTCCATGTTCGCATCGACCATCGCGCCGACGCCCGAGTCGAGGTTGTCGGAGAGCTTGGTCAGGAACTCCTGCTGACGCTCGATCGACTTCTCGGACTGACCCAGCGAAGTGGCCGCGTCGACCGTCGCCTTGGTCGCAGCGTCCGCCTCATTCAGTACCCCGGAGAGAAAGGCTTCACCGGTGGTCGCATTTCCTGCGTTTGCCGAAAAAGCGCTTGCGATAAGGGCGAACTTCTCACGCTGTGCGTTCAAATCGACCGGCGACACTGTGATCTTTGTGGTTTGCAGGGCGCCAGCGCTATCGCGGCTGACGCCAGTGATCACTTCGCGCGGGGCGGCGGCGGCGCTTCCGGTGACGCCCGCGGCTGGCGCAATCACACCAGTCGTGGCCGAAATGGTCGCTGCTGCTGCAGCAGTACCGTCTGCCCGCTTACCGCCAGCGTTGACAATATCATCGCCGTTGAAGGTGGACTGCGACATGATCGCGGTCATGTCGGCCACGAGACGCTTCAGGTCGGATTCGATCTCATCAAGGCCGCCCTTGTTCTCCTGGGCGAAGGCAACCTTGTCGCGGAATTCCGTCGCCAGATCGGCGAACTGCTCGGCGCCGAGGCGCGCGGTCGCGACCGAGTTCTTGGTCAGGGTCAAGCTCTCGTTCACGGCCTTGGTCATGCCGCTGTCGCCCTTCATCGTCTCGGAAATCGCGAAGTAGGCGGCGTTGTCCTTGCCCGAGGACACCTTAAGGCCGGACGAGATACGGTCCTGGGTGTTGTTCAAGTTCGAGTTGATGTTCCGCAGGGTCGAGAGAGCAGACGTCGCGGAGTTGTTGGTGAGGATCGATGACATGATTACTCTAACTTCTTAGGGTTCTATCGTCTTTCTGACGAAGTCGGCATCCGCCGTGGTAGGTCTGGATAAGCCCATGAATTGAGGCGCAATTGTGGCCGTCTGAGGTTTTATCCATGCGTGCGCTTGATAGTGCGTCATTCGCGCTACGATTGTCGCCGAGGTCGGGTTGCGCCACCCCTTTTGACGGCCTCGGGCCATGATGGACCGGACCGGATCTTGGCGCGTCCGTCCTGCGTCCGGCTTCAGAACTCCGCCACATCGTGGAAGACGCGGAAAGGCTCCGACCCGCAGCGCCGACCTCTCCGACCCATGCCGGAACGTCAAAGGCCGGCCCCTCGGGGGACCGGCCTCGGAATGTCTCTTGGAACTCCACCGCGAAACGTCTTGAGGGCATTTCGATTAAAGCCGCAGCCTTACGAACCCTGACGTGCCACCACCGTGCGGATCGTTTGCCAGGTCACCCACAGATCGAGCTTCCAACTGGCGCGCTCGGCATAGAGCAGGTCTGCCGCCACCTTGCGGCGCACACCAGCAAGTCCGTCGACATAGCCCACCCGCACCTGTGCCAGCCCGCTGATCCCTGGCACGATCGTGTGACGCTCGCGATATCCACGTACCTGGCTCGCATAGATTACCGCGTGATCATAGAAGTCGGGGCGCGGACCGATGAGGCTCATCTCACCGCGCAGCACATTCAGGATCTGCGGGATCTCATCGAGACGCGTCTTGCGAAGCACCGCGCCCAAGGGTGTGATCCGGTTGGACTCGAGCGCATCGAACGCGCCCCGTGCGATCCGCGGCGCCGCGGTCATGGTGCGGAACTTGAACGCTGGAAAGGGCTGCATGTCCTTGCCCATCCGCTTTTGCACGAAGAAGAGCGGGCCCTTGTTGAAGAAAGGATTCAGAAGCAGCAATGCCCCCATCACCACCATCATCAGCGGTAGCAGCAGCAGGCACATGCAAAGATCGAAAAGGCGCTTGCCCGGGCGGCCATGGCTGCACAGGGCGTGCCGGGGGTGCCAGGAGCTTTCGGCAGCCGAAAACTCTTCGCCCAAAGCGAAGTTTCCACTCATGTCGAACATTGGATGATCCCCTCGTACCCCGCCTAGCGGTTCACTCGTACTCACTGTGACGCAACGTTTTCTTCCTAGGGATGTACCATTACAAGTTGAGAGCCGGAAGAAGGGAAATTGCCACTTGACCGATGTAGTTTCTCCACAACCTTGCCGTAATGCCAAGGTCAGATCTCTAGGTTTTTGAAAAATATATGTTTTTCAGAGTTGATTCTATTCCTGTGTCAATCAACCTATAGGATTACTATACTTTCGTATATATAAATATGCCTTTGCACCTGTACTTTTGGGGAACAATGCGTGCCTATTCCGTGCGTTAACGAAGGGTAAGGCGGAAATCCGCCACTCGGGAGGCGTGAAGCGGCAGTACGATAATGCACCAAGAGGGTGTGGGGCGGACCCGACTAGGGCTTCGATGCGGGGCGACTTGTTGAGCCCTCCACCAAGCCCACTTCGAAGCCACAGCCAATGCGCGATCGGAATGGCGCATCTCTTGAGACATAATGGCGCCACATTCGCCGGCGAGCATAGTGGGGCTCGGCCGGGCTCGCGCCCGATATGGCCTGAGTGGCATCAACTCGGCCCGGCCCGTCCGGACTTCACGCTCACGCGCGAGCCCCCGGGCTGGGCCAATTCCATGCTCTGTCTGGTTGGCGCCATGGCTAAGTTGCGCCGGAAAATGACAGCGGGACGAACCTGGCAAGAATTCTTCAGAAATAGGCGTTCGCGCGGGCAGTGCTCGGACTTCAGCCTCGACTGCGGCAATCGGCGACGGCCCAGCTGCTGTGAAGCTGTGTTTGCCACCGCTGCGGCGCGTCGGGGCGGCCTCGGACGTGCCTGGCGGCGCTTTTATGGGCCAAGAAAAAGACCCCGGGCGTACCCGGGGTCGAAATCCAGCGCGGTAACAGGACCGCGCCGAGGCAGTGCCTGTCGCGGCTCAGGCGCCGAGCGAATTGCTCAACGTAGCCAACTCGGTCGGCACCCCTACGCCGTTCCTTCGCAGCGCCCGCACCATGGCTCGTACCGCCGTGCGCGCCGCGGCCGCTTGGGACGGGCTCATCGCGGGCGGGTTCGCAGCTGCGGTTGGCGAAATCAGGCTCGGGATGGCCAGAGCCAGTGCCTGCGCCACTGCCGGGCTGCCCGGGGGGTTGGAGGCCAAAGCGGACTGCAGGGCCGACATCGCTTGCGCGGCAGCCGGGGTGCTGACCGAACCGCCCAGCGAGGTCACCACCGACACCGCAGCGGCGGTCTGTGCCGCCGACGCACCTGCGGTGTCGGCCCCACCGGCACCCGTGGTGCTCGGATCCTGGCCGCTGACGTCGTCACCCCCGGCGAAGGACGTGACGGGCGCAAGCACGAGCGACAGACCCAGCGCCGCGGCGCCGATCTTCGTTTTCAAGGAAATACGGGTCATTGGATCACACCTTCTCAGAATGCGTTGGGGACGGCATAGGACACGGCGATCTGCAGCGCCTGGCGGTCTTCCTGGTCGAAGGCGTCCACCGCGGTCAGCGACAGGTTCCACCCCTCGAGCTCCGGAGACCGGAAGCCGACACCGAGATTCACGAATTCGGTGTTGGTCGAGACGCTGAGGCCGAGATACTCGTTGAGGCCCACGCCCGCGCCCAGGATGGCGCCTTCCTCGGTGCCGCCCTCGGTCACGTTGGTGCCGTAGCCTGCGGTCAGCATGAAGGGGAAATAGGTGTCCTGCGCCCAGATGTCACCGAAATGGGTGACGGCGAGGGTCGTCTTCACGTCTTCGTCCTCCTCGACCCCCCAACCGGCGACGTTTCCGAAGGACAGGCCGGCAAAGGTGGTCGGCGCCAAGGCGCGGCTGAACTTCAGGCTCAGGCTGCCGGAATCCCCGAAGGGCTCGAGCCCCGTGATCGCAGTGGTCACTTGCATGCCCACTGTCTCGGTCGCGTCGCCCAAGCCAAAGCCGAAGGCCACGGAGCCGTCGAGGTTGAGGTCGTCGGAGGCGCCGGCAGCGTCGTCACGGTTGGTCGTGCCTGAAACTGAGGCGAACACCGTGCCATGCGGCGCTACCACACCCGAACCAATCCCCAAAAGGACCGGGCTTCTCGGCGGTAGCAGCAGCTTCGTCATCGCCTGCAGCGACGTGACGAACTCGTCACCGCTGACAGACATGTCCCGTGGCGCCGCTTCGATCTCCAGCGCCGGGTTGGTGCCACGGACCTGCAGCTCTGTGGTCACTTCGGCCGTGCCCAGGGACGGGTTGTCCTGGGCCGTTGCCGCCCCACTCGCCAAGCCCACGCACAGGCCCATCACACTTGTTGAAATCCGCAATTTCACCCTGAAATTCCTTTTTGGCAGCGCATAATACCGAACAAAGCCCCCCAAGAGGCCCGCCTTTGCTTTCTGTAAAAGCCTTGCCGACCCGGCGTAAGCCCTGCACCCGATAGATCTTTCAATGTATGCGAGCGTTGCAGATTTGCGGCAATGGTCAGGGGTTGCGGCTGTCACCGCCAGGGCAACATCCCCCTCCCGTTCGGCCGAGCGCCCCGCACAGTCTGGAGTACGGGAGCCCTGCCCAATCCTTCGGCTGCGCCGGACGGGCCCTCCCGACTGAATGTCGATACCACGGGCCCGCCGCCGGATCCGCCTCAGAGCCGTTTCACGTCCGAACGCTTCACCGCCACCCGCGTCTCGCGTCCCATCAGGTCGAGAAGCATCCAGATCCGGTCCTCTGGTGCCAGTGCCACGATGCGGCTGACATGTCCCGCGAGCGGCCCTGCCGTCACCCGCACCGCTTCGCCCACCTCGTAGGTCTCGAGCCCAGGCGGCTGCAGGATGCCGTCGGGCGAGCAGCTGGCCCGCAGCGCCGCGATCAGCGCCGCGGGGACCGGCTTCGGGCCTTCCGGCCCCAACGCCACCAGCCGCGCCACGCCACGAGTATGGCTTGCCGCGCGCATCTCGCCCCCCGCCGGCGCCAGCGCCACGAAGAAATAGCCCGGGAAAAACGGCACCAGCACGGAGCTCACCCGGTGCCCCCGTCGCCGCTCCACCCGCTGCAGCGGGCAGAATACCTCCAGCCCCTGCCGTTCCAGGTTCCGTCGTGCCAGCTGCAGGCCGTTCGGCTTGAGCTGCGCCACGTACCAGCGTCGCTCCATCGCATCCTCCGGCATCATGAGGTCCTGCCAGGGTACAACCCCGCCCGTCCCATCCAGTTCGCGCCCGGCCTCCTAGACCACGGGGCCCTGCATGCAACCCCCGATCGTGACACTCCCACCACAGCGCCCGCCTCGCGCGCCGGACCCCTATGGGTTTTCGGTGGCCGCCGGTCTACCAAGAGCCGGGCCAGATCGGCCGCGGAAGGCAGGCTCGGGCCGCCGACATGGCCGATGGGTGCCACGACCGGCGATGGCGCCAGCCCGCATGTCATCCGGAGAGCAGTATCGCACCGCGAAATGCGGGCACAGGCAGGGGAAAAAGACCCATGATCACCAGGACCGCCCTGCGCGCGCTCTTGCTCGGAACCGCCCTGACACTGGGCGGCTGCGGCGTGAGCTACAACAGCGCCTCCGTTCAGGAGCAGGTCGAGGGCCTGCCCGTCGAGGTGATTGCGCTCACCTCCCAGACGCTGCCGCGGGCCAACAGCACGCCCTATACGCCCCGAAGTCTGCCGGCGATCTTCTTCCAGACCGCGGGTGGCGGCAGTCCGCGTGGCCTCGGCGCCCTGCCGCCGTCGCCGCAGGTGCCCACCCTCACGCCCCAGCCGCTCGAGCTGCGCGTGCCACCCGCCGTCGAGCCGCAACCCTACGAGATCGGCATCGGCGACGTGGTGCTGCTGGCCACCAAGACCGCGGCCGGCTCCACGGTCGAGCAACTCTCCGGGCTCCTGGCCGCCCAGTCGCAGCGCCAAGGCTATACCGTGCGAGATGACGGCGCGATCGCGATCCCCGACATCGGGCAGATCCAGATCGCGGGCCTCACCCTCGAGGAAGCCGAGGCCGCCGTCTTCGACGCGATCGTTCGCCAGGGCATCGACCCGGCCTTCTCGCTCGAAGTGGCCGAGTTCAATTCCAAGCGCGTCGCCGTCGGCGGCGCCGTGGCCCAGGCCCGGCTCGTGCCGATCACCCTCAACACCCTCGACCTCGGCGAGGCGCTGACGGCGGCCGGCGGCGTCACGCTGCGCGATCAGGACTACGCCTCGATCCGCCTCTACCGTGACGGCACCCTCTACCAGATCCCCGTCGAGTCGTTCTTCGCACGTCCCGAGCTGCAGAACACCGTGCTGCAAGCCGGCGACTCCATCTATGTGGACACCAATTACGACCTCGACCGGGCGCTGCAGTTCTACGAGCAGCAGCTCGACGAGACCCAGCTCAGAAGCTCCGCCCGGTTGCAGGCCCTGAACGAACTGCAGGCCGAGATCGGCCTGCGTCGCGCGGCGCTGGCCGAGGCGCGCGAAAACTTCGCCAGCCGCGAAGAACTGGACGCCGAGCCTCGGGATTACGTCTACCTGGCCGGCGAAGTGGTCAACCAGAACCGCTTTGCGCTGCCCTACAACCGTCAGGCCTCGCTCGCCGACGTGCTCTTTGCCAATGGCGGCATCGAGACCACCACCGGCGATCCCACCGAGATCTACGTGCTGCGCCCGGCGCGGACGGCGACCGGGGAAGATGCCGTCATCGCCTGGCATCTCGATGCCGGCAACGCCGCCGCCCTGGTGCTCGCCACGAAATTCCAGATGCGCCCCGACGACATTCTCTTCATCGAGGCCCAGCCCATCACCAAGTGGAACAGGGCCCTGCAACAGGCCTTGCCGACCTTGATCAACACCGCCGCCGCCGGCGTGACCAACTGAAGCCCTACCGCCCTGGGGAACCGGGCTCAGCCTGCCGGATTTTTTCCGGCGGGCGGTGGCGGGGAAACCCCTGGGAGCGCCTGGTCGCGGACGAGGCCCCTGCGAGCGCACAGGCATTGTCGCGGCCGGGGTCGTCCTGCCCGTATGCGGCTTGCGCAAGGGGAGTGGGCTCCACTCACAGGGCCAGCCAGGCCAGCGCTCCACCCATCAGCGCCAGCACCGCCAGCGTCGGAACACCAAGCCGGTTCCGGGAGGGCGTCGACGCGAAACAAGCGCCACATTTCCGTGCGTTCAGCCGCAGCCGATGCCCGCACTCATCGCACCGAAACACCCGGATGGCCATCATGTCCCCTCGCACCGCGCAAACACTCTACAGTTGCATTTTCTCGCGGGAAATCCAGCGGAGGTCAAGCTGTCCGGGAGGAGAAGGTCCCGGGGGTGGTCGGCCTGCATGGCCGGGTCGATGATGGGCCGGCGAGAACTTGAAGCCTGGACCGACGGCAGGCCTGCCCTGCCTTGCGGCAGGATGTGAGGGTCATGAAAGCGCAGGCGTACCGCGCAGTCCATACACCAAGGGGCTCCCCCGGGGCTTGACCGGCGAGCGCGGCAAGCTGGCCTTCGGGAAACGGGAAAGGGCGCCCCTAGGGGCGCCCTTCCGGCCGTCCTCGCTCCGCCTGGTTTCAGGCGTCGTAGTATTTCCGGCCGTATCGCGCGTAGGCCCCGTACTGGCCGCCATAACCGTAGCGCCGCATCTTCGTCGGATCGATCTGCGACAGCGACAGGCCCGTGACCGGCGTGCCCACCGAGGCGAAGAGCTTCAGCCCCTCGGTCACCTGGGACCGCGGGGTCGCGTCCCACTCCACCGCGTAGACGATCGCGTCCGCCACCGCCGCCATGACGCGCGCATCCGGCACCACCAGGACCGGGGGCGTGTCGATGACGATGTAGTCATACGTCTCGCGCACCCGCGTCATGAATGTCGTGAACGCGTCGGAGGAGAACAGGTCCGCCGCGTTCACGCTCGACTTCTGCCCCATCAGCACGTCGACCGGAAACTCCTCGGATCGCAGCACCGCCTGTTCGAGCGGCACCTCCTCGGACAGCACCGCGATCAGGCCGGCATCCGACTTGCCCCTGAAATACTCGTTGAAGGTGCGCCGGCGGATGTCGCCCTCGATCAGCAGCACCTTCTTGCCGAGGCCCGCCAGGTTGTGCGCCAGGCCGATCGCCTGGGTCGTCTTGCCCTCGCCCGGCACCGAGGAGGACACCAGGATGACTTTCGGCGCCGCGTCCAGGTTCGACAGCAGCACGGAGGTGCGCAGGTTGCGGATCGCCTCCGCCGCGGCCGAGGTCGGCTTGTCGTTGAGGTAGCCCACGAGCTGCGCGCGCTTGCGGATCGGCATGCGCGGTATCTGCCCCAGCACCGCCCGGCCGGTGTGGGATTCGAGCTCCTCGGGGCTGCGGAAGCCGGAGCGCATCGCCTCGCGCAGCAGCACCAGGCCGGTGCCGATCATCAGCCCCAGGATCAATGCCAGCGCGGCGATCCGGGCCTTGCGTGGCGCCACCATTTCGCCCGGGGTGGCCTCCGACAGGATCCGCGCATCGGCCTGCTGCAGCCCGCGCTGCACCGCCGCCTCCTTGAGGCGTGCGAGAAAGGTTTCGTAAAGCGTCCTGGTGGCCTGGGCCTCTCGTTCGAGCTGCTGCAGCTGGCCCAGCTCCTCGGCCTGCGCCTCGGCCTGCGCCTGGAGACGCGTGAGGGAGCTTTCCAGCGAGGCGGCCTGCGCCGCGGAGCGGTCGACTTCGCCGGCCCGTCGCGCGAGCACCGTCTCGGCGCGGCGCTCGAACAGCTCCATGGCCTGGCCCTCGCCGGTCGTGACGCGTTGCGCCAGCTGGCGCAGGGTGGCATCGCCTGCCAAGCGCACCGCCTCCGCCACGTCCCCGGTCTCGAGCGCCGCCTCCAGTGCCGAGATCTCCTCCCGGTCGCGCGCCACCTGTCCCTGCAGCGCCGCCAGGCGGTCGCGGACATCCTTGGCCTGCCGGTTCAGGCCTTCCAGCGCCTCCGGGCTCACGAGCTCGGACTCCGAGCGCAGCGTGGCGATCTGATCTTCCTTCTCGCGCAGCTCGTCCTCGAGCGCCGTCACCCGCTCGGACAACCATGTCACGGCCTCTTCCGTGCCCCGGAATTTCACCGCGATCTGATCCTCGATGTAGAGCTCCGCCAGGGTGTTGGCGATCAGGGCCGACTTGCGGGGATCGCCGGTCGTGGCGCGGACATTGAGGATGAAGGTGTCGCGCTGCACCGAGGCGCCGAGGGCGCCACGAAGCGCATCGACGGTGTTGTTGAGGACGGTTTCCTCCGCCACCACGGCAAGTGCCTCTGGGGTATCGCCCAGAACGGGCGCCAAGAGGCCGCGGAGCGAGAATTCATCCGCGGGCCGGAGCGTCGCGTTGAACTCGGGATCCTGCAGCAGGTCCAGCTCGCTCACCAGCTGCTCCAGCAGCCCGCGCGACCGGATCACCTCGACCTCGGTGTTCATGCTGGTGTCGTCGGTCGAGACCCCCGACATGACGCTCTCGAGATCGAGCACCTGCGGGTTCTTCACCTGCAGGGCGACGGCGGTCGAGGCGGTGTAGCGGGGCGTGGCGACCTGGGTCGCGTAGTAGATTCCGGCGCCAAGCGTGAGCAGCGCGCAAAGCAGGATCAGCCACTTGCCGCGCCAGATGGTGCGCAGCAGGGCGAGAAGGTCGATCTCGTCATCAGCCGTGGCGCTGCCTTGCGCCGGTGCGGCCGTCACCGCCGCCAGCCGTGGCCGCTCCCGCTCGCGTGCCTGTCCCGTCATGCTTGTGCCTCTCACCCGGTTGTGCCCTGGCCGGGCGATCGTCTCGCACCCGATATCGGCCGGTTCACCGGCGCCTGCCACGATCCGGCCCCTTTTAGCGATCGAGGGCTACGCCACAAGCCTGACGCGCATCACGAAGCGCTTTTGTGCCGAAAAATGCCCCGAACCGGGCCACAGGCACCCGCGAGAGGCGCGCGCGCCGGATCCCGAGGCCTCGCCGCAGGCGGAGGGCCGCCGGTGGGAGGCGCCCTGTCCCCTGCCCCGACGTCCCGGGTCAGATCGATGTTGTGCATTCAGCTTGGGGTAGATAAGCGTTCAGCGATGAACGCGGACTGCATCGACCTCCGTCTGCCCCCGAGCTCGCCCGCGAGTCCCGGTGCGGCAGCCATGGGCGCGCGATGAGCCAGGACGATCTGCGGTTTCGCCTGCTGCGGCTTCTCGAGGCCGATCCCACCCTGTCCCAGCGCGAGATCGCGGCCGAGCTCGGCCTGAGCCTGGGCCGGGTCAACTACGTGCTGCGGGCCCTGGTCGAGAAGGGCCAGGTGAAGGCCGGCAATTTCCGGGTGTCGCAGAACAAGCTGGCCTATGCCTACCTGCTGACGCCGGGCGGGATCGAGGAGAAGGCGCGGCTGGCCTCGGGGTTCCTGAAGCGCAAGCTGGCCGAGTACGAGGCGCTGCAGGCCGAGATCCGGACGCTGCAGCGGGAGATGGACGAGGCGGCGCAGGACGGGCCCGCGGGTGACCGATGATTGGCGTTATCGGTGGTTTTTCGAATATTTGTCTTATAGAGTATTACCCCCTTTAGACCCTATGATCGCGCTTGGAGCTGACTGGGGCAATGGCCTCTCCCGGCATTCTCCGTTCGAGGGTTGCGCCAGTTTGGCCTGGTGCCGAGCCTTAAAAATGGGGGAGAGACCATATGTAGGATAGCATGTTCATCGGGCTGGACTCCACAAGGCGACGATCTCCGTTGCGAATACGAAGGAAGAGCGCGGTGGCGAGGTGCGCCACTGGGGACAATCCCGCACCGACCCGACCACGCCCGAAAGCTGGTGGAGAAGCTGGGCGTGAAGGAATCCCAGCTACATTTTTGCTATGAGGCCGGACCTTGCGAATACGGTCTGCACCGCCAGCTTGTGGAGCTGGGGCATGAGTGCATCGTGGTCTCGCCCTCGTTCATACCAGTTAAAGGAGGCGACCGCGTGAAGGCCGATCGGCGGGATGCAGCGATGCTTGCGTAGCTGCACAAGGCGAGCGAGCTGACGGCGGTTTGGGTGCCTGACGTGACGCATAAGGCGATACGGGTGCTCGCATGGCTTCCTGCTCCATCATGGACGCATCTATCCGGGCAAGAATGGCTGGACGGTTGTCTATCGGCGGTGGCTGACGATGGTGCGCTTCCAGCATCCTGCACAGCAGATCCTATTTCAGGACCATGTCGATACTGTGGGCGATGCCGAGGCTTGTGTCGTGAGGCTGACCGGGCAGATCGCCGACCTACTGCCGAGTTGGGACTTGGCGCCCGTGGTCGAAGCTGTTCAGACCATGCCTGGCGTGGCATCCATTGTTGTCGTGACGGTGGCGGCCGAGGTCGGCGACTTCCGACGGTTCGACAATCCCCGGCAGCTGATGGTATATCTCGGGCTCACAACCTTCAAGCATTCCAGCGGCGCCAGCATGCGCCCCGAGGCAGAATTACCAAATCGAGCAGTGGCCTCGATCGACGCGCCTTGATCGAAGGCGCAGGGAGCTACCGAATGCAAGCGCGTGTCAGCCGCAAGATTCACGAAAGGATCGAGGGACTCCCCAAAGCTGTCCGGGACATTGCCAGGAAGGGGCAATTGCGGATGTACCAACGCTATCGACATCAGCTCGTTGCCGGAAAGGCAAAGGTGGTCGTCACTACGGCCATCGCTTGCAAGATGGTCGGCTTCATCTGGGCCATCGACAGAGCGGTAACGGCCACCCTGGCCTGATAGGCCAGCACTCAAGGCGTAGAAGACAAAGACGCTCCGATCATGCTGATGCGTAAGGTTGGAGGCGGAACGCAGCGGGGAACCCTCGTGCCCTGTTATGAGCCGACCCAATTAACGCTCGCCATTTAAACCGACACAGTCCTAGCGCGAAACCACGGTCATGCGGTAGCCAACCCACGCATGAGAGCTTTCTCAACCGTCGTCTCAGTTCCGTTTCCTACCCTGCACATCTACATCCTGTCGTGCCCGCTCGACCGGGATAGTCATCGTTAAACAAAGCCTGACAGAAATCATGAGAACAGGTTGCTAAAAAATAGATGTTATGAAGCGCATTACCTCATCATCATTAATACGTAACGTTCTCGCTGTAGCTTCCGGCACTGCCGTTGCGCAAATAGTGGTTTTTGCATTCTCTCCACTAATTACCAGGATCTACAGCCCTGAAGCCTTCGGCTTACAGGGCGTCTTTCTGTCGCTTATTAGCATCCTAAGTCCTATCGTCGCACTACGCTATCCGATGGCGATTGTAACAGCTATCTCTGAATGCGAGGCAGCAAAACTAGCACGTCTTTCTTTCTTAATTGCTGTAGGAATGTCCAGCCTGCTGGGGTTGGCCCTAATAGCCGGGGGCCGTCCCCTATTACAGATCGTGGGTGCCGAGGGGCTGGGTAGCCTAATCTACTTCCTGCCCCTAGCGCTGATAGCCGTCGCCCTGCAAGACGTAGCAAACTTCCGTGCTGCACGGCTGAGCGCATTCCGAATAATAGGGGCCGTCGCTGTCGCGCAGGCATTTATAGTCAATCTGGCACGCGTAGGGGGAGGATTAGCTTCACCGCTCGCATCCACCTTAGTAACGGTGACCTCGCTTGCCCCAGCTGTTCAAGCAATCATGCTGCGAAGCGGTGTAGGCAGTATGCGGCATCCGGCACCTCGAATTTCCCGTACTGATCTCGCGGATCTTCTAAAACGGCACAGAGACTTCCCTATATACAGAATGCCTACGGATGTTCTAAATGCCGGATCGCAGGTAGTACCTGTAATACTACTCGCCTCACTCTTCTCTCCGACAGCGGCGGGCTTATATACTCTAACTCGCAGCGTTCTGAATCTCCCCTCAAACATCATCGGAGCGGCCGTAGGAAACGTCCTATATACGCGATTTGCAGAATTATCTAGAAGCGGCCAACCGCTCATGCCCCTGTTGATCCGATCCACGATGGCGCTCTTGGCATTGGCTCCAGCAATTGTTGGCTTCGCGTCGTTCGCTCCAGCAATGTTTTCAGTCCTATTCGGCGATGAGTGGCAAGAGGCCGGTTATTACGCACAGTGGATGGCGCTGTGGATCGCCATGATGGTAGCCAATATACCCGCGGTAAGAGTCATTCCTGTGATTAGGAAGCAGCATGAAGCGCTTATATTCAACATCATACTTATTCTTGCAAGAATCTCTTCGATCTTTCTGGCATATTTCATATCGCAAACACCCCTGATGGCAGTCGCCTCCTACTCCGTATGCAGCGCTACCCTCATTGCTATCTCAATTATACATTTTATGATCAGGACCAGCGCGCACGACAAAAAGGAAAGATCAATTTAAATGCAAAAAGAGTGTCGGGTTAAAATAGTTTTCGGGGGAGACTTCGCCCCGATCCTTAGGTTTGAGGATATTGCCAAGAATGGCCCCGGCATCTTTGGCAATTCAACAGATCTCCTGCAGAGTGCTGATTATTCAATAATTAACTTGGAAGCACCCATCTGTGACGCAGGGACGAGGATCCGAAAATCTGGGCCAAATATTCGGGTCGGCGGCGGCGTTTCAAATTGCCTTTCGCATGCTGGAGTGAAGGCCGTCAGTTTAGCTAACAATCATATCTACGACTACGGATTAACTGGACTTGAGCAAACAATCAAGGAACTTGAGCGCAATGGCATTGCACACTTCGGGGCGGGCAACAATCGCGCTTCAGCAGAAGCGCCCTTACGGCTCCCCATAAAAGGTCGGAGGTTTTCTTTTTTTTCGTACGCCGAGCAGGAATTTAACCTATCTGCGGACGGACAGGCCGGCGCGGCTATTCTAAATCCCCTGAAGATGGCCAAAGCAATCCTCAGGGAGCGGCAAGAGGCTGATGCCGTGATCGTTTGCGTACACGGGGGTAATGAATTTTTTCCTTACCCCCGTCCTGGACTTAGGGATATGTGCCGCTTTCTAATAGATATAGGAGTCGATGCGGTGGTAGGTCACCACCCTCATGTGCCCGGGCCTTACGAGATTTATCTAGGAAAGCCAATTATCTACAGCCTAGGGAACCTTATCTTCGACACTCAAGTGGAACGACCGGGATGGGACAAAGGATATCTTGCAGAGATAAATTTTGACTTTGAGGATACCCGCCTTGAAGGGATTGATGTCTCGATTCACCCATATTCGCAGAAGGTTTCCATAGGAGGAGTCGAGATGTTGAGCGATGACGCCCGGCAATCCCTTGTAAATGAAATCGAAGAGATGCGGAGATGTCTAGAAACGCGCCCAGATGAATGGCTAGATCATTGGAATGCTTTTGTCGCAGGGCGAAAGGCACAGTCGCTGATAGACCTCTCGTCCCCAATTCGGTTTAGGGGATTGCGACGCTTAATGAATATTAGTCTTATGCGCAATCTTGTGACGCCTCCTACTAGGAGACTTCAACGCCTTAACATGTTGCGGTGCCCATCTCACCATGAGCTTGTTGTGCATGCTATGCAGCAGCCTTATCCGCAGGCCCCGGCTGACCATCCTAGACAGACCGAACCAGACTAAGAATATCATAGAAAGATCGATTGTGATAGCGATTCATACACGGTCCGGCTCCTTCGTCACTGAATGGATTGCCTACTGCAAAGAAAGAGGAATTCAATACAAAGAGGTGGACTGCTTTGCATCAGACATCATCCAGCAGCTCCGTGGGTGCCAGGCACTTTTGTGGCACTGGAAACACAGCGATTTCAGGGCACAGTTATTCGCGCGGCAACTGATAGCTTCGGTTGAGAATATGGGAATTACTGTTTTTCCTGACAATTCCACTGCTTGGCACTATGATGACAAGGTTGGGCAAAAATATCTGCTTGAGGCGGTGGGGGCGCCTCTGGTTGAAACGCATATTTTCTACGACAAGGAAACGGCAATTCAGTGGATTGAGCAAGCCGATTTTCCCAAAGTTTGGAAATTACGAGGCGGGGCCGGCTCACAAAATGTACAGCTGATCGGCTCCCGCCGGCATGCGCGAAGATTAGCAAAGGTGGCGTTTAGTCGGGGCTGGAGGAATTCGCGCTTTTATAACCTCCGAGATCGCATCTGGCAGTTCAAGCGCGACAAGACCCTTGGTTCTTTCGTGAATATTGGTCGGGGCATAGTTAGATCGGTACTGCCCCACCGCGCTAACTCTAGAAGTTCACGTCAGGTCGACTATTTATATTTTCAGAATTTTATTCCAGAAAGTGACCATGATATTCGAGTGGTTGTAATCGGCAAACGCGCGTTTGCGATCAAGCGCATGGTTCGTGAAGGAGATTTTAGAGCCTCGGGGAGTGGCGCCATTCATTACGAGCCCGCCTATATCCCGAAGGAGTGCATCGAAATTGCGTTTGATGTCGCGGCCGATATGCAGGCTCAAAGCTGCGCATTTGACTTCATTTATTCTGGCAGCAAGTGGCTTGTGATAGAAATCAGCTATACATTTACGGCCGATGCCTATAGGAAGTGTCCCGGCTTCTGGGACCGCTCTATGAACTGGCATCCTGCGTCGGTAACCCCTGAGCGTTTTGTGTTAGAGGACCTTCTTGACGTACTAAGTAACAACGCTGCTTAGAATGCTCTAACAGGCCGCTGAAGAAGTCGCTGGGACAGAACGGTTTCCCTTTGACTGGTCCGGCTGCCTCGAGTTCCCGATGTGTCGTCGCGAGCGGTATGCGCTGCTGATGCTACCTTTCGGCGTCATGCAGCCAGCAATCGAGGCAACCTTGCGAGATTGCTGGCTGCCATCGTCGGAACGAAGAGAGAGCGCACTCGCTCGACGCCGCGATAGACCGTCTGGGCCATCCCGCCGACGGTCTTGACTGACCTGATACTGTGGACGGCCTCTGCACTACCGTAGTGTGCGATGATTTGGCCGTTGAGCCAGGTCTAAGGAGCGTTCCCATGCCTCAGGATGTTGCCGTTGTCGGCCTCGATCTCGCGAATCGGGTGTTTCAAGCCCATGCAATCAGCGCTGATGGCGCAGTGGCGGCCAGGCGCAAACTCCGCCGCAGCGAAATGCTGCCGTTCTTTTCGTCCCTGCCGCCATGCCTTGTTGGCATGGAAGCCTGCGCATCCGCGCATCACTGGGGGGCGAGAGCTTCTTGCCCTCGGCCATGAGGTGCGGCTGATGCCGCCCGCCTACGTCAAACCCTACGTGAAGCGCGGCAAGACCGACGCTGCTGATGCCGAGGCGATTTGCGAGGCAGTGACGCGGCCGACCATGCGCTTCGTTGCCGTGAAGAGCCGCGCGCAACAGGGCGTGCTGATACTTCACAAGACGCGCGACCTGCTGGTGCGGCAGAGAACGGCACTGATCAACGCGCTGCGTGCGCATTTGGCTGAGTTCGGGATCGTCACCGCCACCGGGCCCGGTGGGGTGAAGGCGTTAACCACGCTTCTCAACGACGCGCGGGATGATTTACCGGCTCACGCGCGCATGGCCCTGTCTTCGCTGGTTGCGCAGCTCGACAAGCTTGCCGCTGAGATCGAACGACTGGAAGCCGAGATCATGGTTTGGCATCGGTCAGACGACACCAGTCGGCGTCTCGCGACCATTCCCGGCATCGGTCCCATCACGGCTTCCGCTATCGCCGCGTCTGTCCCCGACCCGACCCAGTTCAGGTCCGGCAGGCAATTCGCGGCCTGGCTCGGCCTGACACCAAGGTCGAACAGTTCAGGCGGCAAGGAGCGTCTGGGCGGTATTACCAAGCAAGGCGACGGATATCTCCGACGTCTTCTCGTCATCGGCGCCACCGCTGTCGTGCGGATGGTGCGACGAGATCCACGCCACCAGCCATGGCTTGCCAGCCTCCTCGAGCGAAAGACTGTGCGTGTCGCGACAGTGGGCCTCGCGAACAAGACAGCACGGATCGCCTGGGCAGTCATGACACGTAAGGAGGTCTACGCGGCCTGAACGGCATTCCCAGCGCCGGTCCACGAGGCGCCGGGATGGTGGAAGGGGCTGAGTGGTGATGACGAACCGGTCAGACCGGGGATCGGCCAAACCCAGGGGAGCAGAGCGCTACAAGCGCGTTGACCTGATTAGGGACCCGATCTGCGGACTTCATCAGGGCCAGCAGGCATGTCGACCTGCGCAAACAGGCCGAACACATGGATGCACCCGACCGGTGCGATCGCCAGTGAAATCCCTTGCACCGCAGAGGCTGTCCACACATGGCTCAACGGCCAAATCATCGCACACTACGGTGGTCCAGAGGCCGTCCACAGCATCAGGTCAGGACCACCTCACTATATCAGCCCGATTGAGTTCGAGGCCCGCGCAATGCTACCTTAACTCGCTATCCACGGTGCCGGCAGCAGACCACTTGGCATTCCCGTCGCAGAACCAGTCGTCTATGTCGAACGGGTGAGAGGAAGTTCAGCCCTCAGGCGTTCCGTGCGACAGTGCAGTCCGCATAGAACGCCATCTAAATCAGGTCCGGTTTTGTAGGGGAATCTACGGTTGTATTCAATGGAATTGAAGAAATACACTGACAAACCGAGGCGAGCACTAATTGCCTTTCCGACCGACGTAATGGGGGGAGCCGAGCGTGTTTCGTATATGTTGGCGCTCACCGCCTTAAGGTCCGACGACTATGATGAGGTCGTGTGTTTTGTTCTTAGCCGCGGCAATAGCGGCACTCTGGCCGAATTAGCAGCGCACCCCAAGTGCAAATTAATATATGCGAACGCTCGCAGCGAAAAATATGGCCTATTTGCGCTCGCCAAGGTCTGCTGGCAGAGTAATTACAGCCTAGCCTTCTCAAGTTTTACACACCTGAATGCAGCTCTAAGCTTCTTCAAAAAAGTCGGAATACTAAAATCCTCACGACTCGTTACTCGTGAGTCTACGATGATCTTCGAGCGGGATCTTGGATTTAAGGGAGCGCTCGTCAAGAAGCTCTATTATCTCTATGGCGGGCAGGACTCAATAGTTTGCCAAACTGAACGGATGGAAAGCTCTCTTAACCTCCATACTCACGGAAAGCTTCAAGCAAAAACAGTTACAATACCGAATCCAGTCAACCCATTACCGATGGTTGAGGAACCACCTGCAGATCCCTTTCTTCATATCCCTAGAGGCATTAAGCGGATCGCATGGTGCGGCCGACTATCTAAGGTTAAATCTCCCCACAGGGCAATAGAGACGATTGCAGCACTTCATGCCTTAGGTCGACACGACATACATTTAATCATGATCGGGGACGGTCCTTTGCGGACGGAATTGACTGCGCTGATTGAAATGATGGAGTTGGAGGCCTTCGTTTCAATACTAGGCTACCAAGATAACCCCATGATCCTAATGGCGGCATGTGACGTTGGGCTTGTGACCTCTGACGTAGAAGGATTTCCTAATGTTATACTAGAAATGTTGGCTTCGGGCACTCAAGGCGTAGTTACCACTAATTGCGCCGGCGGACTTGACGAAATACCCGGCGTTAGCGTTGCCGCTGAGAATTCCTGCAGAGCGCTCGCCGAGGCGATCAACCAGGTCTTATCAGTAGAGAACGCTACGCCAAATCTATCGGAGTTCTTATCGGAGCGCGCGCCCCAAAGGTTCTACGAGAGAATTCTTGGTCGATGAGTTTCCGAACTATACCCATCGTGAAGCGCACTTTTGCGGGCCTCGTGTTCACTTTCCTCATCGCTGTAGTACCATGGGACTACGTGCGGAATGCAGAATTTGCAGATGTAGAAAACTATGTGTCTCGTATTGATATACTTAAGACACATGGCCTAGACTACTACGATTACAATAAGTCTATCGTCGGGCTGCTCACATTCGAGTACGCTTGGGTCCGCTTGCTAACATTTCTTGCGCGAAATAACCTCGATCCCCAGCAAATACTGGGGATCCTAAGTGCAATATCGGCATTCCTAACCCATCGCTTTCTTTCACGATATTTAGGTGGCATAGCAGCAATCCTAATACTCGCGAATCCGATAACAATTGACCTGCTCGTCTCGCAGGTCCGAAGTGCGTTAGCGTTCTCCATAGTTCTGACAGCGGTTCAGATGCAGGAGGGAAGCCTGCGGCGGCTCTTGCCCTACATTCTCTTCGCTGTTGCCCCCTTTATCCACACGGGGATGATACTTGTTATCTTTGTGTATTTTTTATCAGTTTGGCTATCCCGTCGCAGATCATCGACGCTGCTAAACTCGGCTTTTCTGACAGCAGGTCTTGGCTTGCTTTCAGGCTTAGTCATATCCACGACCGTGGTTGATATAGCACAGGCTATGGGAGATCGACGGAACTTCTCTGATACCGAAACGAAATCCCTTTCGTATATGTTTTTCTGGTTTTTGTGGGCGGCTCTTCTTGTCATACAGGCCAGCGCTCGCAGCACGCGCACTTGGTACTATCATTTCTCTTTATATATTTGTATCGCAGTTTGGGTAATGGAAAGCAGTGGCATAGCCTCTTTCCGATTTATCGCCCTTTCCATTCCGATAATTGCCTTATCCTCTATCCACCTGCACAAGCGCGCACGAATAATTGCTTGGGTCGCGATGCTCTTTTATAATTTCCTTCTTTATTATTACTGGACGCTTTGAGCGAGGGAAAAGCGCTTCGCGATCCGAACCGATAAGGTCACGGAAAGATTTCTTGGCGTCATCGATTACGCGCTGATCCGCACCTGACTCCGCCACCAATCAATACGACCTGAGATTGCCTTTAGGGTGCTGAAAAATATGGGCGACAGAGGAGCTTTTCACCTTATACTATGCCATAAATAGTTACACTAATCGTACGCAACAGTCTTTACAATTGAGGGAATATTGGTGAAGAATATTACTAGGCTCCTTCGGTGGCTACTAAGAAACCTCCGATTTGCGATCCTCGGCGGCGCTGAAGCAGCTAGGCGGAGCGGCGTGTCTGTCGGCCAAGACTGCCGAATCTATATTCGAGAGTTCGGCTCTGAACCGTTTTTGATTTCCATAGGGAGCCGGACTACAATAGCTGCAGGTGTAGTTATCCTCACTCATGACGGAAGCACTTCCCTTGTGCGCGACGCAGCAGGACACCGGTACCAGCGCTACGCTCCGGTTTTAATCGGCGACGATGTTTTCATCGGCGCAAACAGTATTATCATGCCCGGCGTTGCGGTTCGATCTAGATGTATTGTAGGCGCCGGCTCCATCGTTACCAAGGACGTTCCCGAGGGCTCAGTAGTAGCTGGCAATCCGGCTCGAGTGATCCAGACCTTTGACAATTTTTCTTTAAAGATTAAAAGGACGTGCGTGAGCGACGGTGAATTATCAGAGGCCTCGAATTATGAGAGGCGTGTAGCATTGGCAATGAGGCTTAGCGCCGAGAGGTCGGAAGTGTTATGATTTCAATCCGTCCACCCCGTTTAGGCTCCAGATTCATTGAGTTTCAGAGGTAGAAGATGACGGTTGCTGCGAGAGCGATTGCGGGTTGAAGGACGTCAGGACATCTTCCGTAGCGAGTGGCGACGCGCCTCCAGTCATTGAGCCTGTCGAGCATGATCCAGATGTAGTTGCGGCGTTTGTAGCAACGCTTGTCGTAGTTCGCCGATGTGTGTGGGACTTCCGGCCCGGGATGCAGGGCTCGATCCCTCTATCCTTCAGGGCTTCGCGAAACCAGTTGGCGTCATAGCCCCGATCGGCGAGCAGCCAGTCAGCTCCAGGCAAGTTCCCCATCACTGCGGCAGCGCCGGTACAGTTGCTCGCCTAGACTGCGGTCATGAAGAGTTTGTGCGGGCGGTTGTTTGCATTTGTGACGGTATGTAGCTTGGTGTTCATGCCACCCTTGGTCCGCCCGATCAGTCTTCCTCGTCTCCCCTTTTTAGTCGCAGGCTCGATGCCATGCGGTATGCCTCGAGATAGGTGGCATCGATCATAACCGTACTTGGATCCGCTGCGTCGGCCGTCAGTGCTCCAAAGATCCGGGCGAACACGCCCACATCACGCCAGCGGTTGTAGAGAGTCTTCGAGGGGCCCTATTCAACAGGCGCATCACACCATCGCAAGCCATTACGATTGATGCATATTATTATTCCGCTTAGAACCCTTCGACTGTCGACCCTCGGCTCGCCACGGCTCCTTGGAAAGAATGGCCGAAGCCAGCCTATCTGACCCCCAGTCAGCCAGAACAGATCGCTTATCACACCTCCATCAGCTTTGGGGTGAATCACGCAACTGACGCGACCGATCGCGCAACTCAATGGGTTCTGAGCCTAAATAAATCATGCATATTATATTCACAGTTAACGCAGCTTGGAATATTTTCAACTTCCGCCGTTCCTTAGTCGAGGCTATGCTCGAAGAAGGGCATAAGGTGACCGTTCTGGCCCCGCCAGACGTTGCCGTTAAACGTTTGGAGGCGCTCGGATGTCATTTCGTACCTCTAGAAATGGATGTTAAAGGATTATCCCCACTAGCCGATATTGCATTAATTCGGGAACTTAGGCAGCACTTCTATACTCTAGCGCCGGATGCTGTTTTCTCATTCACTATAAAAAATAACATCTTTGGTGCAATCGCGGCGCGAGGCCTAGGCTTCCCGTTCATTCCAAATGTGACAGGTCTCGGCACGGCCTTTCTGTCTTCGACGCTCCTCCGCCGCGTCGCCGAGACCCTATATCGGATAGCTTTTCGGTCCCTTCCAGTCGTTTTCTTTCAAAACCCTGACGATCAGGCGCTCTTTCTCTCTCGTGGCTTGACGCAATCGAACCAGTCCCGGCTCCTGCCCGGTTCCGGAGTTGATCTTAAGCATTTCTTGCCGGCGCCACTGCCCGAGCGCGATGAGGTACGTTTCTTGATGATCGCGAGGCTATTGCGTGATAAAGGCATATTGGAATATGCCTTAGCGGCTCAGCAAACCCTGCTATCCCATCCTAATACTAGATTCCAGCTTTTGGGTCCGCTTGATGTTGAAAATCGGTCAGCTATCCCTGATACTTTACTTGAGAAGTGGCGGCAGAACGGAACCATTGAATACCTTGGGGAAAGCGACGACGTGCGTTCCGAGATTGCCGATGCGGACTGTGTTGTCCTACCTTCCTACCGCGAGGGGGCGCCGCGCACATTGATCGAAGCAGCGGCAATGGCACGACCGCTGATTGCTACAGATGTTCCCGGTTGTCGCAGCGTGGTCGAAGACGGCCGCACCGGGCTGCTGTGTGCGCCACGGGACGCGGAAAGCTTAAGCGCCGCCTTTATAAAGATGTTAACTTTGACTTCGGCAGCTCGGGAGGAGATGGGCCGGGCAGGTCGAAATAAAATGGAGAGGGAATTCGACCAAGCAATGGTCGTCGATGCCTACCGTGGAGTGCTTGAAGAGGCTCTGATGCTGTGACCGCCCCCAACGGCATCGGTCTGCAAAAGTGAGTTTTCTACAATCCACATTACGGGGCAGACGCCGCTTCAACGCCTCACTCCGCGCCCCCGCCTGATGCGCATGGAATTCCAAATGCTATAGCCTTGGCTGGAAACGCCCGCCGAAACCATGGCCGAAGCACCCGCGCTTTGCACTTTCTTCGTTGCACTTGAATTTAGAGCGCGACCCGACCATAAGTCGCGCGTAAATCGAGTCACTACTCAAGTTTGAAGGCTACAAATACTCAGCAAGTACGAGGCTGGCATAACATTTATGTCTGCCACAGCCACACAATCTGAGGGCAAAATAATGGAAAAATATCAGTGAAAATTCTTATCACCGGAACGGCAGGTTTCATCGGGTTCCACCTTGCGAAGCTTCTTCTGACAGAAGGCTTCAGGGTGCATGGCTATGACGGCCTGACGGATTATTACGACGTCAATCTGAAGCGTCGGCGGCATGCCATGCTGCTTCAGAACGAAGGCTTCTCCATGACCGAGGGTATGCTCGAAGATCAGAGGCTGTTCGACTCCGTGGCCGACGAGTTCGCGCCGGACATCATCGTCCACCTCGCGGCTCAAGCCGGGGTACGGTATTCCTTGGAAAACCCGAAAGCTTACCTAAACGCAAATGTCATTGGCACCTTCCATGTCATGGAAGCCGCGCGCCGTCTCAAGGTCAAGCACCTGCTCATGGCTTCCACTTCGAGTGTTTACGGTGCGAACGACGAGATGCCGTTCTCCGAGATGGAAAAGGCCGACACGCAGCTGACCATCTATGCCGCGACGAAAAAGGCCAATGAGAGCATGGCGCATGCCTATGCGCATCTGTGGAATCTGCCGACCACAATGTTCCGCTTCTTTACCGTTTATGGGCCTTGGGGTCGGCCGGATCTCGCGCTCTACAAGTTCGTCGATGCCATGCTCGATGACCGCCCGATCGACATCTACAATCATGGCGACATGTATCGTGACTTTACCTATGTCGACGACCTGGTCCGTGCCATCATGCTGCTGATGTCGGCGGTTCCCGAACGCCCGGCCAGCAAGGACGACATTGCCGAGGGCGACAACCTGTCCCCGGTGGCTCCTTACCGTGTCGTGAACATCGGCAACTCCGAGAAGGTGCGACTTCTTGACTTCATCGAGGCCATCGAAGACAGCCTCGGCATGAAGGCAAAGCGCAACTATATGCCGATGCAGACAGGCGATGTGCCTGCTACTTGGGCTGATGCCTCACTGCTGAGCCAGCTGACCGGCTACCGCCCAGAGACCGATTTCCGGGTCGGAATCGACCGCTTCGTCAAATGGTTCGTCGAGTACCGCAACGCCTGATCTCGAATGTTTGGGGAGCTTCTCGCAAGGACAGCTCCCGTCACACCTTCATTTCAAAGGGATAGAGATGACCCAAAAACGCGTGGCCGTGATCGGTCTGGGATATGTTGGACTGCCGCTGGCCGTGGAGTTCGCCAAGGTGCGCCATGTCATCGGTTTCGACATCAATGACGATCGCATCTCCGAGCTCACCGCCGGTCGAGACAGCACGCTCGAAGTAGAGCCCGAGGACCTCACCGCCGCCGAGAACCTCGCCTTCACCTGTCAGACCGAAGAGCTTGCGAGCTGCCAAGTCTACATCGTCACCGTGCCGACCCCGATCGACGCGCATCGCCGGCCCGATCTGACGCCTATTCTCAAAGCGTCCGAAACCGTCGGTAGCGTGCTGAAAAAGGGCGATATCGTCATTTATGAGTCCACCGTCTACCCAGGTGCCACCGAAGAAGAGTGCGTCCCCGTTCTCGAGCGCATGTCCGGGCTAAAGTTCAACGAAGAATTCTTCGTCGGCTACAGCCCCGAGCGCATCAATCCCGGCGACAAAGAACATCGTCTTCCGAGCATCCGGAAAGTGACCTCCGGCTCGACCCCGGCCATTGCCGAGGAAGTTGACCAACTCTATGCCGAGATCATCACTGCCGGTACCTATGTCGCCGAAAGCATTCGTGTCGCCGAGGCCGCCAAGGTCATCGAGAACACGCAGCGCGACCTTAACATCGCCTTGGTCAACGAGCTTGCGCTGATCTTCAACAAAATGGGCATCGACACCAGTGCGGTGCTGGAGGCGGCCGGAACCAAGTGGAACTTCCTGCCGTTTCGGCCCGGCCTCGTGGGCGGACACTGCATCGGGGTCGACCCCTACTACCTGACTCACAAGGCCGAGGCGATCGGATACCACCCTGAGATCATCCTGGCAGGGCGGCGACTGAACGACAGCATGGGTCAGTACGTGGCGGGCCAACTGGTCAAGGCGATGCTGCGCAACCGGTTCCATATCCAGAACGCCCGCATCCTGATCCTCGGGCTGGCTTTCAAAGAAAACTGCCCTGACTTGCGCAACACCCGCATCATTGATGTGGTACAAGAACTCGCGGAATATGGCGCGAATGTCGACGTGCATGACCCTTGGGTCGACGCGGATCGCGCGCGCCATGAATACGGCCTTGAGCTAGTGAAATCACCTCAGAAGGGCGACTACGATGCGGTGCTCCTAGCCGTGGCCCATGACGAGTTCCGAAATGCCGGCGCAGCCGCCCTGCGGGAGTATGGCACTGATGGTCACGTCTTCTTCGATCTGAAGTCGATTTTCGCCCCCAGCGAATCTGACCTGCGTCTTTGAGGCTTGAGAAGAACTAGGCTGCTGCCGGCCTCCAAATCACTACCAAAAGTTCGTGATATATGAGCCAGCAGCAGTCCAACTAAATGGCTAGTAAAAGACGCAATTAGCAACAAGAGGGGCAAAGATGGGCGTGGCCTTGATCGTCCTGGCCGCAGGCCGGGGCACGCGAATGAATTCGGACCTTCCGAAGGTCCTGCACGAGATCGGCCAGTCGCCGCTTCTTCATCACGCCATGGCGGCGGGCATGGCGCTCGAGCCCGAGCGCATGATCGTCGTCGCGGGCCACGGCGCCGAGGCGGTGGAGCGCGCCGCCACCGCCTTCGACGAAGGCATCGTCACCGTTCGGCAGGAAAGCCAAGAGGGCACCGGCCACGCCGTGCAGCAGGCGCGCGCCGCGCTGGAGGGCTTCGAGGGCCATGCCATCGTGCTCTATGGCGACACGCCCTTCATCCGGCCCAAAACGCTAGAGGCGATGCTCGCCGCGCGCGCCCGCGCCGATATCGTGGTGCTGGGCTTCGAGGCCGCCGATCCCGGCCGCTATGGCCGCCTCGTCGCCGATGGCGACGCGCTCGACCGCATCGTCGAGTTCAAGGACGCGGACGAGGCGACCCGCGCCATCCCCCTGTGCAACTCCGGCGTCATCGCCGCGGATCGTCACACGCTCTTCTCGCTGCTCGACCGCGTCACCAACGACAACGCCTCGGGCGAATACTACCTCACCGACATCGTGGGCCTCGCGCGCGAGGCCGGGCTCAGGGCCGAGGTGGTGCGCTGCGACGAGGCCGAGACGCTGGGCATCAACACCCGCGCCGAACTGGCCGCCGCCGAGGCCGCGTTCCAGTCCCGGGCCCGGGCCGGGGCGATGGAGGACGGGGTGACGCTGGTGGCGCCGGAGACGGTGAGTTTCGCGCGCGACACGGTGGTGGGCCGCGACACGGTGATCGAGCCCAACGTGGTGTTCGGCCCCGGCGTGACGGTGGAGAGCGGCGCGCGGATCCGCGCCTTTTCGCATCTCGAGGGCTGCCACGTCTCGCGCGGCGCCACCGTCGGCCCCTTCGCCCGGCTGCGCCCCGGCGCCGAGCTGGCCGAGGAGGTGCATGTCGGCAACTTCGTCGAGATCAAGAACGCGCAGATCGGCACCGGCGCCAAGATCAACCACCTGACCTATCTGGGCGATGCCGATATCGGCGCCGGCACCAATGTCGGCGCGGGCACGATCACCTGCAACTATGACGGCGTGTTCAAGCACCGCACCACGGTGGGCCGCGACGCCTTCATCGGCTCGAACACCATGCTGGTGGCGCCGGTGACGCTGGGCGACGGCGCGATGACCGCGACCGGCACGGTGGTGACCCACAACGTGCCGGCGGGCGACATGGCCGTGGGCCGGGCGCGCCAGGACAACAAGCCGGGCTTCGCGACCCGGTTCTTCGAGAAGCTGCGCGCCGCGAAGGCCGCCAAGACCAAGGATAACTGAGATGTGTGGGATCGTCGGCGTATTGGGAACACACGAGGCCGCGCCGCTGCTGGTCGAGGCGCTCGGCCGGCTCGAATATCGCGGCTATGACAGCGCCGGCATCGCGACGCTGAACGAGAGCCGTCTCGACCGCCGCCGGGCCGTGGGCAAGCTGGTGAACCTGTCCGACAAGCTGGTGCATGAGCCGCTGCGCGGGATGACCGGCATCGGCCACACCCGCTGGGCCACCCATGGCGCGCCGACCGAGGCCAACGCGCATCCCCATGCCGGCGCCCGCGTGGCCGTGGTCCACAATGGCATCATCGAGAATTACCGGGCGCTGCGCGCCGAACTGTCCGAGGCGGGCATCGGCACCGCGACCGACACCGACACCGAGACCGTGGCGCTGATCTGCCAGCTGCATCTCGACCGCGGGCTGGCGCCGCGCGAAGCGGCGGCGGCCACCATCGCCAAGCTCGAGGGCGCCTATGCGCTGTGCTTTTTGTTCGAGGGCGAGCCCGACCTCATGATCGCCGCGCGCAAGGGCAGCCCGCTGGCCATCGGCCATGGCGAGGGCGAGATGTTCGTGGGCTCGGACGCGATCGCGCTCGGCAACCTGACCGACCGGATCACCTATCTCGAGGAAGGCGACCGGGCCGAGGTGACCCGCGCGGGCATGGTGATCTTCGACGCGCAGGGCCGCGAGGCCTCGCGCCCCGAGAAGCGCATCGCCCAGGCGGCGGCGCAGGTCGACAAGGCCGGGCACAAGCACTTCATGGCCAAGGAGATCGCCGAGCAGCCCCGCGTGCTGGCCGAGGCGCTGGGGCACTACCTGACGCCCGAGGGCCAGATCGCCCTGCCCGCGCCCGGCATCGACTTCACCGCGATCGACCGGCTGACGCTGGTTGCCTGCGGCACCGCCTTCTACGCCTGCAACGTCGCGAAGTACTGGTTCGAGCAGGTGGCGCGGCTGCCCGTCGAGATCGACGTCGCCTCGGAATACCGCTACCGCGAGCCGCCGATCCCGGCGCGCTCTGCCGCGCTCTTCGTCAGCCAGTCGGGCGAGACCGCCGACACGCTGGCGGCGCTGCGCTACGCCAAGGGCAAGGCCTCCAGCATCCTGTCGGTGGTCAACGTCACCGAAAGCTCGATCGCACGCGACAGCGACCTCGCGCTGCCGATCCTCGCCGGTGCCGAGATCGGCGTCGCCTCGACCAAGGCCTTCACCTGCCAGCTCCTGGTGCTGGGGGCCCTGACGCTCGAGGCGGCGCGGCAGCGCGGCACGCTCGACGCGGCCGAACTCGCCGGGCATCTGCGCAGCCTGCGCGAGTTGCCGGGACTGATCCATCAGGGATTGACCATCGAGGCCGAATGCCAGCGCGTCGCGCGCGAGCTTTCCGAGGCCCGCGACATCCTGTTCCTCGGCCGGGGCCGGATGTTCCCGCTGGCGCTGGAAGGCGCGCTGAAGCTAAAGGAAATCAGTTACATCCACGCCGAAGCTTACGCGTCGGGCGAACTCAAGCACGGCCCCATCGCGCTCGTGGACGAGCACGTGCCGGTGATCGTCATGGCGCCGCATGACGAGCTGTTCGACAAGACCGTGTCGAACATGCAGGAGGTGATGGCGCGCGGCGGCAAGGTGCTGCTGATCACCGACGCCACCGGCGCGCGGATCGCCGGCGAGGGCGCCTGGGAGGTGATCACCCTGCCCGAGATCGACCCGCTCTGGGCCCCGATCCTCTACGCCCTGCCGGCGCAGCTGCTCGCCTACCACACCGCCGTGGCCAAGGGCACCGATGTCGACCAGCCCCGCAACCTCGCCAAATCCGTCACCGTCGAGTGAGATGGTTTTTGGACCCTTACGTCGAGTGTGAGGGGTATAAAAACAGGAACGGGGAATTCAGAAATTCACTCGTGCCAAACATTGTGTTCGGCCTGCTCGAGGTAGCGGGCCAGCACATTCACCGACTTCCACCCGCCCGCTCGCATGATTGAGGCCGTATCCTTCCCGGCGCGCAACAGGTCCTGCGCAGCACCCACCCGCATGGAATGACCCGAGAAGTCAGCGACGACGGAGGGATCGAGACCGGCTGCGCGGGCGGCGTCCTTGATTAGTCGTTTGATGCTCGTGCAGCTGAGGGGGCGCGGGATAGCCCTGCCGTGATAAATCGGGCAGAACAGATACTCGTAGTCGGGTCCGCGCCAGGCGAGCCAAGCGTCGACCAATTCCCGGCTTCGGGACGAGGTGAAGGCGATACGTCCCTGTCCGAATTGATCAGCCTTACCCCGGCGGATCATGACCCGTAGCGTCCTGTCTTCGCGCCAGAGCAGGTCTTCGGAGCGGAGGGCGACGAGTTCGGACCGGCGCGTCAGGCACTCATAGCCGAGCGCCAGCATCGCGCGATTCCGCCACCCCCACGGCGTCTCCGGTTGCGCTGCAAGAAATCGGTCGAGATAGGCCCGGGTCAGCCCCTTGGCCTGCTTCGGACGTGATAGCTTGGCACGACGGACCCGTCGAAGCGCAAGGTTGACCTCTTCATCTCCCGTAGGGTCTGAAAGATGCAGTAATCTATGGATCTTGCGGATCGAATAGATGCGCCTGCGGACTGTTGCAGGAGCGAACTCCTGCGCCTGCGCTTCGAGGAAAGCGCACAGAGTGGCGATTTGTGCTGGGAAAGCAACTCGTCCCGCATCCGCGCACCACTGGACGTAGATCTCCACATCACTGTAGTAAGAACGCATTGTTGCAGGGGCATATGCACCCTCAAGGTGAGCGAACTTAGCGCGCCACTCGTAGGAATCTGAATGCGGTTCATATTGTCTCATATGAGCCATATGGTATCACGGAGGGGCGGTTGTCAACTATTGTGAGTTCTCAGATTCGTTCGGCTAGAGCTGCTCTTCGGTGGTCGGTCTCAGATCTTGCTCGTGCGAGTGGAGTAAGCGTCAGTACAATCAAACGAGCCGAAGCCGCAGCCAATGTTGCCCAGATTACCGGCCCGAATATGATTGCCCTCCGGACCGCTTTGGAAAATGAGGGCATCGAGTTCATTGGCTCGCCCGATGACCGCCCCGGCATTCGCATCACCCTGTCCGCACTAGAGAAATAGAACTTTGCTTCGTATTCTTGTTCTCAATTGCCGTTCGGCCGCCCTTGCCCTGACATTGCTACTGGCGCTTGTAATCGGCGTCCTGACGCTGATCCCGCTGAACGTCCCCCAAGCCATGCCGGGCAGTGACAAGCATCATCACCTGATCGCCTTCGCCGCGCTTGCCCTGCCCACCGCCGCGCTCGCGCCAAGGCTGTTGTGGGGCCTTCTGCCAGCCCTCGCACTTTACGGGGTGCTCATCGAGGTCCTGCAGCCCTTTGTGGGGCGCAGTGGCGACCAGAGGGATGCCTTGGCCGACGGTCTGGGGCTAATCACCGGATCGGGTCTCGGCCTCCTGCTGTATCGACCATTACAACGCCTGAAGCGACGCGCGCCTGCGCTCACGGAGTAACCGCAGGCCCTCCCCGCTCAATTCTCCTCGAGACCTTCGCGTCCCCGGCGCAGCAGCTCCCGGACATGCGCCTCGAAGGCCCGCGCCTCCGCCGTGTACTGCCCGTGCTTCAGCGCGTTCCGGTTGCCCTTGGGCGCGCCGGAGCCCGCCGAACCACCATGCATGCGGCAGCGCGCCTTGCCGGCGACCGCCGGGGCCTGGCAGGGCGTGCTCTTACGCGTCCGGGCCCCACAGCGAACGCTGGCGCGCATCGGCCCGGTATTGCGCGGATGCGTCCCGCTCACGATCTTCTCCGGCTCTTCGACGGCTTGCGCGTTTTCTGCTGCACGAGCGGGGTCTCGAGCGCGTCCAAGAGCGCCGGCGGTCCTGAAGGCTGAGCTTGCCGCTCGCCTCCTTTTTCCACGTTGCCGACGATAGCCTGCCCACCGGAATGCACGTGGACATGCTCCACGGTCACCTTCTGCTGACCTCTACCCCGGTGCTTGTCGAGCGCGGCCATTTGCTGCGCGTAGAGCGCCATCAGCTTCTGGGCGTGCTTGAGGTTCGAGTCCCGTCCCCAGTCGCTCTGGCCCGGGAACGCCGCCCGCCGCAGGCAATCGAGCGCAGCCGCGTGCGTGCCAACCATCTGCGCTGCCAGCATCCCCTCGGCGGCACCTTGGGGTTCCAGCCCCTCGTAGAGCTCAAGCGCCCGCAGGAGCCGCGCGTTTCGTTCGGACTCCGGCAAGCTTTGGGGCAGCCAGAGAAGCTCGGCGATCTCGGTGAGCTTGCGCGCCTCGAATGTTCTGTCATCCGTCGGCAGCGCTGCCTCGCCTGAGAGAAGCTTCGCCGCCGAATGCTTTTTCGGCCGGAACTGGGGCTCCGATGTCGTCTTCTTTCCAACCATGGCGGCGATCATGCGTGTTGCCCTGCCACCGCACAAGCAGCAATCCCGCGTCTCTTCTACTGTGCATGGGGTTGTATTGGGGTTTCGATGCCAAGCCCCCGGGGGTGATGCCCGATAGAGGGCGTTATCAGCCCCCAAGGATAGCGGCTGTACTTGCAAGCAACTGACAAGATGCTCCGCTACCAATGAGCTCGCGTCGCCAAAAGCTCACCCCCTAATGTCATCCCCTGCTCGTTCTTGACGGCTTCTTCCCGGTGGCCCACAGTTAACCTATGAGCAACTGGACCACCTTACGCGCGATACGATGACGCCCCGTAGCTGGGGCGCCGTTCGGCGTGCATGGTCCCACCATCTGAAATTCGAGATCCCGCCCGGCTGAACGGTCGCCCCTTGTCCACATTCAGGAACAAGGAGCCATACCCATGGCTGACCAATTCGACCCAATTGCCGCGAACATCCAGATCCGCGCAACCCTCGGTCTACGCCGCAAGGATGAATCGGGTGCCCGTCTAGACCTACGGTTCGGGCCTGACGAAGATCCCGAACCAGGGGCAATCTACAGGATCAAAGATGTCTTGGGCGAAGCGTGGGAACTGAGCTATCGCTGGTATGAGCCCGTTGAGCCCCTCCCTTGGGGGGCGCCCGATCCGCGCATGCGGGAAGCTCTGCTTGGCGATCTGGAGGCGGAACTTGAGGAGGCCGGCATCGAAGGCTCAAGTGCCGTGCTCGACTATCCGACCGGATGGCTATGGATCGCCCAAGTGATGACTGACCGCATGGTGAAATGGGCCGCCGAGGGCGAAGAGATCGAAATTTCCGATATCAAGGAAAAATTCGGCACACTGCGCTGCTACGTTCGCGGGTCCGAACGGCTTCAAAATCTCGCACAATGGTGCGAAGCGCAGTCCGAGACCCGCTGCATGGCGACAGGCCTGCAAGGAAGGCCGCGAAATGCAGGCGGTTGGGTGCTGTGTCTGTCCGAAGAAATGATGGAACTGCATAAACGTGATCACTACCAGCTCATGGATCTGATCTACGCGCGATCCCCTCGCAGCTGATCCTGGTCGGTATTACGAGGCGAGGGCTGATGCCTGGTAAGCGTCGGCCCCTGCTCTCACAGCTGTGCAATCTTATCAACCGATCCGGCCTAGGCTGCGTTCGACTGTCCATGGCAACGCTGGAGCGACGTTCTGGAAATCGAAGCGTGGCCCAAGACTGCCCAATACCGGATGAACTCAACCCGCAATGAAATCCCGCACCGTCACGAGGGCGCAATCGAAGCCATCTACGGTAGGAAGAGAGAAGGCGGGCACATCATCAACGCCTATGCACGGTACCGACAGTCGCCCACCTTGCCAATCTAAGATTGACATATGAGTCTGGACACACTTGCAGAGTGCAGCTTGCTGCCACTGAGTGGGAGGAGATTCGAAAGCCTATAAGATAAAATAGTCGCCTCAGGCAATAAATATATAGCGCGCGTGTAGAGGGCCCAATGCCTTGAGGGCACAGGCCCCGTCGCCGCCAAATCCAGACAGAAAATAAACTCCTTGCGCTTGCAACCTTGATAACTGGCGCGCCGAAAAATATGAGCAGAAGATTTGACTATAACTACATTACCCCATCCACCTCAGTACTTTTCCGGATCGAACGGCCAGCCAACGGATCTCGAGCGCTGCTTAGTAAATGCGTCTGGAGGCGGGAATAGCCATGATACACCCGACTTTAAAGGCGAAGAAGTATCAGCTAACCTTGTAAAAGCCTTGGCAACTGGAACGTTTGAGCATCCTGAATGGGCCGACTGGATCCCAAATCCTGCAGGTTTTTCGCTCAAGGGCGCCAAGATCAAGGAACGTCTAATCCTGACAGAGATAAAAAATCTTCCGTCAATGGAGTTAGCTGAGTGCAAGCTGGAAGGTGGGCTTGACCTAGGTGGATCTTCGATAAATGGAGACGTGGTTCTTGAAAGGTGTATAGTTAATAAAGAGCTATCTCTAGCATCTGCCCGCATTGAAGGAATGGCCCGCCTTTCGCACGGTCAGGTTGGCACCCTTAAGGCAAAAGGCGTTAGGGCTGATAGCGTTTGCCTGCGCTTTATGAAGCTCGAAGGGCGAATTGATATCTGCGAAGCAGATATACCCGGAGAAATTCAATTTCTATCCGTTACCTTCCCGAAAGGAATCGCAAGAATTTCCGCTAAACACGTTTCTGCTGGGCGGTGGTTCATGACAGGTTGCAAAATCCCTGGCAAGATTGATCTATATCAATCCAATTTCCAAAGTGTATTCGTAGTAAGTGGGTGCAGGATCGGCAACGGAGAGGAGAGTGCCTTTAGTGCACCCATGTCAAATTTCGGAGGAGGAGCGTTCATCAATGGCAAGACCCAGATTGAAGGCGGCCTGGACTTAAACTACTCGAATTTTGAGGTTGGCCTCGATCTCTCAGGGTCTAAAATCAAGCGCTTCAAGGATTTTGCGATTAGGCTCGATGGTTCGAGAATTGAAGGGCAGCTAGACCTTAGAAATTCAGTCGTTGAGGGCCTCATCTTTGCTCACAGGATGACGGTCAATGGTCGACTGACGCTTCAAGGTGCGTTGCTCTCCAGCAACGAGGCCCAAGTTGCCGGATCTCTCCCAAGTTCAGAGTCTTCTGAAGTACTCCAAGAAACCAGCAGTTCGTTGAACAGTGGTCCGACGGGCGGTCTTGGGGGAAAAAGATCCCGAAAGGCAAAGAGGCAGCCAGCAAGAATTTTCACGAATACTGGCACACCGCTCTTTCAATTCAGGAGGCCTGCATATCAGGCCGCCTCACTTTGCCAGAGAAATGTCCCAGCGGCACTATTGATCTTTCACATGCGGAATGCTGTGTTCTGGATGATGTGTCTTCTGGTTGGCCGATTCCAATAAACACACAGACTGAAGCGCGCGAAAGCCCCGATGGAATGCAGCCCTATCTTAGGTTGGATGGATTTCAATACAAGTACTTTCAGAATCCAAATGGCATCTCAGGTGGCGCTGGTCTGCGCCAAGACAAAGATATAGCAGACGCGCGTATAAGTTGGCTGTTGTCCCAGTCGAGCAACGAGATCCGAGAGCGGTTCAATCCGCAGCCTTGGCGCCAAGCATCACTGGCGCTACAGGAGATGGGGTATGATCGCGCTGCTCAGAAAGTTTCAATTCGCCGCCGCATTCAAGAGCGATATTCACGCGATACTCCATTCGGTGAGCGCATTGTAAACAAGGCCCTTCACCTTGTAGCAGAGTATGGTCACAACCCCTGGAGAGCTATTTTTCTTTCATTGGCGTTGATTGTCGCCTTTTCTCTCGTGTACCATCTCTCTGTAGTACTCTGTGGAGACCTCAAATATCTGGCCCCTTCCTCCACTTGCGATGCACCTATGTACATTCCTGTCCGGTATGGCGATGTGGAGGGCTCAAGATACGTAACGGATTATCCTGACTTTTCTCCTTTCTTCTACTCACTCGGGTCGTTTGTGCCGCTATTTGATTTGGGATCCGAGTCATTCTGGCGAGCGAATACCGCAACCCCTTGGGGCTGGATCTTGTATGTACTTTTTGTACTTGAGAGAGTTTTGGGTGCCATTTTCATTGCCATTGCGGTAACGGCATTCACAGGCATGCTTACTAGGGACGAAAGGTAGTTCGGATGTCATGTCTGTCGTTCGAGACATTACTGTTTCGCAAACTTCTTCCCGACAGCAACACGAGCCACTTCCTGGGTCGGAACCCAGTCTTTGTGCTTAGCGAGAGAAGTGCTGACGATCCGATGGAGTGGGAGCTGTAAGCTTCATTTCAGCTCTTTTGGTTCCCCCGGCTCAGGCCGGGGGAGGTATCAACAAATCGATGAACGCCGAATGTAAGACTTGGATCGCTGTGCTGATTTCCTAATGGCCAAGCGAAGCGTTCTGATCGATGCACTGGGCCCTGACCTTCCCGTTGAACGCCTTGGCAAATGCGTTGTCCGTTGGCTTTCCAAGCCGACTGAAGTCGAGGATGGCGCCGTTCATCCATGCCCAGAGATCGGGGTCCTTGAAGATGAATTCCAGCCCTTGGTCGACCCGGATCGAGCGGGGGATGCCATGCTCGCGCGTGACACGTTCGAGCGTGGCGACCACGTCCGCACCTGTGTAGCGGCGTCGCACGTCGATGGCGACAAGGACGGCGTCGATTGGCATAGACTGGAGCGTGGTCATGGTCGGTCTCCTCTTCGGTGGGTGGTGTGCAACACCACCGTAAGAGACCTGAGACCCGGCCATGGCCACCTGCTGCGCGATATGAGGGCTCCGCAGGCGCCCATGGCCTCCCTTCCATAGGTGCTACGGCCCCGAGTTCGTGGCCACGAAGGTGCGGGACTGGATCGAAGCCGTCGGCGCCCAGACCACCTTCATCGAACCGGGCTCGCCGTGGGAGAACCGCTACTGCGAGAGCTTCAACGCCCGCTTCCGCAACGAGCTGCTCGATGGGGAAATCTTCTACACGCTGCGCGAGGCGCAGATCCTGATCGAGCGATGGCGAAAGCACTACAACACCGTCCGGCCTCACAGCTCATTGGGCTACCGCCCGCCAGCACCAGAAAGCATCGTGCCCGTCGACCGGAGGCCAACCATGCATTAACAATCAACTTGGAGCACTCAGTTGGGGCAGCTCAATCGTGTGAAGGCGCTTATCGAAGGCGTCGAGGTCGATCTGGATGCACCGCTGTCGCCCGGTGACACCCGAGGCCCTTCTCAGGGCGGGCGCTGGCTCTCGGCGATACGATCGGCTTCCCATGTGAGTTCATCGAGACGAATTCGCACCAGGTCGGCGGCGTCCTCATCCGGTCGAACGGCTGATCGCGCAAGGTTCGAAATATAGGCACCTACCGCCATCACGCCCGCGCCGCCCCAGGTTGCCACCTCACCGAGGGGCGGCCGGACCAAACCCAGAAGCCCGAGCGCCGTCAGGGCTACACCTGCGATCTCGCAAAGATAGGCCGCGATCTGCAGCCAGCGTCCCGGCGACGGAGGACGCGCGACATATTGGTTTTGTTGAAGCCACTGAACCCAGACGAAGCCTTCCGTTTCGATATCGGAGAGCGACATGCGCCGTGCCGGATTTGCGTCGACATGGTAATCGAAGGCCGCCCGGTTTCGCGGATCAGGCGGCAGCATTCGTCAAGCTTTGTGGGCCTTCGCCCTCGCAATGGCGTCCTTGAAGGCATCGGCAGACGCCATAGCCCGATCGTAATGCTCCCGTACGGAGCGGATTGAGTTCGCCCGCTTGCGCGCATTCCAGATGACCGCGATGACCGAAGTAACCGCGATGAGCGCGATGGCTCCGGTTCCCCGCACGGCCGGTATGCCAAGGGCGTCCCCGACGAAATAGAGGAACGGCAGGGCCATGACGATACCGAGAATGACCGCGCCCTTCCAATCGAGGATCAGGACGGGCTTGGGGCCGGTCGGTGCATCGGTGGTCTTCATGGCCATGATAAATTCCCAAAACTGGGTTAGTTCAGGAGCCGAACGCCCTGACATGCTACGCGGTTCGACCGCCACCGGCAACTGCGGCACCACATGCCTCGGCCGGGCTGACCTTGGGCAGCGTGCGCCAGCCGCGCGATGTCCGGTCTCGCGAGGTGCGGCACCTTGAAGTGTTCGAGCCTCTCGTAGAACCAGTCGAGATCGGCGTCGTCGAGCATGCGCTCGACCACCGCGTCGAGGCTTTCGATCCGCGCCACGCTGTCTCTCACGGGGGCGCTTGGCAAGGGCCGTCAGCAGGCGCTGCCGCCCGCGCTTCTCCAGCTGCGAGGCGACCGAGACCACCAACATACCCTCCGTCAGGCGCAGATACCAGACGGCGCGGGCTACTAGAATCCGGGTAATCAGATCTGGACCGTGGTGTCGCCCGACGTGATGACGCCGTACGTCTTCTTGCCCCACCTGCTAACTTGGTTTGACCAGAATGCACTGCCCCCAGATGACGCTCGGCGCGCTGCAAACTGCGCTGCCTGAAGGTCCCAAAGCCGAGTCACGAAGCGCACGGTCAGCCTTGTGGTGCATATACGTTCCACTACATTCGTTATGTGCAACTTCGCATCGGGGCCGCCGATGGCAAACCTGACAATCAGAATGGACCAGAGTTACAAGAACAAACTCATGGCGTGGGCTGCGATCCGGGGAACCAATACCACCGACTATATCAAGGGGCTTATCGCTGCCGATATGGCGACCGCGAGCCCCGAAGAGCGTGCTGCCGCTTGGTTTCGCGAGAATGAAGCGGCGCTCTCCGCTGAGGCGAAGCATATCGAGAGGAGCGGTGTCCCTGGCTTGCACCTAGCCCTGAACCATCCGCGGCCAGGTGCAGAAGTTTGACGTCTTAAGATTAGTGCCGATATCTATGCAGTAGTCCAAGCCACGGGCGAGCTGATGATCTCCGCGAGAGGGTGACCGTTCCGTTCATGCCATTCCGCCTGAGCGGCGAAGGTCTCTAAGTTCTCCTCGAGCCATTTGCTTCGCCGGGCGTCCTCGACAGCGTGCTTCAAGGCCGCGTTCGCGACGGCCGAAACATTGATCCCGAGGTTCCGGGCTGAATCCAGCAAAGCCGCATCCAGCGTGAGCGAGGTTTTTCGTTTAGTGGCAATGCCCATCTCTTGCTCCCAAACCATATACCGCTCATAGGGCCATCAAGCGCCGCGTCCTGCAAGCTTGGCAGAGGTCGCGATGTCGGCCGTCAGCTCTCGCGCAGCCGCCACAGGTTTTCGACCGGTCCCGCGGTGATATCGGCGCCACTCAGCAGCCACTCGGCATCGGGAACGCCACGCCACTTCTTCAAAGTAGCAAGTCGAGCCCGGCCTCGTTGCGGATGACTTCGGGCCCCGCAGAGGCGCGTACGACCTGGCCTTGGAGCTGCACCAACATCTCCGAAGCAGCAGCAGGCGGCTCTCGTCGAGCCCCTCCCCACGCTGTCGCGGCCAAAACTCAAGCATCTTTCATCGGGGTCGCGCGAACCATGCCTGCGCCCTGCATCATGGATGCTAGAACCCGCTGATCCGGGGCAGCCAAACGGAAATCGCCGGAATGAAGGTCAGTGCCAGCAGCACCACGAGATGAGCCACGAGAAACGGTGGCATCTCGCGCACCAGATCTCCGACCCGCAGCTTGACCACCGAAGAGACCACGAAGAGCAGGCTGCCTACCGGCGGCGTGATCAGGCCGATCGTCAGGTTCACGATCACCACGATCGCGAAATGCACCGGGTCGATCCCCAGCGCCGCGGCGATCGGCGCAAGGATCGGCACCAGGATCATCACGCCCGGCAGCGGATCCATGAACAGCCCGAAGACCAGCAGCAGCAGGTTGACCATCAACAGGAACAACAGGGGGCTCAGCTCCATTGCCACGATCGCGCTTGCCAAGCTCTGCGGCACGCTTTCGATGATCAGCACCCAGGCGAAAGCGCGAGCGCCTGCCAGGATCAGCAGGATCGCGGCACTCAGCAGCGCGGCATCGAGCACGATCTGCGGCAGCTGCGAGATCTTCAGCGAGCGGTAGAAGAACATGCCGCACAGCAGCGCGTAGAGCACTGCGACGACCGAGGCTTCCGTGGGCGTGAAAATCCCGGCGCGAATGCCGCCGATGATGATGACGATCAAGAACAGTGCCGGCAGCGCGTAAAGCGTCGTGCGCAGCATTTCGCGCGGCGACGGCATCGGTGCGCTGCTGCGGAACCCGCGCCTGCGACAGACATGCCAGTTTACGGCGGCCATGGCACAGGTGATGAGCAGGCCCGGCAGGATGCCGGCCATGAAGAGGGCGCCGACCGAAACCGCCTCGTCCTGCATCGCGTAGAGGATCATGATGATCGAGGGCGGAATGATCGGTCCGACCACTGCGCTCGCGGCCGTCAGCGCTCCGGCGTAGGAGCGGTCGTAGCCGTTGCGCTCCATCTCGCGGATCATCATCGCGCCCGGCCCCGCCGCATCTGCCAGCGCCGAACCCGAAATCCCCGCGAACATGGTGGAGGAGATCAGGTTGGCGTAACCCAGCCCTCCGCGAAGATGGCCTACGAATTGCCCGGCAAAGCTCAGCAGGATGCGCGTCATCGCGCCCCCTGACATCAACTCGGCCGCGAGGATGAAGAACGGCACCGCCATGAGCGGAAAGCTGTCGAGGCCCGAGAACATCTCCTTGACGATGACGATCGATGGGTAGGACGAGCCGAGACTGACGGCAATTCCCGCCGCGATGGCGAGCGCGAAGGCGACGGGCATGCCGATCGCCAGCAGGATGAAGAAGGCTGCAAAAAGGATCGGGGTCATGTCGTCTCCGACGGCTCAGGCCAGACCGCGGGGGGCGGCGGAACGTTCCGCGGGCTCGAAGCTGCCCGAGCGCAGATAGCTCACGAGCGCCAGCGCCAGATGGGCAGCGAACAGCGCGAAGCCCATCGGCATGGCCAGATAGATCCACCAGAACGAGATCCGCGTCGCCGGGGTAAGCTGGCGGCCCATCCGCCCCATGTAGTCTACCCCGATCTTCACCATCAGCGCGGCGAAGCCCAAAAGCAGCAGCGCCACGACCCCGCGCAGCACCATGGCCGCCCGCGGTCCCAACGCGTCAGGCAGTGCAGTAATCGCGACATGGCCGCCCCGTCGCAGCGCCAGACCCGCGCCGAGAAAGGTCATCCAGACCATCAGGTATCGCGCCACCTCCTCGGCCCAGATGATCGAATGATTTGTCAGGTAGCGCAGCGCCACGTTGGCGAAGATGATGCAGACCATCGCTGTCAGAAGGCCGATCAAGGACCAGCGGTTCAGCGCCGTCAGCATGCGATCCGTCTTCTCGAGCATGGCAGGCCTTTTTCGGGCGACCAAGGCAGGGGCCATCGATGGCCCCTGCCCCGCGTCAACGGTGGATCACTCGGCCGCGACGATGCGGTCGATCAGCCCGCTGCCATACTCTTCGGCATAGCGCGCATAAGCTGGCGCCAGCGCTTCGCGGAAAGCGGCCCGTTCCTCGGACGAAAGCTCGTTGACGCTCATGCCCTCGGCCTTGAGCTGCTCGAGCCCCGAGGCTTCGATCTCGTCGACATAGGCGCGCATCGCCGACTGAGCCGCGATCGCACCCTCCTGGAAATCCTGCTGCTCGTCTTCCGACAGCCCCTCCCAGAAGGGCAGCGAGACAAGGAACACGGTCGGGGCATAAACATGACCCGACAGCGTCAGGTGCTCCTGCACCTCCGACAGCTTCGCGGAGGTGATCACGGTGAGCGGGTTTTCCTGGCCGTCGATCGTGCCCTGCTGCAACGCGCCGATCACCTCGGGCCAGGCCATGGGCGTCGGCGCAGCGCCGAGCGTTTCGAAGGCGGTGATGTGGGTCGGGTTCTCCATGGTCCGCAGCTTCAGCCCGGCCAGGTCCTCGGCAGTGTTGATCGGCCCGCGGTTGTTGGTGATATGGCGAAAGCCTTGCTCGCCCCAAGCAAGTGCCTTCAGGCCAACATCCTCGAACCTGGCGAGGATCTCCTGTCCGACCGGTCCGTCGAGGACGGCGCGTGCATGGTCGAAGTCGCGAAACAGGAAGGGGATGTCGAACACCCCTGCTTCGGGAACGAAGTTCGACAGGGTTCCCGACGAGGCAATCGTGGTCTCGACGGTCCCCAGCTGCAGACCCTCGATCACCTCGCGCTCGCCGCCTAGACCGGAAGACGGGAAATGCACGAAATCATATTCGCCTTCGGTGGCTTCCTCGACATGGGCCTCCCAGGCTTCGGCGGCGACACCGTAATGCGAGGCGGGCGCCAAGGCATAGCCGAGCTTGACCTCGGTCTGGGCGAGGGCCGCGTGTCCCGAACCTGCGATGATGGCGGCCATCAGCCCGCGTGCGATAAACGACATGTCATCCTCCTCTTGAAAGCCAGAACACGGTGCGGTTCACCACACCGATGGCTTCCTCAACCTGGCCGAGTTTCTGACGTCGCGTTCCGGCAGGTGCAACCCTGCTCGGCATATCTCGGCATCGATATCGCGACGGCCGGTCGCAGAATTGCATCAAGGCGACGCGCAACCCGATGAGAGATGCCAGATGACATCCGCAGCGACCTAGGCTGATCGGGATCAGCGGCACCGCAACCGAACGAGGGTACAAGGCCCTCCGCTCCCGCTGCCGAATTGAGGACCATCAGCTCCGAGCCCTGAATGCCGTGGACAAGAAGGCAAGGCTCTGCCGATGGGATCGGTCCTGGAACAGATCTCCGGAAGGTCGACATACGGCGCGGCTTCACCACGCCCGAGATCGGGCGTTATTGGCCCTTGTGGCCAGCCGGGCACGGACCGTCGCGGGAAACGCGGCCACGCGCGAGGCTGGCTGGAGGGCTCTGGCTCAAGGTCTCGATGTTCGCCTCATGCAGAGGCGTGGTGCCACGAGTGACCCGAGTACGCAGGCGCGTTTGCCGATTGGGGAAACAGACACGACCACGACCGCCGCCCGCACGCCAAGATCTTCCTGATCCAGAGGCGCGAGCCTCCAGCCTCGGTCATCACCATGGGCGGCAACTTCGGCTTCCCGCTCATTCTTCGTCCAAAAGTGAGGCATTCGGGGAAGAGTTGCGGGACAGCCGTTCTTTGCGCAGCGAGGAGGAGATCGAGGAACCAGGAGCCAGATGCTGGACCTTACCCAAGATGCGGGCGCGCCGTCCCACCTTGGGACGTTGGGCTTCGGCCCATGCCGCCTTCAGCTCCTCCTCCGACTTTCGCCACCACCCGACCCGTATATGGGTCACGCGGCGGCCGGTCTTAAGCGGGGCCAGCGTAATATTGAAGGGTGCCAGAGCGTTGATCTCGTCTGCGGCAGGCTTCAGCACGTGCTTGTTGAGCGCACCAAAAGCAGGATATTTGCCCTCCTCTACCCCAAGCATCTGCCGGAACTCCTCCAGCGTGATCTCCTGAAAGACCTTGCGGCTCAGGTTCGACCATTGCGAGGCATTCTCGTAGAGCGAAACCGCGTATTTCGAGCTGAACGCCATCAGCACCGGCAGCGCTATCTTGCCCCAGATCGAGCTGTCGCGCAGCATTTCGACCAACCGCTTGTCGAAGGAGTAGGTCAGCACCCCTGCCGAGCGGTCCGGGTCATCCATGTCGTTACCGCCAAGGAACTGGACACGACGCGTGCGCCCCCCCGAAAGCCTCACAGTTAGGATCGTTTGCATCAAGGAGACAATGGCCTCCTCGATCATCTCGGAGCCCTTGTGCCCATCGGTCCTGAGTTCGGCAAGCTCGATCGAATAATCCTTGCCTTCGCGAATGCCCTGCTGATGCGCATTGTGCCATAGGATCGTGATCGCGCGCCGCGCATTCAACGTAAGCGTCTGGTGTCCAGTGATCTGTATGAGTTCCGATGGCTTGATCGCTTCGTCACGCGAAGGCGTCAGTGCAAGAACTCGTACATCACCGGACATGATACAACTTTCGCGACAACCGAACTTACTGTGAATTCTTTTGGAGGATATCCTTCACCCTTTCAAGAGGGAGGGACTGTGGATAACTTCCAGTCTCGCCCCCGAGAACCTCACATCAAGGCCCCGGAAACCTCACCCTTCGCCCCGGAAACCTCATCCTTCGCCCCGAAAACCTCACCGCTTGCCCCGGTTTCCTCACATTTACGATCAGAACTCCCTGATTTCATGAGCAAATTTCGCCCCTGAATCTATGAATCTTGAATCCTGAAAGGATAGAAGGGCCTTACGCCCTCCCCTGCCCTTCAAAATGGGTCATCAAGATGTCCAGCATATCCGCGTATGTACGCCGGTCGGATTTGCAAAGAAGCTTGAAGCGCTCGATCGTATCGAGGGGTGCCTTGATGGAGATCTGGCCATCACGAATCTCTTGCCGGCTAGGCCAGCGCGCCGGTTGTGCCGCAGGCCCCGTGGCAGACGTCTCCTCTTGCCTGTCTAAAGATGAGGAATTCGGGGCCTCTGGAAGCAACTGCCTGGTCTTGCTCGGTGCCGGAGTGCGCGAGACTTCCGCTTCGAACTGCTTCAAGCGACTGAAATCAAGCGACTTGGGCATTGTAAGCTTTCTCCAGCATATCAATCACTTCGGAGGCGAAGGCTTGAGCGTTATCAACCGCTTTTTCGATACCGTTCACTTCCGCAGGGTCGAGATCGCGCAAGCCGGCGCCGGCATTGTGCAGTGATGAAAACGCAGTCCGGCGATGCAACTGCGTGGCAAAGACCGGGGCTGCCGCCTTGAGTTCAGCTTGGATATGCCGCTCGAGCTTGCTTTTCACGGCAGCGGAGGTACGGGCGAAGAGGATGGCGGCCGGAATGTCGCGGCGACGCGCCCTGCCCTCCATCGCGACCTCGGCCAAGGTTTCGATGGCCGCATCCGCATCTTGTTGTTCCTCGCCCGCCGGGATGATCACGAGATCGGATTCGGCTATGGCAAAGGATGTGAGACGGCTCGCGGTTCCTTCCAGGTCGATCAGAACGAACGGAGCGCGGCCACGAGCTGCGGCGATCTCATCCTGGATTTGTCGTTCCCCCGCACTGGCAACCACTTCGATTCCACGTGGGAGCGAAGCGAGTTGAGACCAGCGTGTCAGGCGGCGCGCCGGATCCGCGTCGATAATCACAACCTGGGTTCCCTGCGCAGCAAGTTCCGTTCCTAGAATGATGCACGATGTCGTCTTGCCAGCTCCGCCCTTTGAGCTGGCAAATGATACGGTAGGCATGGTGGGTCTTTCCTACTCTTGTCTGCTCTAGCCCACCCTACCCATGGCTGGGCTAGGTATTGCAAGGGTAGGCATCGGTATCCTTGGACAGCCATGGATATAGTGTGACTGCGTTGCCATGCGTACCGTACTCTACGGTATCCCTGCCATGCCATGGGTACCTTGGGAATTCTTGGTATACTTGACCCTAGAGATAAACACTTCACATCGGCTGCGAATAGTCATGGACATCCCACTGTTTTTATATATTTTTCCCCACTTCTCGGGGTGGTGTTTTCGGGGGTGTGAAGCAAGATCCGCGATAGAAGGTTGAGCCGGCTGGTCTTCCGGACGCTCTCACCTGTATATCGACCTCATGCGTTTTCTAGCTCGTCTTCGCCGGGCCTTGGGTGCCCGTACTGTGCCAGTTTTCGACGCAGTGCTCGCGCCGGCCACGCCGCTGGCGGTCATCGGCGATGTCCATGGACGCGCAGATCTTCTTTTCCTGATGCTGGATCGGCTCAAGCGGGAGGCGCCGGATCATCAGGTCATCCTAGTGGGGGATTATCTGGACCGCGGCGAGGAAAGCCAGGAAGTGCTCGAAGCACTGCGTGAGCAGTCGGGCCTTGTCTGTCTAAAGGGCAATCATGAGGCGATGTGCCTGGAGTTTCTAAAAGACCCGGAGCGGTATGGCCCTCGCTGGTTGCGTAACGGCGGTCTGCAAACGCTTGCCAGCTTCGGAGTGGGAGGAGTAGGGCAGGGGACGGACGCGGCCAGGTTGGTCGCAGCGCGCGATGCGCTGGCTGAGAGCCTCGGGGATAACGCCATCACCTGGCTGCAGAATTTGCCGTTGTCTTGGCGCAGCGGCAACGTGGCGGTAGTGCATGCGGCGGCGGACCCCGAACTACCGATCAGCTTGCAATCGGAGCAGACATTGCTGTGGGGGCATCCGAACTTCGATCGCGTGGCTCGACAGGACGGGGTGTGGATCGTGCATGGCCACACCATTGTCGATCAGGCAAGAGCTGAAGCGGGTCGGATCGCGGTGGATACGGGAGCCTATGCGAGCGGTCAGCTGAGTGCCGCGATAATCGAAAAGGGCGATTTGCGCATCGTGGAAGCACGGCTTTACAGTTCATGACCCCCTGGTGCGGATGACTGTATGTCAGGTCCCAGCGCCAACCAAGATGGTTGCGTTCGCTCGTCCGCATCGCTACCTTAAGTTGAGAAAAGTTGACACGTTGCGACCCGGTTTCCCGGATCAGATGGCAGCGAAGCCTCCTTTTGCGACCGCATATACCGAGACGGATGGTAATGACCCACCCCATCGACAAACACGTCGGCACGCGCATCCGCCAAGGGCGCTGGATAAGAGGAACGACGCAGCAGGATCTGGGGGATGCGGTTGGATGCAAGTTCCAGCAGATCCAGAAGTATGAAACCGGGGCAAACCGGGTTTCGGCCTCGCGGCTGTGGGACATCGCCGATGCCCTGGAGGTGCCCATCACCTATTTCTTCGAAGGCGAGGCACAGTCAGAACCGCCGCTATCAAGGTTTCCGGATCGCGGCTCGGCCGAACTGCTTCGGATCTGGACATCCTTGAAGGACAGGCAAAAGCAGGCCCTGCTGAGCCTCGCCAAAAGCATGACCGATATGGACGAGTAGACCTGCAAATCTCAGTGGCTCTCGGAACTGCGACGCCTGCATCGTTTGTGCATGCCCGATTGAAAGATCTCTTTCAGAGACGGTGCGGTTCTCTTCGTGTCTCGCCTCTTTCATATGCCCTCCTGGTTCCGATGATCTGACCTGACATCGGTCAGCTCGACCGCCACCTTTTCACCGCAATTCCAGATGCTGGGATTCGAGTTCGGCCGCTGCGACTGTGCCGGCGAACGACCCAAACGACCGCCTTAATTCTCTCTGTTTCCATATGATTGACTGAATTCGTCCTTTCTGTGCTCTTAAGGGGTAGGAATGGGGCGATTTCTGGACCGCACGTGGCGGTCGCCCTACCAATGACACATTCACGCCACGGTGCATGATCCGCAGAATGCGGGACTGCCCCCGGTGAAGAGCTTGCTCTTCGTCGGGGGCGGGATCGGGCCGGTGGCGTGGTTCGCAGGAATTGGTCCGGTGATCCCTCATGCCCCAGCGCACACCAGATTTCGTGGTTCCCCGTGTCCTGCGCGGCTTGCCGGCCGGCGTGTTTGCGGACCCGCGTGCGCGACGGTATGGGCGCCTGCGGTTGGGGTTGTTGTTTGCTTTGGTGCTTTTTGCGGCTTGGGTCACGCTGTTCTTCGTCGAGATCTGGCATGATGGCGACCTCACGCCCGTCAGAGCTCCCGAAGAGGCGGGTATCCTTTCCCCCAGTCCGGGTGCGCACAAGCATCTGCACGGCCTCGAACCCCCAGGCCCGCACGGGGCACAGGTGCTCCTCTCAGACGGGAACACGCCGAACGTGGCTTGCCCGGCACCCGAAGCTGCGCGACGCCGTCCGGTCTTTGCCTTCGCGCCGTCGTCCTCCCAGCATGCCCCTTTCTCGCTGGGCCAGGATTGCGGGCTGATCGATGTCCTTCTGCCCGAATGGGCCACGCTCACGGCGCCTCAGGGGACCGCGCAACTCGACATGGAAACGGCGGCGGCGCGCATGCCCATCGTACAGGCCACCCGAAAGGGCATCGCCACCTGGCCGGTGGTGAACGTGACGCCGGACTATCTTGCGGTTCTCGCGGAGACCCCGTCTCAGCTTGGGGCCGAGTTCAAGACGCTGCAGGCCGTAGCCCTCGAGCAGGACTGGCCAGGCTACTGTCTCGATTTCAGCGCCTTGGTGGGCACGCCTCTGGCTGACCGCTTCTCTCTCCTGCGGAACTGGATGCAGCGGAGCCGTGCAATCGACATGGAGCGCTGCGCCATCTTTCCGGCAGGGACGGAAGCAGGGCTGTTGCAGTCTGCCGGACGCGTCGCGGAGCATGTCATCGCCAAGGGCTTCGTTGAGCCTTGGATCGGTACCGCGCCGAGCCCGCTTGCGGCGCGCGATTGGTTTGCTGAAGAGGTGGATCGTGTGCAGGGACTCGTGCCCGAGGACCGGCTGGTGCTGGCGCTGGGAACGGGCGCCGTGCTGTGGCATCCGCAGGTGGCCCTGCCAGAGCGGGTCGGTTTTGCGCACGCGATGACCGAGCTTTCGCTCGCGGATGGCGAGATGGCGTTCAGCCGCGAGAGCGGCAACAGCTTTGCGACCTGGCGGGATGAAACAGGGGGGCGGGTGCGCGCCTGGTTTCTCGATCTCGCTTCCTTCGACAGCCAGCTTCGGGATTTGAAAGCTCGCCCCATTGCGGGGATCGCGGTGTGGGGCGTGGGGCTCGAGGATCCGGCGATCTGGCCACGCCTTGCCGGCGCTACGGATGAAGCGTTGAGCGGCGTGTCCTTCGACAGTTACGTCCATCAGCTGGGCGTAGGTCCTTTCGTGCGCCCCGGTCCGGCCGGCGTGACAGGGCTGCGCCATATCACCCGCGATCCGATGAGCGATGAGATCACGGGTTTCGACTACGAGGTGATGCCGCGCGCCGCACTCGTCGAACTCTATGGCCGGGGCCGGCCCGACCAAGTCGTCCTCACCTTCGATGACGGCCCCGACCCCGACTACACCCCCGCCATTCTCGATATTCTGGCCGCGGAGGATGTGCCCGCCTCCTTCTTCGTGCTGGGGCAGCGCGTTGCGCAGTCCCCGCAGATCCTCCGTCGAATGCTGAAGGAGGGTCACGAGGTCGGCTCGCACAGCTACTGGCACCCGAAGATGGACGCGATCTCGGAAGCCAGGGCCCGGCTCGAGATCAACTCGACACAGCTCGCGATCGGCACCGCGAGCGGCGTCTCGGCGCGGCTCTACCGCGAGCCCTACATGCGCAGTGGCGGTCCGATCCATCCTGCAGAGCTCGACACGCTGCGCCCGCTGCACGAGGCTGGCTACGTCATCGCCGGCATGGAAGTGGTGCCCTGGGACTGGAAGGCGGAGTCCCCCGAGGCGCTCGCCGATGCGGTGATCACGCAGATTGCCGAAGGGGCGGGCAGCGTCGTGCTTCTGCATGACAGCGGGGGCGATCAGAGCGCCACCGTGGAGGCGGTCCCACTGATCATCGAGCAGCTGCGCGCCCAAGGCTACGAGTTCACCACCTTGGCGGGCTTGCTGGACGTGCCGAGCTACACGCTGATGCCGGCCGCGCCAGCGCTGGCCCAGTCGTTCCACCGCTTTTCTTTCCAGCTGATCGGCAATGGCTGGACGCTGCTTGCCTTCGGCTTCTGGGCGACCTTCGTGATCGGGGCAGGGCGCTCGGTCTTCCTGCTGGTCGCCGCACGGCTGCGACAGCGCCACGTGGCACCGCTGCTGTCGGGCCGGGACAGCCCCACCGTGGCGGTGGTCATCCCCGCCTACAACGAGGCAAAGGTCATCTCAGCATGCATTCGGAGCGCTCTGCGCAGTGCCTATGACTACCTCGAGGTCATCGTCGTGGATGACGGCTCGACCGACGGTACCGCCGAGATCGCAAGGGCGATGTGCGAGGATCCGCGGCTGCGCGTCATTCGCCAAGCCAATGGCGGCAAGGCCAGCGCGCTCAATACCGCGCTGGCCGAAAGCGAGGCCGAGATCTTCGTCTGCCTCGATGCCGACAGTCAGATCGACCCGCATGCCGTGGCCCGGCTGGTGCGGCACTTCGCGAACCCGGAGGTGGGTGCCGTCGCCGGCAAGGTGGTGGTGGGCAACCGCACGGGATGGCTCACCAAGCTGCAGGCGCTCGAATACATCACCGCTCAGGGCGTCGAGCGCCGCGCACGCGAGTGCTTCAATGCCATCCCGGTCGTACCGGGCGCGCTCGGCGCCTGGCGCGCCACGGCTGTGCTCGAAGCAGGGATCTACTCATCCGAGACGCTGGCCGAAGATGCCGACTTGACGATGTCGGTGATCCGCTCGGGCTACCGGGTGATCTATGACGAAACGGCCGTCGTCACCACGGAGGCGCCCTGCCGCCTGTCGCAGCTCATGACCCAGCGGCTGCGCTGGTCGCTCGGTACGCTCCAGGCCACCTTCAAGCACCGCCATGCTTGGCGCGAGGGCTCGGGCTTGGGCCTTACGGCGCTCCCTGACATCGCGCTCTTCGGCTACCTCCTGCCCTTCCTGGCACCGCTCGCCGATGCTTTCCTCCTGCTCAATCTATGGAACTGGGTGCAGGCCGATGCCACGGCCGAACAAGCGCCTTCCTGGCTGCTGCTCTTCGGATATGCGCTGTTGCCGTTGCTCGAGATCCTGGTCGCGGTGGTGGCGTTCCGTTTCGATCGGGGCGAGGATCGTCGCCTGCTTCTGTGGCTGCCGCTTCAGCGCCTCATTTACCGCCCGATCCTCTACTATTGCGTCTATCGAGCTCTCTGGCGTGCCGCGTCGGGGCGGCTCGCGAAATGGGGGCGGATGCAAAGAGGGGGCAGCATGCTGACGGCAGGCCTGAGCCGCGCGTGATCGGTCGACGCGAGCTGCTCAAGGGTGCAGGCGCGGCGCTGGTGGGGATGGGGCCGGCCCGGAGCCTGGCGGCGACCCGCGTGGTGCCCAGCTACACCGTGCTGCGCGACATCACCGCCGGGACGCCGCCCGAGGTCCTGCGTGCGGTTCTGGAAACCTTTGAGCGCCAAGGCCTGCCTGTGACCTGTCTTGTCACGCTCGATGCCCCCGGGGCGGGAAGACTTTCTGCTGACAGCCCCGTCATCGATGTCCTGACCCAAGTTGCGGGTGCAGCGCCGGGGCTCGTGGAGATCGCGCCGCATGTCCACGAGCTGGCTACGCTTTCGAGCTACTTCCAGGCCCGACAGGCGGCCGAGGCGGTCGCGCAGCTCAAAGCCCTGCTGGGAGATGCGGCAGCCGCCATACCGATCCGCTCGATCGCCTGCGATACGCCGCAGCAAGCGCAATCGCCGCAGGGCCTGCGCGGCGCTGGATTGCATACCGAGCTCCTGCTGCCCGAGGAAAGCGGCCCATTGCGGAGCGAGCGCTGGCTCGACGGCACCGTGCGCTTTCTGGGCGGCCGGGTCCTGACTTTGGACGATGCGCGCCAAGCCTATTGGGAGAGCGACACGGAACGCAGTCAGGTGCTTTGGACGCTATCGATGGCGCAACTCGCCGGCGACGCCCCGGCGCAGCTGTCAACCAAGGCGGCGGTCTTTGCGAGCCAGGCGCTGGCAGCCGAAGCGGTGCGCGGACTGGCGCACCTCACGCTGTCGGAGGCACAGCTGCGGGATGATTACGGCTACCGGCGGGATCTGCTGCTCCATCTCGTGACGCGCAGCGCGAACAGCCCGGCCTTCCAAGCCTTGACCACGGAACTCGACGCGCGGGGCATCGCTCATAGCTATAGCCTGGTGCCCGAGGGAGCAGGGGGCGCTGATGGGATCCGGCTCAAGCTGATCCCGGGCCATGACCAGGGAAAGGCCGGGAGGGGGGTGCGCCTGTCGGATACCTCCGTCGGGTCAGCGCAGAGCATCGTACTGCAACCCGGGGCAGGGGCCTTTCGAGGCCTGAGTGCGGAGAACGCGCTGGTACTGCCCGCACGCCTGCTGGCGGATCCGGAATCGATCTATGCGCTGGAGCAGGACCAAGAGGAAATCGAGGACAAGGTGCTGCTGGTCGATGCCGACCGTGTCCACAGAGGCGTTCTGCGGACTGCGCTGCTGCGCGGCTTGGAGCAGAGGCTTGCGCGCCCGGGCCGGCGCACGATCGCACTGCCGACGGCGCTGGAACGACTGCTGCCGCAGAGCCCGTATATCGGCCATCATCGGCGCACAGAGCGTTTCCGCGAAGGCGCGGGGCGCATGGTAGAAGCGGTGGCCCCCGCGGAACGCGCGGCGCTCATGGAGGATGCCCGCTGCGCTTGGCGCTACTTCTCCACCTGGACCAACCCGGTCACCGGGCTGTGCCCGGCCACCGTCTACAACGGAAAAGGTGGCCGACGGCTGCACGAGGCCGTCACCATGTGGGATGTGGGCAGTCACATCAACGCGCTCATCGCAGCGCATGATCTCGGTTTGATCGGGGCGGCCGAGTTCCAAGCGCGCAGCGCTCGGATCATGCCGCAGATCGTGGGCCGCCGCTACAACGGGCGCCTGCTGCCGCAAGGCTGGATCCGCACCGACCGGTCTCGCTGGGGGACCCGCGACTTCGATGCCTGCGACGCAGGCCGGCTGCTGGCCGCGCTCTACGCGCTCGAGAACCACCCCGCCGCCAAGGCCCGGCCATCGGACATCGTGCAAGCCTACGACCTCGCAGCGGTAATCCAGGCAGGCGAGATCCAGAACGTCACCGACGGCGTGTTCCACAGCTCCTATGGTTCGCATTGCGCGCATTACGCGGCCCACGCCTTCCGGATCTGGGGGTTCGACGCGCGCTCGCCCTATGAGGTGATGCGGGGGCGCTCGAGTGCCGACGGGCAGATGGCGCTCATCGAAGCGTCCGGCCTCATCGGCCCCTTGGGCGCCGAGCCGTTGCTTCTCGAGGCGGTCGAGCTCGGCATGTCGCCTGAGTCCGCCTACCTCGCCGACCTGCTCTTTGCTGCCCAGTTGGAGGAGTACGAGGAAACCGGCCGGCTCAAATGCGTGTCCGAATGCCCGATCGATCGCGAACCCTGGTTTCTCTATTCTGGCCTGCAGCTCGATGCAGATGGGCGCCGTTGGGCGACCGATACGGTGAACGGACATGCCCGGCATCGTTCAGAGGCTTTTGCGGATGCCAATGCGGTGATTAGCAGCAAGGCGGCGTATCTCTGGGCAGCTTGGCGACCGCATCCCCACAGCCAGCGTCTGCTCGAGTATGTCCGAGCGCGGGCTCGCCAAAAGGTGGGCTTCTCGCCGGGCATCTACGAGGCGGACGATCGCGCCATGCCCGATTACAGTGACATCAACACAAACGCGATCATACTGCAGGCCATTGCTTATAAGGTAATTAATACAAGCGCTTGATGTCTATAAAATTAAAATCGGCGCGAGCTTTATTGGTGCAGTCGAGGGTCAAGTGCAAAACGCTCCTGCTGCACATCATCGAAATGTCCTGCTGCTCGATCCGCATCGAAGATCAGGTTCCAGCTATGTCGGGAAACGGTCGATGGTACCAAGCAAAACAGGTGATCCTCCAAGAGCTGATCACCGAAAGCCTGCTGCCCTGGACCATGAGCTCCCGGGATTAGCCAGTTCGCGTTCGGCAAATCCTCGGCAAGAACGACATGAACGGTAGAGATGTCGATTACCCGGGCACAGGTCAGCACATGTGGCGAGGTATCGAGCACCTTGAAGCCCTTATGGACGGCGACCTCCATGATTGCGGTTGAGGGGTCTACTGACGTGTAGACCGCACGCGACCCTCGGGAATTCCATCGGCCGCCGACGCGATACGATCCCTCACCGGTGTCCCAGCTGCCCGCGTGCCGTTCTTGATCGAGACGCCAAAACCGAAGCTCCCCCGTACCGAGCGGGGGCGGCAATGGCGTCACGAATATACCCCATACTCGATACGCGTCAGGTAATCATCGACCGCTTCGGCTCCTGCGGTTGACATGAGCAGATCTATGGGTCGACGATTGTCGAGACCGATCGCAGGCTCGAGAAGCCATGCCTCCGCCGCGGCTTGCGTTCCAAGGACGTCAGTTGCCTTGGCGATGATCTCGGCGAACCTCCAGGCGCGGCTGCTTTGTTCGGGCGAAAGCGCTTTCTGCTTCACTTCCGACCTGCGGCGCTGCAGCGTTCGGATGCTGATCCCGATCGCCTTGGTCAACACGTCGCCGGTCGACAGAACCTGAACCCCGTCAACCAGATAGAACAGCGATTTCGAAGGAATTCCTTGAACGATCAGGTCATGCGCATCCAGGGGGCTACGGACATCGCGTTTCATGATTTTGCTGCCGCCCAAGAGGCGGTAGGCGCGGATCGTCTCATTCTCGACTGCGGCCGGCGCAGCGCGCCCGCTTCGCTCATTAGCCATGCTAATTGCCGTCATGGAATGGCCTCCGTCATGTGTCGTTATAATAGTGACGACTGTCGCAAAGTGTTTCAAGGTGAGTCCAGTTCGATGGAGGGCGCGACATCGCGTCACGCGGCGAACCAGAATGGTATTTTCGTGGTATGAGATCCGTTCCAAGCGACGACCATCGCTTGGGCACGCAAAGCAACAACAACAGGAAATGCGCATGCTAATGGATCCGACCTTCACCCACTGGACCGCCGTCTACCGTTCTGCCGGCGAAGATGAACCGACCGCCACCACGGCCGACTTCAGCGAGATGGGGGCGGGCGATCCGGTCGATGCGCGAGCGGCGAAGGCTCATTTCCGGACAGTACTCGGGCATGGGACGGAACTGCTGGAGCTCTACCCATTCGACAATCCCGACGAGGCGCTCGAGACTTGGCGCGCGACGAACGCGCTCGAGGTCGCGGGGCTCTGACGCCCCGCCGCCGGATCGATCAGGTGAGCGCGTCGTGGAGTTCGCCCAGCGACATGCGCCCTTGGCGCATGTCGACCTGATCGATCTCGCGGGCGCTCGTAGCGAAGCAGGTCAGCAGGAAAGGTGAGATCCTATGAGAAGGGATTCCAGATCCGCAGCTGCCCCTCGACCAACTGGCCGTCATGCATGTCTTCGGACCACAGGGTCTCGCAGCCGGCGATCAGAGCCTAGGCCACGATCATGGCGTCGTAGACCGAGAAGTTGTAGCGTTCCTGCAGAGCCAAGCCGATATCGTGGGTATGCAGATCGAGATCGCACAGCCGGCAAAGCTGCCGAATACCGTGCAGGAACTCCTGCGCTTCGCCCTGATCCATACACGCCTTGCGTCGGCAGTTGACCAAGGCCTCATTCAGAACCTGAACGCTGATCGTGCCCCCTCGTATCAGCAGTGCTTCGGCCTGATCCCGCTTGGGGCCATCGTCCAACAGGTAGAGATTAACATCTTCCCCCGGTCAAAGCCGGGGGATTTTCGGAGGTCGCGAGGCCTCTTCCAGTTCTCGCTTCCCCGGAGAGCCAATGCCCTTCCTCCACGAGCATAGACGCCGTGTTCCGGCGCAGGATGTTGATCGCAGCGTTGTGGTCGGCATGTGCGCGGTGGCCGCATGTGGTGCAGGCGAAAGCGGCTTGGCTCTTGCGGCTCTCCCTGTCCACGGCTCCGCAGGACGAACACGTCTGCGAGGTATGCCGGGGGTCCACCTTGCATAGGTATCCCCCGCGTTCTTCAAGCTTGTAGGCCACGAGGGTCTCGAAGCTATGCCACCCCTGTTCGAGGATGGCGCGGTTCAAACCCGCCTTGGCCCGGACGTTCTTGCCCGGCGCATCGGCGGTTCCTGCAGCGCTCCGCGTCATGTTCTTCGTTTTGAGGTCCTCAAGGACGACCGTGCCAAAGCGGCGGGCCAGATCAAGTGTTACCCGGTGCTGCCAGTCCCGCCGGATGCGTCCTGCGCGTGCGGAGATGCGCGCCACGCGGCGCAGCGCCTTCACCCGGCGGACAGACCCGCGCTTCCGGCGGGCTACGACCCGCTGGGCTTTCCGCTTTTTGCGGTTGAGCAGGCGCAGCTTGCCGGGGATGTTCAGGGCCTCGCCGCTCGACAGCATCAAGGAGCAGGTCACGCCCCGGTCTATACCGACCGAGGGCAGGCTGTTGACAGGAGTCTCGTGCTCGATCTCGTTGGCGAAGGAGATGTGCCAGCCGGTCGGGTCGAGCGACTGAACTGGCCCCCGTTTCGACCGGACATGTGTGGATGCCTCCCTTGGCGCAATTCATCTAGCAAGAGTGGCAGGCCAACCTCGAGCATAGACACAGTTGCTAAAGGATCAGGTCCCTAGCGCCGAAATCGTCGACGCCGTTCAGGACGATCCTGATCTCCGCAGCTCGGTCGCGGTCGGTGTTGATTTCGAGGCGCGAGCGGTCGGTATCGAAGCGCACCTGTCCTGCTTGGGTGAAATCGGCGTCGCGTCCGATCCAGACCAATTCCTGCTGGCCGCCGGCGCGCCGGTTGCCGTCGATCGCCGACAGGTCTATGGCATCACCCTCGGCGCGATCGAGGTCCCGTATCGTATCCTGCCGCCGCCTGCCGATCCCGGCATCCCCCGTGCCGAACACGAAGGTATCGGCACCGCCATTGCCCCTGAGAACATCCCCTCCCTTGCCACCCGAGAGCATGTCGTCGCCGTTGCCGCCGATCAACTTGTCGCGCCCGGTTCCGCCGATCATCCGGTCGTCGCCACTGCCACCTTTCAGGGCGTCGGCCCCGCCGCGGCCCAAAAGCGTGTCGTCTCCACTGCCGCCGACCAACCTGTCATTGCCGCCACCGCCGTCGATGCGGTCGTTGCCGCCCCGGCCCAGCAGCCTGTCATTGCCGCCAAACCCCGACAGGCCCTCGTCGGCGCGACTACCCCTGAGCACGTCGTTGCCGCCGCTGCCGCGATGGTCGTCGTCGACCAGCTCCGCCTGACCGCGAAGAACGCTGCCGGCAAGGTTGAGGTTGGCGGGCAGGCTCTGCTCCTGCAGCAGCAACGAAAAGGTCTCGACCGTCTCGACACTGAGATCGGAAAGCAGTTCGACATTGACGGCCGCGCTCATCTGGCCCGGCAGGAGGCGGACCTGTCCCGCCGTCGCGACGTAATCGCGGCCTGCCTGTGCTGACCCATCGACGGTGCGGTAGCTGAGGGTCGTGACCGTGTCGAAGGCCTCCGACAGCCGCAGCTCGAACACCGCGAAGCCTTTCGCTCCGCCCGGCTCGACGGCGACGACGTCGGTCACGTGGATCGCGCGGTCGAGATTGACGCCGTCGTCGTCCTGGATAAAGGCTGCGCCGATCAGCCGGTCCGCTCCACCGGCGAAGATCGCCCCGTCGAGGTCGAAGAGTTCGAAGGACAAGCTCTCGTCGGATTCGATATCGTTGTCGTGCCTCGCGCGGATCTGGATTTCCTTCGATGTCTCGCCCGGGGCGAAGGTGACGACGTTTGCGACGGTCGGGAAGTCGATGTCCTGCGTCGCCGAGCCGGAACTGGTGCGGTAGCTCACCGTGACCGAATCCACGGCCGGTTCGGACAGCGTCAGGGTGAAGCGCACCACGCCGCCGAAGCCGGAACCGATGCTTTCGATTGCATCCGCGCCCTCGAGCGAGAGGACAGGCTGCCGGTCACCTCCGTCATCATCGAGGAGCCGCGCCGTTCCGACCAGCCCTGCCACCGACTGTCCCAGCCCGCTGGCCCGGCTTAACGCGAGGTGGAAGAACTCGCTAGGCTCGACGGTGCCGTCACCGGTCAGTCGCACCTCAACAGAGGCGCGGGTCTGCCCGGGGGCGAAGCGCAGCTGGCCCGAAGTTGAGACGTAATCGTCGCCCGCCGTGGCGCTTCCGTCGACGGTGGCGTAGTCGAACACCAACTCCTCGCTCGATGGCTGCGACAGAAGCACATCGAACCACGCGCTGCGCGGGGCGGAGTCGCCCTCGACGATGACCGGCGAGGAGACGACCAGGGCCCTGCCGAGATTGACGCCGTCGTCATCGATGATGAAGGTGTTCTCGCGCAGCACCTTCGCGCCCCCTTCCAGCGTCGCGCCGACCGGATCGAAGAGCTCGATGCCAAAGCTTTCGTCGGTCTCGATGTCGTTGTCATGGCGCACGCGGATATCGACGAGCTTTCGCTGCTCGCCGGCCGCAAAGACCAATTCTCCGGCGAAATCCGGATAGTCGATGTCCTCTGTGCCACTCCGCGCCAACGACTTGTACTGCACGGAAACGGCGTCGGCCGCGGGCTCGGACAGGCTCAGCGCGAAGGTCACCATGCCGCCGAAGCCGGAACCGATGCTCTCCGGCGCATTGACCGCCTCCACCGAGATGACGGGCCGCCCATCGCCATCGTCATCGAGCAAGGTCGCCGTGCCCACCAGCCCGGCCCCCGTGGTGCCCAGATCCTGATGCGGGCTCAGCGCGAGATGAAAAAACTCGGATGCCTCGGACCGGTCGTCCGGCCGCAGGTCGACAAAGACGGACTTCTCGGTCTCGCCCGCGAAGAAGGCCAGTGTGCCCGTCTGAGCGACGTAGTCCTCACCCGCCCTGGCGCTGCCGTCGCGGGTGGCGTAGCTCAGTTCGATGGTCGAGACAGAGGGCTCGGACAGCCTGACATCGAAGCGCGCCCGCGAGGCGCCCCCGTCGCCCTCGACCAGAACCGGCGAGGAGACCGAGACCGCCCTGTCCAGCGCCGCGCCGTCGTCATCGAGAATGAAAGCATCCTGACGGAGCACGATCTGGTTGCCTTCGAATTCCGCCCCGACCGGGTTGAACAGCTCGATCGCCAAGGATTCGTCTATTTCCTCGAGATTGTCGTGCTGCACCCTGAATTCGATGGTCTTGATACGCTCGCCGGGGGCGAATGTCAGGACGCCGTTTTGCGGACGAAAGTCCAGGGCATCGGTCGAACTTACGGCGATCGTGCGATAGGCGACGGTGGTCTGATCGGCCGCCGGTTCGGACAGCGTCACGGTGAATACCACCGTTCCGCCAAAGCCCGAGCCCACGCTTTCGATCGCGTTCCCGGACGTCATGTTGATGAATGGCACGTCAAATCCTCCAAGTATTATTTTGGAAATCGGGCGAGAGCAGTAGTTTATCCTTTTCCCATAGCCTCATCCCGCGTGATCGATCCCGATGATCCCATAGCTCGAAAAGGGGGTCACGACGGCGGCAAGAGTATAAACTTCTCGGGTCTGGCGGTGGCATCTCACGCGGCGATGCAATGCTCGAATGCGTCGCCGCAGTCGGTCTTCGTATCGCTGTGAATCCGGTAATGATATCCGATCCGGAACATCCGGAATACTTAGCCATATTATTGCGTTGCGCCGAGGCTGTCGTTCTAGGACATGGCGGCGGAGCAGCCCTCGTTTCGCGGATATCTGATCTCGGGAACGGGAGTGACTGCCGTGACTCGCTCGGCTATGTGAGACACCCAAACGCGCTTTCCGCAGCGCCTTCACCAGAACTTCAGAAGCGGTGGACCTGTTTGCGGCAAATATCCCACTTCTTCTGCCGCGGCGGATCAGGCGCGCCATGGCTTCGACGCGTAGGTTGAAAGGAATTCACTCGCAATTACGTTTTCTGAGGCGACCTTCCATAAGCCGCCTCAGGTATCATAATGACGCGGCAAGCGATATGCGGGTGACATCATGGAGCGAAAAAGAGCAGTCGAAAGGCAGCGAGGTTCGACAGGCCTTGAGTTCATAAGCCAGTTGAAAGCAATCGGCGCAAGCTTGACGAAGCGCGGCCTGACGTTCGGTTCCTATTTCTCGTCCATCGACTTGGAAGGAGGACATCACCACGGCACGGGACTTGCGCAATCATTTCTTGGAGCGGCTGCGGAGAGCTGACGACACCCCGCAGATGGTGACCATGCGTGGACGTGGGGGAGAGAGCAGTCGCGCATATCTCATCCTGAGGGTGGAGAAGATGGCGGAGATCTTGCAGGTGGTGGAGAGCAAAGTTCCGCCGGTCGAAACCATCACGGACCGCATGCGGCGGATTCGGGGCGATATGGCGCTGCCTTCGGCCCAGCTCGCCCCTCCGCGGCCGCGCTCGGCCGTTCCTCGGCTCTCTACGAGTTCGATCGAAACCTAATTTATGGCATTCATTCTGACTGCGGCAGCGACCATGCCGAGGATCGAGGCCCGGCGAGGCGATCCGTTGAGCGATTGGATGAAGGAAGAGTACATTCGCCCATGATGAACGCGCCCGAGGACTACTCGGCCGGGCTGCGACAGGTTCAGGTCCAGTCGCTCGATGACATCTTCCTGCTGCCGATCTGGGGGTTCGACGAGGACTGGGCGCAGCACGAGGCGCTCGCTGAAACCAAGGACGGCAAGCTCCTCCAGTCGCGCCTCGAGCAGTTCGGGCCGGACGCCGCCAACCGCTGGTTCGACCTGGCCGTCGAGCACCGCGGCCTGAACGGGCTCACGTTGCAGGGCCGCCGCTCGGGTTCCGAGGTCGAGCAGCTGTGGCGCGCCAACGCCGCGATCATCGAAGGCATGGCCGCCTATGCGAAGTGCCCCGAGGTCGCCAACGCCTGAGGCCATCGCCTCACCTGAAAGGAATTAGGCCCGCCGGGGATACCGGCGGGCCTTTCGATTCTTTCTGGACAGGAAATTGCGCCTCTGCTCACGATGAGAGCGAGATTTTGATCGGTGATTTCCATGTTCGATTTGGATGTAATGCAGGCTGAATTGCGCAGCCTGATTTATGGAGCTTTATTGAGGGAGAACGAGTGGGGCGCGTTCCTGGACCATCTCACCTCGCTTTTGCCGGACGCCAAAGCGACGCTCTTCTTTCACGACGCGAACCATCGCGCTGGCGCCTTCTCCATCACCTCGGGCGTCGACGACACCTTGAGCGCCGATTACGCCATCCACTATGCCCCGATGAACCCTTGGATGGAGGGAGCCACCAAGCGGCCAGTTGGCTTGGTGGTTCCGGATCAGCGCATGCTCGCGCGCGCCGAACTCCTGAAATCGGAGTTCTACAATGACTTCCTGCGTCCCCAAGGGGTCGACGGGGCGATTGGTGTCACATTGCATCGGGAAGGCTCGCACAATTCTCTGCTGAGCGTGATGTCATCCTCGGCCGAAACGCATGACGAAATCGGTGCGCAGCGTGCATTGCAGTCCATCGTTCCAGACCTGCAAAGGGCATTCACCTTTTACCGGAGGCGCTCATTTCCGATCTCCTCTGACGTTTCCGGAATTGCTGCCGATGACGGCGATTCGGGCCTCATCAGCGTCGGGCCGGGTCGGCGCATCCGTCGATGCAACAGGATCGCGGAAGGCATCCTGGCTTCCGGACATAGCCTCTACCAGGATGCGATGGGCCGTCTCTATTCCCGCGATCCCTCGCTGATCGAGTATCTCGATCGCTGCCTGCTGCTCTGGGGGCGGTCGCGGGACGATCTGCCGGTCCGAAGCTTCCTCTTGGGATCCGCCCCGGAGCTGCCGACCCGAGTGACCGTGATCGCCTGCATTTCGGACCGCGGGGAGCGCTTCTTCCGGGGCGCCGAGTGCCAGCTGATCGTCGAGCCCCCGCCCTCCCGCAAGGTGAGCATCCGCGACTTGCAGAAGTTCTATCGCCTGACCGACGCCGAAGCGCGCGTGTGCGCGGCCTTGGCTGCGGGTGCGACCATCCAGGAGATTGCGGCATCGCAGGGGGTCGGGATCGAGACGATCCGGACCCACCTGAGAAGCGCACGCCAGAAGACAGGGACGGATCGGCAGGCGGATCTCGTCTGGCTCGTGAACCGCCTGGCCGATCGGTTCGGCTGAGGTCAGGTCGCGCAGGAGATCTCCTTCGAGATCCGGTCGCGCGCCGCCGCCGCGGCGCTGACGAAGCGGCCCACCTGTTCGAGATCGTGCTTCGCCATGACCTGCGCGCGCCAGCGGCAGGCGTTGCGGGCCACGGCCGGGTGTTCGACGAGGTTCACGAGTATCCCCGCCTCATGCATCTCGCGGGTCATGAGACGGCTCGTGCGGGCGTCGCCGAGATAGATCGGCACGATCGCCGTGGGCTGCCCGCCGACCTTGAACCCCGCGTCCTTGAACGCGGACCGGAGCGCCACCGAACTGGCGAGCAGCTGGCCGCGCAGCTCCGCGCCCTCCTCGCCTTGGACGATATCGAGGGCTGCGAGCGCGATGGCGGCCTGGACGGGCGAGATGGCGTTCGAGAAGAGCAGCGGCCCGCAATGCCCGCGCAGCATCAGCTTCATCGCGCGATGGTTGGAGGCGACGAACCCGCCATTCGTGGCGAAGGTCTTCGAGAACGAGCCCATCACGATGTCGACCTGACCGACCAGGTTCATGAGCTCGAGATAGCCCCGCCCCGTCGGCCCGATCGCGCCGAGGTCATGCGCGACATCGACCAACAGCGTCGCGCCGTGCCGCCGGCATAGGGCCTGAAGCTCCCGGAGGTTGGGGACGTCGCTGTCCATGGAGAAGACAGTCTCGGTCACCACCAGGATGCCGGCGTCAGGATTTTCGTCGCGGATGCGCGTCAGGCGCCGCGCCACGGCGTCGTTCGACAGGTGCGGGAAGGCATGGACGTTTCGCGTGGCGTTGCGGGCGCCCTCCTGCAAGCAGGCATGGGACAGGCAATCGATCACCACATGATCGTCAGGGCGCACTAGGGTCTTCACGATGCCATAGCCCGCGCCCCACCCCGTCGGGAAGACCGTGCAGTCGGAGTAGCCGAGAAAAGCGGCAAGGCGACGTTCCAGCTCCTCGGAAAGCGCCGTGCATCCCATCAGTGCGCTGGAGCCTGCGCTGTGGACCCCGAACTCATTGATCGCATTCCGGGCGGCCTCGGCGATCGCCGGGTGGGAGGACAGGTTGAGGTAGTCCTGGGATGCGAAGTTCGGCCCCTCGACGACGCGCCCGCAGCGAAGGCGGGACTGCGCCAGCGTCCCGGTGCGGGTGAGGGCGACCTTGCAGTAGGGATCGACGCCCCTCCCCATCCGAGCATCGAACCAGTCCTGATGTGCATCCCACCGAGCCAGGAGGTCGGGGCCCTTCGCGGAGATGTAATCGGCGAGCGTTCCTGAAAATGCGGCGTTGCCGGAACCATCAAACATGCGCGTCCTCGCTACCTTAAAGATGTCGTCGAGGAGGACGCTGCCTCGCGTTGTTGTGCCCTGTCCTCACCCGATCGGGTGAGGACAGGCGAGTAGACTCGCGGCTAGGCCTTGGGAGCGTGCCATGCGCGAGGTGCCGGTTTCGAGTGGACGAGTTTAAGGCCGCCCTCTGCGAGGGCGGCCTCTCTCGTTTTCGCAAAGGTTCGGACGGATCCCTTGTCAGCGCTTCGCCAGCCGGTAGCTCTCGTGCGTCCCGTCCGTCCGCATCTCCAGCGCACCTTCCCGGCACATTGTCGCGAGCAGGCTCTTGAGGCTCGTGAGGAGCGATCTCCGCGACGCGTAGCCCGCTTCGTCTGCGATCAGTTCCGCGAGTTCGACATGGGTCATCCATGCCTTCGGGTCGATGCCGAGCGCGGTGCGGACAAGGTTGCGGCGGATCTCGGTAGAAGCATTGCCGCCTCCCCCGCCGGTCGGCTTGCGCGTTGCGGCCCGGCGCCCTTCCTGGCCTCTGCGAAAGCGGCATCCTTCGGCGCCTCCGTGCCGGCCATGCCGCGCAGGGCCGGCAGGACCGGCAGAGCGCCGTCGATGAGATGCACGGCCCCGTCATGGACGAGTGTCTTGTCGACCATGTCGGACGTAATCCGGATGCTGCGCAGCTCGCCGGTGACAAGGTGCATTGCGATCAAATACCACTGTCTCAGTCACGATCGTCGATGTCTTCGCCCAGCATTCCGGCCCGCCGCGCCCGCTCGGAGGTACGCGACCGAGGACGTCGCCCACTTGGCACGCCCCTGCGGCATCGGCTCGCGCATCGCCTCGAGCCGCGCCGCGATCTCCTTCAGCGTGATCTCGGGCGCCGAGCTCTTGATGCCTGCGATGATCGCAAGCAAACGGTCGTCCTTCTGCGCGGGCGGGGCGCGGTCGAGCACTACACTGTCCAGCAGCCCGTCCTTCACGAAGCGCCCCGCCGCGCGCCGCAGCCGCTCGACTGTCCAAGGCTTTGCGCCCGGCGCGGATGATGTGGCCGCGATCCGAGCCGGTGCGCTCGATCGCTGGCAGGCTCGGCCTGAAGCCTTGAACGGCTTTGCCGATGCAGAAGGCAAGCGGCTGACAGTTGCGGCTCGGCTTGGAGGTCGAAAAAAACCTTGGGGTGGTCTCCTGAAAAAAAAGCCCGCCATGAAAAATGGCGAGCTAGAAAAGGGGGGAGGATGCTTCAGGCAAGCATCCCTGATACGCGAGTAACCATTCGCGCAGTCCCGCATAGCGGTAGTTTGTGGGGGGTCAATGCTTAACGCCTGATCTACGGAGATTTTCGGTAGAGTGAGGCGGATGCAGCATCCTACTGCTCCGGCCTTATGACTGCCCCCCGGTGTTCAGCCGTGGTGTGAATGGCCTGCGTTTTTTAAGACGCCTTCGTGCCTCAGGTTCTGCTGCCGCTCGAACTCGAGGGGCGACAGCATATCGTTTCGTGCGCGCTTGCACTTTGGGGTGCAAATGCAGCTGCGCGGCGATGATCACTGTTGCGCGCGTGTCGCCAGCCCTGCGGAGCCGAGCCGAGCCGCGCAACGGGCCAGGTGTCCTTGCTGAATGAGGGCTAGAAAGTGCGTTCCACATAGGTGAGTGGCTTCTATCCAAATCTATACTGCATGACAAATCGATCGTTTGAAAAGACCGGCAAAAGGCGCGCAGCCTTGGCGGAGACGATAGGGAAGGGAAGACCGAGGAGCCCGATCCCCTTGCTCATAAGGACGCGGACTGAAGCCTGCGATTTCATTCGGGTCGTAGCGCATGCCCGGACTGGACAGGATCACGCTTCCGGACCCCATCCACAAAGGGTCTTCTGAAGCACTCCTGCAATCCACCGAGGCAATTGAAAATGAGTCGATCCATCCTCAATTAGGCTGAGAATTGTGCAGCAGAGCAGGGGTTTGCCTGATGGCCTTCGAGGACACCGAAAAGGCGCGAAGCGCCGTCTCGACCTTCATGCGGGCCGAGGTTCTGGCCGCGCGACTGGAGGCCATGGCCCGGGCCGAGCCCGAGGTCGGCAACCTGTGGCGCTCGGAGATCGCGCTGGCAGAGGCCGTTGCGAGCGCGGGGCTGGAAGGCATCCGGATCTCCGAAGGCGACCTGCTGCCCCGCATCGCGCTGAATGGAAGCCAGGATGCGGATCCGACCGGTGCGGAGCTGGCGCTGAGCCTGATCCGCGTGCTGAAGGCGCCGGGCGATCCTCTGGCGCGGCCTGTCCAGACCGTCCGGCGCTTCGAGAGGGCGGCAGGCACTGGAATGGGGCCCGGTGTGGACCCGGACGATGAGCCCGAAGGCCAGCGGCTCGAGGACGCCGAGATCGAGGGTCTCTTCGCAGATCTTAGACCCGGCGACATGCCGATCCTTACCGCGGCGCGGGCCGCGGCCGACTACGCGGCGCTGTCGCAGCGTGCCAACCCGATCGTCGAGCGATTGATCTTCATGGCTGTCGACAGCAGCCTGCGGGGGCGGGCTGCGCGTAGGGCCGACCCCGAGGACGTGTTGCGCGGCCTGTCGGGCCGGGTCGATGCGCAGTGGGTTTCGTCGCCGGCGCTCGCGCTGAGCCATCGGGGCTTCCTGCCGTGGTCGCCGGGCAGCGAGGCGGGGCTCATGACGCTCGGCACCCATCTCGCAGGGCTCTTCGAGGCGGAGATCGGGCGCTTTGCACTCTCGCGCGACTGGCTGCGGCGCGGACAGGAGGCGGCACGGGGCAGGGGCGGGCGCTCGCGCATGGCCGATGCCATCCAGGCCTTCGGCACCGCGCCGGTGCTGAGCTCGGCGCTGCTGGCCGAGACGATCGGCGTGTCGATCCGCACCGCGTTGACCCTGCTGGGTGAAATGACGGAACTCGGCCTTCTGCAGGAGATCACCGGCCGCAAGACTGCGCGGATCTGGGCCGTGCCCAGCCTGGGCGGGCGTCTCGCAGCGCGGTTGCCGCGTCGGGCGTGGAGGAAAGGGCAGATGCAGATTTCTCCGGCCGAAGGCAGGGAGACGGCGCAGCAGCGCAGTTTTGAGGGACGGCAGGCGGATCAGAAGGCGATGGAGCGTGTTTTCACGGATCTCGATGCCGCCTTGGCGCGTGCGGATGCGCTGCTCATTGGCGTCCGACGCAAGGCCCTTTCCCGGTCATGAGGCCACCGACGGCAGGGGGGGTGTCGGGTGATGATCCTCCTCGGAGCACGCGCCTACGAGATTGCTTGCTGCGGACCTTCTGGGCGATGTCGACGTCGATGACCTGCCGACGCTGAGCCTCACCGAAGCCGACGTCGCCTATGGCGCCCATCTGGGCTACAACTGGCAGCGCCAGCGCGTCGTTTACGGTCTCGAGCTGGCCGTCCTCGGCAGCGAAGCCGAACTCGCATTCGCGGCCGATGGAGAAGATTTCGGGGTCGAGCTGGACTACGCTGCGCGTCTGATGGGCAAGGTCGGCTACCAGTTTGCCGAGGCGCTGGTCTATGGCACCGCCGGCATGGCCTATGCCGAGTTCAGCGGCACCGGCGACGCCTCCGGCGAGACCGAGGAAGAGACCGGCTACGCCTACGGTGTTGGCATGGACTACATGCTGACCCAGAACGTGTCGCTCGGCGCCGAATATGTGCGACATCGCTTCGAGGACGTCGCCGGCTTCGACGACGTGGATGGCGAGTTCTCGACCACCTCCGTGCGAATGTCCTACCATTTTTGATCGAATGGCGCCGGTGCCGCCCTCCCATGGCATCGGCGCTCTCCCGAAGAGCATTCCCGGGATCTACCGGCCCTTCGGGGCCGGTTTTTTTCATAAAGCCGTCCTCACTGACCTTCAGCGCCGCGGCAGGACCCTCGAGCGGTCACATGGCGCTCATGCCCATGCCGGTTTGTGTTTCCAAAGCTCCCCCGCAGGCGCTTGCGCGCCACTCGCTTTCCCGGTCAGCCCAAGCTGTCGTTGCAGGTTTCCCAGCACAATCGGGGCGCAAAGCGAATGCGGACGGCCTGGGTGGCTTCGATGAAGGACGCGGCGATGCCGTAGTCGAGGATCGGCGTATAGTAGATACGGGTCTGAGCCATGATGATCCGGTCCCCCGCGGCCACCAGCGGCACCTGATCGCGTAAGTTGCTTATGCGCAGGTCGGCGATCGTTAGCGGGGCGAGCCCCAAACCGACGGAGAAGACCACACCCAACTCCCGCCGCTGGAGATCATCGCAACTTTTCAGGCAATGGATCTGGGTCACGCGAAGATCGGTCTCCTGCCCGGTCAGCTGCGCCGCCACGGCTCTCAGCGCGGCGATGTCGGCATTGCCGATCGGCGTGGTCTGGCGCGACAGGACATCGGAGACCACATGAGCCGCGTCGGTGACCACGGCGCGGATACGAAAAGCGTCTGTGAAGACATAGAGTGCGCACACAGCCCAGAACAGCAAGGGCGCCATGAGAACGAGCTCGATGGACTGGGTGCCCTCGTCCCGCGCGCGCAGCCGGCGGATCAGGCGCAGCATGGCCTTCATGAGCGCGGCTCGGCCACGAAGCCCGTGACGACACGCACCGCGTATTCGCCCCCATGCTCCTGGGAGATCTTCCGCCCCAACCCGCCGCCGGGAAAGATCGGATCGAACATCCGGCACACCCGGACCATCATCAGTTCGTTCTGCTGACCGGGCCGATAGTCGAGCGCGGGATCGACGGCTCCGCCTTTTTCGACGCATTTTGCCTGCGAGGTGACGCGGGCCCAGTCCGCGAGGGGCAAGGCCTGCATCTCGATGCGCAGATTGGCCTCGCAGCCGCTGATGAAGATCGAGCGGGCACAGATGGCACGGCGCATCTCCTCGTAGCTGGGCGGCGTGGCGGTGCTCAGGCGCACGTCACGCACCGCGAGGTTGGTGGCGCGGCGCAGCATCAGCTCGCGCGTGTTCCACAAGCTCGTCTCAATGCCGAGCAGGAAGATGTACATCACGACCGGAAACAGGATCACGAACTCGGCCGTGATGCTGCCGCTGTCGGCTGCCCGGAACCGGCGCCAGCTGTCGCGCCAACTCATCGTGTCAGCCTCAGCATGCTGATGGAGCTCGCAATCATGTCGAAGGCGGTCTCGATCTGCAGCCCGTCGACGTTGAAGTAATGCGCCGGTGTGTAAGCGCAGTTCTGCAAGAGCGCGAGGGAGTCGCTGCCCGGGGCGACCTCGAAGCCGATGGAGAAGGTCACGACGCCCATGGTCTTGGCGACACCGCAGATCCGTTCCAGGCGCTGGTTCTTCTCGCTGTTGCCGACCGTCGAATGGATTTCGTTCCAGGTCGAGGAATAGACACTGCTCCAGTAGCCCGAGGAGTTGTAGCGCTTGGCACGCAGGTTGTAGGCGTACCAGTGCGGTGACATCTCGGCCCAGACCTCGGGCCAGGTGAGCAGCTTCTCGGAATATCCACGTGCGGCGAGCGCATCGTCCCAGACCCGGGAGCCCTCGCGGGGGTGCTGCGGGAAGAACCAGTTCTCCAGGCCATCAGAAGACCACCCCCAGCCATCATTGGCGTAGTAGTTCTCCGGGGTATAGCTGGCATACCACGGACCCTGCCCTCTGTAGGGGCCATAGCGGCGCACGATGGAGTTGCCGCTCGCATAGCCCGGGTTCAGGCGATACTCGGTGTCGTTCTTGCCATCGGTCATGATGACGAGCACCTTCACGCTTTCGGGCGTGTCGTAGCTGCGCGGACGGCCCTGAAAGGCGCCGTCGACGCGGCCTTGACCGATGAGACGGCGCACCGGGGCCTGGGCGGAGGGGTCGAGTAGTGCCAGACCCCATTTGACACCCATGTCGATCGAGGTGCTCCCCTCGGGCGAAAGCGCGTCGATGCGATTGTGCAGCACGGAGATCGACTGCGACAGCGGGGTGATCTCGAAGCCGTTGTCGATCCGGCAGGTCCATTGCCCCTTGGTGGGATCGTCGAGGTCTGCCCCCTGGAACTGGAAGTGACCGGTGCGCTGCAACGTCCAGGTAGGGTCGATCCCGGATCTCAGGAAATCGCTCGCGTTGAAATCGACACAATGCGAGTAGCCGTGCTCATTGGTGGTCTTGTATCCGCCAAGGAGGGCGGCGCCGGCATTCACCTTGGTCGAGTAGGGCACGAGCGAGATCGACACCCGGTTGGGCTCGGCCTCGCTCAGCACGTCTGTGACGAAGTCCTTGGCCGCTGTCTTGAGTTGATTGATCTTGCGATAATCGGTCCGGCCATAGGCATCGAGACCCATCGAGCCGGAGACGTCGAGCACCAGCGAGATTTCGATATCCTCGACGCGCTCGGTCGCCTGGGCCACGACATGCAGGCCCAGTTCGCTATACCCGAACATCTTCAGGAAGAAGGTGTTCAGCGCTCCATCGACGCTGGCAGTCACGGTGCGCCCCACGGTAAGCCCGCCCACTTGCTCGGTCTTCACCTCGACATCGGGAGCGAGGTCTCCGGCTCCGGCAGCGACGAGGTAGCTGCGCACGACCTCCTTGGGGTCGAGCTCCTGGGTGAGGCTTGCGGCTGCGAGGACGGCATTGTCGAGATGGGTCTGCAGCAGCGTCCGGTTGCGCTCGTAATTGGCGACATCGACCCCGAGCCCGCCGATCGCGATCATCGCCAGGAACAAGAACAGCGACAGCGCCATGATCGCACCGCTCTCGTCGCGGCAGAACCGGCGACAGGCCGTCTTGAATTTTTGCGTGATCATTAACTGGGGTCGTTTCACGGGTACAGACCCGCGAGTTGCCCAGGGGACTTGGCAATAAGATGCTGTATTGAAGTCTTTTTTATGGCGATGCCGCGCGGTCAGGCGAAGAGGCCCCAGGCCTCATACGCCAAACGGTGCAGCTCAGGTCTGGACAAAACGGCCTGTATCGCTCCCGCTTTCGGTTTCAAGGGGAGCATAGCTGAGTTCCCGTTTGTCCGTAAACAAGGCTCGGGGCCAAGCCGCCTGATGGGGGACATCGAGTGAAACCGATGGTGCCGCGATAGGCTTTCGCATGGCCGAACAGGGGAAAGCGACCTGCCAGGCGGGGTTCCCGATCAAGAACGGGGCAGGGCATAGCACCAACCATTCGCCGCAGTCGCGCCTGCATGAAAAAAGCAGCGACCCCATCGGGGGTGTCGAGACCACCCCCATTCGGATCAGACGCAGCTTGTGGAAGACCGATAGATGCCGGAGCAGCATCGTCCTGCGTGATGTCAGCATCACTCAGAATGGCGGATGATAGCCTCAGTTGATGACATGGATGCCCCTTTCATCGCTGCAAGACCGTGAATCGCGCAGTCGTCTCGACGGCAACATACTGATTGGCGGATTTCCTTAGACCTGTAGGTCTACGAAACTCGTTTGTTAAATAGCCCTATAGGGCTAGGTTATTGGGGCGTGAATGCAATGCGCGCCTCAAATCTCACGATTTCTGGCCCTTATTAGCCCTGTGGGGCTATTCCTTTCGGTCGAAAGGAAGGTATTTAGCCCTCCGGAGCAATTTCCATCTTCCGTAATGAAATCAGTTTTGGCTGTATCGGTCTCGTAAGCCGCTCCCGACGCATAGGCTGAGCGCAGGCTCGAAGAATTCGAGGCAAAGCAAATCCCGGCAATGTCCGGGTTTTCCAGAGAAATGGGAATTAGACTATGACCTCGATCAACTCGAACCTCGGCGCAATGGTTGCCCTCCAGAACCTCCGTTCGGTCAATGACCGCATGGAAAACATTCAGGAGCAGATCGGCACCGGGAAGAAGATCAACTCCGCCAAGGACAACGCTGCCGTGTGGTCCATGGCCACCAAGGTCAACTCCGAGAACTCGATGCTCGGCGCCATCGGCGAAGGCCTCGCCATGTCGTCGGCCACCGTGTCGATGGCCCGCCAGGGTGCGGAAAGCATTGGTGAGCTGCTCACACAGGTCAAGGACAAGGTCGTTCAGGCCCAAAGCCAGACCGCGGACCGGACGCAGCTGAAAACCGAGATCACCGAACTGTTCAAACAGATCACGTCGGTGATGGAATCCGCCTCGTTCAATGGCAAGAACCTGCTCGAAGGAACTGCCGAGTTCAAGACCGTGTCGTCGATCTCCAGGTCCAGCGACACCACCCCGGCTACTACCGTCAAGACCATCGACGTGACTGCGCAAGATCTCAAGACGAAACTCGACGTCGCCAAGATCAACTTCACGGATGATACGAAGACGGCCGAGACACTCGGCGAAATCGACACGATGATGGAAGCCACGACGAAAGCTGCCAGCGCGCTCGGCACGGCCGAGAACCGCCTGGAAACCCAGTCCAACTTCCTGACGAAGCTGATCGACATCAAGGAAGCGGCCGTGTCGAGCCTCGTCGATGCCGACATGACGGCCCTGTCCGCCGAGATGACCCAGACCCAGACCCAGCAGCAGCTGGCTGTCCAGGCTCTGTCGATCGCCGGCCGCGCTCCTCAGACCCTGCTGTCGCTCTTCCGCTAAGAGCCTCTCCGACAACCTGAAACCTGCGCAGAGCGCAGCGCGCGCGGGGCCAGCCTCGGCCCCGCGCCTGTTCCTGCGCGCCGGTCCCAAGAGGTTCTCCAATGATCCCTACCATCCAGCGGCCCCAGAGTTACGGCGTCCAGGCATATGGCGCGGTCAAGGATATCACCATCAACGCCAGGGAACTCCAGCAACTCGTTTTCTCCCGGGCCATCAGGGCTCTTGCCCGTATCCGGCAGAACGGGAAAGGCGACCTGCAGGATTTTCATGCCGTGCTGGCGGACAATCGCCGCCTATGGACGCATGTGGCGACCCAAGCCGCGACCAATCCCGGCCTCAGCTTCGAGAAAACAAAAGAACTGCTTTCTCTGGCTGATTTCGTGTTCAAGCATTCCTTCTTCGTCAAGACGCGCGGCGCGGACATAACCCCGTTGATCAAGTTGAATACCGAAATGAGAGACGGCGTGCGGGGACAGGTTTTTGCGCCTCCGTCTCACAACAGCCGCGTTATTGGTGAAGCATGACCGTCCATTCATCCCTGGCAGCCGATCCTTCCGGGCGTCAATCGGTATGCGAGACCTCGCGCCCGCTGCAGAAGAAAAAGGCCAGACAGCCCCAGAGCGTCCGGCCGGATCCATTGCACTTCACCGATCGGCCCCGGAACGGGCATGACGCCCTTGCCAATTCGCATTTTGCGCGCCTGAACGCACTTGCGCCCGATGGGTTCAATTTCGGCTTTCATTACCGATTTTCCCGGCCGCTCCACGTGCGCTCGTCCTATTCAGATGAATGGATGCAAACCTATTCGAAATGGAACCTCATTGTCGCCGATCCCACGGTGGTCTGGGCCATGTCCCATGGCGGTGCCACACGTTGGAGCGACATCGGGCTTCGGGACCCCCTGGGCTTCTTCGCCACGGCGGCCGAGCACGGTTACCGCTATGGCCTGAGCATTGGCGTCGGCCCGCAGGATAGCCGCAGCTTCGGCACCTGTGCCCGGCGGGATCGTGAGTTCCAGGAGGCTGAAGCCGAGGAGATCCTCGAAATCATCACCGAGCTTCACGATGTCATGGAGCCCCGCTGGCAGATCAAGCCGCACCAGAAAGCCGCGCTCGAACTGGTCGCCCGGGATTTCACCTACGATGCCATGTGCGAGCATTTGGACATTTCGCGCACAGCGCTGAGGAACCGTCTCAGCGGCGCAAGGCGCGCGCTCGGTGCCACCACAACCGCCGAGGCTGTTCGCATCGCCCTGGAGCAAGGGGTCATCGGCTCCGGGACTTCTACCGGAGTTGCGGTCGGGCTGCCCCGCTTCGCATAGCCCCGCCTGCCTGCGGGGAAGAGATCGTCGATCCGACCGTGCGGAGGGCCGGGGGCGAGGGCGTCGAGTCGAGTCAGGCGAACGGCGCGGCGGCGGCGATCTTCGCAGGCACGGTGAGGGAGGCGGTGCGTTCCCGCGCCTTTTTGCCCTCGTTAGGGCCAGTGAAGAGCGCCTTTGCTGCGGCCCGAAGCAAACAGGCGTGAGGCCTTCGACGCCATCGACCTCGATCTCGGCGCACCCGTCAGCGAGGAAGCTCTTCTCGGGGCTCTGGAACCCGTCGGGATCCTGAACTCGGGAGCAGATCAGCCAGTTTTTTAGGCACAACTCGTTTTCTGGCCTTCTCCCTGCAGTTGACGATAGAACACGTCTTGCTCCTCAGGTTGAGATTGGTAAGGAGGTGAAAGAGGGGTGCGGAGGCATCGGTCTGGCGATCCCGTTTTGTAGTGCCGTGCCTTTGGGCGACGTTAGTTGAGTTGTGACGTGCAGAATGCCGTAGCCGCCAAATCCTCCCTGGTGTTCAATGCCTTGGACCCAAGATGCGAGGCTCGTGCAGAGGCACTGGAATCCCAAAAGGGGTGGAGCGACTCCACCTCGTCCCATCGTTCCGGCAGGGCGCTCCAGAGCCTGACCGACGACTATTTCGCGCGTCTGGACGCCCTTTGCCCCGAGGGTTTCACCTTCGGTTTCCACTTCCGGTTTTCGCGCCCCGCCTTCACCCGCACCACCTATCGCGAAGACTGGATGCGCGCCTATTCCAAGTGGAACTTCATCGTGGCCGATCCCTCGGTGGTCTGGGCCATTGCGCATAGCGGCTTTACCCGGTGGAGCAATATTGACCTGCGTGATCCGCTGGGGGTCTTTTCGACCGCTGCCGAGCACGGCTACCGCTATGGCCTCACGATCGGCCATGGCTCCCAGGACAGCCGTACCTTCGGGACCTGCGCGCGTGGCGATCGAGAGTTCTCAGATGCGGAGGCGGCCGAGATCTCGGATCTGGTGAGGGAACTGCACAACCTGATCACCCCGAACTGGCACCTGAAGCCGCATCAGAAAGCGGCCCTGGAGCTCGTGGCGCGGGACATGACCTATGACGCCATTTGCGGCGCGCTCAACATCTCGCGGACAGCGTTGAAGAACCGGTTGAACGGGGCAAAAAGGGTGCTGGGTGCCAGCACCACGGCCGAGGCGGTTCGTATCGCCCTGGAGCGCGGCATCCTCGAGACCCGCAGCTTCACCGGCATTTCCAGGCACCTGCCCATCGCGCCGTGAGGCGCGCCACGCGCGGGGCGATCGCCGGTCCGGGCCACCACGCGGCCATGGCCATGCCCGCCGTCTCCACGTGGCTGGCGTCTGGACCTTTCCGTTCCCATGTTCCCCTGATCCCTCTTGAAGGAAGGCTCTTGCTGCGCGGCGAGGCGCAGCAAGGAGATGGCAAGACGAGGCGGTGGTCTTGCCATCTGCCGGCGGGAACGGGGGAACCCGGGAACGCCCAGTCGCACAGCGCCCGCCCGGAGCTTCAATCGGGATTTGCAGCCGCCGAAGATCCAAGTCCTGTGGGAGCCTGAAGAAAGGGCGGGGCAAGGGTGTATCAGCGCAAGCCGTCCCTCCACCGGTCTTGGAAGATACAGGCAAGATACTAATAAACTTAGTATTTCATGCCGTTCCAGGCTGCGCCTTGGCCGGTTGTCCACATCTTCGTCGAGCGCTGCCCCAGATCTCTGTTGTCGTGAGCAGGGCACGCATGGGATTTTGAGGCCGAGACCAGATGCGGTCGGATGAATGATGGAGCCGGGCGGCACGACGCCAATCACCCCACCCGGCTCCCCCAGGTCTGCTGTTCGCACCCTCTCATAGCGTCCCCCCGGGGGCAAGATTTCGCGAACATGGAAAGTGCCCAATGACTGAAAACCAGACCTCCCCCGCCCCCCAGGCGGCCCCCCTCGCGCGCATGACCGGTGCCTTGAAACTCCTCAAAGACCGGGCGGCCCGGTTCCGCCTGGCGGGCCCGGCACCGCGCGTGGAGTTCGATGCTGACATCGAACTGCTGCGCCTGCTCGAGACGGCAAACGCGGCGATCGTCCGCCATGCGGTGCGCATGGATCCGGACTATCTCGACTTCGAGGCCGATGGAGGGGTGCTGTGGCACCTTTGCCTGTGGCATGCCGATGTCCTCGAGACCGCTCTCCTGTGTCGCATCCAGGCTGAAACGATCGTTCTGGCGCTGCGCGAGGCGCAGGCGGAAGGCGATGAGGCTCCGCAGTTGCAGGCGATCGCGACCGAGGAAGCGGAGCTGGCGCGGAAACTCGTGGAGATCGCCCGCGCTCGGAACACGCCCCTGTTCTGGACGCCGAGGCAGCACGAGCTGAAGGCTGGCTGGCTGCAGCTGGCGGAACTGACCAAAGAGGTCAGGAACTGGGATCGGCAGGAGGCGCAGGTCCTGCTCGGATGGCTGTTGGAGATGGCCGCGCTGTGCCGGATCGTGGAGGACAGCGTCCATAACCACGTCGACCTCGCCGATCTCCCTTCGGTCGAACTGCCGGCAGACTGCACCGGAGAGGAGGTCTACGCGCTCGACCTTGAGGGCAACGTGATCGTCGGCTGCCCGCTGGACCGGAAGGAGGCCCGGGTGGTGCCGCTTGCGGCGTGCTACTGGGCGTTCCCCGGGCGGCACTGGACGAGCTGACCGGCAGGCGGGCAGGCGCGCGCGCCCCGGGCGGGATCTGCTATCAAGCCTGCGGCTGGCGCCGGGCGAGCCCGGCCCCGGTAGCCGGGACAACGCGACGCTCGCGTGCGCCCCTCCAACCGGGGCCGGTCGATCCGCCGCTCTGCAATGCCGGAACGCACTCGAAGCAATCTGTCATGCGGCCCGAAAGGCCGCGCCTGACATCGTTCCCGTCGACCCGCCCCCGGAAACTGGTCCGGATCAGGGGGCTTCGTCCCGGCAGGTCCTGGCGGGGCAGGGCGCCCAACGATGCCGGCAGAGATGACGCTCGCACCGGCAAGCGACACCGGCGGTGCGCACGGACGACACGCGGCTGCGCGCACCCCATTGTCCGACCGGCCATCGGCCAACCCCATTCTCGCAAGTCAGGACGCGCCCGGCGCTGCGAGCGCCCTGGACCGACCTCCGGTCCTTTTCCCTTTTCGGTTCCCCTGATCCCCCGTTCCCCGTCCGAAAGGTCCTCCCTTCGTCACACTGGAGCGCTGCCCCCATCCGTCCTCGTTCTAAGGTCATATTCTCTGAGGGAACATGGGAACATGGGAACGCCGGCCAGGCGCCTTCCACCTTGGAGGACGGCTGGAGGCCGCGACGACAATGGGCCGCCCTGTGGTCCCCAGGAATGCTCGTCGAGAGGGGCGGGTCGAGGGCCTGAGCGTCAGGAGCCTGCGTGGGGAGATCCGACGGACTCGGCCAGGACCTTAACAAGCGTTGGGGTTTCGGCCCTGCGGGGGAGGTTTTCCACATAGTTGCACGCCGGGATGCGGAAATGCCGTTGCGCGGGCCGGGGCCGCCATGAGATTTTGGTCTCACGCCGAGACTTAGCGGCGGAAGGCACCCCGGGTGGCACGACGCCACATCCCATCCACCCGACCCCAGGTCTTCTGTTCTCAGGTCTCAGAACGCAGTCTCACGGACCCTCTCGTCCGTGAACAATGGAGCATGTCCGCATGAGACATTCCTATGCCTTCTTCGGCCCGAACAGGGGCCGTACCCGGACGCAGGCCGCGTCCTCCCGTTCGGGCGGCCATGGCCGCCCGGCCAGCAAGACGGGGGTGATCGGATGACCGAGATGACCCCGATCGCCGCGGAGACCGCGCAGACCGTCGAGGGGGCGCCGCTCCTGTCGACCCCTGCGGCGGCAGCGGCGCCCGCCGCCCCCGCGGAGCTTGAGCGCGATGCGCTGCCCGTCGCCGGCGATGTCCTGCCCTCCGCGGAAGAGGCGGATGCCATGGACCCGGTCTGGGCCTGGCTGAGAGCACACCACCCGAACCTCCAGGCCCCGCCGGAGGGTTTCAGCCTCTCCACGCAGGGCATCTACCAGCTCGATGACGCGCCCAACCGCAACAGCCGTATCAAGGGCCAGCTCTTCGTCTGCTCGCCCCTCGTGGTCATTGGCCGCACCCGCACCGACAAGGACGGCGCGGGCTGGGGATACCTGGTGGCGCTCCTTAACCCGGTCGGAAAGTGGGTGCCGGTCATCGTGCCCTCCAGCATGCTCGCCGATGACGGGCGGCAGATGCGCGAGCTGTTGATGCGGCAAGGGTTGCGCTGCGCTCAGGACCGCGCCGGCCGCCAGGCCATGGGGGAGTACATCCAGTCCTCCTCGCCGTCACGCACCGTCCAGGTGGTCACGCGCCCCGGCTGGGTCGGTGATGTTTTCGCCCTGCCCGGCAAGGTGATCGGGCAGAGCAATAACGAGATGGAGATCATGCTGGATCTGGAGGCCAGAAAGCTCCTTGTTGCTCAAAAAGGAGAGGTGGCCGACTGGAAGGCGATGGCCCGCCTGGCCGAGGCCAACTCGCGGGCGGCCCTGGCGCTCTCGGCAGCCTTCGCCGCACCGCTCCTGACCCGGTTGGGCGAACCCGGGGGCGGGCTGCATTTCCATGCCAGGTCCTCGCGTGGCAAGACCACCATGCTGCGGTTGGCCGGATCGGTCTGGGGCGGCGGGGGTGAGACCGGCTTCGCACGGTCCTGGCGAACCACCGATAACGCGCTCGAGGGCATCGCTGTCGACCACAACGACATGCTGCTGTGCATCGATGAGATCGGGCTGGCGCCGACGGAGCGGCTTGGCGAAATAGCGTATATGCTGGCCAGCGGGCAGGGGAAGACCCGCTCGAGCAAGACCGGCCAGACCCAGCCCACTGCACGCTGGCGCACCTTCGTGTTGTCCTCGGGCGAAGACCCCGTCGCCACGCGGATCGAGGCCAGCGCAGCCTTCAGGCGCAGTGGCGTGCAAGCTGGCTCCTCCGTCCGGTTCATCGATGTCCCGATGCTGATCGACGATGCGACCAGCTTCGAGGACCTCGCCGGGTTCGCGGACGAGCGGAGCTTCACGCGCCACCTGATCGACGAGACCGATCGCCACTACGGCTGGGCGGGACCGGCCTTCCTGGAGGCGTTCCTTGCCGATCCCAAGGCCCACGAAGCCACCGCGCGTGAGATGATCGAGACGTTCATCGCGCAGACCACAACGCCCGAGGATGATCCGCAGGTGCAGCGGGTCGCGCGGCAGTTTGCGGTCATCGCCGCCGCCGGGACCCTGGCCTGTCGGTGGGGGGTCCTGCCCTGGGACAGGGAAGAGTCTGCGCTCAAGGCAGCCGCCACCTGCTTCGACGCCTGGAAGGCGGGACGCGACACCACGAAGTCCGCGGAAGAGCTGGACGCCATCCGCACCCTGAAGGCCTTCTTCGAACTCCACGGCGCATCGCGGTTCGAGAGCCTCGAGCGGCGCGCGCCCTACGGCACGGCGGGGGAAGACGATCCTCTCTACAGTTCCTCCTCACAGATCGTGCGCGATCGTTGTGGCTACAGACTCGAGAACGAGGAGGACGGCAGCTTCACCTATTTCGTCACCTCGGAGGCCTGGCGCACGCAGATCTGCGCCGACCGCGACGCCAGGTTCGTGGCGGAAGTTGCAAAGAAGTGCGGCGCGCTGATCCCCGGCGAAGGAGGACACCTGACGAAGAACAAACGGTTGCCCGGTCGATCTGGAACCGCCCGGGTCTACTGGCTGCAGCCCGACAAGCTGCCGTGAGGGCGCATTCTCCCGCTTCCGGCGCCTGAACGGGCTTGGGTCCCTGCCGCGCCTTCTGCGGCGGGGACGCCCGAGCGGAGGGAACACGGGCCCCTCGGGGCCCGATCACCTGTCACCGGCGATAGGGCGGCAAGCCGTGCAGGGGAGACGGGATACCGCCTCGTCAAGGGGTGGAAAGCCCGCGGGGCGCAGGCGAGGCCAATGCCTATGGGTCGTGCCCGACGCTGCCGCTTCCGGCCCCTGCAGTCTCGAGGAGATACGATGCCGGCCCAGACCCTGGCGCACCGGATGCCACGACCTGTCGGCCGGGGTCGGTGGCGAGGCTGACGAGCAGCGCCAGCAGCACGCCGCAGCCTGCCGCGATGAAAAGTAGGGCCAAGGGCCGCAGCCCGGGATCTGCCATCATGAACACGTCTCACCTGTTACGGGCCATCGTCCCGGCGCGACGATCAGGCCCACTACCCCCACCCCCGGCCGAGATAAGGCGCCGATGCCGCCTGGCCAGCAGGACCTGTCCGGTCGATGGCGCGGGGCAGAGCAAGAGGCCCCGGGGGCGCAGACGGTGCCAAGGGGTGGGGCCCGACCCGGATCCCGGTGGTGCATCATCGGCAGGCGTTCAGTCCGCAGCGCCCCCTTGGCCGGAGGGGGCCTCGAGGCTCAGTCCCGGACCCGGCGCCCGGTCGCCGGGCGCAAGGAAGACGACGCCCCGCGCCTCGAGCGCCGCCTGTATCCGTTCGACGGTCACCGGCTTGAGCGTCGCGCCACGCTCGAGGCGCGCCACGGTGTCGGGCGAGACCCCGGCCAGCGCCGCTAGCTCCCGCACCCCGAGCGAGAGCATGGCGCGGGCGGCCCGGCATTGAATCACGTCCATTTCGGAACCTTGTTACGAAAATATTGACGGCTGTCCGGTCTTGCAGGATGATGCAGGCAGGGTCGGGGACATGCCCGTCCCCTGTCAATCGTAACAGGATAACGAAACCTGCTTCTCCATTTCATGACGGTCTCCTTCCCCATCACCAGCCCGCCCGCCGGGCGCGTGGTACACCCGGCCGACCGGCCCGGGGGACGAAGGCACGACCGTCGATCCCGCGATGGAGAGCCCCATGTCGTTCGATCCCGCCCCGCAGCCGGCGCCCCAGCCTGACCCCAGGCGCCCCGGCCCGTTCCGCCTGATCTCCCTCCTCGGCCGCCTCGGCACCCGAGCCGCGGTGTTTCTGCTGGCGCAGGTCCCGCGGCTGCTGATCGCCCTGCTGCTGCGCGCCTCGGGCGCGGCGTTCGACCAGCAGGTCCTGCGCTGGATGGCCGCAAGTCTCGGCGCCTTGGGCGAGCTGTGGTGAGGGCAGAACATCGGGCGCCAGCCCCTGACGGTGAATGTCGAGAGGGTTGCTGAACGTGAAGGACAGCGTATATACTTCCATATATCCAAGGGAGCGTGATATGATCGAGACCAAGATCCGGAAAGTGGGCAACTCCGCGGTCATGACGCTGACGACCGAAATGCTGACGATCCTCGACGCCAAAGAGGGTGATACGCTTTTCGTGGTGCGCGGCGATGATGGCAGCCTGAAGATCACGCCGCATGATCCAGCGATCGCGGCCGCTCTCACCGCTGCGGAAATCGTGATGGATGAGAACCGCGATCTGCTGCAAGCCCTCGCATGAGGGAGCCCATCTGGGTTCCACTTGCCGCCGTCCACGCCATCCATGATCGACAGATAGCCCGCCACGGCGGTGCCTCCGGCATGCGTGACCGTGCTCTTCTGAAGAGGAGCTGCGCCCGTGCGATAAACCTCGCCGCATATACTGAGGCCAGCCTCGCGGATATCGCAGCGGCCTATGCCTTTGGCATCTCCAAAGCGCGTGCCTTCGTGGACGGAAACAAGCGCACGGGCTTTGTGACGGCCCTCACGTTCCTGCGGCTCAACGGCTTCGCCTTTCGGCCTCCTCCGATCGAAGGCGTCCAGATGATGAAGCACTTGGCCTCGGGGCAGCTCAGCGAGGCGGATTTCGCCAGATGGCTCTCAAGCCAGATGAAACCGATCTGAAGCCCCGAAGACCTCTTCGGGACGCGCCGCCATTCACGTGCAAGGCCTCTCAGGTGTCCGGCGGGGCTTTCCAACATGTGCCATCAGAGGCAGGACTCCGGGGGCGGACTTCGCCCCCGGCCTCCCAAGAGCCCCAGCGCGGCGTCGCGCACGTCCCGCGACGGGCGCCCCGAAAACCTCATGGTTTCCTGGCGGAATGGCCGGGCTCCTTCAGCAGAAGGTGCTTGAGCCCCGTCCCCAGTCCGCTCGTTCCCTGAAACGGGGGCGGGGTGTCTTGCCCCTGCCTGAACATCGGCCTTTCTTGCCCCGGCCCTCCAGGCGAGTGCCGTCTTCCGGCCCCTTTCCGCCAGACAAGACGGCCTGGGGTGGCAGGGGGGACGGTGGGCGAAGGCTCACCCGAAAAGCAAGCGAAGCGGCGTGGCCATGGCGCCGAGCTAGGTCGTCGATCTCCCGCCGCGTGACCGTCAGCATGGTCCGGGAGAGGGCGGCGGCGATGGCTGTCGGGCGAGGATATCGGCAAGCCTCTCATCGCCGGCCTCTCGCACCGCGTTCGCCGGCGCAGCGACCCCCGGACCTGGCTGGCTTCCTGGCAGCATGACGGGCTTGGACGACACAGGCGCCTGCCTGCACGACGCAACCAGGTCCAGCACGGCCTCGCCGCCGATGGCCTCGTGCTGCAGCAGCTCGAAGGCGACCGTGAACCCGTCCGCCGCCGCGTGGCTCTGTGGCGGATGACCGGCGCAAAGCCGCAGCAGCTCCGCGGCCCGCGCGATGGCGTCCGTCTCCTGAAGCGGAGGACACATCGCCTGCGCGACGCTCTGCAGCAAGGCGCCCGCGGACCAGCCCTGTGCCGCGGTCTCCGCTGCCCAGGCCGCCTGCGCGTCGCGCAGCGCGCCATGCGTCTTGCCCGGCCGAGTGGCATAGGCGGCGAGCTGTGCCGCCCGTCGCTCCTGCGCCGTGCTGCGCCCGGTGGCCGCCATCCGCGCGGTGATCGCCTGGCGGCGCTTCGAGAACAGCGCCAGCAACGGCGCGGGCACGCCGACGAGCTCGTAGCTGCGCCCCACGGGGCGGGTCCGCAACCCGAGCCGCGCGTGCAGCAGGAACACCTCCTCGCAGCGCGCCAGCGCCGCGATCGCGCCCGCATGGGTGAGGAGCAGGTAGTTGTCGAGCTGGCGCAGCCGTCCGTCCCGCCCGACCGCGCTCTTGGACAGCACGACATGGCTGTGCAGCTGCGGATCCCCGGCCCGGCTGGCGGCGTGATCGAACCGGGCCCCGATCACGCGCTGGACCGGGACATGGCGTCCGCGGCTGCGGCTGGCGATGAGACCGAGGTCGAACGCCCATTGCAGCGCCCGGGAGATCGCCTGCGCATGGATGGCGCGGATCGCCGCCAGCAGCCCCGGCCGGGCCACGTCCCCCACCAGACCGAGCACGCTCACGCTCTTGGGCAGGCTGAACTGCAGGTCGTAGCCGCCCGAGGGCGGCACCGGTGCGCCCGCTGCCGGCCGACGCCGCCGCGCCGCCATCCGCCCGGTGGCCGGATCGCGCCCGGCCACGAGATCGCGCAGCACCCCGGGCGCGACCGGATCGCCGGGGCGTAGCCCGTCGAGGATGTTCGGCACCCCCGGCATCAGCAGCAGCGGGGCCGGGGGCGCGGGATGCAGCATGACCCAGCGGCCCGGCCCGTCGCAGGGATCGTCATTCGGCCGGTCCCGGCTCGTGGCCTCCGGCATCGTGGTCGGGGCCCGGTCCGCCGCCTCCTGACCTGCTGCCTCCTGATCCGCCGGTTCGGCAGAGGTGAGGTAGTACGCGACATCATGGATCCGGGTGCAGCTGATCACCTCGTGCCCCTCCCACGACCGGCCGGGGGCAGGGTCCTTCCGGATATCCATGGCCGGCCCCGGCCATGCGCTCGCGATGCAAGAGGGTAACGGTCGCGATGCGCCGTCCTGCGGTTGCGACGCGGGCAGGGGGCGCCATGCTGCGGCCGCCACCGGTCCCGGGGACGGGGGGTGGCGGGGGGCGTTCCGGCGATGATGGTCACGGGCATGGAGGTCTCCGTCGATGCAGGGGCGTCGATAGCGATATTTTCCGCAGGTCATGAAAATACCAAGCCGTCCTTCGCCGAACTCCGGACCCGATATGCGTAATGTGTCGGGTAAACGGAAATGCCATGAGATGCATGGACATGCGGCGAATACGAGGCCTGCCGCATGGCCCCTGCTGTGTGCGCGCGACGAGATGAATGCGTGTCGCCTCGAGCTGATACGAGGAATATCATCTGAAAAGAAAAGCGATGCAAAATCCGCGCTTTGACGCGGAGTCGCCCGTCGTGCGGCCGGAGGGGACAGCAGCTCGAGATGCCCACTGATTTATTAAATCGATAATTTATTTAATGCAGTGGCGAGGCGAATGCCGGTCAATGCCCGCCAGGGGGTTTTGTCTTCTACTATGGAAAAATGTGGACAACCTGAATTTCGATGGATCGGAAATGTCGGGGCCATTGTATGAAAATGGGGAAGCAGCAAAAAAGAACAGGATCAGCCCATGTCCGACCCCGCCCCTCCCAGCCTGGCCGAGCGCCTCGAGCAGCGCGTGGCCGCCCAGCCCGTGCCGCCCCGCACCTCCCGCCTGGCAGAAATCATCGCCGCGCGCGGCACCCTCCGCCGTCTGCGCGATGCGGGCTACGGCTCGGCCCAGCTCGCCGCATGGCTCGAAGAGTGCGGCGTCCCCGTCCAGGCCGGCACGCTGCGCGCCTATCTCGCCCGGATCGACCGGGCCGAGCGGGCGCTCGCGGCCGAGAATCTGGGCGCGCCGCCCAGCGACCGCGAGATCCTGGCCGCCTGCCGCCAGGGGTTCATCCGCGACGCGGCCAGGTCCCGCCCCGCCTTGCGGGTCTCGAAGACGGGCCGCGCGCCCGGGTCTGTCCAGGCCGCGCCCCGGGCCTTCGCGACGCCGATGTCGTCCCTCACCCACAACCCCCACCGCGATCTGTAAGGAGCGCCACGACATGACGCATGCAAAGCGCCGGCCGGTCCTGGCGATGACGACCTCCCTCAAGGGCGGCACCGGCAAATCGTTCTACGCCTCGGTCCTGCTCGACGTCCTGCGCCACCGGCAGGTGCCGGTGGCGGCCTTCGACGCCGATGGCGCGATCGGGGCGCTCTCGGCGATGCATGCCGCGCGCGACGCGGCGGGCCGCCTGCGCGATCCGCAGTCACCGGGGCACGGCGTGGTCGCCTACAACATCCGCGACGACAGCCGCACCACGCTGATCGACTCGCTAGGCTGCCCCGAGCCGCTGATCCTGCACGACCTGGCGGGCGGCTCGCTCGCGGACCTGCAGCGCCTGTTCGACGACCGCGACGGGCTGCACAACTTCCTGCGCGCGGCCGAGCGGCTGGGGATCACGCTGGTGTTCTTCCACATGATCACCCCGGACCGGGGCAGCGTGGAGTCGCTCGCGATCCACATGGAGCTGAGCGCGCCCTACCGCGACAGCGCGCTCGACATCCGGCACGTGGCCATCCTCAACCGCCGCGCCGCACCGCGCGATGCCGACTTCCCGGTCTGGTTCGGGGATCGCGACCCCGCGGGCGTGCCGTTCGGCGGCAAGACGCGGGCCCGGTTCCTCGAAGAGGGCGGGATCGAGACGAGCCTGCCGGCGATCGAGGCGCGCACCGCCGAGCTGGTCAAGCGGCTGCAGATCCCCTGGCGGCAGGCGGTGCGCGACCCGCGCCTGCAGCTGACCGACCAGCAGCGGGTGCTGAACTTTCTCGAGCAGTTCGAGACGCAGATGCCCGGGGGCCTGCGGGATCTGGCGGGGCTGCCCGCATGACACAGGAAGGAGACAAAACCATGGCCGTGAAGGTCGACATGAACCGGCTCGAGGCCTTGCTGGCGGATTACAAGCTGACCTTCGAGCAGGTCGGGAGCATCCGCCGCAAGGTCAGCCAGGCCGGCTTCGGGTTTGATGACCCCTTCGCCCTCGAGATCGCGATGCGCGAGATCAGCCGCTACGACAGCGCCGCAGACCACCGGCAGCTGCGCCAGGCTGCGAGCGAGATTCACAAGAGCGCGCGCGAGGCCGTCCAGTGGGAAATCTCGTCGGGCCTGTCGCTGCTGCAGCGGCACAACGAGACCCTGGCAAGCCGGTTCGCCGGGGAGGCCGAGCGCCACCTGACGGCGATCATGGACCGGGTCCAGGGGCGTCTCCTGTGGGCCAGCGCCGCATGGATCGCCCTCGGCATGGCCGTCATGCTCGGCCTGGGCGGCGCCACCGGGTTCTACCTGAGAGAGGCGACCGGGGGCGCCCTGCCGGAGCGGATCGCGGCGCGGCCGGATCTGGAAGCCTGGAGCGAGCTCATCGCGGAGAATGGCGACATGGGGGTCCTGCTCGACACCTACTGTCAGGCCGACAGTGCGGCCAGCACGCTCAAGCTCGACGCGGAGGGCCGGGCATTCTGCTGGCTGCCGCTGAGGCCCCGCTGACAGGGACGAGAACGCGCCGAGCGCGCAAGAGGAAGGCCGCCCGGGCGTATCCCTGGGCGGCCTTCCTGTCATCGGGTCCCGAGGGACGGCAGCCATTCTCAGTCCAGGGCAGCGGTCGGCTCGGGACCGAGCAGCCTCTCCGGCGCCTCGCCCTCACCCCTCGGCAAGCCGGTCGCGCAGGACTTGCAGGCTGGCGAGCGTTGCGATGCAGGGCGAGATTCCGGCTTCCGAGCGGGGCGTGCTTCGGATCTGCCGGAAACGGAAGAGGCGGGTAGCGCTATTTCAGGGACGGCAACAGGCGTACGACCCGATCTCAGAGTGGCGATTGTTCACCAATGTCGAGCCGAATAGGGTTTCCTTGACCCGTTTGGCCCGATGTTGGGTCATTCCACCAGTTCGGACCAGCTGCATTCCCGGCCCAGAAAGACAGCTGGCCCCTGGTCAGGATCAAGCGCCCAGACCTGCATTCCGCAGTCTGGCGATGAAGGCTTAGCTCACGCGTCCTCGGGCTCGTCCGCCCTCAATTCGTCGCGGTATTCCGCCAGCCAGTCCGTGAGAAGCTCACGGTCACGATAGAGAGTGTAGCCCTCCGTATTCGCCTCGGCCTCAAAATTCTCTTCCAGTGCCTCCAGTTCCGCATCCGAGGTGTCAGCCGTGATCTCCCGATCAAGGCTTTCGTAGAGCCATGCCTGGGTCTCACACCAAGTCATCGGCGTGTAGGCCCCGGGGCGGAACGCCGCGACCTCGCTATCTTCAAAGGGCAGCGTGACTTCCCGGGTCTCTCCCCACCGCTCGGCGATGGCCTTCAGCGCGGCCTTGCGCGTCCGGTATGCGCCATGGGCCGTGATCGAGGTGTCGTTGGAGCTGCCGCACCAGCCGGTGATCCGCGGCTCGCGGCTCCTGTTTGTCAGCGCCGGCTGCCGGGTGATGTAGATGATGTCCTCGTCGACCTTCTCCGAAGGGTTCGGGCCGACATACTCATGCACGACGATGTAAAACATGAATTGCTCTTTTCGGATGCAGGGCGCCGCCTTGGCGGCGGGAGCTGACCTCAGCCCCATCACCAGCATACAGCTGCATGAATTACATGTAAACTCATGTTTTCTAACGGATATTTTATATGTCCACCGAGTTTCTCCGCCGCCAGGCCGGACCACCTGCACAGGCCGCTGAATGTCGCGCCGGATCGACTGGCCCAGATCTCCTGTCTGCGCGACAAGCGTCATGTCAGGAAGGATTTGACCCGCGAACTGGTCGGAAAATACGCCGATACCTACGAATTCTCCGGTGGCACATCCAGATCCGGCACAAGGGCGTCGTCCTGCCCTGCACCATCTTCGATCCGCATCAGCCGCGTGTCACCCACGCCGCAATCACTGAGAACAAGCCCCCCGGCGCGGTGCTGGCACACATCACGCGACAGCAGGACAAGGCTGCGGCTGCACCGGGTATCGCAAGACCAGACGGCACCGAACTGTGCGGTCGTGATCGAGCAAGGGATGCGCCGCCGATCTCGGGCTATCCCCCCGGCTGCCGGGGCCGAACACGGCCGCGATCCGGGGCGCCAAGTCCGTGGTCATGGTAACGCCTGAGTGGCGAAGGCAGGTCAGGGAAAATGCAAACCTCGACCCGCCGACCCGAACCCGAGGCAAGTGTCATCGCGCTGCGACATCGCCGTATCCGGGACACGTCCCGCGCCACGCATTTGGTCCTGCAAGAGGGCCAGAACACGTACTAGAAGCTGATTTCGTCGCCAATACATCGCCTTTAAGGCGACAGACTGTCGCCATGCTGCTCCTACACCTTATGATTGTGGTTTGGTGGAGTGGTGACGGTGACAGCAAATTTCAGCGCAATGCGCAGCTTGATGGTTGAACGAGTTTACCCGCGTCACTTGGCATTGCTGCTGCTCGTCGCGCTACACGCCTGCGTGGCGGTTGCCATCGGCATCATCCTCGAGGTGCCCTATCGGGCGGGCATGGCGGGCCGCCTGCTGGTGTTGTTTCAGGTGCTTATCCCCTGTTTCCTCGTCGTTCTGTTGTTCTGGCAGTTCGGGAAAATGGCGCTCGTCATCCGGCCCGACCGGCCGATCGCATGGCTGGGGTTGTATCTGCGCCGTCTTCTTCTCGATGGCGATCGTCTCATGGGCGGACTGCTCGCGCTGGCCGCGGTGGCGCTCTTCATGGGGAGCTTTTCCTTCGTCAAACCGCTGATTCCGCGCATGGCCCCCTTTTCTTGGGATCCGGAACTCGCCGCGCTCGATCGGCTGCTGCATTTCGGGCTGGATCCCTACCGGCTGTTGATGCCCCTCGTGGCCCATCCCTATGTGCTCAAGGCGCTGAACGTCGCCTACCACGCCTGGTTCTTCCTGTTCTATTTTCTTGTCTTCATCGCGGCCTTCTCGAAGGGGAATGAGCGTAACATCTTCCTCTGCGCCTTCGTGCTGACATGGGCGTTGGGCGGCAACGGGCTGGCGATCCTGTTGTCCTCGGGAGGCCCGGTCTATTACGAGGCTCTAGGGTTTGGCGCCGATTTCGCTCCGCTCCTAGAGATGCTGCGCGCCGCCGATGGTGTCACCACCCTCTGGGCGCTCGATGTGCAGGCCTCGTTGTGGGACAGCTATCGCGGCCTGGCCGCCCCCCGCGGGATATCCGCCATGCCGAGCATGCATGTGGCCATCTCCGTGCTCATGACCCTCTATGCCTATCGTTATGCCCGCTGGTCGGGCAGAATTTTCCTCGCTTTCACCGCGGTGATCATGATCGGGTCGGTCGCGCTGGCATGGCATTATGCGGTGGATGGCTATGTGGGCGCAGCGGTGGCCCTAGCGTGCTGGAAGATGGCACGGCGCATGAATATAGACACCGCCTCCGAAGCCCAGCACTTGGAACCTGCGATCTGAGCTGAATGCCAGCGCACACGGTATCGGAGTTTTTCCGGAATGTGGCAGCGGTTGCATGGTCCCGCAGCGGAAGGGCGGAGCCTTGCCCAAACGATCGATCGCAAGTTCCAAGCCGCACGCATCGCCCGCGGCGGCGTGCAGGTCACCTTCAAGGTGAATGTGGCCGGGTTGCCGAGGGGAACACAACACACCTCGGTCGTCGACAGCCCAGCCTCCTGCTTCTTCAGCATTCCAGCAATCTAGTGTCCGGGGCTTTCGCGGCGCCGTTGACGCCACGCTTCCCTACCACGCCATGAGAAGCAGTCGCTTCATGTCCGTTTCCAAAGGCGACGGTTGCTCTATCTCGGTACGATGACGCGCATCAGCGCCAGGCGGAGACGGCGGGCCGCCCCGAGCAGCGCCGCGCCCCAGTGGCTCGACCGAATGCGCGCGCGCAAGCCGGTGAAGGTGGCCGCCGTCGCGCTGGCTGCCCGCATGACACGAACGGTCTGGAGCCGTGCCGCAAGTGGTCATCGTCGACAAAAGTCCGCAGAAGCGGTATTTCAATGGCGCGGCCTTCGATTATCTCGCCTACTTCGGAGAGAATGAAGAATTTACCGAGGCTTGGCGCAACTACGCGCTCAAGGGTCACGTGGGAGTCTATACGGTCTATGCCCGAGACGGGTGCGACCTGCCCAACTGGTAAGGCGGGCGCCCACCGTAACATCGAACTTCTCGCCGCTGCCGGTACTGAGATTGACCTCGTCGGAGGGCATTGCTGCAGAGCTCAGGCTCAGGTGGCAGTTGCCCCTTGCCCCTGACCTGAGACCCTGTTCCTCCTCCAGTTTGGGGTAGAGTCCGTCCAACTCAGGAGACGGACATGAAGCGATCGCGTTTCGCGGAAGAGCAGATCATTGGAATGCTGAAGGAACAGGAGGCCGGGCT
>NZ_FWFY01000028.1 GCF_900172345.1 Limimaricola soesokkakensis
AGCCCGGCCTCCTGTTCCTTCAGCATTCCAATGATCTGCTCTTCCGCGAAACGCGATCGCTTCATGTCCGTCTCCTGAGTTGGACGGACTCTACCCCAAACTGGAGGAGGAACAGGGTCTCAGGTCACTCATCATCTACGAAGCGATTGCGCCGCATCTCCCGGTAAAGCGTGGAGGGCGCGCGGCCGAGCCGCAGTGCTATCTCTTTCATCGGCAATTTTGCCTCGCGCCACCGCGCGAGTTTCTGGCGCTCTTCGAGATCCAAATGTGCGTAGCAGGTGCCCATCGATTGCTCTCCATGTAACCATCTGTTTCCATACAGAAGTTGCACTTCGAACGTGAATCCACCGCTACACATCTTTCGAACTCATAACAACTATTATGGAATATGGAGCGCTCGCCTTCGGGGTTGGCAGGTTCGGTCAAACCACCGAATTCGCGTATAAAGATATGGAGGACCGGTGGTTTGACCGAACACAAATGCCCCGGACCCTGAGAGAACCCCGGGCCAAGCTGGCGTCGGGTGTTTTCTACATATGAACAGGGCGACCCGGTGCCAATCGGCGCTTTGCCTTTATTGTCGTGGCGCAAAAAACCGTGCTGTTCAGTCGTGGGAAACATTCTGGCCCAAGGGAGCGAGGTCCTGCAGGCCCTGACCCGAGGCCGCCCGCCTCGCGGCGTCACCTTGCCCCCATCCCGGGCGCCTGCCATGCTCGCCGCATGACCGCACATCACGACATCGACCGCCGCTCGATACGGGCTTGAGCCCCCGGCCCAAGACAAGCCGGGCCTGCCCTCGCCCCTCCCGTTCGTTACAGCCCCGGTCTCTGCTCCATGCCACCCTTCCATTCCGCCCGGCCCATCCCTGGCCTCATTCGATCCACTCACACGCCATCACGTTCCCCGGCCGGCCCCCTTGCCCCACGAGGTGGGGCGGCATGAACATCTACACTGCCGACCCGCATTTTGGTCACGCCAACATCCTGAGGCTCTGCGACCGGCCTTTCGCCGATCTCGATGCCATGCATAGCCACTACATCGAGACCTTTCGAGAAGCGGTCGGGCCCGACGACGATCTCTGGATCCTGGGCGATCTGGCCTACGGGCGCAGTGCCGCCCGCCTCAGCGCGATCACAGCGATCTTCGACGCCCTGCCTGGGCGCAAGCACCTCGTCGCGGGCAACCACGACGGCCCCCGCATCCGCGGCCTGAGCTGGACCTCGGTCCACGAGCTCGTCGAGATCCGCGACGGTGACCAGCTGCTGGTGCTGTGCCACTACCCGCTCTTGAGCTGGAACCGTGCTCAGCACGGGGCCCTCCACCTGTTCGGTCATGTGCATGGCGATCACCGGGGCTATCGCGGCGCCGTCAATGTCGGCCTCGATGTCTGGGACCACCGCCCCGTCCGGCTGAACGAGATCCGCGTGCGGTCCGAAAGCTTGGCCCCGAACCCGGTCTACGGGTGAGGAGCGATCTCGGCCGGATGGTCGGGTTCTCGTTCTGCCCAAGATAGGACATCTACCGGCTGTCATTGCTGAACACCGCGTCGCGTCCATACGCGGCGCTGTCATTGTAGCGGTCTGCATGCCCCATGCCGAGCGCAGTCGTTTCCGTACAGGTAGGGCAGGAAGTTGTCGAGCCGAGCGGGGCTGACATCGATCGTCGCCGAGCCGCTCTCGCCGTTGTCGTAGGTCATGGCGCTGGCATATGCTCCGCTGCCACAGAAAACCAGTTCAGCGGACGAACTCACCTGTCGGGAAGGCGACATCCATGACTGGAGTGCCAGCGGGACAGTTGCGCGTTCCGGGTGCCGAGGGGTTCCGAGGCTCGCGATGATCCACTGAGCCGAGGGCCAGGAGGCGATCAATCAGATGATGATTAGATTGCGATGCAGGCAACGCTGCCTCTGCGTGGTCATCGCCCGAGACATGATTTTCGATCCAGTGCCTTGAGCGATCCGGATGTATCCGGCCTGCCCCTGTGTATCGTTGACCAATACCGGGTCTCAGATCGATGACTTGCGTGAATTGTCAGGTGCTTTTCCGGAGAGGGTGCGGCCTGCCCCGGAGGGCGGGCCGCGAAGTGCCTTAGCGGAACAGGCTCAGGATGTTCTGCGGCGCCTGGTTGGCGATCGAGAGCGACTGCGACGCCAACTGCTGCTGGACCTGCAGTGCCTGCAGACGGGCCGCTTCCTCTTCCATGTTCGCATCGACCATCGCGCCGACGCCGGCGTCGAGGTTGTCGGAGAGCTTGGTCAGGAACTCCTGCTGACGCTCGATCGACTTCTCGGACTGACCCAGCGAAGTGGCTGCATCGACCGTGGCCTTGGTCGCGGTGTCGGCAAGGGTCAGCACATTGGCGAGGTATTCATCGCCATCGGCACCGTTTGCGGTGTTGGTATCGGCCGTGCTGCTGGCACGGGTTGAGAAGTCCGTCGCAATCGCGTCGAAGACTTCCAGTTGCTTGTTCAAGTCAACCGGCGAAACGGTAATCTTCGTAGTCTGCAGGGCGCCCGCGGAACTACGGCTGATACCGGTGATGATCTCGCGATCGGCAGCCTTCGAGCTCGTCGATGCGGTAGCGGTACCGCCGACGACGTTCAGGGCAAGGGCTGTCGCTGTGCCGCCTGCACCGTCTCCTTTGCCGGCGTTGACCAAATCATCGCCGTTGAAGGTCGACTGCGACATGATCGCGCCCATGTCGGCCACGAGACGCTTCAGGTCAGCCTCGATTTCGTCAAGACCGCCCTTGTTCTCCTGGGCGAAAGCGACCTTGTCGCGGAATTCCGTGGCCAGCTCCGAGAACTGCTCGGCGCCGAGGCGCGCGGTCGCGACCGAGTTCTTGGTCAGGGTCAAGCTCTCGTTCACGGCCTTGGTCATGCCGCTGTCGCCCTTCATCGTCTCTGAGATCGCGAAATAGGCGGCGTTGTCCTTGCCCGAGGACACCTTGAGACCGGTCGAGATGCGGTCCTGGGTGCTGTTCAGGTTGGAGTTGATGTTCCGCAGTGTCGAGAGGGCGGACATCGCGGAATTGTTGGTGTTGATCGAAGACATATCAAGTGCTCCAGTTTCTCACTGTTCGATCGTCTTTCTGACGAAGTCGGCATGACCGCCGCGGCATGATCACGGTTAAACCCCTGAATTGGGGCGCGTTCGTGGCGTCTTGGCGAACTATTCGGGGATGGCCGTCAGCTTAATCCGGCTGGTTGGTGAAGGGCGGAGGATCTGAAGCCTCAAGGCTCTCGCTGCGCTGTTCCAGTCGTCTCGCCGGCCTCCTGCACGATGGGAGCACGGAAGCCGAGAAAGCCCGTTGAATGGCCGATGGAGCAAGCGGCCTCAGGTACTGGATACCAAGCACCTCCATATCTTGAGTCAGAGGGCGTGGGAAAAAATTGGCTGCGTCGGCCATAACCGACATGGCACAGATTTCTTGCCAACAACCGGGAAGAGCGGCCCGCGGGGCAGTGGCGGCAAAGGGTGACAGGCGGCGCATGCGCCTGGGCCCGAGACACCGTGGGATGCGCGGCGCTAGGCGTTCATCCGGACCGGCCGCGGCTTACCCATGGAGGGGACGAGCCGCGATGTGCTTCAGCGGAACAGGCTCAGGATGTTCTGCGGGGCCTGGTTGGCGATCGAAAGTGACTGCGACGCCAGCTGCTGCTGGACCTGCAGCGCTTGCATGCGCGCCGCTTCCTCTTCCATGTCGGCATCGACCAGACGGCCAACCCCGGCATCCTGAATGTCAGTCAGCTCGGTCAAAAAGCTCTGTTGCCGCTCGATGCTTTTCTCGGCCTGGCCCAACGAAGCGGCTTCCTCGATCAACATGCCGCGCGCTTGCTCGACGAGATCGATATAAAAGGCGATCCGGTCGTCCCCAGCCCTGAAGACCTTGCCTCCCTTGATCGCTACTTTATCAAGCTGGAAATCTTTCGTTACATCAAGCCACTGCAACTCTTCCTCGATCGACAGGAGGTCCGCCTTCTTGATCGGCAAGCTACTGACCTCGATGTCGCCCCCTTTGCGGCTGACCCCGACGGCCACCTGAACAACGTCGGGATCGAGCGCCGGGTCGTATCCCGCGTCATCCTGGTCGGCGCGGATGTCATAGTCGCGGCTGCTCGTCCAGCGAGAGGTATCGGGGTTCAAACCGGTCGCTAGTCCATCGGTACTGTCCCAGTGCTGATTGCCGTGCCCGTCAACGAACGAGGTTCCGTTGAAGCTGGCTTGGGCGACCGTACCGGAGATGCGCTTGAGGATCGCGTCGATGTCGGCTTGGATCGTCGTGCCATCGAAATCGGGGTCCATGTCGTACTGGCTCTGCGCCAGCATCAGCTTTTCGCCGAGCTCGCCGGTCATCTCGAGGATGCTCTGCGTGGCCAGGCGGCCCACCGAAATGGCGTTCCGGGTCAGGGTCAGGCTTTCCTTGAGGGCCTTGTTCATCCCGCTGTCGCCTTTCAGGGTTTCCGAAATGGCGAAATAGGCGGCGTTGTCCTTGCCGGACGCAACTTTGAGACCGGTCGTGATGCGGGCCTGGTTTCGGTCCTGTGCGGTCTCGATCCCGCGCATTGACCGTAGAGCGGATTGTGCGGCGAGATTGGTCAGTATTGAAGACATGGAAAAGACTTTGTCATTCTGTCGTGTACCTCGTCGTTCTGACGAGTCGTCCGATCTGAGAGCTGGCGAGGGCGGCCCGGATGGGCCGCCCTCGATCACGTTTTAGCGGAACAGGCTCAGGATGTTCTGCGGCGCCTGGTTGGCAATCGAGAGCGACTGCGACGCCAACTGCTGCTGGACCTGCAGCGCCTGCAGGCGGGCCGCCTCCTCTTCCATGTTCGCATCGACCATCGCGCCGACACCCGAGTCGAGGTTGTCTGAGAGCTTGGTCAGGAACTCCTGCTGACGCTCGATCGACTTCTCGGACTGACCCAGCGAAGTTGCGGCATCGACCGTGGCCTTGGTCGCGGTGTCGGCAAGGCTCAGCACGGCAGCAAGATACTGTTCGCCATCATTGAAACCGTCTGTGGTGACAGCATCGGTCGTTTGGCTTGCGCGGGTCTCAAAATCGGTCGTGATCGCACTGAAGATTTCGAGCTGCTTGTTCAGATCAACCGGTGCCACGGTGATCTTCGTAGTTTGGAGCGTGCCTGCGGTATTACGGCTGATGCCGGTGATGATTTCGCGATCGGCAGCCTTCGAGCTCGTCGAAGCCTGATCTTGGGCGCCGAGGACGGTCAGGGTGAGAGGCGTCGCTGCGGCGCCCGCAGCGTTTTTCTTTCCGGCGTTGACCAAATCATCGCCGTTGAAGGTCGACTGCGACATGATGGCGCCCATGTCGGCCACGAGGCGCTTCAGGTCAGCCTCGATTTCGCCGAGACCGCCCTTGTTTTCCTGAGCGAAGGCGACCTTGTCGCGGAATTCCGTCGCCAGATCGGCGAACTGCTCGGCGCCGAGACGCGCGGTCGCGACCGAGTTCTTGGTCAGGGTCAGGCTCTCGTTGACAGCCTTGGTCATGCCGCTGTCGCCCTTCATGGTCTCGGAGATCGCGAAGTAGGCGGCGTTGTCCTTGCCCGAGGACACCTTGAGGCCCGACGAGATTCGGTCCTGGGTGTTGTTCAGGTTCGAGTTGATGTTCCGCAGGGTCGAGAGGGCGGACATCGCGGAGTTGTTGGTGAGGATCGATGACATGATTACTCTAACTTCTTAGGGTTCTATCGTCTTTCTGACGAAGTCGGCATCCACCGTGGTAGGTCTGGATAAGCCCGTGAATTGGGGCGCAATTGTGGCGGCTGTAGCATTACCTGGGGGCGCACTGACGGGTGTGTTGATCGCGCTACGATTGTCGTGGATGTCGCCTGTATCGAAATAATGCAAAGGGAAAATCACCCTCGGTTCCCCTTGAAATGCCCTCATCTTTTCAAGAAACATTTCAGGGAAAAGAGCGCCAAGTGCAATCATGCTGTTGCATGTCTCGAATGGCGGAAATCGGATTGCATGATCCGGCCCTGCCCCGACATCCCGGGGCTGCGTCAGGCTTTCGGTCCAACATGATCAGGCACTTATGGGCCCACGGTTGCCGAAACCCGTCCCTCCGTCCAAGTGCCGCCTCGTCAATAGGTGTTGCGGCGGAAGCTGGTGACGGCGCTGATGTCGAGGGTGATCGGCGTGAACTGCCCCCCCGCCCCGGCGCTGACGGCGGCGTTCATCAGAGCAAGCGCCGCGTTGGTCGAGCTGTTGACGCCGGACTTCGTGTCAGAGATCGCGACATAGGTCCGCTCGAGCTTCGCAAGCTCGTCCGGGTCCTTGAGCTTGGTGAGGTCGAACTTCGCCTTGAACA
>NZ_FWFY01000015.1 GCF_900172345.1 Limimaricola soesokkakensis
AGCCCGGCCTCCTGTTCCTTCAGCATTCCAATGATCTGCTCTTCCGCGAAACGCGATCGCTTCATGTCCGTCTCCTGAGTTGGACGGACTCTACCCCAAACTGGAGGAGGAACAGGGTCTCAGGTCAACGCCAGTGCGGGCCTTCGGCACCTTCACGCAAGGCCTGCACGAACTGGCGACGTGGTTCCGGTCCTGCGAGGTGACGAGCGTCGCCATGGAGTCCGCCGGGGTCTACTGGATACCCGTCTTCGATATCCTCGAGCAGCATGGGTTCGAAGTCATCCTCGTGAACGCGCGCTATGCCAAGAACGTGCCGGACCGAAAGACCGATGTCAGCGACGCCGGCTGATTGCGGAAATTGCACTCCGACGGCCTCCTGCGCGGCAGCTTTCGGCCCGAGGCCGAGATCGCCACGCTGCGCTCCTATCTCCGGCAGCGGGAGCGGGAGCGGCCTGTCGAATACGCGGCCGCGCATATCCAGCACATGCAGAAGGCGCTCATGGAGATGAACCTCCAGCTCCATCACGTCGTCTCCGACATCACCGGCGTGACCGGCATGCGGATCATGCGCGCGCTGGTAGCGGGGGAGCGCGACCCGGACATTCTGGCATCCCACCGAGATGTGCGGTGCCATGCCTCCTCCGAGACGATCCGGGCCGCGCTGGTCGGCAACGACTGCGCGGAGCACATCTTCGCGCTGGCGCAGTCTCTGGATCTCTACGACGCGTATCGGGCGAAGATCGCGGACTGCGATGTGAGGCTGGAACAGGCGGTGAGCGCCCTCACAATCCGGTCCGGGAGCACGACACCACTGCCCAAGCCGCGCTTCCGCCAGAAGCCGGCAGGGGCGCCGGCGTTCGATGTGCGAGCCGCGCTGCACGGCGTGCTCGGACTGGACCTGACGCAGATCCACGGCATCGGGCCAAGCCTCGCCCTGAAGCTGGTGGCGGAGTGCGGCACCGACCTGACGGCCTGGCCGAGCGCCAAGCATTTCACCTCGTGGCTCTGCCTCGCGCCGGGCAACAAGATCTCCGGCGGCAAGCTGCTGTCTTCACGAACTCGGCGTTCCTCGAGCCGTGCGGCCGCGCTCCTGCGGTTGGCCGCGACGACCGTGGGGCGCAGCGACACCGCTCTCGGCGCATTCTATCGCCGCCTGTCATCCCGTGTCGGCAAGCAGAAGGCCGTAACCGCCAAGGCGCGCAAGATCGCTGCCCTGTTCCACAACACCCTCCGGTTCGGGATGGCCTACCGCGATCCCGGCGCGGCGGCCTATGACGAGCGTCACCGAAGCCGCGTCCTCACCAACCTTCAGCGCCGCACCAAGTCGCTCGGCTACCACTTAGCGCCCACGTGTGAGCCCGCCGGTGTTTCTTAGGAAGGCGACCGCGTTCTTCGCGCGGGATGCGACATGAAGTTCGCTTTCGTCGCCAAGCACCGGCATGTCTGGCCCGTGAGCTGGATCTGCGCCGCCTTGCAGGTCTCCCGCTCAGGCTTTCATGCCTGGCTGAACCGGCCCGCCGGTGCCCGGTCCATCTACGGCGAGAAGCTGAGCGAGGTCATGCGCCTGAGCTTTCAAGCCAGCGATCGGACCTACGGCGCCCGGCGCGTCTGGCGGGACGTGCTTGAGGAAGGGCTGCCCTGCGGCCTGCATCGGATCGAGCGCCTGATGAAGCGCAATGGCCTGCGAGCACGGCCCCGTCGACGCGGCTTGCCGAAGGACCAAGGGGCGCGCTCCGTCATCGCCGAGAACCTTCTCGACCGGGACTTCCGCGCGGACGGACCGAACCAGAAATGGCTGACCGACTTTACCTATGTCTGGACCGCCGAGGGCTGGCTCTACGTCGCCGCCGTCCTCGACCTGTTCTCGCGTCGCATTGTCGGCTGGTCGATGAAGGCGGAGCGCGATGCCTCGCTTGTCATGGATACGCTGATGATGGCCGTCTGGCGGCGCGGCAAGGCGGATGCTTTGCTGCATCATTCGGATCAAGGCAGCCAGTATACGAGCGACCAGTTCCAGAGGCTTCTAACCGATCACGGCATCACCTGCTCGAGGAGCCGGGCCGGCAATGTCTGGGACAATTCCGCGATGGAGAGCTTCTTCTCGTCGCTGAAGACCGAGCGCACAGCCCGCAAAGTCTATCGCACCAGGGATGCCGCGCGCAGCGACGTCCTCGATTACATCGAGCGCTTCTAGAACTCGACGCGCCGCCACTCGAAGCTGGGCTATATCAGCCTGATGGAGTTCGAGGCACGCGCAATGCTACCTCAACTTGTTATCCACGAGACCGCCAGCAGCCCAAGCATACCGACCCGCGTCTCATCCTATCGACGCAGGCTGCCTGACCGATGATCCGCAACAACCATCTCAGAATTTACACCAGCTTGACGGACAAGACCCTTTGTGTCCGTCTCCTGAGTTGGTCAGCCTCCGCTCATAAGCTGAAGAGAGATGGGGTCTTAAGTCACACAGTAGGACGCAATATCCGCAACAAGTGCATTCTTCGCTTCCATGTGCCACGTTTCTCACTATCCACTGAAAAACATCGCACATTGAGGGGCAACCATGAGCCGCGAGCCGCTGCCACCCTATTTCCGCATCGATCCCGACCCAGCGCTAGCCGAGCTTGGCGCGCCGACGGATACCCAGGGCTTCGCCGCCATCGCTCAAGCCTGCGCCCGGGGGCGCAGCGATCTCGCTTCGCGTGGGCTGCGCGAGGACGGGGCGCGCCGCTTGCGTCCCTTCTCGACATGGGAAATCACCCGCTACCTGATCCCCGTGGCACCTGCGCATTTCCGGCGTGTGCTCAAGGCTAACCCCGAACTACCGCAGGGCCGCTCGGAGACCGAGGGTGGGGCCAAATGGTTCACGCTCGATGAGGTGCTACGGCTGCGGGCGCATTTCGGGGCCGAAGGGTCGAAGGCGAAGCCCTACCTGCCCTACCGGCCCGAGGGCCTGCCTGCGAAGATGGTCGCGGTGGCCAACTTCAAGGGCGGAGTGGGCAAGACCTCGACTGCGGCGCATCTGGCAATGTCGGCGGCGCTCGACGGCTACAAGGTGCTGGTGCTCGACCTTGACAGCCAAGGCTCGATGACCTCGATCTTCGGCGGCCAGGTTGCCGATGAATGGCAGAGCGTCTACCCGCTGATCGCGCGCCACTACGCCGAGCATCTCGAGGCTGAGAACGCACATCGTTCGTCGCGCGGCGAAGCGCCCCACTCGCTCGACGACACGCTGACCGAAGCCATGGGTATCAAGGCTGGCGACCTCGTGCAGTCCACCCACTGGCCCAACATCGACCTGATCGGCGCGCAGCTGAACCTCTACTGGGCCGAGTTCCAGATCCCGGTCTGGCGCATGGCAGGGCGCGGCTGGAAGCTGTGGGACGCGCTGAGCGAGGTGTTGGAGCGCGACGGGCTGCTGGATGCCTACGACCTCGTCTTTATCGACACGCCCCCGGCGCTTGGCTACCTGACCATCAACGGGCTGGCGGCGGCCGACATCCTGCTGGTGCCGATGGGCGCGTCCTTCCTCGAATTCGACTCCACCGGCCGCTTCTTCGACATGCTGCACACCACCTTCGCGTCGATCGAAGAGGGCGAGAACGTCGCCGCACGCGCCTTGGGGCGCGACGAGACCGCCTTCCAGTGGGACGCGGTACGCACCGTCATCACCCGCTACGACGGTGGCCAGCAAAGCGAGCTGGCGGCGCTGATGCAGGCCTATCTGGGCCGCACCATGAGCCCGCACCGGCAGGACTTCACGGCGCTGATCGGCCAGGCGGGCGAGCAGGTTCAGGGCATCTACGAGGCCGATTACCGAGACTTCAATCGCGAGACCTATGCCCGCGGCCGCGAGACCTTCGACGAGACCTACGCCGCCTTCAAGAAGCTGCTGCTGGGCGTCTGGCGCCGTGAGGAGCTGGAGGCGCAAGGCGCGCAGGCGGCGCAGTGACGCCGCCCTGCCCCGCCACATGTTTCGCGCGCGAAACGGTCAACAGTGCTGACTGTTTCGCGCGCGAAACACCGGCCGACCTCTTCACCCCAACGAAACTCGACGCCCGCATCCTGACGCGATTCCAGCAAGGAGCCTGAGCATGGCCAAGCGCAAGCGCCTCTCCCCGCCCCGTCTCGACATTGCGCCCGAGGCCGCGCCGGAGACGAAATCCGCCTTTCCAAGCTATCCGCTCGGCGTCGCTCCGACCCGAAACATGCCGATCGCCTCGGTGGCGCGGGAGGCCGCGGGCAGCGCCGCGCTCGACGAGATGGGGCGCACGCTGAGCGAGGCCCGCGAGGAAGGACGGTTGATCCAGTGGCTGCCGCTCGAGGAGATTGACGAAAGCTATCTCGTGCGCGACCGGATCGAGACCTGCGAGGAGGAGATGCAGGCGCTGATCGACAGCCTGCGCGACCGCGGCCAGCAGACCGCGATCGAGGTGGCCGATCTGGGCGAGGGCGCAAAACCCCGCTGGGGGCTGATCTCGGGCTGGAGGCGGCTGACGGCGCTGCGCCGGATCGCGACAGAGGAAGGCACGCCGGGTCGAGTGCTGGCGATCCCGCGTTCGCCGCGAAACGCCGCCGAGGCCTATCGGGCCATGGTCGAGGAGAACGAGATCCGGGTCGGCCTGAGCCATTACGAGCGCGCCCGCATCGTGGCCCGCGCCGCCGATGCCGGTGTCTATGTTGATGATATGGAGGCGCTGCGGGCCCTGTTCGGCGCCGCGACCCGTTCGCGCCGCTCCAAGATCGGCAGCTTCGTGCGGATCGTGCGCGCGCTCGATGCGGAGCTGCGCTTTCCGACGCAGATCGGCGAGCGCGCCGGGCTGGCGCTGGTGCGCGCACTCGACGACGATCCCGAACTGATCGAGCGGCTGCGCGCGCGGCTAGCGGCGGCGGCACCCGCGGAGGCGGAGGCCGAAGCCGCGCTGCTGGCCGAGGCGATTGCCGAGACTATTGCCAAAGCCGAGGTGCCAGCGCCCATCGATACGCCTGCCCCTGCCCCGGCGCGGCGCAGCTTGCCGCGCGCGACAGCGGTCGAGCTGCGGCCCGGCCTGAGCTGCCGAGAGACCTCTGCAGGGCTTTTGCTGTCGGGCGAACTTCTCGAACAGGACGGTATGCGCGACCGCATCCTTGCACTGCTGCGCGAGGGTATCAGTCTCTAACAAGGGACAAGGTGACGTTTCGCGCGCGAAACGGTCAGCAATGGTGACCATCTCGCAATAGCCCTTGGCACTGTCCGAAGCCACAAAAAGGTCATGACGCCTGACCGTTTCGCGCGCGAAACACTTGACTGCGGAACGAAGCTGCGCGGCCCCTACTCCTCCTCGTCAGAGCCCATGTTCTCTTGGTGCCGCGCGATCGCCGCTTCGACATCCTCGAAATAGATGAGCTTGCCGTTCTCGAGCACCACCCCCGCCTGACACAGCTTGCGGACCTGGCCCATGGAGTGCGTCACCACCACCGCGCCCGCGTGCTTCATCCGCTCGAGAAAGACCAGTCGGCTCTTACGCTTGAAATCGGCGTCGCCGACGCTGGTCACCTCATCGACCAGATAGGTATCAAAAGGGATGCCGATCGAAACTCCGAAGGCCAGCCGTGACATCATCCCCGAGGAATAAGTGCGTACCGGTGAATAGAAATGTGGGCCAAGCTCGGCGAAATCCTCGACGAACCCCAGAAGCTCCTCGGTGTCGACACCGTAGATGCGCGCCACGAAACGCGTATTCTGCGCACCGGTCATGTCTCGGTGGAAGCTACCGCGAAACCCGACCGGCCAGGACACGGTGCCAGACTTGACGATGCGACCGCTGCTGGGTTGGATCGTGCCGCCGATCATCCCCATCAGCGTCGACTTGCCCGCGCCGTTGCGCGCCAGCAGCGCCACTGACACGCCGGAGGGAAAGGTGACCGAGGCGTCGTCGATCACCACCTTGCGCCCCCAGCGGGTGTGGAAGCTCTTGCTCAGGTTCTCCAGCCGGATCACCGCGACGGGCCTCAGTTCCGGTCGCGAAGGGAGTAGTAGACAAGGCTGCCGATCGCCCAGGCGAGGAAGCCGAACAGGGCCACGATGCCGATCAGCATCTCGCGCTGCGGGAATTGCGAGCGCTCTGCCAGCGTCGGGCGGATATAGGTGGCGAGATAGCGGCTCTGACGCTCGGCCTCGGCCTGCGCCGCGTCATAGGCGGCGAGCGCCGCGGTATAGGCGGTCTCGGCGAATTCGCGCTCGACGCTGAGCCGCTCGAACTCGGAGATGGTCGTGGCGTAGTTCTCACCGGCAGGCCCCTGCCCGTCCGCGCCGAACTTCTCGCGCTCCTGCGCGATGCGGGCCCGGATCACCTCGATCCGACGCTGCGCCTGCGTAGCGCGCGGATCGCCCTCGCCGACGCTGTCGCCCAGAAGATCGAGATCGATCAACGCCGCCGCGAGCTGCGCCTGAAGCGTATTCAGGAGGCCCATCTGGCCCTGGATATCGGCCGAGGGGTCGACGATTTGGTTGGCGACACGAAACGCGGTCAGCGCCTCTCGCGCCTCTTTCAGCCGCTCCTGCGCCTGTTCAAGATCGGCACGGGCGTAGCGGGTCGCGTCCTCGCGCGCCACTGCCGATAGCTCGTTCACCGTCTCGCTGCTCTCAAGATAAATCTCCTGCGCGATGGCCTGTGCCTCCTGCGGATCGAAGGCCAGCACCCGCATCTCGATCAGACCGGAGCCGCTGTCATAGGAGATCCGCAGCATCCGCTCCCAGTAATCGACCAGATCCTCGATCGTGCCATCAGGGTCGAAGGAAAGCAGCGGGTCGACCTCGTGGTGCCGCGAATAGAGTTCGCGGAGGTCGAGCTTGTCATCGATCTGGCGGACAATCTCCTGGCTGCGAATGTATTCGTAGAGGATCTCGGCGTCGTTGTTGGCGCCGCCGCCCAGTGTCGAGCCCAAGCCCCCCAAAAGGTCCGAAGCGCTGGAAACGTCTTCGCTGCGTACCGTGAAGCCCAGCGTCGACGCGTATTGATCGACGGCACGAGTATAAAGATACCAACTCGCCGCGCCGACCGGGGCCAGCACCATCAGCCCGAAGGACAGGACAAGACCCCAATGCCGCTTGCGCACCTTGGCGGGGCGGGCGAGGGGACGCACCACAACGGGTTCGGCATCAGCTTCGGCGCGGGCTTTCTCAGCCTCGCGACGGGCCTGACGCGCTTCGCGGCGCAACTCGCGCTTGGTCTTGGGGCCGCCGGGCTGATGCGCGGTACCATCGTTCCCGTCGAGCGCCGGGTTCCCACGCAGGGAGGGAACGGCCCGCAGGCGCTTGCGCCCGCGCGGACCCATCTTCTCGCCTTCGGAAGCATCCGGGGCGGCATCGGGGACATTGGTCGATCGGATCCGGGGAGGGGCCATACCGGCTTAACCTTATGATCTGGCTGCGGGGCAACCTAGCCTTTTGCCGCAGATTGTTCCAGTGAGACGGCAGCATGCACCGCCTCGTTGCGCCCCGAGCGTCCACGCAGCCCGTCGCGCAGCCCAGCCCGCAGCATGCGTCGGTAGAGGCCGCGCTCGGCAGCCGGGTAACGCCGCGACCGGCGGGTCCAGGCCAGCACGTAGAACCCTACCGCGAAGGGCCACAGCACCGGGCCAGTGGCGAGGCGGCAGACCTCGATATTGTTGCGTGCGAGGTAATAGATCTTCCAGATTGGACGCAGCGCCATGTCGGTGCCGAGGCTGCCGCAGGCATGCTCAAAACGCACATTAGGGTCGAGCAGCAGCCCCATGTCGGCGCGGCGCAGTCGCAGCGAGTAGCTTACGTCGTCGCCATAGATGAACATGCCGCCATCGGGCAGGCCGACCCGCTCCAGCGCCGCGCGCGACAAAAAGAAGCCCACGAAGCTCGCCACGTCGACGGGCTGCGGGGCGGTGCCGCAGATCTCCGCATCGGTGAGGTGAAACGCATGTGTCCCGCCACGCAGCGTTGCCCAGAGCACCCTGCGGTCCCAGAACGGGTTGCGGGTAGGACGGTTCATCTCGCAGACCGCTCCGTCGGGCAGGAACACCGCCGCCGCCACCGCGCCGGTGTTCACGGGGAGAGAGGGTAGCGTCTCCCCGCGAAACGCCGAGATGGCGCCGGGGGCAGGGCGAGCGTCGTCGTCCATCAGCACGGTCCAGTCCGGGTCGAACCGGGCGCTGGCCTCGCGCAGTCCCATCTCGAAGCCGCCGGCACCACCGATATTGCTCTCGGGGCGCAGCACCACGAGCCGCGGATCGTCCTGTCCCCCGAGCCAGTCCGAGGTTCCATCGGTCGAGCCGTTCTCGACCACGATCACGTGGTCGAGCGGCTCGGCCAGAAGTCGCAACAGGGTCTCTTTCAGAGCGTCGAGCCTGTTATATGTGACGACGACCGCCGCGATACGTGTCATGGGATCAGCTCGGATCGACCACGAAGGCGGGCATCGGCCGTGCTTCGGCGCGCACCGCGAGGAAGGTCTCCGCGGCGATCATCGCCTCGCGGATCGTCACGTCCATGTCGAGATAGCGATAGGTGCCCAGACGGCCCACGAAGGTCACGCCGGTCTCGGTCTGGGCGCGCTCAACGTAATCCGAGAGCAGCGCTTTCTCCTCGACGAGGCGGATCGGATAGTAGGGGATGTCGTCGGGCCCGCAGGCACGCGAGGTTTCGCGGTAGAGCACCGACCCCTCGTGCTCTTCCCAAGGGCTGAAATGCTTGTGCTCGGTGATCCGGGTCTGCGGCACGTCGGCATCGCCGTAATTCATCACCGCGCAGCCCTGCCAATCGCCCATGGCGCGAAACTGTTCGAAATCGAGCGTGCGGTAGCCGAGCCGGCCCAGATCGTAGCCGTAGAAGCCATCGAGCGGGCCGGACCAGAACACGTGATCCCACTGATCCGCTTGTGCAGGGTCGAAACGCGTCTCGAGCTGCACGGTGATGCCCGGGTGGTCGAGGATCCGCTCGACCATCGCGGTGTAGCCCTCCTCGGGCATGCCCTGAAAGCGATGGAAGAAGTAGTTGTCATCGTAGTTGAAGCGCACCGGAAGCCGCTTGAGAATCGAGGCAGGCAGCTCGGTCGGCGAGCAGCCCCACTGCTTCTCGGTATAGCCCTTGAAGAAGGCCTCGTAGAGATCGCGCCCGACGAAGGCCAAGGCCTGCTCCTCGAAGCTCTGCGGATCGGTGATGGTCTTGTCGGCCTGTTCGGCGATGAAGGCGCGAGCCTCGTCGGGGCGCATCGTCTTGCCGTAGAACTGGTTGATCGTGTGCAGATTGATCGGCAGCGAGAAGACCTGCCCCTGCGTGGTCGATTTCACGCGGTTCTTGTAGGGCAGGAAATTGGCGAAGCGATTGACGTAGTCCCAGACGCCCTCGTCATCGGTGTGGAAGATGTGCGGCCCGTAGACATGCACCATCACACCGGTCTCGGCGTCGCGGGCGGTGTGGCAGTTGCCGGCGACATGCGACCGCGCGTCTATCACGGTGACATCGTGCCCGGCCTCGGCCAGCCTGCGCCCGATCACGGCGCCCGAAAGCCCCGCGCCCACCATCAAAACCCTGTCGCCCATGCGTCTCGTTCTCCTAACCGGCCCGAAGGCGCTTTAACGGGAAAAGCGCCGCGCGACTAGGAGCCAGATCGCGGCCCCGCCTTGCATTATGCGGTTTTCGGCCGGTTCGAGGGGCGAATATGTTAACCTTCCCTAGGGAAAGGCAATCCTCGTCAATCTCGTATTTGCGTATCCAGTTTTCTTGGAAGGACCGGCCATGACTGACGTCCTCGTTTTCGCAGCCGACAACGGCACCTTGGGGCAGGAGCCATATATAGTGGATTCCAACGGCAGCGGCGTCAGCCTGCTCGCCGATATCAACCCGGCAGGGGGCAGCAGCTTCACCGAGCCCGGGGCGATCCTGAGCAGCCTCTTCGTGTTCGGCGCCAGCGACGGCAGCTCTGGCGAAGAGCTGTGGATCACCGACGGCACCACCGCCGGCACCACGCGGCTCAGCGATATCGTCTTCGGGCCGGGTTCGTCCTTTCCGCATGATTTCTTTGCCGTGAACGGACAGGTCTTCTTCAGCGCCTTCACCCCGACGGCCGGGGAAGAGCTTTGGGTCACGAACGGCACCACCGTCGGCACCATGCAGGTGCGCGACATCTTTCCCGGGGCCACCGGTTCGTTCCTCGACGAGGCGATCGCCTTTGACGGGGCGCTCCTGTTCACCGCCGATGACGGGGTGACCGGATACAAGCTGTTCCGCTCTGTCGGCACCGAGTTGGGCACCACCATCGTCAAGGATTTCGCACCGAACCTGTTCAGCGGCGAAATCGAGCTCGACCCCGATGCCCAGCTGGACGGGTTCAGCTTCTTCGCGGCCACCACCACGGCTGAGGGCGAGGAGCTGTGGAAGACCGACGGCACCACCGCTGGCACTACGCTGGTGCGCGATATTTTCCCCGGAAATGGCAACTCATTTCCCGACAACATGACCCTGTTCAAGGGACGGATCTATTTCGATGCCGAGGACGGCACCAATGGTGAGGAGCTGTGGTCCTCCGACGGCAGTTTCGGCGGCACCCAAATCCTCAAGGACATCAATTTCGGAGCCGGCAGCAGCTCTCCGGACGATCTGACCGTGCTGAGCGACCTAATGATCTTCAACGCCAATGACGGTACCAACGGGTCTGAGCTGTGGGCCACCAACGGCACCGGGGCCGGCACCTCCATGGTTGTCGACATCAACCCCGGCGGCTCGAGCTCCCCGTTCGGATTCACCCCTGTGGGGGATGGCAGCCGGGCGGTCTTTTCCGCCAACAACGGCAGCCTGGGAGACGAGCTGTGGATCACCGACGGCACCGCGATCGGCACCATGCTGCTCAAGGACATCAACCCCGGCGCGGGCAGCTCGAACATCAACGACCTGATCGCCGTGGGCGGACTAGCCTATTTCACGGCCAATGACGGCACCAGCGGCCAAGAGCTATGGGTCAGCGACGGCACGGCCGCGGGCACCAAGCTGGTCGAGGACATCCGGCCCGGCGCCACGGACGCGAACATCAACATCCTCGGCGTCATGGACATCAACGCGGCGCCGACCGGCCTCGCGCTCTCGAACGCGCAGGTGAGCGAGAACGCCGGGGCGGGCACGGTGGTGGGCACGCTCTCGGCCACCGACCCCGATAGCGACGCGCTTGGCTTTGCGCTGAGCGACAGCGCAGGCGGGCGTTTTGCAATCTCGGGCAACAACCTCGTGGTGGCCGGCGCGATCGATTTCGAGGCCACCGAGGAGCTGGAGGTCACCGTGGTGGTCAGCGACCCCGACGGCGCCACCCAGACAGAGAGCTTCACCATCGACGTGCTCGACCTGCCCGACGCGACCCCGGGTCCGGATCGGCTCTCTGGCGGGCTGGGCAACGACCAGATCAACGGGCTGGCGGGCAATGACCGGATCTTTGGCCGGCAAGGCAATGATGAGCTGATCGGAAGCGACGGGCGCGACCGGCTGTTCGGCAATGCCGGGGCGGACGAGTTGCTCGGAGGAAGGGGCAACGACATCCTGCGCGGCGGCGGCGGCGGCGACGATCTCCATGGGGAGAACGGTCGCGACACCATCCGTGGTGGCAGGGGCAACGACATGATCGATGGTGGAAACGGGCGCGACACGATGACCGGCAATGGCGGTCGCGACACCTTCGTGATCGAGGGCCGGCTCCAAGGCGATCACATCACCGACTTCCAACGCAACCGCGACACCATCGACCTGTCCTCGGAGGGGGTCAATTTCAGGGACATCGAGGCAGTGGCACGCGGCGACAACACGCTGTTGCGGATCGACGGGGTCGGGCGGCTCTTCCTTGACGGCTTCAACCCCGGCCAAGTGAACCAAGACATGTTCGACTTCTGAACCCAGAAATGTTGCCTGCCCATCTCAGATGGGCAGGAACCTGCCATTTGTATAGAAAACAGGGGGCCTTTAGCGGGAGATGAACTATCCAAGGACGGAATTTCCATTTCGTCCCAAGGTTACAGATGCCGACATATCGCTCTCCCGCCTTCCTTCTGTCCTTCAACGAGCAGCTCATCGGGACGGGCGAACTCAAGCTCAGCTTGCCGACAAGCAGCTTTGCCTACGAGCTGAGCGGGTCTTGGCTTGGGCCATTTCCCGAGGTTCTGGTTCCAGCGGACGTGACGCTCACCGCGATCTCCTTCGAGGGTGAATCGCTGGCGCACTACGCCGATATGGGCACATGGGCCTATCTTGGCGATATCAGCTGGGGTGCCGGGCGCGAGACGCGGATCCTGCTTCTGGAGCTGGGCTACGAGACCGCGGGCGAAGGTGTGGACATCATGGTCCCGATCAGCGGCGACGTGATGCCCGATCTCGGTCGTGGCGGTATCGACCTGCTCGACGAGTTGTTGTGGGTCACGGACTACAACTTCGACGGCACGATCCAGAAGGGCCCACTGGCCGTTGGGCGGAAGATCGACGCCGCCGATCTCTTCGTCGACGCGACGCGGGGCCGGGTGCGGCAGGGCGATGACGGAGCCGACAAGCTGGTTGGCAATCGTCGTGACGACCTGCTGGTCGGCCAAGACGGCAATGACCTGCTCAAAGGCAAGGGCGGTGCCGACACGATTCTGGCAGGCGATGGCAATGACCGTCTCTTGGGCGGCAAGGGCAACGACGTACTGTCGGGCTGGGCCGGGCGCGATGTCCTGTCGGGGCAGGGGGGTGACGACCTGATCTTCGGCGGCAATGGACGCGACCGGATAATGGGTCAGAACGGCAATGACGAGATCTGGGCCGAAGGCGGCAACGACCGGCTTATCGGCGGCCGTGGCGACGACCATCTCAATGGTGGTGGCGGGTCCGATGACTTCGTCTTCGGCAAGAAGCATGGGGACGACACGATCTTCGATTTCGACACGGCAGAGGACCGGCTCGTGCTCGACGACAAGCTCTGGCGCGCCACGCTCGACGCCGAAGCGGTGGTCGAACGGTTTGCCGAGACCACCAAGGCCGGCACGCTTTTCGATTTCGGGCACAAAGGCTCGGTCCTGCTCGAGGATGTGTCGATGGACAGCTTGGCTGACCGGACGGCCTTGATCGAAGCGATCGAGATCGCCTGAGGCGTCTTCAGAGAAACTCGATCTGGTCGATCAAGCTGGCGGGGCGCGCCACATCTTCGACCCTGAGGCTGTCGCCCCCGCCGAAATCGAACAGCGTGTCAGCACCCTGTTTCTCCGCGAAACGCGTGACCACCTGGCTCGGCGAGAGATCGCCGTGCCATAGACCCGCATCGAGCATGATCCGGTCACGATCCTGCAAATCGATGATCCGATCTCGACCCGTCTCGAACACGAAGCGATCCGACCCGCCACCGCCGCTCAGCCGATCTGCCCCGGTACCACCGCGCAGCTCATCCGCCCCCTTGCCGCCGAACAGCTGATCCGTACCGCGCCCACCGATCAATGCGTCATCGCCAGCGCCACCGGCGAGGTGGTCGTTACCGGCTCCTCCTACGAGCCGGTCCGCATCTGCCCCGCCGCCAAGTGCGTCGTGCCCTGCGCCACCCGACAGACGGTCCGCGCCGCCTTTCCCTTTGAGCTGATCTGCACCGGCTCCACCGAACAACCTGTCGGCACCGGAACCGCCGTGGAGCCGGTCGGCACCGCCCTGTCCCTTGAGTAGGTCCGCGCCGGAGCCGCCCAGCAGCCTGTCAGGACCTTCGCCCCCCAGCAGCCGATCATCACCGCCACGGCCCAAGAGCCTATCGGCTCCGCTACCACCCCAAAGACGGTCGTCGCCGTCTTTCCCATCGAGCCGATCATCCCCCGCGCCGCCGCGCAGGCGATCCGTGCCGGCCCCGTCATCCGGCTCGGACGGAGCGGTTTCTTCCCGTTTCGCTTCCGCTTCGGCCTTGGCACGGGCCCTTTCAGCCTCGGTCACGCTGCGCGGCGGCGTCAGTGGTATCTCAGGGGCGGGCCCAGCCTCGCCCGCCATCGCTACCAGCGGCAGATGCGTGCCGCCGATCAGCTCCGCCGTGGTCAACAGTGCCGGATCCGGGGCTTGACCGTTTGCACCCTGCAGCAGCAGCGTTTCGCTGCCGTAGCCGAGCCGCAGCACCGCGCCCTCGACCCGCATCTCCAGCTGCGAAACGTCTCGCAGCATCGGCCAGGCCGAGAGGTCGAGCCTATCCTGTCCCTGCTCGAAATCGGCGATCCTGTCGGTCCGGCCATCGGCATCGAGCACGAAGAGATCAGCGCCTGCCCCGCCCCAGAGCCTGTCGCTGCCGCCGCCGTCGCGCAAAATGTCGTCTCCCGCGCCGCCGGAGAGCGCCTCATCGCCAGCGCTCCCCAGTTGCAGGGTCCCGCCGCGCAGGTCCAGCCGCAGACGTGTCACACCGGGCTCGCTGGCAGAGACGGCGAAGATGTCGATGCCGTCGCCTGCGCCCCGTACCGCGAGTGCCGAGATATCGGCGAGACCCGACGCGACACCATCGGCCAGATGCGCCAGCACCACGAGGCGCCCACCCGACAGCAGCTCATGCACCGAAACGCCATCATCCGCGCCGCCCGACACCACGAAGCCGCGCCCGCGATGGCTGAGGGTGGCGAGCGCCGTAACGCCGTCGAAACGGCTGTCGCGATCATCGATCAGGTGATCGGTAACGGCGAGGCTACCATCTGCGCCAATCCGCATCACGCTGAGCGAGCCGCTGCCAGCGGCACCGAGAACGAGATAGCGTTCCTGACCCAGGATCAGGCTCTCCATCGCGGTGGGGGCAGAGATCCACAGCCCCGCCTCGATACCGATCTCGGACCGGGTTGTGAGCGTCCCGTCGCGCCCGATCGAAAAGCTGGTGAGCACGGGAGCGGAGCCGTCGGTGGCGGCAAAAAGAAGGCTACGGCTGCCAATCTTGACCGAGGCTAGCGCCGTGATGGTTTCCAGATGGGTCGCCGAATTGTCTAAGGCGATGCCAGAGGACAAGGCTACACCGCCATCGGAGAGGCGGAGATGGGCGAGGCCGGGGCGACCGGACAACCCGCCATAGAGCATCTCTCCGCCCCCCGGCAGCGACACCATCTCCACATCCACCGGTGCCGAGAGACCCCATGTCGAAGCAGCCAGCGCCCGACCTGTACCGATTTCCCCGCTGTCCGATATCACATGCAGCCGTGCTGCGCCGGGACCGGTGGCGAGCAGCGCCGGACCCGAAGCGAGATCGAGCAGCGCCAGATCGGAAGCGGCTCCGGCCTGGTTCGCGCTTTCCATTTCGAGCCTGTGATGGGCATCGATACCGCGCCCCGCAACATCCCAGCTTTGAATCCGACCGCCGTCAGCGGTGATGGAATGGAGCAATTCGCTTTTCGGATCCGCCATGAGCGCGGTGATGCGCGGCACCGCTGCATCCCCAGCGCTGCGGCCGCGCGCCGTGAACTCCAGATTGGCCATTTCGCCTCCACCCCCAGAAGGTCGAAGACAACTGTGTCTTCTTCTCCCGCCAGCGAGCAGGTCGGAACAAGGCAGGGCAGGGGCTCTTGCGCAGCTTTAGGCTCGAATGCGCCGCAACTTCTTCAGCCCTTGGACGACCGCTTCACTCCTGCTGCGAAACCTGAGAAGAGCAGGCCCTATCGGACATGCATCCGCCAATGCCGATACAACGGGCTGCCAGAGAAAGGGATGTCTCATGAGGATCGCAGTTGCAGGGCTTGGCTATGTCGGCCTGTCAAACGCGGCGCTGCTGGCACGCCATCACCCGGTGATCGCCGTGGACATCTCGGAATGGCGCGTTCGGATGGTCAACGAGCGCGAGGCGCCGATCGTCGATGCCGAACTGGAGCGCTGTTTTGCCGAGGACAGGCTAGACCTCAGCGCCACTGTGGATGCCAGCGAGGCCTATGCCCAAGCCGACTGGGTGATCGTCGCGACGCCGACCAATTATGATCCTGTAACCAACGCCTTCGACACTTCCTCGGTCGAAGCAGTGATCGCGCAGGTTCTAGCCGCCTCGAGCAGCGCGGTGATCGTCGTGAAATCAACGATACCGGTGGGCTTCGTGCGCGAGATGCGCGCGCGCTTCGCCACCGACCGGATCATCTTTTCGCCCGAGTTCCTGCGCGAGGGAAAGGCGCTGCACGACAACCTGCACCCCTCGCGCATCGTCGTCGGCGAACGTTCCGACCGCGGCCGCGCTTTTGCCGACCTGCTGGCGGAAGCGGCACTGAAGCCGGAAGTGCCGGTGTTGCTCACCGACCCGGACGAGGCCGAGGCGATCAAGCTCTTCGCCAACACCTACCTCGCAATGCGCGTGGCCTATTTCAACGAGCTCGACAGCTATGCGATGAGCCGCGGCATGGACAGCCGTCAGATCATTGCGGGGGTGGGACATGACCCGCGCATCGGCGCGCATTACAACAACCCCTCCTTCGGCTATGGCGGCTACTGCCTGCCCAAGGACACCAAGCAGCTGCTGGCGAACTACAGCGACGTGCCGCAGAGCCTGATCCGCGCCATCGTCGACGCCAACGCTACCCGCAAGGACTTCCTCGCCGACCAAATCCTCGCACGCCGCCCGGCGCGGGTCGGGGTCTACCGGCTGGTGATGAAGTCAGGCTCCGACAATTTCCGCGACAGCTCGATCCAAGGCATCATGAAACGGATTAAGGCCAAGGGCATCCCGGTGACGCTCTACGAGCCCGAACTGGCCGCCGACAGCTTCTTCAACTCGCCGGTCGAACGCGACCTCGAGCGGTTCAAGCGCGACTGCGACCTGATCCTCGCCAACCGCCGCGCGCCCGAACTCGACGACGTAGCCCAAAAAATCTTCACGCGGGATCTGTTCGGGAACGACTGAGCGGGGCCTCAGGCGGGCCCGGCATCGACGGCACGGGCAAGTTCGTGCCGAAGGGCGCCTACGATCCGGACGCGTTCCCGGACCGCGATCTCCGTATCGTTGAACAGTTCGGCCAGGCGCCTCTGGGCCGCAGCATAAGCGGTCCAGTCCGCACCCTTCTGGAGGGTGGCCATGATACGGGCCTTGCCGGTCTGTTCATCCGCACCCCATAGATCCATCCAGGAAGCTTCTGGAAGTTCGAGACGATGAATGCCGTGGCCCGGGCCGCCCATGTAGATGGGGAGCGCGCCGCATGCGAAAGCGTCGAAGATCTTTTCCGAGATATAGAGAGGCTGTCGTGTGTTCTCGACTGCGGAGAGCAGTCGGGCATGGCCATCGAGCCGCGTCATCTTGTCGAGATGCCAGTCCTCCAGCGCGAAGCGGGTGTCGCCCCCCTGCCAGCTCGCACCGAGCCGTTCTGCGTTTTCGCAGGCCAGTGCCAGCCGGGTACGCCAAGCACAAAGACCCAGGATGCCCCCTTCCGGGATATCGATGTCGTGAAACCTCTCCTCGCGGCGCTCGGCCATGAACACGAGGTCGGCGGGCCGGTCCCCCCAAGCGGCCGCCCAATCCATGGCATCGATGCGGGCATTGCGGGCGAAGTGCTCGCGATAGGCACGCAGAAAACGTGGATCGGTCAGCAGGTAATAGGGAATCCGCTCGAAATCGAAGATCCCGGAGCGGTGGTGGTTAACTTGGTGCAGCCGCATCTCGCCCATCACGGAAGCGGGCAAGGTTATCCTGTCCGCCAAGGGGTCGGGGCTAAACAAGGTGTCCCAGAAAGGTTCCTCGGACAGCAGCATGGCGGGTACGCCGCGCGCCACCGCTTCGGCGACGTCGGGGGCGAGCGCCAGCGCATCTAGTGGATGGGCGATGGCCAAGAGGTCGGCCTGCTCCGGCGTGTAGTCGAGCTGGATCTGGCCTTCCCAAAGCGGCGCCAAGGCATCGTAGGCGAGCGGCATCCGGTGGGCATGCGCGCCGCCGCGCCAGACCCGTAGCATGGCGCGCCCGGCAAGGGCGGGCGTGGCCGGCGCCGTCGAGGGGAGCGGCAGATTGGCCGAGGAGAGGACGGGCGCCATGACGGCACGCGCTCCGGGCGTTGCTCCGGCACAGAAGGCTGGCAGATGCGAGAGGACCCAATCATAGGCTTCCGGCCCCTCGGCGGAAAGGGCTGCGAGCGCTTGGGCCAGCCCCGCTCCGGGGGAGGGCAGGGGAGCAGCCGGAAGGTCGAGGACGCGGTGACGGGTTGCCTGAGATAAGAGGTGATGCAGCAGCCCCGGCATGCCTGTCCGCCCATCGGCGCGCGGCCGCGCCCCTTCGATCAGCGCCCGGGAAAAAGCCAGCGGGAACGGCGCCGCGACTTCTTCTTCCGAAAGGCCCACAGTAGCCGATGTCACGAGGTCTGGCGGAGAAACCTCCGACATTACCCGGCGCAGGGGCAGGAGCGCATTGGGTTCGACCCGGGCCTCCTGTGACAACAGCAGCACGCATTCCGGCAGCGCGTCTGGTCCGGAAAACTCTGGCAGGCCGATCTCGATCAGGCTCTCCCAAGCCAAAGGTGCCTGAAGGGACACCGCGTGCAACCGCACGCCCGCAGGAAACTCTCCCATCTCCACGAGCAGTCTTACGCGCCGCGCCGGATCGCGGTCACGCGACCTCAAGGGCCCCGCGCAAGCAAAGACGAGCATGTCGCCAGCCTGAGTGACATGGCGCAGGTCCTGAAGCAGCGGCTCAAGTTCGGCGACCTCGCCGGTCACCGGGACCAGCAGGCACAGCGGTGCGCTCATGGCGTATCCCTCTCCGGCAAGGACAGCGCCGCGCGGCTCGAAATCCGCCGGGCAAGATCCGGGTCGGCTGCGAGGATCTCGTCGAGCCATGGCTCGGCCTGTCTTGCCAGAAAGCCGCGCTCTGCTTCGTCAAAGGCATCTAGATGGGCAGGGTCGAGACGTCCTCGGATCCAGTCCCCCAGACCCAGAACGAAGGCAAGAAGGGAACGGCTCCATTCCTCTCCCGCGGCGTGGGCTGTCCGGGCCACCGGGTCGAGCACATCGAACACCTGCAGCCGTTCGGCCCCCTTGCGATTGTGCAACTGATTGCTGCCGGCGCTGATCTCATGAAACGCGCAGATCCGGTCAGAGACCAGCATCCGGTCTGCTGCGATCAGGGACAGCCAGTGCAGCGGTATGTCCTGATGAACCGTGCTCTCGGCGCAGCCGATGCCATGAGCGCGCAGGAAGCCCGTGCGGAAGATCTTGTTCCAGGGGTAATTCGCGATCTTCGCCAGAATTGGACGGGCGTCCCGGGGTACGTCGCACAGAACTTCGCTTCCCAGGCCCGCCATGGTCCAGAACCGCTCGTCCCAGTCCGGCTGTCCCCAGCCGCCGGCCCGCGCGACGCGGCTGTCGGCGTATTTGAACAGGCACAGATCGAAACCTTCGCTCTCGCCGAGATCTGCCAGAAGGCTGTCGAGTTCCGCCTCGCAGAGCCGGTCGTCGGCATCGAAGAAAAGGACGTAATCCGTCTCTACGACGCTCAATCCCCGGTTCCGGGCCACGCCCCCGCCACGCGAGACGTCGTTCCGGAGGAGGGTGACGTCTGACAGATCGAGAAGATCGGCCATTGGCGGCTCGGAGCCATCATCTACCACTACGACCCGGGCGAAACGCCCGCGGCGGGCCTGAGAAAGGAGCCGTGACAACCCCTCGGCATCATTCTTGACCGGGATCACTAGAGTCGGAGAAAGGGGAGGAGGCGCCGGAGGCGCCTCAGGCTCGGAAAAAAATGGCGGGGGCCGCAGCAGCGACCTCGCCAACCTGCGCAGACCCGGGATCATGGGGCGAAGATCCGCAGGTCGTGCAGCGAGACTTCCAGATGCTCGGTCGGCGGAAAGAACAGCACCAACTCCCGCCATGGCGCGGTGGCAGGGATGTCGGGCATGCGATCGGGAGAGATCATGTCGAGATGATCGGCCTCGCCGGGCTGGGCGAGGAGATGCCTCTGGAAGAACTGGTCGCTGAAACCGCCGTCCTCCCTGCCGGATCGCAATGCCATGCGGATCGCGGCAGGTCGCGGGGCGGCAAGCCGCGCCACAACGCCGAGAAACGGCACATTCTCAAGGGCCAGCGGCCCGAGTTCGAGATGCAGTCCAAGCCAGCGGCCAGGGCGTTCGGGCCGTGCCTGCAACGAGACCAGACGCCCACGCGGGCTGTGCCAGACGCCTTCGAAACCGGCCTCGGGATCGAGCCTGAAACGCAGGCCAGGCACCAGCGGCTCCTCGCTCAACGGAACCGCGCGGGGCCGGTACAAGCCGCGCAGTTCGTTCAGCCGTTCGGTCGCCGAGGCTAGTTCAAGGTCCGTTGCAGACATCGTTCAGGGCAGGTGGCGCCGCAGCGGGGAGAGCTTGCGGCGCAGACCCTCCGGCAGGTGACGGGCAAGCCGGATCGCCGAGTTCTCCACAACCGGGCGGGCAGCCCGGTTCCTAGCTTGGTCTGACTTGGTTCCCTTGCCCTTCTTTGCAACCTTTCCCTTGGACTTGGAGCCCTGCAGCGCCTCGGGGCGCATGCCCCTTATCATTGCCTCGGGGTTGCTCTTGATCATGCGGGCGAGCATCTTGGCCTGGCCTTGGAGCAGGCGAAGCGCGGCGGCGTCGAAATAGTCCTCCGGCGCGATCGGCTGCGCCACATCCACGGCCCGCTCCGGCGCGGCCTTCAGGGCCAGGGACAGAGGCCCCGAAGTCGCGTCGAGACCGAAGAACTCCCGATCGACGATCGCCGCGTCGTCGCGGTAGGTCTCCACGACGCGATGGGCGAGATCGACATGCAGCCTAGGCTTTTGGGCGTTCTCGGGGCGGGGCAAGGCCGACAGGAGGATCGCAAGGTTCCAGCCGAAGGTCTTGCGCGCATTGCGTGCCTTCGGGCCCGATCCCGCAGCTTCGTGCAGAACACCGTGAATTTTGCGCAATGCTGCCAGATCAGACAGCGTCAGGCTTTCATTGGCCTGCGGCACAGGGTCGAAGTCGTAGTCCTGACCCTCGAATACGAAATCGAGAAAGTCGGAAACCACATCCCCATCACGTAGCATGGATCGCACCATGGGCCGTACGGTGTGGGCCTCTCCGAAGGTTTCCCGCCATTTCCGCAACCGCGGTGCGAAGTGTAGGAAACCTTGGTCGGCGAAGCGTTCGAACAAGCTATCCATGCTGCCGATGTGCCAGCCCTGCTTGGTCCGCTCGGCGTAGCCAGAAACCAGCCGATCAGCATGTGGCCGAACATAGGAGATGAAGCGCATCTTCCCCTGCCAAGGAGACAAATGGCGCTCGATCATCTCCTCAAGTTTGCGAGGATCGACAAACTCGAAGGTTTCGGCGGAAACGATCGCGGTATCGGCCCGGCTCTTCTTAAGCTTCTGGGCGAGCTCGGCGAACCGCTTGTCGGCGTATTTGGCCTCTTGGGTCCGGTTCAATGTGGAGGCGAGCGGGATGTGGTTGGCCTGAGCCGGATAGATTACGCTCCGATTGGGCGACCGTACCTTGCCAGCGGCCAAGGTGCGCTGGATCGACGTGGTTCCCGTCTTGCAGTCGCCCAGATGAAATACGATTTCGCCTACCATTCGATCCTGCCTCGGTTATCGATTGCCGACCCTCATACGCGGTCGTCCAATTCGGGAAAAGCCCAGTCCTTCTAGTGGGACCTATTCATGCCAGATCCGGTCGATCTCTACCGCATCGACTTCGTTCGATAGCCCCCGTGCCAGAAGTCGGCCCCAGAGCGATACCGCCATGCGGGTTTCGGGGATCAGTTCCGTGTCGGGGTCGGGAACCGGGGTCTCCGCCGGGGCTTCAGCACTGGCCGCCTGCAGGGCGCGGACCATTGGGGCGGTCTCGAAGAAACCCGCGTCCAAGGATTCCGCATCTGCGGCGAAGACCTCCTCGATCCTCCGGGCAAGCAGTTGATCGAGCTCAAGGCGCGGATCGTCGGCGAGTTCGGGCGCTTGCGCCATGAGCCGTCCCAGTTCGCGCCCCAAGGTCCAGCGCGCCCGCTCGGCCGCCGAGTTTCGCGCCGTCTCGCCGATGGCTTGGTGGAAGGCCCGGGCCAGCGCCAGCGCCCTGAGCCCTGGCGCCCTGTTGACGTCTGGAGCGGCAAGAGGGCCGGGGTCGCGGCCGGTTGCGATCTGGGCGAAGTCGCGGCGGATATCGGCTCCTGGAAAACTAGTGCGGTCGTAGAGTCGCAGATCGAACGCTGACCCCCAGGCTGCGCGCCAGCGCCCGAAGCGCATCGCATATGCCATGCGGCTGCGGGTTTGCGGCCAGTCCAGATACTCCGAAGGCGTGCCAATGAAACTGCCGATCTTGACCGACTCCGTATAGCGCGACAGCAGCGCCTGGGGATGCGGCCGCACATAGGCCACGAGACCTATCCTGCCCGTCCAGCCAGGCAGATGCGCAGACACGGCCTGCAACAGCAAGTTCGGATCAGCGAACTCGAAATGCTCGGCCGAGACCACGGCCACAGGAGCCGGCGCATCCTGCAGGTGCCGGGCCAAGGCTACGAATTCGGCCTCTCTCCAAGCCCGATCACGCAGGCATTGCGCCAGCGGCACATGTGGGGCACCCGGCATCAGGGCCAGCCCATGGCCCGCCCCCTCTAGCGCGAGCCAGTCCTGTATCGCCGTAGATCCGGTCTTGAAGTCGCCCAGATGGAAGATCAGTCGCTCGGCGCCCAACTGGCCTACTCCGCCGCCGCCACGCTTTGCATCGACGACGTGGCGGGCGCGAAGCGCGCCTCCCAGAAGGGCCGGGCAGCCATCTCGGCGTAGCCCGCGCGATGCGCGTCGCGCAGTTCCGAATAGGCCCGGCGCCAGCGCAGCGCCAAGGCAGTGACGCGGCGCATGATGCGCATGAAGCGTGCCTTGTCGTGGCGTACCTCGTAGCCGCGGCGGCCCGTTCCGTCGTAGAACCGCGCCGCGCGCTGTCCCCAGACCGGCCAGATCAGGCCGCGCTGGCGCGCCGGGATCGCCGTCTCGCCGCCGAAGCGGGCCCAAAACGGGATTAGGTGGCCGTTCAGGGTGAACTTCATCATTTGGGTCTTGAGGATGCCCGGGCGGGCCGGCTCGCCCGGGCCCTGCGGCGGCACCTCGCGCCAAGCCTCGTCGCGCGCCAGCGCTGAGATCTGCGGCCGGCGCACCGACATGTCGGCGTTCTCGGCGAAGAAGTTGGGGCCGCGCATCACGTCCTCCCAGGCCTCGAGCTGCGCCTCGGCGCTATCGTAATGCATTCGCACCACCGAGCGCAGGATGAAGCGCATCGCCACCTTGATCGTGCCCATCGGCCCAATCTCGAGACCGGGATGCACGAGGTGCTGATGCAGGTGGTTACGCAGGTCGAGATAGAGGGTGAGCGGGCTTTCCTTAGCCGAGAAATCCTCCTGGAACGACACTACGCCGCTCAGCGTCACCGTATCGAACCCGTGCGCGAGGCTGAAGGAAATGTCGTCGCCGCGCACGAAGAAGGGGAAGGGAAAGGCGCGCGTCTCGGCGACGGGGAAGGCGAAGAACCACCAGCCGGCATAGAAGCCGGGCGGCTTGGGCCGCGCAGCGGCAAGCTCCATCTCGGCCACCTCCTCGGGCTCGCGCAAATCGGTGCCGACGAATTGCGGGCGGCAGACCTGATGGAAGACCGAGCCGTTTTCCCACATACGCCACTTACAAGCCTCGGATACCATGGCGCCTGAGACGGCGGCGCGGTCGGAGCGGGCGAGACGCAGGAAGGCGATGGTGCGGGTCAGGTTCTCCATCTGGAACGAGGCGTCGTCGTCCATGAACAGGCAATGGGAAAAGCCGCCATCCTGCGCCAGCGCCAGCCCGCGGGCGAAGCCGCCGGCGCCGCCGAGATTGGGGTTCTCGATCCGGCTCACATGCGGGTGCTCGGGGATCGAGGCGGTGCCGCCATTGTCGATCACGTGCAGATGCACCCGCGCGCCAAGGTTCTCTCCCTCTCGGTCGAGAAAGCTGGCCATGCGTGCGGCAGTCGCCGCGACCTCGGCCTCGCGCCGGAAAGTGGTGATGGCAACCGCGAGCGAGACGTCCCGCGCGGCTTGAGTGTCGGTGGCAAGGTAGGCGCCGCTGGTCAGCACTGCCTTCTCCTGCGCCACTAGCCGCAACTTCAGCAGGCCGTCCATCTCTGGCAGGCCGGTCCCGGGCATGCCACTGAGCGCTCGGGTTAGGTCGATCCAGATGCCGTCGGGCGCGAGCGTCACCAGCGTCTCGACCAGTATCTCGGCATCCCCTGCCACGCGTTCTCGCGTGACCTGTAGCGCCACCTGCCCTTCCCCCTCGAGCCGTAGCGCCAACCCCTCGAGATGGCAGGCCCGGGTCCAGATCCCGAGGTTGAACAACGTCATGTAGCCATCGAACTCGGCGGTACCGCCTTCGAGAAGGTGTATCCTCCCTGCCTCGAGATCGAGCGACACGCCGCTGTCACGATGCAGGTAAAGCTCGCTTTCGCCGCAGATCGCGGGATCGGGCAGCGTCAGGCTCTGCAACAGGATGGGGGCAGGGCGGTCCTGGTCGACGGAGGAGGGCATGCTGGGTGTCCGGCTGTCGGGGAAGGGCTGGGGAGGTGTATGCGGAGCGGGGCGCATCGAGGCAAGCGGTCTCAGTTCTCCAGAACCTGCTTGTGGTAACGGCGCAGGAAGACGAGGCCTAGCAGGATCAGCATGGCGCTGAGGCCGTAACCGTAGCTGAGCGAGACATAGGAGGCCTCATAGGTCGGGTAGAAGCCCCGCCGCATCTCACCCACGGCGTGGAGGATCGGGTTCCACCACAGGATCTCCTGAGCGAATTCGGGCATGTCTTCGTAAAGGAAGAAGACGCCCGAGGCGAGGAACAGCGGCGCGGTAACGATGCTCCAAAGATTGCTCCAGATCGGCACCAAACCGTTGAGAAGGCAGTTCATCAAGCCGACCCCGAGCCCGATACAAGTGCTCATTAAGACTGCGTTGAGGATGTGTCCGATATCAAGCACGGCGCGCGTGTCGACGACGGACAGGATGCCTGTGAAGACAATGCAGCCTACGGTAACCTTGGTCAGCACCGCGAGGACCAGCCGCGCGAGGATCGTGTCGATCCAAGTGACACGAGGATAAGCCAAGAGCGATTTTGAGAAGCGCAACGCGTTCGAAACTTTGTTCTGGATCTCGCCATAGCCGCTAAAGGGCAGGAAGCCGGTCGCATAAAACAGGATGAAACTTGTGCCGAGAGAGGGCGCGCGGAGCACGGCGGAGAAGGCGATCGACATGATCGCAAGCGCCCCGATCGGCTGCAGGATCGCCCAAACATAGCCTCCCGGAGAGCGGCCATAGGTCGTGCCCATTTCGCGCAGCACCAGCGCAAAGATGGCTCGGATCGCCTGAAAGCGCGGTGGCCCGAAAGCGGGAAGTGAACTCATGACCTGTCCTCCGACCGGTTCTCAGGCGAGCGTGGTTTCAGTTCCTGTCCGCTATGGCAGCCGCTTCCTCAGCCCGGATCAGGGCCATGGCTCGCACGAAATCCGCCACGTAGTCCTGCATCACCGCGTAGCCCTCGGAAGGCAGCCGCATTTCGGCCAGCGGCGCGTCGCGCGCTGGCAGCGGGTCGAGAAACAAGGTCTCGCGTTCGAAGTATCGCGCGGCCACCGCCATGTTGCCTGCGGCGTAGAGATCGAGGATGCGCAGCCGGGTGTCGGGGTCCATCAGCAGGCTGCTCTGGCGACCATGCTGCTTTGCACGTGTCTTGTCGACTTGAGCGCAGGCCCGTTCGAAGAACTTGCGCTGCTGCGGCTGGATTTCGTCGAGCGGCAATACCCGCATGAACTCCGACATCGCGGGCGACATCGAGGTGTTGGTGTGCGGCGCCGGCGCCAAGGTCGCGCGCTCGGTGAGGCCGATCGTATCGCAGAAAGCAGCGACGGGGCCGTCGGGCATCTGTGCCTTGTCGAAGGCGTAGACCAGCACGTTGTCACGACCGAACAGCTCCTCGACATGCCGTAGATAGGCGTCGTAGTGAATCCAGAAGAACTCTTCGCGCCGCGCCAGAAACTCAGAGAAGGTCAGATGCGCGAGGCTCGGATTCCACTGCCACTTCACGTTCTGCAGGTACCAGCTTTCGAGCCAGAGATCTTGGCGGCGCAGCGCGAAGACGATCTTCACCTCGAAATGCTCGCGGAACCGTGCCAGCACCGACAGGTCGCGGCGCATGCAGATGTCCTCGTCGCTGAGCACCACGGAATGTAGGTCGTGCGCCTTGCCGTCGGCGCGTGCGGTAATGTCGGCGGCGACCTCGGCGACCTGCGCCTCGCCTGAAAAGAGCCGATTCATCAGGGCGACGTGGCGGCCGGCATTGTAGGGGTGGAAATAGCCCAAGCGCTGCAGCTTCACGAAATTCGTCTGCAGGAACTTCTGGACCGAGGTCGTGGCCGTGCGATGCGCCCCGATATGGATGTAGAGTGTTCTCATGGATGCCGACTGCCGCTGAAACCCTTTGGCCCCCTCCTTGCATGACAGGGCCTCGGGGTCCAGCGGGACGGTCTCGGCGCTACGCTCGTGGGCGGAACGCCGGGGCTCATCTTACACGATGACGAAGCTCTCGGCCGTGAGCTCGGTGCCGGCGAGATCCGAAAGCAGCAGCCGGTTGCCGTCGCCGAAGTTCAGCATCAGGTCGCCCTCGGGGGTCTCGCGAGCGAGATCCACCGCCGCCTCGGCGGTCAGGTCTGCCATCAGTGCGGCGTCGAGCTCGATCAGGTCCTCTCCCACGACGAAATCGCCCACGGTATCGGTGCCGTAGCCGAGACCCAGCACGAAGACATCGGCACCCGCGCCGCCGAACAACTCGTCGAAGGCTTCGCCGCCATCGAGGCGATCGTCGCCTTCGCCGCCCTCAAGACGGTCCAACCCGGCGCCGCCGAAGAGCTGGTCGTCGCCCGAACCGCCCTCGATAGTGTCGCCGGCCTCGCCGCCATCGAGCAGGTCGTTCCCGGCATCGCCCCTGAGCACGTCGCTCTGGTCGCCGCCATAGAGCGCGTCATGACCGCCGCCGCCGATCAGCGTGTCGCTGCCGGTGTCGCCTACGAGCACGTCCCGACCGCCCTGGCCCTTCAGCAGATCGTCATGCGGGCCGCCATTCAGTACATCCTGACCGCCGCCGCCGAACAGCCGGTCCTTGCCGGCCTCGCCCCAAAGCTCGTCCCCGCCGCGCTGGCCCTTTAGCAGGTCGTCATGCTCGCCGCCGTTCAGTACATCCTGGCCGCCACCGCCGAACAGCCGGTCCTTGCCCGCGTCGCCCCAAAGCTCGTCGTTGCCGTTCAGGCCTTTGAGCATGTCGTCGCGGCCGCCGCCCCAGATCGCGTTACCAGCGTCGTTGCCAATGATCTTGTCGATGCCGTCACCCGACACGAAATCCTCGATCAGCGTGTCCTCGGCGATCAGCATGTTGTTCTTGAAGCTCAGCACGCTCGAGATGCGACCGGGCCGCAGATCGACGGTCTGGTGCAGGCCGGTATGGCTGAAGTCGATCCGATCGTGGCCGCTGGCGTCCTCGATATAGAGAGTGATCGGCTGCAGGTCGTAGGCGTCCGATTTCTTATCGTTGGCCATGCCGCGGAACATATCGCCAAGATAGTTGTCGAGTTCGGAGCCGATGCCCCAGATGGTGTCGCCATCGGCATAGTGATCCTTGGGTGCGCCCCAGAGTTCGCGGATCGCCAGCAGGTCGGCCTCCATCGGCATCACGTTGGAGGCACGGCTGGCGTTAATGTTCGGGTTCTCGTCCTGGCCGAGATAGGACATCACCGAGAGCTGCCAGCTGTCATTCTTGAAGATGGCATCCTTGTAATCCGCATTGGCATTGTACGGGCCGGTATGGCCAAGGCCGAGCACGTGGCCGATTTCGTGCATGTATGTGCGGAAGGTGTAGCTATCGACGCCGCTGCCGTATTTCTCGACCCAGCCGGACGAGACGTTGATCGTGGCCTTGGTGATCGTACCGTCGCCATCGGCCTCAGTCTCGGCATGGGCGCCGCTGCGATGATCCACGAAGGTCAGACTGGCGCCGCGATTGACCAGCTTGAACTCGACATCGGCGACGGACTCCCAAGCGTTCATCGCCCATTTTGCGAGTTGCTTCCCCTCGGCATTCAGACCGCCGATGTCGGCCTTGATCGGGCCGCGGGCATCGGGATCGAAGAAGGTATAGGGGATCTTCGTGCTCTCATTGTAACCGCCAAGAAGGTAGTCGGCGATGTCTTGGGCTTTGGCGTTGCGAGGCAAGGGACGCTCCTGAAAGGATATGTGGCTCGGGCCCACATCTCCCCCGAGCGCGGCCCCGCAGGGTCATCGCACAATCAGGTGGCGAAATAACGGCAGTCTTGCTCGACAAGCGCGTATCGCAGCCTAACTGTGGCAGTCAGGCCGCGAACCCCCGGGGCGTGCGCGTACGAGGGTTTGTCCGTCCTCAGGCGATAATGAAGCTCTCGGCCGAGAGGGTTTCGCCACCAAGACCTTCGAACATCAGGCGCCCGTTTTCTCCGAAGTTCAGAACCAGCTTGTCCTCGGCATTGGTGCGGGCCATCTGCGCCGCGCCCTGCGCGGTAAGGCCGGCCATCAGGTCGGCATGCAACTCCACCCGGTCTTGGCCGATCGCGAAATCGGTGATCGTGTCGGTGCCATAGCCCGCGGCGAAGACGAAGATGTCCGCGCCGGCTCCGCCGGTCAGCGCATCGGGCGCCAGCCCGCCGTCGAGGCGATCCCGCCCGGCATCGCCGAAGAGCCGGTCCATGCCATCGCCGCCCCACAGGCTGTCATTGCCGCGCTGCCCCCGAAGCAGGTCACCGATGGCGCCGCCGGACAGGCTGTCGGCACCGCCGCCGCCCATCAGCCGGTCGCTTCCGGCATCGCCCTCGAGCTGGTCGCGGCCGGCCTGTCCAAACAACCGGTCGGCACCGTCGCCACCGATCAGCCGATCATGGCCAGCCTGGCCCTTGAGCAGGTCGCCCTGCCCACCGCCCCAGAGCCTGTCAGCGCCGCCGCCGCCGATCAGCCGGTCGGTCCCGGCCTCACCCCAGAGCTTGTCGCGGCCGACCTGTCCCTTGAGTATGTCGGCGTGATCGCCGCCCCGGATCCGATCGTTTCCAGCATTGCCCAGAAGCCTGTCCGCCCCGGCGTCGCCCCAGAGCCGGTCGCGTCCACCTTGGCCTTTGAGCAGGTCGTCATGGTCACCGCCGCGCAGCCTGTCGGCCCCGGCGCCGCCGAAGGCCTTGTCCTTGCCTGCCTCACCCCAGAGCCGGTCATCGCCGCCACGTCCCCTGAGCACGTCGTCCCGGCCACCGCCCCAGATCGCGTTGGCCACCCCGTTGCCGAAGATCTGGTCGATGCCGTTGCCCGACACGAAATCCTCGATCAGCGTGTCCTCGGAGAACATCATGTTGTTGTGCTGCTTGCCCAGCACGCTCGATACCGCGCCGGGGCGCAGATCGACGGTCTGGTGCAGGCCGGCATGGCTGAAGTCGATCCGGTCGTGGCCGCCGTGATCCTCGATGTAGAAGGTGATCGGCTGCAGGTCGTAGGCGTCCGATTTCTTATCGTTGCCCATGCCCCGGAACATGTCGCCCAAGTAATTGTCGAGTTCAGAGTCGATGCCCCAGATGGTGTCGCCATCGGCATAGTGATCCTTGGGCGCACCCCAGATCTCGCGGATCGCGAGCAGGTCGGCCTGCATCGGCATCACATTGGCGCCACGGCTGGCGTCTATGTTGGGGTTCTCGTCCTGGCCCAGATAGGACATCACCGAGAGCTGCCAGCTGTCATTCTCGAAGATGGCGTCGTGGTAATCGGCATGGCCGTTGTAGGGACCTGCATGGCCGAGGCCGAGCACGTGGCCGACCTCGTGCAGGTAGGTGCGGAAGCTGAAGCTGTCGATGCCCGCGCCGTGCTTCTCGACCCAGTCGGAGGAGACGTTGATCTTGGCCTTGGTGATGGTGCCGTTGGCCCTTGCCTCGGTCTCGGCATGGGCACCGTTGAGGTGATCCACGAAGGTCAGGTCTGCGCCGCGCTTTACCCGCTTGAATTCGACATCGGCGACGGATTCCCAAGCATTCATCGCCCATTTGGCAAGCTGCCTGCCATCGGCATTCAGCCCGCTGATATCGGCCCTGATCGGGCCGCGGGCGTCCGGATCGAAGAAAGTGTAGGGGATGTTCGTGCTATCGTTGTAACCGCCGATGAGATAGTCGGCTATGTCTTGGGGGGTCGCGTCGCGAGGCAAAAGGCTCTCCGTGAAGATTGGGATTTCCGGCCACGGCCAAGGGGCCGTCGGCAGCGGGCGACCTTCTTTCACGATGAGACGGCGAAATCATGACGAAACCGCAAGGATGGGCGCGTTCCCGCTCAAGGCGAGCCGCCGCCGGGTTAGCGCGCGCCGTGCGCTCCTGCATCTCTGTCTAAAGAAAGGGCAGCCCTAGCGACCCAAGAGGCCGCTCAGGAAAGCGCCGTAGCTGCTCTTGCCGAACAGAGCGACGCGTTCACGCAGTCCCTCCCGATCGATCCAGCCGCGGTTGTAGGCGATCTCGTCCGGGCTGCCCGTCTGCAGGCCCTGCCGGTCCTGCAACGTGCGCACGAAATTTCCCGCATCGAGCAGAGAACCATGCGTGCCGGTGTCGAGCCAGGCATAGCCGCGGCCCATCTTCTCGACCCTGAGCAGGTCCTCGGCGAGATAATCCTCGAGCAGGGTCGCGATCTCCAGCTCGCCGCGCGCCGATGGCCTGACATGGCGCGCCCGCTCAGGCGCTGACGCGTCGAGGAAATAGAGCCCGGTGACCGCGTAATTCGAGGGCGGCAACTCCGGCTTCTCGACGATCGCGCGGGCTCGTCCCTCAGAGGTGAAGTCCACCACGCCGTACCGCTCGGGGTCGGCAACGTGGTAGCCGAACACCGTGCCGCCCCGGGTCCTTGCATCGGCCTGCGCCAGGATCTCGGGCAAGCCGTGGCCGAAGAAGATGTTATCGCCTAGCACCATCGCCGACGGAGCGCCCGCGAGGAACTCCTCGGCGAGGATATAGGCCTGCGCCAACCCGTCCGGGCTCGGTTGCTCAATATAGGTGAGCGAAACGCCCCATTGGCGGCCATCGCCCAAGAGGCGCCGGAACTGATCTTGGTCCTGCGGCGTGGTGATCACCGCGATCTCGCGGATGCCAGCCAGCATCAGCACTGAGAGCGGGTAGTAGATCATCGGCTTGTCGTAGATCGGCAGGAGCTGCTTCGACACGCCCATGGTGATCGGGTAGAGCCGGGAGCCCGTACCTCCAGCGAGGATGATGCCCTTGCGGCGGATCGCTGTCATGGTGTGGCTTCCAGTTCGGTAAGGACGCGGTCGAGCCCGGCGCGCCAGTCGGGGCGGGTGAGGCCGAACACGGCCTCCGTGGTCCGGCAGTAGAGCCGCGAATTGAGCGGGCGCGTAGCGGGGGTCGGGTAGTCGGCGCTGGGGATCTCCTCGATCCCGCAGTCGAGCCCGGCCCGCGCCATGATCTCGCGCGCGAAGCCGGCCCAGCTAATGTCCGGCGCGCCCGAGAAATGGTGGATGCCGCTCTTGCCAGGATTGGCGGCGAGCGTCTTAGCGATGGTCACGCAGGCCTGCGCGATGGCCTCTGCCGGTGTCGGGCCGCCGATCTGGTCGGCGACCACGCGCAACGCGTCGCGCTCGGCGCCGAGCCGCAGCATTGTCTTCACGAAATTTGCGCCATGCGCCGAGAAAACCCATGAGGTGCGCAGCACCGCCCAACCGGCGGCGTTCGCGGCCTTTGCAACGCCCTCTTCGCCCGAAAGCTTGGTGCGGCCATAGGCGCCGAGCGGTGCCGCGACCGCATTGGTCGTGAAGGGAGCCTCGCCCGCGCCGCCGAAGACGTAGTCTGTCGAGATATGCACGAAGGGCAGCCCCGCCTCGGCCGCCAGCCGGGCGATGGCGGCGGGTGCGTCGGCGTTGAGCACCCGCGCCGCGTCCTCCTGCGCTTCGGCCGCGTCCACGGCGGTCCAGGCGGCGGCGTTGATCAGCGCCTCGGGGCGGAATGTCTCCAGCGCGCGGCGCACCGCATCTATGGCGGCTTCGGGCCGCGACAGGTCCGCCGCGTCGCGGCCCAGGCAGCGGATCTCGTGCCCCTCGCCCGACAGGCGGGCCAGCTCGGTCGCGACCTGTCCCGAGCGGCCGAGAACCAGCAGCCGCATCACGCCGCCCCCCGGCCGGTACCAAGACGCTCGCCCACGCCGTCGCGCGACTGTAGCGGCCGCCACCAAGCCTCGTTGTCGAGATACCACTGCACAGTGCGCCGGAGCCCTTCCTCGACCGTCACCGAGGGTCGCCAGCCCAGCTCATCGCGGATGCGGCTGGGATCGATCGCGTAGCGCGCGTCGTGGCCGGGCCGGTCGGCGACGAAGGTGATCTGGTCGGCATAGCTGCCTTCGGCCTTCGGGCGTATCTCGTCGAGGATGGCGCAAAGCGTGCGCACCAGCTCGAGGTTGGTCCGCTCGTTCTTGCCGCCGATGTTATAGCTTTGCCCGATCTTTCCCTTCTCCAGTACTGTAAGCAGCGCGTCGGCGTGATCCTCGACATAGAGCCAATCGCGGATGTTCTCGCCCTTGCCGTAGATCGGCAGCGGCTTGCCCGTGAGGGCATTGAGGATCACCACCGGCACCAACTTTTCGGGGAAGTGGTAGGGACCGTAATTGTTCGAGCAGTTGGTCAGCACCACCGGCAGGCCGTAGGTCTCATGCCAGGCGCGCACCAGGTGGTCCGAGGCGGCCTTGGAGGCCGAGTAGGGCGAGCGCGGGTCGTATGGAGTGTCCTCGGTGAACTTGATGTCGGGGTCAGCCGGCAGCGAGCCGAACACCTCGTCAGTTGAGATGTGGTGAAAGCGGAAAGCTTCGGGCCGGCCCGCCTGCACCCACCAAGCGCGCGCCGCCTCAAGCATGTTATAGGTGCCAGTGATATTGGTCTCGACGAAGTCGCCGGGCCCGTCGATCGAGCGGTCGACATGGCTCTCGGCCGCGAGATGCATCACCGCGTCAGGGGCATGGGTGGCAAATATCCGATCGAGCGCGGCGCGATCGCGGATATCGGCATGTTCGAAGGCGTAGAGCAGGCTGTCGGCCACCGGCGCCACGTTGTCGAGGCAGGCGGCATAGGTCAGCGCATCGAGATTGACGACGTGGTGCCCGCGCGCGACGGCGAGCCGCACCACGGCCGAGCCGATGAACCCCGCGCCGCCGGTGACGAGGATCTTCATCGCGCCACCTCCCAGGGCAGCGGCCCCTCATAGGTGAAGGGGCTGTCGATCTCCGAAAGCCATGGCGCGCCTGCGTCCCTGTCCGACACCACCGGCGTGGTGCCCTCCGGCAGCCCCCAGTCGATGCCGATCCTAGGGTCGTTCCAGCGGATCGCGCCCTCGGTTTCCGGCGCGTAGTAGTCCGAGCACTTATAGACGATTTCCGCTTGGGGCGTCAGCGTGACGAAGCCATGCGCGAAGCCCGACGGGATCAGCATCTGCCGGGCATTCTCGAAGCTCAACTCGGCCGCGACCCAGCGGCCATAGCTCGGGCTGCCGCGCCGGATGTCGACGGCAACGTCGAGAAACGCGCCGCGGCCACACCGGACCAGCTTGTCTTGGGTGTGCGGGGGTGCCTGGAAATGCAGCCCCCGGATCGTTCCAACCGCTTCTGAAAGCGAATGGTTGTCCTGCACGAACTCGATCCCGATCCCCGCCTCGGCCATTCGCAGGCGGTTGTAGCTCTCGGCAAAAAAACCGCGGTGATCCCCGTAGCGGCGCGGGGTGAATATCAGCACGCCGGGAAGTGCAGTAGATTCGATCTGCAAAAGTGCCTCGGGTCAAAGGGGTTTTGCGCGAAGCCTACCAGCAGGATAGGGCAGTTTCACGGCTCGTTTGTGGAGCTATCCTACCCTCCTGCGCTCTCAACCCTCAGCAAGGGAGAGCACAAACGGACCACTGCGCGCATTGACCTTCCGCAGCTGCCAAGTCGCAGCGGTAGCATCGTAGTGTAGCTCGACCGAAAGCTTCGAGATGCCCAGTGGCTCCAGATAGCCCGGCCCCTCGATCACACGGTAACTGGCCTGACAGGTGACGCGGCCTGCGTCGCCGCGCTCTTCCTTCTGGGTGTCTAGAAGGCCGATCCGACGGCCATCATAGATGCGCAGGTCATTGGGACAGCCATTCGCCTCCATGAGTTGGCCGAAGGCACTCACCGGGTCGTTCACCCGGCCGCTGACGGCACTTGCCGTGGTGAGGGACGTGCGCTCCTCCTGCGGTGCGAGCGAGACCTCGCGCAGCCGCCCGGCCTCGGTTGTCATGGTCAGGTCGCGCGACTTGCGGGTGGAGCGGGTGCGGCCCGAATGGTGGGCCAGAGCGCCGGAGGTGACGGTGCGGCCGGCATAGCTACCGTCGAACACGCCGAGCGGCGTGCTGTCGAGGAGCAGCGTCAGATCGCGGGTGCTGCCCGAGACCGCATGTGTGATCCGGCCGAGCCGGCTGCCGCCGAGCATGACCTCGAAAGCGTCCTGCCCCGCCGCGACGGGCAGGGGCGCAAGCAGGCCGAGCGCGAGGCCGGCAACGGAGCAAAGGGACAGGCGCATGAAGGAACCTCGGAAGGGCGGGCGCAGGGGAGGGGTCAGATCAGCCGGTCGCGCCGATTGCGGCAGAAGCCCAGAAAGGCGGCGGCGGCGTCGCGTGGGGACTCGGTCACCCAGTCACGCCATTCGCGCTCGACCGCAGCGATATCGATGCCAGGCAGGAGGGCACGGGCCTCGTCGCGGACCGCCTCGGAAAGCGGCGGCAGGGCCGGGTTCTCGATCTCGGGCGTCACCGTGCCGCGATTGCGGAACACCACCATGTCGCTCTCGTCGTCATAGGCGACGTGGTAGTCCGGCAGGTGGTCGCTCTGCGCCATCTCCTTCATCGTGTGGCGGAAGCGCTTGAGCTCGGAGCGGGCGCCGGTGCGCATCAGGAGCTTCTCCAGCCCGATCTGCCAGCGTGGCTGCGAGCCGCAGAGCTTGCGCGCGATCTCGTAGACGCGGCGTTCGATCGGCTTGCGCAGGCGGAAATAGTCGCGGTGCAGCGTCAGCACCGATTTGCGGCGGATCGAGTTGTAGACCCATTCGGAGAGCTGGATCTCGGCATGCATGATCCGGCCCGTCTCCTCGTCGCCCTTACGCACCACAGTGGCGCGCTCGACAAGGTGGAACCAGCCGCGCGCCTCCTCCTCGCTCAGGGGCAGGTCGCCGCCGCCCGAACGGGTGGTGATGTTGGTCTTGATCACTGTGCCCATCAGCCGGTCGAGCGCCTCGCAGAAGGCGTCGTAATCCTTGCCGCCGGTGCCGCGGTTCACGAAGATCAGCAGGTCGCGCGGGTTGAAACGCAGCACCCGGTCGACCTTCTCGCCGCGGTTCAGCTTGTTCATGATCTGGCTAACCGCGTAGATCAGGATGTCCTTGTCGTAGATCGTCGCCTGGCCTTTGGCCGAGGGGATGATCTCGACCCAGTTCGGCCCGTGCTCGTAGCGCCGGATCGACATGTCGGGCTTCTTCGACAGCGCGTAGAACGGGTGCTCCATCGAAGGCACGAGATCCTTCAGAACGGCTTCCGCTACGTCGCAGATGCTGTAGTCGATCTGCGGATGGCGCTCGGGCAGCAGATGATCGATGGAGGTGCCGAATTCCTGCGCAGTCTCTTGCATGCCGGTCTCCTCGATGAGGCGGACCGAAGAGGACGCGCCTGCTTTTCCTCCCGGATTCGTGGAATCGGGAACCCCGGGCGCAAAGAGACCCGTTCACATTCGGGGTATCGGGGACGTGCAAGGAATTCAACCCGTGATTTGACGCTTCCCTTCGGGGAAACAGGAACATGGTTTCCTTTGGCAAAAAGGCGCTTCCAAGCCCCATTACGAATCGATTCGGGGTATCCGGAACGTCGATTCACGGCTCTTCAGTCAAGTCAATGGATTCGGGGTATCGAGAACGATTATCCGCTTTACCGCTTCTCAGCCCTCCCAAAGGAGGGGCTTGGTGCAGCGTTTCGCAGTCGCGGGTGGGGGACCCATCTAAGGTGTTATATAGTGTTATATAGTGTTACGGGCCTGAAAATGCCTTATAACACTCTGGTTTTATTAGCTAATTCCAATGCTTCGGTTCCTAATGTCCGCGTTCTAGTTCCTGATGTCCGCGTTTCGGTTCCTAATGTCCGCAATCAGAGAATTAGTTTTACACAGGATATACACAGACTTATCCACAGGTGCTTGGGGCGGTTCCTAATCTCCGCAAAGCTGGTATCGGTTCCTGATGTCCGCGTTCCGGTTCCCGATGTCCGCGAAAAACGGTTCCTGATGTCCGCAAAGCGCCGGTTCCTGATCTCCGCGTTCGGGGTTCCCGATGTCCGCGTTCTGGGGTCAGGCCGCCTTCCGACGCTTCGGGCGGCGCAGCATCGATCCGGTGTAGAGCACCAGCGCCAGCCAGATCATCGGGAAGGCAACGCGCCGTGCCATGTCGAACTCTTCTCCGAAGACCAGTACCGCGGTGAGAAAGATCATCGTGGGCGCGATGTATTGCAGGATGCCGATAGTGGAGAGGCGCAGCAGCTTGGCACCGTTGGCATAGATCAGCAGCGGCACAGCCGTGACCGCGCCGCAGCCCAAGAGCAGCCAGACGTCGCGCCTCGTGCCGCCGATGAAATGTCCTTCGCCCTGCATTGCCAGCCAGCCCAGATAGGCCAAGGCTGGCGCCAGCAGGATCAGCACTTCGAGCAGGAAGCCCTGGTTCGGGCCAATAGGCAGCGCCTTCTTGAAGAAGGCATAGGCGCCCCAGCTCGCGGTGAGGCCGAGCGCCACCGCCGGGACCTGTCCCGAAGCGAATGTCAGGATCAGCACCGCCGCGGCCGCCAGGGCGATCGCTACCAGCTGCAGCCGGTTCAGCCGTTCCCCTAAGAGCACCGCGCCGAGGAACACGGAGAAGAGCGGGTTGATGTAATACCCCAACGCGGCATCGAGCGCGTGGCCCGCCGCGATCGACCAGACATAGATGCCCCAGTTCACCGAGATCAGCGCTGCGGTGATCATCGCCATGCCAAGCATGCGCGGGTTGCGCAGAGCGAGCTTCAGATCGGAGGTCCTGCGCGTGGCCCAGAGCACCAGCCCGGCGATGGGGATCGACCACAGCACCCGGTGAGCCACCACCTCGGCCGGCGGAATATGCGCCAGCGCCTTCATGTAGAGCGGCAGTACGCCCCACATCAGATAGGCCGTAGTGGCCAGCACGAAGCCGCGCGGGCTGTCCTCGTTCGCTTGCATGACGCATCCTCTCCTCGATGCGTCAGCAGTTGCGCGTTGCCGGGACGGGGGCAAGAGCGCAGGTCATGCTCGCTTTTTGAGCAGTGAAAGAGAGCCCCGTACGGCTTACCCTGGGTCGTGCAAAGTTTTTCGAAAAAACCACTTGCGGCCCTCCGCCCCTATCCGTAGAAGGCCCCTCACCGGCGGCGCAGAGATGCAGCGTCGGTGAGAAATTCCGAAGGGGACTGGGCGGCGCGCCGGAAGTTAGGGCGCGGTTGTTTGGTTTTCTTCTTGCTCTTTGACATCGCAGATATCTGAAGAGATATGCGGGCGGCTTGGTTCAGTTCGATGGATCA
>NZ_FWFY01000026.1 GCF_900172345.1 Limimaricola soesokkakensis
CCGGCGAGGGCTCGGCCGGCGGGCTGACCGCCGGGGCGCTGGAGAGCTCCAACGTCGAGGTGGCCCAGGAGCTGACCGACCTGATCAGCACCCAGCGCGCCTATTCCTCCAACGCCAAGATCGTCACTACCGTCGACGAAATGCTGCAGGAAACCACCAACCTCAAGCGCTGAGCCGCGCTAGGCGGCAGCAGAATGCGCCGCGCTTCTCTCTCTAAAGGATTGCAGAATGGGCATCACCGCCGCCTTCAACGCCAGCCGCACCGGCCTTGCCGCCGTGGAGAGCTGGTCGGAAATGACCTCCAGCAACATCGCCAACGCGTCGCGCGCGGGCTATTCGAAGCGCAGCGCCCCCATGACGAGCCTGCCCGGCGGCGGCGTCGCGGTGACGGGCTATGCCCGCGCCGCCGATGCCCGCCTCGAACAGGCGCATCGACAGGAGATTTCGCGGGTGGCCGGGCGCGAGGTCGTCGCCTCGGCCCTCGCGAGCCACGCGGTCGTCCTGGGCGAGATCGATTCCGCCACCGGGCTGCATGGCCGGCTCGCGACCTTCCAGAGCGCGCTCGACGCGGTGGCGTCCGATCCGGCGCAGCCGGCGCTTCAGGAGAGCGCCGTGAAAGCGGCGGTCGCGATGGCCTCGACGCTGCGCGGCGCCGCCGACAGCCTCGCGCTCATCGAATCCGACACCCGCGCCGGGGTGCGCAGCGATGTGAGCCAGATCAACGAAACGCTGACCGACATCGCCGAGATCAACCGCCAGATCAGCCGGGAGAACGGTCCCACCGAGCGCCGCGCCGCGCTCGAGGACAACCTGTCGACGAAGCTCGACGGTCTCAGCGAAATCCTCGACGTTCGCACCAGCTATGACGCCGGCGGGCGGATCTCGATCTTCACCACCGGTGGCGCGCCGCTGGTCGAAAACGATTCCGTGCGCGTGCTGAAATTCGACGAACAGACCGATCGGTTGTCGATCGACGGCGTCGACGTGACCCCGGGCGGGGTCGGTTCGCGGGGCTCCGAGGAGGGGCGGCTGGCGGGCCGTCTGGGTCTCTTGGGGGGCGACCTGCCGCGCATGCAGCTGCAGCTCGACGAAATGGCGCGCGCCCTTGTGCAGGGTTTCGAGGCGGCGGATGACAGCCTTGCCGCCGGTCAGCCCGGCCTGTTCACCGATGGGGGAGACGCCTATTCGGCGGCCGATCTGAAGGGGCTGGCCTCGCGCATCGCCGTCAACGATGCCGTGCGCTCCGACGCGGGCGGCGGCGCGTGGCGACTGCGCGACGGCGTGGGCGCGGTGGCGCAGGGCCCGGCCTCGGATGGGCGGCGGATCGATGGCTACGTCACCATGCTGGCCGGAACGACCAGCTTCGACGAATCCGCGGGGCTGGGGCAGAACCGGACCCTCGCGGATTTCGCGGCCGGGCTGATCGCCGATCACCAACAGATGCGGAACACCGCGCGCGACGAGGCGGAGGCCCTGGGGGCCGGCCGCGATGCCGCGGAGGCAGCACGCTCGGCGGTGCAGGGCGTCAACATCGACGAGGAACTGCAACAGCTGATGTTGATCGAGCAGAGCTATTCCGCCAACGCCACGGTCATGAAGACGCTGGGCGAGATGATGGACACGCTGCTGGCGGCCGTCAGGTAAAGGAGACCGATGATGATTGCGATGACCCGGACATCTGGCAGCCTGCAAAGCACGCTGACCCGGACCCGCCTGATCGGCGAACTTGACCGGAAGCTCGGCGAAGCCGGCACGGAGATGAGCACGAACCGCAAGGCGGACGTGTATCGCTCCTTGGGCACGCGTTCGGCCGAGGCCTTGACGCTGCGCTCCAACACCAAGCGGCTCGAGGGGTTCGCCCTCTCGAACGAGCTGCTCTCCTACAGGCTCGACAGCGGTACCAAGGCACTGGGCGAGATCCGCAGCACGGTGAGCGGCGTGCTTGATCTGGCCGCCCAGACCGGCGCCAACGGGCTGATCCAGGGCAAGGAACTGCAAGCGGCGGCGCGCGCCGCGATCGAGCAGATCATCGGCCAGGCCAACCGGACCGTGCAGGGCAGCGCGCTGTTCGGGGGGCTCGACAGCGGCAACCTGACGCTGCAGCCCTGGGACCAGGCGAACCCGCGCAGCGGTCTCGCCCCATCCGACGTGGTGGCGGGGATCTACGGGGCTGGGCCGGTCGATGCCGCCGATGCGGCCGCGATCGCGAACCAGATGGCCGCCGTGTTCACCCCGGGTGGCACAGCGCCCGGGGATTTCGAGCAGACCTTCTACAATGGCAGTCCGGTCTCGGAGACCGCCCGGCTCACGGCGCGGATCGATGCGGATGAGACGATCGAATACGGGGTTCAGGCCAACGATCCGGGTATGACGGAAATCCTGCGGGGGCTGGCGATGCTGGCGGCGACAGATATCGCCGACATCGCTGATCCCGAGGCCCGCAAGGTCTGGTTCGACGAGGGTCTCAAGGCACTCAGCGCGGGTTCCGAGAAACTCCTCGCCGCCGAGACCCGGATGGGGGCGCAGGCCTCACGCGTCGAAGAACTGCGTGAATCGCAGGAACTCCGGCTCAATCTCTACCGGAGCCAGACCGCTGCTCTGGAAGGCGTCGATCCCTACGAGGCCGCGACCAGGCTGACCCAATTGCAGACGCAACTCGAGGCCACCTATGCCGTGACGGCGCGGCTCTCGAAGCTGTCCTTCCTCAACTATCTCTGACCCCTTTTGGTCCATGAACAGTTTGCATAATTGCAACCTGTTCATGGATTGATCGGAACTGTTCTTGTCGGCCTTCCCGACGCCCGGCTAGGATGACCGGGCAATTCAGGCCTCCGGGAGCAGCGTCGCACATGGCAGGACATCTTCCGCGTCTCTTGCCGGCCCTCGCCCTCGCGCTGGCGCTTGGTCTGGGCGCGATCGCGGCACCGCCATCGGCGGCGGATGTGCGGATCAAGGACATCGCCCAGTTCGAGGGCGTTCGCGAAAACCAGCTCGTGGGCTACGGCCTCGTGGTCGGCCTCAACGGCACCGGTGATTCCCTGCGCAACTCGCCCTTCACCGAACGCTCGATCGAAGGGATGCTGGAACGGCTCGGCGTCGGCAACCTGACCGACGAACAGATGCGCACCCAGAACACCGCCGCCGTCATGGTCACCGCGATGCTGCCGCCCTTCGCGCGGCGCGGCTCGACCATCGACGTCGTCGTCTCATCGCTGGGCGACGCCACCAGCCTGCGCGGCGGCACGCTGATCGTGACGCCGCTCACCGGCGCCGATGGCGAGGTCTACGCGGTGAGCCAGGGGCCGATCGCTGTGGCGGGCTACGCGGCGCAGGGCGCCAATGCCAGCATCGTCGAGGGCGTGCCCACAGTGGCGCGAATCGAGAATGGCGCCACGGTTGAGAACGAGATCGATTTCGACCTCGCGGCGATGAACTCGATCCGAATCGCGCTGCGCACCCCCGATTTCACCACCGCCAAGCGGGTTGAACAGGCGATCAACGCGCATATGGGCAGCATCGCCAGAACTCTTGATTCGGGGACCGTCGAGGTGCGTTCGGCCGCCAAGGTCGACATCCCCGGCATGCTGGCCGAGATCGAAGGGCTGCGCGTGCAGCCCGACGCCATCGCCAAGGTGGTGATCGATGCTCGCTCGGGCACCATCGTCATCGGCTCCGAGGTGCGCATCGCCGAGGTCGCGGTGAGCCAGGGCGGCCTCACGGTGATCGTGAAGGAGGAGATCGAGGTGAGCCAGCCGGAGCCCATCTCGATCGGCAACACCGTGATCGTGCCGCAGACCGAGGTGACGGTCGAGGAGCAGGAGGCGCAGTTCTCGATCCTCGAGGGCGATGTCAGCCTGCAGCGCCTCGTCGACGGGCTCAACGCCATCGGCGTCACCGCCAGCCAGACCATTTCGATCCTGCAGGCGATCAAGGCCGCGGGCGCGCTTCACGCCGATCTGGAGATCATCTGATGGAGATCATGCCCACCGCGCTGTCTCTCAAGCCGCTCGCCAAGACCCGCGAGGCGGATCCCGAAACGATGAAGACCGCGAAGAAGTTCGAGGAGATGTTCCTCGCGCAGACAGTGGACGAGATGCTCAAGAGCGTCGACATCGGCGCCTTTGGAGGCGGCCATGCCGAGGAAACCTGGCGCAGCTTTCTGGCGCGCGCCTTCGCCGAGCAGATCGCCGATCAGGACAGCACGGGAATCGCCACCAGCGTGGCGCGTGCGATCGGTGCCTATGAAGATACCGACGGGACCCGGACGGGGCAGGGGGCAGCATGACGCAGGAAACCGAATCGCAGCCCAGCGGGCTCGAGGCCGAGATCGCGGAACTCGTGGCGCTGCTTGAGGCCGAGATCACCGAGATCCGCGCAGGCGACCTCGCCGGCGTGACCGCGCGGCTCGAGCGCAAATCGGAACTGGCCGCGCGAATCGAGACGGCGCGCCCCGAGATCGAGGCCGGTCTCGCGGCCGGGGACGATGCGGCGCAGGAGCTGCGCGAGCGGCTCGACGCGCTGGCGAATCTCATCGCGCGGGATGCGGCGATGCTGGAACGGATGCGCGCCACCACCGGCGCCGTCGCGCGCGATCTGGAGCGTCTGCGCGACCGGCACGGGCTGGGTGGCCTCTATGGGGCGAACGGCAACCGTAGCACAAAGGACACGCTTTCCCGCGCGCCCATGGATAAGTCCGTATAGCGTCACAAACGCGCCCCAATTCATGGGTTTAACCATAGTCATACCGCGGCGGTCATGCCGACTTCGTCAGAAAGACGATCGAACAGTTAGAATGCTGGAGAACTACAATGTCTTCGATCCTCACCAACAACTCCGCGATGTCCGCTCTCTCGACCCTGCGGAACATCAATTCGAGCCTGAACAGCACCCAGGACCGCATCTCGACCGGTCTGAAAGTGTCTTCGGGCAAGGACAATGCCGCCTACTTCGCGATCTCCGAGACCATGAAGGGCGACAGCGGCATGACCAAGGCGGTCAACGAAAGCCTGACCCTGACCAAGAACTCTGTCGCGACCGCGCGTCTCGGCGCCGAGCAGTTCTCGGACCTGGCGACGGAATTCCGTGACAAGGTCGCCTTCGCCCAGGAGAACAAGGGCGGTCTCGACGAGATCGAATCCGACCTGAAGCGTCTCGTTGCCGACATGGGCGCGATCATGTCTCAGTCGACCTTCAACGGCGATGACCTGGTCAACGCCGGGAAGAAGGCGGCCGACGGGACCACCGCTGCGGTTTCCGGTACGATGGACGTCGTCGGCACCATCACTCCGGAAGCAACGAACCCGAGCTCGAAAGCTGCTGATCGCGAGATCATCACGGGCATCAGCCGTGACAGCGCAGGTGCGCTGCAGACCACGAAGATCACCGTGTCGCCGGTGGACCTCAACGCGCAGCTCGAGACCTTCAACCTGATCGCGACCGACTTTGCGGCTCGTGCAGGTAGCACGGCCGATACCGACACGAGCGGCGCCGCCGATGGCGACGAGTACCTCGCCGCCGTGTTGGCCCACGCCGACACCGCGACCAAGGCCACGGTCGATGCAGCCACTTCGCTGGGTCAGTCCGAGAAGTCGATTGAGCGTCAGCAGGAGTTCCTGACCAAGCTCTCCGACAACCTCGACGCCGGCGTCGGCGCGATGGTCGATGCGAACATGGAAGAGGAAGCGGCCCGTCTGCAGGCACTGCAGGTCCAGCAGCAGCTGGCGTCGCAGTCGCTCTCGATCGCCAACCAGGCGCCGCAGAACATCCTGAGCCTGTTCCGCTAAGGCACTTCGCGGCCCGCCCTCCGGGGCGGGCCGCACCCCAACCGGGCCAGCGCCCGGTGTCCCCCCGACAATTTTCGACCGGCTGACGCGTCTGCGCGATCCTCGGGTTGTGTCCGCGTCCGCCTCCACCGTCCCAGCCAGAAGAGCAGGGCCCTGAGCGAGAGCAGAACGCATGAGCATCGCTGCCTACAAGACCACCATCCGCGAAAGCGAAACCCCCCGCCAGATCGAGCGCCGCGTGCTGAGCCGCGTCACCGGCCAGCTCGCCACCCGCGCCTCTGCCTTCGACCGGGCCGAGAGCGCCCGCGAGCGCAGTGCGCTCCTGTCCGATGGGCTGCGCGACGATCTGGTGACCAATCAGAAATTCTGGTCCGAGCTGCAATTCGACCTGGCCCAACCTGGCAACGCGCTGCCGGCCGAGCTGCGCGCCGGGCTGATCTCGCTGGCGATCTTCGTCGACCGCCAGACCAGCGCCGTGATCGGCGGCAATGCCGGCGTCGGCGCGCTGGTCGAGATCAACCGCTCGATCGTGGCAGGCCTTGGCGGCCAGGCCCCGGCCCCGGCGGAGGTGGCCTGACATGGCTCTCAAGCTCACCCTCCGCCCCGACGAGCGGATCGTCGTCAACGGTTGCATGATGCGCAACTCGTCGCGCCGCCATGTGCTCACGATCGAGAGCCATGCCGACGTGGTGCGCGGGCATGACCTGCTGGACGAGGACGCGCCGGTGACGCCGGTCACCCGGGTCTACTACCTCGTGCAGAACGCGCTGATCCATTCCAAGCTGCGCGACGACCTGGTGCCGATCATCCAGCGGGAGATGGCGAACCTCGCCACCACCTTCGGCCATCCGAGCCTTGGCCATATCTTCGAGGCGGCCAACTACGTCAGCGTCGGCGACTATTACAAGGCGATGCGCGCCCTGCGCCCGGTCCTCGAGCACGAGGCGAAGCTGTTCGACCATATCTCGTCGGGCGCGAAGGCCTCCGCGTCCATGGCCGCCGAATGATCTCGCTTTCGGGCCTCAACGCCCGGATGGGCCTGCAGCTGGTGGACGCCACGCGCGACCGCCAGCTCGAGATGATCCGCAGCAGCGCCGAGCACAGC
>NZ_FWFY01000020.1 GCF_900172345.1 Limimaricola soesokkakensis
AGCCCGGCCTCCTGTTCCTTCAGCATTCCAATGATCTGCTCTTCCGCGAAACGCGATCGCTTCATGTCCGTCTCCTGAGTTGGACGGACTCTACCCCAAACTGGAGGAGGAACAGGGTCTCAGGTCAGAATGTCTCGGAGCCTCGCCAACTCTTGGTCCACGGTGTTCGGATCACACGACGTCTCGAGCAGTCGGCGGAGCCACATGCTCTCGTATCTGAGCGCATCCGAGCAGACCCTTCGCCCACGTGTCATGGTCTGGAACCACACGGCTGCCTCTGTGGCTTCGAGCCCTTTCTCGAGCAGCGCGAACGGGATGCTGTGAATGGCTGCGCTGTCCTCAGACCATGCGTCCATCGACCAGCTGGGATGCCTTCGGATTAGCTGCGCATGGGTCTCAATCGTCCCATCATCTGCGAGCCAAGAGAGGCCAATCTCGACCGGCCAGCTGTCGGCAGCAAGAGATGAGGCCTCGAAATCCAGAAAAACCAGATCGTTAGTGTAGTCGGTCATGTGGCGCGGTATCCGAATGTGGCTCGGTATTCACTGAAGGATACCGGTACGCATTCGCAAATACCGCGACATACCGGTGCAAGGGATCATCGTGAGCGGCGCAGGACGGAACCTGAGCGCGGCTGCTCCAAACGCAGTAAGTTATAGCGACTTATAGTGTTTCTTCGTATAATTGGGCACCTCTGGAGATCTTAAAGATTGCGGGCAAGTTCGGCGACAGCGTCTGGGTCGCAGTCTGATATCAGCCACTCGATGGGCGAGGCCATCTTGCCGGCTCGCATCAGCTGCGGCTGGGGCGTCATGAAGAATGCGTAGATCGAGACAGGGCTGATGTCTTTGCTGATGACACCGAGAACTATGTCGATGCCCGGTAGTTTGCCGCCCTCGATCAGTTGGAAAGCCAGCACGCGCCAGTGGTCGCCGCTAAGCCAGACGCCGAGCAGGTAATCCACCTCCTGCCAGCTCTCGGTATTTAATCAGCTGACTTATCGGACATGAGCGAGCTACGCCCGTCGGCATGCCGCACACGCCCGAAAACCCCGCCCTAATTGCCCTGCCCGCCGATGTCGCCGGCTCCGGCAGCCTCGACCGCCTCCTCGACACCGCCCGCGGCTACGCCGATCACGCCGTCGCCGAGACCACCCGCCGAGCTTATGTCCGCGACTGGGCGGCTTTCGCGCGCTGGTGCCGATTGAAGGGCGCCGACCCCCTGCCCCCCTCGCCAGATCTGGTCGGGCTCTACATCACTGATCTCGCGGCACCCGTGGGCAAGACGCGCGCGCTCTCAGTCGCCTCGATCGAGCGCCGGCTCGCCGGTCTCAGCTGGAACTACGCGCAGCGCGGAATGCGGCTCGACTGCCGCGACCGGCACATCGCGAGCGTCCTCGCCGGCATCCGCCGCCGCCATGCGCGGCCGCCGGCGCAGAAGGAGGCGATCGGGCCCGACGATCTGCGCGCCATGCTCGCCACCCTCGACCACGACCTGCGCGGGCTGCGCGATCGGGCGATGCTGCTCATCGGCTTTGCCGGAGCGCTGCGGCGCTCCGAACTGGTCGGACTCGACCGGGCCAAGGACGACACCCTCGACGGCAACGGATGGGTCGAGATCCTCGACGCTGGCGTGCTGGTCACCCTGCGCGGCAAGACCGGGTGGCGCGCGGTGGAGATCGCGCGCGGATCGAGGGACGCGACCTGCCCGGTGCAGGCGCTGGACCGCTGGCTGGACTTCGCGAAGATTGAGGTCGGGCCGCTGTTCACCGCCGTCAGCCGGGACGGGAGCCGTGCGCTGGCACGGCGCCTGAACGATCGCCACGTCGCCCGACTGGTGCAGCGCACGGCGTTGGCGGCGGGGCTGCGAGCGGATTTGCCGGAGGCCGAGCGCCGAACCCTCTTCGCCGGCCATTCGCTACGCGCCGGACTGGCCTCGTCGGCCGAAATCGACGAGCGGCATGTGCAGAAGCAGCTCGGTCATGCCTCGGCTGAGATGACCCGCCGCTACCAGCGAAATCGGGATCGGTCCCGGGTGAACCTGAGCAAGGCGGCGGGGCTGTAAGCGAGGGAACAGAAGCGATCCGAGTATGACATACCCTTATCGATGACCGTCGGTCGCATTGTGTAATGTGCCAAACACCCGGAGGTCAAACATGGTCATAGATATCAAGCTATGAGCTGAGACACATGCTGAGCGGCTGCGCGATTGGCATGATCAAGCGCCATTGTGAAATTCGTTCCGGCAGCAAGTTGCCCCACCAACGCGCCGATGAAGCAGTCGCCTGCACCATGCGTCGAGACGAGTTCGACCTTCTCGGCCGGCAGGGCCGCCCGGTCCTGCCCGCATTGGAATGCCACGCCATCGCCCCCGGCCGTGACTACGGCACAAGGAAAACGCGCTGACAGTATTTCGGCCGCGGCCGCAGCAGAATCCAGAGACGACACGGCCATCCCGCACAGGCTCTCGGCCTCGAGCGCATTGACCACGAGTATATCAACGAGATCCAAGAAGCCCGCGCTCATGGCCCGCCAAGGCGCCGCGTTGAGGCAGACCGCGATTCCATGCGCCCGCGCTGCACGTGCAGCGGCAATGTTGATCTCTTCCCGCACCTCGTTCTGTAGAACCAGATGGGTGGCACCTTCCCACAGCGCGTCCGCGGCAAGCGCCTGCTCCGCGATCTCAAGATTCGCCCCGGATACGATGACGGCGCCGTAGTCGCCGCTTGCATCGGAGACCGCCACGCTCATGCCCGAGCGGGTGCCAGGCAGTCGCGCCACATGGTCAGTCAACACACCTTTCTCGGACAGCCGCTCCAGAAGAAAGGTGCCGAAGTCGTCGTCCCCAACCGCCGACACCATGCGCGCCTCGCGCCCCTCGGCCGCGATGGCCACCGCCTGGTTGCCGCCCTTGCCGCCGAACTTGGGGTGCCAGCGATGGCCGGTCACGGTTTCGCCCGGCGCGGGACGGTGGGGAGCCTCGACAAAGATGTCATAGTGAAGGCTGCCGACGACAACGACGGCACCGGGGGTCTTTTGCATGGGGTCTGATCCTACTTGTCGCGCTTGCCACCGATCGAGCGCATCGTCTTGGCCAGACGGGCCTCGGCGGTCGGAAAGTCGCGCTGCGCCACCGCGACGAAGATGGCGTCCATGATGTTGAGCTGCGCGATCCGCGCGGCCGCATTCTCGCCCAGAAGCGGAGAGCCTTGCGCGGTCGAACACAAGGTGACGTCCGCGATCTCCGCCAAAGGCGCATTCGAATAATTGGTGAGCGCGATGGTGCGCGCCCCGTTGGCCCGGGCGAGCCGCGTCGCTTCGAGCACAGCAGAGGTTGCGCCCGAATGCGAGAAGGCCACTACCACGTCCTCCGGGCCAAGCAAAGAGGCCGACATCAGCATCATATGCGCGTCGTCCTGGACATTGGCGCGCAGGCCGATCCGCAGGAACTTGTGTGCCACATCCCGCGCGATCTGCGCCGAGCCGCCCAGCCCGTAGAAGTCGCGATTGCGCGCTCTGTGCAGCAAGGCGGCGGCTCGCTCGAACGCCTCCATGTCGAGGATCGACATGGTTTCCTCCAGCGCCTGGACGGCGGTGTTGAACACCTTGCGGACGATGTCGGCTGCGCTGTCCTCGGGCGAAATCTCCGCATGTAGCGAGGCCACGTCGGACTGGCGATACTCCACCAGTGCCTCCCGGAAATCTCGGTAGCCGTTGAAGCCGAGCTTCTTGGCGATCTTGACGATCATCGCGTCCGAGACGCCGGCCTCTTCGGCCACCTCGCGCAAGGAGGTAGTGAGATCGAGATCCGCACGCCCTGTCATGGTGTCGACGACCCGCGCCTCGAGCGGTGTCAGCGACGGCGTCCGCATCCTGACCTGAGCGCCGACAGTGCGCGGATCAATCTTCATGGTTTCAGCCTCTCCCCCGCGTGGCACGGTCAATCAACATGGCAAGGATGATGATAATGCCGGTGGCGAGGAGTTGATAGAACGCCTGCACGTTCATCAGCGTCAGGCCGTTGCGCAGCGAGCCGAGGATCACCGCCCCCAACAGCGTGCCGACAACCGACCCCTTGCCGCCCATCAGGGAGGCGCCGCCGATCGCCGCCGCCGCGATGGCGTCGAGCTCCCACAGGTTGCCCATGGTGGGATCGGCCGCTCCAAGACGCCCCGTCAGGATGAGGGCGGCCACCGAGGCCAATCCCCCCGACATCACGTAAACGGTGATCTTGGTGCGCGCGACCGGCACGCCTGCAATCCGCGCGGCTTCCTGGTTGCCGCCCACGGCCAGGATATATTCACCGAAGGGGCTTCGGTTCAGCACCACCCATAGCAAGGCCGCGATCACGCCGATGATGACGACCGGCACCGGTACACCCAGGACATCGCCGTTGATCACCGCGCGGAACTCCTGCGGAATCCCGAAAATCGGGTTGCCGCCCGTGAAGATCAGCGCCAGCGCTCGGTAGAGCGATAGCCCGCCCAGCGTGACGATGAATGGCTGCAGTCCGGCGAAGGCAATCAGCGTGCCATTGAACAGGCCGCAGGCCATACCAGTGGCGAGCGCTGCCAGGATTGCCAGGGGCACCGGCACGCCAGCGGCCATCAGAGCCGCGCCGGCCACGGCCGATAGGGCAGCGGTGGGGCCAACGGAGAGATCGATGCCACCGGAAATAATCACGAAGGTCATGCCGAGCGCGATGCAGGCGTTGATCGAGGATTGCTGCAGGATGTTGAGCAGGTTGGGCGCCGTCAGGAAGACCGGGTTGAGGCTCGCGAAGACGATCAGGATCAGGACGAGGCCCAGAAGCGTGCCAGCATCGCGCAGGCTCAGGGACGCTGGCAGGACGGACCGTAGCCCGCGGGCTGGGGTTGTGGCGTCGGTGGTGTCGGTCATTTTGGAGCTCATGCGGGTTCGGCGGCCAGGGACCGGCCACGGCGTTTCGATTGGGGAATGGCGTGAGCGGCGATGTTCGCTTCCGTGATCTCGGCGCCTGCCAATGTGGCCGCGATCTGACCTTCTCGCATCACCATGACGCGGTCGGACAGACGCAGGATTTCCGGCAGCTCGGAGCTGACCACCAGGATCGCCTTGCCTTGGGCGGCCAGCTTCTCGATCAGATCGTAGATTTCGGACTTCGCGCCGATGTCGATGCCGCGGGTCGGCTCGTCGAACAGCAGGATGTCCACGTCGGCAGCGAGCCAACGACCGATAATGGCTTTTTGCTGGTTGCCGCCCGAGAACTGGCCGATGGCGCGATCGACATTGGGTGGGCGCAGGTTCATCTGCTGCATGAGGTCCGTCGCCTCCTGCCTCAGCACCCGGCGGCGGATCAGTCCCATTCGGCTGAAACGGCGCATCGAGGGCAGCGCGATGTTGGAAGCGACCGAGCGATCGCGCACGATGCCGTCCTTCTTGCGTTCCTCGGGCACCAACCCGATGCCTGCCGCGATCGCCTCACGCGGCGAACGGAAGGTGTGCGCTTGGCCATTCACCTGGATGCGACCCGAGCGCGCCCGGTCGATGCCCGCCACGAGACGCAGCAGTTCGGTGCGCCCCGAGCCAACCAGGCCGGCAAGCCCCAACACCTCGCCCCTGTGCAGCGTGAAGGACGCGTCCCGGATCATGCGGCCGTCGCCGAGGCTTTCCACCCGAAGCGCGGGGGTGGCGGTGGCATGGCTCACGTGGCGCTCGTGCTGGATGTCGCGACCGACCATGCGCGAGACCACCTCGGCCTCGCTGGTCTCGGCGAGATCCACCGTCGCGATGAAGCGGCCGTCGCGTAGGATCGTCGCGCGCTGGCAGACACGGAATACCTCGTCCATCTTGTGCGAAACGTAGATGATCGACACGCCTTCCTGGCGTAGGCGCTCAATCAGTGCGGCGAGGCTTTCGAATTCGGACGGAGTGAGCGAGGAGGTCGGCTCGTCCATGGCGATGATCTTCGCCTCGTAGAGCAGCGCCCTGGCGATTTCGACGATCTGCTGCTGCGCCACTTTCAACTCGTGGATCGGGCGCGCCGGATCGATTGTGGGATCAAGATCGGCCAGGATCTCCCGGGCGCGGGCTTCCTGGGCACGGCGAGCGACAAGCAGGCCGCCCGCCGCCTTGAGGGGCCGTCCAAGGTAAAGGTTCTGAGCAACGGTGAGAGCCGGGATATGCTGAAGTTCCTGGTGGATCATCGCGATCCCGGCGGCGCGCGCATCGCCTGGGCGATGGAGGTCGAGCCTCTGGCCATCGACACGGATTTCGCCCGCGTTGGCCTTGAGTACGCCCGACAAGACGTTGAGCATCGTCGACTTGCCGGCACCGTTCTCGCCCAGCAGGCCGTGAACCTCGCCAGGGCGCACGTCGAAGGAGACGCCGTCGAGCGCCTTGATCCCAGGGAAGCCTTTCTCGATGCCTGCCACTGCAAGGCGCGGGGTTTGGGAAACCATGTCGGATCCTTCCGGATACGGGCGGCGCGCGCAGGGAGGTACGCGCGCCGCCTCTGGGATGCCGGTTACTGCGCGAGCAGCGTGTCGCGCAGCGCTGCGGTATCCTCGACAGCATACTGCTCGATGTTGTCGGCCGTGATCAACGCTTGCGGTGTTGCCACCACACGCGGCAGGTCCTGCCCGGCGACAAGACGCAGCGCAACCTCCATCGCCACCTCGCCGGTGAGCACCGGGAAGCTGTCGACCGTGCCAGTGAGATCACCGGCGCGGATCGAGGCGTAGGCGTCCGAGATGCCGTCGGTGCCGAACACCGCGACCTGCTCCTGCAGGCCGGCATTCTTCACCGCCTCGACCACGCCGAGCGCCATGCCGTCGTTGTTGGCGTAGAAGCCGATCAGATCCGGATGCTGCTGCAGAATCGTGGACGCCGCGTCGTAGGCCTGCTCGCGGCTCCAGTTGGCGGGAACGCTGGCCACCACCTCGAAGCCCTCGGCCTCCTCGATCGTCGATGTGAAGCCATCGGTGCGCTGGCCGGCGGCGAAGACGCCGGGCTGGCCCTCGATCACCGCGAGCTTGCCGCCCTCGGTGTTGTCGATGAACCACTGCGCCACGCGCACGCCATTGTCGCGCTGCACGTTGCCGACATAGTGCTCGACCGAGGGAATGACCGCGTCGTTGACATTGAGCACGGGGATGCCTTGTGCACGTGCTGTCTCGAGCGCCGGCTGCAGGTTGTTGTCGGTCTGCGGCGAGAACAGCAGCGCGTCGTAGCCCTGAAGGATCATGTTCTCGGCGATCGAGAGCTGGCCAAGCTGATCCCCTTCCGAAGGTGCGGCCTGATAGGCAAATTTCACGTCGTATTCCTGGGCAAGGTTCTCGTAACCCTCACCCAGAGACCGCCAGTATTCGTTGGTCAGCGTCTTGGAGACGCCACCCACCGCAGTGCCCGCCTCCGGCGCGGGCAGCTCGCCGAAGCGCGCGTCGAGCTCGCTCCATTCCATCCGATCAGGCTCCTCGTCGGAATTGAGCGGGGCGAGATCCTGGGCCATGGCGACATTGGCCATGCCCAGAACGGTGCCTGCCATCAGCAGGGTCTTCAGCTTCGCGGTCATCAGGTTTCCTCCCTTTACGATGATCTTGGGACTTGTGAAGTCGGGTCAGGCGCCGGCCAGAATGCGCTGGATCGCGCGTTGGGCGGCGGGCGAGTTCTGCGTGGCGATGGCGCCATGCAGCGCATTGTCGGCATCGACGCGGTCGGCCATGCCCATCAGGCGCTCGACCATCTCGATATTGGCGGCGCACTCCTCTACCGGATCGATGCCGGACGCATCCGGGAAGGTGTCGAAGTAAATGACGCCGTCGTAGCCGTCGCGGCGGATCCGCCAGAGCAGTTCCAACGTGGCCTGGGGATGCACGGACCCCACCATCAGCCCATCGTCGCGCTTGGCATAGCCGTCATTGAGGTGGACGCCCAAGAGCCTCGAGCGACGCGCGATCAGGGTTGCGGCGAAAGCGGGCATCTCGTCCGCATACAGCACGTGGGCAAAATCGAGCGTGACCCCGAGATTGGGCGCTCCCGCCTCGTCGATCGCCAAGAGCGTCGTGGCCACATCGGGCAAAAGCGCGAAGGAGCGGGGCTCGTTCGCCTTGTATTCAATGGAAATCATGCAGTCCGGGGCATGCTCCGCCACTTCGCGGATGGCGCTCACCTCGTCGTCCCACATCTGTCCATAATCACCCTGGAAGCTGTAGTCGAAACCGTCCTGCCCCATCCACAGGGTCATCAGCGGGGCGTCCATCTCCAGCGCCGCGTCGATGCCCCGCTTGGTCAGGTCGATCGCCTCACGCCGTACAGCCCTGTCGGGATGGGTAAAGGCGCCGAGCTTGAAAGCGGGGTTCGTATAGTAGCGCATGGCGAGACCGTTGATCCCGAGCCCCATGGCCTCGATCTCTTCCTTCACGGCCCGCGGGTCATCCGTGACGTGGTCGGGATAGTTCAGATCGACATGGGTCAGGCCCGGCACCCGCGCGGCACGGCGTGCCATCATCAGCGCCGTGGGTTTTCCCTGCAGATCTGGCCACTCCATCTCGGCCTTGGCGGCGAATGAATTCAGGCGGGTCGCGAATCGTGTCATGGTGCCTCCAACTTTCTTTACGAATATCCGTAAACTCGTGAAGATCGCAAGAGGAATTTGCTGGCAGGTAGGAGGAGGTCGAATGCTTAGACGACAGGAGCCGACAGAGTGGCGCCGTGGCAGTCTGCGCGCTACTCCTTGAAGCCCGTCTGCTCGGTAGACGATTGAGTTCCTGTCGGTCCATGCCATCGGCCCGGAACGAGGCAGGGGCCGATGACCGGGCCGAAATGGTTGGGGACCTCTCGTCGAAGAGCGCGGAGGTCCAGTGAGCCCCATTATCGAACATGAGCGTGCTACGCCCATCACCATGCCGGACACGCCCCAAATCCCCGCCCTGATCGCCTTGCCCGGCCACGTCGCGGGCTCCGGCCGACTCGACCGCCTCGTCGACACCGCCCGCGGCTACGCCGACCACGCCATCGCCGAGAACACCCGCCGGGCCTATACGCGCGACTGGACCGCCTTCGCCCGCTGGTGCCGATTGAAGGGCGCCGACCCCCTGCCCTCCTCCCCCGAGCTGGTCGGGCTCTACATCACCGATCTCGCGGCACCGTCGGGCAGGACGCGCGCGCTGTCGGTCGCCTCGATCGAGCGGCAGCTGGCGGGACTGTCTTGGAACTACGCGCAGCGCGGGATGCGACTCGACCGCCGCGACCGGCACATCGCCTCCGTCCTCGCCGGCATCCGCCGCCGTCACGCCCGGCCACCGGTGCAGAAGGACGCGATCGGGCCGGACGATCTGCGCGCCATGCTGGCCACGCTCGGCCACGACCTGCGCAGTCTGCGCGATCGGGCGATGCTGCTCATCGGTTTCGCTGGCGCGCTGCGGCGCTCGGAACTGGTCGGACTCGACCGGGCCAAGGACGACACCATCGCCGGCAGCGGCTGGGTCGAGATCCTCGACGCCGGCGCGCTGGTGACGCTGCGGGGCAAGACCGGCTGGCGGGAGATCGAAATCGCGCGGGGCTCCAGCGCCGCGACCTGCCCGGTGCTGGCGCTGGAGCGCTGGCTGGACTTCGCGAAGATCGAGTTTGGCCCGCTGTTCACCGCCGTCAGTCGCGACGGCCGCCGCGCGCTGCCACGCCGTCTGAACGACCGCCACGTGGCGCGGCTGGTGCAGCGCGCGGCACTCGCGGCGGGGCTGCGGCCCGACCTGCCCGATGCTGAACGCCGGGCCCTCTTCGCCGGGCATTCGATGCGCGCAGGCCTCGCGACATCGGCCGAGATTGACGAGCGCCATGTCCAGAAGCAGCTCGGCCACGCCTCGGCCGAGATGACCCGCCGATATCAGCGCAGTCGGGATAGATTCCGGTTCAATTTGACCAAGGCTGCGGGACTGTAGCGGGCCCCCATGCCTCAAATTTAGTGAGGACGGCGTCCACAAGACACGGGGCTATCCAGCTTGAATAGACCCGTCTCTTGTAGACGCCTTCTTCGCTAATTTTGAGGCAAGTAAGCCATGATGGGCGGCGGCGGGTTCAACGATCAGAGCAAGCGGGAGGCGACCTCGAAGAGCGCCGAGCGAGGTGGCTCGGTTTGGGTCATGTCGCAGCAACTCAGGGCCAGCCCATGTTCGTTGCGCGCTCGAAAACCTTGTCTCGCTCGGCCTGCCTGACCATGAGGCGAGTTCCGGCAGGCGCAGGCGGCGCCGAGCCTCGCCGCCGATACCGGGTTTGGCATCGGGCCGGGCAGTCAAGCTGCCCCGCCCCCTCTCTCAGACCCCTTTGAGCGCCACGGCGATGCCCTGACCCACGCCGATGCACATGGTCGAAAGCGACATCTCGCCCGATGTCAGATCGAGCGCGGCGGTGCCGGTGATCCGTGCACCCGACATGCCCAGCGGGTGGCCGAGCGCGATGGCGCCGCCATTGCGGTTCACCCGCGCGTCGTCATCGGCGATGCCGAGATCACGGAGCGTGGCGAGCCCCTGGCTCGCGAAGGCCTCGTTCAGCTCGATCACCGCCAAGTCGTCCGGCGTCAGCCCGAGCCGCGCCATCAGCTTCTTCGAGGCGGGCGCGGGGCCGAAGCCCATGATGCGCGGCGCGACGCCCGCCGTGGCACCGCCGAGGATGCGCGCGATCGGGGTCAGCCCATGCTTCTTTGCCGCCTCGGCCGAAGCGATAATGAGCGCCGCCGCTCCGTCATTGACGCCCGAGGCGTTGCCCGCCGTCACCGAACCGCCCTCGCGGAACGGAGCGCGCAGCTTGGCCAGCGCCTTGAGCGAGGTGGCGCGGGGATGCTCGTCGGTGTCGACGATCTTCGGGTCACCCTTGCGCTGCGGGATCTCCACCGGGGTGATCTCGCGCGCCAGCCGCCCCGAGGCGATGGCTTCGGCGGCCTTGACCTGGCTGCGCAGCGCGAAGGCGTCCTGATCCTCGCGCGAGATGGCGAAATCCTCTGCCACATTCTCGGCGGTCTCGGGCATCGAGTCGACGCCGTATTGCGCATTCATCAGCGGGTTCACGAAGCGCCAGCCGATGGTGGTGTCGAAGATCTCGGCCGAACGCGAGAAGGCGGTCTCGGCCTTGCCCATCACGAAGGGCGCGCGGGACATGCTCTCGACCCCGCCGGCGACGATCAGCTCTGCCTCGCCGGCACGGATGGCGCGCGCGGCGGTGATCACCGCGTCCATGCCCGAGCCGCAGAGCCGGTTCATCGTGGTGCCCGGCACCGTCACCGGCAGACCGGCGAGCAGGGCCGACATCCGGGCGACGTTGCGGTTGTCCTCGCCCGCCTGGTTGGCGCAGCCATAGATCACCTCGTCGACGGCGTCCCAGTCGACACCCGCGTTGCGCGCCATCAGCGCGCGCAGCGGGATTGCCCCCAGATCGTCGGCGCGGACCCCGGCCAGAGCGCCGCCATAGCGGCCGATCGGGGTGCGGATGTAGTCGCAGATATAGGCGTCGGTCATGTCAGAGCTCCGGAACGGTGAGGGCGGCCACGGGGCCGTCGAGATTGAGCGTCGCGCCGGTCACGGCCTGCAGATCGCCCAGCGTGATCGCGGCGAGCTTCTCGCGCAGCACGAAGCGGCCCGCCTCGATATCCACCACGGCCAGCGAGGTGTAGACCCGTGTCACGCAGCCCACCCCGGTGAGCGGCAGCGAGCAGCGTTCCACCAGCTTGGGCGCGCCGGTCTTGGTGAGGTGGTCGGTGATCACCGCGACGCGCTTGGCGCCATGCACGAGATCCATCGCGCCGCCGACTGCGGGCACGCCGCCCTTGCCGACGCTCCAATTCGCGAGATCGCCGTTTTCGGCCACCTCGAAGGCACCGAGGATGGCCACGTCGAGATGGCCGCCGCGCACCATGGCGAAGCTATCGGCGTGGTGAAAGAACGCCGCGCCGGGATTGAGCGTGACCGCCTTCTTGCCGGCGTTGATCAGGTCCCAGTCCTCCTGCCCCGGCGCTGGCGCGGGGCCAAAATCGAGGATGCCGTTCTCGGTGTGGTAGATCGCCTTGCGCCCCGCGACCTGGTAGCGCGCCACCATCTCGGGGAAGCCGATGCCAAGATTGACGTAAGAGCCGTCCTCGATGTCCTGCGCCGCGCGCCAGGCGATCTGCGCGTTGGACAGCTTGATGTTCGCGATGTTGCTCATGCGTAGACCGCCCCCTCGATGTTGAGATCCTCTTCCTGGCGCGCATCCGGCACCGCGATCACCCGGTCGACGAAGAGCCCCGGGGTCACGACATGCTCGGGATCGATCGCGCCGGGTTCCACGATGCGGCTCGCCTGCACGATCGTCGCGGCGGCGGCCATGCACATCAGCGGGCCGAAATTGCGGCCCGCCTTGCGGTAGACGAGGTTGCCGTGCCGATCGGCGGTCTCGGCCTTGACCAGCGCGTAGTCGGCCTTGAGCCAGCGCTCCTGCACGTAGCCGCGCCCGTCGAACTCCGCGGTGGGTTTGCCTGCCGCCAGCTCCGTGCCGAAAGAGGTCGGCGTGTAGAAGGCGGGAATGCCCGCTCCGCCCGCACGGATCCGTTCGGCCAAGGTGCCCTGCGGCACCAACTCCAACTCGATCCGGCCGGCAAGATAGGCCTCGGTGAAGGCGCGGGGATCCTTGGACTTCGGAAAGGAGCAGATGATCTTGCGCACCATGCCGGCGTCGATCATCGCGGCGATGCCGATCCGGCCGTTGCCGGCGTTGTTGTTGATCACCGTCAGATCGCGCGGGCCGCGATCGATCAGCGCGTGGATCAGCTCGATCGGCGCGCCCGAGCCGCCGAAACCACCGATCATCACGCTCGCCCCGTCGGGGATGTCGGCCACCGCGGCGGCGGGGCAGTCCCATGTCTTATCCATTCCTCGACCCCCTTGAGACGCCGCACCCGCGCGGCTCTGTGGTCTTCCTCCTACGAGGCTGTTGATCCGAGGGACAAGAGAAGTCGTTCGCATCTCGACATTTGTTCGGACTAAGGCCAATCCTGTGCGCATGCCGAACAAGACCCCCGATATCATCGCCTCATTCGCCAAGGGCCTCAGGGTGATCGAGGCATTCGACGCGGCGCATCCGCGGCTCTCGGTGGCCGAGGCGGCGGCGCGCACCGGCCTCGACCGTGCCACTGCACGGCGTTGCCTGCTGACGCTTGTCGCCGGGGGCTACGCCACCCATGACGGCAAGTATTTCACCCTGATGCCACGGGTGCTGCGGCTCGGCATGTCGGCGCTGGCGACGCTGCCCCTGGCGCAATTGGTGCAGCCTTGGCTCGACCAGCTGTCGGAGCGGGTCGGACAGTCGGCCTCGGTGGCGATCCGCGACGACACCGAGATCGTCTATCTCGCCCGCGCGGCGCAGCGGCGGGTGATGTCGATCGGGCTGATGCCCGGCTCAAGGCTGCCGGCGCATTGCACTTCGCTCGGTCGGGTGCTGCTGGCGGCCCTCCCCGAGGCCGAGGCCCGCGCCCTGATCGAGCGCAGCGACCTCGCGCCGCGAACACCGCTCAGCCTGACCGATCCGGAGGCAATCATGGCGCGGGTGTCGGCGGCACGCGCCGACGGCTACGCGATCATCGACCAGGAGGTCGAGCTGGGCCTGCGCTCGATTGCGGTGCCGCTGATCAATGCGCGCGGGCAGACCCTCGCCGCGCTCAATCTCGGCATGGCCGCGACCCAAGAGCGCGCCGAGACGCTGGCCGAGACCTACCTGCCCGAGATGCGTCGGGTGCAGGCGGGTCTAAAGCGCGTTCTCGCTTGAAGGGCCGATTTGCTCGACCGCGTCGCACAGCGCGGCGGCGGCGGCGAGCGCGCGACCTGTCGCCTGCGCCATCTGCGGCAGCACCATCCATTCGAGCTGCCAGGCAGCGCCCGAGCGTTCCTGTTCGTGGACCAGTGCCTGATGCATCGCCGACAGCTGGGTGGCGTTGTAGCGCGCCAGCGTGACCAGCAGCTCGGCCGCGACCGGGTTCTGCTTGTGCGCCATCGCCGAGGAGCCCCCCGCGCCTGACAGTGTCACCTCGCGAGGGGTCTGCTGGGCCATCAGGCACAGATCCTGCCCCATCTTGCCCAAGCCCCCCGAGATCAGCGACATCAGCCCCGCGAATTCGGCCACGCCGTCGCGTCGGGCGTGCCATTGCGGCGCGGGCGCCAGCCCAAGCGCCGCCGCCACGCGCTCCGCCACGGCCGCGCCCTGCCCGCTCAGATCGGCACGTGTGCCGACCGGCCCGCCGAGCTGCAGCCGCGTCACCTGCGGCATGATCCGCTCCAGCCGGTCGAGATGGTCATCGAGCGGCCGCGCCCAGGTCTCGATCCGGTCGGCCACCGAGATCGGCAGCGCCGCCTGCATCCGCGTCCGCCCCATCAGTGCGCGGTCGCCGAAGCGGACGCGCAATGCCTCGAGCGCGGTGCGCAAGATGCCGATCCGGTCGCGGAGCAGCTCGCCGGTGTCGCGCAGCGCGCAGGCCAGCGCGCTGTCGATCACGTCCTGCGAGGTGGCGCCGCGATGCACCGCGCCCGCATCCTCGCCCGCCGCCCGCTTGAGCTGCGCGACCAGCGCCGGGACCGGCAGCCCGTCGCGCGCGGTGCCGTCGCGCATGGCATCCATGTCGATCCGCGCCGCCTCGATCGCCCGCGCCGCGCGCTCGGCCATCGCCGCATCGGCCAGCCCGGCGGCACCAAGGGCGCGGGAATAGGCCGCCTCGAAGGCGATCATCCGCGCCAGATCGGCCTTTGCGCTCCAGATCGCGGCCATCTCAGCATCGCCGAACAGCCCGGACAGCCAGGGATGGTCGAAGACCCCGCTCACCCGACCCGGTCCAGCATCTCGCGGATCATCGCCGCGACCTCGTCGGGCCGCTCGATGCAGGGCAGATGCCCTGCCCCGTCGAGGCAGCGATATTCGGCCCCCGGCACCAGCGCGGCCAGTGCCGAGACCAGCTCCGGCGGGGTCGCGCCGTCATCGCTGCCCGCGAGGCAGAGCGTCGGCACCGCGATGCCGCGCGCCGCCTCGGTGAGGTCGGCGTCACGGATCGCCCGGCAGACCGCCGCGTAGCCTGAGGCCGGGGTTCGGGTCAGCATCATCCGCCAGCCTGCCAGCATCTCGGGCTGCGCGGCGCGGTAGCCCGGCGAGAGCCAGCGTTCGAGGATGGTCTCGGACATGGCAGCGATGCCGTCGCTCTCGACCGTGTCGATCCGCGCGTTCCAGCTGGCGTCGTCGCCGATCCTGTGGCCGGTGTTCGACAGGATCAGCCCGGCCACGAGATCGGGCCGCTCCGCCGACAGGGCCTGCGCGATCATGCCGCCGACCGAAACGCCGCAGACCAGCGCGCCCGACAGCCCGTGCAGATCCATCAGCCCGGCGAGATCGGCGGCGTGGCCCTCCATCCCGAGCGGCCCCTCCTCCGACAGGCCGTGGCCGCGCTTGTCCCACAAAAGGAGCGGCGTCTCGGGGTCGAGCCTGGCCACCACCGCCTGCCAGATCCGCAGATCGGTGCCGAGCGAGTTAGCGAACACCACCGGCCGGCCGCGCCCCTCGCGGATCACATGATGCAACACGGCGCCGTTCGGCGCGGCGAAACGCAGCCCGCTCATGCCACGCCCTTCGGCATCCGCAGTCCCAGCATCTCGCGCGCCTGCGCCCATGTCGCGACGGGACGCTCGTATTTCTCGCAGAGATCGGCGGTGCGCTTGACCAGCGCCGCGTTCGAGGGCGCGAGCCGGTCGCGGTCAAGCCGGACGTTGTCCTCGAGCCCGGTGCGGGTGTGCCCGCCCTTGGCGATCGCCCATTCATTGACGGTGATCTGCGCCGCGCCGATCCCGGCCGCGCACCATAGCGCGTCAGGCGCGAGCCGCTTCAGGGTCTCGATGTAGAAATCGAAGATCGGCTCGTCGACCGGCATCGCGTTCATCACCCCCATCACGAACTGCACATATAGTGGTGCCGCGATCCGCCCATTTTGCGCCATGCGGGTGGCCTGCACGATGTGGCTGAGGTCAAAGGCTTCGATCTCGGGCTTGATGCGATGCTTCACCATCTCCGACGCCAGCCAGTCGACCAGATCCGGCGGGTTCTCGTAAACCCGCGTCGGGAAGTTGTTCGAGCCCACCGAGAGCGAGGCCATGTCCGGCGCCAGCGGCAGCATGCCGCCGCGCGCCTGCCCGGCGCCCGAGCGGCCGCCGGTGGAGAGCTGCACGATCATGCCTGGGCAGTACTTTTCGATCCCCTCTTTCAGCCGGGCAAAGCGTTCGGGGTCCGAGGTCGGCCTGCCCTCGTCGTCGCGCACGTGGCAGTGGGCGATGGACGCCCCGGCCTCGAAGGCCTCCTGCGTGCTCTCGATCTGTTCGTCGATGCTGATTGGCACCGCCGGATTGTTCTCCTTGGTCGGCAGGGAGCCGGTGATCGCGACGCAGATGATGCAGGGATCGGACATGCAAGGCCCCTCAAATGTCGAAGAAAATGGTCTCGGCCTCGCCCTGCAGCCGGATGTCGAAACGGTAGGTGCCGTCGCCCTCGGGCCGGGCCATCAACGTGCTGATCCGGTCCCGGTGCTCGATCCGCGCGAGGATCGGGTCGGCGGCATTGGCTTCCTGCTCGTCGGCGAAATAGATCCGCGTCTGCAGCCCGAGATTGATGCCGCGCGCCACGATCCAGACCGAGACATGCGGCGCCTGCATCCGCCCGTCGCGAAACGGCACGGCCCCCGGCTTCACGGTCTCGAAGGCGAAGGCGCCGGTCTCCATGTCGCCCGCCTGCCGGCCCCAGCCGGTGAAGGCGGGGTCGGCGCCGTCCTGCCCGGCATAGAGCCCGGCGGCGTCGGCCTGCCAGATCTCGACCATCGCGTCGCGCAACGCCGCGCCGGTGCCGTCATAGACGGTGCCGCGCAGGGTGATTTGCTCGCCGCGCACCGCGCCGAGCACCATCCGCTGGCCGAGATCCTCGTCATAGACCCCGTCGATCCCGGCGAAGTTCGGCAGCGCACCGATATGCACATAGGGCCCGGCGGTCTGGCTCGGGCTTTCCTTCAGCCGCTCGATCCGTTGCATCACAGCCCCTCCATGCGGTTCTCGAACAGGGTCTGCCGCCGCCCCCTGAGCACGATGTCGAAGCGGTAGACGCGAGCATCCATCGGGATCGTCGCCTCCATGTCGAGCCTCGCCACCAGGCTCTCGATCCCCTCGCGGCTCGGGATGGTGCCGACGATCGGGCAGTGCCAGATCATCGGGTCGCCATCGAAATACATCTGGGTGATCAGCCGCTGGCCCCAGCTTCGGCCGAACACCGAGAAATGGATATGCGCGGGCCGCCAGTCATTCGGCCCGTTGGGCCACGGGTATGGGCCGGGCTGGATGGTGCGGAACTCGTAGTTGCCGAATTCGTCGGTGATGCAGCGCCCGCAGCCGCCGAAATCCGGGTCCAGCGGGGCGAGATAGCCCTCCTTCTTGTGGCGGTAGCGCCCGCCGGCATTAGCCTGCCAGACCTCGACCAGCGAATGCGGCACGCCGCGTCCGTCCTCGTCGAGAACGCGCCCCTGCACCACGATCCGCGGCCCGATCGCGCCCTCGGGCGACTTGGCATAGTTGTGGATCAGGTCGGCGTCCAATGGTCCGAGCATGTCCTGGGTGAAGACCGGACCGGTTTCCTCGCTCAGCGTGGTCGAGAAGGAGATCGGAGCGCGGACGGGCGAGCGCGCCACCGAGGTCTTGTAGGGCGGCGTCAGCGCCGCTGGATGCCAAGCCCGGTCGCGGGCATAGAGACCGCCGCCGGGGGCGGCATGGCCGCCCGGCGTCTGGGTCACGGCTTGTTTCTGCTGGAACGCGCTCATGCCGCCTCCATCTCGTCGAAGGTCTTCTTTGCGATCGCGATCGCGTGGTTGGCGCGCGGCACGCCCGCATAGATCGCGACATGCAGCAGCGCTTCGAGCACGTCGTCGCGGCTCGCGCCGGTATTGGCCGTGGCGCGGATATGCAGCGCCAGCTCCGCGTCGTTGCCAAGCCCCGCCAGCAGCGCGATGGTCAGCATCGAGCGTTCGCGGTCGCTGATCGTGTCGCGGCTCCAGACATGGCCCCAGGCCGCGTCGGTGATCAGCGCCTGGAACGGCGCGTCGAAGCCTGTCTTGGCCGCCTCAGCGCGGTCGACATGCATGTCGCCCAGCACCCGCCGCCGCGTTGCCGTACCCGCATCCGTGATACTGTTCATGATTTTGGTATCCCTTTTGGCCGAACCAATCGCTTCTGGGCAGCGATACGGAACGGCGCGTTCGGCGCGCCATAGCCCGCATAGGTGCCGCGCCGTTCGACGATTTCGAAGAACAGCCCACCCGGCGTCGGTTGGGAGTAAAGCTGGAAGAACTCACCTCCTGCATCCCGGTCATACATGATCTGCCCAGCCCGCAACCGGGCCAGCAGGCCGGGATCCAGATCGAAGCGCGCAGCGAGGTCATCGTAATAGTTCGACGGGATCGGCAGCGGCGCAAAGCCTATCCCCGTCAATGCGGTCGAGGTGGCAAGAATGTCGTCGCAGGCGAAGGCGGTGTGCTGCACGGCCGAGTTGAAGCTGTCGGCGAGGAAGCGGCCTGCGAAGGTGCGATGCGTCTCTGCCCCGTTCAATGTCAGCCGCAGCGCGCCTTCGGGCGCCTCGATTGCCTGGCTACGCACCAGCCCGTCGGGATCGGCGACGTCGACCATCGGGGATTTCACGAGATCGAAGATCGAAGTGTAGAACAGCGCCCAACTCAGCATCTCATCATAGGCCATGGTCTCGCCCAGATGGTCGATGCGGGTCAGGCCGGCATCGCCCCCCCCTGCGCCTGATCCTGTGTCGGCCTCAGCAACGAACTCGCGCTCCCAGACCCCGGCGAGATCGGCGCTGTCATCGATGAAGTGCATCACCGAGCCGCCGACACCCCGGATCGCTGGAATGTCGGTTTCGCCCGGCCCGACCGGCTGGTGAAAGGGGTTCGCGCCGAGCGCACGTGCTCGCTCCATCGTTGCGGCTGCGTCCGACACGCCGATGCCAATGTCGCAGATCCCGGTGCCATGAGTGACGTAAGCGCTGTGCGCGAAGCCGCTCGTCTCGGTATTGACCACAATTCGGATCTTGCCCTGCTGCCACAGCTCGACCGACTTCGTTCGGTGCCGCCCCGTGCGCGCGAAGCCGAGCGCGGCGAGTTGGCGGGTCAGATCGCCGCTTTCGGCAGCGGAAGTTGCAAATTCTATGAACTCAATCCCGGTGGCGGCGATCCGGTCGGGGATGGGGGGCAGGCCTACCTCGACCCCCGGCTCCTCGCGCCGCACCCGGTCGAGCAGGTGCACCAGCGAGCGGTGCCCATCGCGGGCCACCGTCTCGGGCCGCCCGCCCCGGAACTGGTCGTTGAAGATCTCGAGGCTGACTGGCCCGCGATAACCAGTGGCCATCACCGCGCGCATGAAGGCCGTCACGTCGAGATCGCCCTCGCCGGGCATGTTGCGGAAGTGGCGCGACCAGTAGAGCAGGTCCATCTCGATCAGCGGCGCATCGGCGAGTTGCACGAAGAAGATCCGGTCGCCCGGAACACGGCGGATCGTCTCGGGGTCGAGCTTGCGACCCAGCGTGTGGAAGCTGTCGAGGATCAGCCCGACATTGGGATGGTCGGCGCGACGCACCACCTCCCAAGCATCGCGATGATCGTTGACGTGCCGCCCCCAGGCCAGCGCCTCGTAGCCGACGCGCAGGCCGCGCTTCGCCGCCCGCTCGCCCAGTTCACGGAAATCGTCCGCCGCGCGGTCTATGCCACCTATGGCATCGGAGGCCACCGACGAGCAGACCAGCACCAGATCTGTGCCGAGCTGCTGCATGAGGTCGAATTTGCGCTCGGCCCGGTCGAAGGCCTTCACGCGGCGCGCACCGACCAGCCCCTCGAAGTCGCGAAACGGCTGGAAGATCTCGATTCCAAGCCCATGGTCGCGGATCATCGCGCCGATCTCGGCGGGCGAGCCGGCTTCGGCGATGAAATCCTGTTCGAAAATTTCGATGCCGTCGAAGCCCGCGGCCGCGATCGCTTCGAGCTTCTCGCGCAGGTTACCGGGCACAGAGACCGTGGCGATGGAGCGGCGCATGATCAGTCCTTCCTGAGACGGGCGCGCAGCGCGTCTTCGTCAAGGCTGCGTCCGGTAAAGAGCCGTGAGGCGTGGACCCCCTGATAAAAATAGAGCTCCCAGCCGGAGATGATCTGCAAGCCCTCGGCTGCCGCATCGGTGAGGAACTGCGTGTCCTCGGGCGTGTAGACCGCGTCGAAAGCCCAGGCCGCGCCCGCCATCGCCGCGCGCGGCAGCGGGGTTCCGGGATAGCCGACCATACCGAGCGGCGTGCAGTTGATCAGCCCGTCGCATCCCCGCGCCGCCGCCTCGGCGTCGCCCGCCACCTCGACCATCATCGCCGGCGCCGCAGCGCGGAGCTCGGCGGCCAACGTCTCGGCCTTGGCGCGATCGCGATCCACCAGCCGCAGCGCGGTGGCGCCCAGCCCCGCCAGCCCGAAGGCCACGGCGCGGCCCACGCCGCCGGTGCCGATCATCAGCACCCTGCCCGGGGCCACCGCGCCGCGCACCCTGGCATGCGCAGCCTTGAAGCCGGTGAAGTCGGTGTTGTGCCCCTTTGCCCTGTCGGCCGCGAACAGCACGGTGTTGACCGCGCCGATGCCGCGCACCAGCGGGTCGTCGACCGTGACCTTGCGCGCCGCGACCTCCTTGTAAGGGTAGGTAACGTTGATCCCGGCCCGGGTCGTGGCGCAATCTGCGAACACCGCGTCGAAGTCACGGCCGAGCTCGGCGGGGATCAGGCTGTCGTAGACGGTCGGTATCCCCAGCATCTCGCCGGCGATGCGATGCAGCAGCGGCGAGCGCGAGGCGCGGATGTTATCGCCGATCAACCCGAGACGGAGCGTGTCGCCTGGCATGGTATGGTCCCTTGGCATGTCAGACCCCGTCGCCCCGGGCCCGCGCGGTGCCGAAGCGAGCGCGCAACCCGGTCCAGAGCGGGGTCTGGCTGATGAAGATGAAGACGACGGCGCCGAACAGCACCAGCGACAGCGGGCTGGTGAAGATGCCCATGAACAGCCTTCCCAGATCCTCCTGCTCGGAGATGATCGCCCGGCGCCAGTTCTCGTCGATCAGCCGGCTCAGGATCACGCCGAGAATGACGGGGCCGACCTGGTAGCCGTAGGTCTTCAGCAGGTAGCCGAAGGCGCCGAACAGCAGCATCCAGTAGACGTCGGTGATCGAGTTGTTCACCGCATAGGCGCCGACGATTGACAGCAGCAGGATCAGCGGGATCAGCACCGCGCGCGGCATCTCGACGATCTTGGTGAACAACCGGATGCCGGTCAGGCCGAAGATCAGCATGAAGATGTTGGCCAGCACCAGCGCGCCGGTAATGAACCAGAACATCTGCGGCTGCTCGATCATCAGCATCGGTCCCGGGTTCAGCCCGTGGATGAACATCGCGCCGATGATGATCGCGGTCACCGCGTCGCCGGGAATGCCCAGCGTCAGCATCGGGATGAAGGCGCCGCCGACGGCGGCGTTGTTGGCGGTCTCGGGCGCCACAAGTCCCTCGGCCGCGCCCTCGCCGAACGGCACCTCGGGCTTCTTGGTGACCCGCTTGGCGTGGTCGTAGGCCATCAGTGCCGCGATGTCGCCGCCCGTGCCCGGCAGCGCGCCTATGATCACCCCGATCGACGAGGTCTGCAGCGACAGCGGGAGGTATTTGCCCACCGCCCGCCAGGAGGGCACGATCCGGCCAATGGTCTGCTTCACCGCCGCCTTGTCGATATGATGCAGCTGCGTCAGCGCCTCGGAGACGCCGAACAGCCCGATCATCACCGCGATGAAGGAAATCCCGCCCCACAGCTCGACCATGCCGAAGGTAAAGCGCTCTTCGGCGGTGAGCGGGTCGAGGCCGACCGCGCCGATCAGGAGCCCGAGCGCGCCCGCGAACACCCCCTTGAGCAGGCTCTCGCCCGAGAGCGAGCCGACCAGCAGGATGCCGAGGATCGCCAGCAGCATGTAGTCGCGCGGCTGGAAGGTCAGCGCGAACTCCGACACGAAGGGCGCGGCCACCGCCAGAACGCCGATGCCGATGAAGCCGCCGACGAAGGACATGACGGTCGACAGCCCGATCGCTTCACCGGCCTGCCCCTTCTGCGCCAGCGGGTAGCCGTCGAGCGCGGTGGCGATCGCCGAGGGCGCGCCGGGGATGTTCAGCAGGATCGCGGTGCGCGAGCCGCCATAAACCCCGCCCATGTAGATGCCGACCATCAGGCACAGCGCCGGGTAGACGTCCCAGGCGAAGGTGAAGGAGATCAGGATCGACACCGCCATGGTCACCGACAGGCCGGGGATGGCGCCCACATAGATGCCCGCGAAGGTGCCAAGCGCGACCAGCCCAAGAAGCTTGAGGTCAAGCCAGGAGATCAGGAAGAATTGCAGCGCTTCGGTCATTGCGTGTCACCCCCGGAGAACAGGTTGCCCAGCCAGGCCAGGATCTCGCCCTCGGGCACGACCCCCGACGGCATCAGCACGGTGAACACCAGCCGGAAGATCACATAGACCAAGGCCAGCGAGGCCAGCGAGACGCCGAAGGACCACAGCAGGCCCCGGCGGCGCAGCGCAAAGATCGACACGGTCAGGAACAGCAGCGATGTCGGCAGGAATCCCAGCGGCTTCAGCAGCAGCGCATAGCCCAGCATCATCGCGAACATCGCCAGGATCACCGGCGGGGCCACGTCCGTGAAGAACCGCAGCGCCATGCGCTCGCGCAGCCGCAGCGTCTTGATCAGGATCGCCACCGAGGTCACCAGCATCGCGAAGGCCGCGGCCATCGGGAACGCCCCGGGCGAGGACAACGCCTCGAAGCCCGAGATCAGGATCGCCTGCCACAGCAGGAAACCGCTCAACCCGACGAGGACCACCGCGAAGGCGGTCTCGCCGGGCATCTTCTTGGATGGATCGTGCATGAATCGCCTCCCTGGCGGGGCATGGACGCGGGAAAGGGAATGTACGGGCCGGGACGGCCGCGAAAGGGGGCGGGCCGCGCGCGGCGGCCCGCCGGTCCGCGTTACTCGGGACGCGGGATGTCGAATTCCTCGGGCGAGGCCTTGGCGATGCCGGCGTCGTAGACCAGCCAGCTGGTCACGGACTGCCACTTGTCGAGAAATTCCTGCGCCTCGTCGCCGGAGATGTTCATCACCTGAAAGCCGCGGTCGTCCATTAGCTGCTGAAAATCGGCGTTCTCGACGCCCGCCGCATAGGCCTCAGAGAGCTTGGCGACCACATCGTCGGGTGTGCCCTCTTTGACGAAGACACCGAAGAACGGACCCCAAGGCAAGTAGGTCTCGAAAGCCGGGTAGGCCTCGGTGATCGGCGGCACGTCGGGTAGAGCCTCGTTCGCCTGAGTATCGATCAGCGCCAGCGGTTTGATGCGACCGGCCTTGATCGCCTCGATCGAGGCGCCGAGCACGGCAGGCATCACGTCGATCGCGCCGCCCTGAAGCGCGGTCAGTGCCGGACCGTCGCCATCATAGGGCACCGCCGTCACTGTCAGCTCGATCTCGCTTTGCAGCATCGCGGTGACCACCGAGGGCAGCCCGCCCGGGCCGGTGGAGCCGAACTTCACCTCGTTCGGGTTCTCTTGAATGTAGGCGACCATCTCTTCGAGAGTGTCGAAGGGCGCGTCGTTGTTAGCCACGAGGATCGGCACGCCGCGCGCGATCACGTTGACCGGCACGAAGCTCGAATAGTCGATATCGCCCAGCCCCATCACCTTGTAGAGGAGCGGGTTCTCGGCGCCCATCAGCAGGGTGTAGCCGTCGGCGTCCTGAGCCGAGGCGAACTTGACCGCGATGGCGCCGACGCCGCCGGTCATGTTCTGCATCACCACCTTGCCGCCGAGCATTTCCTCGGCATGAGGGGTCACCGCGCGCATCACCGTGTCGGTCGAGCCGCCAGCCCCCCATTGAATGATGCCCTGGATCTCCTTCTCCGGGTATTCTGCCAGCGCCGGAGCGGCAGTGAAAGCAAGCGCAGCCAGCGCGCCCGTAAACAGCGTCTTCATGTCATCCTCCCAAGGATCGGTTGTGTGCCGGGCGCTCCCATGCCCGTACGACAAGGAGCATCATGACCCCGCGGCCGCGATAACGTCAAATGCCGAGATTGGACACTCGTTAACATGATGTTAATTCTTTGGCCCGGCCCAATCGCGTCTCGACACCGCCCCGGTCAGCTCCGCGCGCAGATCGGCGATCGCCTGCTCGGCGAAGCCCGACAGCACCCTACCCTTCTTGCGGCAGGCATAGGCGGTGATCGAGCTGTCCTCCTCGAGCGCGATCCGCACCAGCCCCGGCATGTAGACCTCGGCCACCGAGAACTCGTCGATGAGCGCCACGCCGAGTCCGTGGCGCACGAGGCTCACCACGGTCTGCGCGAAGCGGCCACGCATCGACTGGCGCGGGTTGAGCCCCGCCGCCTCGAAGGGGGCGAGCAGGATTGCGCCGTAGGGATCGGTCGGATCGACCCCGATCAGCGGCTCGCGCGTGAGTTCGTGGACCGAAACCGTCTCGCACGCGGCCAGCGGGTGATCCTCCGGAACCACCGCAACCAGCCGCCCCGTCGCCACCGGTTCGCTCTCGATGGCGGGGTTCTCGACAGGATAGCTCATCATCACGAACTCGCCGCGCTCGAGAAGCAGGTAGTCGAGCGTCTCCTCGATCTTGAGGATGTTGAGATCGATGTAGAGATCGGGCCAGCGCCGCCTGAGCCTGCGGATCGCTCGCGCGGCGATGAACTGGGCAATCGAGGGGGCCGAGGCGAAGGCCAGCTGTGCGTCCTCGCCGCGCTGGAGCGAGGCGATCGCATAGGTCAGGTTCTCGACATTGTGGTAGACCCGGCCGATCTGTTCGAAGATCGGCCCGGCCTCGACCGATGGCACGAACAGCCCGCCCTTGCGTTCGAACAGGCGCAGCCCGAGCGACTCTTCGGTATGTTTGACCAGACGGCTGACGCCAGGCGCTGAGACACCGAGCAGCGTGGCCGCGCCGTTGATGGTGCCGGTCATCATCACGGCGCGCACCACCTCGACCTGGCGCAGGGTCATGTCCCGCATGTCGCACTCCTCCCTCGCATAGGATTAGGCTAAGCGGCGGGCGGGGCAACTTCGAAACGCGGCCGCCCTCAGGCCGGCCGGACCGCCCCGCCCCGCACGGCGGCGAAGCCATCCTTTCACCGCGAACCTCGCTTGACCGGCGGTACAGAGTTCACAACTGTGAACTCACGTAGTTTTAGGCTGGAGAGCCATCACCATACGCATAGGTGAAAAGGTACCTTGGCGCGCCCGGGCCACCAAACTCCGCAAGTATCCACCTGGATTCCTGATTTCTGAGAAGCGTTGCAGCATCGCGCAAAACGCCGTCGCGGCTTGTTCTATACCCAGAACAGATTTGGCTTCGTGCCATACTGCCTCTGAGATGCCTGACATCGGGCGAACTTTGTCTGCGGCACGGACCAGGTCACTCCAATCTGCAATCGGCTCTGGGTCAAAAATGGCGATTTCGGTGCAAGTTCCGAGAACGAGGCGCAGCGGTGGCAGGGTAGGGAGGGCTTTCTCAGTAACTGTATATTCGTGATGCTTGGAGTTGTCGTTCACAAGTTCTGTTGTTGCGGCTGGAATCTGGGCCGATTCAGAATCTTGAGATTCTTTGTTTGAGTTCTGTTGGTGCTGCTCATTCCGGGCGTCATTGCTGCTCGGCTTCATTGTTTCGTAGCCAACGAACCGTGTCATCGTATCCACCGCCTCCCGCAAGGCGGCCTCTATCCTGGACAAGGTGTCAGCGTCGAGCTTGCGACGCATCGCCTTCGTAGTCGCGGCGGCGAGGTCGGCCATCTGGCCCAACTTCAGGCTGTCGTGGTGGTCGAGCTTGGCCAGATCGAGCAAGGCCAGCAGATCGCGCCTCAGGAGGCTGATGGTCTGGCGCAACGTGGCGCGTTTGACGGCCTCAGTGCGGCAGCTTTCTGCAGCTTGCGCGATCTCGGCGGCACGGTGCAGCATCGGTGACAGGTCGAAACCAAAGGCGATCTTTGTGCCGGCTATCCGGCGGGTGTAGCGCTTGCCGTTCGGGCTGTCGCGACGGATCAAAAACCCCTCCGAGATTAGCTTAGCGAGGTGGCGGCGCATGGTGGAGCAGGGCATGCCATTGGCTCGGGTGCAAATCGTCTCGTTCGACGGATGAACGATCAGCGAGCCCGACGCATCCAATCGCGTGTCGGGATGGCAGCTTAGCAGTGCTTGGAGCACAGTAATATCGCGGTCCGAGAGGCCGAAGCTCGTCCGGGACTCGGTGAGGTCGCGCAAGATCTGCCACTTGTCGAGCTGGCAGGGCGAAAGATTGGGCGGCGAGCGTTGCTCGAGCGCAGTGCGGACAGACTTCTCCGTTCGTCCAAAGGGCGTTATTGAATGGTAACCCATGTCTCGATCACGAAGACAAAGTTTCCCCGTCGTGCGAATCGCTAACGACTTGCACGGGTCGGCGCGGGAGACTACCTTGAAAGTGCTAAGATCAAGTGAGGGTCTCGTGGAGCGTCAGCTTTGCGGGGCTCTTTCTTTGTCTGGGTCGTGCCTCCTGTCGTTGCGGTTGCTGTTGTTAGCTTTTGTCGCGCGCCGTCCAGCGGGCGTGAAGTTCCTCGAACACCTGCTGAGCCTCCGATTCGAGCCAGTCGGCGAAACCCTGATCCTCCAGCTGGAGATCGAGGCCCTTGGCGGTGCGCCTGAGCGTGCCCCCCTTGCGGCCATCAATTTGCAGGGGCCGGCGGGTCGGGGCGGGCGTGGATGCGCGCCGCGGGGCAGGGGGGGCGGCAGGGGGGATGGAGGGGGTCAGTCGTTCCATTACCGCCTCGAAGGCGGCGACTGAGGGATCTTCGTTGGCGTGGGTGCCGCGCGTTATGGCAACCTGTGCGGCAGTGTGCACGTCGTCGGCCAGTTCCGCCAACTCGGCCCGATCGGCGGCCGAGGTCTCGATTGCGCGGGCCATCGCCTCCCAGCGGGGGCGGCCGATGCCATGCGCGGGACCGATCGCGGTGGCGAGGTCGCGGCCGATGGTCTCGGCCACCGAGATCGACATCGACACCGCCGACTTAGCTGTAGTCAGCACCTCGGCGACCTGACGCTGATTGCCGAAGCCGGATTCGACCAATTCCTGCGCGAACAGCGCCTTCTCAATAAAGGACAGATCGCGCCTGGCCATGTTTTCGGAGATCTGTGCTGTTACGGCGCCGCGTTCGTCCATCTGGGCGATCAGCGCGCGGACTTTGCCAACCTTCTCGGAGGTGCGCACTGCCTCGAGCCGGCGGCGGCCATAGACCAGCAAATAGCGGCCATCTTTTTCGGGATGGCGGCGGACCAGAATCGGCACTGCTTGGCCGTTGGCCTCTATCGCTTTGCGCAGGTCGATCACATCCGAAGGGTCGAGCCGGTCGCGGGTGCGGGTGTCGTCGACCTGCGCGGGGTCGAGTTCCCAAACCCGGTGGCTGTCAACCGCATCCCGGGCGGAGCGTAGCGCCCGGTTCGACGACATCATCGGCGCGCCAGGCTGGCTGCCCACGGCGGCGAGGCCGTCGAGCATCGACATGCGCTTTTTGCGGTTCTCGCTCATCGGCGCGGTTCCTCCGTCATTCCTCTTATCGGCCCCAAGTCTTTTGGATCAGCGCGGCGATCTCGTCATTGACCGCGTTCATGCTCTCAAGCGCGCGGTCATAGGTCGACCGGGTAAAGGCGCTGCGCTCAACCTCATAGAGTGTCTGCTTGGTTAGCCCGGCATCCGATATCGCAGTGGATTTCAGCATCGGCGCGTTTAGCACCTTGTCGCCATACATGGTGCGCAGGAAGGCAACGATCCGGTTCTGTGGTGCGTCGGTCGGCTCGTAGCGGGTGAGCAGGTAGCGCATCCAATCGTGCTTCATGTCGGCGCCGCTCTCGGCGATCACGTCCATCAGGTCGGCAGTCATCCGAAGGAACTGCGACATCGACATCACGTCGAGCATTTCGGGATGGATGGTAACCAGCACCCCGGTCGCGGCCGAGAGTGCCGACATGGTGAGAAAGCCCAGCTGCGGAGGGCAGTCGATAACCACCACGTCGTAGCGGTCTTCGACCTGCGACAGCGCCTCGCGCACTCGGAAGAAGAACAGCCCTGCCTCACCCTGCGCCAGCGCTCGCGGTGTCTCGTGCTCGAACTCCATTAACTCGAGATTGCCCGGAATTAGGTCGAGGCCGGGGATGTAGGTTGGGCGGATGATGGTGTTTATTGGCACGGGAGCATGGTAGCGGATCGCGTCGTAGAGCGTGCCGCCCTCGAGCAGGTCAAACTCGGGCTGTACACCGTGCAGCGCGGTCAGCGAGGCCTGCGGGTCGAGGTCGATCGCCAGCACCTGGTAGCCTTGCAGTGCCAGCCGCTGCGCCAAGTGCGCCGAGCTGGTGGTCTTGCCCGAGCCGCCCTTAAAGTTCATTACGCCGATGATCTGGAGGTGGTCGCCCTCGCGGCGGCCAGGTAGGTAGTCGCCGGGCCGACGGGCCGTCTTTTCCAGAAGAACCCGCAGCGCCTGAAGGTCTTGGACCGAATAAAGCCTGCGGTTGCCGGGGGTTAACTCAGGCGAGGGGCCTTTGCCGTCGAGGTGCAGCTTGCGCAGGTAGGAATCATTGACTCCAAGTAGCGCCGCGGCCTCGCCAGAGGTGAAACGGCGCATCTCCTTGGAGGCGTCCGGCGGAAACAGACTCTCGGCTTGGGCGTGCAGCTGGGCAGTGAGGCGTTCGGAATGATCGCGAATAACGGCGTTCAGCTCGTCGGCCTGTCTGATATTTTGCATTCGCACCGTCCGCGCCCATCGCTCTGTGTATTGACCGGCCAGCCATCGTGTTCACGGTTTTTGGCGTTTTCCGGCACTGTTCCGTGACTATTGGCCGGGCGAAACGAGTCTTGCAAGGATTATTCTACAAATTCTTGACCATATCCGCGTCGATGCGGCAGCCGCGCATAGGCGGTGGTATCGTTCTGCCCGGTGCCCGATACGGTCCCGGCGGGTCCATTTTGTGCCAAGGAAGGCATCCACACATGTCTGGTGAGACGAGGGCAAAGACACCTCCGGGGTAGAGAAGGCAACCATCTCAAAATATGTGAGTTCAATGCTGGTTACGACGCGGGTTCAGGACCGGTCGAGTTGGCGGAGTTCCTCGGCGAAGGCCTCGGCCGGAGTCCGGTAGCCGAGGCAGCGTCTTGGCGTGGCGTTCAGCTGCGCGCTGATCTCCGCCATCGCGTGGTCTGACAATGCGGCGATGGCCATATTGCGCGGCAGATAGCGCCGGGCGCGCTTATTCAGGTTCTCGACTGAGCCTTTCTGCCAAGGCGCCTGCGGGTCGCAAAACATGGGGTAATCGCTTGGTGCGTTTGCCTCGTGGTCGATACGGAGCAGGGTTTCCCACCGATATGATTTGGGGATCGAGTCCGTTGGGCTCCCGACCGCATCGGATGGAGATCGGCCATGACGCAGTATGTTGGACTGGATGTTTCGCTGAAGGACACGGCGATCGCGATCCGCTAAGGCGGCAAGCGGATCTGGCGCGGAAAATGTTGCTCGGATCCCGCCGCCCTTGCGCGGACGATCCGCAAGCACGCTCCTGATTCGGAGAAGGTTGTCTTCGAGACCGGGCCGCTCGCGACCTGGTTCTTTCACTCCTTGTCGGGGGAGGGGCTTCCCGCGATCTGCATTGAGGCCCGCCATGCCCAGAAAATCCTGGGAGAGGCGCTCAACAAGACCGATGCCAACGACGCGGAAGGCCTGGCACGCCTCGCGGAGACCGGCTTTTACAAAGCCGTGCGGGTGAAGTCGTTCGGGGCCATGCGGATCCGCACGCTGGTTGCGGCGCGCGCGCAGCTTCTGGGCATCACGACCCAGCTGTCCAACCAGATCCGTGGCATCATGAAGACGTTCGGCCTCATCGTCCCCAAGAGCAAGGGGCGCGTCTTCCTGTCTCATGTCCAAGACCTGCTGCACGGGCAGTCCCAACTGGAACAGATCATCATGCCGCTTGTGGAGGTCTGGCAGGCCGTCCGGGCTCGGGTGTCCGAACTCAGCCGCCAGCTTCTGGCCGCGGCCCGGCACGGGCGGAGCACGAGGTTGCTGATGACGATCCCCGGCATCGGAGCGATCACGGCGGTTTCCTTTGTCGCCGCGGTGGATGACCCGGGGAACTTCCGGAACTCGCGGTCCCTCGGGGCCTGGCTCGGCCTGACACCCCGCCGCTATCAGTCCGGCGCGGTGGATTTCGACGGACACATCTCGCGACGTGGCGATCATTACCTGCGCGGACTTCTCTATGAGGCGGCGACTGCATTGCTTGCGAGGACGAGCGCCGACACGACGAGCCACCTCAAGATATGGGGTCTGCAATTGCGCGAGCGTCTTGTTTTCAAACGCGCGGCGATCGCTGTCGCGCACAAGCTGTCTGTCATCATGCACACCATGCTGAAGACCGGCCAGCCATTCATACCGACACGTGAAGGGTTTGCCTGAGAAAACCCTTCGCGCATCAAGCTCAGCACGTCGATGACCTGACGTGAGGAGGCGTCCCTGTCGTGGACGGAGGTCTGGCCAATCCGAGTCACGTGGCGGCAGCTCAAAGAGACTGCGCGCAGAACATGAGGGAGGCCACACCTGCGGAACCCGAAATGCGGCGGTCACGTGCCGACCGCGAAGACAACCATGCCCCCGACATACGCATGCCCTCCGTCATGGCGAACCGCTGAATATTCTCGAGCCCATTCAATCGCGCTGCGCTGCAAGCCAGTGCGATACGGTCTTCATTGGTTGCAAGGATTGACCGGGCTGCTGCGATTAGACAACCACGCCTCGGTGCCCATTCCCGTTCTCAGATCACGCCAGCGGTTGAACTCAAGCCCCCGGTCGAAAGTGATCGAGCGCCGTGCGGACAGGGGCAGGGGCGACAGCAGGGCGATCAGGCGGTTCATCAAGTGCTTGGAGCTGCGGTCGTTGTTGCGGAACAGGACGGCATAGCGGGTCTTGCGCTCCACCAGCGAGGCCACGTTGGCCTTGCCCAACTCTTTGCGAAAGATCATCAAATCGCCTTGTGGATTCAATGCTGGTTGCGACACAGGGTCAGGACCGGTCGAGTTGGCGGAGTTCCTCAGCGAAGGCCTCGGCCGGTGTCCGGTAGCCGAGGCAGCGTCTTGGCGTGGCGTTCAGCTGAGCGCTGATCTCGGCCATCGCATGGTCCGATAGAGCGGCGACGGCCGTTTCGCGCGGCAGGTAGCGCCGGGCGCGTTTGTTCAGGTTCTCGACTGAGCCTTTCTGCCAAGGCGCCTGCGGGTCGCAGAACCACGCCTCGGTGCCCATTCCCGTTCTCAGATCACGCCAGCGGTTGAACTCGAGCCCCCGGTCGAAGGTGATTGAGCGTCGTGCGGATAGAGGCAGGGGCGACAGCAGGGCGATCAGACGGTTCATCAGATGCTTGGAGCTGCGGTCGTTGTTGCGGAACAGGACCGCATAGCGCGTCTTGCGCTCCACCAGCGAGGCCACGTTGGCCTTGCCCAACTCCTTGCGAAAGATCATCAAATCGCCTTCCCAGTCTCCGAACCCACTACGGTCGTTGACGTGGTCCGGCCGGTTCTGGATCGCGCGTTCCAATGGAAAGACGAGGCTTCGAGACCGACGGGCATAACGGGGTTTGCGCTGGCGGCGACGCTCGGGCAGGTGACGCGCCAGGTCCTGGCTCTGACCATCCTGTGAGTAGACGAAGGCGTAGATCGTTTCATGGCAAATGGTGCTGCGATGCTCTTCGAAGCGTAGCCGCCCGGCGATCTGCTCGGGTGACCAACCAGCTTTCAAGCGATCGATGACGGCCTCGCGCAGGGCCGTCATCCGGATCAGTTTACGACGCCTGTGGCGGCGCTCGGCGGCCCGTTTCTGGGCCAGCATGCCGTAGTAGCCGCTGAGATGGGGCAGCTCGCTGTCTTCGAACCGATTACGCTGGATCTCGCGGTAGATCGTCGAGCGATGGCGGGACAATCTCGCCGCAATACTTGCCATGGACATCTTCGCCTGTAGAAGGTCTTCAACCAGACGCCGTTCTCGTAGATCCAGCTCGCGGTGGGCCATCTTCCAAACTCCTGTGTTTGCGACAGGATAGAGCGTTTGTCGCAACCCAGTTTAGAAAGTGCCCCCTTGTGGGCTCACGCTGAAGCGCAATTTTCACGGCTTCAACTTACTCGCCTGACTTCATTGCCTCCATCAGCTTTTCCCGGAAGACTTCGGCCGGGGTCCGGTAGCCCAGGCACTTCCGGGGCGTGGCG
>NZ_FWFY01000016.1 GCF_900172345.1 Limimaricola soesokkakensis
CCTGCTTCACGCCGATCGAGACCGCGACTACCTCGGAGGCGACACCCGCCTCCTTCAGCCGGATCGCCTCCTCGACCGCGATCTCGTCGAACGGGTTCATCGACATCTTCACGTTCGCCAGGTCGACACCCGTGCCGTCCGACTTCACACGGACCTTCACGTTGTAGTCAATCACCCGCTTCACGGGGACTAGGATCTTCATCTCCACCCACTCCTTTCGGACTTTTGCGGAATTGGTAGCGCGGCATTTGCACGGGCAACAGGGTCAAACCGACCATTCGGCAAAGGGCTACGTCGCGTTACGCGCACGTCAACGGCCCGCGGGCGCGCCGCGGGCCGGGTCATGCATTCATGGGATGGAAGGGGCGGATACGACCGCCCTCGCGTGCCTACTTGCCCTTGGGCTTGGGTTTTTCGGCGTGGCTGCCCGGCTTGCGGGCGCCCTTGGTGTCCTGCGGCTTCCCCTTGTCGGCCATGACGGCATCCTTTCATGTCAGAGGATGCCGTCAAACGCGAATACCGGCCCTCCGGTTGCGTAGCCAAAAGGTGAATTCAACCGATCTCGAGCACGATCTTGCCGATATGGGCCGAGCTTTCCATCCGCGCATGCGCCGCCGCCGCCTCGGCCAGCGGAAAGGTGCTGTCCATCACCGGGCCGATACGACCGGCATCGAGCAGCGGCCAGACCTCGGCCCGCAGATCGGCGGCGATCGCTGCCTTCGCCGCCACCGATTGCGGCCGCAAGGTCGAGCCGGTGATGGTCAGGCGGCGCATCATCAGCGGTGCGAGGTTCAACTCCATCTTCGGCCCCTGCAGGAAGGCCATCTGTACCAGCCGCCCGTCATCGGCGAGCGACTTGAGATTGCGCGCGACGTAGTCGCCGCCGACCATGTCGAGGATCAGGTCGGCCCCGCCCTCGGCGCGCAGCACCTCGACGAAATCCGTTTCGCGGTAGTTGATGGCCCGCTCGGCACCGAGACGCGCGCAGGCCACGCATTTCTCTTCGGATCCGGCGGTGGCGAAGACCCGCGCGCCGAAGGCATGGGCGAGCTGGATCGCCGTCGTGCCGATCCCCGAGGACCCGCCATGGACGAGGAACCGCTCACCGCCCTTCAGCCCGCCTCGCATGAAGACGTTGGACCAGACGGTGAAGAAGGTTTCGGGCAGGCACGCCGCCTGCCTGAGGCCCATGCCGCGTGGCACCGGCAGGCAATGCGAGGCAGGCGCGACCACCGCCTCGGCATAGCCGCCCCCCGGCGTCAGCGCGCAGACCGTGTCGCCCACCGCCCATTGCGTGACGCCCGGCCCGATCTCTGCGACATGGCCCGATACCTCCAGCCCCGGCAGGTCCGAGGCCCCTGGCGGCGGGGCATAGGCCCCCGCGCGCTGCAACGCGTCGGGGCGGTTCACCCCGGCGAAGGCCACATCGATCAGGACCTCGCCATGCTGCGGCTCGGGGCGCGGACGGGTCGTCTCGCGCAGGACTTCGGGCCCGCCGGGGCGGGTGATCTCGACGGCGCGCATGGTCATCGGCGCGGGCTCCAATGCCCGGGCAGATCCATCGGCGGCTTGTGGTGCGGCGCATGCACGCCGGAAAACAGGAAGGACAGCGCCCCGGTCAAAGGCTTGAGCAGCACCGATTTGTTAGCGCGGGCCTTGGCGCTCTCAATGCGCATCACATCGTCGATGCGCCGGTCGATGAAGGACCACGTCGCCTGGTGATCGAGGCTGTCATCGCCGAGCCAGTACAGCACCACCGAGGCCCAGACCCCCGAGAGCGTCGCGCGCTTGGTGTACCAGTTCACGTCGTCGGAGGCGTCGCCCAACGCGGTCCAGATCGCGTCGGCGGTGCGCCACAGCAGGCGCGAGCCCTCGGCCGCGTGATGCGGCAGCGCGAAGAGCGCCGTGGCGCGGCGCAACGCCTCCTTGTCGCGCACCGCCTCGATTCGGGCGCGCAGCGCGAAGGCGACCCGGTCGCGGTAGCGCATCGCCGTCAGGTCGGCGGCGCGGACCGCCTCGACCATCGCGCGGTCGCCCGCATCATGCAGCGCCACGGCGAGGTCAATGGCGCCGCGCGGGCACAGCGCGTGGCCCTGCGGCACGGTCATGCCGGTCTCATGCGCGGCGGCGCGGAACGCGGCCTCGGACCAGCCGTCGAAGGCGACATGCGGCAGGATCGCGTCGAGCAGCCGGGCGATCTCGGGATCTTCCGCGCGCCCGCTCTCCGACGCGTCGGAATCGGTCCCGTCGAAATATGGGTTGGTCATTGGCGTCTCCCTTCCATCCCCAGCCTAGACAAGCCGCCGGGGCTTTGCTATATGGCCGCTTCCTGCAATCTTGAAACTCCAGCTTAGAAAGGTGGTGAAAACCACATGCAGGTCAGCGTTCGCGACAACAACGTCGATCAGGCCCTCCGGGCTCTGAAGAAGAAGTTGCAGCGCGAGGGTGTGTTCCGCGAGATGAAGCTCAAGCAGCATTTCGAGAAGCCCTCCGAGAAAAAAGCGCGCGAGAAGGCCGAGGCCATCCGGCGTCAGCGCAAACTCGCCCGCAAGAAGGCCCAGCGCGAAGGTCTCCTCTGAGATCCCGAGCGCAAGCTTTCAATCGTTGAAACCCCCGAGGCGACGGCTCCGGGGGTTTTTTCGTGCCCGGACCGCCCGCCACGGCGAAATCGCTGTAGACTGGCGATGCTTGCCAGGGAGGAAGCGATGAAGCCTGTCATCTTGCTGGTCGGGCGTCTGCCCGGCGTGGTCGAAAACGTGGCCCGCGCGCTCGAGGATCTGCCGGTCGAATGGCTCGGCGCGCATGATCGCGAAGAGGTCGAGCGGCAGCTCGATACCGAGCCCGCCATCGCCTGCGTGGTGATCGGCGCCGGGCTCGACGATCGAATCCGAGGCGACCTGATCGGGGTGATCGCTTCGCGACGGCCGGATCTGACAATTCACCTCAAGGACCGCGCCTCCGGGCCGGGCGGCATGGCCGGTTTTGCCCGGAGGGTGGTGGAGATCGCCTTACCGGAGCTCAATGCCCGCTGATCCGGGCCGATCACCTTCGGTCGCCTTTGCGTGAACCCGGGACCCTTCGCGGTCAACTCGCGTTGTCGGGGGATGTTTCATTGCGCCAAGGAGGCAACATGGCCGGCAAACCGACCCCCGACGCCGTTCTTCCCGAGATCACCCTGCCCCGCCTCGGCGGCGGCGAGATCACCTTAGGCAAGCCGCTCGAGGGGCGGGACTGGCAGATGGTCGTGGTCTATCGCGGCAAGCACTGCCCGATCTGCCACAAATACGTCTCCGGGCTGGAACCGCTCCTCTCCAAATACCACGAGGCCGGCATCGACGTCGTGCTGGTGTCGGGCGACCCCGAAGAGAAGGCCCGTGCCTTCGTCGACGAGACCGGCACCTCGGCCCCCGTAGCCTACGATCTTAGCGTACCGCAGATGCTGGAGCTCGGGCTCTACGTCTCCGATCCGCGCTCCCCGCAGGAGACGGACCGCCCCTTCGCCGAACCGGCCGTCTTCGTCATCAATGACAAGGGCACGGTGCATATCGCCGATATCTCGAACGCGCCCTTCTCGCGCCCCGATCTCGAAGGGCTGCTGAGCGGACTGAAATTCATCCGCGACAACGACTACCCGATCCGGGGCACCAAGATGGCCGCCTGACCGGGCCTTTCGGACTCGCTGCGACTGGACACGCCGCCCCTCTTCCGGGGCGGCGTCGTCACGTCGGGATGGCCGTGGTCTGGCGCACCGTCCTGAGCGCGAAGCTCGACTGCATCGTCTGCACCCCCGGCAGCCGCGCCAGATGCCGACGGTGGATCTGCGCGAAATCCTCGCTGTCGCGCGCTACAACCTTCAACAGGTAATCCGCGGTACCCGCCATCAGGTGACATTCCAGCACGTCGGGGATACGCGCCACCGCCGCCTCGAAGGCATCGAGCAATTCGTCGGCCTGCCCCGAAAGCGTGATCTCGACGAAGACGGTGACCGGCCGCCCCATGCCGCGCGGATCGAGAAGCGCGACGTAGCCCCGGATAAGCCCCGACTGCTCGAGCGCCCGGACCCGGCGATGACAGGCCGAGGGCGAAAGATTCACCTTCTCGGACAGCTGCGCGTTCGAGAGTCGACCATCGGCCTGCAAGGCGGCGAGGATGGCGCGGTCGATGCGGTCGATGCGGTCGATCGCGTTCAATGCAAGATCCTTCCACGTATCGCGGTCTAGACGCGAAAATCTTCTATAATATCGCATGATCAGGCCACGAACTCGTCGGCAATTGCAAGTCGGGGGTGGCAATATGGAGGAAACAAGGAGGACATCTCATGCACATCGGCTGCCCCACCGAAATCAAGCCGCAGGAATTCCGTGTCGGCCTTACCCCCAACGCCGCGCGCGAGGCGGTGGCCAATGGTCACAAGGTCACCATGCAGTCCGGCGCCGGCATCGGCTCGGGCTTCAGCGACGATGACTACCGCGCCGCTGGCGCGGCCATCGCTGACAGCGCCGAAGAGGTCTTCGCCACCGCCGAGATGATCGTGAAGGTGAAGGAGCCGCAAGCCCCGGAGCGCCGCATGCTGCGCGAGGGCCAGATCCTGTTCACCTATCTTCACCTCGCCCCCGACCCGGCACAGACCGAGGATCTGGTGAATTCGGGTGCGACCTGCATCGCCTATGAGACGGTGACCGACCGCAATGGCGGCCTGCCGCTGCTGGCGCCGATGTCCGAGGTGGCAGGGCGCCTCGCGCCGCAGGTCGGCGCCTGGACGCTGCAGAAGGCCAATGGCGGGCGTGGCGTACTGCTGGGCGGCGTGCCCGGCGTCGGCCCGGCCAACGTCGTGGTGATCGGTGGCGGCGTCGTCGGCACGCAGGCCGCGAAGATCGCTGCCGGCATGGGCGCGCGCGTCACTGTGCTCGATAAGTCGCTGCCGCGGATGCGCTATCTCGACGACGTCTATGGCCGTGAGTTCCGCACCGTCTATTCCAGCGTCGGCGCCACCGCCGATGCCGTGGCGCAGGCCGATCTGGTGATCGGCGCGGTGCTGGTGCCCGGCGCCGCCGCGCCCAAGCTCGTCACTCGCGAGCAGCTCTCGACCATGAAGCCCGGCGCCGCCATCGTCGACGTGGCGATCGACCAGGGCGGCTGCTTCGAGACCTCGAAGGCCACGACCCACGAGGACCCGATCTACGAGGTCGATGGCATCATGCATTACTGCGTCGCCAACATGCCCGGCGCGGTGGCCCGCACCTCTACGCTGGCGCTGGGCAACGCCACCATGCCCTTCGTACTCGCGATCGCCGACAAGGGTTGGAAGCAGGCCTGCCTCGACGATGCGCATCTGGCCGAGGGGCTCAACGTGCATCAGGGCTTGATCACCAACCTCGCCGTCGGCGAGGGGTTGGGCCGCGAGGCGATCTCGGCGCAGGAGGCGCTTCGCCGCTGAGGTGCGATGCCGCACCGGAACCCTCCGGTGCGGCACTCGGTTTTCCACTGCAACCCCACATTGCGGAGGAAGACCCATGGTGACCACCATCGGCACGTCGAGCGACATGGCCAAGCTGGTCGAGAACTTCATTCTTCTCGAGCACGACGCCATCGCCGCCTACGAGACCACGATCGAGCGGCTCGAGAACGCCGCGCACAAGGCGAAGGTGGAGGAGTTCCGGCAGGACCACCTGCGCCACCTGTCCGATCTTACCGCCCTCGCCGGGCGTGTCGGCGCAAAAGTGCCGGGTGAGGGCGACATGAAAGAGCTGCTGACCACCGGCAAGATCAAGCTCGCCGACATGGTCGGCGGCGACGGCGCGATCCTCAAGGCGATGGCGACCAACGAGATCGACACGATCAGCGCCTATCAGCACGCGGTGGACAACGCGGCCGTGCCAGCCGCCGACAAGGACCTGTTCCAGCGCGGCCTCGCGGATGAGCGCCGGCACAAGGACTGGATGGACCAGGCGGCAAGGGCCGCCTGAGATTCTGCTCCGCTCAGTGCATACGGCCGGCGCATCGCGCCGGCCGTATCGTGTCCAGATGGGGAAGAATCAGGCGGCGCGTGCCTCGACGATCGCCGGCACCTTGGCGCGGGCGTCGTTGATCGCCTTGGCGCGCGCCTCGGGCGAGATCGCCACGCCTTCGACCCGCAGTACCGTCACGTCGGTGATGCCGATGAAGCCCAGAACCTGCCGCAGATAGGGCTCTACGAAATCGGTCGCGCCGTCATGCACGCCACCCGAGGCATAGACCACGATGGCGCGGCGACCACCGGCGAGGCCCTGCGGGCCTTCGGCGGTATACTGGAACGTCTTGCCGGCCACCGCGACGCTGTCGATCCAGGCCTTGAGCTGGTGCGGGATCGCGAAGTTGTACATCGGCGCGCCGATCACCAGCGTGTCGGCCGAGAGAAGCTGCTCGACCGGGTCGCCGTCAAAGGCGGCCTCCGTTTCGGGATCGGCGAGATCGCGGCGCAGCACGGTCTCGCCGCCCTTGGCGGTGAGCTCGGCCACGATGGCCGCCGTGAGATCGCGCGAGACCGAGTTCTCGCCGAGAATGGAGCTGTCGATGTGCAGGATGGTCATGGAAAGGCGTCCTCGATTGGAGATGCTTCCCACGTAATCGCGCACCATCGCCTCGTGAACCCCGCATCCCCGCACATGAGCTGCGCCGTTCTTCAGACGCCCCGCGTCTTCAGCAGATCGCGGATATCGGTCAACAACTGCTCCTGGGTCGGGCCTTTCGGCGCGGCGGGCACCGGTTCGCCCTTTTCGACGGCAGCATCCTTGATCCGGTTCACGCCCTTGACCAGCAGGAACACCACCCAGGCGATGATCAGGAAGTTGATGACCGCCGTCAGGAAGGCGCCGTAGGCGAAGACGGCGGCACCGCTCTCGCGCGCAACTTCGAGCGAGCTGCCCGGCGGCACGTCTCCCGAGAGCACGACATACATCGAGGTGAAATCGATGCCGCCGAGGATCAGGCCGATCACCGGGTTGATCAGGTCGTGCACGAGGCTCTGGACGATGGCGGTGAAAGCGGCGCCGATGATGATGCCGACCGCGAGGTCCATCACGTTGCCCTTGGCGATGAAGTTGCGGAATTCCTTGATCATCATTGTCTCCTGTCAGCTTTGCCCACCTAGCTAGCGCAGCCGGGCGCGATGCGTCACCAAGCGGCGCGAATGCCGAGCGGGGCGCGGCATGACGGCCACGCACGAGAAAGGGGGCGCACCTCGCGGTCGCCCCCTCCCCCGTTCCGATCCGCGTGGCGTTCAGCCGCGCAGTTCGCCGCCCGTGGCCTTGGCCACCTTTTCGACGATCTTGGCGCCCACGGCCTCGATCTCCTTCTCGGTAAGCGTCTTGTCGGTCGGCTGCAGCCGCACCGTGATGGCCACCGACTTGCGCCCCTCGCCCAGAGAGCCGCCCTGGAACTGGTCGAAGACCCGCACGTCGGAGATCAGCGCCTTGTCCGCGCCGGCCGCGGCGTTGACCAGCGTCAGCGCTTCGACCTGCGCATCGACCACGAAGGCGAAGTCGCGCTCGACCGGCTGCAAGGTGGGCGGCGTGAAGGCCGGGCGCGCGTTGCCGTTCTGGCGCGGCAGCGGCACCTCCTCGGGGAACAGCACGAAGGCGACAGCCGGGCCCTTCACGTCGAGCGCCGAGAGCACCTTGGGGTGCAGCTCGCCGAACACGCCGAGCACCTTCTTGGGCCCGAGGCAGATCCGCCCGTGGCGGCCCGGATGCCACCAGCCTTCGGCGCCGCGCAGGATCTGCACCTTGGCGGGCGCGCCCATCGAGGCCAGCACCGCCTCGGCATCAGCCTTCGCGTCGAAGAGGTCCACGGGCCGCGACGCGCCATGCACGTCCTTCGGCCCGGTGCGCCCGGTCAGTAGGCCTGCCACGGCCAGCCGCTGCTCGCCCGGCTCGCCGCCGAAAAAGACATGCCCCGCCTCGAACAGCGCCAGATCGCTGGTGCCTCGCGCCTGATTGCGCGCGGCGGCGCGCAGGAGGCCCGGCAGCAGGTCGGGGCGCATGTGGCTCATCTCGGAGGAGATCGGGTTCTCGAGCCGCGTCGCGTCCGAGCCGCCGCCGAACAGCGCCGCCGCCTCAGCGTCGATGAAGCTGTAGGTGACGCATTCGTCGTAGCCGAGCGCCGCCGTGGTGCGCCGCGCCTTGGCAAGCCGCGCCTGCATCGGCGTCAGCATCGGTTGGGCCACGCCCTCGGGGCGCGGCAGCGGCACGCCCTTGAGCTTCGACAACGAGGCCACACGCGCGACCTCCTCCACTAGATCGGCCTCGCCCTGGATGTCCGAGCGCCAGGCCGGCACATGCGCCATCCCGTCGTCGAGCCGGAAGCCGAGCCGGTCAAGCGTCTGGCGCTGCTCCTTCACGGGGATATCCATGCCGACGAGCTTCGTCACCGCCTTGGGATCGAAGCGGTAGGCGCGGCTGTTGTCGGGTGTCGCGCCCGCGATCGCCATCTTCGACGCCTCGCCGCCCGCGTGATCGACGATCATCCGCACCGCGATCTGCAGCCCGGTGGTCACGAAATCGGTGTCGATGCCGCGCTCGAAGCGCTGTCGTGCGTCGGAATGGATGCGCAGCGCCCGCCCGGTGAGCGCGATCTGCACCGGGTTCCACAGCGCGCTCTCGACGAAGACGTTGGTGGTCTCCTCGGTCACGCTGGTATCCATGCCGCCCATGATGCCCGCGAGGCTCTCAACGCCGTTGTCGTCGGAGATGACGATCATCCCGTGATCGAGCGTGTAGCTCTTCTCGTCGAGCGCGGCGAAGCTTTCGCCCCCCTTGGCGCGGTGCACCCGCAGGTTGCCCGCGACCTTGTCGGCGTCGAAGACGTGCAGCGGCCGGTTCAGGTCGTAGGTGACGTAGTTGGTCACGTCGACGAGGAAGCTGATCGGCCGCAGGCCGAGGGCGCGCAGCCGGTCCTGCATCCATTCGGGCGAGGGGCCGTTCTTCACGCCGCGAATGAGGCGGCCTGCGAAGATCGGGCAGCCGTCGCGGGTGTCGGGCGCGATCTCGACGCCGATCGGGCAGTCAAAGCCACCCTGCACCGCGTTGACCTCGAGCGGCTTCAGCTTGCCGATGCCGCGCGCCGAGAGATCGCGCGCGATGCCGCGGATGCCGAGCGCGTCGCCGCGGTTCGGCGTGATCGCGATCTCGATCACCGGATCGACCTTCGAGGGATCGTTCTCGGCCAGCCAGTCGGCGAAGCTTTGCCCGACCTCGCCGGAGGGCAGCTCGATGATGCCCTCATGCGCGTCACCAAGCCCCAGTTCGCGCTCCGAGCACATCATGCCATGGCTCTCGACGCCGCGGATCTTGCCGACGCCGATGGTGAAGTCGGGACCGGGCACATAGGTGCCGGGCCGCGCGACGACGACGGTGATGCCTTGGCGGGCGTTAGGGGCACCGCAAATAATTTGGTCCTCGCCGCCAGGCAGGTCGACGCGGCAGATCTGCAGCTTGTCGGCGTCGGGATGGCGTTCTGCCGAAACCACGCGACCGAGGACAAAATCCTTGAGGGCGGCGGCGGGGTTCTCGATGCCCTCGACCTCGAGCCCGAGATCGGTCAGCGCCTCGGCGATCTCGTCGACGGTCGCCGTGGTATCGAGATGGTCCTTGAGCCAGGAGAGGGTGAATTTCATGGGTTTGGCCCTTTACTGGTCGAGATCGGCGCGCAGCGCGCGGAACGGTGTGCTCATGCAATCGCCGAGCGTCACGGTGAAGCCGGTCGGAAATTCCGGCTTGTCGAAAGCCACCACGGCACGGCCCCACATGGTCGAGCCGATGCCGTCGGGACCCGTCAGCGTCGCGCCGCAGAGGCCTTCGCCTTCGGCGATCCAGTAGGCCTCGTGGACACCGCGCTGTTTCCAGTTGCCTGCGAGGCCGGGAATATAGAGCCGGCCCTGCGCCGCGTCCTCAGTCGGAAACGACAAGATGGCGGTGTCGCCCTCGTCGGTCTCATAGGCAAGCGCGCCAAGGTCGGAGACCCACATCTCGCCGGCCGCGACCGGCCCGGCCACCGCGACGGCCAGTGCCGCACAGAAGGGGATGCGCATGAGGCTCAACCCCGCAGCGTCGGCACGTCGAGCGCCGCGAAGCCATAGTGCTTGAGCCAGCGCAAGTCGCTCTCGAAGAAGGCGCGCAGGTCGGGGATGCCGTATTTCAGCATCGCCAGACGGTCGATGCCGAGGCCGAAGGCGAAGCCCTGATACTTCTCGGGGTCGATCTTGGCGTTGCGCAGCACCTTGGGGTGCACCATGCCGGAGCCAAGCACTTCGAGCCAGTCGTCGCCCTCGCCCACCTTCACGGTGCCGTCCTGCCACGAGCACTGGATGTCGACCTCGGCCGAAGGCTCGGTGAAGGGGAAGTGCGAGGCGCGGAAGCGGGTCTTCACCGGCTTGCCGAAGAAGGCCGAGAGGAACTCCTCCAGCACCCATTTCAGATTGGCCATGGTGATGTCGGTGCCGATGGCGAGACCCTCGACCTGATGGAACATCGGCGTGTGGGTCTGGTCGTAATCGGCGCGGTAGACGCGGCCCGGGCAGATGATGCGAATGGGTGCGCCGTTCTCTTCCATCGAGCGGATCTGCACCGGCGAGGTATGGGTCCTGAGCACATGCGGCGGGCGGTTATCGCCTGTCGCGCGGTGCGTGTAGAAGGTGTCCATCTCGGCCCGGGCCGGGTGATGACCGGGAATGTTGAGCGCGTCGAAATTGTACCAGTCGCTCTCGATCTGCGGACCCTCGGCGGCCGAGAAGCCCATATCGGCGAAGATCGCGACGATTTCCTCGGTCACCTGGCTGATCGGGTGGATCGTGCCGGTGCGCGTGGGCCGCGCGGGCAGCGTCACGTCGAGCCATTCGGCCTCGAGCCGCTTCTCGAGCGCGGCATCGGCGAGCGACGCCTTGCGCGCGGCCAGCGCGCTGGCGATCTCGTCCTTGAGCGCGTTGAGCTTCGGCCCCTTCTCCTGACGCTCCTCGGGGGTCATGCCGCCCAGCGTCTTCATCAGGCCGGAAATCTCGCCCTTCTTGCCCAGCGCGCGCACGCGCAGATCCTCGATTCCGGCCTCGTCGCCGGCCTCGGCGATCAGCCCCAGATACCTGTCCCGAAGATCGTCCATGTCGTCACCCTTTTCTGCCGGACCGGACTAGCAGGCCGGTCCCGAAACGCAAGAAGCCGCGCGGCCCGTAAGGGGGCGGCGCGGCTTCCGTTCAGTCTATCGCTTGGCCTCAGGCCAGAGCGGCGCGCGCCTTGTCGACGATCGCGTTGAACGCCTCGGGCTCGTGCACCGCGAGATCGGCGAGAACCTTGCGGTCCACCTCGATGCCGGCGAGGGCAAGGCCGTTGATGAAGCGCGAGTAGGTCATCTGCTCGTCATGGGCCCGGACACCGGCGTTGATCCGCTGGATCCACAGGGCGCGGAAGTTCCGCTTGCGGGTCTTGCGGTCGCGGGTCGCGTACTGGTTGGCCTTGTCGACGGCCTGCTTGGCGACCTTGAAGGTCCGGCTACGACGGTCGTAATAGCCTTTCGCCTGATCAAGAATCTTCTTGTGGCGACGATGGGTGACGGTACCACCTTTGGTGCGGCTCATATCAAGGTCTCCTTAGCGCGCGTAGGGCATCATCGGCTTGATGATCTTCTCATCAGCCTTGGCCAGAACAGTGGTGCCACGTGCGTCACGGATGAACTTCGTGGTGCGCTTGATCATGCCGTGGCGCTTGCCCGCCTGGCCGGCCTTGATCCGGCCCGAGGCCGTCACCTTGAACCGCTTCTTGCAGCTCGACTTCGTCTTCATCTTGGGCATTTCCATCTCCCTTCCGGAACGGTGGTGGGACCGTTCGCCTCGGCATGCCAAGAAGGCCGGACGAACGGGGTGAGCGCGCCGTATAAGCGGCGCGCGAGATCATGGCAAGGGGGGCGTCGCCCCCCTGCCCTCATTCGGGATCGGCGCTGAAGATCAGCCGCTCGTCGCAGGGCGCGACGCGCAGGATGTTGGTGGTGCCCGGCGTGTTGAAGGGCACGCCCGCGGTCACGACGATCAGGTCGCGCTCGGTGGCCAGCCCCTGCTCGCGGGCGCAACGCGCGGCGTTGACCACGGCCATCTTGAAGCGGTCGACCTCGCCGGTGACCACGCAGTTCGTGCCCCAGGTCAGGCAGAGCCGGCGCGCGGTGTTACGGATCGAGGTCAGCGCCAGGATCGGCACGCGGGGCCGCTCGCGCGCCACCAGCGACGCCGTGGTGCCCGATTGCGAGAAACAGCAGATCGCCTTGACGTTTGTGGTCTCGGCGATCTCGCGCGCGGCGGCGACGATGCCGTCGGCGACCGAGTTGTGCGCGACCTTGCGCGAGCTTTCGATGATCTCGCGGTAGGTGCTGTCGGTCTCCACCTCGTGGGCGACGTTGTCCATCGTGGCGACCGCCTGGATCGGGTACTGACCGGCCGCCGATTCGGCCGAAAGCATGATCGCGTCGGCGCCTTCATAGATCGCGGTAGCGACGTCCGAGACCTCGGCGCGGGTCGGCATCGGGCTCTCGATCATCGATTCGAGCATCTGAGTCGCGACGATCACCGGCTTGGCCGCGGCGCGGCACCGGCGCACGAGGCGCTTCTGGATCGGCGGCACGTTCTGGACGGGGAGTTCGACGCCCAGATCGCCGCGCGCGACCATGATGCCGTCCGAGACCGCGAGGATCTCGTCGAAGGCCTTTACGGCGGCAGGCTTCTCGATCTTCGACAGGATCGCGGCGCGGCCCTTGCACAGGGTGCGCGCCTCTTCCACGTCGGCGGCGCGCTGCACGAAGCTCAGCGCCAGCCAGTCGACGCCAAGCTCGCAGACGAATTCGAGATCCTTGCGGTCCTTTTCCGACAGCGCCGCCAGCGGCAGCACCACGTCCGGCACGTTCACGCCCTTGCGGTTCGAGATGGTGCCGCCGACGACGACCTCGCAATTGGCGAAATCGGCGCCGCAATCTTTGACCTTGAGCCGGATCTTGCCGTCGTTGACCAACAGCGAGGCGCCGGGCTCCAGCGCGTCGAAGATCTCCTTGTGCGGCAGCCGCACGCGGGTCGCGTCGCCCTCGGCCTCATCGAGATCAAGCCGGAAATCGGCACCCTCGGCCAGTTCCTCGGCACCGTTGGCGAAGGTGCCGACGCGCAGCTTCGGCCCCTGCAGGTCGGCGAGGATGCCGATCGGCGTGTCCAAGTCCTGTTCGACCTGGCGGATGATGGCGTGACGGGCGCGGATCTCGTCATGCGCACCGTGGCTCATGTTCAGGCGGAACACGTCGGCCCCGGCCTCGACCAGGGCGCGGATCACCTCGTAAGTGCTCGATGCCGGCCCGAGGGTGGCCACAATTTTCACATTGCGATGACGCTTCATCAGAAGGATCCTCTCGACTGTCCCCATGGACGCGATAAGTGTTCGGTCGGGCGGCGGACAGGTCCGTTACCGCTACCAGAGCCGGTTCGGCGTCGTTATTGCGCAAAACGGCCCGCGTCACAACTGCCCGTGCGACACCCGAGCGAACGACCGTGGAGAATACCAGATTTCATGACTTCGGAAGCCTACCGCACCGTCGGCGAAGAGCGCCGCTCCCGCTGGCTCGTCACCTGCGACCATGCCAGCAACCACGTGCCCGACTGGGTCTCGGGCGGCGATCTCGGCCTGCCCGCCTCGGACATGGCGCGCCACATCGCCTGGGACGTGGGCGCTGCAGGGCTCACCGAGGCGCTGGCTGAACGGCTCGACGCGCCGGCGATCCTCTCGAAATTTTCGCGGCTGGTGATCGACCCCAACCGGGGCGAGGACGACCCGACGCTCTTGATGAAGCTCTATGACGGCTCGATCATCCCCGGCAACCGCCATGCGGGACCCGAGGAGACCGAGGAGCGGCTGGCGCGGCTGCATCGCCCCTACCATGCCGCCTATGCCGACCTCGCGGCGCGGCGCGATCACCCGGTGATCGTGGCGATCCACAGCTATACGCCGCAGCTTCGAGGCCGCCCGCCCCGGCCATGGCAGGTGGCGGTGCTGCACAGCCACCTCGATTCGCGCCTCGCGCATCCTCTGATCGCGCGGCTGCGTGACGAGGACGATCTGACGGTCGGCGACAACCAGCCCTATTCGGGTCACCTGCCCGGCGATTCCATCGACCGGCACGCGCTGTCCCATGGCCGCCCGAACGTGCTGATCGAGGTGCGCAACGACCTGATCGAGGAAGAGGCGGGCCAGATCGCTTGGGCCGACCGCTTGGCGCCGATCCTGTGCGACATACTTCGCGAAACGGGACTGTAAGGAGAGCGATGATGAGCCGGATGGACGAGATTGACGAGACGACCCGCACCGAGATCGAGGCGGCGGCGTTCCGCAGGCTGCGCCAGCACCTGATGGAGGAACGCACCGACGTGCAGAACATCGACCTGATGAACCTCGCGGGCTTCTGCCGCAATTGCCTGTCGCGCTGGATGCAGGAGGCGGCGGCCGCGCGCGGCCACGAGATGTCCAAGGACGAGGCGCGCGAAGCCTACTACGGCATGCCCTACGAGGAATGGCGCGACAAGCATCAGACCGAGGCGACCGAGGCGACCCGCGCCGCCTTCGACGCGGCGCAGAAACACGAGGGGAGCGAAGGCTGATCCCTCAGCCGTAGCGCCGCAGGGTCTCCATCTCGATCGAGAGCCGCATCTCCAGATCGGCGAGCGCCCGCATCGCGTCGCGGCGCTCGGCCTCGCCAGTCGTTTCCGCAAGGCGGGCCCGCGCCTCGGTGACCTGCGCCTTGAGGGTCACCGCCTGCGGCTTGGCGCCCGATTCCCGCATCAAACGGTCGAGCACGGCATCGCCGGGCGTATGCAGGTCGGGGATCGGCTTGCCGGCCCCCGGCAGGTCGTCGAAGGCGCCTTCGCGCTCGGCCTTGGCGATCACCCGGCTGATGTGGTCGATCAGGGGATGGTCCATGTCATGGCTCCCCGCTCAGATTCCGGCCTTGCGGCTTTCCTCGATATAGATCTCGCGCAGTCTCGCCGCCACCGGGCCGGGCGTGCCCCGCCCCACAGAAACGCCGTCGATCTCCACCACCGGCATCACGAAGGTCGAAGCCGAGGTGATGAAGGCTTCGTCGGCCTGCTTGGCCTCCTCGATCGAGAAGGCGCGCTCCTCGACCTTCATCTGCGCCTCGCGCGCGAAACGCAGCACCGCAGCGCGGGTGATGCCATGCAGGATCTCGTGGCTCAACTGGCGGGTGATGATGGTGTCGCCCTTGACGATATAGGCGTTGTTCGAAGTGCCCTCGGTGACGTGGTCATGCTCGACCATCCAGGCGTCATCGGCGCCTGCCGCCTTGGCCATCATCTTGCCCATCGAGGGGTAGAGCAGCTGCACCGTCTTGATGTCCCGGCGGCCCCAACGAATGTCGGGGATCGAGATCACCTTGATGCCGGTCTTGGCCGCCGGGCTCTCGGCCAGTCCGAGCTTGGACTGGGTGAACAGCACCACCGTCGGTTCGGTCTCTTCTGGCGGAAACATGAAATCCCGGTCATTCGGCGCGCCACGCGTGATCTGGAGATAGATCAGGCCTTCTTCGATGCCGTTGCGTGCGACCAGTTCGCGGTGGATCTCTAGGAGCGCCTCATCCTCCATCGGCTTTCGGATCTGCAGCTCTGAGAGCGAGCGCGCGAGCCGCGTCGCGTGGCCCTCGAAGTCGATCAGCTTGCCACCGAGCACCGAGGTGACCTCGTAGACCCCATCGGCCATCAGGAAACCGCGATCAAAGACGGAAACCTTCGCCTCGTGCTCGGGCAGGTACTCCCCGTTGACATAGACGGTACGGGTCATGGCGCTCTCCTGTTGGCTCTCATGCCCCTTCTGCCGCAAGGTGAGGCGCTGCGCCAGAGGGTCAGCCCCAGAGTGCCGGATCGGCGGGGTGCAGCCCCGCCGCGTCATGATGCATCGGCGGCTCCCGGTCGCGCGCCAATAGCAGCGGCCCGTCGAGATCGACCAGCTCCGCCCCCTGCGCCACCAGATGCGCCGGTGCCATGGCGAGCGAAGAACCGACCATGCAGCCGACCATCACCCTGTAACCCGCGGCCCGCGCCGCGTCGCGCAGGGCCAGCGCCTCGGTCAGGCCGCCGGTCTTGTCGAGCTTGATATTGGCCGTGTCGTACTTGTCCTTCAGGCCGGGCAGCGAGGCGCGGTCGTGGCAGCTTTCGTCGGCGCAGACCGGCACGGGCCGGTCGATGCCCGCGAGGGCGTCGTCCTCGCCCGCCGGTAAGGGCTGTTCCACCAAGGCCACGCCGAGGCGCAGCAGATGCGGCGCGAGATCGGCATAGATCGCCGCGCTCCAGCCCTCATTGGCATCAACGATGATCGTGGATTGCGGCGCGCCGCGCCGCACCGCCTCGAGCCGGGGCATGTCGTCCGGCGTGCCGAGCTTGATCTTGAGGATCGGCCGATGCGCCTCCTCGCGTGCCCGGCGCTCCATCGCCTCCGGCGCCTCGAGCGACAGGGTGTAGGCGGTGACGAGCGGCGCGGGCGGCGCCAGCCCGGCCAGTTTCCAGACCGGCTTCCCTGCCCGCTTGGCTTCGAGGTCCCACAGAGCGCAATCGACCGCATTGCGCGCGGCACCGGGCGGCAGCGCCTCCTGCAACGCGGCCCGGTCGATCCCCCTAGGAAGGCCCTGTATCTGTGCGCGCACGCTGGCGAGGCTTTCGCCGTAGCGCGCGTATGGCACACATTCACCTCTGCCCTCGTGGCCGTCACGGCAAATCCGCACGCTCAGCACCTGTGCTGCGCTGCGGCTACCACGGCTGATCGTGAAGGCGCGTGCGAGCGGAAAGCTCTCTTCGAAAACCTCGATCATGCCGCACTCCAACGCCAGGCACCGTCATCGCCCATCCGCCGCGTCGCCCGCCCCTGCGCGACCAGCGCGTTGAGATGGCCCAGCGCCTCGGCAAGTGCGAGGCCGTAGCTGTCGCGCGTCACGGCGCGGCGGAACAGCGGCGCGAAACAATCCCCGCCCGAACGCGGCACGGCAAGATGCGCCTCGAGTCGGTCGAGTGCGTCGCGATGGCCCTGCGCCATCTGGGCCAGCCGTTCGGGCAGACCGCGATAGGGCTTCTTGTGACCCGGCAGCACCAGTTGATCGGGCCGCGCGACGCGGGCCAGCCGCTTGCAGGAGGCGATCCAGTCGGTCACCGGGTCGTTTTCAGGCTCCGTCGGCTGCACGCCCAGATTCGGGCTGATGCCCGGCAAAAGCTGATCGCCGCCGATCACCAGATCGTCGCTCTCGCTCCAGAAGGTCGCGTGCTCCGGTGCGTGGCCCTCGCCCATGCGAATAGTCCAGTCGCGCCCGCCCATGCGGATCGCATCGCCTTCGCGGATGCGCGTGTAGGAGAGCGGCAGCGGCGCCACCCAATCGGTGAAGTTGAAGGGCCGCTCGGTGCGGCGCTGCGACAGAAGCTCAGGATCCATGCCGGCGCGTTTCCAGAACGCCACCACCTCGCGCGGCGGCAGGCTCTGCTCCTCGGCGCGCAGCATCCGCGACAGCAGGTAACCCGTACGCGGCATCACCAGCTCGGCCCCCTTGGCCGCGAGCCATCCCGCAAGCCCGACATGGTCGGGATGGTGATGCGTGACCACCACCCGGCGCAGCGGCCGACCGCCCAGCGGGCCGGACAGCAGCGCCTCCCAGACGGTACGGATTTTCGTGGTGTCGAGCCCGGTGTCGATCACGCTCCAGCCATCGCCGTCGTCGAGTGCGTAGGCGTTCACATGGTTGAGCGCCCAAGGCAGCGGCAGCTGCATCCACAGGATACCGGGGGCGACCTCGATCGCGGTGCCGGTCTCGGGCGGTTCGGGAAAGGGAGTCTGGGCGCGCATGTCTCGTGTCATGGACATGTGATGGCGCAGCCGCGCCGTCGCGTCCAGCCGGTCAGGCCACCAGATCCTCCGCGTCCAGCGCCATGACGCAATCGGGACCGGCGCGCAGCGCCGCCAGATGTGCCGCCTGCTCGGGCAGCATCCGTTCGATGTAGAAGCTGGCGAGGCGCCGGCGCCTGCCCTCTCCGGCCTGCGCAGCACGCAAATGGTAATGCGCGCCCAGCAGCCGCGCGAAACCGCGCAGGTAAGGCATGGCGCCCGCAAACCGCTCGGCCGGGGGGCGGCCCACCAGCCGCTCCGTCGCCTCGCGCATCGCCTCGGCCGCCTGCCAGACCGGCTCGGCCAGATCGGGGAGCGTGTCGCGGGCCGCCTCGGCACCGGTCTGGACCTCGTCGATCAGCGAAAAGGCTGCCTCGCCGCCATCCATCATCTTGCGGCCGACCAGATCCATTGCCTGGATGCCGTTGGTGCCCTCGTAGATCGCGGTGATCCGGGCGTCGCGCAGGAACTGCGCCGCGCCGGTTTCCTCGATGAAGCCCATGCCGCCATGCACCTGGATCCCGAGATCGGCGACGTTGATCCCGGTTTCGGTCCCGAAAGCCTTGGCGATGGGCGTCAGCAGGGCCGCGCGGGCCTTGGCCGCCGCGTCGCCCTCGCGGCCCAGATCGATCGCCTTGGCGCAGGCCAGCGTGATCGCGCGGGCGGCGAAGGTCTCGGCCCGCATCCGCGCCAGCATCGCCCGCACATCCGCGTGCTCAATGATCGTACCGGTGCCGCCCACCTTGCCCTGCCGACGTTCCTGCGCATAGGCCAGCGCCGCCTGCGTGGCGGCCTCGGCCACGCCCACCGCTTGGGAGCCGACCCCGAGCCGCGCGGTGTTCATCATCGTGAACATCGCCGCCATGCCGCCATGCGCCTCGCCGACGAGCCAACCGGTGGCGCCGTCATATTCCATCACCGCCGTGGGCGAGCCATGGATGCCGAGCTTGTGCTCGAGGCTGACAACGCGCAGCGAATTGGCCTCGCCGGGCCGGCCATCGGCGTCGGGAATGAATTTGGGGACGAGAAACAGGCTGATGCCCTTGGTGCCCTCGGCCGCATCCGGAAGGCGGGCCAGCACCATGTGCACGACATTGTCCGAGAAATCATTATCGGCCCAGGTGATGTAGATCTTCTGGCCGGTGATCCGGTAGGTGCCGTCGCCGTTCGGTTCGGCCTTGCTGCGCAGCGCGCCGACATCCGACCCCGCCTGCGGCTCGGTCAGGTTCATCGTGCCGCACCATTCGCCCGAGATCAGCTTGGGCAGATAGAGCGCCTGCAAATCCGGCCCCGCATGGCTTTCCAACGCCTCGATCTCGGCCTGGGTCATCAGCGGGTTGAGCTGCAGCGCCAGGCAGGCACCGCCCATCATCTCGTTGACGCAGGTGACGAGCGCCATCGGCAGCCCCATGCCGCCATGCGCCTCGCCCGCCGCCATGCCGACCCAGCCGCCCTCGGCGATGGCCCGGTAACCCTCCGAATAGCCGGGCGAGGTGCGCACCACGCCATTCTCGAGCCGCGCCGGTTCGAGATCGCCCGCCCGGTTCAGCGGCGCGAGGATTTCGTCGCACATGCGCCCCGCCTCGTTGAGGATCGCATCGGTGACATCGGGGGTCATTTCCGCGTGTCGCCCCGTCGCAGCCACGTCGGAAAAACCGATCACGTGCTCCAGAATAAAGCGGAAATCATCGACAGGGGCGTGATAGGGCATTGCGGGTCTCCTCCGGCGCGTGGCATTCCGGTTTCGGACGCCGTCGCCGGCACAGCGTGGTACGGCGCCCCCCGACCTCGCAAGCCCGGACGCCACGTCATGACCCGACACCTCGACCCCGACGAGACCGGCCTCAAGCGCGCCGCCGAGATGCTGCGCAGGGGCGGCCTCGTGTCGTTTCCGACCGAGACGGTCTATGGACTGGGTGGCGACGCCACCGACGATGCCGCCGTGGCGCGGATCTTCGAAGCCAAGGGACGGCCAAGCTTCAATCCGCTGATCGTGCATCTGCCCGACGCCGAAGCGGTCGAGGCCTATTGCGTCATGAGCGACACGGCGCGACGGCTGGCCTCGACCTTCTGGCCCGGCGCGCTGACGCTGGTGCTGCCGATTCGGCCCTATGCGGGTATCTCGAAACTGGTGACGGCAGGGCTCGACACGCTCGCGGTACGGGTGCCCGATCATCCGCTGGCACAGGCGCTGCTGCGCGAAACCGCGCTGCCGATCGCCGCACCATCGGCCAATCCCTCCGGCCGGGTCAGCCCGACCAGCGCGAACCACGTACTGGCAGGGCTGGCCGGACGAATTGAGGCGGTGCTCGACGGGGGGACCTGCGGGGTCGGGCTTGAATCGACCATCATCGACTGTACCGGTGAGGTCCCGGCGCTGCTGCGCGCCGGCGGGCTTCCGACGGAGGTGATCGAGGACTGCCTCGGCGCACCGCTGGCGCTGGGCCCGGTGGCGCCCGCCACCGCCCCCGTCTCGCCGGGGCAGCTCGTCTCGCATTACGCGCCGAAGGGTACGGTGCGGCTGAATGCCACCGAGACCGAGCCGGGTGAGACCTATCTTGGCTTCGGCGCCCTTGGTGCCGACATGAACCTGTCGCGCTCGGGCGACCTCGTCGAGGCGGCGGCCAATCTCTTCGATTGCCTGCACCGGCTCGACGCGATGGGGGCGGAGCGGATTGCCGTGGCGCCGATCCCCGACCACGGGCTGGGCCGCGCGATCAACGACCGGCTGCGCCGCGCCGCGGCCCCGCGAGACTGATCACCCGCCGGCCGGACCCTTCGACCTGCTAGGTATTGGCCAAGGACCATGATGGGGTATTCCCCTCCGGCCTAGACCTTTCGAGCAGTTGAAATTTAATGGTCAAGATCGCGCTACAAGCGTAATATCGCCCCTAATATCCCCGACTCAATTTCGATCGTTTCACAAGCGCACCATGCGGCTGCGCTTGAGGAGGCCGTTATGAAACGTCATGTCGTTCGCGGGGCGCTGATCGGCGCTGCGCTGATCTCCAGCATCGGATATGCCGAGGCAAAGAGGCGGGCCTCTCCCGCCATGGGCACCGCTATCGCCCAGACTCCTTGGGATGCGGACGAAACTGCCGCCGAGCACGCCGAACTCAGGCCCGGCGAATGGCGCCTGATCCGTCGCTGGGTCGCATCCTGCTTGGCGGAAACGCCGATCGGCGGTCTCGACGCCACCGCTCTGCCGGTGGTTCTTCGGATTGCACCGGATCGGCGCCTGACGGTGCTGCCGCAACTCGTCACGGACAGCAGGCCGCCGGGTCGCAGCAAGATGGCCATGGCCGACCTCGAAACGGTCCTGGGCAGTTGCGGGGTCGCAAGCCTCTACGAACCGCCAAACCGGGAGGCCATCGACCTCGTGATGCTGATCAACCCCGTCACCGGAGAGAGTCGCCCGCTTCAGCGGGCTGACTGAGCCCCGCCGTTAGGTCGGCACGAATAGGATCAGCGCACCAAGACGTATTGTCCGAAGCGACTGCCGGGAAACCTGTTCCTCGCCACCGTGAGCTTGGCGCATGCCATCCGTCTGCAACTACATCTCCGAGACGAAGGAAAACCCGTCGCCGTTCTTTGCCACGCGGCCGATTCCACCGTCCGGGAGGTGGAAGCCGATCAATGGCACCTCGCGCTCGGCCAACTCCTGCTGCAGCGACAGGCGGGTCCGGGCAGCCTGCTCGGGTTCCTGGTCGGCGGGCATAGGCCATTCGGGACGCGCGAAGGCCAGATGCGCGTTACCGATGGCGTCACCGGCTATGAGCGCGCGGCCACCGCCGATTTCGAAGGACATGTGCCCCGGAGTATGGCCGAAACTGGCCCGTGCGACGACGCCGGGCAGCACCTCGTCCCCATTCTCGAACGTCTCCAGCCTGTCTCCGAGCAGTTCGATCCGGCGCGCGGCACCCGCGGCGAAGCTCTGCCGTTCGGCACCGATCGACTCCAGCGTCTCGGGATCGGTCCAGTAGTCGCGCTCGATCCGGCCGATAAGATGCCGCGCGTTCACGAAGAGCGGTTCGTCGAAATCGTCGATCGCGCCCCAGAGATGATCCGGGTGGCCATGGGTGAAAACGACATGGGTGATGTCGCCGGGCGTGAGGTCGAGAGCGGCGAGCGCCTCCGGCAGCCGTCCCGTGCTTTGCATGAAGCCCGGACCAGCACCCGCGTCGAACAGAACGACATCCGCGTCCGAACGCAGCAGCGTCACGTTGCAGGGCGGCTCGTATCCCCCGGCCGCGACGCCGGCCGCATCGAGGATCGCGCGCGCCTCGTCCCGCGGAAGATCGCCGATCAGGAAACTCTCCGGGAGTTGCAGATGCCCGTCGCTCAGCGTCGTGATCTGCAGATTGCCGAGATCCATCTCCGCCGCGGCCCAGGCCCGGCCGAAGGCAAAGGTGGCGCCGAGCCCCGTCGCGCCACGCATCACGCTACGTCTGGTGATCCTCATCATCCCTCCCCGAACAACACATTCGCATCATTGCATGCGAATCGTCGCAGCGTCGAGGGGGATCACTCGGCCATGACGAAGCCGTCGATCAGCTGCCGCAGCCCGATCGCGGCACCCAGCGCGATCGCAGCCAGCGTCACTGGGGCGCTGATCGCAAGGACCGAGAAAGCGGTGATGCCTTGGCCGATGCTGCAACCCGCCGCCGTCACCGCGCCCCAGCCCATCAGCCCCGCGCCAAGTATCTGGCGCTTGAGTTCGCGCGGGTCCTCGCAGGCTTCCCAGCGGAAATGTCCCTTCCAGAGGCTGCCCGCGAAGGCGCCCGCCAGCACGCCGACCACTGATCCGACGCCGAAGCTCAGCGCCGTGCCGCTCGAGGTCATGGTATAGAGCATGGTTTCGCCGAGCGGGGCCGAGAAGCTGTGGGACAGCACCGGCAGCGCGTCGAACCCGGTACTGAACAGCCAGGCCGTGCCCGCCCATCCCATCGCGACGGCCAAGCCGACCGAGGCGCCGCAGAGGATCGCGCCCCGGCCCAGCGCCTCGCCGCCCCGCAGCGACAGGGCGAGGATGGCCAAACCGGCGAACAGGCCGCAGGTCCAGAGCGGCAGGCCCGTCGCCTGCGCCATCCAATGGCCGATGCCCGGCGTCGGTTCACCGCCCGGCGCGAAGAGCGCGACCCGGAGGCCGGAGAGCGGGCCGGAGAGCGTCGCGTAGGCCGCGAGCCCCATGACCAGCACGATCACGAAGGAGCGCATGTCGCCGCCGCCCAGCCGCGCCAGCGCGCCGTAGCCGCAATTGCCCGCCAGCGCCATGCCGTAGCCGAAGACCAGCCCGCCAAGGATCGCGCCCGGCAGGCTCCAGCCCTGGGCGAGGTAGAAGCTGTCCATCGGGTCGAACAGCCCCGCCGCCATCAGTCCGAAGGCCGCGATCACCGCGACGCCGATGGCAATGCCCCACATTCTGAGCCGCCCAAGGCTGCCGCCATAGAGCGCGTCCTCGATGGCGCCGAGCGTGCAGAAGCGTCCCAGCCGCGCGGCCGCACCCAGCACCGCGCCGCTGCCCATACCGATGAGCGCGGCGACGGTCGGCTCGTCGAGCCAATCCAGCATATCGTGATCCTCCCCGCGCGCCCTCCCCGGCGCGCCTGTCAGCCCGAGCGGCAGAACAGCTCGTAGACGAGCTCCATGATCCGGCGCGGCCGGTCGTCGGTCAAGCTGTAGTAGATCGTCTTGCCCTCGCGCCGCGGCGTCACGAGCCCCTCGAGCCTGAGCCGTGCGAGCTGCTGCGAGACGGCGGCCTGCCGCGCCGAGAGCAACTGTTCGAGCTCAGTCACCGACTTCTCGCCAGTGACGAGATGGCACAAGATCATCAGCCGGCCCTCATGCCCCAGCGCCTTGAGAAAGTCCGAGGCCTCCTGCGCGCTGCGCATCATGAGGTCCATGTCGGCGTCGCTCATGTTGTCGGTGATCTTCGGCAGGGTCATGGCTGCGCTCCCCGTTTCGGCGAAGCGGCTCCGCCCGATGTCAGGCGGATCATTTATGGGCTCGCGCCCTTTATCGCAATGCGATGCGATCATCCGGGCGGGTCCTGAGGCACCAAAGTCGCGCCCGGCGTCTCCCCGAGCAGCCGCGACAGCAGACCCCAGAAGAAGTCCTCGCCCGGATAGCCCTCGATCCGGCCCAGCTCGCGCCCGTCTTCGACCAGCAGGAAGGTCGGCGTGAAGACGACCTTGCCCGCGAGTTCCATCCCGTCCGGCAGCTCGCCGATGTCGATCCGGCGTAGGGGCGCGGCCTCGCCCTCTTCGGTCTTGGGATAGATCGGTCCGATCTCCCCGTTCCAGCGCGCGCACCATGGGCAACCCGCTTGCTCGACCATGACGAGCTCGAGCGCCGCCGCGGCGAGGCCGGGTGGGAAGGCCATGAACAGGCCGAGGCAAAGGGCTGCGACGCGCGACATGCGGATCCTCGAACGGGGCTGGTACGGCGCTCGATTGACTGACCGCCACCATCCCATAATAGTATTGCAATATGATATAGGCAATCGGAGGCGGCATGTTCGAGGTCACGCTGGGCGGGGCGGTGCTGGCGGGGCTGCTGTCGTTCCTGTCTCCCTGCATCCTGCCGATGGTGCCCTTCTATCTCGGCTATCTCGCCGGCACCGGTGCGCGACAGGCGGAGGTGGATGGCGTGCCGCCTGAACGCGGCCGCACATTGCTCTTCACGGCGTTGTTCTCGGCCGGGATCATCACCGTCTTCGTGGCGCTTGGTGCCTCGGCATCCTTTGCCGGACAGTTCCTGCGCGAATGGTTTGACCTGCTGCGCTGGGTCGCGGCCGGAATCATCGTGCTGATGGGGCTGCACTTCCTCGGCCTCCTGCCGATCGGCCTCCTCTATCGCCAGTTCCGCCTCAACGGCGCCGCCGGACCCGCGGGCGACATCGGCCTCGCAGGGGCCTTCGTCATGGGGCTCGCCTTCGCCTTCGGTTGGACACCCTGCGTGGGCCCGGTGCTCGGCGTGATCCTGTTCACCGCCGGCAGCCTGCAGACCGCCACCGAAGGCGCATGGCTGCTGCTGGCCTACGGGATCGGCATGACCCTGCCCTTTTTGCTGGCGGCGATCTTCGTGGCCCCCTTCACCCGCCTGATGCGCCGCTTCAGGCGCCATCTCGGCACGGTCGAGAAGCTGACCGGGGCGCTGCTCGTGGCCTTCGGGCTGCTGATCGCCACCGATTCGGTGAACCTGGTCGCGCAATGGATGCTCGACGAATTCCCCATCTTCAGCCGCTATGGATGACAGGAGCCTGCCATGATCCGCCTGCGCCACGCGCTTGCGCTACTTCTCCTCTCCGCCCTGCCCGCCACGGCGGAGATGGGCGATGACGGGCTCCACAAGGCGCCTTGGATGCGCCAGACCTTTCTCGACCTGCGCGAGGATCTCGCCGAGGCGAACGCCGCCGGGCAGCGGCTGATGCTGCTCGTGGAGCAGCGCGGCTGCATCTACTGCCGCAAGATGCACGAGGAGGTCTTCGTCCTGCCCGAGATCGCGCAGATCCTGGATCAAGACTACTTCGTGGTGCAGCTCAACATGTTCGGCGATCTCGAGGTGACCGATTTCGACGGCACCGTTCTGCCTGAAAAGGAGATGATCGCGCGCTGGGGCCTGCTCTTCACGCCGGCCATGATGTTCCTGCCCGAGGAGGTGCCGCAGGATACCACGGCAGCCGAGTCGGCGGTGGCGGTCATGCCGGGCGCGTTCGGCCCCGCGACCACCCGCAACCTGCTGCGCTGGGTGCTGGAGCATGGCTATGCGGGCGACGAGCCGTTTCAGAAATACCACGCTCGAATGCTTGAAAACCAAGCTGAATAGCGGCTTGGACTTGAGCTGGCTCAAGCCGTATTCAAGAAATCAAATATGATGTTGATTGGAACACCCGGTCCGGAGTAACGTCGCTTCGGAGGACAAAATGCCGCAGGGAGGACTTATGTCGCGACAAATCACCCTTGCCGTGGCGCTCGCGCTCATCGGCGTGGCCGCGCAGGCCGAGGTCGCGCCGCAGGAGGTGGCCTATGGCGAATACGGCGCCATCGAGACGTCCCTGACTGGCAGCCCCGGCGACCCGAAGGCCGGTGCCGAGGTCATGGCCGATCGGGGCTTGGGCAACTGCGTCGCCTGCCACGCGGTGGGGGCACTCAAGGAAGTGCCATTCCATGGCGAGATCGGCCCCCCGCTCGACGGAGCGGCCGACCGTTGGACCGAGGCGGATCTCCGCGGGATCGTGGCAAACGCCAAGATGACCTTCCCGGAGACGATCATGCCCGCCTTCTACAAAACCGAGGGCTTCATCCGTCCCGGCGACGGCTTCACCGGCAAGGCCGGGACAGAGCCGCTCGATCCACTGCTCACCGCGCAGCAGATCGAGGACGTGGTCGCCTATCTAATGACGCTGCGCGAAGAGTGATCGTGCGGCAGGAGAGGAGAGAAATGAGTTTTTCACGCAGACACACGCTGGCCATCATGGCTGGCAGCGGCCTCTCGGTGATGCTGGGCGGGCGCATGGCGCTGGCCACGCCGACCGAGGAACTGATCGCCAACTTCACCGGCGGCGCTGAAATCACCGGCGAGGGGCTGACCCTCACCGCGCCCGAGATCGCCGAGAACGGCAACACCGTGCCGGTCGAGGTCGACGCCCCCGGCGCCGAGTCGATCATCCTTCTGGCCACCGGCAACCCGAACCCCGATGTGGGCGTGTTCCATTTCGGCCCGCTGGCGGGCGCGCAGATGGCCTCGACCCGGATCCGCCTTGCCGGCACGCAGGAGGTCGTCGCCATCGCCAAGATGTCCGATGGCAGCTTCGCGCGTGCGGCGCAGGAGGTGAAGGTCACCATCGGCGGCTGCGGCGGCTGAGTTCGGGACAAGGAGCAAGAGACATGGCAGAGAACGTCACCCCCCGCGTCCGCGTCCCCAAGGAAGCCGCCGCCGGAGAGGTCATCACCATCAAGACCCTGATCAGCCACCCGATGGAATCGGGTCAGCGCAAGGACAAGGAAGGCAACCTCATCCCGCGCTCGATCATCAACCGCTTCACCTGCACCTTCAACGGCGAGACCGTGATCGACGTGGCGATGGAGCCCGCAATCTCGACCAACCCGTATTTCGAGTTTCAGGCCAAGGTGCCCGAGAGCGGTACCTTCACCTTCACCTGGATCGACGATGACGGGTCGACCTACGAGGACACCAAGGAGATCGCCGTCGCCTGACGGCTCGAAGAGGGCAAGGGAGGAGACCTTGATGAGACAGACGCTGAGGACCGGCGCCGCATGGGCGGCGCTCGGGCTGGCCGGGTCGGCCGCCCTTGCCACCGCCGCGACGGCGCAGGAGGCGAACCTCGTCATCAACGACGAGATCGAGATCGTGACCCGGGCGCCCGCGCCCGAGCACATGGAATACATGAGCGAGGTCGTCTCGGGCTGGGAATACCGCTCGCCCGAGACCCAGGCGCTGCAGATGGATGATTTCGAGAACCCCGGCATGATCGGCGTCGACAATGCCCGCGCCGATTTCGAAACCGCCATGGGTCCCGACGACCAGTCCTGCGCCTCGTGCCATGAAAGCCCCGAGGCGCTCGAGGGCGTGCGCGCGGTCTATCCCAAGTGGGACGAGGCCAAGGGCGAGGTGCAGACGCTGGAAATGCAGGTCAACGAATGCGTGACCGAGCGCGCCGGGGCGGAGCCTTGGGACTATACCGGCGACCGGATGACCGAGATGGTCGCGCTGATCTCCTCGGTCTCGCGTGGCATGCCCGTCAACGTGGCGATTGACGGCCCGGCCCAGGAAACCTGGGAGCAGGGCAAGGAGATCTACTACACCCGCTACGGCCAGCTCGAGCTCGCCTGCGCGAATTGCCACGAGGACAATTACGACAACATGATCCGGGCCGACCATCTGAGCCAGGGCCAGATCAACGGCTTCCCGACCTACCGGCTCAAGAACGGCGCGCTCAACGCGGTGCATGACCGGTTCAAGGGCTGCGTGCGCGACACCCGCGCCGAGACCTTCGCACCGGGCAGCCCGGAATTCGTGGCGCTGGAGCTCTATGTCGCCTCGCGCGGCAACGGTCTCTCGGTCGAGGGACCCTCGGTCCGCAACTGACCCTTCGCACCCCGCCCGGCTTTCGCCCGGCGGGGTGCTTTCGCCTGAACATATTCAATAATACGCATCCGATGACAGGGAACCGCCCATGATCGCCCGCCGCCACTTTCTTCAGGCCGGCCTCGCCGCCTCCGCCCTCTGGGGCGCCTCCGGCTTCGGCAACTGGTCGCGGCTCGCGGCCCAGCAGCGGCTCAGCCAGAAGGACCTGATCGGCACCGGCGGTCCGGGCAATGTCACGCTGATCCACATCACCGACATTCACGCCCAGACCCAGCCGATCTGGTTCCGCGAGCCCGAGATCAATCTCGGTGTCGGCGAGGCGCAGGGCCTCGTGCCGCATGTCACCGGCGCCGCCTTCCGCAAGCTCTATGGCATCGAGGACGGCTCGCCGCTCGACTACGCGCTGACCTATGACGATTTCGTCGCGCTGGGCCGGGAATACGGCAAGATGGGCGGGCTCGATCGCATCGCGACCGTGCTCAAGGCGATCCGCGCCGAGCGGCCCGACGCGCTGCTGCTCGATGGGGGCGACACCTGGCAGGGCTCGCTGCCCGCGCTCAGGACCGAAGGCGCCGACATGGTGCGGCTGTTCAATGCGCTGGGCACCGACGCGATGACCTCGCATTGGGAATTCACGCTGGGCATCGACCGGGTGAACCAGATCGTCGAAAACGAGCTCGATCCCGCCTTCCTCGGCGCTAACATCTTCGATGCGACTTGGGACGAGCCGGCTTACGAGCCCTTCAAGATGTTCGAGCGCGGCGGTACCTCGATCGCGGTGATCGGCCAGGCCTTCCCCTATCTGCCGATCGCCAACCCGAGTTGGATGTTCCCGGATCTCAGCTTCGGCGTCCGCCAGGAACGGATGGCCGAGGTGGTGCAGGAGGCACGCGACGCCGGCGCCGAAGTGGTCGTGGTGCTGTCGCATAATGGCTTCGACGTGGACCGCAAGATGGCCGCGCAGGTGCCCGGCATCGACCTGATCCTGACCGGCCACACCCATGACGCCCTGCCCGAGCCGGTGCTGGTCGGAAGCACACATCTCATCGCCTCGGGCAGCCACGGCAAGTTCGTCTCCCGCGTCGATCTCGACGTGCAGGACGGCGCGCTCAAGGGGCTGACCCACCGGCTGATCCCGATCTTCTCGGACGTGATCGCGCCCGATCCGGAGATGACCGCGCTGGTCGAGGAGACCCGCGCGCCGTTCAAGGACGAGATGGCCGAGGTGCTGGGCACGACGGATTCGCTGCTGTACCGGCGCGGCAACTTCAACGGCACCTGGGACGACCTGATCTGCAACGCGCTGATTTCCGAGCGCGAGGCCGACATCGCGCTCTCGCCCGGCTTCCGCTGGGGCGCCTCGCTGATGCCCGGCCAGGAGATCACCCGCGAGGACGTCTTCAACGCCACCGCGATGAGCTACCCCGAGGCCTACCGCTCGGAGATGACCGGCGAGACGCTGAAGCTCATCCTCGAGGACGTCGCCGACAACCTGTTCAACCCCGACCCCTACTACCAGCAGGGCGGCGACATGGTCCGCGTCGGCGGCATGGGCTACCGGATCGACATCGCCCAGCCACAGGGCAGCCGCGTCACCGAAATGACGCTGCTATCGTCGGGCGAGCAGATCGATCCGTCGAAAACCTACGTCGTGGCCGGATGGGCCAGCGTCAACGAGGGCACCGAGGGCCCGGCGATCTGGGACGTGGTCGAAAGCCACATCCGCAATCAGGGCACCGTTTCCATCGACCCCAACACAAGCGTCGACGTGGTGGCCGGATGAGCCGCCCCGCCGACATGGACGACAAGAGGACTCCGAGCATGAGCAAAGATCCCGCCCCCTCGCGGCGCGGCTTCCTGACCGGCGCGCTTGCCGCCGGCGGCGCGATCGCGGGCAGCCGCGTGGCGGCGCAGACCCCCGATCCGGCGATCACCGAGCTGCAGCCCTGGATGCAGTATCTGGGCGACGGCGTCGACGCGCGGCCCTACGGTACGCCGTCGAAGCACGAGGCGCATGTCATCCGGCGCAACGTCGAATGGCTGACCGCCGATCCGGTCTCATCGGTGAACTTCACGCCCCTGCACGAGCTCGACGGGATCATCACCCCGAACGGGCTGTGCTTCGAGCGACACCATGCCGGCATCGCCGAGGTCGACCCGGCCGCGCACCGGCTGATGATCAACGGCCTCGTCGACAAGCCGCTCGTCTTCACGATGCAGGACCTGATGCGCTTCCCGCGCGAGAACCGGGTTTATTTCCTCGAATGCGCGGCGAACTCGGGCATGGAATGGGCCGGCGCCCAACTCAATGGCTGCCAGTACACCCACGGCATGATCCACAACGTCATGTATACCGGCGTGCCGCTGCGGCTTCTGCTCGAAGAGGCGGGGGTCAAGACCAACGGCAAGTGGATCATGCCGGAGGGCGCGGACGCGTCGGCCATGACCCGCTCGATCCCAATCGAGAAGGCGATGGATGACTGCCTCGTCGCCTTCAAGATGAACGGCGAGGCACTGCGCCCCGAGCAGGGCTACCCGGTCCGCCTCGTCGTGCCCGGCTGGGAAGGCAACATGTGGATCAAGTGGCTGCGCCGGATCGAGGTCGGCGACCAGCCCTGGCACCACCGCGAAGAGACGTCGAAATACACCGACCTTCTCGACAACGGCATCGCCCGTCGCTTCACCTGGGAGATGGATGCCAAGTCGGTCATCACCAATCCCAGCCCCCAGGCGCCGATCCTGCATTCCAAGGGGCCGACCGTGCTCACCGGCGTCGCCTGGTCGGGTCGTGGCACTATCCCGCGCGTCGACGTGACGCTGGATGGCGGCAAGAACTGGCACGAGGCGCGGATGTCGGGGCCGAGCTTCGACAAGTCGATGCACCGTTTTTACTTCGAGTTCGACTGGGACGGGAAACCGCTGCTGCTGCAAAGCCGCGCGCATGATTCCACCGGCTACGTGCAGCCCACCAAGAACGACCTGCGGGCGATCCGTGGCGAAAACTCGATCTACCACAACAACGGCATCCAGACCTGGCATGTCAACGAACGCGGCGAGGCGGAAAATGTCGAAGTTTCTTAAGATCCTCGCACCCGCCTCCGCCGGCACGGCGAGCGTGCTGACCCTGGCCTACGTGCTGGCCGACCAGTTCGTGGTCGACATGCCGGCGCCGGCGCGCGTGTCATTCGTGGCCGCCGCCAACGCGCAGGAGACCGAGGCCCCCGCCCCGGCCGCCGAGACGGTCGCTCAGGCCGCCGCCGAGGCCCCTGCCCCCGCGCGCGATGGCGGCTACGGGCTGGGCCGCGAAGCGCTGCCCGAGGAGATCGCCGCCTGGGACATCGACATCCGCCCCGACGGGCAGGGCCTGCCGGTGGGTTCGGGTGACGTCTGGACCGGCGAGGAGGTCTTCGTCGAGAAATGCGCCTCCTGCCACGGCGATTTCGGCGAGGCGGTCGGCCGCTGGCCGCAGCTCGCCGGTGGTCAGGGCACGCTCGAGCGCAAGGACCCGGTCAAGACCATCGGCTCCTACTGGCCCTATCTCTCGACCGTCTGGGACTACGTGCACCGGGCCATGCCCTTCGGCGACGCCCAGTCGCTCACGCCGGACGAGGTCTACGCGATCACTGCCTACCTGCTCTATCTCAACAACATCGTCGAGGACGACTTCGAGCTGTCGAACGAGAGCTTCGCCGAGGTCGAGATGCCCAATGCCGAGGGCTTCAAGCCCGACGACCGGCCCGAAACCGAGCTGACCGCCTTCTCCGGCGAGGCCTGCATGGAAGGCTGCAAGGACGAGGTCGAGATCACCATGCGGGCCGCCGTGCTCGACGTGACGCCGGGCTCGGACGAGGGTGACGCGGATGTCGAGGACACCGCGATCGAGGTCGAGGAGCAGGCCGCGGCGCAGCCCGCGGATGCCGAGCCCGCCGAGGAGGCAGTGGCGGGTGACCAGCCCACGGCGCCGGAAGATGCGGCTGTCGCGGGTGAGGCCGATGCGGCCTCCGTCGAAGGCGCCGACGCAGAAGCGGCTCCGGCGGAGGCGGTCGTCGAGGCGAGCGCCGGACCCGATCCGGAGCTGGTCGCGGCCGGCGAGCGGGTGTTCAAAAAATGCGCCGCCTGCCACCAGGTCGGCGAGAACGCCAAGAACCGCAGCGGCCCGCAGCTCAACGGCATCGTCGGGCGCACCGCCGGCACGGTCGAGGGCTTCCGCTACTCGGGTGCGCTGGAAGAGGCCGGCGCGGACGGGTTGGTCTGGGATCACGAGAGCCTCGCGGGCTTCCTCGCCGATCCGCGCGCCTATCTGAAGGGCACCAAGATGTCCTTCGCGGGCCTACGCAGCGACGAGGACATCGCCGCCATCACCGCCTTCCTCGAGGCGCAGGGCGAATGAGCCATTCCGGGGGGCCCGCGCAGGGCCGCCCGCATCGCCGCCTTGGGCGGCAGTAGGGAAACGGCCGGGCCATGCCCGGCCCGACCCGCAACAGGGGAGGAGTAAGGCCATGAGACGGATCCTTTTGGCGGCGCTGGCCGCGTTTGCGGGCGGGGTCGCCTCGGCGCAGGAGGTGGTCACCTATCCCTTCGACGGCAGCTTCGAGGACGCCACCTTCAGCGTCGAGAGCGCCATCGTCGGAGAGGGGCTGGTGGTCGACTATGTCAGCCGCGTCGGTGACATGCTCAACCGCACCGGGGAGGACGTGGGCAGCGACGTGACCATCTTCGATGCCGCCGACGTGCTCCTGTTCTGCTCGGCGGTGGTGTCGCGCAAGGTGATGGAGGCCGATCCGGCCAACATCGCGCACTGCCCCTACGGGATCTTCGTCACCGACAAGGACGGCGCGGTCGAGATCGGCTACCGGGCGATGCCCGATGGCCCGATGCAGGAGGTGCAGGCGCTGCTCGACGGCATCGCCAAAGAGGCGGCGGGGCAGTAGCGGGTGGCCTTCGACAGCTTCTTCGCCGCCGAGCTCGACCGTCTCAGATCCGAGGGCAACTATCGCCGCTTCGCCGAGCTGGAGCGCCATCGCGGCGCCTTTCCCGCCGCCACCCGCCATGACGGTGCCGCGCCCTCCGAGGTGACGGTCTGGTGCTCGAACGACTATCTCGGCATGGGCCAGCACCCGAAGGTGCTGGCCGCGATGCACGCGGCCATCGACGAGGTCGGCGCGGGCGCGGGCGGCACGCGCAACATCTCGGGCACGACCCGGCACCACGTGGCGCTTGAGCGCGAGCTGGCCGACCTGCATGGCAAGGAGGCGGCGCTTCTCTTCACCTCGGGCTACGTGTCGAACTGGGCGGCTCTGGGCACGCTGGCCGCGCGCATTCCCGGCTGCATCGTGCTGTCGGATGCGGGCAACCACGCCAGCATGATCGAGGGCATCCGCCACAGCCGCGCCGAAAAGGTGATCTGGAAGCACAACGACCTCGCCGATCTGGAGGCGAAACTCGCGGCCCTGCCAGCAAATGCTCCGAAGATCGTCGCCTTCGAGAGCGTCTACTCGATGGATGGCGACATCGCCCCCATCGCAGGCATCTGCGATCTGGCCGAGCGCTACGGCGCCTTGACCTATCTCGACGAGGTGCATGGCGTCGGCCTCTACGGCCCGCGCGGCGGCGGGGTCGCCGAGCGCGACGGGCTGATGGGGCGCATCGACGTGATCGAGGGTACGCTGGGCAAGGCTTACGGCGTGATGGGCGGCTATATCGCCGCCTCCGCCGCCTTGTGCGATTTCGTGCGCAGCTTCGCCTCGGGCTTCATCTTCACCACCGCCCTGCCCCCCGCCGTCGCTGCCGGCGCGCAGGCGGCGGTGCGCCATCTAAAGACTTCCGACGCCGAGCGCCGGTTGCAGGCCGAGCGGGTGACAAGCCTGCGCGCCCGGCTCGACGCGGCGGGCATCCCGCACCTGCCTAACCCGAGCCACATCGTGCCGGTGATGGTGGGCGATCCGGTGAAATGCCGCTGGATCTCGGACCTGCTGCTCGACGAGTTCGGCATCTACATCCAGCCGATCAATTACCCCACCGTGCCGCGCGGCACCGAGCGGCTGCGCATCACGCCCTCGCCGGTACATTCGGAGGCCGATCTCGACCGGTTGGCTTCGGCGCTGGAAGCTCTGTGGGACCGCTGTCGCATCGCCCGCGTGCCGATGGCCGCGCAATAAGGGAGACCGATCATGATCCGCCTTGCAGCCCTCCTTGCCCTCATCGCCGCACCTGTGCTCGCCGAGCCGGTCGGCATCGACGCAGACCGGATGTCGGTCACCGTCGAGACGCCGGACGGGCCGATCGAGATCATGCGCGAACAGGATAACGAGGCGGTCATCACCGGCGACTTCGCCAAGACGTCGCGCGCCTGTCCGCCCTTCTGCATCCAGCCGATGACCCCCGCCGAGGGCGTCACGACGATCGGCGAGCTGGAGCTGCTCGACATGTTGGAGGATCCGGACGCCGTGGTGATCGACAGCCGCACCCGCGACTGGTTCGAAGGCGGCACCATTCCGGGGGCGATCCACCTGCCCTGGGACGTGATCACCGACAGGTTGGGCGAGCTCGACTGCGAGCCGGATTTCGAGGGCTGGGACTGTTCGGAGGCACCGCGGGTGGCGCTGTTCTGCAACGGCCCGTGGTGCGGCCAGTCGCCCACCGCGATCCGCACGATGATCGGCGCGGGCTACCCCGCGGAGAAGATCAGCTATTACCGGGGCGGCATGCAGGTCTGGCGGTTGCTCGGGCTTACCGTCGCAGCAGGGCGCTGAGCCGCGCGAGGCGGCCCAGCGGCGGGTTCACGGCTTGACGTAGGTGTAGCCCTGCCCCTGCAGGTAGCTCAGCTCGGCCACGCCCGAGGGGACGATCTGGTCCTCGAACACCTCGAACAGGTCCTCCTCGTAGCTGATGTCGCGGCCGGTCAGCGTGTTGTTGCACACCAGGAAGACGACGTTCTGACCCCGCAGGCTGGTCACGTCCATCTGCAGCGGCTCGTTCTCCATCGCGTTCTGCAGCAGCCCGACCCCGTTGCCATGCAGGACCACCTTGACCTCGATGTTGTCGCGGCCCACGGCGTTGATGTGGTTCTGCACGTTGCGCAGCGCGCCGCGATAGGCCTTGTCGTCCTCGCCGCCATTGCCGTTGATGTGGTAGACCACCTTCTGCTGGCCATAGCGATCGCTGTCCTGCGCGGCGGCACTCCCCGCCGCCAGCAATGTCAGCACCGCAAATCCGGCAGCCAACACGCCGCGCATCCGTTTCAGTATCGTCATCTCGTCCTCCCTTGAGCGGGCATGGGCGGCATGCCCTACCGCGCCGAACAAGACGGCGCTCCGCCGCGCCGACTCCGGCTGCGCCCTTTTGACGCATTCACACATTCAACTACGTATAAACCTTCTGTCCACCCCTCTTCCCGTTGCAGGCGGACACGCGCCGTCTCCTGGCACCACCGGAACCCTGTCCGAAGCATTCCCGTTTTCGCATGTGAAGGAGGACCAGCCATGACCCTGCGCTTCGAACAGATTCTGGCCGACGGCGTCGCCGAATGCTCCTACCTCTTGGGGGACGACGCCGCGCATGTCTGTGCCGTGGTCGATCCGCGTCCAGACGTCGACATATACTTGGAGGCGGCGCGGCGCTTCGGCCTTGCCATCACCCATGTGTTCGAAACCCACATCCACGCCGACTTCATGAGCGGCGCGCGCGAGTTGGTCGACCGGCTCGGCGGACAGGCCAAGCTCTATGTCAGCACCGAGGGCGGCGCGGAGTACGGCTTCGACCACGAGACTGTGCGAGACGGCGACGAGTTCCGGTTTGGCGGGCTGCGGATGAAGGCGCGCTTCACCCCCGGTCACACCCCCGAGCACATGTCCTATTTCCTGTATGACGGCGACACCGAGACGCCGTGGGGCGTGCTATCCGGAGACGCCTTCTTCGTCGACAGCGTCGGTCGGCCCGACCTGATGGGCGACGACCAGACCGAGGAATTGACCGAGAAGCTGTTCCACACGGTGCGCGACGTGTTCATGGCGCTGCCAGACGACGTGATCATCTATCCCTGCCACGGCGCGGGATCGGCCTGCGGCCCCGATATCGGCGACCGCATGTCCTCGACCATCGGCTACGAGCGGCGCTTCAACGACTACGCGAAGATCGAAAGCCTCGAGGAGTTCAAGAAGGTGATGCAGACGGACGCCCCACCGGTGCCGACGCATTACCCCCGGCTGAAGAAGGTGAATGCAAAGGGCCCCGAGGTGCTGCGCAACCTGCCCCGCGTGCCTCCCCTCACGGTCGAGCGGTTCGCCAAGGCCACCGAGGGCGGCGCGCAGATCGTCGACACCCGCGACATGATGGATTTCGGCGCGGGCCATGTGAAGGGCAGCCTCAACATCGGTGCGCGGCCGGAGCTGTCGGTCTGGGCCGGATGGCTGCTGGATCCGGAAAAGCCCATCTACCTCGTTCTGCACGAGGATGCCGACCTGCCCGGCGTGGTGAAGCTGCTGTGGCGCACAGGCTTCACCGAGTTCGGCGGTTATCTTGCCGGCGGCATGAGCGCCTGGCGCGAGGCGGGGCGCGATTTCGCGCAGATCCCGCAGATCTCAGTGCATGAGTTGAAGGACGCGCAGGACATAACCCCGCTGGACGTTCGCAAGCCCGATGAATGGGAGGGCGGCCACCTGCCGGGCGCGACGCACGCTTTCCTTGGTGAGCTGCGCGAGAAGATGAGCGATCTCGACCGTAGCAAATCCTATGCGACCTACTGCGCCAGTGGTTTCCGCGCCAGCATCGCGGCAAGCCTGCTTGCGGCGCACGGCTTCGAAACCATCCGCAACGTGCCGGGCAGTTGGAAGGCGTGGAGCGCCGCCGGCTACCCGGTCGAAACCCCCGAGCAGAAATGAGGACCAAGATGGACAACGTCGTAGAGATCGACAGCAATCATAGCATCGCCCGCTTCGCCCCGGACGAAGCCGCGCTTCGGAAAGCGGCCGAAGAAGGTTTCCGCAGCGTGGTGAATTTCCGAACCACGGACGAAAAGCAGGAGGTCGCCCCCGATGAAGAACGGCGCATCGCCGAAGAGGCCGGGCTGACCTACCTGCATCACCCGGTCTCGCCCGACGCGCTCGACGATGAGTTGGTGGACGATTTCCGGCG
>NZ_FWFY01000018.1 GCF_900172345.1 Limimaricola soesokkakensis
TGCCACGTCGTCACCGACTGGACCGATGTCCGCTTCGACCACGCCTCGGTCAGCGGCGCCTGCGCCAGCTGCCACAACGGCAGCACCGCCACCGGCAAGCCCGGCAACCACATCCCCAGCTCCAACACCTGCGACGACTGCCACGTCGTCACCGACTGGACCGACGTCCGCTTCGACCACGCCTCGGTCAGCGGCGCCTGCGCCAGCTGCCACAACGGCAGCACCGCCACCGGCAAGCCCGGCAACCACATCCCCAGCAGCAATCTCTGCGAGGATTGTCACCAGACCACCGAATGGTCGGAGGTGCGGGTCAACCACGACTCGGTCGCCGGCGCCTGCGTCACCTGCCACAATGGTAGCTTCGCCCAGGGCAAACCCAGCGACCATCCGCAGTCCTCGAATGCCTGCGACGATTGTCATGACACCCGCGAGTGGGATGACTGAGACGGCGGCCCTTCGATCCGCTCCGTCTGTCACGGGCAGGATTTCCCCCGCCCGCCCTGTCGGTCCTTCCGTAAGCGGCTCTCTCAGAGGGATGGGCCTCGAGCGGCCACGCGGAAAATGGCCCAGCCTCCGGCTTTCGGTTCATTGACAGCTTTCCCTGAACCCCGAAGCTGAGAGAGACTGCGAATGGGAGGGATCGGCATGAGCGACCGCAACGGGCTGGACTGCAAACCAGGTTACGGCTCGATCGCGGCGCTCTCGCTGCTTGCCGCGCTGACCTGTCCGGAAACCGCACGGGCGCAGTCCTTGCTGGTCGAGGCGAGCGCGGATTTCGATCCCGATCTGGGCTGCCCGATCCTTGCCGTGGAATTCGCCGAGCCGCTGGATCTCCTCGTGCAGAGCGGGGTGGAGGCCAGCAGCCAGATCGATCTCGTCCTGCGCGAGGAAACGGAGGATGGCGAAGGCCTCGAACTGGACGCGCCCGAGTCCATTCCCGCACCGTCCTCGAGCGATCTCGGCGTGACCAGCATCAGCCTCGAGCAATCGGGAGCGGACCTCGTGCTCGGCATTTCCTTCGCCCGCGAGGTGGTCACGAACGCCACGATGTCCTCGGGCGGGTTGCGCCTGTCCGTCGCGGTGGCCGAGGCCGGTGGCGAGGGGGAATGCCTTGCCAGCCTCACGGGAGAGGGTCCCGAGACGGAGGGGCCGGAGCCGGATGGCACGGCGCTGTCGGAGCCGGACGTCGATGCCGATCCGGCGGAGACAGAGGGCGATGAACCTGCCGTCGACGAGGACGACATCGAGACCGATTTCGCCGATGCGCGCGCTGCGATCACCGCCGAGGACTATGATCTCGCGATCCGGTTGCTGACCAGGATCCTGAATGCGCCCGAGAACAGCAGGAGCGCCGAGGCCCGGGAACTGCTCGGCGTCGTGCGGGAGCGCAACGAGCAGTTCGCGCAGGCCGAGGCCGAGTACCTGCTCTATCTGGAGCGATATCCCGACAGCGAAGGCGCTGTCCGCGTCCGTCAGCGCCTCGACGCCTTGACCACGGCGAGGGGCGCCCCGCCCGAACCGCTTCGCGAGGTCGCCGAGGCAGATAGCGCTCGTTCCGAACCGGCGGAGGAGGAGGAGGATGAAGAGGCGGAGGTGCCCGTCGCGTCTGATCAAGAGCCGCCGGAGCCCCCCGAGGTCACGGACCGGAGGCTCGCGGATGCGCCGGAGGAGGAGGACGAGCGAGAGGAGGAAGAGACGTTTCCGAAGCTCGAATACTCCGGCAGCGTCGATTCCACCTATTTCTTCCGGCAGGGCACGACCCGCTTCACGGAGTTCGACACCTCTCGCCGATCCGTGGACGATTTCGTGCTGCAGAACTCCCTGGTGACCAGCCTGAGCACCATCGGCTCCTACGAGACCGAAGACTACCTTCTGTCCTGGCGCGTCGCGGGCGCTTTCGAAATCGACTTCGATGACGACGAAAGGAACTTCCGCTTCTCCCGGCTCTATCTCGACTACGACCCGAAGGGGACCGAACTGTCGCTGCGTTTCGGTCGGCACCTGGTCCGATCCGGCGGGGTGTTCGACCGGTTCGACGGCGCGACCCTCAGCTGGCAGCATCAGGAGGATATCAGCAGCCATTTCCAGATCGGCTCGCCCGTGGACAGCGTGCGGGATTCCCTCTTCGCCTTCGACCGGTTGTTCTATGGCCTCAGCGTCGATTTCGCGGAGATCTATCCCGATACCGACCTGACGATCTATGCGGCCGAGCAACGCGTCGGATCGCTGGTCGATCGCCGCACGGTCGGGTTCGAGCTGGAATACGAGGGAGAGTGGTTCAGCGCCGATGCCGCCGTGGATTACGACATCTATTTCGACCGGCTGAACTACGCCCGGGTCTCGGGCACGCATATCTTCGAGGACCGCTCGACGCTGACGCTCAGCCTCGATTTCGTCCAGTCCCCCACTCTCGCGCTGAGCAATGCCGAGCAGGGTCAATTCGGCATGACGCTGGACGATTTGCGCGACAGCTTCACGCTGAGCGAGCTGAGACAGCTGGCGCTGGACCGCACCACCGCCTCGCGTTCGGCCACCCTGACCTATTTCCGCCCCCTGAACGAGACCTGGCTGCTCAACATGGATGCCACGATCTTCGACACCGAGGGCAATCCCGCCTCGGGTGGCGTGGCCGAGATCCCGGCCCCGGGAAAGGATTACTACGCCTCCATCGGCGTCTTCGGCTCCGGCGTGTTCGCGGAAACCGATGTCGTGAGCGCATCGGCGCGCTATGCCGACACCTCGTCGTCGACGCTCGTGCTCGCCGATGCCTCCTACCGTTTTGAGCCGACGGAGCAATGGCGGCTGCGGCCCCGCCTGCGGCTCGGTCGCCGGGAACTGAAGAACACCGGCGGGACCGAGATCTTCGCGATCCCTTCGCTGAACGTCGATTACGAAATCCGGGACAAAGCAATGCTCGAGGTCGAGATCGGCGGCCGGCTGTCGAGAACCGAGACATCGACGACGCGCGACAACAGCACCGAGAGCTACGCCTTCGTCGGCATAAGGCAAGATTTCTGACGCTTCGGGCGGGTGCCTATTCCAGCAGTTCGGCGACCTCCGCGTGACCCGCCGCGACGGCCAGATCGTGCGCGCGGTGACGGTCCTGGTTGCGGAGCCGCCTGTCGGCGCCGGCCTCGAGCAGCAGGCGGACCACCTCGACGCGGTTGGCCTGCGCCGCGAGCATCAGCGCCGAGTTGCGCTTTTCGTTGCGCAGATCGATGTCCACCCCGGCCTTCAGAAGGCGGCGGACCGCGTCCAGATTGCCCTGCTGCGCCGCGATCAGCAAAGGCGTGTTGCCGGTGGAAGTGGCGAGGTTGGCATCGGCGCCCCCGGCCAGAAGCAACTTCGCCGTCTCCGCCTGGTCGAAGCGGAGCGCGGCGTGCAGCGGCGCCTCTCCGGCAAGGTCCGCCTGATCGAGCCCGAGCCCGTTCTCGATCAGGAACGCCGTCGCGGGCGCGTTGCCAGAGGCGGCCGCGTGCCACAGCGCGCCCCGGCCATCTTCGTCCAAGAGATCGAAGGGCAGGCCGTGATCGGACAGCAGGCGCAAAAGCTCGGGCCCGCTGCTGCGCGCCGCGGCCATGAGCAGGCGTGACTGGTGCTCGGGGTTCTGGACGGACAGGTCCTCGCCCGCCAGCAACATGGCGATGCGCGTCTGCCCGTCCGCGATCGCCAGTTGCAGGGGGCGGTTTCCCGCCTTGTCGGCGAGATCGCTGCGCGCGCCCTTCATCACGAGGTATTCGACGATCTCGAAATGCCCCGCGCCGGTCGCGAGCGCCAGCGCCGTCCTGCCCTCGGCATCCTGCAGGTCGGGATCGGCCCCGGCCTCGACCAGCGATCGGGCCGTATCAAGATGCCCGGCCTCGGCCGCGTGCATCAGCGCCGTGCGCCCCTGCTTGTCGGTCTCGTCCGGTGCGGCGCCCTGTTCGAGCAATTTTCGGGCAGTCTTTTCCTCGCCGCGGCGCGCCACCTCCATCAGCAGGGTCCAGCCCAGCTCGGTCGCGATCCGCGACGGCGCGAGATCGGTGATCTCCGGCGCGCCCTCCGCCGGTTGCGACACCGCCGCATCCGAGGCCGGTTCGGCGTCGCGCGCGTCCAGTTCCGACAGCGCCGCCTTGGCCCGGCGATGCCCCGCCTCGCTTGCGGCGGCGATCCACCGGCGCGCCTCGGCGGCATCCTCATCCGTACCGCGCCCCGACAGATACAGGGTTCCGAGGCTGAACTGCGCCTCGACATGCCCCGCCTCGGCCGCCGTCCGGGTCAGATCGAAGGCCATCGCCTCGTCCTGCGGCACGCCACGGCCATTCCGGTAGAGGGTGGCCAGCATGTAGTTCGCCTCGGCATTGCCGGCGGCGGCGAGCGCCGCGAGCATCTCGGCGGCCTCGGAGTAATTGCGCTGGCGCACCGCCGTCTGCGCCTCCTCGAGCCGAAGGGCCGTGGTCGGATCCGCCCCCTCCTCGGCGTGAACCGGAAAGACCATCAGGGCCAGTGCCAGCACGAGCGGCGTTTTATGCAGTGCCATGTTTGGTCTCGATGGTGATGCCGATGGATTTCAGGAAGGGGGTCGGAAGGATGCCGCCCGCGCAGACGATGACGGCGTCGTTGGGACGGCTCGTCGTCTCGCCCGATTGCTCGATCTCCACATGCGTTTCGCCGATCGCCTTGACGTTCGAGCTGAGGATCACGTCGAGGCGCTTCGCGGCCTCGGCCTCTTCGAGCCGCTTGCGGTTCTTGGGCTTCACCCGCGAGAAGGCGGCGCTACGATAGGACAGGGTGACGTCGGTATCGGGCAGGTCCGCGATGCTGGTCGCCGCCTCGATCGCGCTGTCGCCACCGCCCACCACCAGCACCGACTGGCCCTGATACTGCTCTGGGTCGATCAGGCGGTAGACCACCTTGCTCTGCTCCTCGCCCTCGACGCCCAGCTTGCGCGGCGTGCCGCGCCGCCCGATGGTCAGGAGCACGGCCCGGGTGCGGTAGGTGCCCTTCGTGCTGGTGACCACGAAGCCCTCGCCCTCCGGCGCGATGTCGGTGACCCGCTCCTCGTAGTTGATCTCGAGCCCGGTATCCTCGAGCACCTCGGTCCAGAACTCCATGAGCTTTTCCTTGGTGGTCTCGCGGAAATTCGCCTTGCCATAGATCGGCAGCGTCACCGGCGCGGTCATCACCAGCTTGCCGCGCGGGAAATGCGAAACCGTGCCGCCGAAGCTCTCCTGTTCGAGGATCACGTGCTTGAGCCCGTGCTGCTTGGCCCCGAGGCCGGCCGCGAAGCCCGCCGGGCCGGCGCCGACGATGACCACGTCGACCCCGCCTTCGGGCGCCTGCGGCTTCTGCTTTGCGATCTCGCCGATCGCCTGTCGGCCCTGTTCGATCGCGTTGCGGATCAGCCCCATGCCGCCGAGCTCGCCCGCGATGTAGATGCCGGGCACGTTGGTCTGGAAATCCGGCCCCACCTCGGGGATGTCGACGCCGCGCTCGGCGGTGCCGAAGACGAGGCTGATCGCGTCCATCGGGCAGGCCGCGGCGCAGGCACCGTGACCGATGCAGTTGGCGGGCTCGACCAGCTCGGCCTTGCCGTTCACCAGCCCGAGGATCTGGCCCTCGGGACAGGCGCGCACGCAAGCCCCGCAGCCGATGCACATATTCGCGTCGATGTCCGGGTGCAGCGAGGCGGGCTGCGTCAGCCCCGCGGCCTGCGCCTCCTGCTTCTTCGCCAGCGCCCTGCGCTCGCCCTGCCTGCGCAGGACCACGAACACCACCCACACCAGCGCCAGCGGCACGGCATAGATCAGGAATGTCGTATCAATCAGGGGTCCGTTCCTCTGTTCAATCCGCCCGGAGGCCCAGCTCATCAGCCTTGGCATCGATCCGGGCAAGGGTATCGGGGAACCGGGAGAACTGTCGTAACGCACGCTCGTAGGCCGCGCGGGCCGCCTCGGGATCGTTCATGACCATCCGCGACTGCATCAGCCGCATCCAGCCCTCGGGATCGTCCGGCGCGTCTTCGAGACGGGCCTCGAGCCCGTCCACCATGCCGGCGATCATCGCCTGCCGCTCGGCGGGCGTCATCCCCGCCGCCTGATCGACATCCGCCTGCGTCGGACCCGGGGCGACCGGCGGCGGCGGCAGCAGCGGTTCGGTCTCGGGCAACCGCCCGGCGATATCGATGCCCTGCTGGCTAGCCAGTTCGCGCACGCGCTGCAAGACACCCGGCGCCCAGTCGGCGTCGGGCCGCGCATCGGCCAGCATCTCGATCCACAGGTCAATCGCCGCGCGCGGGTCGCCATCCTGCTCAAGCGCCATCCCCTTGAAAAACCGCGCGCGCGCGTCGTCGGGGTTCAGGGCCAGCGCCGCGTCGAAGGCCTCGTGCGCGGGGGTCGTGACCAGCCCGTCGGCCGCCCTCACCAGCGTCTCGCCATAATGTGACCAGAGATCGGGGTCGTCCTCGACGAGCGCCACCGCCTGCGCATAGGCCTTCGCGGCCTCGGCATGGCGCCCGGTGTTAAAGTAGGACCAGCCCAGCATCCGCCAGCCCTCGGCGTCATCGGGCGTCTCGCGCAGCCGCGCGACGAGACTGGCGATCGCGCCGTCGACGCTGCCGGTGGGCTGGGACATGTCCGCCTGCGCGGGGCTGGCGGGCGACGCCGTGGCGGTCGCGGGCGCCGACGCGACCGGCTGGGCGAGGCTGGCCATCGGTAGATGCGGTGCCGCAGGCAGGTCGGGCCGACCGATCGAGAGGTAGAGCGCGGCCGAACCGATCACCACCCATCCCGAGACGACCGCGATCGCGGCCAGCCGCACCTTGTCGGAGGCCTCGCCCAGCGCGAAACGGGGCGCCCGGGACGCCGCGACGATCCGCCGTTCGATCTCGGTGCGCGCCGATTGCGCCTCCTGCGGGGCGAGCAGCCCCTGCGCCACCTCGGCCTCGATCGCCTCGATCTGGCTGCGCGCCACAGCGATCGACTGGTCGCTGCTGCCCGGCCCGCCCGTCCGCCGTCGTAGGAACGGGGCGACCACCAGCGTGGCCGCCACCGAGATCATGGCCGTCAAGATGATCCACAGCGTCATGGTCTGTCCCCCTGTGCCGCGCCCTGCCCCGCCCCCTGTCCGAGCGCCCGCGCGAGTATCGCCTTCTCGTCCTCCGACAAGGATTCGGGCTCGGGCGGCGGTGCCTTGCGTCGCCAGAGGATCGAGAACCCGGCGAAGGCCGCGCCCAGCATCAGCGCCGGTGCCAGCCACAACAGCAGCGTATCCCCGCCGATCTGCGGCCGCAGCAGGATATAGGCGCCATAGCGGGCCACGAGGTAGTCGATCACCTCGGCGTCGCTGTCGCCTGCCACCAGCCGCTCGCGGATCAGTACCCGCAGGTCGCGCGCGAGCTCGGCGTTGGAATCATCGATCGACTGGTTCCGGCAGACCGGGCAGCGCATCTCGAGGCTCAGCGCCCGTGCCCGTTGCTCCAGCGCCGGATCGGTGAGCATCTCGTCGGGCTGCACGGCCGGCGCGGCGAGCGGCGCAAGCGCACAGAGACAGGCGAAGGCCAGCGCTCGCGCGAGCTGCCGCGGGCCGGTCATGACGGTTTCTCGATTTCGCGGATCAGGGGCCTGAGAACCTCCTGCCAGACCCGCTCAGTGAGGGCGCCGACATGGCGATAGCGAATGCGGCCCTCGGCATCGACGAGATAGGTCTCGGGCACGCCGGTCACCGCGAGCTGCGCCCCGAGCCTGCCTGCGGCATCCTCCCCCGTGGCGACATAGGGGTCGCCGTGCCGGTCGAGGAACCTCCGCCCAGCGCCGGGCCGATCCCTCCAGTTGAGACCGTAGAGCGCGACCTCCTCTTCCTCGGCCAGACGCATCAGCATCGGGTGTTCGCTGAGGCAGACTGCGCACCACGAGGCGAAGACGTTGATCAGCGCCACCTCGCCCCGGATGTCCGAGGCCGCAAGCCCGCGCTCGTCGCCGATGAGCGGCGGCTGCGCGAATTCCGGCAGCGGGCGGTCGAGATATCCCTCGCCTGCCACGTCGCGGCCGCCCGACGACGCCAGAGCGAGCAGCGCCCCGCCGATCAGCACGAAGACGGCGACCGGGATCAGCACGGATTTGCGGATGCCACCTGCCATCACGCCTCCACGCCTTGGGGGCGGCGCAGCGATCGCTGGGGCGCGCCGATGCGCATCCGGCGGTCGCTCAGCGACACGAAGCCGCCTGCCGCCATGCTCAGCGGGCCGAGCCAGATCAGCAGCGCCAGCGGGTGGTGGTAGAGCCGCACCACCCATTGCCCGCCATCATTCGGCTCGCCGATCGCGACGTAGAGGTTCGAGAGGACCACCGCCCGGATGCCGGCCTCCGTGGTGGTGTTGCGGCTCACCGTGTAGAAGCGGCGTTCCGAGGTCATGGCGGCGAAGGGCTCGCCGTCGCGCTCGATCGTGAACTGGCCCTGCTCGGCGATGAAGTTCTCGCCATTGAGTTGTTCGACCCGGTCGAGGCTGACCTCGTAGCCGGCCAGCGCCACCCGGTCGCCCGGCGACATGGAGAGAATCCGCTCCTCTTGGAAGGCGGTGACGCCGGTGATGCCCGCCACGAGAAGGCCGAGGCCCGCATGCGCCATCACCATCCCGTAGACCGAGCGCGGCACCTTGCGGGCTAGCGTCGCGCTGCGGCGCCAAGGTTCGCGAAACAGCCGGACCCAGAGCGCCAGCGCCCAGAGCGACGCGGCCACCAGCCATGCCGCGAGGCCGAATGCCGCGGCGGCGAAGGGATGCGCCCCGCCGCCAGCGACGAAGACCGCCAGCGCCACGACCAGCGCCACCGCCGCCGGCGGGCGCAGCTGGCCCAATGCCCGGCGCAGGCTGTCGCGCTTCCACCTCAGGATCGGGCCCACCGCGACGGCGACGAGAAGCGGGATCATCAGCGGCACGAAGGTCTGGTTGAAATAGGGCGGGCCGACGGAGATCTTGTCGGGCCCCAGCAACTCGACGACCAGCGGGTAGAAGGTACCAACGAAGACCGTGCCGGCCGCCACCACGAGGAATATGTTGTTCAGGATCAGCCCGCCTTCGCGGCTGACCGGGGCGAACACGGCCGGCCGGTCGAAGGACCCGGCCCGCATGGCGAACAGCACCAGCCCGCCGCCGGTGGCGGCGAACAGGATCGCCAGAACCCCCATGCCCCGCGACGGATCGGTCGCGAAGGCGTGCACGCTGGTCAGGAGCCCCGAGCGCACCAGGAACGTCCCCACAAGGCTGAGCGAGAAGGTCAGGATCGCCAGCAGCACCGTCCAGACGATCAGCGTCTGTCGTCGCTCGACCACGAGCGCGGAATGCAGCAGCGCGGTGCCCACGATCCAAGGCATGAAGCTCGCGTTCTCGACCGGGTCCCAGAACCACCAGCCGCCCCAGCCCAGCTCGTAATAGGCCCAGAAGCTGCCCAGCGTGATGCCGATGGTCAAAAAGCACCATGCGGCGAGCACCCAAGGCCGCACGAAGCGCGCCCAGCTGGCATCGACCTTGCCCTCGATCAGCGCGGCAATGGCGAAGGCGAAGGTCACCGAGAAGCCGACATAGCCGAGATAGAGAAACGGCGGGTGGATCGCGAGGCCCACATCCTGCAACAGCGGGTTCAGCTCCTGCCCGTCCGCGGGCGCCGGAGACACCCGCGCGAAGGGGTTGGAGGTAAAGATCATCAGCGCGAGGAACGCAGCCGAGATCATGCCCTGCACAGCGAGGACGCGCGCCTTTAGCGTGGCGGGCAGGTTGTCGCCCCTGAGGCCCAGCGCCGCGCCGAACAGCGTCAGGATCAGCACCCACAAGAGCAGCGATCCTTCGTGGTTGCCCCAGACGCCGGTCACCTTGAACAGCATCGGCATCGCGGAGTTCGAATGCATGACGACGACGCGCAGCGACAGGTCGGTGACCATGAAGGCGCGGACCAGCGCCGCGAAGGCGATGACGACGAAGCCCAGCTGCACCACAGCGGCGGCATCCGCAAACGACATGAGCTGGGTTTCGCCGCGCTTGGCGCCGATCAGGGGGACGACCGATTGCGCGAGCGCGATCATCAACGCCAGCACCAAGGCGAATAGTCCGATCTCCGCCACCATCGCCGATCACCCCCGATCCTTCGGCGGCGCCTGACGTCGGCTTTGCTATGCTTTGCCGGTCGTCGAGGCCACGCAAGGTGGCGCTCCGAAGGTTCCTCCCGACCGGAGCGCATGAGGGCATTCTTCGCCCATAACGAAGTTTTGTCCAGAAATCCGGCTTGAAGCTGCGCATTTTTGCGCCAGTTTCCGCCGCGACCCGGCTGCCCGCGCGCGTAAACCCGCCGGAATCGGAACATCGACACGGCCGAAGTGGCGCGGCCCGCGCAGAGCCATTACGCGGCGTCGGTCGATATCACATGTTCCCTGCCCCGAGGCCCGTAGATGACTGCAACACTCGTCGGAACTGCCGGAGTGAATCCGGGTGCCAGCCCGTCTGGCGGAGAGACAGCCGAGCCGAAGAGCAAGAAACAGAAGGCCCCGCGGCGGCCCTCTGGCGCGTTCGAGCTGCCGGTGATGCTGACGCTCTCCTTCCTCGTTCTCGGCTATGCCTGGACCCGGCGCCTCGAGGGGGATCTCACGGCCGAGACGGGCTTGGGATATTTCCTCGGGATCGGCGGCGCGCTGGCGATGCTGACCCTGCTGCTCTACCCGCTGCGCAAGCGGTTCGCCGGGCTGCGCTTCATTGGCAATGTCCGCAACTGGTTCAGGATCCACATGATGCTGGGCATCATCGGCCCGGTGCTGATCATCCTGCACTCCAACTTCACGCTCGGGTCGCTCAACAGCACGATGGCCCTCTTTGCCATGCTGGTGGTGGCGGGAAGCGGCCTGATCGGACGCCTGTTCTATTCGCGCATCCACAAGGGACTCTACGGGCGGCGGGCCTCGGTGCGGGAATACCTGAACGACATGGAGGACCTCAAACACGAGTTCGACACGGACATGCCCGATCCGTCATGGCTCCTGGAGACGTTGAAGGACTACGAGGCGCGCCGCCTGACCCAGTCGCAGGATCTGTGGTCGAACCTCCATCGCACGATCACCGGACCGGTCTCGCGCTATCGGCTGCGGCGCGACGTGATGCGGCGCTACGCCCAGCTGCTCGGACGCAAGGACGGCCCCAGGCGCGACCGCAGCGCCTTGGTGAAGCAGCATCTCGACAGCTATCTCTATGCCGTCGCGCGGGCCCAGTCCTTCGCGCTGTATGAGCGGCTGTTCGCGCTCTGGCACCTGTTTCATCTTCCGCTGTTCGTGATCCTCGTCTTTGCTGCTATCGTGCATGTCGTGGGGGTTCATCTGTATTGAATGTACCTTGTTAGCAGCATAACGCTCCGCGCCGTCCGCCAGGTTCTGGCCGGGGTCTTCCTGCTGCTGATGCCCACCCCCTCCCTCGCGCAATCCCTGCTCGAACGGCTGGTCATGCCGGGCGATCTCATCGAAGGGCATGCCGAGCTGGAGGACGACTGCTCGAACTGCCATGTCTCCTTCTCGGAGGAAGGCGAATCCGAGCTCTGCCTCGACTGCCACGAATTGGTCGATCGCGACATCGCCGAGCGCCGTGGCTTTCACGGCCGCAGGCAGGAGGTTCTGGAGCAGGAATGCCGATACTGCCATACCGACCATGATGGGCGCGACGCAGATATCGTGCAGCTCGACACGGAAACCTTCGACCACACCGATACCGATTTCATGCTCGAAGGCGCGCATGCGATCCTGCCCTGCGCCTCCTGCCACGCGGACGAGGCGAAGTTTCGTGACGCGCCGAACGACTGTGTCGGATGCCACGAGGAGGACCAGCCGCATCAGGGGCGCCTCGGCACCGACTGCGCCGCCTGCCATGAGGAGACCGGCTGGGCCGAGCTGAAGCCCTTCGACCATTCCGAGACCGGCTTCGCGCTCGCGGGCGCGCATGCGGAGGTGACCTGCACGTCCTGCCATGTCGGCGAGGTCTATGAGGGGCTGCCCACGGATTGCATCGGCTGTCACCAGATACAGGACGTGCATGCGGGGCGGTTCGGCGAGGAATGCGACACCTGCCACGTGGTCGAGGCCTGGACCGAGGTCAGGTTCGAGCACGACCGCGACACCGAGTTCAGCCTGGTCGGTGCCCATGAGGACGCGGCTTGCGAAGCCTGTCACGCGACGAACGCCTTCGCCGAGGATCTCGCCACCGATTGCTTCGGCTGCCACGAGGCCGATGACGCGCATGAGGGTCAGCTCGGCGAGGCCTGCGACACCTGCCACGCGCCAGCCGGATGGGCCGTCGATGTCGCCTTCGACCACGACATCACCCGCTTTCCCCTGCTCGGGCTGCACACGCTCGTCCCCTGCGAGGGCTGCCATCTCGACCCCGCCTTCCGCTCGGCCGAGCCTTCCTGCGCGAGCTGCCATCAGGATGACGACATCCACGAGGGAAGCCTCTCCGACCAGTGCGAGACCTGCCACAACCCGAATGGCTGGGAGTTCTGGACCTTCGACCACGACACCGAAACCGACTTCGCCCTAACCGGCGCGCATCAGGGCGTGAGCTGCGGCTCCTGCCATACCCAGGCCGCAGCCGCGAGCCTGGCGATCTCCCAGGATTGCGTGTTGTGCCATGCCGAGGACGACGTCCATGACGGGCGGTTCGGAAAGAACTGCAGCTCCTGCCACGACACGCAGAGCTTCGAGGACGCCCGGCTGCGATGATCGGCGGGGCCGCGTGGCGGCGGGCCTTCCGCCGCTCCTGACAGAATGGCGCGAGAGCCGTTGCCAATAGGCGGGTCTGCTCGGGGAGGGACGTTTCCAGCCCGGAAGTACCGGCAATTCGGCAGCGCCGGGCACCCGCCAAGCGTTGCCGTTTCGGCATCGGCCTAGGCGGAATTCTCTTCTTTATTGGATCACCCTGCGGCTCGATAGTCGCCTTGTGACCCGGAGGAGCACCCCCATGGCCTATGTGATCGCGGAGCCCTGCATCGACATCAAGGATGGCGCCTGCACGCTGGCCTGCCCGGCGGACTGCATCTACGAAGGCGGGCGGATGTTCTACATCCACCCCGAAGAATGCATCAATTGCGGGCTGTGCCTGTCGATCTGCCCGGTCGACGCGATCCATTACGACCGGGAACTGCCAGAGGCCGCGCGCCCCTTCGAGGCCATCAACCGCGAATTCTTCGGCGCGGAGGTCAGCGGCCTCGGCGATCCCGGCGGCTGGGACAAGTCGGTCTCGACCGATGCGGACCACCCTCTCGTCGCGGCCTATCCGAAATCCGAACGCCAGACAGCCTGAGGTGCAGATGTTCCCCAAACGACCGCGCGGCGTCATCGCCGCGATCGCCACCGCCCTGACCGAGGACGGACGCCCCGATCCGGCGCCGATGCTGCGCCACGCGCGCTGGCTTCTGGACAATGGCTGCGACGCGCTCAACCTTCTCGGCACCACCGGCGAGGCCAGCTCACTGCCCGCTTCGGCGCGGATGGATCTGATGAGCGATCTCGCCCGCGAGATCGCTCCCGCCCGCATGATGGTCGGCACCGGCTGCCCGGATCTCGCCACCACCGTGACTCTGACCCGACACGCGGCCGAGCTGGGCTTTGCCGCGGCGCTGGTGCTGCCGCCCTATTACTACAAGGGCGTCGACGAGGCCGGGCTGCACGCGTATTTCGAGCGGCTGATCGAGGCGACGGCGGACCGGCCAATCCCGATCTATCTCTACAATTTCCCGCAGATGACCGGGCTGCGCTTCGAGCCGGGCTTCGCGGCCTGGCTCAAGGCCAGCTTTCCGGACCGGATCGCCGGGGCCAAGGACAGCTCGGGCGATCTCGACTACGCCGCCGAACTGGCGCGGATCGGGGGTTTCGACGTGTTTCCGAGCGACGAGGCTGCGCTCGCGCAGTGCGAGGCGCGCGGCTTTGCGGGCTGCATCTCGGCCACCGTCAATCTCACCGCGCCGCTGGCGCAGCGGCTTTGGACCGACCCCGCGGACGCCGCCCTTGCGAAAGAGGTCGGCCGCCGCCGCCGCGCCATCGCGGCAACGCCGCTGATCCCCAGCGTCAAGGCGTTGGTGGCGCGGCTGCACGACCTGCCGGGCTATGCCCGCGTGCTGCCGCCGCTTGCCCCGCTCACCGACGAACAGGCACGGGCCCTGCCCGGCCTGTCCCCACATGCCGCCGAGCCGGCCTGAGCGACAATTTTCCAGAACGACAGGACAGACCAGATGAAGATGAACGACGTGACCAAGCAGCACCGCAACCTGATCGCGGGCGAATGGGTCGAGGGCGCGGACGTCAACGAGAACCGCAACCCCGCCAATACCGACGAGATCGTGGGGCTTTATGCCCGCGCCTCCAAGGACGACGCCAAGCGCGCCATCGCCGCGGCCCGCGCCGCCTTTCCGGCCTGGAGCCGCTCCGGTCCGCAGCAGCGCCATGACCTGCTGAAGAAGGTCTCGGATACCATCGCCGCACGCGCCGAGGAGCTCGGTGAGCTCTTGGCCCGCGAGGAGGGCAAGACCTTCGCCGAGGCCAAGGGCGAGGTGATGCGCGCCTCCCAGGTCTTCGGCTTCTTCGCGGGCGAGACGCTGCGCCAGACCGGCGACGCGATCGATAGCGTGCGCCCCGGCGTCGAGGTCATGGTGCAGCGCGAGGCGCTGGGCGTGATCGGGCTGATCACCCCGTGGAACTTCCCCATCGCGATCCCGGCCTGGAAGATCGCCCCGGCACTGGCCTATGGCAACTGCGTGGTCCTGAAGCCCGCCGACCTGACGCCGGGCTGCGCCTGGGCGCTGGCCGAGATCCTGCACGAGGCGGGCGTGCCCGAGGGCGTGTTCAACCTCGTCATGGGTCGTGGCGCCGAGGTCGGCGCCGAGATCCTCGAAAACCCCGAGATCGACGCGGTGAGCTTCACCGGCTCGGTCGAGACCGGGCGCATGGTCGCGGAGAAATGCGTGGCGCAGATGAAGAAGGTGCAGCTCGAGATGGGCGGCAAGAACCCTCTCGTGGTGCTCGACGACGCCGATCTCGACACGGCGGTGAACTGCGCGCTCAACGGCGCCTTCTTCTCGACCGGCCAGCGCTGCACCGCCTCGTCGCGGCTGATCGTGACCGAGGGCATCCATGATCGTTTCGTCGAAGCGCTGACCGAGAAGCTGCGCGCGCTCAAGGTCGGCGACCCGATGGACGGCGCGGTGCATATCGGCCCGGTGGTCGATGAGAACCAGCTCGAACAGAACAAGCGCTACGTGAAGATCGGTCAGGAGGAAGGCGCGACGCTGGTCTGCGGCGGCGAGGTGATCGAGGGCGCGACGCCCGGCCACTTCATGACGCCCGCGCTGTTCACCGGCACCACCAACGAGATGCGCATCAACCGCGAGGAAATCTTCGGCCCCGTCGCCACCGTCATCAAGGTCGCCGATTACGACGAGGCGCTGCGCGTGGCCAACGACACCGATTTCGGCCTCTCCGCCGGGATCTGCACCACCAGCCTCGGCCGCGCCGCGCATTTCCGCCGCCACGCCGAGGCCGGCATGGTGATGGTCAACCTGCCGACGGCGGGCGTCGATTACCACACGCCGTTCGGCGGGCGTAAGGGATCGAGCTATGGCCCGCGCGAACAGGGGCAATACGCGCGCGAATTCTACACCACGGTCAAGACCACCTACATCCAGGCCTGACCGGCACGGCGTCACCATCTCCTCCCGGTGGCTCCCGGCGCGCGCCCGCTCCCACGCGGCGCGCGCCTTTTTGCCTGCGCCCGGTCACGCGGGCGCGGCCCCGGGCTCCGTGACCCGCGACAGGCGGGAAGCGTGGGTTCAGTCGTGGATTGAAGCGTAATACGCCTTCGTCAGCGCTGCGATCCGCATGACATCGGCGCGCAGCGCGTCGAGGCGCGGCAGGTCGGCGCGGGCCTGCGCCAGCAACTCGGCCAAGGCCGCATCGGCATCGATGCCGGTGAGCGCCCCGTCGCGCAGCACCGCACGGCCGGCGACCACGAGATCGCGGACATGGCGCGCGCCCATCCGGGCCAGCAGCCTCTCACCCGGCGCGTCGTCGGGCCACAGCGCCTCGGCGCTTAGCGCGGCCCAGTCGAGCGTCACCACGTCGACCCCCTCCGGCATCGCGCCGATATCGGCATTGGTGCCGCAGGCCGCGTCGAAGACGGCGGCCACGGACATCTCGCTCTTCAGCCCTTGCCCCGCCTGCAGCAGGCCGAAGAGCCGCATCTCGGCCCAGATGTCCTGCGCATCGTCGAAACCGGTGCCGTCGAGCCCGATGCCGGTCGCCATGCGCGCGCGGACCGCCCCGGGCAGAATGCCCGATCGCAGCCGCAGATTGGCCGAGGGATTCGAGGCGAGCCGCACGCCGCGCGCGGCCAGCATCTCCGCCTCGGCCTCGGTCAATTGCACGCCATGCGCCACGGTGAGACGCGGCGACAGGAACCCGATCGCATCTAGATGCGCGACCACCCCGCCCGGAAAGCGCCGGTCGAGCCAGCTGCGCTGGCGCGGGCTTTCCAGCAGGTGCATGTGGATGCGTCGGCCGTGGCGCTCGGAGGCCTCGGCCACCGCCTCCAGCATCGCGTTCGAGCACCATTGCGGGCCGATGGGGCCCAGCTGCACATCGACCATCGGTCCGGCGTGGCGCCGTGCGATCTCGTCCACGGCGGCGATCTGCTCGGGGATCGGCGCGTAGCGTGGCAGCAGCCCGTCGAGCCAATCCGCATCGGCCGCGTTGAGGGTCCGCCGGTAGGCTTCCGCCCCGCCATAGACGAGAGGCGAGGCATCGAGCAGCGGGCAGCTCAGCGCCAGCCGGATGCCCACCTCGTGCGCCGCGCGCACCACCTCGCCCGCCTCCTCGACCAGCCGGTCGGCATTGAGCGAGTTGTGGCAATGCACGGTGCCTGCGCAGCCGGCGCGGGCCAGCCGCGAAAAGGCGACCAGCGCCTCGAGATAGGGGTCGGTGCGCGGCCTGAGCCGAAGCCCGGCGATCCACGGCTCCAGCGCGTCGTCATTCGCCCCGAAATCGAGGGTGCGGATGCCATAGCCATGATCGTGCCCGTTGATCGGCGCGGGCAGCGCCATCAGCCCGCTGCCGCCCTGCCCCGGCACCGCCCGCGGTTCGGGGCCGAAGGTGATGCGGCGCGGCCCCTCGGGCGCGCCATGACCGGGGCGCGGCCACCAGCGGTCGACCTCGAGCGCGAGGCTCACGCGCCTTCCAGCGCGTTGAACTTGCGCATCCACGGCGCGTCGCGCAGCTCCTCCAGCCCCTCGGTCAGCTGCGCGACAAGGGCCTCGGCGGCCTGCGTCAGCTTGCGGCGGCGGGGCACCAGAAGCCCCAGCTCCAGGCCGCCGAGGCGCGTGCCCGCGAGCGGCACCGCGGCGATGCTGCCTTCGGTCAGTTCACGTACCATGCCCAGCGGCGTGTAGAAGGCGACGCCGTCGCCTTCGAGGATCAGCGGCTTGAGCATCAGCAGGTTGTTGGAGGCGGCCAGCACCCGGCCGGTGCGGTTGAGCACCGACAGTTCCATCTCGATCAGCGAGCGGATCGGCGCGGTGTCGAGCTGCAAGAGCAGGTTGTAGGCGGCGCAGTCGGCCAAGGTCACCGAGGCGCGATCGGCCAGCGGGTGCTCCTTGGCGACCATCGCCATCAGCGGCATCGGGATCGGCGAGATGAACTCGGTATCCTCGGGCCGCGCGAGGCTGAAGGTGATGCCGAGATCGGCCTCGCCCTCGGCGACCATGGTGGCGACTGTGCCATGCGCGCCGGTGCGCACCCGGAAATCGACCTTGGGATGGGCCTTGTGATAGCGGCTCACCTGCTCGGGCAGGAAGCTCACCAGCAGGCTGTCGAGCGAGGCGATCGAGACGGTGCCGGTCTTTTCGCCCCTGAGCGCGCCCAGCTCTCCCTTGAGCACCTCGAAATCGTTCAATGTCTGATCGGCATGGGCCAGGAGCCGCTTGCCCGCCTGCGTGAGCCGCAAGCCCCCCGGCAGCCGTTCGAACAGCGGCGTGCCGAGCTCGTCCTCGACCTTCTGGATCTGCCGGCTGATCGCGGAGGAGGCGACATGCAGCTGCTCGGAGGCCGCGCGGATCGATCCCGCGCGGGCAACCACCGTGAAATAGCGCAGGAAGGCTGCATGCATGTCGTCTCTCCGGTCAGGCGCCTTGCCAGACCGGCGCGCGCTTTTCGAGGAAGGCGCGAACGCCCTCGTCAGCATCTTCGCTTTTGAGCGCCTTCACAACTGCGGGCAGTTTCATCGCCTGCGCCTCCGACGGGCTCAGATGGCCCGTGCGGTTCACAACCTGCTTGATCGCGCGCAGCGACAGCGGCGCGGAGGCCGCGATGTCCTCGATCCAGCGCTCGGTGACGGCGTCGAGCTCGTTCGCCGCCGCCACCTCGTTGACGAGGCCAAAGCGCTCCATCGTGGCCGCGTCGATGCGCCGCCCGCCCAGCATCACCCCCATGGCGAGGTTGTGCGGGATCTTGCGCTGCAGCATCACCATGCCACCATCGAGCGGCATCCGCCCCACCCGCGCCTCCGGCAGGCCGAACTTCGCGGTCTCGGCGGCGACCACGATATCGGCCCCCAGCACCATCTCGAAGCCGCCGCCCAGCGCGTAGCCGTTGACGCGCGCGATCAGCGGCACGTCGAGCGAGCGGCGAAACGAGATGCCGCCAAAGCCGTTGGGGCGCGGCGCGGCCCAGTATTCGAGGCCCGAAAGAGACGAGTCCTTCATGTCGGCGCCGACCGAGAAGGCCTTCTCCCCGGCCCCGGTGAGGACCGCGACGGAGATGTCGTCGCGCTCCTCGATGTCGCACCAGATCCGCTCCAGCGCCGCTTCGGTCTTCTGATCGACCGCGTTCATCACCTCGGGCCGGTCGATAGTGACCCGGGCGATGCGGTCGCGGACTTCGTAATGGACCGTCATGCCACCTGCGCCTTCTTCGGGGCGAGCCCGGACAGGATCTCGCCATTGTGCTCGCCTAGCTGCGGTGGGCCCTGACGAACGCTGAGCGGCGCGGCCGACATGTCGATCGGGCTGCCGACAAGGCGGATCTTGCCCGCCGGCGTCTCGCCCGCTTCGATCACCATGTTGTTCACATGCGTCTGCTCGTCATCGAGCGCCTCGGCCAGGGTGCGGACCGGCGCGCAGAGGATGTCGACCTCCTCCAGCCGCTGCAGCCAGTGCTCGCGGCTGTTCTTCGCGAATTCGCGCTTGAAGATCGCCTGCAGCTCCGCGCGATGCGCGGCCTGCGCGTCGAAATCGCGGAAGCGCTCCTCCTTCGACAGGTCCTCGATCCCGATCGCGGTGCAGATGTCGCGTAGCGGGTTCTCCTTGAACGCACCGACCATGACGAAGGGCTCGGTCGTGGTCTCGAACACGCCGGTGAGCGGGAACGCCCCCCAGTTGAGGTCGCGGCCCCGCATCATGTGCGCCGCCGCCTCCTGCATCTGCATCGCCAGCATCGAGGAATAGAGGCTGACCGCCACCTGCTGACCCTCGCCGGTCTTCTGGCGCTGCAGGATCGCCAGCAGCACGCCTTGGACGAGGTGCATGCCGGCGGTGTAGTCGCACAGCGCGGTCGAGAAGATCGCGCGCGGCAGCTCGGGGTCCGAGCGACGCTCCATCACGCCGCTCATCGCCTGGGCGAGGATGTCCTGCCCGCCCTTGTGCTTGTTGGGGCCCTCAAGCCCGAAGCCGGTGCCAACGGCGAAAATGATGCCGGGATTGCGCTTCTTGAGGTCCTCGTAGCCCATTCCCATCCGCTCCATCACGCCGGGGCGGAAGTTGTTGACCACGACGTCGGCGGTGTCGATCAGCTCGAGCACCTGGGCGCGGGCCTCCTCGGATTTGAGGTTGAGCGCGAGGCTCTTCTTGTTGCGATTGAGCGAGCAGAAGATCGGGTTGTTGAGCCCGTCCGGGTCGGCGCCCAGCGACCAGCGCGACAGGTCGCCGATCTTCTCCTTTTCGACCTTGATCACCTCGGCGCCGTAATCGGCGAGCACTTGGGTACAGGAGGGTCCGAGCATCACCTGGGTGAAATCGATCACCTTGATGCCGTCCAGGGGGAGCGGTTGGGTCATTATTCTGCGGCCTCCATGACGAGGGCGTTGGACGAGGGCACGTCGCCGGGATCGGCACCCTGCGCGCGCATCTGCTTCTGGATCGCGGAGACGTCGGCCTCGCGCACGGTGACGCCGGCGTTGAGCGCGACGGTCGCGGCGACACCCACGGCCTCGCCTTGCGCCATGCAGGGCGGGATCTCGCGGCTCTTCTTCTGGGCCTGCGGGGTGCAGGAGTAGTGACGGCCAGCGACCAGCAGGTTGTCGACCTCCTTGGGCACCAGCGCGCCGTAGGGGGTGTAGTAGTCGCGGCCCCGGCAGACGGTGTCGGCGAAGTGGCGGCGCTTCATCACGTCGTCCTTGGTGACGACGTATTCGCCTTCGAGGAGCCGCGTGGTGCGCACGCCGGTCTGCGGCGCGAAATCGACCACATGGGCCTTTTCGAAGCCCGGCAGGTTCTCGCGGGCAAAGGTCATGAGCCGTTCCATCCGCTTGCGGCCCTCGAACTCGGCCCCGGTGAGACCCTCGACCGAGAGGCCGCTGTACTGCGGCATATGCGGGCAGTTGAGCCAGATCACGCCCGGCAGCGGCGTCTTCAGCCACCAGTAGTTCCAGCAACCGCCGATGATCCGCTTGGCCTCGTGGTCGAGGCGCTGGAACTCCTCGGGGTTGGCGTATTGCCAGGCCTCGGCCTTGTCGGTATCGACATTGCCCCAGCGCGACACGGTGGTGACGATGAAGCTCGCCTCCTGGAACTTGGCGCCGGCCGAGGCCGCGACGTCGAGATCGCCCGAGGCGTCGATGATGACGTCGCCCATGATCGCCTGACGGCCTTCCTTGGTCTCGCAGATCACCCCTTTGGCGACGCCGTCCTCGACGATGGCCTCGGAGAACCAGCTGTGCAGGCGCAGCTTGACCTTGGCGTCCTCCATCAGGTCGTAGGAGACCTTCTTGTAGCCATCGGGATCGAAGGCGGCAGCGAAGCAGACCGGGTGCGGCATGGTCTGGGTGTGGAAGTCGAACATCCCCCAGCGCGAATACTTCTTCCAGTTCTCCTGCGTCTCGCGGCGGCCGGGCATCCGGTCCTCCTCGGGCGGCGTGTGGCACAGCCCGATGGCGCGCATCCGCTCGATCATCTCCATGCAGATGCCGGTCACCGTGATCTCGGTGTCGTTGTGCATGTCGTCGAGCAGCAGCACCATGCCGCCGGCGGCGAGGCCGCCGAGATAGGGGTAGCGCTCCAGCAGCGTGACCGAGGCACCGTTGCGGGCGGCGGAGACGGCGGCGGAGATCCCGGCGGGGCCGCCGCCGACCACGACGACGTCGGAGCGGTCGACCACGGGCACGTCGCGCAGACTCTCCCTGACGGTTTTGTTCAACATCTTGATTCTCCCAAATATTCTATTGCGCGGCGGTCAGTGGACGTCCGAGGTCTTCCAGCGGATGAACTTGGCTTCGGCAAAGCTCACCAGGGCGAACATGACCACGGCCAGAAGGGCTGCGGTGAAGACGGTCGCGTAGAGCAGCGGCGAGCGGAAGTTGAAGGTCGCCTCGATGATCAGCGCACCGAGCCCGAAATTGGAGCCGATCCACTCCGCCACGATGGCGCCGATGACGCAGGTGGTGGAGGCGATCTTGAGCGCCGCGAAGAGGAAAGGCAGCGAGCTTTGCAGACGCACTTTCCAGAAGATCTCCCAATTCGAGGCCGAGAGCACCCGCATCAGGTCGAGCGTGGCGGGCGAGACCGCCTTGAGACCGCGCACCATGTTGACCAGCGTCGGGAAGAAGCAGATCAGGCCCGCGATGATGATCTTGGGGGCGAAACCGTTGCCGAAGATCAGCACGAGGACCGGGGCCAGCGCGATGATCGGAATGGTGTTGATGAACACCGCGATCGGAAAGAAGGCGCGTTCGGCGGTGGTGTTGTGCACGAACCAGATCGCTAGCAGGATCGCCACGAGGTTGCCCGCGACGAAGCCCAGCGCCGCCTCGAAAAAGGTGGGCCAGAAGTTCAGCCACAGCGTGCCGGCATTGTCCTGGAACGCGCCGAGGACGGCGATCGGGCTCGGCGCCATGTATTCCGGCACCTCGAAGTACCAGACCACACCCTGCCAGAGCAGCAGCAGGCCTGCGACGGCGGCGAGCGCCGGGCCGCGGTCGAGCACCGCGTCGAGCACCCGGCTCATGCGCGGCGCCGGCACCGGCATCGGGATTTGGCTTGCCTCGGCCATCTCAGCATTCCTCCAGCAGTTTGCGCAGATGCGCGGTGATCTGGACGAACTCCAGCGTGTCGCGATCCGCCAGCCGCCGCTCGGACGGCAGCTCGACCTTCATGAATTCCTTCACCCGCCCCGGATGGGCGGCGAGCATCAACACGTATTGCCCGAGAAAGGCCGCCTCGGGGATCGAATGGGTGACGAAGAGGATCGTCGTCCCGGTCTCGCGCCAGATCCGCAGCACCTCCTCGTTGAGCTTGTCGCGGGTGATCTCGTCGAGCGCCCCGAAAGGTTCGTCCATCAGCAGGATTTTGGGCTTGGTGACGAGGGCGCGGGCGATGGCGACGCGCTGGCGCATGCCGCCCGACAGCTCGTGCGGCAGCGCGTTCTCGCGGCCCTTGAGCCCGACGAGTTCGAGGAGATCGCGCGGATCGGCATGGGCATCGCCGGCGCCGCCCACTTCGAGCGGAAGCTGCACGTTCTCCAGCGCGGTGCGCCACGGCAGCAGCGTCGCGTCCTGGAACACGTAGGAGAAATTGCGGTCGCGCCGGGCGTCCCGGGGCGACTGGCCCTGCACGTCGATCACGCCGCCCGCCGCCGGCACCAGATCGGCGATGGCGCGCATCAGCGTGGACTTGCCGCAGCCAGAAGGCCCGAGGATCGTCACGAAGGCGCCCTGCGGGATTTCCACCGAGACGTCCTTGAGCGCGACCACCGTGCCTTCGGCGAAGGTGACGTCGACATTCTCGACCCGGATCGCGCCCGGATCGGGCGTGGCAGCGGGGTTCCCCGCTGCCGTATGAAGCTCTGCTGCGACCATCAGGAGACCTCTTTGCGCGCGTCGGCAGTCATTTCGAGGATCTTCAGCGTCATCACCTCGTCCACGGTCGGTGCGTCGCCGTCGAACTGGCCTAGATCGGCATAGGCCGCGATCTGGGTTTCCCAGTTCTCGCGGTTCATCGTGCCCCAGCCATTCTCGACGGTGGCCTCGGTGAAGACGAAACCGAGCACCTGCTCGACCGCGCGCATCTCCGCCTCGCGATCCATGTTCGGATAGGCCGCGATCAGCAGATCGACCGCTTCCTCGGGGTTCTCGCGCACATAGTGCCAGCCGCGCGCGGTGGCGCGGGTAAAGCCCGCGAGCGATTCCGCGTCGGTCTCGATGGTCTCGTCGGTGGCGTAGTAAACGGTGGCGTAAAGCTGGATGCCGGTATCCCAGAGCATCAGGTCGACCCGGTCTTCGCCCAACACGTCGAGCGCCGCGATGTTGGTCAGCCAACCGGTCACGGCCGCGGCCTGCCCGGTCATCAGCTGGTTCATGTCCGAGCCCATGTTGACGATCTCGACATCATCCTCGGAGATGTCGTTGGCCGCCAGCAGCGCCTTCAAGAGGATATGCGCGGTGGGCTGCGTGGCGATGGTCTTGCCGACCATGTCCTTGGGCTCGCGGATCGGGTTGTCGGGCAGCGAGAAATAGGTGAAGGGGTGCTTCTGGTAGCCGGCCGCGAAGGCCTTGATCGGGATGCCCGCGGCGCGGGCCAGCATCACCGACGGGCTCGACGAGATCTGGCCCACCTCGGAGCGCCCAGCCGCGACCGAGCCGACGCCGTCCACGTTCGGCCCGCCCGGGGTGATCTTCAGTTCCAGCCCCTCTTCCTCGTAGAACCCCTTGGCCTGCGCCACGACCTCGCCTAGGAGCCCGTTCGAGGCGAGCCAGCCAAGCTGCATATCCACCGTCCTCAGCCCGGCTGCCGAGGCGGGGCCGACGCCGATGACGGCCGGCAGGCCGGTCGCGGCGGCCATGCCCCCGGCATATTGCAAGAACCGGCGCTTGGTGAGTTTGGTGTTCGGCATCGTGACGTCTCCCTGTTTTCGATCACCGGCATCCCTCCCGACGCCGACCATCGAGCGGGATGATGCGGGGCTCGCGCGTTCCAATAAAGAACAAACTTTGCGCCACCGCGATCTAATTTCGGCAATACAGGGAATCTGCTGAGTTGCCGCGAAGGCACCATTGGAACAGCAGGCCGCATAGCTCCGGAAATCACTGTCGGATCCTTCCTCAGACCGGAGGAAGGATAGTTTCAGGTCACGGCCACCCGCCATCACTGCGGTTCTTGCTGCCCTCTGACATCGATCTCGGAGCGATGGCTAAGGATTATCCTTGCCGATCAGCAGTCGGTGCAGCGGCCCCGAAGTCCCATGCTGGACCTGCACCGCGAGCGGCGCCTGTCACATGTCACATGTCGCATGTCGCCGACGCAGCGTCGAATAGTCTGGAAGCGGCCAGTCGAGCCGCTCCATCCGGATCCGGCCCTCGCCTGCCCCATCCGTCTGTCAGGGCGAGACCTCGATGAACTCCTTCAAGGTCCAACTTATCTGGATCGGCGTGTTCAAGACGGTCTCAGGTCGCCCGCGCCTGCCTGTCGGGTGGGCGTTCCAGACCCTCTCAGGATCGCATCAGGCCGAAGCGAGCCGCACAAGCGCAGCGCCATGTTGCAGATGGACCAGTTCGTTGCGGGCTGCCGACAGGGGCAGGTCACATCGTGCCGACCTTCATGCCGCTAATCCGTTCTGAGCACTGTCTGGCGGGTGTCCTGCAACTCTTTTGCGCTCAGACGAGAACGAAATCGTCCAGGGAGAGGCTGCTGGCATTCACCCCTTTGAACTTCAGGATCTGTCCCTTGATGACGACCTCGGCATGATCACCGTCGCCGTCGCGAACTGCATCGAAGATCGACTCTCGAACCAGTTCGGGGGCAACGCCGTGGAGTTCGATGACGTCGATCCCATCCTTGAAATCAAGGATCGTCTCGACCTCCCCCGCCCGCATTTTCTTGAACACGAACACGTCGCCCCCCAGTCCCCCCGAAACCGTGTCGTTGCCGATGCCGCCGAGGATCCGGTCCGCGCCGCGACCTCCGTGCAGTTGGTCGTCGTCGTTCCCTCCCCGAAGGAGGTCGTTCCCTTTGCCACCCTTCAGAGTGTCGTCCCCATTGCCTCCCTGCAGGCGGTCGCCGCCTCGTCCGCCGCCCAGAATATCGGCCGAACGACCACCGAAAAGCTCGTCGCGCCCATGGCCGCCATGCAGCAGGTCCTGTCCGGACGAGCCTCGCATGATGTCCGCTCCCTTGCCGCCTTTCAGGACATCGTTCCCGAGACCGCCGTTCAGCCTGTCGGCCCCCATGCCCCCATGCAGTTCATCCGCGCCGTGGCCACCGCGCAATCTGTCGGCGCCGACATGTCCGCGGACCTCGTCATCGCCCCGGTTTCCGAACAGGACGTCCCGGCCGCGACCGCCGCCCAGCCAATCCGATTCACGGCCACCGAAAAGCTGATCCTGGCCGGCCTTGCCACGCAACAGGTCCGTGCCCCACGACCCCAGAATGACATCGGCGCCACGACCGCCAATCAGCGTGTCATGTCCTGCGCCCCCCAGTAGCCGGTCATTGCCGGTGCCCCCCTTGAGGCTGTCGTTCCCCTCATTGCCATGGGCATGGTCGTCTCCCCCGCCGGCCGCGATCCGGTCATCGCCCGCACCGCCGCAGAGCATGTCGTCGCCCGCGCGACCAATGATCGTATCGTCGCCGCCCAGAGCGTCGACTTCGTTCGCCGCGAAGTTGCCGACAAGATAATCGGCGAACTCAGTGACGGCAAAATCGAACACGTCGGCGACATTGATGGTCAGGTCGCGACCGAAGCTCAGCCCGTCGGTATCAGTCGCAATAAGGTGGAATTCGATGCTCGGTTCGACCTCGTAGTCGAGCATCACCCCGGACTTCAGCCGCAGCTGGCCGGAAGCCACCTCGAAGCGAGCATCCGAAACCGTGAAATCATGGCCTGAACCGTCATCAACATCGGCCACCGTGATCTGGCCGACCACGGCGCCGGCCACGTTTTCCTCCACGGCGAGAGTACTGACGCTCAACCACGTCGGGGCCTCGTTGATATCGGCCACGGCGATGTCGAAGCGCTGCTGTGCGCTCGAGCCGTCCGAGGAGGTCGCGGTGACGGTGAGCGCGATGCTCGGCTCGGTCTCGGCGTCGAAGCTGGCGCCGGCGGCGACCCGCACCGTGCCGTCGGCGGCGATGCTGAAGCGCGCGTCGTCCACCGCGTAGCTCACCGTGGCGGTGGCGTCGGCGTCCGCGGCGCTGGCCCGGATGCCGACCGGCGTCCCCTCACCCGCGGTCTCGTCGATCCGGTCCGGGGTCGCGCCGTCGGCGTCACTGACCGACCCGATGGCGTGCTCGTTGATGTCGGCCACGGCGATGTCGAAGCGCTGCACGGCGCTCGAGCCGTCCGAGGAGGTCGCGGTGACGGTCAGCGCGATGCTCGGCTCGGTCTCGGCGTCGAAGCTGGCGCCGGCGGCGACCCGCACCGTGCCGTCGGCGGCGATGCTGAAGCGCGCGTCGTCCACCGCGTAGCTCACCGTGGCGGTGGCGTCGGCGTCCGCGGCGCTGGCCCGGATGCCGACCAGCGTCCCCGCCCCCGCGGTCTCGTCGATCCGGTCCGGGGTCGCGCCGTCGGCGTCACTGACCGACCCGATGGCGTGCTCGTTGATGTCGGCCACGGCGATGTCGAAGCGCTGCACGGCGCTCGAGCCGTCCGAGGAGGTCGCGGTGACGGTCAGCGCGATGCTCGGCTCGGTCTCGGCGTCGAAGCTGGCGCCGGCGGCGACCCGCACCGTGCCGTCGGCGGCGATGCTGAAGCGCGCGTCGTCCACCGCGTAGCTCACCGTGGCGGTGGCGTCGGCGTCCGCGGCGCTGGCCCGGATGCCGACCAGCGTCCCCGCCCCCGCGGTTTCGTCGATCCGGTCCGGGGTCGCGCCGTCGGCGTCGGCGACCGACCCGATGGCGTGCTCGTTCGCGTCGAGCACATGGATGTCGACCGAGAGGTCCTGATACAGCCCTTGGTCGTCGGTGGCGCGAACCGTGAGCCGCTGCACCCCGGCGGTCTCGCGATCCAATGTGGCGCCGGCCTTCACGCGGATCTCGTCGCCGACGAGCTCGAAATTGCCGTCGACGACGACGTTGCCGCTTCCATCGACCAGCGAGAGCGTCACACTGTCACCGGTGTCGGGATCCTGCGCCACCAGCGTCGCGGCCACCGTGCCCGTGGTGGCATCCTCGGCCACGCCCGTGGCGCTGTGGTAGCTGATGTTGTGAATGAAGTAGTCGCTGCTGTTGTTCGTGATGTTGCCTTGGTCGCCGTAGGGAGTGGCGCTGAAGACGATCTGGTCGAACGCGACGCCGGGGTCGATCTGCAGCACCGTACCCTGATGGTGCGTGGGCGAGGCAAAGTCGCTGTCCCCGACCTGGGCACCGTTCATGTAGAGGACGTAGCGCCCGACTTCGTAGGTGCCATTCTCGCTGCTCCAAAGCGCCGCGATGCTGACTTCGGCGCTGGCAACCGCAGCATCGAACGAGACGATCATTTCCTCGGAGAGCAGGCGACCGGCATCGTAACCCAGCTGATTGGCGGGTGCGCCCGAACCGGTCGAGCCCACAACGCCGAGGCCGTGGCTGCTATGGGTGACCAGAGCCGTAGACGGCGCGCTCAGATCGCCGCTGTCAGTAATCTGGCGCGCGGTAACGGTGTAGCCTGCGCCTGAGGCGGCAAAATTGCTGCTGTCGATCCGGCCACTGCCCCGAACGACGTCGATGACCGGCGCTTCGTTCACATCGTCGACGGTCAAACTGAAGACACGGGTCGACGTGGTGGTATCGGACGACGTCGCCGTCACGGTGAGGGAGATGCTGGGCTCGGTCTCGTGATCGAAGTGGGCCCCGTCGGCGACCCGGACCGTGCCGTCGGCATCCACCGTGAAACGATCGTCATCGGTGGCATAGGTCACCGTGTCCGCAGCATCGGGGTCCGACGCCGAAACCTTCACCCCCACCGTGGAGCCGACGTGGGCGGTTTCGCTCAGGCGGTCATCGGCGCCGTCATCGTCGGCAATGGGTCCGATATGATTCATGGCACCTCGCGACGTAGCTAGATCTGGATATCGTTAAGAACCTTCCAATCATCTTCCGGGGGCGACAATGTGCAGAGATTGGGGCCGTACCAACGTTGTGCCGTTTATGACGCAGCGTCGGATTGCGAGGTGCCGGTCTGACCTGAGGACCGTCGCCGGTCTGGCCGAGCCAAGCTCAGTTCCGGCAAGCCGCCCCGAGTTTGTTGGAGGCTCCAACTCCTGAGCAAGGTGGAGCATGAGCACGACGATCAACGAGTACGCGCATGAAATGCGCGAGCATGCGGTTCGCCTGGTTCTGGGCGATGAAGCGCAGCATGGGTGTGCTGGACGGCCATCCTGTCGATCACGATCTGGATCGGCTGCGCCCCGCAGACTTTGAACGGTGTGGTGGGAGGACGGAAACCGATAGCGGCACGTGCGCGGGCATACCCCGGCTGAGATGGCTGAGAAGATGAAGGCGCTGGAACGCGAAAACCGTGAACCCTGTCAGGGCCACGGTTTCTCGCGGAATGCCTCCGCGTCGATCGCGCCACCCGAACCTACGGGGTGACGCGATCGACACTGCGCAGGCAGTGCTCGACAGCCGCCTGCCCTACTCATCTGAATCCTCGGCCGTCGCAAACCGAAGCTTCAATCACCCACGGATTATCTTGCAGACCCGCAGAATGAAGACTTTCGGGCCAAGGAGCACGCAGCTGCGCTTGGCCCAATTCAGTTATCGCACGACCTCCTCGCGGAAGGCCTTCGAGAAGGATGCCAGGATCGGGTCGAAGGCGTATCTAAGCGGCGTATGGTGACCGGTCTCGACGAAGACATCGGCTGGCATGCCGGCTCGAATTTCCGCGCCCCCGATAGCCGCGGCGATATCCTCATCGGAAACTTTCACCCGCAACGGGTAGTAATCCGTCCCGGAGGCCTCATCTTCGATCGCGTCGGACCCGACCGTGAGAACCACGCCTTCCATGGGAAGAGCATGGCGCATGAGGAAAGAGGGGAACTGCACGCTCGCGCTCATCCCCGGCATGACGTTGTCGACGTCTCTGGGGTCTAGCCGCGCTTCGACGATCAGGTCTTCGTCGAAGGGTGTCAAGGTGAGGATCGGCTCGCCGGGGCGAACCACGCCCCCCACGGTCTTGGCGTTGAGCGTGAGCACCGTGCCATCGATCGGTGAAAGGATCTCGGTCCGCGAGAGAATGTCCGAGGTCGCGTTGAGTGCTTCTTCGACCTGAGCGACCTCGGCATTGACCTCGGCCAACCGCTCCGAGACTTCGTTGAGAAGCTCGGTGTCGAGTGCGGTCTTCGAGATTTCGATCTCCTCGGACTTCATTGAAGCGCGCGCCATCGAGGCACGAAGCGCTTCTGCCTCGGAGGAAAGCTCGGCACGCTTCCGCGCGAGGGCATTGACCTCGGATTCTCGCAGAAGGCCCTGATCGAAAAGGGCTTGCTTGGTCTTGAGTTCACTTTCGAGAAGCACGACTTGCTCGTCGAGACCGGCCGCCTGAAGCGCCATCGAGCGGATTTCCTCGACGACCTGAGCGAGCTGGCGGTCATAGATCTCGAGCTGTTCGGCCCGGCGCTCGCGTCGAAGCGCAAAGGTCTCGCGTTCGTTCGCGACATACTCGAGGAATGCCTGGTCTACGCCCGCATCCTCGTCGATAGGTGGTACGAATATCTCCGCTCCTTGAGCTTCGGCAGTGAGCCTTGCGCGAAGAACCTCCAGTCGTGCGAGCTTGCGGAATTGGGATCGCTGATCTGCCCGGGCGAGCGCCTCGTCGAGAACCAGCAGAGGGGCTCCCTTTTCGACCACGTCCCCTTCCCGCACCCGGATTTCCGACACGATGCCGCCTTCAAGGTGCGAAATCGTGCGTGATGCGCCGTCGGGGCTGACCTTTCCGGGGGCGATGGCGGCCGAGGCAAGCGGGGTGATCGCTGCCCATGTCCCCACTCCGCCAAAGCCTGCCGCGATCACGGCGAGCCCCGCTATCACCATGCCACGAATTTCCGTGCCGATGCCCGCAGTCTTCATGGCGCTCATCCCTCCTCTCCTGCACCCGTATCGACGCGGTTGGTCAGCCGGAGCGGGCCGTTATCCGCTCCGGCCTGAGTGCGACCCGGAGATGCTGGGACCGGGGGCACTGTTCGCTTGTTCTTCTTTTCAGCCGCCTCGCGCATCGCGCGCTTCAACTCGGCGCGCAGGTCGCGCTTCAATGTCATGGTCGGAGCTTTCGCGGCCCGAGCAGAACTCTCCTCGACGCCCTGCGTCGCAGTGGTTGCCTTGGTCGTGGACGGGATCTCGGCGTTGGCTCCATCCTCTTGCGTCGGGCTGGGCACGGTCGTGTCCGGCTGCGCTTCAGCCTCGGGCTGCGGCGCCTCGGCGACCCCGGCGGCCTTGCGGATGCTTTCGGAGACCGGCGTGAAGATCTCGCGCAGGAACTCGTCACGCGTGCGCGTTTTGGCGATCGTTCCAGCGTTCATCGACACGACCAGATCGACATCCGTGAGCGCGGTTGTCTTGTGGCTGACGATGACGATGGTCGCGCCCTCCTTGCGAAGGGTGCGGATCGCCTGCTGCAGGCTTTCGTCACCAGACGCGTCGAGATTGGCATTGGGTTCATCGAGAACCAGCAGCTTCGGATCGCCATAGATCGCGCGGGCGAGCCCGATGCGCTGCGCCTGCCCGCCCGAGAGGTTGAGCCCGCCGGGCCCGACCTGCGTCTCGTAGCCGTCCGGCAGACCGTTGACGAGATCGTGGCAGCCCGCGAGGCTGGCCGCCTTCATCACCTTGGCCGGATCGGGCTCCTGGAAGCGGGCGATGTTCTCGGCGACGGTTCCGTCAAAGAGTTCGACCTTCTGGCCGAGATAGCCCATCTGCCGCGCCAACTCGGGTCGGTTCCAGTTCGACACCTCCGCGCCGTCGATCCGGATCGAGCCGGCCGAGGGTTCGATCGCGCCGATCAGCATCTTGCACAGCGTCGACTTGCCCGAGCCCGAGGGGCCGACGATGGCGACGATGGTGGCCTCGGGAATGGTGAGCGTCACGCCGCGAAGCACCGGTCGCAGGGCACCCGGCAGGCGCAGACCGATCTCGCTGAACTCCACCCTGCCCCGGAGCGGCGGCTGCTGCATCCGGTCCTCGTCGGCGGGCGCGCCTGCCAGGATCTGGTGGATTCGGGTATGCGCCTGCCGGGCGGCGACGAAGCTGCGCCATGCCCCGAGCGCCTGCTCGGCCGGGTGGCCTGCCCCAATCGGGTGGTCCGGTTTCAGTCTTAGTGCATGACGGGTTTCGGAGCCACTCTTGGTGCGTTGGGCGGGGGTGATCCACCTTCGTTTGAAGGCCATTGAGCGGCCTCTGGCGCGGGTGGACGATAGCCCAGAGACGAGTGGGGCCGCGCGGTATTGTAATGGACCCGCCATGCCTCGATCACGACGCGTGCCTCGGCGAGCGAGTAGAATATCTCGCCGTCCAGTAGCTCGTCGCGCAGCTTCGAATTGAAGCTCTCGCAGTAGCCGTTCTCCCATGGGCTACCGGGCTCGATGAAAGCCGTTTTCGCACCGACGGCATCGATCCAGTCCCGGACGGCTTTGGCGATGAATTCCGGGCCGTTATCTGAGCGAACATGGCTTGGCACACCTCGCAGAATGAAGAGATCGGTCAAGACGTCGATCACGGCGGTCGAGTTAAGCTTCCGGTCGATCCGGATCGCCAGGCATTCTCGGGTGAACTCGTCGACGACGTTGAGCATGCGAAACTTCCTCCCATCATGGGTCCGGCTCTCGACAAAGTCGTAGGACCAGACATGGTTTGGCCGCTCTGGTCGCAGACGGATGCACGACCCGTCGCCCAGCCAAAGCCGACCTTTCTTCGGTTGCTTCTCCGGGACCTTCAGCCCCTCCCGCCGCCAGATCCGCTCGACGCGCTTCACGTTCACTGCCCATCCAGCCTCCCGGAGGAGCGCGGTGATACGACGGTAGCCATAGCGGCCAAACCGGCTGGCGAGCGCGATGATGTCCGCAGTCAGCGCATCGTCATCGGCTCGTCCGCGCGGCGTCTTCCGCTGGGTCGAGCGGTGCTGCCCAAGCACGCGACAGGCAAACCGCTCCGAGACACCGAGCTTTTGCCGGACGTGGTCGACGCAGGCACGGCGGCGGGCGGGGCTCAGAAGTTTCCCGAGGCCGCCTCCTTCAGGATCAGCTTCTCGAGCGTCAGGTCGGAGACGGCCTTGCGCAGCCGCTCGTTCTCCTTCTCGAGCTCCTTCAAGCGCTTCACCTGGTTGGTCTTCAGGCCGCCGAACTCCTTGCGCCACCGGTAATACGTGAACTGCGTCACGCCGATGGTGCGCACGGCTTCAGACACCGTCCGGCCTTGAGACACCAGGACGTCGACCTGCCGGAGCTTCACGACGATCTCTTCCGGCTTGTGCTTCTTCTGGGGCATTCCTGCATCCTCCATCTGGCTCGAAAGCCTACTTCAGGGAGGACCACTTTTCAGGGGGCAGGCCAGGAGAGCGTCGCCCTGCCCCTCGTCCTGTCGGGGCTGCGCACCGAGCTGATAAAGCCCGCAGCCTATGACCGGTTCCGGGAGCGGTTCCGAGCCCGACTGGCGGACGGCCAGGAGGCCGCCGAAGACCGGCTCCGGGTCCATGATGTCCGGCAACGAGAGCTGGAGACCAGCAAGCGCAACCTGCTGCGCGCCATCGAGATCGGCGAGGACCCGACGCTGCTCGTTGAGCGGCTGAACAGCGTCGACCGGGATCTGAAGGAGATGCAGGGCAGGCGAGCCGACCTGCTCGTGCCCGATGTCGAGCTGCCCGAGAACCTGCCGGAGCTCCACCGGGCCATGGTGGCCGACTTGGCGGCCGCGCTGTCGGACGAGTCCGTCGCCGGGCGCGCTGCGGACGAGCTGCACGAGCTCGTCGATCGCGTGGTGGTGCACTGGGACGCGGAGGCGCGGGGGCACTGGCTGTCGATCGAGGGCAGCCTGCTGGAGATGCTACGCAAATCGGCGCCGAGCAAGCTCGACGCCGTGCGTGGCGATATTTTCGCTGAAGTTGGTTGCGGGAGCAGGATTTGAACCTGCGACCTTCAGGTTATGAGCCTGACGAGCTACCGGGCTGCTCCATCCCGCGACAGGATGTTTTGCATCGTTCAGAGAGAATGTTTTGATGTTCTTTACTAGGTCTGGCGGTGACTTACTCTCCCACGTCTTGAGACGCAGTACCATCAGCGCGACGGCACTTAACGGCCGAGTTCGGAATGGGATCGGGTGT
>NZ_FWFY01000029.1 GCF_900172345.1 Limimaricola soesokkakensis
AATCAGCGGTATGGCTCTTCTCATATTGGCGCTACTGCAAAGGATATTTCTAATGTCGTCACTGATGCTGCTTCTGGTGTGGTTGATATTTTTCATGGTATTGATAAAGCTGTTGCCGATACTTGGAACAATTTCTGGAAAGACGGTAAAGCTGATGGTATTGGCTCTAATTTGTCTAGGAAATAACCGTCAGGATTGACACCCTCCCAATTGTATGTTTTCATGCCTCCAAATCTTGGAGGCTTTTTTATGGTTCGTTCTTATTACCCTTCTGAATGTCACGCTGATTATTTTGACTTTGAGCGTATCGAGGCTCTTAAACCTGCTATTGAGGCTTGTGGCATTTCTACTCTTTCTCAATCCCCAATGCTTGGCTTCCATAAGCAGATGGATAACCGCATCAAGCTCTTGGAAGAGATTCTGTCTTTTCGTATGCAGGGCGTTGAGTTCGATAATGGTGATATGTATGTTGACGGCCATAAGGCTGCTTCTGACGTTCGTGATGAGTTTGTATCTGTTACTGAGAAGTTAATGGATGAATTGGCACAATGCTACAATGTGCTCCCCCAACTTGATATTAATAACACTATAGACCACCGCCCCGAAGGGGACGAAAAATGGTTTTTAGAGAACGAGAAGACGGTTACGCAGTTTTGCCGCAAGCTGGCTGCTGAACGCCCTCTTAAGGATATTCGCGATGAGTATAATTACCCCAAAAAGAAAGGTATTAAGGATGAGTGTTCAAGATTGCTGGAGGCCTCCACTATGAAATCGCGTAGAGGCTTTGCTATTCAGCGTTTGATGAATGCAATGCGACAGGCTCATGCTGATGGTTGGTTTATCGTTTTTGACACTCTCACGTTGGCTGACGACCGATTAGAGGCGTTTTATGATAATCCCAATGCTTTGCGTGACTATTTTCGTGATATTGGTCGTATGGTTCTTGCTGCCGAGGGTCGCAAGGCTAATGATTCACACGCCGACTGCTATCAGTATTTTTGTGTGCCTGAGTATGGTACAGCTAATGGCCGTCTTCATTTCCATGCGGTGCACTTTATGCGGACACTTCCTACAGGTAGCGTTGACCCTAATTTTGGTCGTCGGGTACGCAATCGCCGCCAGTTAAATAGCTTGCAAAATACGTGGCCTTATGGTTACAGTATGCCCATCGCAGTTCGCTACACGCAGGACGCTTTTTCACGTTCTGGTTGGTTGTGGCCTGTTGATGCTAAAGGTGAGCCGCTTAAAGCTACCAGTTATATGGCTGTTGGTTTCTATGTGGCTAAATACGTTAACAAAAAGTCAGATATGGACCTTGCTGCTAAAGGTCTAGGAGCTAAAGAATGGAACAACTCACTAAAAACCAAGCTGTCGCTACTTCCCAAGAAGCTGTTCAGAATCAGAATGAGCCGCAACTTCGGGATGAAAATGCTCACAATGACAAATCTGTCCACGGAGTGCTTAATCCAACTTACCAAGCTGGGTTACGACGCGACGCCGTTCAACCAGATATTGAAGCAGAACGCAAAAAGAGAGATGAGATTGAGGCTGGGAAAAGTTACTGTAGCCGACGTTTTGGCGGCGCAACCTGTGACGACAAATCTGCTCAAATTTATGCGCGCTTCGATAAAAATGATTGGCGTATCCAACCTGCAGAGTTTTATCGCTTCCATGACGCAGAAGTTAACACTTTCGGATATTTCTGATGAGTCGAAAAATTATCTTGATAAAGCAGGAATTACTACTGCTTGTTTACGAATTAAATCGAAGTGGACTGCTGGCGGAAAATGAGAAAATTCGACCTATCCTTGCGCAGCTCGAGAAGCTCTTACTTTGCGACCTTTCGCCATCAACTAACGATTCTGTCAAAAACTGACGCGTTGGATGAGGAGAAGTGGCTTAATATGCTTGGCACGTTCGTCAAGGACTGGTTTAGATATGAGTCACATTTTGTTCATGGTAGAGATTCTCTTGTTGACATTTTAAAAGAGCGTGGATTACTATCTGAGTCCGATGCTGTTCAACCACTAATAGGTAAGAAATCATGAGTCAAGTTACTGAACAATCCGTACGTTTCCAGACCGCTTTGGCCTCTATTAAGCTCATTCAGGCTTCTGCCGTTTTGGATTTAACCGAAGATGATTTCGATTTTCTGACGAGTAACAAAGTTTGGATTGCTACTGACCGCTCTCGTGCTCGTCGCTGCGTTGAGGCTTGCGTTTATGGTACGCTGGACTTTGTAGGATACCCTCGCTTTCCTGCTCCTGTTGAGTTTATTGCTGCCGTCATTGCTTATTATGTTCATCCCGTCAACATTCAAACGGCCTGTCTCATCATGGAAGGCGCTGAATTTACGGAAAACATTATTAATGGCGTCGAGCGTCCGGTTAAAGCCGCTGAATTGTTCGCGTTTACCTTGCGTGTACGCGCAGGAAACACTGACGTTCTTACTGACGCAGAAGAAAACGTGCGTCAAAAATTACGTGCAGAAGGAGTGATGTAATGTCTAAAGGTAAAAAACGTTCTGGCGCTCGCCCTGGTCGTCCGCAGCCGTTGCGAGGTACTAAAGGCAAGCGTAAAGGCGCTCGTCTTTGGTATGTAGGTGGTCAACAATTTTAATTGCAGGGGCTTCGGCCCCTTACTTGAGGATAAATTATGTCTAATATTCAAACTGGCGCCGAGCGTATGCCGCATGACCTTTCCCATCTTGGCTTCCTTGCTGGTCAGATTGGTCGTCTTATTACCATTTCAACTACTCCGGTTATCGCTGGCGACTCCTTCGAGATGGACGCCGTTGGCGCTCTCCGTCTTTCTCCATTGCGTCGTGGCCTTGCTATTGACTCTACTGTAGACATTTTTACTTTTTATGTCCCTCATCGTCACGTTTATGGTGAACAGTGGATTAAGTTCATGAAGGATGGTGTTAATGCCACTCCTCTCCCGACTGTTAACACTACTGGTTATATTGACCATGCCGCTTTTCTTGGCACGATTAACCCTGATACCAATAAAATCCCTAAGCATTTGTTTCAGGGTTATTTGAATATCTATAACAACTATTTTAAAGCGCCGTGGATGCCTGACCGTACCGAGGCTAACCCTAATGAGCTTAATCAAGATGATGCTCGTTATGGTTTCCGTTGCTGCCATCTCAAAAACATTTGGACTGCTCCGCTTCCTCCTGAGACTGAGCTTTCTCGCCAAATGACGACTTCTACCACATCTATTGACATTATGGGTCTGCAAGCTGCTTATGCTAATTTGCATACTGACCAAGAACGTGATTACTTCATGCAGCGTTACCATGATGTTATTTCTTCATTTGGAGGTAAAACCTCTTATGACGCTGACAACCGTCCTTTACTTGTCATGCGCTCTAATCTCTGGGCATCTGGCTATGATGTTGATGGAACTGACCAAACGTCGTTAGGCCAGTTTTCTGGTCGTGTTCAACAGACCTATAAACATTCTGTGCCGCGTTTCTTTGTTCCTGAGCATGGCACTATGTTTACTCTTGCGCTTGTTCGTTTTCCGCCTACTGCGACTAAAGAGATTCAGTACCTTAACGCTAAAGGTGCTTTGACTTATACCGATATTGCTGGCGACCCTGTTTTGTATGGCAACTTGCCGCCGCGTGAAATTTCTATGAAGGATGTTTTCCGTTCTGGTGATTCGTCTAAGAAGTTTAAGATTGCTGAGGGTCAGTGGTATCGTTATGCGCCTTCGTATGTTTCTCCTGCTTATCACCTTCTTGAAGGCTTCCCATTCATTCAGGAACCGCCTTCTGGTGATTTGCAAGAACGCGTACTTATTCGCCACCATGATTATGACCAGTGTTTCCAGTCCGTTCAGTTGTTGCAGTGGAATAGTCAGGTTAAATTTAATGTGACCGTTTATCGCAATCTGCCGACCACTCGCGATTCAATCATGACTTCGTGATAAAAGATTGAGTGTGAGGTTATAACGCCGAAGCGGTAAAAATTTTAATTTTTGCCGCTGAGGGGTTGACCAAGCGAAGCGCGGTAGGTTTTCTGCTTAGGAGTTTAATCATGTTTCAGACTTTTATTTCTCGCCATAATTCAAACTTTTTTTCTGATAAGCTGGTTCTCACTTCTGTTACTCCAGCTTCTTCGGCACCTGTTTTACAGACACCTAAAGCTACATCGTCAACGTTATATTTTGATAGTTTGACGGTTAATGCTGGTAATGGTGGTTTTCTTCATTGCATTCAGATGGATACATCTGTCAACGCCGCTAATCAGGTTGTTTCTGTTGGTGCTGATATTGCTTTTGATGCCGACCCTAAATTTTTTGCCTGTTTGGTTCGCTTTGAGTCTTCTTCGGTTCCGACTACCCTCCCGACTGCCTATGATGTTTATCCTTTGGATGGTCGCCATGATGGTGGTTATTATACCGTCAAGGACTGTGTGACTATTGACGTCCTTCCCCGTACGCCGGGCAATAATGTTTATGTTGGTTTCATGGTTTGGTCTAACTTTACCGCTACTAAATGCCGCGGATTGGTTTCGCTGAATCAGGTTATTAAAGAGATTATTTGTCTCCAGCCACTTAAGTGAGGTGATTTATGTTTGGTGCTATTGCTGGCGGTATTGCTTCTGCTCTTGCTGGTGGCGCCATGTCTAAATTGTTTGGAGGCGGTCAAAAAGCCGCCTCCGGTGGCATTCAAGGTGATGTGCTTGCTACCGATAACAATACTGTAGGCATGGGTGATGCTGGTATTAAATCTGCCATTCAAGGCTCTAATGTTCCTAACCCTGATGAGGCCGTCCCTAGTTTTGTTTCTGGTGCTATGGCTAAAGCTGGTAAAGGACTTCTTGAAGGTACGTTGCAGGCTGGCACTTCTGCCGTTTCTGATAAGTTGCTTGATTTGGTTGGACTTGGTGGCAAGTCTGCCGCTGATAAAGGAAAGGATACTCGTGATTATCTTGCTGCTGCATTTCCTGAGCTTAATGCTTGGGAGCGTGCTGGTGCTGATGCTTCCTCTGCTGGTATGGTTGACGCCGGATTTGAGAATCAAAAAGAGCTTACTAAAATGCAACTGGACAATCAGAAAGAGATTGCCGAGATGCAAAATGAGACTCAAAAAGAGATTGCTGGCATTCAGTCGGCGACTTCACGCCAGAATACGAAAGACCAGGTATATGCACAAAATGAGATGCTTGCTTATCAACAGAAGGAGTCTACTGCTCGCGTTGCGTCTATTATGGAAAACACCAATCTTTCCAAGCAACAGCAGGTTTCCGAGATTATGCGCCAAATGCTTACTCAAGCTCAAACGGCTGGTCAGTATTTTACCAATGACCAAATCAAAGAAATGACTCGCAAGGTTAGTGCTGAGGTTGACTTAGTTCATCAGCAAACGCAGAATCAGCGGTATGGCTCTTCTCATATTGGCGCTACTGCAAAGGATATTTCTAATGTCGTCACTGATGCTGCTTCTGGTGTGGTTGATATTTTTCATGGTATTGATAAAGCTGTTGCCGATACTTGGA
>NZ_FWFY01000009.1 GCF_900172345.1 Limimaricola soesokkakensis
GCCCATCCGCCCCCCACACCAGCGCGGTGGGTTGGGAAAGACCGCCGAAACCGTTGAAATCAAGCGAGCTGGCAGAAAAGTTGTTGGAAACAGCCACGACCATTACCCTTCGAAACACTCGTTAAAACCATCGGGAGCGCAGCACTTGCGTTCCCACGGCAATTTCGCCTCATCGGAGGTGCTTCTGACCCAAAATCAGCAGCGGCCGCCGAATGCGTGGCGGCCCTCCCGAGTCCTTCCCCAAATCTGACCTAAGAGGCATCTCCGGATCAACTACTCCCTTGTGGCCTCCGTCCGATCGTCGGCCACGATCCGCCACACGACAAACACTTTCTCACCACGAACGGATGTAGCTGATACAATTATTCGTGTACGCAGCCATTGTTCCGTGACTATTAGGAATTTACCCGACGGGGTCGCGATAGCCTGATTCGTTTCTGCACCTGACCCGTGGGGACAAGAGATTTAATGCCTGATGCCAAAACATCTTGTTACGAATTAGAGCCGGTTTCGGTTGAAGAAATTCCGCTAAATCGAGAGGCAGGAGGCGGAGCGGCATGAGGATTTCGGCTCCTGCTTTGCTTGCTCCGATCCTTGGAAGTGGAGAAAATACGCAGGCCGGTCGCCTCGGTCACTCCGAACCCCTCAAAGACCTCCGCAGCCGATCTGCGCCCTTTCTGTCGAGGGAAATACTCGAAGGCGTCGCGATGCTCGCGGTGAAACGCCAATGGGGGCGCTCGACTGTTCAGACTTCGGATTCTTCGCTGACAAGTGGAACTTCGGAATCCATGGCGGCAATGGCAGGATCTCGCTAATGTCCGAGTTCCGGCCGAATTGCTGGATATCAGCTTGAGTGTACGCTTTTTTCGATCCCCAAGAGCATGGCGATCCCCCTCCCAACCGATCGGCTGGGACTGGATCGCTTTTGATACCAACGCGAGGGCACGGTTGGCATCGCTCACGATACAATTTGCGAACAGAACCGCGCTACCGCGACGCAACAATCCTGCGCAACATGAGCGGGGCAGCGTCCGACTACACCCGCTGACATCAGGTAGAGAAAAGCGCGTGCCAACCTAAAGGCTGCATAGTGGCGCTCCGCTTCCTACTCGCGCAACGGACTTTGCTCGCGCCGCTACGGTCTTCCGTCTCCGACGGCCCTCGAAGCCGACGATTTGGCGTACCGAGGAACCGAGCATGATCTTTGAACCGACTTTCATCAGGCACCTATCAGGCTACGTCGAACTTCATACGCAGTTCCCTGTCCTGCGCAGTTCGGAACGTCTGCACGCTGGTGACGAGCCCTTTGGCGGTGCCTTTCACCTCACCGTCAGGTTGACCGAGAGCCACCATTCCCGCAACGACGCCTCCAGCGCCGTCACGTGATGCCCATGGGCTTCCAGATCGGCGATGTCGCGGTTCAGCTTGCGCTTGATCACGGCATAGCGGGCCAGAAGTTCCTTCTGGGTGAGTGCGTTGCCATGGGTCCAGTCCGCACGAGCCTTTAGCCTATGTTCGGCATCCTCGATCTTGTGACCGACCTCATCCAGTCTTTCGATAAGCGAATGTTGTGTCGTCATGACGACCTCCGAGCTGTTGTCCCGACCGAATGTCGGGACCACCCGGCCGAAACGGGGCGTCGCTCTGGCTGCGAAGAGGCGGCGATCCGGCATCGCGCTGTCGCCGGCTCCGGTGCTGCACGTGATCCCTGCATGCGCGTCCGGGTCCGTATTTATATGCCCTTACGGCAGCCCTGTCCATCGCGGGACATGGCATGCGGAGGGCTGACCTGCATCTCCTTTGCAACCGTCCCTTGGAGATGTCGCTGCCAGCACCTTACTGCTCCCCTTTCGCCGATCAGGCATACGCCGCTGCCCCTGCTCCGCATGACACAGGAAAAGGCAGTTCCAAGCAGTGTGCCTCCAACACCGTTACCAGGATATGACATCGGGTCCCGCGCGAGGCGACGATCAACGCCAAGATCATGGCACGTGCATTGGGCATCGACGTGGCGGAATTGCTGCGCGCCGCGCCGAATCAGGCACGACTACAGGTGACCTACAGCGTCATCAGCATCGTTCGTCCCTGGACGAAATCGGCTGCCGACACTTGGACGTGGTATCATGGGAAACGTCTGGAATGCTTCGGTGGCCAAACGCCTGCGGCCCTGGTCAGTGCAGGTCGGACAGCGGAGTTGAAGGATTTCCTCGAAGCTGGCGAAGCGCTTGCCCCGCCCTGGCCGCCGACGCCTGACGGCCTTCACATGCCGACCGATGTGAGGACGGCCGCCAACATTTGAAACCTTCGAGCAGAGCGCTGTACGGTACGAACGGTGTCCGCGCCCTCGCTCAGCCTTGATTGTTTCAATCCCGCTGCGACGCTATTCACGACCTGTAGGTGCAGGCTGAAACTCGGGTCTGACGCGGGCCGTTCACTGTGGCGCCGACGCGCCTGACAGGGCTTGGTCCGTATTCCTTCCCGATGTGCGCACTTGGAAATGGCTGGCTGAATAAGCCGCCCGGCATTCGCATGCCGGGCAGTCCCGTCACTTACTGGCCCGGAGGTAAGGGCTCGGGCACGGCATTCGGGATCGGATCGATCTGCTGCAGATAGCCGTAGATCGCGCTCAGATCCTCATCGGTCATGTTGCGGTAGGCCGGCCAGGGCATCGGTGGCAGGATCGGCCGCCCTTGCCCCATATGCCGCCCGTTGCGGATGGTGTCGATGAACTGGCTCTCGCTCATGTCGCGCAGCACCCCGGTTTCCGGATCGGGGGTCAGGTTTGCCGTGAAGCTGACCCCCCATGGTCCGACATAGGCGGTGTTCGTCGGGTTCCCGGCCCAAACCCATTCCTCGGACAGATCGGGCGGCGGGCCGACCTGAAGATCGGCGGGATGCCCGGACAGGGCCCGGCTCATGTCGGGTTCGGGACCGTTCGGCCCCATCCCCCAGGGCGTGTGGCAGTCGTGACAGCCCGAGGTGTTCACGAGATACTCGCCGCGGGCCACCGGGTCGGCTTCCTGGGCCAGCAGGCCCGTGCTGGAGAGCGCCACGACGAGAATGAAGCTGAGGCCGAGAAACATCGTGGCGACGGCTCTGAGGAACATCATCTGATTTCTCCTTCGGTTTGCGGCGCGGGTTTTCCCGCGCGGGGTTGTTGGGCGACCCATCGCGCGAGGAGCGCGATCGCCTCCTCGTCGACGAGAGCGGTGCCGAGCGGCGGCATCTGAAGCAACCGATCACGCGAACCGGCCCGGTACAGCAAAGCGCTGGCCGCCGGATCGCCCGGCGCGATGCGCAGTTCGACGCCATCGGGCAGCCCGGCCGGCGGATCCTTCAAGGCCACCCCGAAACTGGTGGTGCGCGCCGCGGCGGACCCGTCCTTCAGGCCGTGGGCCAGATCGAAACCGAGATCGGCAAGCGCGCCGCGATCGTTGTGGCAATGCCCGCAATTCGCATGCAGGTAGCCCAGCGCCGCGCGCTCCATCGGATCGGCCGCGGGAATGCGCGGCGCGGGCCCTGCCGAGGCATTCGCGATCAGTCCGCGCTCCACCAGCACCGCGAGATCCACGGCGTCGAGCGGCAATGGCTCGGCATGCGGCGCGCCGGGATCGCGGTCCGGCGAGAGCTGCAGGGCGGAGAAACCCAGAACCGGGGCCGGACCGCTGCCGTGGCAGACCCGACAATCCGTGCGGCCCGGGATGGCGTGGGTGCGCCCGTCCGACAACGGCCAGGCATCGGCGCGGCCGCGTTCTGGCGCCAGCGGCGCCTGCCGTCCGTCGGCGCTCCATTCATAGGTCGCGAAGACCCAGCGCCCTTCGCCGAGATGCTCCATGTAGCGGGTCTCGACCGGGTGGCCGTCGAAGGCGAACTCCTTCCAGAAGCGCGTGCCCGCCGGAAAGGCCCAGCGGTCAGGATCGGACGCGTCGATTTGCGTGCCCGGCGGCAGCGACATCCAGCGCCGCTTAGCCGCACCGTCCGTCCAGAGCGGATATTGCGGCGAGAACACGAGATGACGTGGATCGACGGATCGGGCTGCGGGGTCGGTGTAGAGACCCGTGGCAAAAAGATCGGCGGGGGCGGTTTCCCCCAGCGACGGCTGAACCGGTTCCGCGAGAGCTGCGAGAATGGCCGAAAGGGCCAGCGCCACGCCCAGCGTCGCGCCGGTGCGGCGGGAACGTGCAATGATCGGGACGGACATCGGTGCGAGCCTCCATCAGGCCCCCGCACCGGATGCGAGCGGCCCTGGTCCGGGGATACGCCGAAACCCACACACGCTCATCGGAAGTCATTGCTCGCGAAATCTGAAAATTTTCTTAACGGCGGCGATGCTCGTTCAGAGCTCTTCCAAGGTCAGATCGCCCGCGACGTCGAAGCGGAACCTGCCGCGCCCCGAGCGATGGATCTGGATGCCGCCGCCGCGCTCCGCGAGGCGACGTTGCAGCAGCAGCAGGCGTGATTCCAGATTGTCGAAATGCGCCGGCAGCCGCAGCGTCGCGTCGAGCCGCAGCTCGCGATTGCAGAACTCGGTCCGTCCGGTCTCGGCATGTTCGGTCGCCAGCTTCCAGAAGATCGCCCCGGCCACGCCCTTTATGAGATAGGCATCTTCGATGAAGACCGTGTCGTCGAAACGGTAATGGCGCAGTCGCAGGGGCGCCGCGCTGCTCGCTGTCTCGATCGATTGCGGCGCGGCCGGTTCGCGCCCGTCCTGGCGCCCGAGCAGGAGCCGCATCCCGAGGCTTTGCGCCACCAGCTGCAACGCGTCCTCGTCGTCATAGCCGAACCTGTTGCGCTGCGGCGACTCGGCAAAGAGCACGCCCACCGTCTCGCCCATGGGTCGCAGCGGCAGCGCGATCTGGCTCAGCGGCGCTTCGAGGCCCGGATAGGGAACGCCCGTAGCCGAGCCGGCGGGACCGTCGATGCCCGCGGCCGAATGCACCGCCTCGCCATAGCTGTAGTCGGCGGCGAGATGACCGATGCGGATCGGCACCCCCTCGGCCGCCGCGACTCCGATCACCCCCTGCCCGAGACCGACATCGAAGCCGATCCCGGTGCTCGGATAGCCATGCGAGGCGACGGTGAAGAGTCGTCCGGTCTCAGGGTCGAGCATCAGCACCATCGAGTGACCGATCCCCATCTGCCGCTCCAGCGCCGCGAGAAACCGGTCGAGCAGCGGCCCGACCTCTTCGGACGTCGTCAACTCCGCCGCCACGCGCCGCGCCGCGCTGAGCGGGTTGCAGGGCCGCAGCACCTCGAGCCGCCGCGACGGCAGGGGCTCGATCACGCGGACCTCGTAGACGTCCGAGCCGAGTAGTCGGAACACCGATTCCATATGGGTGTGCGAGGCAATGCCGGCGAGCTTGGCGCGCATCGCCTCGAACAGCGGGCCGCTGGTCTGGGTCTCTTCGAAGTCGAGCTCCAACCGGTACTGCGCGTTGCTGTCAGGATCGACCACGATCACCGAGGCGACGCGGGTCGCAAGCACGTTGCGGCGGGTCTTGTTGAAGAACTGGTAGGAGAGTGCGACATGACCAGGATCGACGTAATGGACCTGCGAGATCTCGGAGACGTTCGGCATGCCCTCGCCGTCCGAAGTCGCGAGAAAGGCGGGTACCACGCCTTCGAGACAGTTCCGGATCTGGTCGAGCGTGGTCATCGCACGCTCTCCTGCAGCCTCTCTCCAGCCCTAGGTCCAGGGGTCTGCGTGAAGGCGGCACGCGGAATGAACTCCACCGCCACCGCTTCGGCAGGGTCGAAGCGGCAATAGGCCGTGGCGAAGGCCTCGCCATATTCGGCATCGATGAGCTGATCGCGAAAGGCGCGAAGTTGCCGCTTGGCAATTTGCAGATCCTCCGCCTGTGCCGCCAGCAGCACCGCGCCTTCGCCCTTGATCTGGATCGAACGGTGCGTCGGCACCTCAGAAACGGTCAGGGCGATCCGGCTGTTGCGCATCAACCCGTGCAGCAGCTCGGAATTGAGCGGTCGCGACAGAAGGACCCTGACCTTGTTCGGCCCGAACTCGGTACAGCCCAGCGCCACACCCGCAAGCGGGCGCCCCGACAGGCCAATGACGCCGATGATGATGCTGGCACCATGTCGGCAGAATGCCTCGACCAGCGTCTGCGCCTCCGGCAACAGACCGGGTTCGGTCTCGGCTGGATCAGCGGGGGCTTGGGCGCTCGGCATGGCGCGACTCTGAGCGGGTTGGCGAAGGGCAGGATGCTGCCGCAGATCTTACCGAAATCTTAACCGCCTTGCGAGAACGCATTTGACCATAAGGTCATGCTCGTCAGGGCGGCGCCTGCCGATATGGGCGCGGCCGAGTTCGTGTTCTCAATCGTTGCGACCCTACCTTCGGGACGTGATCGATGCTTGTGTATAGCCTGCCGCTACTTGCCATGAAGGCTGCGAGAATGGTGAAGAATACTGCCTAGTCCGATCATCTTCAGCCCGGGGTATCGACGAGCCGCCTCGCGCAAACTCGTCGATACCATGGCCAAGTGCAATTTAGGCCACCAGCAGGTCGTGACGATCGGCGGCCATGGGATCGCGGCCCTTGGGGGCTCCCGCTGCAAACCTGACCTCGAGCCTTACTCCCTAGAGAGTGCGCCGCGTTCTGTCCGCCATAACCGGCTCACCTTCTCGAAGCAGTACAGTAGTCATCCCGTCCCCCGATACCGTCACCTGTTCATGATAGCAGCGGACGCCTGAGCCGCAGAGAGCCCCGGAACCGACAAATTGGGGCAAAAGACGCGGCAAATCTGGGTCAAATAGCCCAAAAAAGCAGTCTCGATAGCCGGACGTCTTAATTGTTGGATGCCCGAACTTGCAAATATGCTTGTACTGCCTGCTGCGCCCAAGGAGCGGCAGGGAAGGGAGTACGCCGCGATGCAAAAACACCACTCGCTGCATGAATCTCCTCAGTATGTCCGAGTGTTGTCGATCTTCATTCTCGCAAGTTTCGCAGCAATCTTCGCGACGACCATCGTGCTCAGCACCTACATGGCCAGCTACATGAAGCGTCAGATGATGCAGCGCGACGCGATGGTCTCGATGGAATTCCTGAACTCCATTGTCCATGTCGAGGGAGCCGAGCGCTTCTTCTTCTTCGAACGCGAACTCCGCCCCACCGCGGGAGAGATGGGAGAGGTCTTCGAACATATCCTGCAACTTCCCGAGATGGCCCGAGCGAACATCTATTCGCTATCCGGCGAAGTTATCTGGTCCAGCGATCCCGCCCTCATCGGCCGGACTTTTGACGACAACGAGGAATTGAGCGGGGCGCTACGTGGAGAACTCCACCCCGCGATCGCGTCCTTGGATTTCGAACACAAGATCGAACATGCCGGCCTGCCCGACGATGTCGAAGAATTCGTAGAGATCTACGTTCCGATCTGGTCGAGCGACGGCACTTCCGTCATCGGAGCGATCGAGGTCTACAAAACCCCGACGACCCTGCTCGCTGTGCTTCAGGATATCGAGCGCCTGGCCCAGGTCGGCGCGCTCTTGGCCGGAGCGGTGCTGTTCGCGGCCTTGATCTCGGTCGTGATCTACACGATGCGCACCCTGCACTGGCAGGAGAAGCGTCTGGTCGAGGCGGAACGTCTGGCCGTGATTGGCGAGATGGCCTCGGCTATCGCCCATGGTCTGCGCAACCCGCTGGCGGCGATCCGCTCCTGCGCCGAGTTGGTCGCAGAAGAGAAGATCGAAGAAAGCACACGCCAGACCGTGCTGGACATCGTGGATCAGGTGGACCGACTCGAGGTCTGGATCCGTTCCTTCCTGAACGGTACTCGCGCGGAACCGCAGGACGCCGTCGACACGGCCCATGTCGACGTGATCATCAAGCGCTGCATCGAGAGCTTTCGGCCACAACTGCTGCGGCACAATATCGAAGTCGTCCTGGGCCGTTGCGATGGCCACCCGATCGCGGCGGCGGGATCAGGCGAAATGGAGCAGGTCGTCAACACCATCCTCGCCAATGCGGTCGAAGCCATGAAGAATGGCGGCCGCCTGCACATCAACTGGTCGAATGCGCCAGGCCGCCGCATCGCGATCGAAATATCGGATACCGGACCAGGCCTGGATGAGGATCAGCTGCAAAGCCTGTTTGTTCCGTTCAAGACATCGAAGCCGTCGGGGCTAGGGGTCGGGCTGGCACTCGGGCGGCGTATCGCAGAGCGATTCGGCGGAACTCTCGATCTGCGAAACGGCATCCAGAAGGGCGTCGTGGTCACGCTGACATTTCCGGCGAGGGCATAGCGATGGGCGAGGTCCTGGTCATCGAAGACGAAATGGTCTTGGCCCGCTCGATCGTCAGCTATCTTGAGCGCCGTGGATTTTCGGCCGATTACGCCGTCGACGCCGCATCGGCAAAGGTGCAGTGCGAGCGCGAGGCACCGCGGCTCGTGATCCTAGACTACAAGCTGAACGAAGATGACGGATTGGCCCTGCTCGACTGGTTCAAGGCGAACTGCCCTGAGGCGCAGGTGATCATGATGACAGGCCATGGCGACGTGGATATCGCGGTTCGGGCGATGAAGGCCGGAGCGAGGGACTTCCTCGTCAAGCCGGCCCCGCTGTCTGCCGTGGCTTCGATCGCCCGGGGACTCATGCTGGACGAGAGGATGGGTGGCCTCGACTGTTTCGGCGCCGACCGGATCATCGGTCGCTCCTCCGCCGCCAATGCCCTGCGCCGCGCCGTGACGCGGCTCGCCCGCGGATCCGGCCCGGGACCACGCCCCGGGGTGCTGGTGGTCGGCCCGCCCGGATCGGGCAAGTTCCTGATCGCGCAGGCTCTGCACGAGACCGCCACTGGCAGCAGCGAAGGCATGACGGTGCTCGACTGCGCGCTGGAAAGCGACGAGATACACCGGTGCCTCGCCGATATCACAGGGCCAAGCACCCTGGTGCTGCGCGGCGTCTCCCATTTGGGAATGGATGCGCAGTCGATGCTGCTGCGCTTGCTCAACCGCCTCGATCCGCCACCTTCCCTGATCGCCACGACGGAGACCTACCTCGCGCCGAGCACGGGGTCCGGAGGGATCCTGCCGCAGCTACTCTACAGCATCCAGGTGGGTTGGATCGACGTACCCTCGCTGTCCGATCGCGCGGCCGACGTCTTGCTCATCGCCGAGCATGTCGCGAACCGGGTGGCCCGGGCGGCGGGCCAGCCCCGCCCGAAATTCACCCCTGCCGCGCGCGTGAAGCTCTTGGAACACGAGTGGACAGGCAATGTGGCCGAGTTGGTGAACTGCATCGAGCGGGCGATGCTGGAACAGACCGACGGGTTGATCGAAGGCTCTCATATCCGCCTTATCGATCAGTCCGCAGAAGACAGGTTCAGCGTCCCGACCCTTAAGGAGCTTGAACTGAGCGCGATCCGTCAGGCGCTTCATTGTAGCAAAGGCAACGTCTCGCAGGCCGCTACCATGCTCGGTATCAGCCGCGATACGCTGCGCTACCGCATGCGGAAGTTCGACCTGGAGGCCCATTGAGGCCAACGCTGCCTTGCTGAGCTTTTCGTGCCCGGAACAGAGGGGCTCTACCGGTCCCTTCAACCTTCCGTCCAATCCCGGCTACTCTACCAAGACGACGAAGGCCAACAATTAGAGCCTGAATTCTCCATGGCAGAGTTCGCGGCCTTTGCTCATTACCTTCCGTATTACAGACACGGGGGGTCAAGAAATCGCTCCTAGCATCAGCAGTCCGGCCGTTAGGGACGGCACCGTCACGATCACCCCGATCCGGATGAATTGGCGCACCGGAACATGCACGCCCGAGCGCTCCAAGGCGGCGTACCAGAGCAGCCCGGCGAGTGAACCGATCGGCAGGAGCCGTGGCCCGAGATCGCCCCCGACCAACGCGGCAAGATACTCGGTGGTATGCTGCTCGCCTGGAAGCGCGCCGATCGCCACGACGTTGGTCAGGGCCATGGAGTGGTTGTTGATCAGCGCCGACCCCACCGCCGAGACGACTCCGATCGTCGCGATGCCCGGCGGGTTATAGACATCGACCAACCAGTCGACCGCCCCGGCGTTCCTCAGGCCCAGCGCGATCAGGTACACCCCGAACAGGAATATCAGGATCTGCCAGGCGACGCCGGTCCGGAGGAGATAGCCCGGTCTGACCGCATCGTGAAAGGCGCAGAGCATGCAGGCGGCGATCGCGCCGCACAGCGCGACAATCCAGACCGACCCGCCGAGATACTCGATCACCGGATAGGCGCCGAGTACGCTCAGCGCCAGTATCAGCCCATGCTTCTCCGCAGGTGCCCAGCCGCTTTCGGAAAAGCGGGCGGCCACGACTTTCGGGTCGGCCACGCCCGGCCCCCGCCGGTCGAGTTCGGCCGAAAAGATCCAGCGCAAGGTCAGGAAGCTGATCACCGCGCTGGCCAGGGCCACCGGCACCATCCGCATTGCATAGGCGTTGAAGTCCAGCTCGGCTACGTCGGAGACGATCAGGTTGATCGGGTTCGAGGTCACGATGGGCGCGATCCCGGCCGCCATGAATACCGCGAAGACGAATGGCGTCAGCAGCGCCGGGTTCTCCGGATAGAGCGCGCGGACGATGGTGACGACCAGCGGCGTCAGCACGAGGATCGCGCTGTCGTTATTGAGTATCGCCGCCGTGCAGGCGCTCAGGCAGAACACCAGCAGGAACAACGTCCGCGCCGAGCCGTCGCCGAGCCGGATCACCGCCCCGGCGAGACGGTTGACCACGCCCAGATGCCCGGCCGCCGCCGCGATCACCATGATCGAGGCGATCGCGATCATCGGCCGCCAGAGCACGCCGATCGCCTCAAAGATGTCGACGATCGCGACGTGACCGGCCGCGGTCATCAGCGTGATGCCGGCGATCGCGGCCAGTGCCGGGCCAACGACGAGAAAGCCGAGGGCCGGGCGCGACAGCGCGAGGATGATCGTCACGCCGAGCGCCGAAAGAGCGGATGCTTCGCCCATCGGCCCTACTCCTCCAAGGAGGCGCGGATCTGGCGCTCCTCCATGTCGAGTCGCCCCCCCTCTATGGCGAATTTCAGCGCTTCCTCGATGGTGCGGCCCATATGCGGCTGGCCGCGCAACACTACGATCACCCGCTGAAGCTGCGGCACCGGGTTCTGCCGCGAGCGGATGAAGATCGGCTCGACATAGAGCACCTCACCCTCGACGATCAGGGTTGAGGTCCGGCCGCGGATGACCTCGACGCCGAGCCGGTTCCACAGACCGATCTCCTGCGCGATGAAGGAATCCTGGTCGATGGCGGCATCGGCCTGTTCCGGCCCCATGAAGAACATGCCCTTGGGCAGTTTCAGCACGGACAGCGTCCCGTAATCCTCACCCGTCTGGTAGACCGTCGCCAAGGCCCGCAGGTTGAGCGGATCCTGCGGCGTGTAGCTCTTGGACAGGGCGAACTGCACGGGGTTCTCGGCATCGACCATCGCCCCGCCCGCTTCGGCAACCCACCAGAACAGCCCTTGGCTGAAGGTAATTGCAGCGCCGCTTTCGCCCAGGATCGGCCCGACCACCTCGTCGGCATCGTCGATCAGATCCTCGCCGCTATAGAAGGTCAGCGCATCGCGCTGGTGGTAGAACGGGTAGATCTTGTTGAACTGGATCGACATCAGTTCTTGAGGATATTGCACATGCGCGCGGATCTCGGGCGGCATGGCGCCCTTCGGCTTGAAAAGGCCGGGGTAGATCGCGGCCCAGGTCTGGACCACCGGCTCGTCGACGAACTGGTAGAGATCGACCTGCCCGGTCATGGCGTCGACTACGACCTTCACCGAATCCGCGATGTAGTTCATCCGCTGCAGAGGCCGCCATTCGGTGCGCAGATCCGCAGGATCGCCGAAATTTGTCAGGGCGCTGTAGGGATAGGCGTCGCTGTAGGTGACCGCGTTGACCATCCACTTCACCCCATCCCCGGTCGGGACCGCATAGGGATCGGTGTCGACATCGATGAATGGCGCGATCTGCTCCAGCCGCTCGATTGGCCTGCGAAAGACGTGCACCCGGGTCTCGGGTCCAATCAGTTCCGAGAACAGGGTCTGGAAGAAGTGCCCGGTCTGATAGCCGATCACCAGTCGCTTGAGCGGATTGTCGACCCGGATGCCCGCTGCGACATCCTGCGGGAACTGCACCTCGCTCCGACCCTGCTCGGTCGCCACATCGTGCTCCGCAAGGCCGACCGCATTCGAGAAAGCGGCGTTGACCGCACCTTCGCCGTAATAAATGGCCGGGTTGTCCACTGCCAGCGCGTCGAACCGTGCCGAAACCGGCACGCCCGAGCTGCCATAGACCGGATCGCCGGTTGGCGTCCGCTGGGAGGCGAGCATGGTGATCAGCCCGTGACCATGGGTGAACAGGAACGACCGCTGGTTCCAGGCCACGATCCATGGCCGCATGATGTCCTGCGGCAGTTCGCGCACCGCGCTGGCCATCATGGTCATCTCGCCATTGACCTCCGAGATGATCGTGTCGACATCCATGAAGCCGTAATAGGGGCGCAGCGTCTCTTGGGCTTCGAGGATCTGCAACGTGGGCGAATACACCGTCATGTCGCCTTCCGCCTGCAGAATGCGCTGCACGTATTGCGGCGCGACCCGCCGGCTGTAGCGGCTCACCGAGCCGGACCAGAGCGGGGCGTTCTTTATCGTTGGGCTGTCTAGGAACGCCTCGAGCGGCGGCAGCGGTGCGTCGCCCATCGGCGGCACGAGGGTCTTCTCGATGATCCTGTCGGTGCCGAAGGCCTTGTTGGTCGCATCGATATGGCGCTGCAGATAGGGCAACTGGATCACCGGCTCGTTGGGCTTCACGAAGATCTGGTCGCGCAAGGCCACGACCGACCGGAAGGCCAGGTCCGTGGTGATCCCCGGAAGTAGCACCAGCGCGAAGGCGAGCGGGCCGAAGGCGCGCTGCAGATCGATGCTGCCCGGCTGTCGCAGGGCCTTTCGCGCCTTCCAGATCGTCAGCGTCAGCCCCACGGTCAGGGCGAGGATCGCGAGTGCCTCGACATAGATCGCGTTCTTGGTCGAGAAGAAGCCCACGATGTCCACGTATTCCGCGCCCGCGCCGGTGCCTTCGGTGGAATCCTCGAAATTGGGCATGGTCAGGAGGCCATAGCGCCGCAGCCAGATCAGCGTCGCGGCGGTCAGACCGGTGAGCAGCAGCATCAGGCAACTATAGGGCGTGCCGACCCGACCGAGCCAGCGCACGAAGCCGTTCATACCCTCTGGCCAGCCGGCATCACGGCTGCCGGCAAGCGCGGTCCAAATCGAAGCGAACAGGCCCGCGATGGCCACGAACAGCACCGCGAACAGGGCCGTCACGATCGGTGGCAGGTCGAAGACATAAAAGCTGATGTCGTTTCCGAAGATCGGATCGACCTCGCCGAACGGCACCGCGCTGATCGGGCCGAGGAACTCGTAGAACTGCAGGTTCAGGACGTAGCCGAGAAGCGATCCGCCAATCGCGGCAAACCACAGGGTCTTAAGCCGGTCGGCCTGCGGCAGCCCATGCAGCCAGGCCGGGGTCGCCACCGCCAGTATCATGGCGATCAATCCCCCGGCGAAGAGCGCCGTCTGCATGTAGAAGTTGGTCCAGAACACCTCGGCATAGCCGAGACTGTCGAGCAGCCAATAGTTCAGCAGCAGACCGCTGAACCGGTCGAGCAGGAACAGCGCCAGCGCCAGGCTCGCGACGATCAGAACCCGCGTCCACATCCATGCGGCAGTGGGCACCTTCGGCAGCTTGGCGAATTGCGGCCGGGCCGGGATATCGGTTTGCACGCTCATCGCTTCACTCCTCCTTCAGCCGTACCGGCTGCCCGAACAGCATCCGCACTTGTTGAAAATTGGTCGTCGTCCCGAAGACGAGCATGGTGCCACCGAACAGCAGCAGGCCCGCCGCGTAGCGGACCGCGCTGACGAGGAAAGCCAAGGTGATCGCCTCCGTTACCGGCAGGCGATTGACCATGAGGATCAGCGCGAACGCGAGCTCGAACTGGCCCATGCCGCCCGGGGTGACCTGCACCAGCCGGGCGATGTAGCCGCCGACCACGGCCATCACGATAACGCTCGGCGTGACGACCACATAGCGCAACACGTCCTGCACCAGTGGGACCACCCGGCTCGTGAAGGCCTGCGGCACGATGTAGGTCGCGAACTCGACCAGCGCGAAGGAGAGCAGCGAGAGCAGTGCCAGTCCAAACAGCATCTGCGGATCACGGCACAAATCGCCGAACGCCTCCGCCGCGCGCGACCACCATGACGCCTCCCCGGCGCGCTCCTCGGCACTGGGCCGCATCAGCAGCCACGACACCAGCAGGATCGCAAGCGGCGGAACCAAGGCGAGCGCCCAGTTCAAAAGCCCGTTCATCACGAGGCCGATCAGCGCAAAGAAGGCAAGTTCGAACAGCAGGAACCCCTTGAAGATGAAGACCAGTCGCACCGCCTGTTGCAGCGTCGCGCCCTGCCCCTTCAGCCCTGCCGCCCAAGCCACCTCGCCCAGCCGGTAGGGGGTCATTCGGCCGAGACCGTGTCCGTAGATAAATATCTTGAGGTGCTGGCCGAGTGTCCCCTCGATGCCCAAGAGCCGGGCGATCCGATGGAACTGCAGCCCCTTAAGCAACGCGACGGCGATGAAGATCGAAGCGGCCAACAGGACCAGCGACCAGGTCACAAGCTCCTGCGAACGGATGAAATAGTGCACACCTGGCACCCCGGTCCCTAGGCCGGCATCATCTTCGCCCAAGGCGACGATGCCGCCGGCGAGCAAGGCTGCCAGCAGGCGCGTGTTGGCGAGCAACTCCCAGATCCCCGCCGCGGCCACCATCGCTGCAAGCAGCGCCGCGCAGAGCAAATAGGAAGGCGTCACCAACCCCAGAAACTGGCTCTTTTGCGGTAAGATGCCCTGCGACGAAGCGGGCTCGGCTACAGGGCGCGCATCGGAGCTTGGCCCAATCGGCATGCCCCCGCGCAGGTGGTGGTGCACCTGCTGAAAAGCAACATTTTGATCCATTGGACAGCCTCTCAAAAAAATACGAGTGCCTAGGCCGATCGGCAAAAAGACAGGTGGACCACTGCCCACTCATCGGCTCCGTTCCAAAGTCTGAAATGATTCTCGACGGCCGTCATCGCCCGGAAGATGTAAAAACTGGGGGATATACCCCAATTCAACCGCCTGTTTTCCTACGGAAACCTTGGAACTACCTTCTCACGCCGGTAGGGGAGCAGCGATATTGGAGTCACCCGTCGCGCACATCCATCATGCTCGACTCTCATCCGCCAACTTCTGCAACTCGAGGTTCAACTCTCTCATGCCAAAGCGTAGGGTAGCCTCCCGATCGCCCTCGCGTATCCCCGCCGGATCGGCCAGCTGCGGGATATCGTCGAGCTCTCCGGCGGCCAACGCGCGGATAGCCTCAACCACCTTACCTACCTCTTGCCGCAAGAAGTCCTCGTCGCCCTGAAGCGGCGAGGCCGCTGCTCCCTCGAGGGTTCGATCGAGGATCACGATGGAATTGTGGAGGCGCCGAAGATGCTTGAGACGTTCTTCTGCGTCTCGAGCTGGGGCGATCCGCATGACGTCCTTGGCCTCCGCCGCCAAGCGAACGGCTTCCTGGTAGCGCGCCTCATGCCCGGGATGAAGCGGATCGGCCCCTTTCTCCGTCGCGGTGCCTGCATGCTCCAGCCGGTCGGCCAGTGCCGCCAGCGCATGCCTGACATGTCGCTCGAAGCGCTTCGCGGCCCGATCCGGCCAGATGAGCAACGCCACGGCGAGACCCACGGCGGCGCCCAGCCCGATTGAAATACCGCGGTCGATCGAGACCTCGATCACGTTCTGCTGGGACCCGAGGGCCAAAGCGATCGCGGCGACGATCCCGTACTGCCAGTTCGACTTCAGCGCAGCGATGGTATTCATCGCGAACATGGTGACGAAGAGTGCGACGGCGGTGCCGTATCCATGCGGCAGAACGAAGAGGCAAGCGATGGCAATCAGCGAGCCGACCAGCGTCGCCGACAGGCGGCCCATGGCCGAGCCGATCGTGCCATCGCTGCTTTCTTGCAGGATGTAGACGGCCGAGATCGTTCCGACGAAGACCTCAGGCAGCCCCAGCCAAGTCATCAGGAGGTAAAAGGCGCTCGCTGAGACAGCGCCCTGCAGACCGAGGCGCAGCGCGTCGCGCCGACGCTTGTGCCATTCCGAGCGCAGGCTTGTTATCCAGGGTGGCAACTTCATGGCGCAGCCTGCGGCTCCGTTGCTTTGACCTCCAGTCAAGAGACTAGGCCACTGCGGCCCACGGCCAAATTGCCAAGCCTCAATCACGATCCCGGCGGTTCACTTCCGCCGGCGATCACCACGCTCTAGGACATGATCCTCGATCGCTGCTACGGAACCCGCCGCGGCCGCTTGAGCCGCAGCTCGGCAGGCACCGGTAGGCGCCTGCCTTCTCACAGAAGTACTTTGACATTCTTGAGGAATGGTGCCCGGGGGCGGAATCGAACCACCGACACGAGGATTTTCAATCCACTGCTCTACCCCTGAGCTACCCGGGCACGGGGATGATGGCTGCTGCCGTCATCGGGTGTGGGCCTTCTAGGCGAGCCGCAAAGGGGTGTCCAGAGGCATTCGACGGAAAAATGCCACCCCGTCTCAGTGATCGCGACGGGGCGGTTCGGAAGCCGCCCGGGCCGTCTCTTCGATGGCTTTTTCGACGTCTTCGGGATCCTGAGACGGCACGGCATAACCGCCGCCGAGCCAGCGCGCGAGATCCACGTCGGCGCAGCGCTTGGAGCAGAAGGGGCGTACGGCCTGAACCGTCGCCTTGCCGCAGATCGGGCAGGCCATCACAGCCGCTCCAGAAGCCGCACCAAGCCGGGGCGCTCGCGCTTGCGTTGAAGCTCGAACAAGCCCATCGGGCTCCACCCCACCAGCGAAGTCTCGACGGGATCGTTGCGGAACGAGGCACGCAGCGATTGCTCGAGCTGCTTGCGATGCGCCTTCGACATCGGCGCGAAATCCACGACGATCTGGCCGCCGAGGCCGCGCAGCCGCAGCGCCCGCGGCAAGGCGCGGGCGGCGGCGAGGTTGGCCTTGAGCGCGGCGGCGGGCGTCGTGTCGCCGCCGGTGTTCACGTCGATCGCCACCAGCGCCCGGGTCGGCTCGACGAAGATCGTACCCTCGCCCGTCGCCACGCGCGCGCTTTTAAGATCTTCGATCTGGTCGAGCACGCCCTCGCGTTCGAAGCCACCGGGCTCGGTCACCACGTCGCTCGCGCTCCAATCGCGCCAAGCCAGCAGATGCGGCCCGTCGCCTTCTGTAAGCGCCTCGGGCTCGGTGCCGTCAGCATCCGCCGTCACCGCCTCGGCGAGGCCACGCATCGCGGCGATGTCCTCGACGATATCGTCCTCGGCGGCGCCCTCACAGACCGAGCGCAGGATCAGGCCAAAGCCCTCGGGCGCGCCTTCCATGCCCTCCTCGGCGAGAATGCGCAGACGCGCGCGTTCCTCTTCCTCGGAGATTCGACGCGACACGTTGAGCCCCGGCGCGCCGGGGGTGACGATGGCATAGCGGCTCTTGAACAGGACCCGGTCGGTGAGCGGCACCGCCTTCCCGTCTTCGGCAATGCCGGTGACCTGCACCAGAAGCGCCTGTCCGGGACGCAGCCCCTTGCCCTGCCGCAGGAAGCCGCTGCCACCCTCGGGCAGACGCACAATCATGCCGCCCTGCCCCTTGAGCGGCCGGTCGCAGATGGCGCGGTAGATCGCACCGGGCCGCGGGGCGTCGCCCTCTTCGATCAACAGGTCGTCGAGCTGACCATCGACCAGGAGCGCCGCCGCCTCGCGGTCGCCGATATGGTCGAGGACGATGCGGCGTCCCTTCATGCGTTCTCTCCATATGCAGGATATCCGGCCGCGGTCAGCAGGCCCGCGGCCTCGGCCAGCGGCAGGCCGACCACGCCGGTGAAGGAGCCATTGATCCAAGGGATGAAGGCGCCAGCGGGCCCTTGGATCGCGTAGCCCCCGGCCTTACCCTGCCAGTCGCCGGTGGCGAGGTAGGCATTGACCTCGGGATTCGACAGTCGCTTCATCTTGACCGCGGTCTCGACCTCGCGCTGCCAGAGCCGGTCACCGCGTCGCACCGCGACCGCGGTGATGACGGTGTGCCTGCGACCCGACAGGAGATGCAAGAAGCGCGCCGCCTCCGCGGCATCGGCGGGCTTGCCCATGATGCGCCGGCCCAGCGCGACGGTAGTGTCGGCGCAGAGCAGCACCTCGCCCTCGTCGAGCGAAACCGCCCGCGCCTTTTCCAAGGCGATGCGGCGCGCATAGGCGCGCGGCAACTCGCCACGCGCCGGTGTCTCGTCGATTTCAGGGGGGCGCACCTCGTGCGGCACGAGGCCGATCTGCGCCAGCAGGTCGCGGCGGCGCGGCGAGGCCGAGCCGAGGATCAGCCTCAGCCCGGTCTCGGGCGGTAGCGCGCTCATGCGGCGATCAGCGGAAGCGGTAGTTGATCCGACCCTTGGTCAGATCGTAGGGGGTCATTTCGACCTGCACCTTGTCGCCGGCGAGGACGCGGATCCGGTTCTTGCGAAGCTTTCCTGCCGTGTGCGCGATGATCTCATGGCCGTTTTCCAGCTCGACCCTGAACGTCGCATTCGGCAGGAGTTCCTTCACGACACCGGGAAATTCGAGCAGTTCTTCCTTGGCCATGGTCTCTCCGTCCAGTGGTACCCGCGAAATACGCGGGCCATGCGGAGTAGATGCGCCTTCAGGGCCTGAGTTTCAAGTGCAAACAGGTCCCGATCCGGTCCAGTCTGGCCGGCTTCCCTGCGAGCTTCACCATCGCGCCGCCCGGATGCAATCAAAATTTCGTGGCATTCGGGGGAACGACCTCGGAGATGCGCCGTTGTGTGGCCGAAGCGAAGATTTTACGGGAGACGATCCATGACCACGCGGATGACCAAGCTTCTGCTGTCGACGGCGCTGACCCTGCCGCTGGCGGCCGCAGCCCAGGCGCAGACCACGGATGCGACCTGTTCCGACCTGGAACTGCTGCTGACCGACCGGATGGCCGATGGCGTGCCGGCCGATGCCCCCATGACCGAGGATGAGATTGCCGCGCTGATCGAGGCGCAGGACAACGAGCAGTGCGCCGTCGCCTATGTCGAACTCGAGCGCATCGTTGCGGTCGAAGGCGAGAGCGCCGAAGCAGAGGCCGAACTGGCCGAAACCGAGACCGCCACGGTCCGCCTCGAGGATGAGGTCGTGATCGAGGGCATGGTCTATCTCGAGCAGTCGACCCCGACGGTCAATGTCGAGAGCGGCCAGACCGACGTGATGGTATCGAACGCCACCCCCGACGTGACCGTGAACGAGGGTCAGCCGGAGATCCTGATCCGTCAGGCGCCCGCCACCATCACCATGGACATGCCGCAGCCGACGATCCGCATCGAGCAGCCGGCACCCGAGATCATCATCACCATGCCCGACCCGACGGTCGACGTGGCCAACACCCAGCCGCAGGTCGAGATCCGTCAGGCCGACCCGGTCGTCACCGTGACCCAGGCCCGCCCGCAGGTCGAGCTTGAACTGCAGCGTGCCCCGGAAGGCTCCGAAGGCGGCATCCAAGTCACGGACCGCGCCACCGGCGAGACCTTCGCCACCGGCGAAGCCGCGGGTGAAGCCCGTGCCCTCGAGAACGCCGAGGTGCAGCTTACCACGGTCGAGCCGACCATCACCTATGAAGAGAGCCGCGACGGCGAGAACGCCAATGTCTCGGTGCAGCGCGCCGAGCCGCAGATTCGCTTCGAGAGCGCCGAGCCGGTGATCGAGTTCACCCAAGCCGGTGAGCCGGTGATCGAGATGGTGCAGACCGGCGAGCCGGTGGTGACCATCAACGAAGCCGCGATGGAAGGCGAAGCCGCCCCCGTCATGGACAACCCCGAGGCCGAGGCCGAGATGGAGTCCGAGGCTGCCGTCGACACCGAAGAGGCGCTTGAAGCCGAGGTCGAGACCGAACTGGCCGAAGCCGGTGCCGAAGTCGAAGGTGCCGCCGAAGAGGTCGAGGCCGAGATGGCCGAGGCCGGCGCCGAGATCGAAGCCGAGGCCGTTGAGGCCGAAGCCGCGATCGAGACCGAGGCCGCCGAGGCCGAAGCTGAGGTCGAAGGCGAGGTCGCCGAAATGGAGACCGTCGAAGCCGAGACCGCCGAGATGACCGACGAAGCCATGATCGAAAGCACCGGCCCGGTGGTCGAGCGTGAAGGCTTCGCGATGGTTCCCGCCAACGAGATCGCGGTTACCGACCTCGAAGGTTCGACCGTCTACGGCATCAATGACGAGCGGATCGGCGACATCGGCGACATCATGGTCGACGATCAGGGCCAGATTCAGAACGTCGTGGTCGAAGTCGGCGGTTTCCTCGGCATCGGCGAGAAGCCCGTCGCCATCCCCTTCGACCAGATGAGCGTGCTGCGCTCGGAAGCCGGTGAAGTCCGCGTCTTCATCGAAGCCACCGAGGAACAGCTCGAGTCGATGCAGGAAGTCGAGCAGTAAGCCTCGCCCCTTCTCGAACGAAAGGCCGCCCCACGGGGCGGCCTTTTTCGTGGCCTCCCGCGTAGCGCCACGAGAGGTCTAAGGATTGGCCCTTTCGCGTGGCGGCCCCCAGCGCTCGATCAGCCGCTCGATGATCATGTCGCGGGTCTGGCGGTAGCTGCGCAGCCGCTCCTCGCGGCCCTCGCCGAGACCGGTGGGGTCGAGGACGGGCCAGTACTCCACGTCGAGATGGAAGTAGCTGGTCAGATCGAGCGCGCGACGCTGGCTCGCGGGCGACAGCGCCAAGACCAGATCGAAGGAGGACAGGTCATCGCCCCAATCATGCATCTCGTCGAAGCTGCGCGAACGGTGCCGGTGCAGTTCCACGCCGATCTCGGCGCAGACCGCGATGGCGAAGCCGTCGATCTCGAGGTCGTTCTTCACGCCGACCGACTGGATATAGCAGTCGGAGCCGTAGAACTTCTTCATGATCGCCTCGGCCATGGGCGACCGGACGGCGTTGTGGTCGCAGCAGAACAGAACCGATTGCGGAAGCGGCTGCACTGTCGCGGCCAACTCCATGTCAGGCCCCGAAATGCAGCACGCAGATGAGGGTGAAGAGCCGGCGTGCCGTGTCGGTATCGACATCGGCTTTCCCCTCCAGCCGCTCCTGCAGCACCCGCGCACCCTCGTTATGGATGCCGCGCCGGGCCATGTCGATCGTCTCGATCTGGCTCGGCGGCAAGGTCTTGACCGCGTCGTAGTAGCTTTCGCAGATTTGGAAGTAATCCTTCACCACCTGCCGGAACGGTCCGAGCGACAGGTGGAACTCGGCCGCGCGCTCGCCCTCGGTATTGGCCACGTCGAAGACCAGCCGCTTCTCGCGGATCCCTAGGCTGAGGTGATAGGGCCCCGTGTCGCGCCCCGGCAGGGCAAAGCTGTTCTCCTCCAGCAGGTCGAACACCGCGACGCGGCGTTCCTGCTCGATCTCGGGCGTCGGCGTCTGACCCGCGTCATGCAGCCGGATTTCGGCGATCCGGGTCATGTCGTGCTCCGGTTCAGCCGATCGAGCCGGGCGGTCAGCGACAGCCCATGCGCCTCGAGGCTCTCGGCCCGCGCCAGACGCGCCCCGGCGGGGCCGATCGCAGCCAGCGCCTCGGGGGTCATCTTCGACAATGTGGTACGCTTCAGGAAATCCATCACCGACAGCCCAGAGGAGAACCGCGCCGACCGCGCCGTGGGCAAAACGTGGTTCGGCCCCGAAATGTAGTCGCCGATCGCCTCCGGCGTCCAGTGGCCGAGAAAGATAGCTCCCGCATGGCTGATCCTGTCCGCGAGCGCCTCCGGATCGGCCACGCAAAGCTCGAGATGCTCGGCCGCGACCCGGTCGGCCAGCCGCACTGCCTCGTCCAGATCCCGTACGATGACGATGGCGCCGAAATCGCGCCAGCTGGCGCCGGCGATGGCGCGCCGCTCCAGTGTCTCCAGACGCGCCTCGACGGCGGCAGCCACCTTGTCGCCGAAACCGGCGTCATCGGTGATTAGGATCGATTGCGCGCTTTCGTCATGCTCGGCCTGGCTGAGCAGATCGAGCGCGATCCAGTCGGGATCGTTGTCGGCATCGGCGATGACGAGGATCTCCGAGGGCCCGGCGATCATGTCGATACCGACCCGACCGAAGACCCGCCGCTTGGCCGCTGCCACATAGGCGTTGCCCGGCCCGGTAATCTTGTCCACCGGCGCGATGCTCTCGGTGCCATAGGCCAGCGCCGCGATCGCCTGGGCGCCGCCGATCCGGTAGATCTCGTCCACCCCGGCGATGCGGCAGGCCATCAGCACCAGCGGGTTGGCAAGCCCATCCGGCGTCGGCACGGTCACGGCAAGCCGCTCGACACCGGCCACCTTGGCGGGCACCGCGTTCATCAGAACCGAGGAGGGATAGGAGGCCAGACCGCCGGGTACGTAGAGCCCCGCCGCCGAAACCGGGGTCCAGCGCCAGCCCAGCATCGCCCCTACCTCGTCGGTCCAGCTCTGATCCTCGGGCATCTGACGTGCATGATAGGCGCGGATGCGCTCGGCCGCGAGTTCGAGCGCAGCGCGATCCTCGTCAGAGACTTTGTCGCACTCCGCCTCGATTTCCTCTGAGGTGAACCGCAAACGCTCCACCGGCAGCGCCATGCGGTCGAAACGCGAGGTGTAATCGACCAGCGCAAGATCGCCGCGCGCCCGCACATCGGCGATGATCGCGGCCACGGCGTCGTCCACGTCGGGGCTGTCTTCGCGCTTCATGGTCAGCAGCGCGGCGAAGCGGGCCTCGAAATCGGGATCGGTGCTGGACAGGCGGTGCGGCATGGCGGTCTCCTTCGGCTCAGGGGCATAGCCCCGCCTGCCCCCCTGCTCAACCGTCCAGTTGCCGCACGTAGTAGAGGTCGTCGACAAAGCCGTCCTCGAGGCGCGCAGCGCGTGGCAGGAGACCGTGTCGGACGAAACCGTGCTTCTCGTAGAGCCGGATCGCGGGGGCGTTATGCGCGGCCACGAACAACTCGACCTGCAGCTTGCCATCGGCGGCCGCCCGATCGAGCGCGGCGCGCAGAAGCCGTGTGCCGATACCGGTGCCATGGCTTTCGGGACTCACGTAAAAGGCGTTGAGCGCCACGCGGTGCGCGGCCGCCGCCGCCTCGACGACCGGATCGAGCGCCGCCGTGCCGATCAGCCGGTCGCCGTCGAAGGCGCCCAGCACCAGACGCCCCGCGAGGCTCTCTGCCACCTCCTCGTCAGAGCGGGCCAACTCCTCCTGCAGCGTCGTCAGGAAGGCGTCGGGAAACAGGCGCAGCCCCTCGGCGCGAATCCGGCGCCAGACAGCCAGATCACCGGGTCCGAGGTCGCGGATCACTCGGGGTGCCGGGGTGCCTTGCCCGAGGGGGCGGCATAGGGGCGGGTCACATCACGCAGCAGCAACTCCGGTGCTTCGACGTCGATGGCGATCTCGCCATCGCCCGCGAGGATCAGCCGGATCGTGCCCGCAGGCTCCGCCTCGGCGGCCTCGAACACCACCGCGAGCAGCGACAGCACCGTGTCGCGGTCCTTCGGGTCGAGCCCCTGCGCGCGGACGGCCGTCACGTTCTCGATGCACAGCACTGCCTGAACCCGCTCGGCCTCGCGCGTGGTGACCGGGTCTTCCCAGCGGAACCGGTTGAGCAGCATCGCGAAGCGCCGCTCGCTCTTTTTCCAGGCCATCTCGGAGGCGGGCAGGACGGAATCCTGCACCAGCGCCGAAATCACCTGCACGTCGTCGCCATCCAGAGCCTTGAGCCGGAGCGGGCGTTGCACGCCCTCCTCGAATGTCGCGTCGCGTGTCTCGGTCATGCGCTCACCCTTTCGATCCGCGCGCCCACCGCGCCGAGCTTGTCCTCGACATGCTCGTAGCCCCGGTCGAGGTGGTAGACCCGGTTCACCACCGTCTCGCCCTCGGCCGCAAGACCGGCGAGGATCAGCGAGACGCTCGCCCGCAGGTCGGTCGCCATCACCTGGGCGCCCTTGAGCTTGTCGACGCCGGTCACCGTGGCGTGGCCGCCATGCACCTCGATCCGCGCGCCCATGCGCACCAGCTCGGGCGCATGCATGAAGCGATTCTCGAAGATCTTCTCTTCGAGCCGCGAGGTGCCCTGCGCGGTGCAGAGCATCGCCATCATCTGCGCCTGCAGGTCGGTGGGGAATCCCGGGAACGGCTCGGTGATCACGTCGACCGCGCGCGGCCGGTCGCCGCGCAGCTTCACCTTGAGCCCGGCCTCGGTCTCGGTCACGTCGATGCCGGCCATGTCGAGCTTCTCGACGAAGGCGCCGATCAGCTCCAGCTTGCCGCCCAGACATTCGACCTCGCCACCGGTGAAGGCCGGCGCCAGCATGTAGGTGCCGAGCTCGATCCGGTCGGTGACCACTTGGTGCGTGGCCCCGTGCAACCGGTCGACGCCCTGCACCTCGATGGTCGAGCTGCCCTCACCTTCGATCTGGGCCCCCATCGCCCGCAGGCAGCGCGCCAGATCGACGATCTCGGGCTCGCGTGCGGCGTTTTCGATCAGCGTCGTACCCTTGGCGAGGGTCGCGGCCATCAGAACGTTCTCGGTCGCGCCTACCGAAGCGAAGCGCAGCTTCACCCGACCGCCTTTGAGGCCGCCGCGCGCCACGGCGTGCAGATAGCCATCCTTGAGCTCGATCTGCGCACCGAGCGCCTCGAGCGCTTCGATATGGATGTCCATGGGACGCGCGCCGATGGCGCAGCCGCCGGGCAGCGAGACCACTGCCTCATGCGCCCGCGCCAGCAGCGGGCCGAGCACGAGGTTCGAGGCGCGCATCTTGCGGACGATCTCGTAATCCGCGCGGGTCGAGCCGAGGTCATGCGTCGACATGGCGATCACCTTGCCGCCCTGCATCGACGACACCTCGGCGCCAAGCGATTCGAGCAGCTGCGTCATGGTGCGGATATCCGAGAGGCGCGGCGCATTGGTGAGCGTCAGCGGCTCTTCGGAGAGCAAGGTTGCCGGCATCAGGGCGAGGCAAGCGTTCTTGGCGCCCGCGATCGGGATCTGGCCGCGAAGCTCGGCGCCGCCGCGTACGATGATCGAATCCATGCCTGCTACTCTTTCTCTTCTGCGTCTGGGGCGTCATCGGGCCGGGCTCCGGCGGCGCGGGCCTGCGCCTGCGCCTTGCGGCGGGCGATGTTGGCCTTGAGGGCGGCCTTCAGCCGGTCATTGCGATCGGCCGCGCGGGGCGGGTCCTGACGGGGTGCTTTCATGCTTGCGCAGATAGCGTTCTCCCCCCCGAGCGTCCAGTTCCTTGCCGGCACGGCAGGATGATGGGTCAAGTTGGAGCGTAGCAGCCCGCCCCGGCGTCAAGCAGGTCAAAAAGCTCTTGCGCTCGCTGTCACGGCAGGTAAAAGCCCGCCCAGACGAGACGCTGCAGTAGCTCAGTGGTAGAGCACACCCTTGGTAAGGGTGAGGTCGAGAGTTCAATCCTCTCCTGCAGCACCATCTCCCTCCCCCCCCCGACAAGCCCCAATGAATGAGTGCAGCGCTGCTGCAGAGCGATCGTTTCGCTCGTCGAAACAACGCCTAGGCTTGCGTAAGGTAATTTTTACTCTCCTAATGGTTGTGTTGTTTGACCAGTGTTCGAGAGTTTTCTCATGCCTACCATTGATCCGTTGCTACCGTTGGCCCTTGGGGCTCTTGTCGTCCTCGCCATGTCGGGGACCTCGAGTTGGCCGGCGGGGCCGAGCGAGCCGCCCGTGTTACCTGACGATGCCATCATCGCCAAGACGCTCGCGGCGCCGATGCGCGCGGTCGATTGGGCCGTGCCTCAGAGCAGGCCATCGAAGGGTGGGTCGATCTGAAATGGCCCCCGCCGCTCCGGCGGCGGGGGCCAACCATCAATGCCCGGGCGTCAATCGCCGATCCAGTCCCAGGGCCGGGTAAAGGCGCCGAGCGCCTTGGCGGCATCGGCCTCCGTGGCGGTACCGGTGCGGCGGATCTTGGCGACGAGACCGCGGCGGCTGTCCTCGACCACCTCGGCCACCTCGGCCCCTACCCCGGCCGCGGCCAGCGCCGCGTCATAGACGCGCGCAATCGCCATTTTGCGCAGCTCAGGCTTGAAGATCTTGCCCACCGCCGTCTTCGGCAGCTCGGGAAGAATCTCGAGATGGCGCGGCCGCGCCGCCTTTTCGGGCACGTGCTCGCGCGCATATTCGAGCAGTTCGGCCTCGGTCGCGCTCGCGCCGTCGCACAGTTCGACATAGACGCAAGGGATCTCGCCGGCATGGGCATCGGGCTGACCGATCGCTCCGGCAAAGGCGATGGCGGGATGCGCGGCAAGCGCCTCCTCGATCTCGGCAGGATCGATGTTGTGGCCACCGCGAATGATCAGATCCTTGGCGCGCCCGGTGATCCAGAGATAGCCGTCCGCGTCGATCCGTCCGAGGTCGCCGGTGCGCAGGAACTGATGCTCATGCGCCGGGCCTGGCCAGTAGAGATGCTCGTTCTTGAGCGGGTCGGTATAGGTATCACCCCGCGCCACGCCAGGGCTGGAAACGCAGATCTCGCCCACCGTGTCGGGGGCGCAGTCCTCGCCGGTATCGGGGTTGATGATCCGCACTTGGGTATAGGGGAACGGCACGCCGACCGAGCCAACCTTCTTCTCGCCTTCGGGCGGGTTGATCGAGACGAGACAGGTCGCCTCGGTCAGACCGTAGCCTTCGCAGATCGTGACCCCCGCAGCCTCCTCGAAGCGCTTGTAGAGCTCCACCGGCAACGGGGCCGAGCCGGAAAAGGCGAGGTTCAGCGTCGAGATGTCGGCGTTCACCGGGCGCTGCATCAGCGCCGATATCGCAGTCGGCACGGTGATCACGAAACTCACCTTCCAGCGTTCGATCAGCTTCCAGAAGTTGTCGAACACCCCCTCGCCGCGATAGCCCGCCGGGGTCGGCATGATCACATGCGCGCCCGACGCCAGCGAGGAGCCCATGATGACGATCGCCGCGAAGACGTGGAACATCGGCAGCGGGCAGATGATGTTGTCGCGGTCCGAGAACATCAGCCTCTGGCCGAGCCAGCCATTGTAGACGATGCCCGAATAGCGGTGCTGCGCCACCTTCGGCATGCCGGTGGTACCACCGGTGTGGAACAGCGCCGCGACCCTGTCGCCGGCGCTGTCGGCAAAGGCCAGCTTGCTCGAACGCTTGGCGATCTCGCGATTGAAGTCGAGCACCCGCGCCTTGTGCCGGACCGGGACCTTGGGCCGGATCAGCGGCACGATCAGTTTCTTCACCCCGGTCAGGTAGCGATGCAGGTCGACTTCGATCACGGTCTGGACGTTGGGCGCGAGCGCCACAGCCTCGGCGGCCTTCTGCGCCACATCGGTCTTGGGAAAGGCCTTGAGCGTGATCAGCACCTTGGCATTGGTCTGGCGCAGGATCGCGCCGATCTGCCCGGCATCGAGCAGTGGGTTGATCGGGTTCACCACCCCTGCGATCTGACCGCCCAGATAGCTCAGGACCACCTCCGTGCAGTTCGGCAGCAGGAACGCCACCACGTCGGTCTCGCCCACGCCCAGTTCGCGCAGAAGGTTCGCGGTCTGCACCGATTTCGCGTGCAACTCCGCCCAGTTCAAGGTCTCGGCCGGCGCCTTGGGGTCCGAGAAGAGCTGGAAGCTGAGCGCCGAGCGTTTGGGAAAGGCCTTCGCGGTCCGTTCCAGCAGGCCGTGAGTGGTCGCGGGCTGGCCCTGCGCCTCCCAGCTCTTCTCGGCCTCGATCGCCGCGCGATCGGCAATGCCCGCAAAGCCCATTCCATTCCTCCCTGTCGATATCATTCCCGTGCCGCGACGCGGCTCCATCCCTATTGGTGAGCATCCGGCTGACCTTCGCGTCACGCAAGCATGACGCCGCGAAAGCCCCCGGCAGCGCAATAATTTTCGGATCGTTGGCGCTACTCGGCGGCTTCGACTAGCCCATCGGTGAATTGCAGCCGCGCCAGCCGCGCATAAAGCCCGCCCTCGGCCACCAGGTCGTCATGGCTGCCCTGCGCCACGATCCGGCCCGCCTCGAAGACAAGAATGCGGTCGGCCTTCTTCACCGTGGCCAGCCGATGCGCCACGATCAGCGTCGTGCGCCCCGTCGCGAGCCGGTCCACCGCCTGCTGAACCAGCCGCTCACTCTCGGCATCAAGCGCGCTGGTCGCCTCGTCCAGCAGCAGCACCGGCGCATCGCGCAAAATCGCCCGAGCGATCGCGATGCGCTGTTTCTGGCCGCCCGAAAGCATCACCCCGCGCTCGCCGACCTGGCTGTCATAGCCTTGGGGCAGCGCCATCAGGAACTCGTGCGCCGCCGCCGCCCGCGCGGCCTGCTCGACCTCCTCGTCGGTGGCATCGGGCCGCCCGAAGCGGATGTTCTCGCGCGCCGTATCCGCGAAGATCACCGGGTCCTGCGGCACCAGCGCCATCTGGCGTCGGAAGGCAGGCCGCGCCATGTCGCGCAGATCCGTCCCTTCGAGCAGAACCCGCCCCGTCGCCGGGTCCCAGAACCGCAGCAAAAGCTGGATCATCGTCGTCTTGCCGGCGCCCGAGGGCCCGACCAGCGCCACCGTCTCGCCCGGCCGGATCGAGACACTGACATGGTCGAGCGCCGAGACGTCGGGTCGGGAGGGGTAGGAGAAGGAAACGTTCTCGAAGGTGATCTCGCCGCGCGCCGCCGCGATCGGGCGCGGCTCCAGGGGCTCCTTCAGGCTGTCCTGCGCGTTCAGCAGTTCGACCAGCCGCTCGGTCGCGCCGGCCGCGCGTTGCAACTCGCCCCAGATCTCGGTGAGCGCGCCGATCGCACCCGCGACCATCACCGCGTAAATGACGAACTGCACCAGCGCGCCGACGGTCATCGCTCCGGCATGCACGTCGCGCGCGCCGATCCACAGCACCCCGACGATGCCCGCGAAGATCAGGAAGATCACGATCGCGGTCATTACCGCCCGGGTACCGATGCGGCGCTGCGCGGCGGCAAAGCTTTTTTCGGTTACCTCGTCGAACTGCGCCCGGCTCTGCGCCTCGTGGCTGTAGGCCTGCACCGTCTGCACCGAGAGCAGCGTCTCGGAGGCGTTGCCGGACGAGGCCGCGATCCAGTCCTGGTTCTCGCGGCTGAGTTCGCGCAGGCGGCGGCCCAGCACCACGATCGGCACGATTATCGCCGGCACGATCAGCAGCACCAGCCCGGTCAACTTGGCCGAGGTCAGCAACAACAGCACCAGCCCGCCCGCGAGGATCAGCAGGTTCCTGAGCGCGATCGAAGCGGAGGAGCCGATGACGCTCAGGATCAGCGTCGTGTCGGTGGTGATCCGGCTCAGCACCTCCCCGGTCATGATCCGCTCGTAGAAGGCCGGGCTCATGCCAACCATCCGCGCGAAGACTGCCTTGCGGATATCGGTCACCACCCGCTCGCCCAACCGGGTGACGAGGTAGTAGCGCGTCGCCGTGCCGAGGGCGAGAAGCGCGGCCATCACGAGGGCCGCGGCAAAGTAGCGATCGAGCAGCGCGCCTGCGTCGATCTCGAAATTATCGACCACCTGTCGCACGGCGAGCGGCAGCACGAGGCTCACGCAAGCGGTCAGCACCAGCGCCGCGATCGCCAGCGCCATGTTCAGGCGGTAGGGCGCGAGAAACGGCCAAAGCGCCCGCAGCGCGCCGATGTCGCGCGAGCCTGCGCGCTCCTCGTCACTGGTCTTCGGGGATCGGGCCATCGAGCGCCTCGTTCATTCGTTGCCCAGTTTGTCTAGACGTCGCACCCCGTCATCACAAGCGATGCGGCCAGCTCGGCGCTCTGATGGCTTCATGCGGTACAGGAACGCTCTTTATAATTCTGAACGCCGAAACCGGATCAGGCCGGAACGGCCAGCGGCGCGGCGGCGCGGCGCCGCAACGCCAGCACCGGTGGCAGGATCATCAGCAACAGCACCGCCACGGCGCCGAAGGCCGCGCGCAGCCCGAAGGCCTCGGACAATCCACCCATCAGCACCGGCGCGATCAGGAAGGCGCAGAAGGCGATGACCGCGACGCGGGCGATCGCCTGCGATCGTTGATGCGGTGCCACCATGCGACCCGCGAGCGCCAGCCCCATCGGCCCGATCACCGAGATACCAAGCCCCGTCACCGCGAAGCCCAGATAGGCGACCATCGGCCCCGGCGCCGTGGCCGCGATCGCGGCACCGGTCGCGGAAACGAGCGCCGCCACTCGGATCACCGCCGTTTCGCTGAGCCGCTCGGCCAGCCCCTGCCCGCCGAACCGGCCCAGCGTCATCGTCACGCCCAGAAGCGCCGGCCCGAGTGCGCCCTGCGCCGCACCGCCGCCAAGCGTCCGCTCGATATGCAGCGCCGACCAGCTCTCGACGGTGGCTTCGCTCAGGAAGGCGATCATCACCACGATCCCGCAGAGCATGACCGGCCAGAGCGGCAGCCGCACCGCCCCGCCCTCTTCCGGCGCGACGGCCGGGGCCGGAGCACGGGACAGGAGCGGCATCAGGCCCAGAGCCAGCAGCCCGACGCCGCCGAACACCGCGATCATCGGCAGCCCTGCTTCGCGCGTCACGCCCGAGGCCAGCGCAGCCAAGCCGTAGGCCAAGGAGAAAAGCCCGTGATTGGCGTTCATAAGGGACCGGCCCGACCGAGCCTCGATTTGGCTCACTCGCGCGTTCATCACCACGTCGAGCAACCCCGAGGCCATGCCGACCCCGACCATGCCGAGCGCGAAGGCCATCGGCGCCACCGCCAGCGAGGGCGCGATCCAGGCCAGCGCCAGCAACGCCGCAGCGGTGGGGAGCGCGGCACGGCCAAGCCCCTGATCGAATTTCGGTGCCAGCCACATGGTCGAGAGGAGGCCCAGCGACGATCCGAGAAGCAGCGTGCCGAAAAGCGCGTCGTCAACGCCCAGCCTGTCGCGGAACACCGGCACATGCGCGGCGAAGACGCCCCAGTAGAGCCCCATCACCACGAAGGCGGCGCCCGGAGCGCGGGTCAGGCGGAGTGCGGAGAGAATGGCCATGGCGGCGGCGTGGCATGCCCGACGGGGACAGTCCAGCGACGCGGCACGGATGCGCCGGATTCCGCCCATGCAGGTCTTTTCAAACGGAGGATTCGGCGCTAAGGGCTCGGGTTCTGAATCGGGCCATACACCCTTGGAGGATGGCCCATCACCTGAAAGGACTTACCAATGGCCAAAGAGATTCCGGATCTCGTCGCCACGGCACGCACGGGGACAGGCAAGGGGGCCGCTCGTCAGGCACGTCGCGAGAACCTCGTTCCGGGCATCGTGTATGGCGGCGGCGCCGATCCGCTCCCCATCAACCTGCCCTACAACGCGCTGATCAAGAAGCTGAAGGCGGGCCGGTTCCTGTCGACGCTGTTCAACCTCAAGGTCGAGGGCCAGGACGACGTGCGCGTCATCTGCCGCTCGGTGCAGCGCGACGTGGTCAAGGACCTGCCGACCCATGTGGACCTGCTGCGCCTGCGCCGCACCACCCGGATCAGCCTGTACATCCACGTCGAGTTCGAGAACCACAAGGCCGCGCCCGGCATCAAGAAGGGCGGCGTGCTCACCGTGGTCCGTCCCGAGGTCGAGCTGAACGTGCTCGCCGGCGAGATCCCCGAGCAGATCGTTGTCGACCTGACCGGCAAGGAAATCGGTGATGTCATCCACATCAACGACGTTACCCTGCCGGCCGGCGCCAAGCCGACCATCGACCGCAACTTCGTGATCGCCAACATCTCGGCGCCCTCGAAGCTCGCCGCCGCCGCTGCCGAAGAGGAAGAGGCCGCCGCCGACGAGGTCGAAGCGACCGAGCAGTCCGACGCCTGATCGCGACCGCGATCACGATGCATCTGATGGAACGGGGCCCTTCGGGGCCCCGTTTTGCATCCGGCCACTGGCCCTGCCCGACCCCGCGCGCTAGTTTCGCGCGCATGAAACTCTTTGTCGGATTAGGCAATCCGGGGGCCAAATACGCCCGGAACCGTCACAATATCGGCTTCATGGCCGTGGATCGGATCGCCGAGGATCACGGCTTTTCGCCGTGGCGCGCGAAGTTCCAGGGCGAGGTCGCCGAGGGGCGGCTCGGCCACGAGAAGGTGCTGCTGCTGAAGCCCGCCACCTTCATGAACCTCTCCGGCCAGTCGGTCGGCGAGGCGATGCGGTTTCACAAGCTCGACAGTACCGACATCACCGTGTTCCACGACGAGATCGACCTCGCACCGGGTCGGCTCAAGACCAAGGCGGGCGGTGGCCATGCCGGCCATAACGGGCTGCGCTCGATCCACCAGCATGTCGGTCCGCATTACGATCGGGTGCGGATGGGCGTCGGACATCCGGGCCACAAGGACAAGGTGCCGGGCTACGTGCTCAAGGATTTCGCCAAGGCGGACGAGGACTGGCTCGACGACATGCTGCGCGGCGTCTCCGACGGGGCGGTGGCGCTGGCCGCCGGTGACGATGCGCGTTTCCTCAACGCCGTTGCGCTTCGGCTGAACCCACCGCGCTCCGGCGGCGGCAGCAAGGGCCCCGCAACGAAACCAGCTCCGGCAGAGCCCGCGCCGAAGGCCTCGGCCGTGACCGAATCCGTCGCGGAAGCGCCCGACAACCGCTCGGCGCTGCAGAAGCTGGCGGACCGCTTCAGATGAACCGCATGCGCGTGGCCCTGACGGACCAGTCCCGCCATTGCGACGCGCTGGGCTCCCCTTTCATGAGGCGGCTGATGGCATTGCTGTCCGCGCACTGGCCGCTGCCCGGTGCGGTTGCCGAACGGCTCGATGCCTGGCCCGGTGAGGTGGGTTCGCGGGCGGCCGCCTTGCCGTTGCGCCTCGCAGGCGGGCTGCACGCGCTGGTGCTGCAGGGCCGGGACGCGGAGATTGCCGCCGCCTATCCGCCCCATGCGGTTTCCGACGACGAGCTGCTGAGCGCCGTAACCGGTGCGATGCAGAGGCACGAGGGGTTTCTGCTCGACTGGATCCAGAGCCCACCCCAGACCAACGAAGTGCGCCGGGCCGCGGCCCTGATCGCCACGGCGCATCTGCTCACCGATCGCTTCGGCCTGCCGATCCGGCTGTCCGAGCTGGGGGCGAGCGGTGGGCTCAACCTCGGCTTCGATGGCTTCGGGATGGAGGTGCAGGATCGGCGCTTCGGCCCTGAAGAAGCCTCCGTCGTGCTGCATCCCGATTGGAAGGGTCCGCTTCCCCCCGTCACCGAGGTCACGGTCGCCGAACGGCGCGGTGTGGATCTCGCGCCGCTCGAACCGTCGCACCCCGATGACGCGCTGCGTCTTATCGCCTATCTGTGGCCGGACCAAACGGACCGGATCGAACGCACTCGGGCCGCGATGGACCTGCGCGCACCGGGTCTCGTCGACCGCGCCGACGCGATCGATTGGCTGGAGCCGCGCCTCGCCGCCGCCCTGCCCGACCATCTGCACATCGTGTTTCACTCGATCGCCTGGCAATACTTCCCGCCCGAGGCTCAGGAGCGCGGCCGCGCGTTGATCGAGGCCGCGGGCGCCTGCGCCTCCGAGGCGGCGCCGCTCGCCTGGGTGTCGATGGAAGCGGATGGCGAGGAGCCGGGAGCGCGGATCGGGCTGCGGCTCTGGCCCGGCGATCATGACATCACGCTGGGACGGATCGACTTTCACGGGCGCTGGTTGTGCTGGACCGGCCCGGAGCGGCTGGACGCCGCCGGAAACTGAAGGAGACCGCCATGGAGATGGACGAGAAGTACAACGTGCTCGGCGAGGCACTGGAGCCCTGTTCCACCGACCCGCTCACCGGCTTTTTCCGGGACGGGCATTGCAACACCTGCGCCGAGGATGCGGGCAGTCATACCGTCTGCGCGGTGATGACCGCCGAATTCCTCGCCTATTCGAAATATGTCGGCAACGATCTCAGTTCACCTCGGCCCGAGTTCGGCTTTGCTGGGCTGAAGCCGGGCGACAGCTGGTGTCTTTGCGCGGGGCGGTTCCTGCAGGCGCATGACGAAGGCTGCGCCCCGCGTGTCCACCTCGCGGCCACGCATCGCCGGGCCTTGGAGATCGTGCCGCTCAAAGTGCTCGAAGCGTATTCCGCCTGAAGACAAAGACCCCGACCGGAACGGATCCGGTCGGGGCCTCATGTCGTCATATCGCTGCTTGAGCGTTAAGCCGCTTACTGGCCGTCATCCTCGTCGCCCGCGCCTTCCGTGTCCTCGCCTTCCTCGATGAAGCCTTCGGTCTCGGTATCGTTGGGCTGGATCGTGCTCTCGGTCGTGTCGCGGTAGTCCGGATCCTCGTCATCGTCGGATTCGGCCCGCTCCTCAGGCTCGGCGATGTCCGGGGTGGACACGGCATCGACGGTATCGACCGCCATCCCCTCGGGAACGGTGAACATTGCCGTCACCGGCGCGCCATTCACCAGCACCGGGGTATCGACATCGGTCATACCCGGCCCGAAATCATAGACGCCATTGCCGTTCGTTTCGGCGTGAAGCATCGCTACCAGTTCCGTACCGGCAGCCAGCGCCATCGGCACCGTCACGGCGACGCCCATGTTCTCGCCCGCCATGACCATCGCGTGGCCCAGCGATTCCGGTGCCACCGGTTCGCCATCGGCAACGGCGTGCAGCACGATGTAGCCGTCCTGGCGCGCATTGATGCGCGGAAAGGTAACGGTGGTCTGACCATCCGCCATAGACATCTCCATAGCGTTTTCGTCGGCGTCGATCATCATGTCGTCTTGCGCCATGACGCCACCGGCCATGAGAGCCGTCAGGGCGGCGGCAGTGGTAAATGTTTTCAGCATGTTGGTCTCCAGAATGAGTTCGCCTCCCAACACCTGCAGCGCGTTTGGGTTCGTTACAGCGCGACACATGCGTGTGTCCCGTCCGTGAGTTCAGAAATCGCTCGAACGGAATCGGAAAAGGCCGGCCGGACAATTGTCCGACCGGCCCCGCAGCAGTGTTGAAGAAAGGTAGTGCTTACTGACCGTCGTCCTCGTCGCCAGCGTCGCCTTCGCCGTCTTCGCCTTCCTCGACGAAGCCTTCGGTCTCGGTGTTGTTGGTCTGGATCGGCGACTCGCTGGTATCGCGATAATCCGGATCCTCGGAATCGTCGGATTCGGCGCGCGCCTCGGGCTCCATGGTCGCATCCATGTTGGTCGCGATGCGGATTTCCTGCACGCTCAGCATGCCGTCCTCATCGGTGTCATCCTCCATGAGGATCATCGCGCCGTCCTCGCCGAAGGCCGCGACCAGCTCCTCCTGAGAGAGCATCATGTCACCGTCGGTATCGACCTCGGCAAAGGGAATGCTCTGGGCCACGGCGGTCGAAGCGCCGAGAACGAAAGCGGTGGTCGCGAGGGTGGCACTCAGTTTGTTCAGCATGTCGTGTCCTCTCGAATTGTGAGTTCGCCGCCCAACGTGTCGTCAGACGACTCCGTTCGACGACGAATGATCACATAAACGTGAAGAGAGGCCGATCAGGTCGCGATATCAACGCCCAAGTGCTTCGCAACGGTGAAGATGTCCTTGTCGCCGCGACCACACATGTTCATCACCAGAAGGTGGTCCCGGGGCAGCTCGGGCGCGATCTTCATCACGTGGGCCAGTGCGTGGCTCGGCTCTAAGGCCGGGATGATGCCTTCGAGCGCGCAGGAGAGCTTGAACGCCTCGAGCGCCTCTATGTCGGTGATCGCGACGTATTTGGCGCGGCCGATCTCGTGCAGCCATGCATGTTCGGGTCCGATCCCGGGATAGTCGAGCCCGGCCGAGATCGAGTGACCCTCGAGGATCTGCCCGTCATCATCCTGCAGCAGATAGGTCTTGTTGCCGTGCAGCACGCCCGGACGGCCACCGATCAGCGAAGCACAGTGCTCCATCTTATCGGACACGCCCTTGCCGCCGGCCTCGACGCCGATGATGTTGACCTCGCGATCGTCGAGGAACGGGAAGAACAGACCCATCGCGTTCGAGCCGCCGCCGATGGCGGCAATCAGCGTGTCGGGCAGACGCCCCTCGGCGGCCTGCATCTGTTCGCGGACTTCCTTGCCGATGATCGACTGGAAATCGCGCACCATCGCCGGATAGGGATGCGGCCCCGCCACCGTGCCGATGCAGTAGAAGGTGTCGCGCACATTGGTGACCCAGTCGCGCAGCGCGTCGTTCATCGCGTCTTTGAGGGTGCCGCGCCCGGAGGTAACGGGCACTACCTCGGCGCCCAGCAGCCGCATCCGGAACACGTTCGGCGCCTGACGCTCGACGTCATGCGCGCCCATGTAGACCACGCATTTCAGGCCGAACTTGGCGCAAACGGTCGCGGTCGCCACGCCGTGCTGGCCGGCGCCGGTTTCGGCGATGATCCGGGTCTTGCCCATGCGGCGGGCAAGGATGATCTGGCCCAGCACGTTGTTGATCTTGTGCGCGCCGGTATGGTTCAGCTCGTCGCGCTTGAGGTAGATCTTGGCGCCGCCCAAATGCTCGCTCAGCCGCTCAGCATAATAGAGCGGCGAGGGACGTCCGACGTAATGGGTCCACAGATCGTCCATCTCGGCCCAGAAGCTCGGGTCGGTCTTAGCCTTCTCGTATTCCGCCTCGAGCGACAGGATCAGCGGCATCAGCGTCTCGGAGACGAAGCGCCCGCCGAACTGTCCGAAGCGGCCGCCCTCGTCGGGCCCGGCCATGAAGCTGTTGATGAGATCGTCCGCCATGCGCTGGGCCTCCTCGCGTTCGGCTCCCGAACTACCCCTGCCATGCCTGACGGTAAAGGGCCAAGGCGGTCATTCGTCGCCCCGGTCGCGCCAGCGCCGCAGCATGCCCTCGCTCCAGCGACGACCGCGGATCAGCGCGGTGTTGACGCCCGGTCGCAGCATCGGCAGGTCCACAGCCAGAAGCGCCAGCCCGATCGGCAGCATCCACAGGCCGAAGAGCGGCAGGATCGCCGCGAGACCGCCGAGAATCAGGAACAGCCCCGCCGGGATGCGGATCCAGCGCGCGCGATCCGCCATCAATCGCTCGGTCAGCCCATGCAGGCGGGGCGATCCGCCGGTCATGGCCCGCATCTGCCGGCGCAGCCGGGCCTTCTCACGCTCGTGATCGACGGATTTGCTCATGGACGGCATGTAGGGCAGCCGAGGGGGCAGCGCAATCTGTTGCGCTCAACCGCGTGCGGCGTCGAGAAAGGCGCGGATCCGGGCCGCGTCCTTGACGCCCGGCGCACTCTCCACCCCGGAGGAGACGTCGAGCTGGCGCGCCCCGGTCCGGGCCACGGCCTCGGCGAGGTTGTCAGGCGTCAGCCCGCCGGCCAGCATCCACGGCACCGGCCAGCGCCGCCCGGCGATCAGCCGCCAGTCGAAGGCCAGCCCGTTGCCGCCCGGCAGGGGCGCGTCCTTCGGGGCCTTGGCATCGACGAGAAGCTGGTCGGCCACCGCGGCATAGGCATCAAGCGCGGGCAGATCCGCCTCGGAGGCCACCCCGACCGCCTTCATTACCGGCAGCCCGTGACGGGCACGAATCTCGGTCACGCGCTCTGGAGTCTCGCGGCCATGCAGCTGCAACATGTCGAGCGGCACTCGGGCCACGATCTCGTCGAGTACGGCATCATCGGCATCGACCACCAGCGCCACCTTGGCGATGCCCGGCGGCACCTCGACGGCCAATTCGGCGGCCTGTTCGACGGTCACGGCGCGCGGTGACTTCGCAAAGAAGACGAAACCCACATAGCGCGCGCCCGCCGCCACGGCAGCGTCGAGCCCGGCTCTGTCGGACAGGCCGCAGATCTTGACGGAGACGGGCATGATCAAGCGCGGGCGGGTGTCGCCGGGCGATCGACCAGCGCGAGCACCTCGTCCTGGCCCTCGTGCTTCTCGTGGCGCAGCCTGTCGACCTCGCGCTCGAGCCGGTTCACCTCGCGGGCGCGCTTGCGGGCCTCGGCGCGGTGCCGGTGCTCTCGCAGCCATTCCCACAGGAAACCGATCATCAGGCCGAGCGCCACGCCGATCAGGATCACGGCATAGAGCGGCATATCGATGTCAGGCGAGACGCCGAACAGCCCGCTCAGCCCCTCGGGCAGCACCCGCAGCGTGACCATGCCGCGATTGGCGAGGCCGAGGATGACGAGACAGATGGCGACGATGCCCCAGAAGGCGGTGCGGAGAGCTCTCATGTGGTGGTTCTATTTCCCGTTTAGCCGGTCGCGCAACAGCTTGCCGGTCTTGAAGAAGGGGACGTGTTTTTCCTCGACCTCGACCGCCTCGCCGGTGCGAGGGTTGCGGCCCAGCCGCTGGTCGCGCTTCTTGACCGAAAAAGCCCCGAAACCGCGCAGTTCGACGCGGTTGCCCTCGGCCATTGCTTGGGTGATCCGGTCGAATATGGTGTTCACGATTTTTTCAACGTCGCGTTGGTAGAGATGCGGATTCTCGTCCGCGATCTTCTGGATCAGTTCGGATCGAATCATAAGCGGGCCTCCCCCTGCCTGCTTCGCCCTGCAGGTGCCGGACGTCACGAGGCTGTGACCTCAAGACTATAGGCCCTCTCCGGGTTCCGATAAATAGTCTGGTAAATCAAGGGTACGCTTTTGAAGCTCCGTTCACGAAAAGACCCCGCCGCCCGAGTGGGGCGACGGGGCCGGAGAGCTGTCCGGGGCCTCTAGAGGCCCCGGTCGGGCTTAGCGGTCGCCCTTGAGGGCGGCGCCGAGGATGTCGCCCAGCGAGGCGCCCGAATCGGAGGAGCCGTACTGCTCGACCGCTTCTTTCTCCTCGGCGATCTCGCGCGCCTTGATCGACAGGCCCAGCTTGCGGGTCTTGCTGTCGACGTTGGTCACGCGCACGTCGATCTTGTCGCCGACGCCGAAACGCTCGGGGCGCTGCTCGGCGCGATCGCGCGACAGGTCCGAGCGACGGATGAAGGACTTCATGCCCTCATAGGTCACCTCGATGCCGCCATCCTCGATCTTGGTCACCTCGACGGTGATGATCGAGCCACGCTTCACGCCGCCGATGGCATCCGCGAACGGGTCGCCGTCCATCGCCTTGATCGAGAGCGAGATGCGCTCCTTCTCGATGTCGACCTCGGTGACCTTGGCCTTCACGACGTCGCCCTTGCGGAAGTCACCGATCACGTCCTCGCCACGACCTTCCCAGGTCAGGTCCGACAGGTGAACCATGCCGTCGATGTCGCCGGGGAGACCCACGAACAGGCCGAACTCGGTGATGTTCTTCACCTCGCCCTCGACCTCGGTGCCCTCGGGGTGGGTCTCGGCGAAGACTTCCCACGGGTTGCGCTGGGTTTGCTTCAGGCCGAGCGAGACGCGGCGCTTGGCGCTGTCGATCTCGAGCACCATCACTTCCACTTCCTGCGAGGTGGAGACGATCTTGCCGGGGTGCACGTTCTTCTTGGTCCAGCTCATCTCGGAGACGTGGACCAGACCCTCGACACCCGGCTCCAGCTCCACGAAGGCGCCGTAGTCGGTGATGTTGGTCACGCGGCCGGTGTGGACGCTCTCGATCGGGAACTTGGCTTCCACCGAATCCCACGGATCGTCCTGCAGCTGCTTCATGCCGAGGCTGATGCGGTGGGTTTCCTTGTTGATCTTGATGACCTGGACCTTGACGGTCTCGCCGATCGACAGGATCTCCGACGGGTGGTTCACGCGGCGCCACGCCATGTCGGTGACGTGCAGCAGGCCGTCGACGCCGCCGAGATCAACGAACGCACCGTATTCGGTGATGTTCTTGACCACGCCGTCGACCGTCTGGCCTTCGTGCAGGTTGGCGATGACCTCGGCGCGCTGCTCGGCGCGGCTCTCTTCGAGGATCGCGCGACGCGACACCACGATGTTGCCACGGCGGCGGTCCATCTTGAGGATCTGGAACGGCTGCTTGAGACCCATGAGCGGGCCGGCATCGCGCACGGGGCGCACATCGACCTGCGAGCCGGGCAGGAAGGCCACGGCGCCGCCGAGATCGACGGTGAAGCCACCCTTGACGCGGCCGAAAATGGCGCCCTCGACGCGCTCCTCGTCGGCATAGGCCTTTTCGAGACGGTCCCACGCCTCTTCACGGCGGGCCATCTCGCGCGAGATGACGGCTTCGCCGCGGGCGTTCTCAACCTGGCGGAGGAACACTTCGACCTCGTCGCCGGGCTTGAGATCGGCCTGCTCGCCGGGGTTGGCGAATTCCTTGAGATCGATGCGGCCTTCCATCTTGTAGCCGACATCGATGATGGCCTGGCCCGCCTCGATGGCGAGAACGCGGCCTTTGACGACGCTGCCTTCGGACGGCGTGTCGATTTCGAAGCTTTCGTTCAGGAGGGCTTCGAATTCCTCCATGGATGCTTTAGCGCACATGCGGTCAGTTTTTCCTTTGTAAGTCGCTATACGGGCCAGGCGGTTGTCTCCGCCGGTCTTTGAATTTCGGCTTGCCGAAAGGGCGTCCAACGCGACCGGGGCCGGAAATTCCGACCCTGTCTCGTCCTGCTCGCGCGCAATACGCACCGCCCCTCAACGCTCGCGTCTATAGAGCGAACCGGCCTTCGGATCAAGCGGCAGGGTCACACCCTCTTGCGTCGATGCGTGCCGCCGCCCTGCCGGGTCGCCCGGGCCAAGGCTCCCAACCGCGGGGCGCGGCCATGCCGCTCCCGCTATTGGCCGAGGGCGGCGGAGACCCTCGCGATGGCGGCTGCGACGGCCTGTGCCGCGTCTAGCTCCGAGGTATCGAGCAGATGCGCATCATCCGCCGGGCGCAGCGGCGCCATGGCGCGCTCCGAATCTCGCGCGTCGCGCGCTTTCACGTCGGCGAGGACGCCGTCGAAGCTCGCCGCATGCCCGGCCTCGACCAGTTCCGCCAGCCGGCGACCGGCCCGAGCCTCGGCGCTGGCGGTGACGAAGAGCTTCACCTCGGCCTCGGGACAAATCACCGTGCCGATGTCGCGCCCGTCGAGCACCGCGCCGCCCTCGCGCCGGGCAAAGCCACGCTGGAAGTCGAGCAGCGCCGCACGCACATCGCCGATCGCCGCGACCTCGCTAGCCGCCTGCGCGACCTCGGGGCTGCGCAGCCCCGGCTGCTCCAGCGCCTCGGGCACCAGCCCGCGCGCCGCGGCGATCGGGTCGGCGCCCTTGAGCACCAGCGCGCCCACGGCGCGATACAGGAGCCCGGTGTCGAGATGCGCGAAGCCGAAATGCGCCGCGACGGCGCGCCCCACCGTGCCCTTGCCGGCTGCGGCCGGGCCGTCGATAGCTACCGTGAAGATCATGCCCGCCTCACATCCGCGCCGAGCCCTGTCATCAACGGCTCGAACACCGGAAAGGAGGTCGCGATCGGTCCGCCGTCATCGACCCGCATCGGCGCGTTCGTGGCCAGTCCCATGACCAGGAACGACATGGCGATGCGGTGATCGAGCCGGCTCTCGACGGTGGCGCCGCCGGGTACTTTGCCATGGCCGAGCCCATGCACGATCCACCAGTCCTCGCCCTCCTCGACCTCGACACCCGCGGCGCGCAGCCCCTGCGCCATGGCGTCGATCCGGTCGCTCTCCTTGACGCGCAACTCGCGCACGCCACGCATCACGGTCGGGCCTTCGGCAAAGGCCGCGACGACCGAGAGCACCGGATATTCGTCGATCATGCTCGCAGCGCGCGCGGGCGGCACCTCGATGCCCTTCATGTCCGGAGAGAAACGCGCGCGCAGATCGGCCACCGGCTCGCCGCCCTCCTCGCGGGGGTTCTCGTAGGTCAGGTCGGCCCCCATCTCGCGCAGCGTCTCGAACAGCCCGGCGCGGGTCGGGTTCAGCCCGATATTGGGCACCAGCACATCCGAGCCTTCGGCGATCAGGGCAGCGCAAACCGGAAAGGCCGCGGAGCTGGGATCGCGCGGCACCACGATATGCTGCGGCTTCAACTCCGGCTGGCCGGTGAGCGTGATCACCCGGCCATCCTCGGTCTCCTCGACCGTGATCTCGGCACCGAACCCCACAAGCATCCGCTCGGTATGGTCGCGGGTGGCCTCCTTTTCGATCACCACTGTCTTGCCGGGCGCGTTGAGACCCGCCAGAAGCACCGCCGATTTCACCTGTGCCGAGGGCACCGGCACGGTATAGCGCACCGGCATCGGATCGCGCACGCCGGTGATCGTCATCGGCAACCGCCCGCCTTCGCGCCCTTCGGCCTTCGCACCGAACAGCGCCAGCGGATCGGTGACGCGACCCATCGGACGTGTGCAGAGCGAGGCGTCACCGGTGAAGGTCACGGTGATCGGCGTGGTGGCCATAGCCCCCATGATCAGCCGTACGCCGGTGCCCGAATTGCCGCAATCGATCACGCCCGCGGGCTCGGCAAAGCCGCCGACACCGACACCATGGACCGACCAGCGGCCCTCGCCGTGATCGGTGACCTCGGCGCCGAAGGCGCGCATCGCCTTCGCCGTGTCGAGCACGTCCTGCCCTTCAAGCAGCCCCTCGATCACCGTTTCGCCCACCGAAAGCGCGCCGAGGATCAGGCTGCGGTGGCTGATCGACTTGTCGCCGGGGACATGTGCCTCGCCCGTGAGGGCGGGTCCGCGCTGGGACATCATCGGGATCGGATCGCCATGGCCGGACATCGGGGCACCTCGTGAGTTGATCGCCTGCGTTCCTAGACCGACGCCGGGGCATGGTCCACGCCCATGGCCACTTTGTTCCTCAAATACGCAATACGCCCGGCTGCGGCTTCACGGCCGGCGGAAGGTCAGGTAGTGCGGTCGCCGTCCCTCGCGCAGGGCCTTTTGCTCGTAGCGAGTCGAGGGCCAGTCGCTCCAGGCCTGATCGTCGGGATGATCGACGCGTTCGAACCCCGCGACGGGCACCTCCTCGAGCGTCTGGCGCACATAGTCGGGAATGTCGGTCGCCACGCGAAACTCCGCTCCCGGCGACAGCACCCGGAACAGCGGCTCAAGATGCTCCTGCGTCACGAAGCGCCGACGGTGGTGCCGTGCCTTGGGCCAGGGATCGGGATAGTTCAGGAAGGCCTTCTCGACGCTGCCGTCGGGCAGCACGTCGAACAGGTCGCGCACATCGCCCGGATGCACGGCGATGTTGTCCACCTCGGCGTCGCGGATCTTGCCCAGCAGCATCGCCACGCCGTTGATGAAGGGCTCGGCGCCGATGATCGCGACCTCGGGGTAGGATTTCGCCATATGCACGAGATGCTCGCCGCCGCCGAAGCCGACCTCGAGCCAGACCGGCTTGTCGCCAAACCGTCCCATGAGATCGAGCTTTTCGCGTTCTGGGTTCACGTCCCAGCCCACCGGGCCGGGCGAGAGCGCGTCGAGATCGTGCTCAAGATGGTCCTTCTGCGTCGGGCGCAGGGTTTTGCCGTGAATCCGGCCATAGAAGTTGCGCCAAGGGGCGCCGGTGGGGTGCGAGCCTTTTGTCATGGCGCGCGGGTTAGCGCGGGTCGCGCCAGCGCGCAACATCCCTGTCGGCGCAGGGCGCCCCGGCCGGTCGCCATGCGTATTTATGGGAAAATGAACCGGGCCGAGCGCGCCTCATGGTTCATCTTTCTCAAATTACGCAAATGGAGCGCCCATTCCGAGGCGCCCCGTAACAGGGCGGAGCGCCGCCCTTACAGCCCGCGCTTGAGCGCCTCGGCCAGATCGGTGCGTTCCCAGGAGAACCCGCCATCCGCTTCGGGGGCGCGGCCGAAATGGCCATAGGCGGCAGTGCGGGCATAGATCGGACGGTTCAGCCCGAGATGGGTACGGATGCCACGCGGCGTCAGGTCCATCGCCTGCGCCACGGCGCGCTCGATCGCCGCGTTGGCGACCTCGCCCGTGCCATGGGTGTCGGCATAGATCGACAGCGGCCGGGCGACGCCGATCGCGTAGGAGAGCTGGATCGTGCAGCGCTCGGCGAGTCCCGCGGCGACCACGTTCTTGGCGAGGTAGCGCGCGGCATAGGCGGCCGAGCGGTCGACCTTGGTCGGATCCTTACCCGAAAAGGCGCCGCCCCCATGCGGCGCGGCACCGCCATAGGTGTCGACGATGATCTTGCGACCGGTGAGCCCCGCATCGCCGTCAGGTCCGCCGATCACGAAGCGGCCGGTGGGGTTCACCCACCATTCGGTCTCGGGCGTGATCCAGCCCTGCGGTAGCACCTCACGGATATAGGGCTCGACGATCTCGCGAATGTCGGCGCTGGTCTGGCCCTCGTCGGAATGCTGGGTCGACAGCACGATCGAGGTGACGCCGACCGGCATGCCGTTCTCGTAGCGCAGCGAGATCTGGCTCTTGGCATCGGGGCGCAGCGTCGGCTCGGCGCCGGATTTGCGCGCCTCGGCCAGCCGCTTGAGCACGCGATGTGCGTAGTGGATCGGCGCCGGCATCAATTCGGGCGTCTCGCGGCATGCATAGCCGAACATGATGCCTTGGTCGCCCGCGCCCTCTTCCTTGCCCTCGGCGGCGTCGACACCTTGGGCGATATGCGCCGATTGCGCGTGCAGCAGGTTGGTTACCTCGACATCGCGGTGGTGGAAGGCGTCCTGCTCGTAACCGATGTCGCGGATGCAGTCGCGCACGATGCCCTCAACCCCGCCGAGCACCGTCTCGAGACGGCCCCGATCCCGCAGGCCGATCTCCCCGCCGACGATGACGCGATTGGTGGTGGCGAAGGTCTCGCAGGCGACGCGCGCCTCCGGCTCCTCGGCCAGCAGCGCGTCGAGCACCGCATCGGAGATCCGGTCGCAGACCTTGTCGGGATGGCCTTCGGACACCGATTCGGAGGTGAAGATGTAGTTCTGGCGGGACATGAAGAGGCGCTCCATTGAAATTCGCCCGGCACGCCAGGAAGCCGTTGTGCCGGGAATCCGCCTCCGCTACGCCCCGACCCGCCCCCGGTCAAGCAGGTTTCGGCGCATAGCAGCCAATCCCAGAAGCAGCAGCGCCGAGATCATCGGCCCATCGCCCCATCGCGCATAGGCAGGCGCGGCACCGCGCGGCGGCAGCGCCGCATCCAGCGCCCCGGTCTCGTCCAGCCCGATCTGCGCCGTCACCCGGCCTTGGGCATCGATCATGCCCGACACGCCGGTATTGGCGACCCGCGCCATCGGCATGCGCTGCTCGATCGCGCGCAGCCGGGCCTGTGCGAAGTGCTGATAGGGCCCCGACAGGGTGCCGAACCAGGCGTCATTGGTCATCAGGAGCATCAGCCGAGGCCGCAGCGCGCCGATCGCCGCAGCCGCGTTGATCTCTCGCGCGAAGATCCCCTCGTAGCAGATCAGCGGCAGCGCCAGACCAATCCCCGGCACCGCGACCGGGTGCAGCCCGGGGCCGGGCGTGTAACCGCCGCCCTCGCTCGCCGCGAGACCATGGATGCCGAAGCGCGCGGCCGCTTCGCCAAAGGGGATGTATTCGCCGAACGGTACGAGATGCGTCTTGTCGTAAAGCGACGCGATCCGTCCTTTCCCGTCCACGACGATGGCGGAATTGTAGTAGCGCGCGGCCTCGCGCCGCTGGATGCCCAGCGCCAGTGGCGCTCCGCGCGCCGCCGCCACACCCTCGGCCAAGGCGGCCTCCGACTGATCCAGAAGCCATGGCAGCGCCGTTTCCGGCCAGACGACGAGGTCGGGCACGGGGCCTTCTGCCGTGAGGGACATTAACCGGTCGTGAAACACAGGCGCCCAGTCCGGGTCCCATTTCAGCGACTGCACCGCGTTGGGCTGCACCAGCCTCACTAGAGGGGCATCGGGGGACGGGGCTGGCGCCGGGCCGGGATCGAGCATGACCCATGCCCCGGCGCAGGCCAGCGCCGGCACCGCAAGCCAGAGGCTGCGACCGATGGACAGCGCCACCGCCGGCAGACCCAGCGTAATCAGTGTCAGAAGCGGCGCGCCGCCCAACGCCGCGAGTTGCGCCACCGGCGTGCCGATGAAGACATGTCCCGGCATTGCCCAGGGAAAGCCGGTGAAGACCACGCCGCGCGCCATCTCCGCCGCGACCCAGAGTGCCACCAGCAGGGCCGCGCTTCGGCGATGCGCGAGTGCGAAGACCGCTCCCCAGAACAGCGCCAACCCGCCACAGAGCAGCACCACCGCGAAGGGCGCCATCCAGCCATCACGTGCGGCATCCACGAAGAAGGGCTCGACGATCCAGGACAGACCAAGCCCGAACCAGCCCGCGGCGAAGGCCCAACCGGTCAGAAAGGCGCCGCCGCGCGTCGCGTCATGGCGGCGCAGCACCAGAAGGAGGAGGATCGCCGGCAGCGTCAGCCACCACGCCCCCCACGGCGCGAGGCCCAGCGCCCCCGCCACGCCCGCGAAACCGGCCATTGCAGCCCGCGGCCAAGGCCGCGCCGCCATGCGTCGCACGGCGGGGCGGGCCCCGGACCGCAAGCTGGCGGCACTCATCCGCTCAGGCGTCCCGGCTCTCGGGGAGGCGAATGCGGAGCCGCTTGATGCGGCGCGGATCAGCATCGATCACCTCGAACTCGATGCCGGCCGGGTGCTCGATCACCTCGCCGCGCGCGGGCACGTGACCCGCCAGCATCGACACAAGGCCGCCGAGGCTATCGATCTCCTCCTCATCGATCTCTTCGTGATCGGTGAGATCCATGCCGATCGCCCGTTCGAAGGTTTCGAGCGGCGTGCGCGCAAGCGCCAGCCAGACCCCGGGCTTCTCGCGCAGGAAACTCTGGGCCTCGTCGACGTCGTGCTCGTCCTCGATCTCGCCGACCACGGTTTCGATCAGATCCTCGATGGTGACGAGCCCGTCCGTGCCACCATACTCGTCGATCACCAGCGCCATGTGGATCCGCTCGGTCTGCATCTTCTGCAGCAGCACGCCCAGCGGCATCGAGGGCGGCACGTAGAGCAGCGAGCGCAGCATATCGCGCAGGCTGAAATCGGGCCGCTCCGCCACGAAGCAGAACTTGAGCGCGAAGTCCTTGAGATTCACCAGCCCGATCGGCGTATCGAGCGTGCCGTCGAAAACCGGAATTCGGGTGAGACCGCTTTCGCGGAACACCTCGACCAGCTCTTCCATCGGAATGGTGACGGGCACCGCCGTGATGTCCGCCTTGGGCACCATCACATCCTCGACCCGCATCCGGCGCAGATTGAGCATCCCCGGAACCGGCAGCACCTGCGCGAAACTGCGCGGCGCCTCTATCGGCGGCAGGTCCGTCTCGGGGGGATTGAGCACCCCGATGATGCGGCTGAAGAAACCGCGCCCTCCGCCATTCTCGGCGGTGACGCTACTTGGCCCCTCGGGACCATCTCCGTCGCCGTCGCGGGTCTGTCCCGCTTCGGCCGTGTCAAACGCGTCGCCCATCGTCTCCTTCCGGTGCTGCCTCTGTTGCGGCATATGGGTCTGCCACCCCCATCTTGCCAAGTATCTCCGTCTCGAGACCTTCCATCAGCGCCGCATCGGCGTCGGTTTCATGGTCATAGCCCAGCAGGTGCAGGGTCCCGTGCACCAACAGATGCGTCACGTGATCGGCGGTTGTCCGCCCCCCGGCCTCGGCTTCGCGGGTACAGGTCTCCCAGGCAATGGCGACATCGCCCAACTCGGTCGGTCCCATCGAATCGCGCCGCGGCGACGCAGGCCGTGCGCCGGGCCGGTCCGCGCCGCGCTCTTCGGAGGGCCAGCTCAGCACGTTGGTCGGCTTTGGCTTTCCCCGGAAATCGGCGTTGAGATCGGCGATCCGCGCGTCGGAGCATCCCAGAAGGCTGATTTCGAAGCCTGCCGGGTCGAGCCCGACGCCGCGCAGCGCCGCCGCACAGGCGGCCTCGGCCAGCGCTTCGAGCCCAGCAGCCTCCCAGCGATGATCTTCGATCAGGCAGTCGACCAATGGCGGCCGGGCCGGTTTACGCTGCGCCATCGGCTTCGTAGGCATCGATGATCGCGGCGACCAGCGGGTGGCGCACCACGTCCTTCGAGGTAAAGTAGTTGAAGCTGATCTTCGGGATGCCCTTGAGCAGCCGCTCGGCGTCATGCAGACCCGAGGTCACGCCCCGCGGCAGGTCGACCTGACTGCGGTCACCGGTGACCACCATGCGCGAGCCCTCGCCCAGACGGGTCAGGAACATCTTCATCTGCATCGTCGTGGCGTTCTGCGCCTCGTCCAGCACCACGAAGGCGCGGGACAGCGTGCGACCGCGCATGAAGGCCAGCGGCGCGATCTCGATCACCTTTTCCTCCATCATCTTGGAGGCCTGCTTGCCGGGCAGGAAATCATTCAGCGCGTCGTAGAGCGGCTGCATGTAGGGATCGACCTTCTCCTTCATGTCGCCGGGCAGGTAGCCAAGCTTCTCACCCGCCTCGACCGCCGGCCGCGACAGGATGATCTTGTCGACATGACCCTGCAGGAACATCGACACGCCCACTGCGACCGCCAGATAAGTCTTGCCGGTGCCGGCGGGACCGATGCCAAAGCACAGCTCGTTGTCGAACAGCGAACGCACATAGGCCTTCTGCGCCTCTGTGCGCGGCTCGACGAGCTTGCGGCGGGTCTTGATCTCGATGCGCTCGGCGGTGGGATCGGCCTTGAACAGGTCGATCTGGTCGGCTTCGCCGCTGCCGGCGGGCTCGAGGCTGCCCATGCGCAATTCGCGGTCCACATCGCCGGGCTCTACGGCGCGCCCGGCCTCGAGCCGGGCATAAAGAGCGCGAAGCACGCGCGCCGCATCGGCACCCGCCTCGTCCTCGCCGATCACCGACAGGCGGTTGCCGCGCCGCAGGATCTGCACACCCAGCCGCTCCTCGATCGCCGCGATGTGGCGATCATGCTCACCGCAAAGATCTATCAGCAGGAAATTGTTCGGAAACTCGAGTACGGTCTCGGTCGGGGTGGCGATGGACAAGCAGGACTCCTCATGCCGGATGGTGCCGAGCGGCAACCCGATGGTCGCAATTCGCGGCTGGCCGCGCAAGCGCATCACATGGGAGCCTGAAAGAAAACGCGCAAGCCCGGATCACGTTTCCGGTCATTCGCACGAAAAAGGCCGCGCCTTCCGGCACGGCCCCGCTCCGGCGCCCGTTTTCCGGGCGTTCGAGCGCCTTCTTCGTCAGAGGGGGTCGGGGATCGGCGAGCCATCCTTGAACGGGCCCACCGCGACGCCGGGCTGCGCCACGCCGGAACAGACCGGCAGCCCGTCGGGGGTCAGGCGCTCGCTCATGTAGCCTTCGAACCCGTCATCGATGATCCAGTGGTCGCAGCCATCGGGATCGACCCAGATCCCGGCGACCATCGTCGACAGATCGTGCGAGTTGATGCCGCGATCGGCGGTCTTGTCCGGCCCGATTGGCGTGCAGGCGGCTGCGGAACCCAACAGGCCGAGGATCGCGAAACTCTTGAGAATGGTCATGTCTCGCTCCTCAGCGCAGGCAGTAGATTTCGACGCGGCGGTTGGTCTGCATGCCGGCGGCGGTCGCGTTCGACACCTTGGGCTTGCGCTCCCCGAAGCCGCGCACGTCAACAACGCGGGCACCAACCCCCTGGGCCACGCTGGCGACCGCGCGGGCGCGGTTGTCGGACAGGGTGATGTTGTACTCATCGCTCGCGCGGCTGTCGGTATGACCGTAAATCAGGAAACCGAAGGCGTTGGCCTGGGTGAAGAACTGGCGTAGCCGCTCGCGGCCCGCCGCCGAGATATCGTAGCGGTCAGTGGCAAAGAGCGTGTCGGTCGGCACCACGCCACAGATCTCGGAACGGTGACAGACCGGGCTGCCATCGCGGCGGCGTCGCGGCCCCATATAGCCCTCGGCCCCGTCATCCATGGCCCAATGCTCGCAACCATCCGGGTCGATCCAGATGTTCGGGCTGTAACGCTCGGCATCGACGATCCGGGGATCTTGCGCCGCAGCCGGCACGCTCAATACTCCGAGCGCCAGCCCGGCCACGACGATCCCCCCGACCGCGGCGCGTAGCTTAGCTTTGATGAATGAGGCCAATTGACTGTTTCCTTCCCGAACACATACCGACGAACCCCTCCTCTGGCAGCTGGGAGGCGGTCTGTTGCAGGAGTGTTAATGCGGATCGAGGACTTGGGAAGGCCTCGGCAGTAAATTGCCGAGAATTGCGGCAACAGTAGGTCCAGCGCCCCCGGCATTGTCACGGTACAGGCAACTCATTCACCCTTGGGGCGTGCCAAGTCACTGAACGCGCCTTGCTTCCGCCGCATTCACAACGAAGAGGGCTTGATTCGCCCGGCGCCTATTCCAGGAGCTCGCCCGCCAAGGAGTTCGGCCCCGAGGCGGTGATGTGAACGCGGGCGATGTCGCCGCGCCGCGTCTCGGGCGCGTCAACATGCACGGCAAAGAGATGCTCGGACTTGCCAACCATCTGCCCGGGCAGCCGCCCCGGCTTTTCGAACAGCACCGTAGTCTCGCGGCCGACCATCGCCTGCTGCGCGGCTCGCTGCTGCTCGCCGAGCAAACCCTGCAGCCGCTGCAGCCGCTCATCCATCACCGCGGGCTCCACCTGGACCTTGCGCTCGGCGGCCGGGGTGCCGGGACGCGGCGAATACTTGAACGAGTAAGCCGAACCGTAGCGGACCTCGCGCACGAGCTGCATCGTCGCGTCGAAATCGGCGTCGGTCTCGCCGGGAAAGCCGACGATGAAATCCGAGGTCAGCAGGATGTCGGACCGTGCCGCGCGAATCCGTTCGATCAGCCGCAGATACTGCTCGGCCGTGTGCTTGCGATTCATCGCCTTGAGGATCCGGTCCGAGCCCGACTGGACCGGCAGGTGCAGATAGGGCATCAGCTTGGCCTCGTTGCCATGCGCCGCGATCAGCGCCTCGTCCATGTCGTTGGGATGCGAGGTGGTGTAGCGGATCCGCTCCAGCCCGTCGATCGCCGCGAGCTGGCCTACCAGCGCCGCGAGACCACCCTCGGCACCGCCCAGATCGCCATGCCAAGCGTTGACGTTCTGGCCGAGCAGCGTGATCTCGCGAACCCCGGCCTCGACCAGCCCGCGCGCCTCGGCGACGATGCGATCAGCCGGGCGGCTGACTTCGGCGCCGCGGGTGTAGGGCACCACGCAAAACGCGCAGAACTTGTCGCAGCCCTCCTGCACGGTAAGAAAGGCGGTCGGACCGCGCTTGGCCTTGGGTCGGGATTTCAGCACCGCGAACTTGTCGTCTTCGGGGAAATCCGTGTCGACGGCACGACCGCCCTGCCCGACCCGGGCTTCCATCTCCGGCAGGCGGTGATAGCTCTGCGGACCCACCACGAGATCGACGAGCGGCATCCGGTTCAGGATCTCCTCGCCTTCGGCCTGCGCGACACAGCCCGCGACGCCGATCTTCAGGCTAGGCTTGGCCTCCTTGAGCGGACGCAGCCGCCCGAGATCGGAATAGACCTTCTCGGCGGCCTTCTCGCGGATATGACAGGTGTTGAGCAGCACCATGTCGGCCTCGTCTGCCGTCTCGGTGGTGACGTAGCCCGACCCGCCCAGCGCCTCGGCCATGCGCTCGCTGTCATAAACGTTCATCTGACAGCCATAGGTCTTGATGAAGAGCTTCTTGGGCGCCTGGTCCATCGCGGCCATCCTTTGCGAGATCAGGGGCCGGGTCTAAGCCAAAGCCCGGCATCTTGCAATGTCGCCCCGCCCCCGCCATCCCTGTGGGCGAACGGCGGGAGACGGCAATGGAGCATGACGGCATCGAGCAGTTCGCGGCGGCGCTGCGCAAGGCGCGGCAGGGCCCCTCGGGGCCGGTCGCGCTGGTGCTGATCGAGGACGGCATCGAGATCGAAAGCACGCTGCGCCACCACCTCGATCTGGGGTTCTCGCAGGTCGTGGCCATCGTCCCCGATGATCTGCCGCGGCCCGATCTTTCGGATCCCCGCCTCGACTGGGTGCGCGGCGAGACGCGCCGCGATGGCGCTTGCTCCGATTTCGTCAATGCCGTGATCGCCGCCGCGGCACCGGGCCAGTGGCTGTTCTACTGCTATAATGCCGAATACCTGTTCTTCCCGTTCTCGGAGGATCGCGGGGTGGCCGATCTTTGCGCCTTCGTGGCCGAGGAGCGGCGCGACAGCGTGCCCTGCGTCACGCTCGACCTATTCGCCACCGATTTCGAGACCCACCCAACCGGCGTCACACGCGAGGCCGCGCATCTCGACCGGATCGGCTACTTCGCACGCGATCGCTACGACGCGCAGGGCCGGTTGCTGGAGCGGCAACCCGATATCCATGGCGGATTGCGCTGGCGCCTCGAGGAGCACGTGCCCGCCGACCGGCGGCAGGTCCTGCGGATCGCGCTGTTCCGCACGGCGCCGGGCCTCAAGCTCGGCGCAGATCACCGGCTCAACCAAGCAGAATACAACACGTTGCAAAGCCCGTGGCACCGCTCGCCCACGGCGGCGACCGCCTCGTTTCGTACCGCAAAGGCGCTGCGCCGCAACCCCGCCACGCGCGGGGTGATCGACGGATTAGACTGGCCCGGCGCCACGCCTTTTGCCTGGCGGTCGCGGCAGCTTCTCGATCTGGGGCTGATCGAACCCGGGCAGTGGTTCTGAACGGGGCTTCCGATCAGGCCCGGCCGTAGGCCTCGGCGATGGCGATCTGCATCGCAGCAGCCGGATCGCGATGCGCCCAGGACACGAGCTGGAAGGCCGGGTAGAAGCGTTCGCAGGCGTTGAATGCCGTGTGGATCATCGTGTCGACCTGCTCGGGTCCCGCGATCTGGCCGCCGGACAATACCAGCCCATAGCGATAGGCCATCATTCCCTGCGCGCCCCACCAAGTGAAGCCACCGGCCCAGCAACGGTCGTTGATGCGGTTGATGAGGTCGTAGATCTGCGGCAACCGCGGCTCGGGCGGCTCCATCTCGAACATGCAGGCCAACCGCAGCGTTTCGTCGGCGGGCTGCCAAGCCAGCGTCACCGCGTAATCGCGCCACTGCCCCTTGAGCGTCATCGCGATCTGATCCTCGGCCACCCTTTCGACCGCCCATTCGTGCAGGTCGGCAACCTGTTCGACCAGGTCGATCGGGTGGATCTCGTCGTCGAGATAGGACTCTGACAGCGCCATGACGGCCTCTTTTCTTTGCGGCGACGGGCACGCGGAGGCCCGTCTCGGATCCGGCGGCAGGGGTTCTTCCACCCGCTTGGCTTCGAGTGTATATGGTGAGTCTCGACCGAGTCGCTGTAAAGTCGTTTCTTGGGGATAATCTCCCCGATTCGACCGATTCGAGAATCACTCCCGACATTTCTTGTGGATAACCGAATCGCCCCTTGGCGGTTCCGCAGGGGCACGCTGCCGTCACGACGGGCGTTGCACCCGATCGCGGGCTGCGTCAGCCTCCGCCGCAAAACGGGAGACTGCCATGAACACCGACCTCTTGAAGCGCCTATGCGAGATGCCCGGCGTACCGGGCCACGAACACCGTGTGCGCGACCTGATCACCGCCGAGATCGAAGGCCTGTTCGACCATGTCGAGACCGATCCGATGGGCAGCCTGATCTGCCGCCGCGACGCGGCCAACGAGGGCGCGCCGAAGATCATGCTGCTGTGTCACATGGACGAGATCGGCTTTCTCGTCAGCCATGTCGACGAGAAGGGCTTCGTGTGGCTGCAGCCGGTCGGCGGCTTCGACCCGCGCAACCTTTTCTCGCGCCGGGTGCTGATCTGCACCGATCAGGGCGACATCAAGGGCGTCATGAACCCGGGCGGCAAGCCGCTGCACATCTCTTCGGCCGAGGACCGCAAGAAGGTGCCCGAGCTGGGCGAGTTCTACATCGACACCGGCCTCGGCAAAGCCGCCGCCGACAAGGTGAAGATCGGCGACATGGTGGTGATGGACGAGCCGTTCCTCGAAATGGGCGAGAAGTTCGTTTCCAAGGCGCTCGACAACCGCGTCGCCTGCTGGCTCGGCATCGAGGCGATCCGCCAGCTGGCCGATAAGGGTCGCGGCGCCGAGATCCACGTCGTCTTCACCACCCAAGAGGAAGTCGGACTGCGCGGCGCCCGCACCGCCGCCTACAAGGTGCGTCCCGATATCGGCATTGGTGTCGACACGACGCTGGCCTGCGACACGCCCGGCGTGCCCGACAAGGACCGCACAACGGTGCAGGGCAAGGGCTTCGGCCTGCATGTGCGCGACAGCAGCTTCATCGCCGATCGCGGCCTCGTCGCCGAGATCGAGAAGCTGGCGCAGAACAAGGGCATCCCGTTGCAGCGCACCATGCTGGCCGCCGGCGGCCAGGACGGCGCGGCGGCGCAGCAGGCGGCGGCGGGCGCCCGCGCCGTGGGCATCGTGGTCGGCACCCGCTACATCCACACAGTGACCGAGATGGTCGACCGCACCGATCTCGAGGCCGCGCGCGACATCCTGAGCGCCTATCTCGAAGGCTTCGAGGGTTGATCCAGCGGCGGGCGGTCGCCATGGCCGCCCGCCACCGTTCGAACCGGTGACATCATGATCCTTCACGAAGCCTTGGCCCGGCGCGTGGCCGAAGCCCGCTACCCCGGGGCGGCGGCCCTGTTCTGGACCGGTTCGCTGGCGCGCGGCACTGGCACGCAAAGCTCCGACATCGACCTCGTCGTCGTCTTCGACCGGCTCGACCATGCATGGCGAGAGAGCTTTCTCGAAGAGGGGCGGCTCTTCGAGGTCTTCGTGCATGATCTCGACTCGCTCGACCTATTCTTCGAGAAGGACTCCGCGCGCGGCCTGCCGGTGCTCATGGACATGGTGACCCGCAGCGTCGTCCTGCGCGCCGGCCCGGTGGCGGACGCGGCGCGAAGTCTGGCCGAGCGCCGCCTTGCCGACGGTCCGCGCCCCTGGAGCGCCGCGGAGCTCGAGCGCTCTCGCTTCATCGCGGGCGACCTGCTCGAAGACCTGCGCGGCGCGACCGATCCCGACGAGATCCGCATCATCGGTGCGCTGCTCTATCCGCACGCGCTGGATCACCTGCGCCGGTCGCGCGGGCTCTGGAGCGGGCGCGGCAAGCACGCCTTGCGCCTGTTGCGCGAGGAGGAGAGCGAAATCGGCCCAGCGCTGATCGCCGCTTTCGAGGCATTGTTCGCGCGAGCCGAGCCGGGGGCGGTTGTCGAGACGGTTGACCGCATCTACGCGCCCTGCGGCGGCCCCCTGGTGGAATGGCGCAATGACGCGCCGCCGCACCGCGCCTCCTGACATGCAAGAGGGCGGCCCACGGGGCCGCCCCTTTCACATCCCGAACGCGCGCGGCGCGGTCAGTTCGAGGTCTTGGTTTCCAGCGCCGCGATCCGGGCCTTGAGCGCCTCGTTCTCCTCGCGCGCCTTCTGCGCCATCGCGCGCACCGCGTCGAACTCCTCGCGGGTCACGAGGTCGCGGTCGGCCAGCCAGCGGTCGAGCATCGACTTCATGGCGTTGTTGGCCTCGTCCTTCGCACCCTGCGCCACGCCCATCGCGTTGGTCATCAGCTGCGACAGATCGTCGAAGATCTTGTTTCTCGATTGCATGGCGGGTCTCCGCTGTTTCGGACTGGTCCCTATATGGGCGGCGCAAAGGGTGGCGACAAGGCGGCGGCATCCGCAACGGCGCCAGCCGAGCCGGTCACGACATGGCGAGGCCCCGCCCTCCCGCGCGGGAGCCCGGATTGACAAGTCCCGGCACGCCGCCGCAGGTATCGCGCCATGAATGGCATCCCCTTCCCCGAGATCTCGCCCGAGATCTTCTCGATCTCGCTCGGCGGGTTCGACTTCGCGCTGCGCTGGTACGCGCTGGCCTATATCGTCGGCATCATCGCGGGCTGGCGGCTCTCGGTCGCGGCGCTCAAGCGCCCCGGCCTATGGCCCGGCGACCGCCCGGCCATGACCCCGCCCGAGCTCGAGAACCTGCTGAGCTGGATCATCCTCGGCATCATCGGCGGCGGCCGACTGGGCTACGCGCTGATCTACCAGCCGGGCTATTACCTGTCCCACCCGTGGGAGATCCCCTTCCTTTGGCAGGGCGGCATGTCGTTCCATGGCGGCTTCATCGGCGTGATCCTCGCGATCCTGATCTTCGCGCGGCGCCACCGCCTGCCGCTGGGCGGCGTCGCCGACACCATCGCGCTGGCCACTCCGCCGGCGATCCTGCTAGGCCGCCTCGCCAACTTCATCAATGCCGAGCTCTGGGGCCGCCCGACCGATCTGCCGTGGGGCGTGATCTTCCCCGGTGCCGCCGCGCAGGACTGCCCCGGTGTCGAAGGGCTCTGCGCCCGCCACCCCTCGCAGCTCTACGAGGCGGGGATCGAGGGGCTGTTCCTGCTGGTGCTGTTCACCCTCATGGCGTTCCGCTGGGGTGCCCTGAAGCGGCCCTGGCTGCTCTCGGGGACCTTCTTCCTCGTCTATGGCATCGGTCGCTTTCTGGTGGAGTTCGTGCGCCAGCCCGACCCGCAATTCGTAAGCCCCGGCAACCCTCTGGGTCTCGCGCTGCACGTCGATGGCTGGGGCCTGACCATGGGGCAGATCCTGTCGTTGCCGATGATCATCGCCGGGATCGCCGTGATCGCCGCCGCGCGCCGCCGGATGGTCCCGGCGTGACGGCGCTGCACGAAATGCTGCTGCGGCGCATCGCCGCCACCGGGCCGATCAGCATCGCCGAATACATGACCGAATGCCTGCTGCACCCTGTCCACGGCTACTACACGACGCGCGACCCGTTGGGCTCGGGGGGCGACTTCACGACCGCACCCGAGATCAGCCAGATGTTCGGCGAACTCCTCGGATTGTGCCTCGCACAGGCCTGGCTGGACCAAGGCGCGCCTGAGACCTTCGTGCTGGCCGAACCGGGGCCGGGGCGCGGCACGCTGATGGCCGACATGCTGCGTGCGACCGCCCGCGTGCCGGGCTTTCACGCCGCCGCGCGGCTGCACCTCGTGGAAGCCTCGCCAGCGCTGCGGGCCGTGCAGGCGCGTGCCCTGCCGCAGGCGACGTGGCATGACCGGATCGACCAGATCCCCGGCGACCTGCCGCTCTATCTCGTCGCCAACGAGTTCTTCGACGCGCTGCCGATCCGGCAATTCGTCCGCGACGGCGCGGGCTGGCGCGAACGCGTCGTGGGGCGTGAAGGCGACAAGCTCGTCTTTGGCCTGACCGCGCCCGCCCCGCTGGCAGAGTTGGAACACCGCCTTGCGGATACGCGTGACGGCGACATGGTGGAGCAGGCGCCCGCCCTGCCCGCGCTGACGGGTGAAATCGGTGACCGCATCGCGCGCCATGGCGGCGCGGCGCTGATCGTCGATTACGGCGGCCGGGGCCGCACCGGTGACAGCTTCCAGGCGGTGCGCGATCACGAGAAGGTCGATCCGCTGACAGCACCGGGCGAAGCCGACCTCACCGCGCATGTAGATTTCGAGGCGCTGGCCCGTGCCGCCGCCCCCGCCGCCTGCGCCGGACCGGTGCCGCAAGGCGTGTTTCTCGAACGGCTTGGCATCACGGCACGGGCGCAAGCGCTGGCGGCAAAGCTCGAAGGTACAGCGCTCGACGCCCATGTCGCCGCGCATCGCCGCTTGACCCACCCCGAAGAAATGGGCGACCTGTTCAAGATAGCCGCACTTCATCCGTGCAATGCCCCGCCGCCACCCGGAATTGAGACGTGAACGCCGCAACGCCGCTCGACATCATCACCTCCGACAGCCTGACACCGTTGCGCCATGGTTTCTTCGGTCGCGCCGGCGGGGCTTCGTCGGGAGTCTTCGCCGGGCTCAATTGCGGCCCCGGCAGCTCCGACCAGCACGAGGCGGTGCTGATCAACCGCGGCAAGGTCGCTCAGGCGATGGGGGTGCCGCGCGAGGCGCTGATCGGCGTGCATCAGGTGCATTCGGCCGATGTGGTGACCATCGACACTCCGCCCGCGGCGCCCGCCCGCGCCGATGCGCTGGTCACGGCGACGCCCGGGCTGGCCCTGACCATCCTCACCGCCGATTGCCAGCCGGTGTTGTTCGCCGACCCCGAGACCGGGGTGATCGGTGCCGCCCATGCCGGCTGGAAGGGCGCGCTTGCCGGCGTGCTGGAGGCCACTGTGGAGGCAATGGTCGCGCTCGGCGCACGGCGCGAGGGCATCCGTGCAGTGATCGGCCCCTCGATCAGCCAGCGCTGCTACGAGGTCGGTCCCGAACTGCTCGACGCGTTTCTCGCCGAAGATCCGCAGGCAGAGCGGCATTTCGCCCAAGGTCAGGGCGACCGGCTACTCTTCGACCTGCCCGGTTTCGGATTGCGACGGCTGCGTGCTGCCGGAATTGCCTCGGCCGAATGGACCCGGCACTGCACCTATTCCGACCCGGCCCGCTTTTTCAGCTATCGCCGCGCCACTCATGCCCGCGAAGCCGATTACGGCCGGTTGATCGCCGCGATCCGCCTCTGAAAGGGCTCCGGCAACTCGCACCTGCAAGCTCTCGAAACAATTCGTTTCACAGGCTTGCTTTGACAATCCAGCCGCGGCCGCCCAGTGTCGCCGTGACCCAAACAGCTTCGGGTGTTGTCGGTGGGGGCCGACAACCGATGCGATGACCGAAAGGCGTTCGCATGGCATTGCCCCTGCTCTCTACCTCTGCTCCGACCCGTGCCGGAACCATCGATCGCGCTGCACCGCGCGCGCCGGGGACGCAGGCGCCACTGATGCGCCGGATCGAAATCCTCACCCTCTGCCCGCACCATCCCGGCGACATCGCCGAGACGAGTCGCGTGGTACCCGCCACGCCGATCTTCGAGGAGGCGGTGGCCGCCTTTGCCCATGGCGCGCAGGTCCCGACCGAGCGCGGCCTCGTCGCGGTGGAGGATCTTCTGCCGGGCGATCGGGTCAAGACCGTCGATCGCGGCTTTCGCACGCTGCTGTGGCGCGGCGCCACGACGCTGGTCGCCAATGTTCCCGGACAACCGCCGGAGATGGGTCGCCTGACCCGGATCTCGGCCGATGCTCTGGGCATCGCCCGGCCGATGCATGATCTCGTACTGGGTCCGATGGCACATCTGGTGCGCCAGGGCGCGGCGATCGAACGCCTGACCGGGCGGCGCGCCGCCGCGATCCCGGCCCGCGACCTGATCGACGGCATGGGCGTGGTCGAGTTGACCCCGCCTTCGGCCGTGCGGGTTTTTCACCTGGGCTTCGAGCGCCACGAGAGGATTCTCGCGAACGGCGTTGAGATCGAGAGCTATCATCCCGGCCCGGCGCGCCTCGCACATCTCGAACCCGAGCAGCGCGGCCTGTTCCTCTCCTGCTTTCCGCATCTGGATCGGATCGAGGATTTCGGCCCGCCTGCCCTGCCACGGCTTCGGCTGGCCGAACTCGATCTCGTGGCTTGAACCCAGCCTCGGGAGTGCGGCTGCCCCCGGAGGTCAGGCCTTGCGGGCGAGTCGGCTCTCCAGCACGTCGAAGGGCACGCCCGGCTCGGCCTTGGCGTTGCGGATAACCAGCGAAGTCTTGACCGAGGCGACGTTGGGCGCGGCCGTCAGCTCGCCGGTCAGGAAGGACTGGAAACTACGCAGATCGGGGGCCACGCATTTCAGCACGAAATCCACCTCGCCATTTAGCATGTGGCACTCGCGCACGAGCGGCCAGTCGTTGCAACGCGCCTCGAAGGCCGACAGCTCAGCCTCGGACTGGCTCACCAGGCGCACCATGGCGAAGACAGACACATCGAAGCCCAGCTCCCGCGGATCGACATCGGCATGATAGCCCCGGATGTAGCCCTGCTCTTCGAGCGTCCGCACCCGGCGCAGGCAGGGCGGCGCCGAAATGCCGACGCGGCGCGCCAGCTCCACGTTGGTCATCCGGCCATCGGCCTGCAGCTCGGCCAGGATCATCCTGTCGATCTCGTCGAGTTTCGCCCCGGGCATCTTCATCTCCGTGAATGTTGCGTCTGACCTAGGGCAGAGCGGTTGCTAGCGCAAGAATATTGCAGGTCCGCGCAACATCGTGACCCGTTGCGTGACGTGGCTGCCGCAGCGAGGCCGCGCCCTCTGAGGGGCGGGGTTTGCACCGGCAGGGACAGTGGCTATATGCAGCCGACTTCAGGCTTGCAAGGGGACGTCCCATGACCACGCGCCGCGACACCAGGGTTCTCATCATCGGCTCGGGACCGGCGGGCTATACCGCGGCCGTCTATGCCAGCCGTGCCATGCTCAAGCCGATCCTCGTGCAGGGCCTCGAGCCGGGCGGCCAGCTGACCACCACCACCGATGTCGAGAACTGGCCCGGCGACAACTCCGTTCAGGGCCCCGACCTGATGGTGCGCATGGAAAGCCATGCGCGCGAAATGGGCACCGAGGTGATCACCGACATCATTACCGATCTCGACCTGTCGAAGCGGCCCTTCGTCGCAAAGGGCGACAGCGGCACCGAATACGTCGCCGAGGCGGTGATCCTCGCCACCGGGGCGCGGGCAAAATGGCTCGGCCTGCCTTCCGAAGAAGCCTTCAAGGGCTTCGGCGTCTCGGCCTGCGCGACCTGCGACGGCTTCTTCTATCGCGGTCAGGAGATCGTGGTGGTCGGTGGCGGCAACACCGCCGTCGAAGAGGCGCTGTTCCTCACCAACTTCGCCTCCAAGGTGACCCTGATCCATCGCCGCGACGAGCTGCGCGCCGAGATGGTGCTGCAAAAGCGCCTGTTCGAGCATCCCAAGGTCGAAACCCTCTGGTTCCACGAGATCGAGGAAGTCGTCGGTGAGGACAGCCCCAAGGGCGTGACCGGCGTACGCGCGAAACACGTCAAGACCGGCGAGATCACCGAGATCCCGGCCAAGGGCGTGTTCATCGCGATCGGCCATGCCCCGGCCTCGGAACTGGTCAAGGACCAGCTCGAAACCCATCACGGCGGCTACGTGAAGGTCGAGCCGGGCACGACCCGCACCTCGATCCCGGGCGTCTTCGCTGCCGGCGACCTGACCGACCACGTCTACCGCCAAGCGGTGACAAGCGCCGGCATGGGCTGCATGGCCGCGCTCGATGCGGAACGGTTTCTCGCCGAGCATGGCGCCGCCGCCGAGGTGGCGGGCCACGAGAAGGACGAAACCCTTCCCTTGGGCTACGGCGCCCCTGTGACCGAAGGCGTGAAGTGAGATCGGGGGCGGATCATCTCCGCCCCTTTTCCGGCCGGGTCTGGCGCATCTGCGACGATGCGGCCGACCCTCTCGCCCTCGTCGCATCGCCGGAGGGGCGGTTTCACCATGATGATCAGCCAGCGCTTTACGTCTCTCTGAGCCCTGAGGGCGCTGCTGTGGCTCTCGCCACCTACGCCGCGCCCGGCGATGTCCCACGGCGGCTCTGGCCCCTCGATCTCGTCACGACCGATATGGCCGATCTGCGCGACGAGGACGTTCGGACGGCACTCGGCGTCGACCTTGAGGATCTCGTGGCGCGCTGGGCCGATGATCGGGCAGCGGGGCGCCCGGCCCGAAGCTGGCGCGCCTCGGACCGTCTCCGGGACTTGGGCGCATCGGGTTTTCTCTACCCCTCTCGCAAATCGCCGGAACACGGTCACTTGGTGCTGTTTTCGATTCGCGGCCTTTGTCGCGGCGGGCCGTCCTCGCCCTTGCTCAGCCCTTCGCTCCGTTTCTAGGCCGAATTTCTCCTCTCATGCCCCGGCCCCGCCCGCGTGTTCCCCAAGCCCTGCGATCGGCGGAAAACGGTCCGTTTTGCGCCATCGCGCCCTTGAATAAGAGCCGATGCGCGGTCTAGGAGCGGCACAGACCCCCGGCCCCCTGGAGATATTGTTTTGATGGCCTCGAACCTCGCCCCGATCCCCGAGTTGTATGTTTCATACGAGTCCGCCCAGAAGCTGAAGGTCGAGGCCGGAAACCTCGCCTCCCATGACCTGACCCCGCGCCAGATCTGCGATCTCGAACTGCTGATGAACGGCGGCTTCAACCCTCTGAAGGGCTTCCTCACCGAGGAGGATTACGACAGCGTCGTCGAAACCATGCGCACCAAGGACGGCGCGCTCTGGCCGATGCCGGTGACGCTCGACGTTTCCGAGAAATTCGCCGACACCGTCGAACTGGGCCAGGACATCGCCCTGCGCGACCAGGAGGGCGTGATTCTCGCCACCATGACGGTCACCGACAAGTGGGTGCCCAACAAGTCGCGCGAGGCCGAGAAGGTCTTCGGTGCCGATGACCTCGCCCACCCGGCGGTGAACTACCTGCACAACCACGCCGGTGCCGTCTATCTCGGCGGCCCTATCACCGGCATCCAGCAGCCGGTGCATTACGACTTCCGCGCCCGTCGCGACACGCCCAACGAGCTGCGCGCCTATTTCCGCAAGATGGGCTGGCGCAAGATCGTCGCGTTCCAGACGCGCAACCCGCTGCACCGCGCGCACCAGGAACTGACTTTCCGTGCGGCCAAGGAAGCGCAGGCCAACCTGCTGATCCACCCCGTCGTCGGCATGACCAAGCCGGGCGACGTCGATCACTTCACTCGCGTGCGTTGCTACGAGGCGGTGCTCGACAAGTACCCCTCCTCGACCACCCACCTGTCGCTGCTGAACCTCGCCATGCGCATGGCCGGCCCGCGCGAGGCGCTGTGGCACGCGATCATCCGCAAGAACCACGGCCTGACCCACTTCATCGTCGGTCGTGACCATGCCGGCCCGGGCAAGAACAGCCAAGGCGAGGATTTCTACGGCCCCTACGACGCGCAGGAACTGGTGCGCCAGCACCAGGAAGAGGTCGGCATCGAAATGGTCGACTTCAAGCACATGGTCTACGTGCAGGAGAAGGCGCAGTACTACCCGATCGACGAGGTCCCCGAAGGTGCGACCGTGCTCAACATCTCGGGCACCGAGTTGCGTCGCCGCCTCGCCGAAGGGCTCGAGATCCCCGAGTGGTTCTCGTTCCCCGAGGTGGTCAAGGAACTGCGCCGCACCAAGCCGCCGCGCGCCAAGCAGGGTTTCACCGTGTTCTTCACCGGTTTCTCCGGCTCCGGCAAATCGACCATCGCCAACGCTCTGATGGTCAAGCTGATGGAGATGGGCGGACGTCCGGTGACGCTGCTCGACGGCGACATCGTGCGCAAGAACCTCTCCTCCGAGCTCGGCTTCTCCAAGGAGCACCGCGACCTCAACATCCGTCGCATCGGCTATGTCGCCTCCGAGATCACCAAGAACGGTGGCATCGCGATCTGCGCGCCGATCGCGCCCTATGCCGCGACCCGTCGCGCCGTGCGCGAGGATGTCGAGAACTTCGGCGCCTTCATCGAAGTGCATGTCGCCACCTCGATCGAGGAGTGCGAGAAGCGCGACCGCAAGGGCCTCTACAAGCTCGCGCGCGAAGGCAAGATCAAGGAGTTCACCGGCATCTCCGACCCCTATGACGTGCCCGAGAACCCGGAACTGCGCGTCGAAACCGAAGGCACCGATGTCGACAACTGTGCGCATCAGGTGATCCTGAAGCTGGAACAGATGGGCCTGATCGCAGGCTGACCTCGGCCCGAAGGCCTCGACACTGCCTTCAGGCGAAGGACATCACGAACAGCCGGCCCTCGGGCCGGCTGTTTTTTTGTACCCTCCCCCGCCTCGCCCTAAACGGCTTGACGAGAGGACCGCCACCTGAATAGGTAGACCGGTCTACCTATTGCGAGATCCGACATGACCGAGACCGATGTTCGTACCCGAACCGCGCGCGACCGGCTTCTGCAGGCCGCTGCGATCCTGTTTTATGATGACGGCATCGCTGCGACGGGGATCGACGCGATCACCCAACGGGCCGGCGTGGCGAAGCAGAGCCTCTACAACAACTTCGCCTCGAAGGCCGAGTTGGTCGCCGCCTATATCGACCATCGACACCGGGAATGGCTCGACCTCTACGCGCGGCGGGCAGAGCAGGCCCCTACCCCGGTCGAAAAAATTCTCGCGGTCTTCGACGCTTACGGCGACCACGCCGAATGTGCCTATGAGCGCGGCTTTCGGGGCTGCGGCCTGCTGAATGCCGCGGCCGAGCTCACCTCCAAGGAGGCCGGTCGCGAAGCCGTCCGCCGGCACAAGGAAGAGGTTGAGGCAATTCTCGTCGCGGAGCTCGCCGAGATCCTGCCCGACGACCTTGACCGCGCGCAGACGCTCGCTGCGCATCTGGCCTTCCTGCTCGAAGGCGCCATGGTCCGGGCCGGTCTCGAAGGCTCCGCCGAACGGGTCGGGCAGGCCCGTGCGATGGCACGGCAGATGCTGGAGGCGCTGTGAGCCGGGTGGCGCGGGCCCCCGGACATGGCGTCGGGGTGATCTGCTGCATGCTCGCCGCGATCGCTTGGGGCACCACAGGTACCGTGGCCAGCTTTGCGCCGGGCGTGTCCGCGGTAGCGATCGGCGCCGCGGCGATGGGCTTGGGCGGGCTGATGCAGGCGATGGTCGCTTGGCGCGGCATTCACAGGGACCGAGGCGCGCTTTTGCGGCACCGGTGGCTCCTGATCGTCGGGGCGGTCTCCGTCGCGCTCTACCCCCTCGCCTTCTATTCCTCGATGCGGCTTGCGGGCGTCACCATCGGCACGGTGATCTCGATCGGATCGGCGCCGCTCATTTCGGCGCTTATCGAGAACCGATTGGAGGGAAGCCGACTGACATTCCGCTGGGGGATTGGTGCGCTCATCGGCCTCGCTGGGATGGTGCTTCTGAGCCTCGCCGAAACTGATCATGGTGCGGTCGCCCCGAACATTCCGCTGGGCGTCGGCCTCGGCCTCGTCGCGGGGGGCACCTATGCCCTTTATTCCTGGACCGCGCGCCGCGTGATGCAACGTGGCGTCCCCGCCCCGGCGGCGATGGGCGCGACCTTCGGGCTGGGCGGGCTGATCCTGCTGCCGATTTTGGTCGCGACCGGCGCACCCTTTCTCGAGAGCGCGCGAAATTTCGGGGTTGGCGCCTACATGGCCGTGGTGCCGATGTTCTTGGGCTACATCGCTTTCGGCCAGGGGCTGGCGCGCATCTCCTCAAGCCTCGCCACGACGATTACCCTGCTCGAACCGGTGGTCGCGGCGCTGCTTGCCGTTCTTTTTGTCGGAGAGAGGCTGCCGCCCTCCGGCTGGACCGGCGTGGCGATGATCGTGGGCTGCCTGTTCTGGATCACGATTCCGGTGCCACCCCGACGCGATGCGCCACGTCCTGCGGCTTCTGTCGTGGACCCGGCCTGACGGCACGGAAAGGCCCGTCGCCTTCACGGGCAACGGGCCGGGAGATCGAAGGGGTGAGAGCCTGGCCCCAGGCTCCAGCCCTTCAAAGCCGGTAGAAGGCGCGGCTCAGTGCAACGTCATCGGCTGCATGTCGTGCTGACGCGCCAAGGTGAAGGCGAGTTTGCGGTCGGCCACGAGGGCGAGCTGTTGGCCGTCGCTGTCATGCACTGCGAAAAGCACCTCGAGCCCCTCGGCCTGCTCCTGCACCTCTTCGGGAAGATCGGCGACGCTGACCGGCTTGACGTAGACAAGCCGGCTTTCGTCATCGGCGGAGAGCTTGTGATGGCGGAACTGGGTGTTCATTTTCCACTCCTCTTGATGCGAATCGTCTGCACGACGCTGTCGGCGGGCTGACGGGAAAGGTCGATATGCAGAAGGCCGTTCTCCATCACCGCCTCGCCCACCTCGACGCCATCCGCGAGCACGAAGCTGCGCTGGAACTGGCGGGCGGCGATGCCGCGATGCAGGAACACGCGCTCCTCGGCGCTGTCGGATTGTCGTCCGCGCACCACGAGCTGGTTGTCTTCCACGGTGATCGACAGATCCGCCTCGGCAAAGCCGGCCACGGCCAGCGTGATCCGGTAGGACCGCTCCGAGGTCTGCTCTATGTTATAGGGCGGATATCCATCTCCCGACGCCTTCGCGGTACGTTCGACCAGCCTTTCGAGCTGTTCGAACCCCAGAAGGAAGGGGTGTGTCCCCAATGTCAGCTTCGTCATGCGACACGTCCTTTTGCACAAGCGACCGTCCATCAGCGGCCCCGGCATCGGCAGCCGCTTGGCTTCAATATGGGAGGCGAAAATCCGCCTTGCAAGGTGCGGGGCTAGGCGGGCCGCGGCGCAGCAACTATGATGTGGCAAAGACGTAGGGCAGACGAGCATGAACAAGTCGGCGAAGATGGAAGAGATCGAGGTGCTCCGGGTGGAGCTCGAGGTGCTCAAGCGCGAGCACCGCGATCTCGACGAGGCGATCCACGCGCTCGAGGAGCGCGGCGGTGCCGACATGCTGCGGCTGCGCAGGCTCAAGAAGCAGAAGCTGCAGCTCAAGGACAAGATCGCCCGGATCGAGGACCGGATATTGCCCGACATCATCGCCTGATCCGCTTGCCGTTGCGTCCCGCCCCGGTGTAGTCCGCCTGCATCGGCAACGAGGGGACACGGGCATGGGTGTGAAGGTCGGCATCATCATGGGCAGCCAGTCGGACTGGGCGACGATGCGCGAGGCGGCGGCCATGCTCGACGAGTTGGGCGTGGAGCATGAGACGCGGATCGTTTCGGCGCACCGGACCCCGGATCGGCTGTGGGACTATGGCAAGACGGCGGTGGACCGGGGCCTGCAGGTGATCATCGCCGGGGCCGGGGGCGCCGCGCATCTGCCGGGCATGATGGCCTCCAAGACCCGCGTGCCGGTGATCGGCGTACCGGTGCAGACCCGCGCGCTGTCGGGCGTCGACTCCCTCTATTCGATCCTGCAGATGCCGCGCGGCTTTCCGGTTGCCACCATGGCGATCGGCGCGGCCGGTGCCGCCAATGCCGGGTTGATGGCGGCGGGCATTCTCGCCCTGCAGGACGCCGCACTGGCGCAGCGGCTCGACGACTGGCGTGCCGCGCTCTCGGCCTCGATCCCGGAGGAGCCCATCGATGACTGAGACGCTTACCCTCGACGCATCCAAGCCGCTCGCCCCCGGCTCGACCATCGGCATTCTCGGCGGCGGCCAGCTCGGCCGGATGCTCGCCCTCGCGGCGGCGCGGCTGGGGCTGAAATGCCATGTCTACGACCCAGCCCCGGACGGCCCGGCGGCCGAGGTCTGCGCGGCCTCGACCACCGCGCCTTGGGATGACGAGGCGGCGCTGCGCGCATTCGCCGGGGCCGTCGATGTCGTCACCTATGAGTTCGAGAACGTGCCGGCCGCCTCGCTCGACCTGATCGAATCCCTCGTGCCGATCCGCCCGGGCCGCCGCGCTCTCGCCGTGAGCCAGGACCGCATCGACGAAAAGCAGTTCTTGCAGGATCTCGGCCTGACCACCGCGCCCTTCGCCGCCGTGGACGATGCGACCACGCTCGATGCCGCGCTGTCCAAGATCGGCGCGCCCGCGATCCTCAAGACCCGCCGCTTCGGCTATGATGGCAAGGGACAGGCCCGGATCATGGCCGCGGACGAGGCCGAGACGGCGCTGGCGGAAATGAACGGTGCGCCCGCGATCCTGGAGGGCTTCGTGGAGTTCAGCCACGAGGTCAGCGTCATCGGCGCGCGCGGGCTCGACGGCGCGGTGGCCTGCTTCGACCCGGGCGAGAACCGGCACCAAGACGGTATCCTGCGCGAAACCACGGTTCCGGCCCGGCTCTCGGCAGCGCAGCGCACCGACGCGGTGCTGCTGGCCGCCAGGATCCTGACCGCGCTCGACTATGTCGGCGTGATGGGGGTGGAGCTTTTCGTCACGCCGCAGGGCCTCGTGGTCAACGAGATCGCGCCGCGCGTGCACAACTCGGGTCATTGGACGCAGGATGGCTGCCTGATCGACCAGTTCGAGCAGCACATCCGCGCCGTAGCGGGCTGGCCGCTGGGTGATGGCGCGCGTCATTCCGACGTGGTGATGGAGAACCTGATCGGCGATGACGTCGACCGCGTTCCGCAGATCGCGGGCACCCAGTCGGCGATCCATCTCTATGGCAAGGCCGAAGCGCGGCCCGGTCGCAAGATGGGCCATGTCAACCGTCTCACCGGCCCGGTACGCTAGAGCATCTCGCGCAGCGCGGCGTCGAGTCCCTCCATGTCGCGCGGCCGCCAGCCCAGTTCCCGCAGCCGGTCGCAGCGCATGGCGCTGACACGCGACGCGTCGGCCCGCTCGGGCAGCGCCCCACCCTGCCCGGCGATCCGCGCCACCCGCTCCAGCAGGTCGCGCCGGTCGAGCCTGATGTCCGACGCATTGAAGCTGCGCGGGGCCAGTGACGCCTCGGACGCCTCCAGCAGCAGCGCCACCGCAGCCGCCAGGTCGTCGCCATGCAACTCGGTCGCCACGCGCGGCGCGACGGGCTTATTCGCGAGGAAGGTCTCGAACAACCCGCGCCACTTGTGATCCGGCCCCGGGCCGTAGACACCGGTGGCGCGAAGGCTCGCCGTCGCGAAACCGGGCCCGGCCAGCGCCGAGAGCTCCTGCTCCACCGCCCATTTCATCTCGCCGTAAAGCGTGTCCGGGCGCGGTGGTAGATCCTCGGTCAGTTCCGTGCCGGGCGGATAGTCGCCATAGACCGCGCGGCTCGACAGGAAGACGATGCGGCCCAGACCGACCGCCTGGGCCTCCTTGAAGAGCCGCAGCGACCCGTCGCGGTTCAGCCTTAGAAATCCTTCGGAATCATCTCCTTCGCCGCCGCGATAGCGGCCCGGCAGGTGAGAAAATGCGGCATGGACCAGAGCATCACAGCCGTCGAGCGGCGCGGTTTCACCCAGCTGCCAGCCGCGCCATTCCGCACCGTTGGCAGGCCGTCGGCCGAGTGCCACGACCTCATGGCCCCGCGACGCGAGGCCGCGCAGCAGAAAGCGCCCAACCAGCCCCGACGCCCCGGTCAGCGCGATCTTCACGACGGGTGCGGCAGGTCGGAGAGATCCGGCACCGGCCCGTCGCCCGCATAGGCGTGCCACAGATCGATCAGGGGCCGCAGACGATCGGCCTTGGCATGGTCCTGCCATGGCTTCTCGTACTGGAAATGGAGCACCCTGATCTGCTCCCAGTTCCACAGATCGGGCAGGTTGAACCAGACGTATTGCAAGGTGTTGCAGGTCACGGGCAGGCCGTGCCAGTCGGGGAAAAAAACCTGCAGGAACGTCTGGTCGGTGCGTCGCCAAAAGGCGCCGGGCGCATCGAGCCGCGCCAGCATCGCCTCATAGGTCGCGGTGTCGGGCCGCGCGGTGAACACGCCGGAGTTCATCCGGTGAAAATCGCCCAGAGCCTCATAGACGTTCGGCGCGGCACAGAACTCGGGATAATCAAACAACTTGTCGATCGGGCGCAGCACCAGCGTGTCGGCGTCCAGAAAGACCGCCCGGTCGTAATCGGAAAGCTGCCACAACCTCAGCTTCGCGAAATTGTCGAGAGGGGTGTGGAAGGCCGGCTTCTCGCCCTTGGTGAAGGGGGCGGCCCCGTGCAGAGCGTCGCGCGCATGCGTCGCGTTGAAGGCGTCGGAGGTCGGCAGCAGATCGGTCGCGATCAGCCGCGCACCGCGCGCCCGCAGGGGCGCGAGGTCGGCCTCATTCACGCCGCCGGTATGCAGCACCACGATGTCGGCATCCGTGCCGCTCAGCTTCAGCGAGCGGATCAGCGCCCGCGCCCCCAGCGCGAAATCGGCATTGGTAACTAGCGTGACGAAGGCCCGGCGGCTGCGCACCGGGCCCTCCGGTCTTAGCCCCGTGCTCACGAGGCAGAGCGCAGCGCCCGGCCCTCGGGATCGCGCTCGACGCGCGCGCCGAGGTCGCGGGTCCAGGCCGAGACGGCGGGCACGCGCGAGCGGTCGATCCGATGCGCGTATTTCTTCGCCACCTCGACCACTTCGTCCAGAAGCCCCTCCTGCAGGGTGATCGGCTCGAGGCCGAGCTTCAGGAACTGATCGTTGCGCACCACGAGTTCGTTCTCCTCGGCCTCCTTGCGCGGGTTCGGCAGGTAGGCGACGCGTGCGCCGGTCTTCTTGGCCACCATCTCGGCCAGGTCACGCACACGATGCGTCTCGGTCATCTGGTTGAAGATGCGCACCCGTTCGCCCGATTTCGGTGCGTCGCCCAGCGCCAGCTCGATGCAGCGCACCGAATCCTGAATATGGATGAAGGCGCGCGTCTGGCCGCCGGTACCATGTACAGTGAGCGGGTGGCCGATCGCGGCCTGGATCAGGAACCGGTTGAGCACCGTGCCGTAATCGCCGTCGTAATCGAAGCGGTTGATCAGCTGCTCGTGCCGCCGGGTCTGGTCGGTATGGGTGCCCCAGACGATGCCCTGATGCAGGTCGGTGATCCGCAAGCCGTCGTTCTGGGCGTAGAACTGGAACAGGATCTGATCGAGGCTCTTGGTCATATGATAGACCGAGCCGGGCTTAGTCGGGTAGAGGATCTCCTGTTTCGCCTTGTCCCCTGCGAGCGTCTCGACCTCGACATCGAGATAGCCCTCGGGGATCGCCGCGCCGACGCTCGAATAGCCGTAGACGCCCATGGTGCCGAGATGCACCAGATGCGCGTCGATGCCGGTCTCGACCAGCGCCGCCAGCAAATTGTGCGTCGCGTTGGTGTTGTTGTTGACCGTGTAGACCTTATGGCGGTCGGATTTCATCGAATAGGGCGCGGCGCGCTGCTCGGCGAAATGGATCACCGCGTCGGGCTTTTCCTCGGCCAGCCAGGATTTCAGCCGCTCGTATTCCTTGGCCAGATCGATCAGGTGAAAGCGCAGGCGCCGCCCCGTCAGCTCGTGCCAGATGCGGCAGCGCTCCTGAATCGAATCCATCGGCGTCAGCGACTGCACGCCAAGCTCGGTGTCGATCCAGCGACGGCTGAGATTGTCGACGATGTGGATCTCATGGCCCTGCTCGGACAGGTGCAGGCAGGTCGGCCAGCCGACGAAACCGTCGCCGCCGAGGATCGCGATCTTCATGTGGTGCCCCCTTAGTTCATGACCGGAACCTAGCGGGTCCCGGTGACAAGGCGACGACGCCCTGCCCTATCGGGGCGGCATGATGCACGGGCAACGGCAAAACGCCAGCCCGTCCCGGCGATGCTCCGCCTATCGCGCGGCCCGCGCCCTGAGACGCCCGACGATGCCGGTCGGGAAGAAATAGACCGAGAGGATGAACAGCACCCCGAGCCACAACAGCCAGCGATCCGGGTCAAGGAGCCGCGACAGGATCGGCAGCGCCTCGGTCGCACCGGCGGCCAGCGCCATGAGGTTCTGCAGGTAAGATTGCGCCAGCACCATCAGCGTCGCCCCGAGCGCCGCGCCCCAGATCGTGCCCATGCCACCGATCACCACCATCAAGAGGATGTCGAGCATGATCTCGAAGCTCAGCGTCGTGCCAGGGCCGACATAGCGTAGCCAGATCGCCCAGAGGCTGCCCGCCAGCGCCGCGAAGCCCGCCGAGAGGCAGGTCGCGGTGACGCGGTAGCGCACCACGCGGTAGCCGATCGCCTCGGCGCGAAAATCGTTCTCGCGGATCGCCTGCAGCACCCGACCGAAGGGGGAGTTGACGATCCTCAGCATCAGCAGGAACAGCACCAGCGAGATCGCGAAGACGACGTAGTAGTTCAGGATCTTGCCGGTGATGGTGACGCCCGCGATCTCCCGATCGAGCCGCATCGCGGGACCGAGCGCGCGGGGGATCTGGTAGACCAGCCCGTCCTCGCCCCCGGTGACCGCGCTGAGTTGGCTCGCCAGCACGGTGACCGCCGAGGCCACGGCCAAGGTGATCATCGCGAAAAAGATCGCCCGCACGCGCAGCGAGAACAGCCCGATCACGAGGGCCAGCGCCACCGCCGCGGCAAGCCCTGCCAGCGTGCCCACGCCCAGCGCTGTGAAACCGCGCCCCATATGGGTCGAGGCCAGCGCCACGCCGTAGGCGCCGAGCCCGAAGAACATTGTGTGCGCGAAGCTGACGATGCCGGTATAGCCCAAGAGCAGATCGTAGCTCGCCGCGAGCACGACGAAGATGCAGATCCGCGCTGCCGTCTCCAGTGCGCGGACGCCCGGAAACAGGAACGGCGCGAAGGCCAGCGCCAGCCCGATCACGATCAGGATCAGCGCGAGGATGGTGGAACGGGGCCCGTCGCCCGAGAACAGTCGGATCATTTCGCCCTCACCACCGGCAGCATGCCTTCGGGCCGCCACATCAGGATCGCCGTCATCAGGCCGATATTCGACACCAGCGCCAGCTTGGGTGCGAGGAAGGCGACGTAGTTCTGCAACAGCCCGACCAACAGCGCGCCGATGAAGGCGCCCTCGACCGAGCCCAGACCTCCGATGATCACCACGACGAAGACGAGGATCATCATCTCCTCGCCCATGCCGGCGGTGATTACCTCTTGGTACAGCCCCCACATCACCCCGCCCAAGCCAGCCAGCGCCGAGCCCGCGACGAAGGTGCCCACGAAGACCAACCGCAGCCGGTAGCCCAGCGCCTCGACCATCTCGCCATTCTGCACGCCGGCGCGCACGATTAGGCCGATCTTGGTGCGCCGCAGCACCATTCGCATCGCGACGAACAGCACCAGCCCCACGACGACCGCAAGCAGCCGGTAGGTCTCGACCGCGGCCCCCGCGAAGAGCGTCACGCCCTTGAGCATCTCGGGGCGCGTCAGGAATATCTCGTCAGGCCCCCAGACCACGTGGATCATCTGCTCGATCACGATCAGCCCGCCGACGGTGACGAGGATCTGCCGCAGATGCGCTCCGTAGACGGGGCGCACCAGCACCCGCTCGAACCCCCAGCCCAGCGCGCCGGTCACGGCCATCGCGGCGATCACGGCCGCCAGCACCGCGCCGATGTTGAGCGCAAGGGAGGCGGCGCCGGTCCAGTCGCCCAAGCCCGCCAGCACCGAGATGCCGACGAAGGCGCCGACCGAGATGAAGGCCCCATGGCCGAAATTGATCACATCCATCAGCCCGAAGACCAGGGTCAGCCCGGAGGCCATGACGAAGATCATCATGCCCATGGCCAGCCCCGAGACGGTCAGCGTCAGCCATGTCGGCCATGTGCCGATCAGCGCCAGCCCGACCAGCGCCAGCACCGGCAGCAGCAGGAACGGCGCCGATTTCGCCAGCTTGTCGCGGGCCGACAGCGCCGCGAATGTGGGTCGATGCGCCGGAGCGCCCTCGCTCTGCACGCTCATACGCCCTCCACGCTCAGCCCGAGAAGCCTCGATTGCAGCTTGGCATCCGTGGCCAGCTCGGCCATCGCGCCGGTCCAGACGATGCGGCCGCCCTCCATCACCGCGGCACGGTCGCCCAAGGCCCGCGCCACCGCGAAGTTCTGTTCGACCAGCAGGATCGACGCGCCCTCGCGTTTCAATTCGCGCAGCGCCGCGGCCATGGTCGAGACGATTGCCGGGGCCAGCCCCTTGGTCGGTTCGTCGATCAGGTAAAGCCGGCGCTCCTCGGCCATGGCGCGGGCGATCGACAGCATCTGCTTTTGCCCGCCCGACAGCGTGCCCGCCGGTGCGCGCCAGAACGTGGCAAGCGGCGGGAAGGCCGCGAAGATCCGGTCGCGGCGCTTGGGCGAAAGCGGACCGGACGCGGCGGCCAGCGTCATGTTCTCTTCGACCGTCAGGTCCGAGAAGATTCCCATGTCCTCCGGCACGAAGCCGAGGCCCATCCGGGCGATGGCGGGCGTGGGCATCCTCGTGATGTCCTGCCCGTCGAACAGGATCCGCCCCGATTTCGCGCGCCAATGACCGATCACGCTGCGCAGCGTCGTGGTCTTGCCGACGCCATTGCGACCCAGAAGCATCGTCACCTGTCCGCGCGGCATCTCAAGATCGACGCCCGACAGGATGTGGTAGCGGCCGATATCGGTCTCGATCCCTTCGAGCTTCAGGATCGGCTCAGACATCCTCCAGCTCCCGTCCCATATAGGCTTCCTGCACCACCGCCGAGGCCATCACCGCCTCTGGGGGGCCGTCGGCGGCGAGCGCGCCGTTGTGCAGCACGATGATCCGGTCCGCGAGGCTGCGGATCACGTCCATCTTGTGCTCGACCAGCAGGATGGTGCGGTCGGTCCGCGCCTTGAGTCCGGCGATCAGGTCGAGCACCACCGGCGCCTCGTCGAGCGACATGCCGGCGGTGGGCTCGTCGAACATGTAGACCAGTGGGTCGAGCGCGATCAGCAGCGCCACCTCCAGCTTGCGCTGGTTACCGTGGCTCAACTCCGAGACCGGCTGTTCCGCCAGCGCCTCCAGTCGCAGGCGCGCCAGGAGTTCCTCGGCCTCGCGCGTCACCTCGCGGTCCGAGCCCGCCAGCCGCAACAGCGAGAATCCGCGCCCGCGCCGCGCCTGCACCACCAGCCGCAGGTTCTCCAGCACGGAGAGGCCGGGAAACAGGTTAGTCAGCTGGAACGCGCGACCGAGCCCGAGACGACAGCGCTCCGACACGTTCAACAGGGTGATGTCACGTCCAGCCAGCCGTACCCGGCCGGCACTGGCGGCGATCTGACCAGAGATCAGGTTGAAATAGGTGGTCTTGCCGGCGCCGTTCGGCCCGACGATGGCGGTGAGCTCGCCCGCCCGAAAGCCGCAACTCACCGCATCCACGGCGACATGGCCGCCGAAACGCACGGTCAGATCCTCGGTTTCCAGAAGCATCGCGGTCATAGTCTCGCCTTCGGATGGGAGCCGGGCCCCAAGGCCCGGCCCGATACCTCAGTTGCGGATCGGGATTTCCATGTCCTCGATGCCAAGCTCGCGCACGAGCACCGGGACGCCGTAATCCTTTCCGTCCTGCACCTCGGTGCGGAAGTGATACATGGATTGCAGCGCCTGATGATCCTCGGGGCGGAAGCGCATCATGCCCTTGGGCGTCTCCCACTCCATGCCTTCCATCGTGGCGATCAGGTCCTCGGTCTCGGTCGAGCCTGCCTTCTCGATCGCCTCGACGATGGCGATGCCCGCGGCCATGCCGCCCGCTGTGAAGAAGTCGGGCGGCGTATCGAAGCGGGCCATGTGCTCCTCCACCAGCCAGTCATTCACCGGGTTGTCGGGGATCTCGTAGTAGTAATAGGTCGCGCCCTCGAGACCGGGCAGCTCCTTGTAGGCGGTGAGCGCCGCGAGGATGTTGCCGCCGGTGGCAATCTCGATGCCGTGGCGCGACGGATCCATGGCGTTGATCTTGCCCATCGGGTTGCCGCCGCCGGCCCAGATGATGAACAGCTTCTTTTCGCCTTCGACCCCCTCCATCGCCGCGAAGATACGCTCTGCGGCAGCAGTGAAGTCGGTGGTGTCGGTGGGCACGTATTCCTCGTGCGCTATGCTGGCGCCGGTATCCTCCAGCGCCTCGCGGAACGCCGCCACGCCGTCGCGACCAAAGGCGTAATCCTGCGCCAGCGTCGCGATGGTGACGCCCTCGCCGCCCAGCGCCACGGCGTTCGAAATCGCGTCTTGGCTGGAGTTGCGCCCCGTGCGGAACACGTAGCGGTTCCAGTCCGAGCCGGTGATCGAATCCGCCACCGCCGGCTCGACGATCAGGATCTTCTCGTATTCGGCGGCTACCGGCAGCATGGCGAGCGCGACGCCGGAACTGACCGGCCCGACGGCGATGTCGGCACCGTCATCGCCATAGGCCTCGGCGAGGACGGCGCGACCGATATCGGGCTTGGACTGGGTGTCCTTCTCGATCACGACGATCTTCTCGCCGTTCACCTCCATGCTGCCCTCGGTCGCGTATTCGAGACCGAGCATCAGCCCCTCATGCGATTGCGCGGCATAGGCCTCGAGCGGACCCGTCTTGCCGTAGACATGCGCGATGGTGATGTCGGCGGATGCAGGCATGGCGCAGCCCAACAGGACGGCCGCGGCCGTGAGCACTCGTGTCATCCCGGGTCTCCTCCCCCTTCGGAACGGGGCCCTCCTCAAGGCCCGTCATGTAGGGGGAGGTTAGGCGCGGCCGTCGTCACCGGTCAAGCGAGACGACGGCCAAGCCACTGCATTGCCCGGAATTTCACCTCTTGCGTGCGGACTTTCGCGCCGATGTCAGCGCCCCGACCAGTGCCGTTGCGCCAAGCCCGATCGTCGCGGCGGCTGCGGCCGTGCGCCAATGCGGCGGCAGCGGGCGGTAGAGATCGGCGATGCGCGCCAGCGCCGCGACCGGCGGCGCGGCCTTCCACAGATCGGCCTCGGCGCGCTTGCCCGAACGCTGCGTGACCTCGCGCATCACGCCGATCCCGGCGGCCATCGGCTTGAGCCTCGCCGTGCTTTCGCGCTTGCGGGGCGTCCGCCCCTTGGACACGGCCTCGAGCGCCTCGCCCAGAGACTCGTCGTCACCGGCCCAGAGGCCACGATAGACGATGGTCCCTTCGCGGTCGGTGAGCCAGACGGCGTTCGGCTTCTCGTCGAGTTGCTTGTGCAAGGTGCCCTGCGTGTCGTCCACCGCCAGGGCCCAGGGCAGGCTGTCGCGCTCCTTCAGGATGCGGGCGTTGCGGATCTTGGTGTCCATGTCGTGCGGCTGATCGAAACGCTCGCCCGGATGCGCTTCGCGCACGTGCAGCATCACGAAGACGATCTGGCCGCCATAGCGGCGATGCAGACGCTTCAGCGCCGGGTTCGACGCCGCCGTCATCGGGCAGGTGTAGGAACCGGTCACCAGCAGCATCGGCTTGTTACCGGTGATCGCGTGGCTGCGGATGCGGCCGCCGGTGGCGGCAGGCAGGTCGAAGACCGGCAGCCGGTCGCCCGGCCCCGGCGTACCGGGCCGGAAGGCTATGTCCTTGTTCAAGGTGCTGGCCTGGACGTGGTCGTAGACGTAATCGCTGGTCGAGGTCATGGGTCGTCTCCCCGTCTGGTGTGTCATTGGTCGCCGAGACAACCCGCGAAAGCCTCAGCTGTTCGATTTCTCCTGCGTCTCTCGTGTACGCGCCTTCAGCGCCCGATTGAGATCGATCACCGCGCCGATCATTCCGGCATGGGCGAAAGACTGCGGAATGTTGCCCAGCATCTCCCCCGATCGCGGATCGGCCTCTTCCGACAGCAGGCCCAGATCGTTGCCCTGCGCGATCCCCGCCTCGATGATGGCATGCGCCCGGTCCAGATCACCGCGCATCACCCAGTACTGCGCGACCCAGAAGCCCGCCGCGACGAAGACCCCCTCCTCGGTGCCGTCGGCGCATTCGAGGCGGCGATGATAGAGCAGCCCGTCGGGGCTCCAGTCACGCTCCAGCGCCTCGATGGTGGCGAGCATCTCGGGCGTGTCGGCGGCGCAGTAGTCCCAGACCGGGAACAGCGCGGCGGTCACGTCGACCTCGTCCGAGCCCGGATACACGGCATAGGCACCCACGGACGTCAGGCCGTTTCGCGCGACCCAGTCGCGGATCTCGCCGGCCGCCTTTCGCCAGCGCGCGGCCTCGGCTTCGCTGCCGTAATCGGCCGCCGATTCCAGCGCGCAGGCGGCGACCACCTTGCCCGAGACATAGGGCTTCGGCGGGGTTTCCTCCCAGATGCCGTGATCGGGCTCGTGCCAGTTCCGGCTCAGGAAATCGCAGATGTCCGCGACCACGTCCCAATGCGCGCGGCCTTGCGAGGACCCTTCGCGGTAGAGCAGCTTCGCGGCCAGAACCACGTTGGCATAGGCATCGAGTTGAAGCTGATCGGCGGCACCATTGCCGATCCGCACCGGCCGAGAGCCGCGCCAACCCTCGAACGGCAATTCGGTCTCGGGCGGCGCGGTCTCGCAGTCGAGATCGGTGAACACCGCCATCGGGTAGTTCTCGGAGGTGCCGCTGCAGCGACAGATGAACTTCAGATACTGTTCGCCCTCGCTGTCCTTGCGGCACAGTCGCAAGAGTGCCGAGACGATCATGCCCGCGTCGCGCAGCCAGACATAGCGGTAGTCCCAGTTACGGCCGCCCCCGGCGATCTCCGGTAGCGAGGTGGTGACCGCGGCGGTGGTGGCACCGCTTTCCTCGTGGGTGCACAGCCGGATCGCGCGCAGCGACCGCTGAAGGTCGTCGGCGAATACGCCCTCGTAGTTCACCGCTTCGTCCAATCCCTCCCAATGGCCGAGCGTATGGCCGCGCCAGTTATCGAGCGTGGCGCGGTTGGGCCTCGAAATCGGCGCGTCCGAGAGGATCATCCACCCGGCCTCGCCCTTCGGCAGGTCCATCACCACCGTGCCATCCGAGATGCGCAGCGGGTGCGAGCCGTACAGCCGCATGCCCTCGATAATGGCGCAGTCGCCTTCAACGGACAGCGTCGCGGTCCGACGCGCGTAGTCCGGGCGCGGATCGAGCGTGACCCTGACCGGCGCAGGGGCCGTGCCGAACTCGCGCACCAGCACGCCGATCGGCGCCTGCGGCCCGGAGGTCATCCAGTCGAGCACGACCAGATTGCCCTCGGGGCCTGTGAGATGTGTCTCCAGCATGCCGCTGCCGTCGAGATATCGGCGCGGCCCCGGTGCAGCGCCTTCCATGTCGATGCGCCATTCGCCGCCCTCGGGGTCGAGCAGCCCCGCGAAGAGGCTCGGCCCGTCGAAACGGCAGGGACAGTACCAAAGGATGCGGCCCATCCGGTCGAGCACGGCGGCGGTGCGGCGGTCGCCGATCACGCCGAGATTGCGGATCGGCACCGTGTTGGAGGCCACGATCTCGGGCGACGACTGGCGGCGGGATCGGATCATGCGGCTCTCCTTCAGCGGTCCAACCGGGGACGGAACAGCACGGTTCCGCCGCGCGACGGCCGGTCGCGGCCCTGCAACGCCCTGTCGCGCCATGCCCTCGGAACCCCCACGAACCCGGCACGTTTTGCCGCTGGCAAGACGAGGGACCATTCACATGCAGACCGCCAATCCGAAGCCGGCCGATCTGGCCGATGATGCGCAGGCGCTGTTCCGCGCCACCCGGGCCCGCTCGCGCGAGCTGGTGGCCGATCTCGCGCCCGAGGATATGGTGATGCAGTCGATGGAGGATGCCTCGCCCACCAAGTGGCACCTCGCCCATACCTCGTGGTTCTTCGAACAGTTCATCTTGCGCGAACGGGTCCCGGGATACGCCTCACCGGACGACCGCTTCGCCTTCCTGTTCAATTCCTACTACGTGCAGGCCGGCCCGCGCCACGCCCGGTCGCAGCGCGGGTTGATCACCCGCCCGACCGTGGCCGAGGTGATGGCGTACCGCGCCCATGTCGAAGCGGCGATGGAGCGACTACTCGACGAAGGCGACCCGGAGGTGGCCGAACTGGCCACATTGGGCTGCCATCACGAAATGCAGCATCAGGAGCTCCTGCTCACCGACCTTCTGCACGCGCTGTCCTTCAATCCGCTGATGCCCGCGATCAGGCCGCCCGAACCGCGCGCACTTTCCGATGACCAGCCTCTCGACTGGATCAATTTCGACGGCGGCATCCGCGAAATCGGCCATGCGGGACCCGGTTTCGCCTATGACTGCGAAGGGCCGCGCCATGAGGTGCTGCTGCGCCCCTATGCGCTGGCCAGCCGGCCGGCGACGAATGCCGACTGGATCGCCTTCATCGAAGATGGCGGTTACGCCGATGCGCGTCATTGGCTGATGGAAGGCTTCGCCAAGGCGCAGGCCGAAGGCTGGGACGCGCCGCTCTACTGGTGGAAACAGGATGACGAGTGGTGGAGCTTTACCGCGCGCGGCCCTCAGCCCGTCAATCCCCACGCGCCGGTGGTGCATGTGAGCTTCTACGAGGCCGAGGCCTTCGCGCGCTGGGCCGGCGCGCGGCTACCGAGCGAGGCCGAGTGGGAGGTCGCGGCACAGGGCTCGGAGATCGCGGGCAACTTCATGGATGAAGGGGCGCTCCGACCGTTGCCGGGCCAGGCCGGTGCGGGGCTGCAGCAGATGCATGGCGATGTCTGGGAATGGACCCGTAGCAGCTTCGATCCCTATCCGGGCTTTCGCCCTCCGGAAGGCGCGATCGGCGAATACAACGGCAAGTTCATGGTGAACCAATACGTGCTGCGCGGCGGTTCCTGCGCTACCCCGAGGGCGCAGATGCGTCACAGCTACCGCAACTTCTTCCACCCCGACCGGCGCTGGCAGATGAGCGGGCTGAGGCTCGCAAAGGACGGCTAGAGCGGCACGTCGGTGGTGTTCTTGATCTCGCGCAGCGTCACGCTGGTGGAGATCGAGAGCACATGTGGCAGCTGCACCAGCGCGTTCTTCACCGTGCTCTCGTAATGCCGGATCGAACGGGCCAGCACCCGCAGCAGATAGTCATGATCGCCCGAGACGGTGTAGCACTGCACCACCTCGGCAATGCGCACCACGGCGGCCTCGAATTCTTCGAGATGCGCGCGCGAATGACCGTTCATTCGCACCGCGCAGAACACCGTGATGTCGAAGCCTGCCGCTACGGGGTCGATGATGTGGCGTCGCTCCTCGATCACCCCGGCCTCGCGCATCCGGGTCAGCCTGCGCCAGCACGGCGTATGCGACAGCCCGAGCCGTTCGCCGACCTCGCGCAGGGTCAGGTCGGGCTCCGCCTGCAACAGCCGCAGCAGTCGACGGTCGGTCTCGTCCAGTGTGATCCCGCTCTCGCCCATGGCACCCCATCCCCGGCGGCGATCCTCGGCCCCGGGGATGGCGGCGTCAATGGGCCGCGCGCTCATGACCAGCGCGCCGGGCGCTTCTCGAGAAAGGCCGCGATCCCCTCCTCCGCCTCCGGGCTCTCCCAAGCTTCGACCAGCCGGTCGATGGTGGCCTCGATGACGACTTCATCGATGCGGGGGCCGAGGCTGCGCGCCAGCGCCTTGGCCCGCGCCGCGGCACCACGCGCGATCTTCAAATAGGGTGCGATCTCGGCCTCGATGGCCGTGTCGAGATCGGCAAGCGGCACCGCGCGGGTCGCGATGCCGAGCCTCACCGCCTCATCGGCTCCGAAGAGCCGCGCCGACATGAAGACCTGCCGCGCCCGCCCCTCGCCCATCCGCGCCAGCACGTAGGGCGAGATCGTCGCCGGGATGATGCCGAGCTTGGTCTCGGTGAAGCCAAAGCGCGTGCCCGCCTCGGCCACCACGACGTCGCAGATGCAGGCGAGCCCGACGCCGCCGCCATAGGCGCCGCCATGGACCCGCCCGATAAGCGGGCTGGACATGGTGTTGAGCGCGTCCAGCATGCCCGCCAGACGCCGTGCCTCGGCGCGGCGCCCCTCGCTGTCGGCGCGGATCTGGGCCTGCATCCAGGTCAGGTCGCCGCCGGCGCAGAACACCTCGCCCGCGCCCCGCAGCACCACGGCGCGCGCCTCGGCTCCCTCGGCCCCCGCCAGCGCCGTCAGCTCATCCATCATCCGCGCCGAAAGCGCGTTGCGGCGCTCGGGCGCGTTCAGCGTCACGGTCAGGACGCCGCGATCATCCGTGTCGAGCTTCAGCGTCTCGTAACTCATGCGCGCAGCTCCTTGGCGAAACCCGCCGTCTCGGCCAGCCGTTTGCGATCGAGCCCGGTCTCGAAGCCGCGCTCTTCCAGCATCGATGCGAGCCCTTCGGTCGCGACGTTGCCGGCCGCGCCGGGCGCGAAGGGACAGCCGCCAAGGCCGCCGATGCTCGCGTCGAACACCCGCAGCCCCCGCTCGAGGCAGACCGCCACGTTGTCGAGCGCGCGGCCCGAGGTGTCGTGGAAATGCCCGGCGAGCTTGTCGGCGGGCACGCGGGCCAGCACCGCGTCGAGCATCGCGCCGGTGTCCTCCGGCAGCGCTCGGCCCAGGGTTTCGCCCAAGGAAATCTCGTAGCACCCCATATCCATGAGCCGCGCTGCCACCTCGGCCACGGCGTCCGGCGCGACCTGGCCATCATAGGGGCAATGGGTGACGCAGGAGACATAGCCGCGCACCGGCAGGCCGGCGTCTTGCGCAGCCGCTAGGACAGGCGCGAAGCGCTCCATGCTCTCGGCGATCGAGCAGCCGATATTGGCTTGGCTGAAGCCTTCGGAGGCGGAGGCGAAGACCGCGACCTCCTCGGCCTTCGCCTCTCGCGCCGCCTCGAAGCCGCGCAAATTCGGCGTCAGCGCTGCATACCTGACCTGCGGCTTGCGCCGAATTCCGGCGAGGACCTCCGCCGCATCCGCCATCTGCGGCACGCGCTTCGGGTTGACGAAGCTGGTCACCTCGATCCGCGCGAAGCCACAGGCTGAAAGCCGGTCGACCAGCGCGATCTTGTCGGCGGCGGGAATGATCCGCGCTTCGTTCTGCAACCCGTCGCGCGGGCCGACCTCGACGATCTCGACGCGCTCACTCATCCTGCGGCTCCAGCGTCAGCAGCAGGTCGCCATCCGATACCTGCGATCCCTCGCTTGCGAGCACCTCGGCCACCACGCCGTCGCGCGGCGCGGTGAGCGTGTGCTCCATCTTCATCGCCTCGAGAATGGCCAGCGGCTGGCCTTTTTCCACCGCCTGTCCGGCCTCGGCGCGCATCCGCTTCACCAGCCCCGGCATCGGTGCCGCGATGGCGTCGCCCCCGGTCCCCGCCGCATCGGCCACGGCGAGCGGATCGGGAATGGCAAAGGTAAAGGCCCGGCCCGCATCCCAGACCGTGACTCGGTTACCGTGCCGTACCGCCTCGGCACGGAAGCGCCGTCCCGACACGGTCACTTCCAACCCGCGCGTGTCACGTGAAACGCCGATCTGCGTGCCCGCCCGATGCCAATGCCCCGGGCCGTCGCGCCTGAGCGCCACCTCCAGCGGCTCGCCCTCATGCTCCAGCACGACATGTACCTCGGAGGCGCCCCAGTGCCGGAAGCCCCGGAGCCGGTCCCACGGTCCGTCGCCCTCGGGCGGATGATCGAGCCCGGCGGCGGCAAGCGCCGCCAGCACCGGCACGTGCTCCGGCATTTCCGCCTTGGCAGTCAGCGTGTCGAGATCGCGACCGATCAGACCGGTATCGACCTCCCCGGCCGCGAAACCCTCGTGGCGCAACAGCCGCGCAAGAAAACCGAGATTGGTCACCGTTCCGCCGACCTGCGTGGCTTCGAGCGCCGCCACGAGCCGCGACAGCGCCTCGGCCCGCGTCGCGCCATGGGCGATGACCTTGGCGATCATCGGGTCGTAGTGCGGGGTGATCGCGTCTCCCTCGGTCACGCCCGCATCCACCCGCAGCGCACCGCGCTCGAAGCATGCGGCCTCGGGGAAACGCAACCGCTCCAGCCGTCCGGTGGCGGGGAGGAAACCGCGCTCGGCATCCTCGGCATAAAGCCGCGCCTCGACCGCGTGACCGTCGATCCGAAGCTCTTCCTGCCTCAGCGGCAGGGTCTCGCCCCGCGCCACCCGGATCTGCCACTCGACGAGGTCGAGACCGGTGATCGCCTCGGTCACCGGATGCTCGACCTGGAGCCGCGTGTTCATCTCCATGAACCAGAATCCGTCCTCGCGCAGCCCCTCGGAGCCGTCGGCGATGAACTCGATCGTGCCCGCGCCCACGTAACCGATGGCGCGGGCCGCCTCGACCGCGGCCGCGCCCATCGCGGCGCGCACATGCTCGGGCATGCCCGGTGCGGGAGATTCCTCGATCACCTTTTGATGGCGGCGTTGCAGCGAACAGTCGCGCTCGAACAGATGCACGACATTGCCATGGCTGTCGGCAAAAACCTGGATCTCAACGTGGCGCGGCGAGGTCACGTATTTCTCGACCAGCACGGCGGCGTCGCCAAAGCTGGCCTTGCCCTCGGCCTGCGCGCCCTCCAGCGCGTCGGCGAAATCCTCGGCCCGCTCGACGAGCCGCATCCCCTTGCCGCCGCCGCCCGCGCGCGCCTTGATCAGCACCGGGTAGCCGATGCGCTCGGCTTCGGCCGCCAGCATCGCGGCGTCCTGCCCCTCGCCGTGATAACCCGGCACCACCGGCACGCCGGCCTCTTCCATCCGCGCCTTCGCGGCGTCCTTGAGGCCCATGGCGCGGATCGCGCTGGCGGGCGGGCCGACGAAGACCAGGCCAGCCGCCTCGACCGCCTCGACGAAGTCGGGGTTCTCGGACAGGAAACCGTAGCCCGGATGGATCGCCCCCGCACCGGTTCGCTTCGCGGCGTCGATGAAGGCCTCCGCCCTGAGATAGCTCTCGCCCACGGGCGCCGGGCCGATCCGCACCGCCTCGTCGGCGAGCCTGACATGCACCGCCTCGGCATCGGCATCGGAATGCACGGCGACGGTCTTCAGCCCCATCCGGCGCGCGGTCGTGATGACACGTGCGGCGATCTCGCCGCGGTTCGCGATCAGGATCTTGTCGAACATCAGGCGAAATCCTCCACCAGCCGGAATCTCTCGCAGACCAGCACCATCTCCGGGTCCCAGCCCCCGTTGCGCTCGAAGTAGCGACGGTGATCCGCCTGCCAGCCTTCCAGCGTCTCATTCTCGCCCTCGGCCAGAGCGAAATCGGCATCGACATCGCAAAAGCGCCGCTGCGTGACTTCCACCGTCTCGATCATCAGCGCCGGCCGGCTGTCCCAGTTCAGCGCCACGTCGCGGCGCCCGACCTTCGGCATCGGCTCGCCCGCCTCGAAGTCGCGCAGCGCGCCACAGGTCGCGGTCTTGGCGCCCGAGCGAACCAGCGCGATCAGCTCGGCGCATAATTCCGGCCCATCCCCGAAGCGGAAGCTTTCGAGATCCGGGTGCCGGGCCTTCAATTCGTCGATCGTCACCATGCCGGCCTCACATCCTGAAGACGCCGAAGCGCGTGTCGGGGATCGGCGCGTTCAGCGCGGCCGAGAGCGACAGCGCCAGCACCTCGCGGGTCTTGCGCGGATCAACGATGCCATCGTCCCAGAGCCGGGCCGAAGCGAATAGCGGATGCGCCTGTTCCTCGAACCGCTCGCGCAGCGGCTGCTTGAACGCCCATTCCTCCTCTTCGGTCCAGGGCTTGCCCTGCCGCTCCAGCGCCTCGCCGCGCACCTGTGCCATGACGCCCGCCGCCTGCTCGCCGCCCATCACGCCGATCCGGCTCGCGGGCCACGTCCACAGGAAGCGGGGCGAATAGGCGCGCCCGCACATGCCGTAATTGCCCGCACCGTAGGAGCCGCCGACGATCATCGTCACCTTGGGCACCTCGGTCGAGGCTACCGCCGTCACCAGCTTGGCGCCGTCCTTTGCAATACCGCCCGCCTCGTATTTGCGGCCCACCATGAAGCCGGTGATGTTCTGCAGGAACACCAGCGGGATGCGACGCTGCGAGCAGAGCTCGACGAAATGCGCGCCCTTAAGCGCGGCCTCGGAGAACAGCACGCCGTTATTGGCGATGATCCCCACCGGCATGCCCATGATGTGGCCGAAGCCGGTCACCAGCGTTTCGCCGTAGCGCGGCTTGAACTCGTCGAGCCGCGAGCCGTCGAGCACCCGGGCCAGCAGCTCGCGGATGTCGTAGGGCTTGCGTGGATCGGCGGGCACGACACCAAGGATCTCGTCGGGGTCGTGGAGCGGCTCCTCGACGGGCTGCATCACCACGGTCTCGGGCTTGCGGCGGTTCAGCCCCGCCACCGCCTGCCGTGCCAGCGCCAAGGCATGCGCGTCGTTGTCGGCAAGATAGTCCGCCACACCCGAAAGCCGGGTATGCACGTCGCCGCCGCCGAGATCCTCGGCCGTCACGACCTCGCCCGTCGCGGCCTTCACAAGTGGCGGCCCGGCGAGGAAGATGGTGCCCTGCTCCTTCACGATGATCGTGACGTCCGACATCGCCGGCACATAGGCGCCGCCCGCCGTGCAGGACCCCATCACCACGGCGATCTGCGCGATGCCCTTGGCGCTCATCCGGGCCTGGTTGTAGAAGATCCGGCCGAAATGATCGCGGTCGGGAAAGACCTCGTCCTGGTTGGGCAGGTTCGCGCCACCGGAATCGACGAGGTAGACGCAAGGCAGGTGGTTCGCCTCAGCGATCTCCTGCGCCCGCAAATGCTTCTTCACGGTCATCGGGTAATAGGTGCCGCCCTTCACGGTGGCGTCGTTGCACAGCACCATGACCTCCTGCCCCTCGATGCGACCGATGCCGGCGATCATGCCGGCCCCGGGCGCCGCGCCGTCATAGAGGCCATGCGCCGCCGTGGCACCGACCTCCAGAAACGGGCTGCCCGGGTCGAGCAGACGGGTGACACGGTCGCGCGGCAGGAGCTTGCCGCGCGAGAGATGCCGCTCGCGCGCCTTCGCGCCGCCGCCCGCGCGTGCGGCCTCGACGGCCTCGCGCACGGTTTCCATCGCGGCACGCTGCGCGGCCTCGTTCTCGCGAAAGCTCTCCGAGGAGGGCGACAGCGATGAGCGCAGCACCCCCATCAGCGCACCTTGGCCATCAGCTCGCGCCCGATCAGCATGCGGCGGATCTCGGAGGTGCCCGCGCCGATTTCCATCAGCTTGGCGTCGCGGAAAATCCGGCTTACCGCGCTTTCGTTCATGAAGCCGGTGCCGCCCATCGCCTGCACCGCTTGATGCGCGACCACCATCGCCTCCTCGGAGGCGTAGAGCACGCAGGCGGCGGCATCGGCGCGGGTGACCCTGCCCGCGTCGCAGGCACGCGCCACGGCATAGACATAGGCCCGCGCCGAGCCGAGCTTGGTGTAGATGTCGGCCACCTTGCCCTGCATCAACTGGAAATCCCCAATCGGTTTGCCGAATTGCTTGCGCTCGGCGAGGTAGGGCATGATTTCGTCGAGGCAGGCCGCCATGATGCCGGTGCCGATGCCCGACAGAACCACGCGCTCGTAGTCGAGCCCCGACATCAGCACCTTCACGCCACCGCCGACCTGGCCCAGCACGTTCTCGTCGGGCACCTCGACATTCTCGAACACCAGCTCGGCGGTGTTCGAGCCGCGCATCCCGAGCTTGTCGAAATGCTCGGAGGTCGAGAAGCCCGCCATGCCACGCTCGATGATGAAGGCGGTGATCCCCTTGGAGCCGGCCTCCGGGTCGGTCTTGGCATAGACGACCAGCGTTTCGGCATCGGGGCCGTTGGTGATCCAGTACTTGGTGCCGTTGAGCCGATAGCCGCCATCGATGCGATCGGCGCGCAGGCTCATCGACACCACGTCGGAGCCCGCCCCGGCCTCGGACATCGCCAGCGCACCGACATGTTCGCCCGAGACCAGCTTGGGCAGGTATTTCGCCTTCTGCACATCGTTGCCGTTGAGCACGATCTGGTTGACGCAGAGGTTCGAATGCGCGCCGTAGCTGAGCGCCACGCTGGCCGAGGCCCGCGCGATCTCCTCGACCGCGATGACATGAGCGAGATAGCCCATGCCTGCGCCGCCATATTGCTCGGGCACGGTGATGCCCAGAAGGCCCAGATCGCCCATCTCGCGCCAGAGGTCGGCGGGGAACAGGTTGGACTTGTCGATCTCGGCGGCGCGCGGCTTCAGCCGCTCCTGCGCCCAGCGATGCACCGTCTCGCGCAGCGCCTCGCCATCCTCGCCCAGATCGAACTTCATCGCGTGATCGAACATCGCACTCTCCCTATTCCGCCGCCACCTGGTGCGGCGTGTCGTTCTTGATCGCGGCGCGGAGCGCGTCGCGGATCGGCGCCGCCTGCTCCATCGCCGCCAGCTTCACCGGCCCGAAGCCGCGGATCTGGTCGGGCAGTTCCAGAAGCTTGAGGATCTCGGCGTCGTGCCCCTGCCCCAGCCGCTCCAGCGCGAGGTCCATGTCCGCCTCAAAGGCGTCGATCAGCGCCCGTTCGCGCTTACGCTCCTCGGTGCGGCCAAAGACGTCGAGCGCGGTGCCGCGCAGCCGTTTGCCCTGCGCCAGCAGGCCGAATGCCTTGAGGATCCACGGGCCGAACTCGCGCTTCTTCGGGCGGCCTTCGGCATCCGTGCCCGGCAGCCCCGGCGGCGCGAGGTTGAAGGCGATCCTGTAGTCGCCGTCGAACTGCTTCTTGAGATTCTCCGCGAACTCGGGCCGCGTGAACAGCCGTGCCACCTCGTATTCGTCCTTGTAGGACAGAAGCTTGGCATAGTTCTGCGCGACCGCGCGGGTGATCTTGTCGGCCTGCGAGTGGCCTTCCACCGCCGTACGGACCTGCGCCACCCGGTCGGTGTAACGCCGGGCGAGCTTTGCATCCTGATAGGCGGTCAGGTGACCGGTGCGGTGCGCCACGAGCTGGTCGAGCGTCATCTGGGCCTGCGGCAGATGCGGCGGCTCGTCGGTTTCGCCCATCTCGCGGATCACCCGCTCGGGCTCTGCCGCCATGACGCGGCCCCAGTCGAAGGCGTCGAGATTCGACTGCACCGCCACGCCGTTGAGACGCACGGCCTCGGCAATCGCCTCGCGGCCCACCGGGATGAAGCCCTGCTGCCAGGCATAGCCCAGCATCATGATGTTCACCGCAATCTCGTCGCCGCAAAGCTCGCGCGCGACATGCGCGAAATCGTGGAAATGCTCCGACGAGCGCACCGTCTTTTCCACCGCCCGCATGACGCCCGCCGAGCGGAAGTCGAAATCGCGCTGACGCACGAAGTCCGAGGTGGGCGAGAGCTTGGTGCTCATCACCGCATGGGTACGGCTCGCGTCGCACAGGGTGACGCCGTCCTTCGAGGCCGCCACGACGCTGTCGGCGGCGAGCAGCAGGTCGGCGGTACCGGTCGCGATGCGCGGCGCCGTCGCGGGCCGCTCATGCGTCGAGATGCGGATATGGCTCAGCACCGCCCCGCCCTTCTGCGCAAGACCGGCCATGTCGAGGATCATCGGCGACAGACCCTCCATATGCGCCGCGACGCCCAAGAGAGCGCCGATGGTCAGCACGCCGGTGCCGCCAACGCCGGTGACGGCGATGTTCCACGGCCGGGTGATCTCGGGCAGCTTCGGTTCGGGCAGGCCCGAAACGTCGGGGCCTTCGGCGGCCGGGCGCTTGTGCGGCTTGGCACCGCGCAGCGTCACGAAGCTCGGGCAGAAGCCCTTGAGGCAGGAAAAATCCTTGTTGCAAGCCGACTGGTTGATCTGGCGCTTACGGCCCAGCTCGGTCTCCAGCGGCTCAACCGCTATGCAGTTCGACTGTACCGAGCAATCGCCGCACCCTTCGCAGACAGCCGGGTCGATATGCACGCGCATGTCAGGGTCCTCGGCCTTGCCGCGCTTGCGGCGGCGGCGCAGCTCGGCGGCGCAGGTCTGGACATAGACCATGACGGTGACGCCCTCGATCTCGCGCAGCTCGCGCATCACCGCATCGACATCGTCGCGATGGCGGATCTCGGTGCCGGGCGCGAGATCGACACGGTCGTAATTCTCGGGATGATCCGAGAGCAGCACGATCTTCGCTACGCTCTCGTGGTGCACCTGATGCGTCACCTGCTCGGGCGAGAGCGGCCCATCGACCTTCTGGCCGCCGGTCATCGCGACGGCGTCGTTGTAGAGGATCTTGTAGGTGATGTTGGCCTTCGCCGCGACCGACTGGCGGATCGCGAGATGGCCGGAATGAAAGAAGGTGCCGTCGCCGAGGTTCACGAAGCGATGCTTTTCCTCGGTGAACCGGCCGATCGAGGTCCATGGCACGCCCTCGGCGCCCATATGGGTGAAGGTCTCGGTATTCCGGTCCATCCACTGCACCATGTAGTGGCAGCCGATGCCGGCCATCGCCTTGGAGCCTTCGGGCACCTTGGTCGAGGTGTTGTGCGGGCAGCCGGGGCAGTAATGCGGCAGCCGGGTGATCGGCGCCTCATGCGCCTGTCCCCGGGCATGACCCGCTTCAAGACGGCGTAGCTCGGCCTCGATCCGGTCGTGCAAGCCTTCAGGCAGATCGATGTGCAGCAACCGATCGGCGATAGCGCGCCCGACGGAGCCGACGGTGAGGCCTTGGGAGAGCGACAGGAAGGGGCGGTCCTTCTCGTCATGCTTGCCGATGATCCGCGGCCGCACGTCGGCGCGCCAGTTGAAGAGTTGCTGCTTGATCTGGTTCTCGATGATCTCGCGGCGCTCCTCGACGATCAGCACCTCGTCGAGCCCCTCGGAGAAGTGGCGGATGCCCTCGGGCTCCAGCGGCCAAGGCATGCGCACCTTGTAGAGGCGCAGGCCGATCGCCTTCCACTCCTCCGGCCCGAGCCCCATCTCGGCCAGCGCTTGGCGCACATCCTCGTAGGCCTTGCCCGAGGCGACGATGCCGAAGCGGGCGTTCGGCGTGTCGATCGTCACCTGGTCGACGCGGTTGGCGCGAGCGAAGGCCAGCGCCGCGAAGCCCTTGTATTCTTGCAGCCGCTCGTCCTGTACCAGCGGCGGATCGGGCCAGCGCAGGTTGAGCCCGCCTTTGGGCATCTCGAAATCTGTGGGCAGCAGGAACTGCCGCCGCTCCTGTGCGAGATCGACGACAGTCGAGGTTTCGACCGTTTCGGAGATCACCTTGTAGCCGACCCAGCAGCCCGAATAGCGCGACATGGCGATGCCAAGGAGGCCCAGCTCGAGAAACTCGTGCACGGAGCTGGGATACAGCATCGGCATCAACGCCGAGATGAAGGCGTGGTCCGATTGGTGCGGGATCGAGGACGACTTGCAGGTGTGGTCGTCGCCGGCGAAGGCCAGCACGCCGCCATGCGCCGAGGTACCTGCCGCGTTGGCATGCTTGAGGACGTCGCCCGAGCGGTCGACGCCCGGCCCCTTGCCGTACCACAGGCCCAGAAGACCGTCCTTCTTCGCGCCTTCGGACAGGCCAAGCTGCTGGCTGCCCCAGACGGCGGTGGCGGCGAGATCCTCGTTGACCCCAGGCTGGAAGACGATGTCGAGCGGGTCGAGATGCTTGCGCGCGGCCATCAGCTGCTGGTCGTAGCCGCCTAGTGGCGAGCCGCGATATCCCGAGATGAACGTGCCGGTATTGAGCCCGGCGACGCGGTCGCGCCGCATCTGGGTCATCGGCAGGCGCACCAGCGCCTGAATTCCGGTCAGGAAGACATGACCTGTCTCCGCTGTGTACTTGTCGTCGAGCGACATCTGCATCGTCATGCGCCCCTCCCCTGGCTAATGACGATTGCAGCCTAGCGCGGATCGACGGCAACGCGGTCACCGTTTTGAAGGCGAATTATGCAAAATCCTGTTACAAGGTCACCCTAAAGAGCGCCATTTGAGAACAGCGTTCCAAATGGAGAAGCTTCGCTCACCGCTTCCGGATGGCGCATCACCCGTACCTCCCGGCGCGGCCAAGTCTTGGAACATAACCCCCAGAAGTGGCAGCAGCCGCGCATCCGGGAGCCGAGAAGAGCGAAGCGCGCGCCGGGCTTCGATGGGCGCGCGCTTCGGGTTCTGGATCAGCCCACGCTGGCCAGCAGGCTGGCATTGCCGCCTGCGGCGGTGGTGTCGACGCAGACATGGCGCTCGAGCTGCAGTCTCAGCGCCAGATCCTCTTCGGAAAGCAACGGGATACGCCGCCCCTCTCGCGCGGCGAGCGCCTTGCGCAGCGGACGCAAGGCATCCGCCCCGCCCCGCAGGGCGACCGCGTCGAAACCCGAGAGCTTCTCCAGCGCCGCGGGGTCGAGCGTGCCATCAAGATTGCCCTCGCCCGAGAGCCCCGGCGCCACGCCGATGGTGGCGCAGCCGGCGGCGCGAGCGGTCTCGATCTGCGCCCTCGCCTCCTCGGCCGAGGGACCGAGGCAGAGTACGGTACCACGCGGCACCACCGAGAGACGGTTCGATTCCCCCGTCGGCCCCGGCAGGGTGACGGTGTCGCGCCGATCCGGATCGGGGGCCGCGGCGTCGAGCAGCTTCTGCACCTTCTCGCTCGGTACCTCGCGGCCATTGGCGGGCAGCGAGGCGATGCGCATCGGCTCGGTGAAGCGCGCCACGTAGCGCGGACCGCCGGCCTTGGGCCCGGTGCCCGACAGCCCCTCGCCGCCAAAAGGCTGGGAGCCGACGATGGCGCCGATCTGGTTGCGGTTGACGTAGAGATTGCCGACCTTCACGCGCCGCGTCACATGCTCGACCCGATCGTCGATCCGGGTGTGCAGGCCAAAGGTCAGCCCGTAGCCGGTGGCGTTGACCGCGTCGATCACCCCGTCGATCTCGCCCGCCTTGAAGGTGGCGACATGCAGCACCGGTCCGAACACTTCGCGCTCCAACTCTTCAATCCCGTTCAGGCGGATCAGCGCCGGACCGATGTAGTGGCCCTTCGACGGCGTCTCGAGCTGCCACAGCAGGCGACCCTCGGCACGCGCCTTCTCGACATGTTCGCGGATGCCCTTCTCGGCGCGCCCGTCGATCACCGGGCCGACATCGGTGGCGTGGCTCCACGGGTCGCCGACCTGCATCTCCTCGGTGGCGCCTTTCAGCATCTCGAGGAAATGCTCGGCGATGTCCTCCTGCAGATAGAGCATACGCAGCGCCGAGCAGCGCTGCCCGGCAGACTGGAAGGCCGAATTGACGATGTCGCGCACCGCCTGCTCGGGCAGCGCGGTTGAATCGACGATCATCGCGTTGAGCCCGCCGGTTTCGGCGATGAGCGGCGCGGTCGGGTCCATGTTGGCGGCCATGGCGCGGTCGATGCCGATAGCGGTCTCGGTCGAGCCGGTGAAGCACACGCCCGCGATGCGCGGGTCGGAGGTGATCGCAGCCCCCACCACGCGCCCTGCGCCTGGCAGCAATTGCAGCGCATCGCGCGGCACCCCCGCCTCGTGCAGAAGCCGCACGCCCAGCGCCGCGGTGAGCGGCGTGGATTCGGCCGGCTTCGCCAGCACGGCATTGCCCGCCGCCAGCGCCGCGGCCACCTGACCCGTGAAGATCGCCAGCGGGAAGTTCCACGGGCTGATGCAGGCGAAGGTGCCGCGAGCCGGGTCCTTCAGCTCCTCGCCCCTTGCCGCGTAATAGCGCAGGAAATCGACCGCCTCGCGCAGCTCGGCCACGGCATCCTTCGGCGTCTTGCCGGCCTCGCGCGCGGTGAGCGCGAAGAACTCGTGCGCGTGCTCCTCGAACAATTCGGCGGCGCGGCGCAGCGCGGCGCCACGGTCCGAGGCCGGCGCCTGCCAGCGCCGCGCGAGGGCGATGGCATTCTCGACATCGGTCTTGGACGACATCATCACCTCGCCTACCACGTCGGAGGGATTGGCGGGGCTGGTCACCGGGATCACCTCGGCGCCCTCGGCGGGCTCCTCGGTGGCGAGGATCGGCTCGGAGCGCCACTTGGCGTTTCGGAAAGCGTTGCGGCCCGCGTCGAACTCGGCCAGCGCGTCGACCGCCGTCAGGTCCCAGCCGCGCGAATTCTCGCGCTCGGGTTGGAACAGCGCGCGCGGATCGCGCAGCTCCTTGGGGCGGGGTCCGCCCAGCTTCTCGAACGGATCGGCGGCGACCACCTCGGCGGGCACCTTCTCGTCGACGATCTGGTTCACGAAGCTCGAATTCGCCCCGTTCTCCAGCAGCCGGCGCACCAGATAGGCCAGCAGGTCGCGATGCGCGCCTACCGGCGCATAGATGCGCAGCCGCGTGCCCTCGCTCTCCATCTGCTTGTCGTGCAGTGCCTCGCCCATGCCGTGCAGGCGCTGGAATTCGAAATCGCGCCGCTCGCCTGCCATTTCCATCACGGCGGCCACGGAATGGGCGTTGTGGGTGGCGAATTGCGGGTAGATCCGGTCGGTCATGCCCAGCAGGCGATGCGCGCAGGACAGCCATGCCACGTCGGTCGCGGCCTTCTCGGTGAAGACCGGGAAATCCTCCAGCCCCTCGACCTGCGCGCGCTTGATCTCGGTGTCCCAGTAGGCGCCCTTGACGAGCCGCACCATGATCTTGCGGTCGAGCTTCTCGGAGAGCGCGTAGAGCCAGTCGAGCACGCCGCCGACGCGGCGGCCATAGGCCTGCACCACGACGCCGAAGCCGTCCCAACCGGCCAGCTCGGGGTCGGACAGCACCGCCTCGATGATGTCGAGCGACAGGTCGAGCCGGTCGGCCTCCTCCGCGTCGACATTGAGGCCCATGTTCCCCGCCATGGCTGCGCGGGCGAGCTTGGCCAGCCGCGGCACCAACTCCTCCATGACCCGCTCGCGCTGGGCCTCCTCGTATCGCGGGTGCAATGCCGAGAGCTTGACCGAGATGCCGGGATTGTCGCGGATATCGGCCGAGGTGGCTTCCTTCGAGATCCGCGCGATCGCGTTCTCGTAGCTCCTCATGAAGCCCGCCGCGTCCTTCGCGGTCAGCGCCGCCTCGCCCAGCATGTCGTAGCTGTAGGTGGCGCCCTTCTTCGCGGGCCCCTGGCTGCGCTTGATCGCCTCGTCGATGTCGCGGCCGAGCACGAAGGTCTTGCCCATTTCGCGCATCGCCGCGTAGGTCGCGGCGCGGATCACCGGCTCGCCCAGACGCTTGATCGCGCGGCGCAGCACGAGGCCCAGCCCCTCACCCTTTTCATCGAGCACCTTGCCGGTCAGCATCAGCGCCCAAGTCGAGGCATTGACCAGCGGGGAAGCCGCTTTCCCGAGATGCGCGCTCCAGTCCGACGGCGTGATCTTGTCGTCGATCAGCGCGTCGATGGTCTTGGCGTCGGGCACCCGCAGCAGCGCCTCGGCGAGGCACATCAACGCGATGCCCTCGCGGGTCGAAAGGCCGTACTCGGCGAGGAACGCCTCCATGATGCCGGGGCGCGTGTCGTCGCGGATCGCGCGCACCAGCTGGGCGCCGCGCCGCGTGGCGGCGGCGCGCAGCTCCTCTGAAATCGGGTCGCGCGCCATCAGATCCGCGAGGACCGCCGTCTCGTCGCGTCGATGATCGGCACGGATGCGGTGGCGCAGATCGACAAGCTCGCTCATTGGCGGACCCCCTTGAGTAAAAGACAGGTTCATCCTATCCCTGATCAGCTAAGGCGCGTTTCCCGAAAATCGACGGAAAGCGCGCTTTTTGCCCGATTTCTCTTGGTATGGCGGGACGAAAGATGAGCAATTCCGACACCGGCAGCCATCTCGACCGCACGGACTACCGCATTCTCGCCGAACTGGCAGCAAATGCTCGGCTTCCGGTCACCGAACTGGCGGTCCGGGTCGGCCTGTCGAAATCGCCCTGCCAGGTGCGGCTGAAGCGACTGCAGGAAAAGGGCGTGATTCGGGGCTTTCGCACGGTGATCGACCCGGCCAAGCTCGGGCTTGACCATGTCGCCTTCGTCGAGGTGCGGCTCGCCGACACCACCGAGAAATCGCTCGCCGCCTTCAACGCCGCCGTGCGGCTGATCACCGAGGTGGAGCAGTGCCACCTGATCGCCGGCAGCTTCGACTACCTGCTCAAGGTGCGGACCCGCGACATCCGCAGCTATCGCGAGGTGCTGGGCACCAAGATCTCGGCCCTGCCCGGCGTCGCGGGCACCTCCACCTATGTCTCGATGCAGCCGATCATCGACGACACGATGTGACGCCCCCCTCACCATCGTGTCATCCGGGCCGCGCGCGATGGACGCGCGGCAGTCATGGCGCGATGATGGGCCGCCCCGAAGAAAGCCGTTCCGATGCTCGACGCTGCCGCCCGCCGCCTGATCGACCCGCCGCTCAACCGGCTCGGTCGCAGCCTGGCGCGCGCCGGGGCAACCGCGGATGGAGTGACGCTGGCCGGGCTTGGGCTCGGCCTTGCCGCGGCGGCGATGATCGCGCTTGGCGCGCCGGGCTGGGCACTACTGCCACTCCTGGCGTCGCGCCTCGCCGACGGGCTCGACGGGGCGGTGGCCCGCGCCACGCGCCGGACCGACTGGGGCGGTTATCTCGATATCGCCGCCGATTTCGCCTTCTATGGCGCGATCCCGCTTGCCTTCATCCTGGCCGATCCGGTGGCCAATGGCGCTGCGGGCGGGTTCCTGCTCGCCGCCTTCTACTTCAACGGCACCACATTCCTCGGCTACGCGATCCTCGCCGAAAAGAAGCGCATGCAGACCTCGGCGCAAGGCATCAAGTCGCTCTACTTTTCGAACGGATTGCTGGAGGGCACCGAGACGATCGGTTTCTTTGTGCTGCTTTGCCTGCTGCCCGGCTACTTCGCGCCTTTGGCATGGGTATTCGGAGCAGTGTGCTATCTGAGCGGCACTTTGCGGCTGATCGGGTCGCGTACGGTGTTCCGCGACTGAGAGGATCTGGTCTTGCGACCGCCGATCGGGTAGCCGACGGACATGACCGCATCCCCTTTACAGACGGGTCCGCTGATTCTCGGCGGCACCGGACGACTTGGCCGGGCACTGCGCAAGCTGGCCTTGGACGGGCATTGGCCGGAGGGGCGTGCCGCGCTGTGGCATGGACGGCGGGGCGACTACGCTTGGGACATGCATAAGCCGGCACCGTCGCTTCCCGAACGGCCCGAGGGCGTCGTCGTTCTGGCAGGGGTGACATCGGGACCCCCGGAAGAGCTTGCCGCCAATGCCGACCTCGCTCGGGCCGCTTTGCGCCTTGCCGCGCGCGACGGTCTCGGCCCTGTGCTGCTGATGTCCTCGGCCGCGGTCTACGGTCGTGCCGAAGGCCCTTGCCGAGAGGCAGAGGCCAGCCCCGCCAACGCCTATGGCAGGGCCAAGCTGGAAATGGAGCGCGTGGTCGCCGAAGAGGTCGACAGGCTGGGCATCGAGGCGCCCCGCGCCTGTTGCCTGCGGCTCGCCAATGTCGCGGGCTGCGACCAGCTGTTTGGCGCGATGGCCGCCGGACAGGTCACGCTCGACCGGTTTGCCGAGGGGCACGGGCCGCGCCGCGCCTATGTCGGGCCGCTAAGCTTGGCGCGGATCGTCTCGACGCTTCTTTCGACCGAAGACCTGCCGCCGGTCCTGAACCTCGCGCAGCCCGGCGCGGTGCCGATGGAGGCGCTACTCGAGGCAGCCGGAGCGCGCTGGCACTGGCGCCCCGCCCCGGAAACCGCCCTGCCCGAAACTCGCCTCGACACGGCGCAGCTTGCGGCCATTGCCGGCCCCATCGCCATCGCCACCGCGCCTGGGCTCGTGGCCGAGGCGCGGCTGGCCGGCTGGAGGCTTGCATGACGCCGGCCAAGCGCACCTTCGACCTTACGGTGTCGATCCTGCTGCTGGCCCTGCTGTGGCCGGTACTGGCCGCGCTCATCCTGCTCCTGCTCGTGAAGGAGGGACGGCCGGTCTTCTACGTAGCCGAGCGGATGCGCACGCCGGAGCAGTCCTTTGGCCTGATCAAGCTGCGGACCATGCGCCCTGCCCCCTACGGCACCCGCGCCACCGGCGTGACGGGCGGTGACAAATCGGACCGCATGTCGGGGCTGCACCGTATGCTGCGACGGACCCGCGCCGACGAGTTGCCGCAGCTGTGGAACGTGATCCGCGGCGATATCAGCCTCGTCGGTCCCAGGCCGCCACTGCGCATCTACGTCGAAGCCTTCCCCGATCTGTATGCGGCAGTGCTGCGCTCGCGGCCCGGCATCACCGGACTGGCCAGCCTACGCTATCACGCCACCGAGGAACGGCTGCTGGCGCATTGCCGTTCGGCCGAAGAAACCGATGCGGTCTATCGCCGCCGCTGCGTGCCCCGCAAGGCGCGGCTGGATCTGATCTACCAGCGCCACGCCACGGTCTGCCATGATGTCAGCCTGATCGCTGAAACGGCGGGCAGGGTGTTGCGGCTGGCGCCCCGCAGGTTCCCACGAAAGGCACGGCCTCGGCGGGTTCCCGCCACCGTAGATTGATCAATGACGCGGCGTCGGATTACAAGGGATACGGAATTTGCTGTGATGTGGGCGAAAATGTCAGACACGGTCGCGGCTGAGCAGGGTTTTCGGGCCAGCATGGGCGAAAAAATGGGCAAACTGGTCGAATTGCTCGGGTTCATCACGCATCTCTCCCGTTCCACCAAACAATGGATGGTACTGACCAACGACGTGGCGCTGGTCCCGGTGGCGTTTCTTGCCGCGCTGTCGTTGCAGCTGAACCGCGCGCCGTTGGGCGCCGAGCTCCAGCAGCACTGGCCGCTCCTCCTCATGCTGTTGGCGATCTGCGCCCTGATCGAGATCGGGATGAACATCCACCGGGTGCAACTCAAGGCCTATGAAAGCCGGGCCATCGCTCTTTCGGCAACGCATGCGGTTCTGCTGGCGCTTTCGGCCGGGCTGATCGACCGGGCCGTGGGCGGCACCTTGCCGGGCGCCACCTTCGTCTCCTTCGCGATGGTCTACCTGCTGCTCGCGGTCAGTTCCCGTGCCGTGATGCTCAAGCTGGTGCTGAGCGCCTATCGGCACAGACCCAAGCTCAGGGTGCTGGTCTACGGTGCCGGTCGTACGGGCCAGCAGCTGGTCGCGGCGCTTCGGACCGACGAGACGGTCCGTCCCGTCGCCTATATCGACGACAACAAAATGCTACAGGGCGCAATCGTCCAAGGGCTGCACGTGCACTCCCCGGCCGCCATCGCCCGGCTGGCGCGGACCAAGCATGTCGACCGGGTGCTGCTGGCCATGCCCTCGGTGCCGCGCGCCCGGCTGGCGCAGCTGTCGCGCCAGCTGGAGGAGAAGGGCCTCGACGTGCAGACCCTGCCCTCCTTCGCCCAGCTTGCCGGCAACGGCGTGCCATTGGTCGAGCAGCTGCGCCCCGTGGTGCCCGGCCAGTTCCTCGGCCGCGCGCCGCTCGACGCCGAATTGCCCGGCGGCTCGGAAACCTATCGTGGTACTTCGGTGATGATTTCGGGTGCCGGCGGTTCGATCGGCTCCGAGCTGTGCCGCCAGATCCTCGCCTGCCGGCCGCGGCGGCTGGTCCTCTTCGAAATGTCGGAGCTGGCGCTCTACAAGCTCGACCAGGAGCTGTCGGCACTGGCCACGGAGCAGCAGGTCGAGATCGTACCGATCCTGGGATCGGTTTGCGACGCGCCGCTGGTGCGCCGCGTGCTGGCCGACCAGGAGATCGAGATCGTCCTGCATGCGGCGGCCTACAAGCACGTGCCGCTGGTCGAGAGCAATCCCGTCTCGGGCTTCGCCAACAACGTGCTGGGCACGCATACGCTCGCCCAGGCCGCCGGAGAAGCCGGTGTCGCGCGCTTCATCCTGATTTCCACCGACAAGGCGGTCCGCCCCAAGAACATGATGGGCGCCTCGAAGCGCATGGCCGAGCTGGTGGTGCAGGATCTGGCCAGCCGCTCGACCGGCACGATCTATTCGATGGTCCGCTTCGGCAATGTTCTGGGCTCCTCCGGCTCGGTGATCCCGCTGTTCCACGACCAGATCTGCAAGGGCGGTCCCGTCACCCTCACCCATCGCGAAGTGACGCGCTACTTCATGACCATCCCCGAAGCCGCGCGGCTCGTTCTGGTCGCCGGGACCTTCGCCACCGGTGGCGACGTCTTCGTGCTCGACATGGGGGCACCGGTCCAGATCTACGATCTCGCGCGGCAGATGATCGAGGCGGCGGGCTATACGGTACGCGACGAGACCAATCCCGATGGCGATATCGAGATCAGGCTGACCGGCCTGCGCGCGGGCGAGAAGCTGCACGAGGAACTGCTGATCGGCGAGGGCCAGATCGGCACGCCGCATCCCAAGATCATGCTCGCTCGCGAGGCGCATCTGAGCGAGATCGAGGTGGCGGCAGGGATGCGGGCCTTGCGCGCCGCCGTGACCGAGAATGACAGCGACGCGCTGCGCGCCGTGGTGGCGCGCTGGGTCGAAGGCGGCAAGGCGCTGGCCCTCGCCGCCGCCGAAGCTCGTGGTCAGCTGCCGGCGAGCTGATCCGCCGCGGTGGCGTAGCCCTGCGGATTGGCCTGCTGCCAGCGCCACAGGTCACGCGCCATCTCTTCCACCCCCAGCGACGCCCGCCAGCCGAGCTTTTCTGCCGCATGGCTGCAATCGGCCTGCATCTCGGCGATATCGCCGGCGCGGCGCGGCAGCACCTCGAATGGCAGCGCCCGACCCACCGCCGCCGAGAAGGCGTCGAGCATCTCGCGCACCGAATAGCCCCGTCCGGTACCGATGTTGTAAGTCTCAGCTCCCGCCGAGGCCGCCGCGCGGTCGAGCGCCGCGACATGGGCGCGGGCGAGATCGACGACATGGATGTAGTCGCGCACGCCGGTACCGTCTGGCGTGGGATAGTCATCGCCGAAAATGCGCAGCCGCTCCTGACGGCCCGTCGCCACCTGAGCGAGGTAAGGCATCAGGTTGTTCGGCACGCCCTGCGGGTCCTCGCCAATCCGGCCCGATTCATGCGCTCCAACCGGATTGAAATAGCGCAGGAGCATCACCGCGCTGCCGGGACGGGCCGCCGGCCAATCGGTCAGGATCTGCTCGGCAAAGCGCTTGGTATGGCCGTAGACCGAGGTCGGCGCCAGCGGGTGTGCCTCGGTATAGGGCAGGAAGACCGGCTCGCCATAGACCGTGGCCGAGGAAGAGAAGATGATCCGCTGGCACTCCGCCCGATCCATCGCGCGCAGCAGGGACAGCGTGCCTGTGACGTTGACGTCGTAATACTCGACCGGCTTCTCGACGCTCTCGCCGACCGCCTTGAGACCGGCGAAATGGATCACCGCCTCGGGCCGGAACTCGGCGAAGATCCGGTCGAGCGCGGCCGTATCCCGGACATCCGCGTCATGCGCGTGCAGCGCGCCCTGCGGGACCAACTCACCGACGCGGCGCAATGCCTCGGGCGAGCCATTGGAATAATTGTCGACGCAGGCCACCTCGTGACCCTGCCCCAAGAGTTCCACCAGAGTATGGCTGCCGATGTAACCCGCACCGCCTGTGACCAGAACACGCATACAAAATCTCCGCTACTGCTACGCAAGCAGTAGCGGAGTGTGTCAGGGCTGACCAGAACCGGTCTGGCGCAGGGTCTTCAGGCCCCGCGCCCTGCCCGTCATTTCAGCGCCGCGTCGGTGATTTCATGCGTGAAGGCGCCCTCCGGCACGGCCGAGATCACCGGGTCCGAGCCACCCGCGAGAAGCGTGTCGACGGTGCGCTGATAGGCCGCCTCGTCGAGGCTGCCGTCCGAGCCCTCGGTCAGCTTGGCGATCTCGCCCATCATCCGGACCTGATGCGCCTCGGTCTGGGCGCCGGTCTCGTCGTAGTCGAGCACGATCTGCGCCGCGTCTTCGGGGTTCTCCTCGGCCCATTTCCAGCCCTTCATCGAGGCGCGCACGAAACGTGTCATCTTGTCGACGAACTCCGGATCCTCGAGGTTCTCTTCCAGCACCCACATCCCGTCCTCGAGCGTCGCCACGCCCATATCCTCGTATTTGAAGGTGACGAGCTCGTCCTCGGAGATGCCCGCGTCAAGCACCTGGCCGTATTCGTTATAGGTCATGGTGGAGATGCAGTCGGCCTGACGCTGGATCAGCGGGTCAACGTTGAAGCCCTGCTTGAGGACCGTCACGCCCTCCTCGCCCCCCTCGGTGGGAATCCCCTCTTGGCTCATCCAACTCAGGAACGGGTATTCGTTTCCGAAGAACCACACGCCGATGGTCTTGCCCTTGAAGTCCTGCGGGCCGGTGATGCCGGTATCCTTCCAGCAAGTCAGCATCAGCCCCGAGCTGGCGAAGGGCTGGGCGATGTTCACGACCGGCAGGCCTTTCTCCCGCGCAGCCAGCGCCGAAGGCATCCAGTTGAGCATCACGTCGGCCCCGCCCCCCGCGAGCACCTGCGGCGGCGCGATGTCGGGGCCTCCAGGCAGGATCTCGACGTCGAGCCCCTCCTCTTCGTAGAACCCCTCTTCGAGCGCCACATAGTAGCCCGCGAACTGCGCCTGGGTGACCCATTGCAGCTGCAGCCGGACCTCGTCGAGATCCTGCGCCATGGCGGGTGCCACCCCGGTCATCAGCGCGCCTGCCGCCGCCGCGGCCATCATCATCCGTTTCATTCTTGGTCGACCTCCGTTTGCTGTTGTCGGCCCGGTTGGCGGGCTCTGTTGGTTATCCGCGTTGCGAGGGGTGCCAGAAGGTCACCCCCCGTTCGATCAGCGCAACCAGCCCGTAGAAGCCGGTGCCGGCCAACGCCGCGACGAGGATCGCGGCCCAGACCATGTCGAGCGCGAGCTGGCCCACCGAGGTGGTGATCCGGAACCCGAGCCCCAGTGTCGGCGAGCCAAAGAACTCGGCCACGATGGCCCCGATCAGCGCCAGCGTCGTGCAGATCTTCAGACCGTTGAAGATGAAGGGCATCGCCGCCGGAAGCCGGAGCTTCACCAGCCCCTGCCAATAGCCCGCGCCCCAGCTCTTCATCAGGTCGCGCTGCATGGCCGAGGTTTCGGCCAGCCCCGCCACGGTGTTCACCAGCATCGGAAAGAACACCATGACCACCACCACGGCGGCCTTGGACTGCCAATCGAAGCCGAACCACATCACGAGGATCGGCGCGGTGCCGACGATCGGCAGCGCCGCCATGAAGCTCGCCAGCGGCAGCAGCCCACGCTGCAGGAACACGAAGCGATCGACGGCGATCGCCGTGAGGAACGCCGCGCCACAGCCGATCGCGTAGCCCGATAGCGCGCCGCGCAGGATGGTCTGCACGAAATCGCCCCAGAGGATCGGCAGGCTCTCGGCGAAGCGCGCGCCGATCTGGCTTGGCGGTGGCAGAATAACGAGTGGCACCTGCAGCGCGCGCACCGCGATCTCCCACAGGATCAGGATGGTGATCCCGAACAGCAAGGGCACCGCCATACGCGCCCAGATCCGGTTCGACAGCGGCCCGGTGGCAAGCCAGACGTTGAGCGCCCAGAGCCCGAGCCAGAGCGCCAGCGCGAGGACCGCCGCGCTCATGCCGCACCCCCCATGCGCCGCAGCGCGAGCCTCTGCGCGCCGCCGATCATCGCCACCAGCACCGCCGCCAGCGCCGCGGCCAGCAGCAGCGCCGCCCAGATCTGCGCGGTCTGGCCATAATAGCTTCCTGCCAGCATGCGCGCGCCCAATCCGCCGCCCTGCACTGGCAGTTCGCCCACGATGGCCCCGACAAGGGCGGCCGCCACGGCGATCTTCATCGACGCGAAGAGATAGGGCATCGAGGCCGGCAGCCGCAGCCGCGTCAGCACCTGCCAACCCGAGGCGTCCCATGTGCGCATCAGGTCGGTCTGCATCGCGTCAGGCGCGCGCAGCCCCTTCACCATGCCGACCACCACGGGGAAGAACGACAGGTAGGCGGATATGATCGCTTTGGGTAGCAGCCCCTGCAGGCCGACAGAGTAGAGCACCACCACGATCATCGGTGCCAGCGCCACGATCGGCACTGTCTGGCTGACGATGGCCCATGGCATCACCGATTTCTCCATCGTCTTCGAATGGACGATGCCGATTGCCAGGGCGATCCCCGCCATGGCTCCTATGACAAAGCCGAGCGCCGTGGCCGAGAGCGTGATCCAGGCATGTAGCAGCAATCCGCGGTTCGAAAGACTCCCCGATCGCAGCAGGCCGCGCCGCCCCTCGATCTCCTCCATCACCACGCTCTGCCACAACTCGCCCGCCACCTGATGCGGTGCGGGCAGTCTCGGCCTGTCCTGCGCCCAAGCGTCCGGGATCTGGCCCGGATTGGCCAACACCAGCCCCAGTGCGTTCGCATCGCGCCGCTCCACGGCAGTATCCGGCTGCACCGCCACCCCTTCGCGCTCGGCGGCGGTCAGGGCCTCGCGGATGTTCATCGGCACGGCGGCGGCGTACCAGAGCGCGAACAATGCCGCGACGAGGATGATGACCGGTCCCGCGCGGCTCATGCGCTGGCCTCGCAAGTGTCTCGCGTCGTATGGGCAACTTTGTTCTCCAAATACGCAATCCCACCCTTGCCGCTCCGACCCACCTTCGGTCTGAAGGAAGCCGGTCTTCTTGCGTATTTTAAGAACAAAGTAACCATGTCCGACTTAAGTGAGGGCGCGGTACAGGCTGGCGAGCCGATGACCGCGAACGAAGTCGCCATGCGATAGGGGCTCCTGCTCGCCAGGGGCGGGAAGCCCGCTTGTGTCTCACACCTCTTCATGACCGGCCCTCAGTCCTTCGCGCACCCGGTGCGCGATCTCGATGAATTCGGGGCTGTCGCGGATGTCGAGCGGGCGCTCGCGCGGCAGCGGGCTGTCGATCACGTCGCTGATCCGTCCGGGGCGCGGGCTCATCACCACGATCTTGGTCGAGAGATACACCGCCTCGGGAATCGAGTGGGTCACGAAGAGCGTGGTCTTGCCGGTCGCGGCCCAGAGCCTGAGCAGCTCCTCGTTGAGCCGATCCCGCACGATCTCGTCCAGCGCGCCGAAGGGTTCGTCCATCAGCAGGATGTCGGCGTCGAACGCCAGCGCCCGGGCGATGCTCGCGCGTTGCTGCATGCCGCCCGACAATTGCCAGGGATACTTCTTCTCGAACCCGCCTAGTTCGACCAGCTCCAGCACCTCGCGCACGCGCCGTGTCCGCTCGGCCTTGGGAAACCCCATGATCTCGAGCGGCAGCGCGATGTTGCCGCCGATGGTGCGCCAAGGGTAGAGGCCGGCGGCCTGGAACACGTAGCCATAGGCCCGGGCCCGGCGTGCCTCGTCGGGGCTCATGCCATTGACCGAAACCTCGCCAGCCGTGGGCTGTTCCAGCGCTGCGACCACCCGAAGAAATGTGGTCTTGCCGCAGCCCGACGGGCCGATGAAGGAGACGAACTCGCCCTTCGCGATGTCGAGATCCACGCCCTTGAGGGCGTGAACCGGACCATCGGCGGTCTCGAAGGTGAGATCGACGCCGCGCGCCGAGACGACGGTCTTCGCAATCGGCGCGTTCATCATCGGCACGCCCCCCGCCCCGGCACCCTCACACGCCGCTCGCCGGAATGCCCGAGCGTTCGATCGGGCGCGGTGCGGTCAGCGCTTTCCACGACGAAAGCGCCCGGTTGACCGGGCCCTGCGGCTCGCGCGCAACGAATTCGCCATGACCCTCATGCGTATCCAGCGCACCGTCGCGCAGCGAAACATGGCCGCGGCTCAGCACGTAACGCGGTAGGCCCTTCACTTTCTGCCCCTCGAAGACGTTGTAGTCGATTGCCGAAGCCTGCGCGGCGGCAGTGATGGTCTTTTCCTTCTCCGGATCCCAGACCACGATGTCGGCATCGGCGCCGACGAGGATCGCGCCCTTTTTCGGGTAGCAGCCAAGGATCTTGGCGCTGTTGGTGGAGGTGACGGCGACGAACTCGTTCATCGTGATCCGGCCAGTGTTGACCCCATGCGTCCACAACAAGGGCATCCGGTCCTCGAGCCCGCCGGTGCCATTGGGGATCTTGGTGAAATCGCCCAGCCCGTTGCGCTTCTGCTCGGTGGTGAAGGCGCAGTGATCGGTGGCCACCACCGAGAGCGTGCCTGAGGCCAGACCGGCCCAAAGGCTGTCTTGATGGCGCTTGTCGCGGAACGGCGGACTCATCACCCGGCGCGCGGCGTGGTCCCAGTCGGGATGGGCGTATTCGCTCTCGTCGAGGATCAGGTGCTGGATCAGCGGCTCGCCCCAGACCCGCTTGCCCAGCATCTTGGCGCGGCGGATCGCCTCGTGCGCCTCCTCGCAGGAGACGTGGACCACGTAGAGCGGCACGCCGGCCATGTCGGCGATCATGATCGCGCGGTTGGTGGCCTCGCCCTCGACCGAGGAGGGGCGCGAATAGGCATGCGCCTCGGGGCCGGTGTTGCCCTCGGCCAGAAGCTTGGCCTGCAGTTCGGCCACCACGTCGCCGTTCTCAGCATGCACCAGCGGGATCGCACCTAGCTCGGCGCAGCGCCGGAAGCTGGCGAAGAGCTCGTCGTCGTTCACCATCAAGGCGCCCTTGTAGGCCATGAAGTGCTTGAAGGTGGTGATGCCGTGGTCGCGCACCACGGTCTCCATCTCGTCGAAGACCTGGCGGTCCCACCAGGTGATCGCCATGTGGTAGGAATAGTCGCAGGCCGCCTGACCCGACTTGTTGTGCCAGGTTTTCAGCGCGTCGAGCAGACTCTGGCCCGGGCTGGGGAGCGCGAAATCCACCACCATGGTGGTGCCGCCGGCCAGCGCCGCGCGGGTGCCCGAACCGAAATCATCGGTGGAATGGGTGCCCATGAAGGGCATCTCCAGATGGGTGTGCGGGTCGATGCCGCCGGGCATCACGTAACAGCCCGTGGCGTCGAGTTCCTCGTCGCCGGCCAGCCCCTTTCCGATGGCGGCGATACGCCCGCCCTCGATCAGCAGATCCGCCTCGTAGGTCAGATCCGCCGTGACGATGGTACCGTTCCTGATGACCTTGGAGCCCATTTCCGTTCCCTCTCTGTCAGGCCCGGCCCCTCGTGCGGGGGCCGTGGCACGTCCCGGGCGCGCGCTCGGTGGCGCGCTCCGGCTCGAAAGGGTCGGCGGGCGGAAGGGGGCGGCGGCGCGTGGTCGGCCGGCATCGCCCCCGAACTGCCCGGATCAGCTTGCGGGACGCGGCCCCACCGTGCCGTCGTCGTCTTCACAAAGCGGCACGCCGTTTTCGTCGCGCACCGGGTAGCCGCTCAGCGGTTCGGTGCGCTCGATCGAGAACAGGTAGCAGCCGTCGCCGTTCTGGAACACGGCTGAGGGCGGCGTGCCGGGCAGGAGCGCGGCGAGCACGGCCTCGGGGGCGGAGACCACCTCCTGCGGGGATGTCGCGGTGATGGCGCCGGCAGGTGGCCGGGGGGCCGCCGCGGCGCTCGTGTCACCATCGTCCGACAGGGGCGCCGTGGTCACCTGGGCGGGGCTTTCGAGCCGGGACGGCGCCGGCGTCGGTTCCGGCGCGGGAGCGGGCGCTGCCTGCGGCGCGGGAAACACCGGAGCGGGTTGTGGCACGGCCACGGTACGCACTTCCTCGCAGGCGGCGAGCAGCGGCAGCGCCACCAATACGGGCAGCAGTCGGGGCAGTCTGGTCATCGGGCTCTCCTGAACATCTGGCTTGCCGATCCAGAAAGGCCGGAACCGGGAGAGGTCAAGCCCTGCATGTCCGATGAAAGTTTCAAGACACCACCTCGGCGGCCTCGATCACCGCATGCAGCAGCACGTCGCAGCCCTTGGTCGCCCAGTCCTGCGTGATCTCCTCGGCCTCGTTATGGCTCAGCCCGTCCTTGCAGGGGCACATCACCATGGCGGTCGGGGCGATGCCGGCAATCCAGCAGGCGTCGTGTCCGGCGCCCGAGACGATGTCGCGATGGCTGTAGCCCAACCGCTCGGCAGCGGCGCGCACCATGCCGACGCAGTCCGGGTCGAAGGTGACCGGCTCGAAATGCCCGGTGGGTTCGATCTCGAGCCCCAGCCCCAGCTCGTCGGCGATCCGCGTGGCCTCGGTCTCGACCGCCCTGCGCATCGCGGCGAGCTTCTCGGCATCGGGCGAGCGGATATCGACGGTGAAGACCGCGCGGCCCGGGATCACGTTGCGGGAGTTCGGCCAGACATTGGCCTGCCCGACCGCGCCCACCGCGTCGGGCTGGTGCTCCATCGCGATGCGGTGCACGGCCTCGGTGATCCGCGCCATGCCGAGCCCGGCATTGACCCGCATGTGCATCGGGGTGGAGCCGGTATGGCTTTCCTTGCCGGTGAGCCGGATCTCCAGCCACCATAGCCCCTGGCCGTGGGTGACCACGCCGATATCCTTTTGCTCGGCCTCGAGGATCGGGCCCTGCTCGATGTGCAACTCGAAGAGCGCATGCATCTTGCGCGCGCCGACCTCCTCTTCGCCCTTCCAGCCGATCCGTTCCAACTCGGTGCCGAAGGATTTTCCATCCGCATCCTCGCGCGCATAGGCCCAGTCGAGATCGTGCTGCCCGGCGAAAACGCCGGAAGCCATCATCGCCGGGGCGAAGCGGGTGCCTTCCTCGTTGGTCCAGTTCACGACGACGATCGGTCGGCGGGTCTTGACCCCCATGTCGTCGAGCGTGCGGATGATCTCGAGCCCGCCGAGCACGCCCAGTACGCCGTCATACTTGCCGCCCGTGGGCTGGGTATCGAGATGGCTGCCGACATAGACCGGCAACGCATCGGGGTCCTGGCCCTCGCGGCGCGCGAACATCGATCCCATCTTGTCGACACCCATCGACAGGCCCGCGGCCGCGCACCACTTCGCGAAGAGCGCCCGGCCTTCGGCATCCGCATCCGTCAGGGTCTGGCGATTGTTGCCGCCCGCCACGCCGGGGCCGATCTTGGCCATGTCCATCAGGCTGGACCAGAGCCGCGCGCCGTCGATCTTGAGGTTTTCGCCGGGTGCGGACATGCTGGGTTCCTCGCCTTGCTGCCGGTCGGACCGCGCGCGGCATCGATTTGACCGCCCGGTAAAATTCACGCTATCAAAGTCCCGACACCAGTCAAGGATCGCGTGATCGCGCCTCGGGCCCGGACACGAAACGATGCGAGACGAGGCAGCGGCGGGTCGTTCCGCCCGTTCGACAGGACCGGAGATGACCAAGAGCCCGCCCCGCACCCGGATCCAGGTCCGCAACCGGGCCGCCATTCTGGAGGCGGCGCTCGAGGTGTTCGCGGCGCGTGGCTTCAGGGGTGCGACGCTGGACCGGATCGCGCAGGCGGCGGGGCTGTCGAAGCCGAACCTGCTCTATTACTTCCGCTCCAAGGAAGCGCTGCATCTCGCCATTCTCGAGGATCTGCTGGAGCTGTGGCTGGCGCCTCTGCGCGAGATGGATGCCGACGGCGAGCCGCGCGAGCAGATCCTCGGTTACGTCCGGCGCAAGCTGGAGATGAGCCGCGACCACCCGCGCGAGAGCCGGCTCTTCGCCAACGAGATCCTGCAAGGCGCCCCCCGAGCGCGGCCCGTGCTGGAGGGCGAACTCAAGGTGCTGGTCGACGAGAAGGCCGCAGTGATCGCGGCCTGGTCGGAATCGGGCCGGATCGGACCGGTCGACCCCTATCACCTGATTTTCTCGATTTGGGCGCTGACCCAGCACTATGCCGATTTCGAGGTGCAAGTACGCGCGATCATGGGGAAAACCGATCCCTACCCGGGCGCCGAAGCCTGGCTCGATCACCTCTTCGGCGCGGCACTCGGGATTTCTCACAAGACCACTTGAACACCGGGGTCGGCGGGCGCATCTATGCGCATCGTCATCTTGGCCGCTCACATGCATGCCCCGACACATGCCGCCCCGCGCGGCCACGCTTTCTCCTCCGCCACACCAGCCCTCACACTCGGCGCCCTCGGCGTCGTCGTGGGCGATATCGGGACATCGCCGATCTACGCCCTGCGCGAAGGTCTTGCCGCAGCAGGCGGCGAAACCGGCGCCCCTGCCCCCGTGACGGTCATTGGCACCGTCTCGCTCCTGTTGTGGCTGCTGATCGGTATCGCCACGCTGAAATACGTGGTGCTGATGCTGCGCGCCGACAACAATGGCGAGGGCGGCACACTGTCACTCCTGGCGCTGGCCACCCGCGCGGTGGGACGACGCAGTTGGGGGCTGATGGCGCTGGGCATTCTCGGGGCGGCGCTGTTCTTCGGCGACGCGATGATCACCCCGGCGATTTCCGTGCTCTCGGCGGTCGAAGGGGTGACGCTGCTGGCGCCAGGCTTCGAGCCTTGGGTGATCCCCGCGGTCATCGCCATCCTCTGCGCCCTGTTCTGGGCCCAGCGCGGCGGCACCGGGGGCGTATCGCGGCTATTCGGCCCGGTGATGCTGGCGTGGTTCCTGACATTGGGTAGCCTCGGCCTCGTGGCGGTGGTGCGGCATCCCGCGATCCTCGCAGCGTTGAGTCCCCTGCCCGGCCTGGAGCTGCTGTGGCATGGCGGCGGCGCGGTGGTGCCGATCCTCGGTGCCGCCTTCCTCGCGGTGACCGGCGCCGAGGCGCTCTATGCCGACATGGGGCATTTCGGGCGCCGGCCGATCCGCCTCGCCTGGACCTGCATCGCCCTGCCCTGCCTGATGCTGAGCTATGCCGGTCAGGGTGCGCTGGTGCTGTCGGATCCCTCGGCCGCGCGCGACCCGTTCTTCCTGCTGGCGCCGGGCTGGGCGCTGCCGGGGCTGATCGGCCTCGCGACGCTGGCCACGGTGATCGCCAGCCAGGCCGTGATCACTGGCGCCTTCTCATTCGCCTACCAGGCGATGCAGTTGGGCCTCCTGCCGCGCATGGCGGTACACCACACCTCGACCACCCAGCGCGGCCAGATCTACCTGCCGCGGATCAACGTGATGCTGCTGTTCTGCGTGGTGGTGCTGGTGCTGAGCTTCGGCAGTTCCTCCGGCCTCGCCGCCGCCTACGGCATCGCGGTGACCGGCGAGATGCTGATCACGACGCTGCTGGCCTATGTGGTGATGCGGCGGGTCTGGAACTGGTCTCGGGGGCTGGCGCTGCCACTGACGGCACTGATCCTTGCGGTCGAGTCGGCGCTGTTCGGGGTGAACATGACCAAGGTGACGAATGGCGGCTACGTGCCGCTGGCCGTGGCCGCGGCGCTCTGCGTCGTCATGGCCACCTGGCTGCGCGGCTCGGTGATCGTGCAGGACCGGTCGCGCGCCCGCGGCGTGACGATGGAGGCGCTGGTCAAGTCCCTGTCGCATTCGAGCCGGCTGCGCCGCGTGCCCGGTACCGCCGTGTTCCTCACCGCCGAGCCCGTGATGGCGCCGCCGGCGCTGTTGCACAACATCAAGCACAACGGGGTGCTGCACGAACGCAGCTACGTCGTCACGGTGACGATCTCGGATCAGCCGCATCTCGACCCCGAAGCCTCGCTGGTGGTCGAGACGCTGGGCGACGGCATCGAACGGGTCCACGTCACCTTCGGCTACATGGATCCGCCCAACATCGCGCGGGCGCTGCGGCGGCGGCTGCGCTTCGACATCCACGCGACCTCGTTCTTCCTGAACCGGCGCACCGTGCTGCTTTCGGACCGTCCCGGTCTGGCGCGCTGGCGCAAGAAGCTGTTCATCGGGCTCACGCGCACCTCTGCGGCTGCGCATGACCATTATCACCTGCCCTCGGACCGGGTGATCGAGCTGGGCCAGCAGATCAGCCTCTAGGGCGGCTATTCCGCCGCCTGCGCCATCGGGTTGTTGGGATGGGTGGTCCAGTCGGCGTGATCGTCGGAAACCACCCGCCCGGTGCGCGGATCGACGCTGCCCGGCGCCATCCGCACCATGTCGATGCAGTTCTCGACCGGGCAGACATCGACGCACAGGTTGCATGCCACGCATTCCGCGTCGATCACCTCGAACACCCGGTCCGGCGTCATCGCGATCGCCTGGTGCGAGGTGTCCTCGCAGGCGGCATAGCAGCGGCCGCACTTGATGCACAGATCCTGATCGATCCGCGCCTTGGTGACGTAGTTGAGATTGAGGTTCTTCCAGTCGGTGACGTTGGGCACCGCCTGGCCGACGAAATCCGAAGTCGAGCGGTAGCCCTTCTCGTCCATCCAGTCGGACAGCCCGGCGCACATCTCCTCGACGATCCGGAAGCCGTAGGTCATCACCGCCGTGCAGACCTGCACCGTGCCCGCGCCCAGCACCATGAACTCGGCCGCGTCGCGCCATGTGGTGACGCCGCCGATGCCCGAGATCGGCAGGCCGCGCGTCGCCTCGTGCCGCGCGATCTCGGAGACCATCGACAGCGCGATCGGCTTGACCGCGGGACCGCAATAGCCGCCATGGCTGCCCTTGCCGTCGATGGTGGGCTGCGGCGCCATCAGGTCGAGATCGACCGAAGTGATCGAGTTGATGGTGTTGATCAGGCTTACCGCATCGGCGCCGCCGCGCTTCGCGGCCTCGGCGGGCTTACGCACATCGGTGATGTTGGGGGTGAGCTTCACGATTACGGGCCGGTCGTAATACTGCTTGCACCAGCGGGTGACCATCTCGATGTATTCGGGCACCTGCCCCACCGCCGCTCCCATGCCACGCTCGCTCATGCCGTGCGGACAGCCGAAGTTCAGCTCTATGCCGTCCGCATTCGTCTCTTCAACCCGCGGCAGGATCGCCTTCCAGGCCGCCTCCTCGCAGGGCACCATGATCGAGGCGATCAACGCCCGGTCGGGATAGTCGGCCTTGACCCGCGCCATCTCTTCCAGATTGGTTTCGAGATCGCGGTCGGTGATCAGCTCGATGTTGTTGAGACCCAGGAGCCGCCGGTCGGCGCCGTAGATGGCGCCGTAGCGCGGGCCGTTGACGTTGACCACCGGTGGCCCCTCGGCCCCCAGCGTCTTCCAGACCACCCCGCCCCAGCCGGCCTCGAAGGCGCGGCGGACGTTGTATTCCTTGTCCGTCGGAGGCGCGGAAGCGAGCCAGAACGGGTTGGGGCTCTCGATGCCCAGGAACCGGGTGGTCAGGTCGGCCATCTCATCATCCTTCCGGTGGTGTGGCGTGCATCACGATGGTGTTGCCTTCGCTGTCGAGGAACATCGCGAAGCGCTCGGTGTCGCTCCAGGGAAGCTCGGTGGGGTTCGATACGAAGCGCACCCCTTCCGACTTCAGCCGCGCGGCTTCGGCATCGACATCAGCGCACTCGAGATAGAGCACGGGGACTTCCTCAGAGTAACTCACCTCTTGGCGCCGCGCGAACTGGATCTTGGTCTGCGTGTCCGGCAGCTTCATCATGATCATGCGCCAGTCCTCGTCGAGATCGGCATCCAGTGCGACCTCCATGCCGATCCGGTCGCGGTAGAAGGCCAGCGCGCGGTCCTGGTCATCGACCGGAAGCGGCAGAATGAAGATGCCCGTGAATGCCATTTGTCTATTCCATGAGTGAGCCGTGGATGTCCTCGGCGGCATCCCGACCCTGCGCCACGGCCGTGACGGTGAGGTCGTCGCCACCGCCGGCACAGTCTCCCCCGGCCCAAACCTTGTCCATGCCGGTGCGGCCGCGACCCTGCGTCACAACTTTTCCATGTGCGATTTCTAAGCCATTCGCGTCCCCAAGGCGCTGCCCTACGGCACGGAACAGCTGATCCGCCGACAAGGAGAATCGCTCCCCCGTCGGGGCGAGGCCATCCGGTCCCTCCGCCATCCGCTCGAACACCACGGCCGAAAGCCGCCCCTCGCCCTCGACCGCCACGGGCGCGGCCTCGTAGATCAGCCGCACGCCGCGCCGCGCCGCGAGCTCCTGCTCGTAGAGGCTCGCGCCCATCCGCTCGCGTGCCCGGCGATAGACCAGCGTCACGGTTTCGGCACCCAGCCCTTTGGCCTGCACCGCGCAGTCGATTGCGGTCATGCCGCCCCCGATCACCACCACGTCGCGGCCGATCGGCAGCGTCGACAGATCCTCGGTCTGGCGCAAAGCCGAAATGAAGGTGACGGCATCATGCACCCCCTCGAGCGGCGGACCCTCGAGCCCAAGCGCGTTGACGTCGGAAAGCCCGATGCCGAGGAACACCGCGTCGTATTCCTCCCGGAGCGCGTCGAGCCTCACATCGCGGCCAAGCCATTGCTCGTGCCGCAGCTCGATGCCGCCGATACCCATGATCCAGGCCGCCTCGCGCGCCGCGAAATCATCGACCGTCTTGTAGGCGGCGATGCCGTATTCGTTGAGTCCGCCCGGCTTGGGTGCGCCCTCGAAGATCACGACGTCATGACCATGCCGCGCCAGCCGGTGCGCGCAGGCGAGCCCGGCGGGCCCGGCGCCGACAACCGCGACGCGCTTGCCGGTGCGGGGCGCGCGGGTAAAGGGGTGGCCCTGCCGCGCCATCAGGCTGTCGGTGGCATGGCGCTGCAAGAGCCCGATCTGTACCGGCTTGCCCTCGGCCGCCTCGCGCACGCAGGCGCCCTCGCAGAGCACTTCGGTCGGACAGACCCGGGCGCACATGCCGCCTAGGATATTGGCTTCGAAGATCTCGCGCGCCGCGGTTTCCGGGCGCCCGGCCTGGATCTCGCGGATGAACAGCGGGATGTCGATCTCGGTGGGGCAGGCCGTCACGCAGGGCGCGTCATGGCAGAAATAGCAGCGATCCGCGGCGACCCGTGCCTCATGCGCGCTCAGCGGGGGGTGAAGGTCCGAGAAGTTCCGTGCCAGCACGTCGGCAGGCAGGCGTCCGGCGATCGGTCCGGTCTGTGGCTGGGCAGGCATCTGGCGTCCCCCGTGGCGGCATTCCGTTTTCCCGAGCCTGACACGGAATCATTTTTTTCCAAACGGTAAATTTTGTGCGTCGTGCGAATCCGGTTTTCCTTGACCGGCAACGCGCGCCGCGCAGAGTGGTGGCGACATCCCGACAGCGAGGCCCGCCATGGAAGACCTGATGCACAACGACCCCGCCCGCGTCATCGAGGCCGACCGGGCCCATGTCTGGCACCACATGATCCAGCACCGGGCGCTGGAGACCACCGATCCGCGCATCATCGTCGAGGGTCGCGGCATGCGGGTCTGGGACATCACCGGTAAGGAGCATCTCGACGCGGTGTCCGGCGGTGTCTGGACCGTCAATGTCGGATATGGGCGCGAGAGCATCGCCGACGCAGTGCGCGAGCAACTGGTGAAGATGTGCTACTTCGCCGGAGCGCAAGGGACAGTACCGGGCGCCCGCTTCGCTGAGGCGCTGACCGAGAAGATGCCGGGGCTGTCCCGCGTCTACTTCTCCAATTCCGGCTCGGAGGCCAACGAGAAGGCCTTCAAGATGGTGCGCCAGATCAGCCACAAGCATCACGGCGGCCGCAAGTCCAAGATCCTCTACCGCGAACGCGACTATCACGGCACCACCATCGCCTGCCTCTCGGCCGGCGGGCAGCTGGAGCGCAACGCGCAATACGGCCCCTTCGTGCCCGAATTCGTGATGGTGCCGCATTGCCTCGAATACCGGGCCCAGGACGGGCTCGCGGGCGAGGATTACGGGGTCCGGGCCGCGGAAGCGATCGAGGAGGTGATCCTGCGCGAAGGGCCCGACACGGTGGGGGCGCTCTGTCTCGAACCGGTCACCGCGGGCGGCGGCATCATCGTGCCGCCCAAGGGATACTGGGAGAAGGTGCAGGAGATCTGCGCCAAGTACGAGATCCTGCTGCATATCGACGAAGTGGTCTGCGGCATGGGCCGGACCGGCACCTGGTTCGGCTACCAGCAGTTCGGGGTGAAGCCCGACATCGTGACCATGGCCAAGGGAGTGGCCTCGGGCTACGCCGCGATCTCGTGCTGCGTCACCACCGAAGCGGTATTCGCGAGGTTCAAGGACGCCTCCGACCCGATGGCGCATTTCCGCGACATCTCGACCTTCGGCGGCTGCACCTCCGGTCCCGTCGCGGCGCTGGAGAACATGCGCATCCTCGAGGAAGAGAACCTGCTCGAGAACTCGACCCGCATGGGCGCCTATCTGCATGAGGGGCTGTCGTCGCTGATGGAAAAACACGCGCTGATCGGCGACGTGCGCGGCATGGGGCTTTTCGCCGGGGCCGAGCTGGTGACCGACCGCGACACGCGCGAGCCGGTCTCCGAGAAACTGGTGCAGGCCGTGGTCGCCGACTGCCTGAAGCAAGGCGTGATCATCGGGGCCACCAACCGCTCGGTGCCGGGCTTCAATAACGTGCTGCTCTTCGCGCCCGCCCTGATCGCAGGCACGCCCGAGATCGACGAGATCCTCGCGGCGGTGGATGGCGCTCTGGGCCGGGTCGCGTAACAGGCCGCGCTTGACCGGAAGGGGGCGTCGGCGGTTTCCTGAAACCCCCGCCCCCTGCCGGGGCGGGACCGATCCCGGAGAGATCCCATGCCTCGCTTTCTCGTGCATATCCACACCGGTCCCGCCGACCCCAACAAGGCGACCCTGGGCTGCCTCGTCGCGCTGACCGCCGCCCAAAAGGGCCACGACGTCACGCTGTTCCTCGCCGGCGACGGGGTGCACCTGCTCGCCCCCGCGCATGCCGGGATCGAGGGTCAGGGAACGGGCCGGCTGTCCGACCATTTGACGGCGCTGGCCGAGGCCGGAGCGCGGTTCCGCGTCTCCGGGCTGTCGGCCAAGGCGCGCGGCTATGACGAGGGGCTGCTCGAAGGCCACCCGGCGGAATTCGCGATGCCCGAAACGCTGATCGACCTCGCCCATGCCGCCGACACGGTGCTCTGCTATTGATCCCGATATTTGGAACCGATGTCTCATTAAATGAAACAGGGATCCAGATCGCCGCGCCGGCCCTTGTAACTCCGTGCGCGGCGGTGACACTCTGCCTGCGCAGCATGGGGGAGGATGATGGAGAGCGGTACAGGGTTTGAGGCGGTCCATCCGGATCTGAGGGACGCCTCGGTGTTCCTCACCGGCGGCGCCAGCGGCATCGGCGCCGCGCTGGTCGAGGCGTTCCTACGGCAGGGGGCGCGCGTCGCCTTCTTCGACCGCGCCGATGCAAGCGTCGCGGTCGAGGAGATGGAGGCCCGCACCGGCAACCGCCCGCTCTTCGTGCAGGGCGACGTGACCGACACCCCTGCCCTTATGGCCGCGATCGACACCGCCGCGACGGCGCATGGTCCGGTGACCGTGCTCGTCTCCAATGCCGCCGACGACACCCGTCACGACGCGCAGGAGATGACCGAGGCCGAGTGGGACGCCTGCCTCGCGGTCAATCTCAAGCCTTATTTCTTCGCCGCTCAGAAGGTGGCGCCGATGATGGAGGCCGCGGGCGGCGGCGCGATCGTCAACATGTCCTCCGGCAGCTACCTGATGGGTGTGCCGCGCCTCTCGGCCTATGTCGCCGCGAATGCCGCGATCATGGGGCTGACCCGCAGTCTCGCCCGCGAATGGGGCGGGCGCGGTATCCGCGTCAACGCCGTGGCCCCCGGCTGGGTGATGACCGAGCGGCAGAAGGCACTCTGGGCCAGCCCCGAGGCAGTGGAGAAGCACAGCCAGCGCCAATGCCTGCCCGAACTGATGCAGCCCGAGGATATCGCAGGCGGCGTGCTGTTCCTTGCCTCGGGTGCGGCGCGAATGGTGACCAGCCAGATGCTGGTGATCGACGCCGGCGTCAGCGTGACCGGATGAGCCGGCCCGACTGGATCGCGCTCGACTGGGGCACCTCGCGGCTGCGTGGCTGGGCGATGCGTCGCGACGGCACGGTGATCGAGGAGCGCAGCTCCGATGCGGGAATGGGTCGCCTCGCCCCCGAGGATTTCGAGACCGCACTGCGCGCGATGGCCGGCGACTGGTTGGACCAGGGGCCGGTGCCGATCGTCGCCTGCGGCATGGTCGGGGCAAGGCAGGGCTGGGCCGAGGCGTCCTACGCGTCGGTCCCGTGCCCGCCCCTGTCGCCGGCGCTCACCCGCACGCCCGGCGAACTCGACGTCTCGATCATCCCCGGCCTGTCGCAGTCGGACCCCGCCGACGTGATGCGCGGCGAAGAGACCCAGATCGCGGGCTTCCTCGCGCTCAATCCCGGTTGGGACGGCGTGCTTTGCCTTCCGGGCAGCCACTCGAAATGGGCACATCTGAGCGCCGGCGAGGTGGTAAGCTTTCGCAGTTTCCTGACCGGCGAACTCTTCGCGGCGCTGTCCACCCATACCGTGCTGCGCCATTCGCTCGCGAATGAAGGCTGGGACGAGGTGGCCTTCGACGCGGGCGTGGCCGAGACGCTGTCGCGCCCCGAGCGGCTGGCCTCGGCGCTGTTCTCGATCCGCGCCGAGGGCCTGCTGCAGGGCCGGAGCGGCGCAGTGCAGCGGGCCCGGCTCTCGGGGCTGCTGATCGGGGCCGAGCTCGCCGCAGCGAAACCCTACTGGCTCGGCCAGCAGATCGGGGTGATCGGCGCCGGCGGCCTGGCGGGGCTCTATGTCCGCGCGCTGGCCGCGCAGGGCGCCCCCGCGACGCAGGCCAACGGCACCGCCGCGACTCTGGCAGGCCTCACCGCCGCCTGGAAGCAAAGGACCACCGCATGACCCGACCGTTGATCGCGATCCTGCGCGGCATCACCCCTGAGGATGCCGTCTCCGTCGCCGAGGCGCTGATCGCCGAGGGCATCACCGTGATCGAAGTGCCGCTGAACTCGCCGCGCCCCTTCGATAGCATCCGCGCCATGGCCCGCGCCTGCGCAGGCCGCGCCACGATCGGCGCGGGCACGGTGCTCACCACCGCGCAGGTCGCCGAGTTGAAGGCGGCAGGCGGCAATCTCGTGGTCTCCCCCAACATGGACCCTGAGGTGATTCATGCCACCGTCGCAGCCGGCATGGAGAGCTGGCCCGGCGTGATGACCCCGACCGAGGGCTTCGCGGCGCTTTCCGCCGGGGCCACCGGTCTCAAGCTGTTCCCGGCGAGCCTGATCGGCCCCGACGGGCTCAAGGCGATGCGCGCGGTATTTCCTCCGGAGGCGCCGATCTACGCCGTGGGCGGCGCCGGCGCGTCGAACTTCCGCGACTGGATCGCCGCCGGGGCCGACGGGTTCGGACTGGGCACCGCGCTCTACACGCCGGGCCTTGCGGCTGAGGAGGTCAGGCGTCGCGCCCGCGAGATCGTTGCGGCCTTCGACGAGGCCGTGGCATGAGCGCGCGCGCCGCCTTCGAGGTCTTCGACGACACCTCCTGCGTGCTGGGCGAGGGCGCGCTGTGGCATCCGGAGCGCGGACAGCTCTTCTGGTTCGACATTCTCGGCCGCCGCCTGCACACGCCGGGCCGACACTGGGCCTTCGAGGACATGCCTTCCTGCGCCGGCTGGATCGATCGCGACACGCTGCTCGTCGCCACCAACAAGGCGCTGCTGACATTCGACATCGAGACCGGCCGGAGCGAGCGGGTCTGCGATTTCGACAGTGACAACCCTGTCACCCGCTCCAATGACGGGCGCGCCGATCCGCATGGCGGCTTCTACGTCTCGACCATGGGCATCGACGCCGAGACCAATGCTGGCGCGCTCTATCGCTACTATCGCGGCGAGCTGCGGCAGGTCCGTTCCGGCATGACCATCCCCAACGCGATCTGCTTTCCGCCCGAGGGCGGGTATCTCTACTATTCGGACACGCCGACCGGGATGATCATGCGCCAGCGTACCGATGGGGATGGCTGGCCCGTGGGCGAAGCGGAGGTCTTCGTCGATTGCAAGCGCGCGGGCCACAACCCCGACGGCGCGGTGGTCGATGCCGAAGGCACGCTGTGGAACGCGCAATGGGGATCCGCCCGGGTCGCGGGCTACGACCGCGACGGGCGCGAGGTGGCGGTCCATCCCTGCCCCACCGCGCCGCAGGTCACCTGTCCCGCCTTCGGCGGCGACGACATGCGGACGATGTACCTCACCTCGGCCACGGCGGGGCTGTCCGAAGCCGAGATCGCCGACGGCCCGGATTCGGGCCGTACCTTCCAGGTCCGGGCCGAGGCGCCGGGGCAGCAAGAGCACCGGGTGATCCTGTGACCCCCTTCGCCACCGACGCGCAGGGCCGCGCGGTGCATCGCCTGTCGCTCTCGGGGGCCGGGCTCTCGGTCGATCTGCTGACGCGTGGCTCGATCCTGCACGCGGTGCGGATCGACGGGCTCGAGCGCAACCTGACGATCGGCTCGGACGATCTGGCGGCCTATGACGGGGCGATGAAATACTTCGGGGCCATCATCGGTCCCGTCGCCAACCGCATCGCCGGTGCCCGCGCCACGATCGACGGGGCGGAATACCGCTTCACCGCCAATCACCACCGCGCCTTGCTGCATTCGGGACGCCATGGCACGCAGTTCAAGATCTGGGAGGTGATCGAGGAAACCGCCGACACCGCAACGCTGGCGGTCGATCTGCCCGACGGCGCGGACGGCTTTCCCGGCAACCGCCGGATCACCGCCCGCTGGTCGCTGCGCGCCCCCGCGACCCTGCGGCTCGAGCTCGAGGCCACGACCGACGAGCCGACGCTGATGAACCTGGTCAATCACAGCTACTGGAACCTTGCCGGCACGCCGACGATCGAGGGGCAGTTGCTGCGAGTCGCGGCCGGGCACTGGCTTCCCACTGACGCGGAATCGCTGCCCACAGGCGAAATCGCCCCCACCCCCGGAAGCAGCCATGATTTTCGGGCGCCGCGCGCGATCACGCCCGGCGCGCCACCACTCGACCACAATTTCTGCCTTTCGCACGAGGATGCCGAGTTGCGGGAGGTCATGGAGATGATCGGTGGTGGCGTCACGATGCGCGTCGCCACCACGGCGCCGGGGCTTCAGGTCTATGACGGGCGCGACGCCGACCGGGCCGGGCTCGCGCCTTATGCGGGGCTTGCCATCGAGGCACAGCGCTGGCCCGACGCACCGCATCACCCGGCCTTTCCAAGCTTCCGGATCACGCCCGGGGCCGGATTCCGGCAAATCACGGAGTGGCGTTTCTCGGCCGATTGAGACCGGCCGGGAATGGAAAAGCCGGCGACCTGCCGGCGGATACACGCGTGCGATTGACAAACCCGATTCTTTTAATCAACTTAACGGCAACCGCATGCCAGCCCCTCGGGCAAGCCGCGTCCCTGTGCTCGACCTGTGCTCGAGGAGTTCGACATGACGCCGATGACTACCCTTCCCTACCCGGTGCGCGCCGAAGACGCCGACCTGCCCGTTCACGACGCGCGCGCCCTGACCGGCGACGGCATCCGCGCCCGCATCCTGCTGGATGGCCAGAGCTACACGCTGCGTATCACCCGCGCGGGCAAGCTGATCCTGACCAAGTGATACGGCTGTCGCGCTTCATCAGGCTTTCTGTTCGAGCCGCATATAGTGACAGGAGGCCCGGAACATCTGGCATTCGCGCCGGAAGGCCAGCATACTTGGCTGGACCGGAGTGCCCGCGCGGCGCTGAGCGTAAGGTCGCGGGCCGGGCAAATGCCCGCGCCGGGCTGACCTTTCGACAGGTGCCGTCGCGACGCCCTAGGCAGATCACCGTTATCTGTTAGACATTCCGGGTCCACCTTCATGGCCGGAGCCCGACCGATGACTACAGCCGCGCTGCCAGACCAGCCCGAGAGCCTCACGAACCAAGCCCGCAACCTCGGAACAAAGCTCGACCCGGCGATGTTCGAAGGCCGCGCCCTCAACCGCTCGGCGGCGGAACGGCGCGCCGCGACCCTGACCACCCGCCGCTCGGTCAAGAAGACCCATCAGGCCGCTTGGCTGGTCAACGCGATCCGTTGCATCGACCTGACGACGCTGGCGGGCGACGACACCGAGGGCCGTGTGCAGCGGCTTTGCGCCAAGGCGCGACAGCCGCTCGCGCCGCGCATCATGGAGGGGCTCGGCATCGCCGATATGGGCCTAACCACCGGCGCGGTCTGCGTCTATCCGACCATGGTGCCGCATGCCGTGAAGGCGCTGCGCGGCACCGGCATCCCCGTGGCTTCGGTCGCCACAGGCTTTCCCGCCGGTCTGATGCCGCTGCATCTGCGCCTCGAGGAAATCCGCTGGACCGTCGATCAGGGTGCACACGAGATCGACATCGTCATCACCCGCGAGCACGTGCTCAAACGCGACTGGGCCGCGCTCTATGACGAGGTAGCGGCGATGCGCGAAGCCTGCGGCGATGCACATCTCAAGGCGATCCTCGCCACCGGAGACATCGCGACGCTGCGCAACGTCTACGCGGCCTCTATGGTGGCGATGCAGGCGGGGGCCGACTTCATCAAGACCTCGACCGGCAAGGAAGGCGTCAACGCCACCCTGCCCGTGTCGCTGACCATGGTGCGGGCGCTGCGGGATTACGGCGACGCCACCGGCCACCGGGTCGGCTTCAAGCCCGCGGGCGGCATGAAATCCGCGAAGGACGCGCTCGCCTGGCAGTACCTGATGAAGGAAGAGCTCGGGAACGACTGGCTCCAGCCCGACCTGTTCCGGCTCGGCGCCTCGTCGATGCTGGGCGACATCGAGCGCCAGTTGGAGCACCACGTCACCGGGCGCTACGCCGCCGCCCACCGTCATTCGCTGGCCTGAGGGAGAGCGCGTCATGAACACGATCACGGACATTCTCGCGACCATGGATTACGGCAAGGCCCCCGAGGACAGCGCCATCGTGCGCGATTGGCTCAAGAAGCACGAGGCCGGTTTCGGCCATTTCATCGACGGCGCCTTCACCGCGCCTGGCGAGACCTTCGACGTCCTGTCCCCCGCCTCGAACGAGCTTCTGGGCCGGGTCACGCAGGGCACCGAGGATGATGTCGACACCGCCGTGAAGGCCGCCCGCGCGGCCCAGCCCGGCTGGGCGGCGCTGCCGGGCCATGAGCGGGCCAAGTATCTCTACGCCATCGCCCGCCACGTGCAGCAGCACGCGCGCTTCCTCGCGGTTCTGGAAAGCCTCGACAACGGCAAGCCGATCCGCGAGAGCCGCGACGCCGACGTGCCGCTGGTGGCGCGCCACTTCTACCACCATGCCGGCTGGGCCGAGATCATGGAGGACGAGCTTCCGGGCACCGCGCCGCATGGCGTCTGCGGCCAGATCATCCCGTGGAACTTCCCACTGCTGATGCTGGCGTGGAAGGTCGCGCCCGCGCTCGCCGCCGGCAACACCGTGGTGCTGAAGCCGGCCGAATACACGCCCCTGACCGCGCTGGCCTTCGCCGAGATCGCGGCCGAGGTCGGCCTGCCTAAGGGCGTTTTGAACATCGTCACCGGCGATGGCCGGACGGGCGCCGCCATCGTCGCGCATGAGGGCCTCGACAAGATCGCCTTCACCGGATCGACCGAAGTTGGTCGCCGCATCCGTCGCGAAACCGCCGGTTCGGCCAAGTCGCTGACGCTGGAACTAGGCGGCAAGTCGCCCTTCGTGGTCTTCGCCGATGCCGATCTGGATGCGGCGGTCGAGGGCGTGGTCGACGCGATCTGGTTCAACGCGGGCCAAGTCTGCTGCGCCGGCGCGCGCGTGTTGGTGGCCGAGAGCGTGGCCAAGCGTTTCGAGGAACTGCTTGAGAAGCGGATGCGCCAGCTGCGCGTCGGCGACCCGCTCGACAAGAACACCGACATGGGCGCGATCGTGCACCCGGTGCAGCTCGAGCGGATTCGCGGCCTCGTCGCACAGGGTGTGGCCGAGGGCGCGGAGCTGGTGCAGGGCAGCGCCCCCGAGGGCTGCTTCTTCCCGCCGACCATCGCGATGAAGGTCGAGCCCGCCTCGACGCTGGCCACCGAGGAGATCTTCGGCCCGGTCGCGACCGTGACTACATTCCGCACGCCCGAAGATGCGGTGGCCCTGGCCAACAATACCCGCTACGGCCTCGCCGCCTCGATCTGGTCCGAGAACGTGAACCTCTGCCTCGACATCGCCGCGCAGGTGAAGGCGGGCGTAGTCTGGATCAACTGCACCAACGTTTTCGACGCGGGGGCGGGCTTTGGCGGCTACCGCGAGAGCGGCTTTGGCCGCGAGGGCGGGCGCGAGGGCATGATGGCCTATCTCACCCATCCCAAGCCGAAGGCACGCAAGCCCGAGGCGGTCCCGACCGCCCCGGTGGGCCAGCCCGGCGAGGCGCTGCCAGGCGCGGGCGCGCGGATCGACCGTACCGCAAAGTTCTATATCGGCGGCAAGCAGGCGCGGCCCGACTCGGGCTACTCCTACCCTGTGCAGGGCGCGGGCGGCCCCGTGGGCCTCGCGGGTCTCGGCAATCGCAAGGACATCCGCAACGCGGTCGAGGCGGCGCACAAGGCCAAGGGCTGGGGCAAGGCGACGGGCCACAACCGCGCGCAGGTGCTCTACTACGTGGCCGAGAACCTCTCGGCGCGGGCGGGTGAGTTCGCCGAGCGTCTGACCTCGTTTGGCGCCTCGAAGTCGGCCGCGCAAGCCGAGGTCGAGACCGCGATCCGCCGCACCTTCTGGTACGCGGCGCAGGCCGACAAGTTCGACGGCGCGGTGCACCAGACCAAGAGCGCGCATGTCACGCTGGCCATGCACGAGCCGCTTGGCGTGATGGGCATCGCCTGCCCGACCGCGCAGCCGCTCTTGGGCTTCGTCAGCCTCGTGCTGCCCGCAATCGCCATGGGCAACGCGGTGGTCGCGATCCCGTCGCAGACCCACCCGCTGGCCGCGACCGACCTGTACCAAGTGTTCGACACCTCGGACCTGCCGGGCGGCGTGGTCAACATCGTCGCGGGCGAGCGCGATGCGCTGGCCAAGACTTTGGCGGAACACGACGATGTGGCGGGCATCTGGTATTTCGGCACCGAAGCCGGTGGCCGGATGATCGAGGAAGCCTCGGCAGGTAACCTCAAGCAGTCCTGGGTCGAGGACGGGGCGGCGCGCGACTGGCTGTCCAGGGACGGCCAGGGCCGCGGCTTCCTGCACCGCGCCACGCAGATCAAGAACATCTGGGTGCCCTACGGGGAGTGATCCTCCGGAGGCTGCGCCTTCCTGTCTCCACGCCCGGCCTCAGGCCGGGCGTTTTCGTTTCCGCCCAAGCGGCCCAGCAGCTTGCCGCCGATCAGCTTCGCCCCCTGCCACAACCCCCGGCCCGACCGCACGATCTGGGTGTCGCCGGAACGCGCATGACGGGCCGCCGCCAGCCGCAGGCGGTTGCGCTGCACCAAGAGCCCCTCGCTCACCGCGCCTGACAGGGCGCTGCGCACCGCATCGAGATTCCAGTCGGGCTCCACCGCGCTGACCGCCCGTGGCCGTAGGCCGCCCAGATCTTCGGCGATGGCATCCATCGCCGCGCCGATGCGCTCGCGGACCTCGCCGGGCATCTGATGCTCGGGATAGGGCCAGCCGGGTGCCAGCCGATCCACCGCCGTCGCTACCGGCAGGAGCGGCGGCCGACGCCGGTCGGGGTGCTCCTCGAACCAGTTCTCGAAGGCTTCGAGCAGCGCCTTGTCCGCGGCACGGCCGGGCCGGTTGGCGCGCAGCACCCACAGCACGATGTCGCTTTGCGTCATCTCGTCGAGCAGCTGCCGCTGCCGGGCCGCGCCACCATCGATCCCCTGGGTGTCGAGCAGCAGGCAGTCGGTGCCGTCGATGGCCGCCTCGTAGGCGACCACCCCGTCGGTCGTCGCCGCCATGTCGGTCTCGGTCCGGTCCTCCCCCAGAAGCGCGTTGATCAAAGTCGACTTGCCGGCACTGACCTGTCCAAGCACCAACACCCGCAGCGGGGCGTCGGGCTGTGCAAGCCGCGCCCGGTCGGCGCGAGTCTCGTCGAGCTGGAACTGCAACAGTTCGGCATCCGAGAAACGCAGCCGGCCGGAATAAAGCTCGACCGCGGCGTGCGCCACTTCTTCCAGCAGCACCGCCTGCAGCACGCCCATCATCTGCGTGCCCAGATAGGTGGTGTTGCCCCCCGCCATCAGCCATTCCACCTCGCGCATCACGCCTTTCGCGGGATTGAGCGCGAAGCGCAGCACCCGGTGACCGGCGAAGGCCGCTTCCATGGCAAGTTGCGCCCGGCCGCGATGTTTCCAGATCCAGTGGATCGTGTGCAGCGAGATCCGGTCCGAGAAGGGCACGTGGCGGCGCAGGTGGTCGCGGTAGCGCGACGCGGCCCGCTCGGTCAGCAAAAGCGCCTCGGGCAGAGTGAAATCGAGCGCCTTGCGATCCTCCTGCCCCATGCCCTTGGCGATGTCGTCGATCACCGACAGCGCCAGATCGGGAAGCTCGGTCCAGGCCACCGGTTCCGCCGTCTCGCGCTCGATGCGCCGGCGCGCGGCACGAAAGGTTTCGCGCTCGGTCTCGGTCCAGACCGGGTCGGATTCGACCTTCATCTCATCCATCAGCACCGATGGCGCCCGGCCGCCGCCGGGACGGTGCCGGGCGAACCAGCGCATCGCGAAGGCCAGCGCCGCGACGCCGATGGACACGCCCAGATAGGGCAGCAGCCAGTCGTGCTCGGTCAGCCACAGGAAGCCCAGCAGGAACGGCACCATGAAGGGCAGCGCCAGCGACACCGCGATCAGCAGCCGGTCCCAGCGCAGCAGCGCGCCGCGCAGCCGGGCCAAGGGGCGCGGCTTCACCGCCGTTCCGCCCGGCGCAGCGCCTCGCGGAAGAGCGCGCGCAACTCGGCCTCCGGCACCGGTGCCCCGGCCGCCGCCCCCGCGAGCCAGCGATGCGCAGCCCGGCCCAGCGCATAGGTCGCGGCAAAGCTCGCGGCACCTGCCGCCGCCGCTCCTAGCGTCTGGCCTGCGACCGGCACCAGCTTGGCCGCCTGACGCAGCGCGTAGCCCGCGCCGTAGCGCAGCGCCGCGCCGAGCCCCAGCGCGGCGGCGAATTCGGCGGCGCGGGCGCGGCTCCAGTCGACCCGGTGATGCCGCGCCAGCGCCCGCAGCATCGCCGCTTGCACCCCCGGCACGGCGGCGATGCCGACGACGGGCGCCAGATCCGCCGCCGCCGCCGCCCCGGCATATCGCAGCACTTCGCCGCGGACCGCCTCGAAACCGTCGCCAACTTGTTCGTCGCCCCCGAGCAGCAGCGCCACCTCCGGCATGGTCTCGCCCAGAAGGTCGCACAACGCTTCGAGACCGCGCGTCTCGCCCGTGCCCAAGGACATCTCCAGCGAGGGCAATGGCCCCCCCGCAGCCCTTTCGAGCCGGGCCTGCATGGCAGCGCGCGCCCGGAACCGGGACTGGTCGTCGGGCAATTCGGCCGCGGCCGTGTGCAGCACGATGACCCGGATGCCGGGCTGGCGTCGCCGCACCTCGCGCAGCGCCGCTTCGAGATCCGCCTGCGCCGGATCGTCTAGCCGCGCCATGGCGAGGATGGCATGGCTGCGCGCCTCGCATTGCGCCAGATCCTCCGCTGCGTCGTAGCCCGCCTCGCCCAGTCCGCGCGTGTCGAGAAACCGCATCAACGGCCGGTCCTGCGGAAAGTCGAACATGACGGCACTGCGGGTGCAGGGCGCGAATCCCGAGCCCAGCTCGATCTCGTCGAGCCCGGTGAGCGCCCGCACCAGCGACGATTTCCCCGCCCCGGTCTTCCCCAGAAGCCAGACCACGGGCGCTGGCGCGTCGTCACGAATGGTATCGGCGGCGGGGTCTTGCATTGAGCGAATGGCCCTTCGGCGGGATCAGGAGGCAACACTGAAGCACGGCTGCCCTGCCCTCACAACTCGCCGCCGCGCGCCTCGGTTCGCGCCCGTGATTTTTCCGCCGTTTTCGACTTGACGCCCCCGCCCCGCTGTCATACTTCCGGCCTCGCTTCAGGCGGAGTAGCTCAGTTGGTTAGAGCAGCGGAATCATAATCCGCGTGTCGGGGGTTCAAGTCCCTCCTCCGCTACCAAGCCAACCTCACAAGATCCTGTAAACAAATAGGATTTATGAGGTTCTGGCCGGTCATCCCATCATTTCTACCATCACAGCACATCGCGTGATCCCCTTGGGAAGAGTTTACCCAAGGCCATTCAGAGTGAGAACAAGCAAGACATGCGGCGACACTAGCTGCATGGCGATAGCGTTGGTCGCCTGACCGAATGCGGTAACCGTTCGCAGCCTGCCGGATTAGGACAGCCCGGAACACCCTCAAGCCCAGCAGCCACCATGCCGCCGGCTCCCTGCCGTCTTTGCTGACGTGGACATAGATCACCCATTCGCCGCTGCCTTTCACCATATTTCATAGCTCCGTCTTCGCGCGCGACGCGACGCGCGAGCGGATGGTGAAGTCGTAGGGGTAGCGCCTGGTCGCTTCACCCTCGCCGCCACCTGCACATCGTGGGCGCTCGGCATCATCAGGTCGTTAGCTGGGTGTCAGTCGAAGCTGTCGGCTGCCACGTCGAGCAACTGCGCACCCACGATGTGCCGGATCTTGGGATGGTAGCGGTCGGACCATGGCCGTTTGGCTGTGTAACAGTTCATCGCTCGTATCCGATACCAAGGCGCGCGAGGAACACAGGCTCCCGTTTTGGAAACACATCTGCGAGGGCCCGCTCCGTCTGCTGATCTCTTCCGGAATCCGGGACACGTGTTTCTTTTCTATGAAGTAACGGGGAGAGAACGAGGTTGGGCCGAATGCGATGAGCGGAGGTCTCTGCAATCCGCCCTGCTGACGAGCCGCTCATCACCCTCGGGCTGATCGAGGGAAAGGCTGACCACAAAGGGTTAGTGTCGAAGAAACCGTGGAGCTTAATTAAGCGACCTTAGAAACCAAGGGCGTGCAGTTTCTTGATAAGGGTGCTGTCTCTGCCGGGCCGGGTGTCGCCACCAAACCCAAATCATTTGAGGATGCGTGTTGAAATGGCATGAGTGCGTCACCTCCAGAGATGAACGCGCAGGGGATCATTTAGAGCACCTTAGATGGTCGCCATCCCTCAAGCGGCTGGATAGCACATGCTTCGCTATCGGGAGCGCTACATGCTACGGTATAGTCCGATGTTTGCGAGGTTCCCATGACCCTGCCGATCGACAGTGCCATTTCTAATGCGCCGGTTCTTCGTACGATAAGCCGCGTCGCTGCCATTTGGCACCTTTCAGATGCCGACTTGGCTGGCCTCATCGACATGCCTCCGGCTGATCTCAGGGTTGCTATGACCGCTGCCCAAGATGGAGAAACGGTCGCCCTATCCTGCGTCGCCCTCGAACGCCTTGGTCATCTCCTGGGCATCTACCGCGCCCTCCGTGACCTTTTCCCAATTGAAGCCCAGCGGCTCGCCTGGATCCGTGAGCCGAACGCTGCGACGCCGTTCGACGGCACCTCACCACTCGCGCTGCTATCAAGGGACGCCGAGGGCTTGTTGATCGTGCGCGGATTCCTGAATGGTTGGCTTGCTGGCGATCTACCTGGGGCGACCGGTGTCGGCTGTGATCTCGTCGTCAATGTCACGATACATGAAAAGTGACCATATCGTCAGCAAGGTTCACTCCCATTATTATCTCAAGCGCCCTGATATTATGCTCGTAAAGCCCTGCTTTGCTGGGCAAGGAAGGCTCCTTGAGGATTTCTCGCAAGCACCTGTTCTCGAACCCGAACCCGGTCGAAAACGAGAAAATTCTAAACAAAGATGACCTATAAAAGAAGAATCTCAGGAGAACAGATTACCTAATCTCGCGGCCTTGCTCTGGCTTAGCAGATCTACAGTTTCGACACATATATGTGTAAGAACTGTAGACCGGGAGATGATCGGGAGCCTTTAGCTCCCCAGCTAAGTGGTTCAGGAGAAGTGCGTCATTTCCACCTCTTCGCGTGTTCGATCCAGAGCGAAACATCTTGTCATAGAAGATGACAATTTCCCACTTGACAGCCTGTTCCCTAAGTGTTCTGATCTCTCTCATCAGCTTGAAAAGGTGAGACCGTGATCCGGCAGCAGGAATTAATAAGCACGACCATCTGAGCCCTTTTCAAGGGGCCGCTCGGTCGCGTCTGCCGCTGTCTGGACCACCACAAAATCCTGCACGCTTCGTCAATCGAGCGGCCCCATCCTCAATATGGATGGAGCCCAATGGCGCACCCTTTCTTGGCCGAGGAGATCGGCCACCTATTCACTTCCTACTCAGCCCTTACTCCCGCACAGAAACGGTCTCCAGATCGTCTCAACGGGAGCGATCTCGAGCGCCTTGAGCGTGTTAGGGCGGGGGTTGACCTGCGGGGTCCGTCTACCTCGCACGGTATCGATGAACTGGGAGCCGCGATTGCACAGGATGCTTCCTGGCTTCGCCCGGCCAGCCGAGAGATCTGGACGAACGCCAAGTTCAATCTGGAAAATGGCCGGCCTGGATTTTATTTCCGTCCGATCTTGCTCGTCGGTCGCCCGGGGACAGGCAAGTCCCACTTGGCACGCGAGCTAGCCGATCGAGCCGGTCTTCCCACCACCAGTATCGACGGTGGAGGAGGCAGGGCAGGGTTCGGTATTGCAGGCGTGCAGAGGGGCTATGCCACCGGTATGGCTGGGCGCCCATTGGAACTCATCCTGGATAGCCGCGTCGGGAACCCGATCGTGGTGGTGGACGAGGTCGACAAGATCGGCAACTCCAACCCCTCGGATGCAGGCACCCTGACAACAGCGCTCCTGAGCCTCCTCGAACCTGTCAGCGCGCGGGCGTGGGAATGCCCCTATTTCCGCGTGAGCTTCGACATGAGCCACATTTCCTGGATTCTCACTGCCAATGACGAGAGCCAGGTTCCCGAAGCTCTCTTGTCGCGCTGCTGCGTCATTCGCATCGAGACCCCCAGCCACGACGAACTAATGCAGTTCGCCAAGCTAGAGTTGGCTCGCCGGGGTCTGGGTGATGAGGACTTCCAAGCCCTCTCATGTCTGATGGCGGCCCATCCTCAGAAGCATCGCAACCTCCGCACCGTCACTCGCCACCTCGATGACCTTGAGGCCATTACTCGCCTGCCGGTATTCCACTGAAAGGAGCCATACATGGCACACATTTTCACCGCAGACCTCCACTTCGGACACGCCAACATCATCGACTACTGCGCACGACCATTCAGCTCCGTGGAGGAGATGGACCAGTTTCAGCTCTCTGCGCTACAGCGCCATGTCGGCCCTGCTGATGACCTCTGGATCTTGGGCGACGTTGCATTCGCCAAGGGCCGCCTCCAGAAAGATCGCGCAAAGGCAATCATCGAAAAGATTCCAGGCCGGAAGCACCTCATTTCCGGAAACCATGACCACTCTTGGCTCAGTAGGGAGGTCCAATGGGAAAGTCAGGAAAAGATGCAGGAAATCCGGGTGGGCGACCAGTGGCTGGTCTTGTGCCACTACCCCCTGATGACTTGGAACCGGCGCCGATACGGTGCCATCCACCTGTTCGGCCATGTCCACGACGCCTGCAAAGGATACCGGCAAGCCGTGAATGCCGGCGTGGATTGGTGGGACTATCGTCCCGCACGGCTGGATGAGGTCGTCGCTCGCGCAAATGCCTGCGAGGAAATGAATTTCCCGCCAGAAGCTGAGTAAGCGCTACGCCTCCAGCATGCTTACCACTGCAAAAGGCCGCGATCTGATCGCGGCCTTTCCTTGTCCTACTTCCACTTGGACTTGGTTCCCGGACGGCCCATGCGCCAAGCAGGCCTGCAAGAGCAGCACATGCGTGTCGGAAAAATGCCAACCTGCGTGGTCCTGATCACCTTCGGGCCGCGTCTCTACAGTGAGCGCAGCCCGAAGAAGCTCTCGAGCAGCCAGCGACGACCACGGTTCGCGTAGCTGGAAGCCGTGACGAAAACGAGGCACTGGGCGCGGACCCCGTGCGGATCCCATGCCTCTATATCGGCCGCGAAACCGAGGCCGCTGTGCCTAGGGGCTTCAGCTTTGGCACTTATACCGGCAAGCGGCGGCTCCCGCGCGACCGGCGCTAAGCTCGGGCGCGATAAACGCGTGTCTCGTCATCATCGCTGGGACGGGCTCAGGTAAGGGCGAGGGCCAGGTAGTCTTGGCCTGCCTCTCTTATGGACCGGCCGCTCTGTCTTGATCCCCGCATAGTGGCGCAGCCTTGCGGACAGTACGCGGGGAGAAGGCTGTCACCCTCCAGCGCCGGAAAGCGTCTTACTCGTCGAATGAAGGCCGATCATACATTTACAATCAGATTAAAAGACTCAGCTAGGGCAGCTCACCGAAATAGGGTGACTGCTTCATAGGTCTAAGGGGACGCCCTAGGAGTAGCTCGGCATTGCGCTCTGCGGGGGCCAAGGAACTCTTGAAGTCTTTCCTTCAAGGCGTCCAAATCTTCTATTTCACACTCCCAAATCACCAATACCTGCCACCCCATGTCGAGGAGACCCTTTTGCTGGACCAGATCCCTCTCAATATTGCGGTCCAGCTTTGCATTCCAGAACTCGGTATTAGACGATGGGCGCCTTGATATAGCGCAGTTTGGAGATGGGTGCTGGTGCCAAAAGCACCCATGGACGAAAATTGCCTTCTTTCGCCCAACGAAGGCGATGTCCGGCTTTCCTGGCAACCCCTTCCGGTGAATTCGAAAGCGGTAGCCAAGTGCATGCAGGAGTCTCCGAACGGCAAGCTCTGGCTTGGTATCCTTTGATTTCACGCCCCGCATAATATTCTTGCGTTTCTCTGGCGTGAATATATCCATGCTACCCTCCAGCCGGAAACCCAGCTTCTGTCAGGATCTTGTCGAAGTGCGATGCAACAGCCTCTGCTAGCCTTACTGGTACCGCATTGCCAATCTGGGTGTACTTCGGAACCTCCCTGTCATGCAGGCCCTCGCGTGGGTTGCCTGCACGCCTGAGCCCCCCCGTCGTTCGCTTGCCCGCGAACTGGTACCAATCAGGGAACGTCTGAAGGCGCGCCCACTCCCGAACAGTCAAGGTTCGCGGCTGCCGGTAATGAACGTAGTCATCTGGCATGGATGTTGCAGTGATGGAGGGAGGCTTATTGCCCCATCGGGCGGGCAATACCTTCTGGGCAAATTTCTTGGTTTTGAATTCTTCTGGAATCTCGCCGCCATTTTCGATCATGGCTTGAAACTTCGTCACGATGCGTTTGGCATGGCGGCTGTACTCTTGCTCAGTAACTTGGGCACCAGCGTTGCCCAGTTCCCCTGGCCGAAGGTATCTTTGAACTGGGGTTGTAGCTTCTGAGATATAAGCCCCTGTCTGGAACGGCTTAGGGAAGTCTTGGCTATGAAGAGAGTCCCTTACAGCAGGATCCTCCAGATCAGAAAGCAGGTCGACCAAGTCGGGAACTGGATACAGGCCATGGCGAGGGAGGAAATTGCAGGCATATGCATCGTCTTCATCCGCACCGACGTCCAAGATCGCGGAGGCAGTTTTAGCAACGTCGTTGCGAACGCCGACGACCAGTACCCGGGGCCGGTTCTGGGGCACCCCGTAGTCGCTTGCTAGCACTAGCTTCCAACGTACCGAATAGCCGTACTCTTCTTCGAGGCGCTTGAACCGGTCGTATACGTCGTTCCAGATGTCGCCCTTCTTACCTTGGGAGGTCCATTTCGAAAAAAGCAGTCCGCGAACATTCTCGAATAGGAAGATGCGAGGCTGGACGTGCTCGATGACGGCCGCCATGCGGTCGTAGAGTTGGTTTGATGGCAGCAGCGCCTTGTCGACGGAGTAGGAGCGCCTGTGCCCGAGACCCGAAAAGCCCTGACACGGGGGGCCGCCGGCAAGGACGTCGATGGTGCCGTCTTTCCCGAACGCTAACCGTTTATCAAGGCCTTTGAGGTCACTTTCCAGCTTCTGGAGGCGCTCCCTGTTGAGGGAATGAACGTCTGCCGACGCAAGGTTCGGCATGTCGTTAAAACGCTGACCTCCAACGAAATGAGGGCGGTTCAGCAGGTACGTCTGGCGGGCATCATCGTTAAGCTCGTTGACGAACACCGGCGTAAAGCCAGCCTGTTCAAAGCCGAGAGAAAGGCCGCCGCAGCCGGCGAACAGGTCGATCATCGGGCGCACCGTAGCCGATACCTCCTTCGGCTGCACTGCCTGCTGTGTTTCTGCGTCGAGCATGCCACTGCCTCGTTAAGATGTTAGGCGGTGGCTATAGCATCATGCCCGCGCCTTGACCAGGTCCAGACGCCACTTCGTTCATGATCTGTATCGGTGCCTCCGTGCCGGGGGAAGCAGGTGTGACCATTAGAGAAGAAGAAGGCTCAGGGTGCCTAGGAATCGGCACCCTGCTTATCGCGCGACCTACATGCTGAAGTACATAACCTATAGTTGTGCCTTGACACGTGAATTTAGAGCAGTATTCATTTTCCACTCAAGAAATATTATTACTGAGGGCAGCATGCGCCACGAAGCGACCGATATTGAAAAAGAACTAATCGACGAACTAAATAATAAAATTCGCGGTGAATTTTGCCTCATCAGAGTAACTCAGACAATGCTCGAGAAGTGCATAATTGATGCGAATAGGAACTTTTCAAGAATCCTAAAGGCCGGAGGATTTTTCGACTACTCTGAGGCGGCGGACGGAGAAATATCTTCAAAAAACGTCGAAATTCTAGCGGAGTCCGGGTGGACGACACGAGAAACCAGTTTTTATCGACCCAAAGCCAAGCCAGAAAAGGCTGGGGACCCTAGATTCTGGCCGTCAAGATTCGGCGAGCTCGTCGAGCAGGAGGAGTTGATCTACATCACGGTTGTGCGCCATTCGTTGTTTATCATACCTCTGCGAAAAGGCTTGGTATATTCCCGTGAAGTGCAGGAAAGGTTTGATGCAGAACATCAGGTAGAAATCCGGATCGGTGAAGTCGTTTCGAAGCTAAAGGAGCTGCAGGGTAAGTGGGTAAAAAGCTGCTCCCCCCTCACTGCTAACGCTAAAGATGTCGGGGATACGCTTGAGGCGCAATTCAATTTGCCCATAAACAATCTCGGCACAGCTGATTACCATGGGGTTGAGCTCAAGGCAAAAAGAAAGAAGTCAAAAACAGCGGACACACTTTTCAGTCAAGTGCCGAACCCCAAGATAAGCCCCAAAATGACTGCGAGAGATATAATACTCGCGTATGGATATGAAAGCACACACCCCAAAAGAGAGGGATATAAGGACCTATTTGTAACAGTTTCTGCCAAGCCCAACCCACAAGGACTTTACCTGTCGGTTAACTACAATGAAGAAACGGTGGATTTGAAGTGCACCGGAAGACCAGAACTGGGTCCTGATGGCCATCTAGTCGCAGCGTGGGACTTTGACCTTCTAGAAAGTCGACTTTCTGAAAAGCACCCAACCACTGCCTGGATTATTGCGGATGAAAAAGTAATCTCCAACGAGATTCACTTTAAATTCGAAACCCTAGAAGTATCCCAGAAGCCTGTTTTTTCGCAATTTCTATTCCTGATTGAAAGAGGGCTTATCGCTTTCGACTGGCGCGGTGGATACCATCCGACTGATTCTGGAAGAGTGGACAAAGGGCATGCTTTCAGACTCAAGAGTGCAAGGAATAGGTGCCTCCTATTCGGTGATTTGCGCCCTATCGACTTGACTTCTTGATGCCATTTCCGGATTGCAATCCTTGCAAGTCAGCCTTTGCTATCGTACTACAATGCGCAGAACCATGTCGTATTTAGTTGAGGGTGCCATAGGCTTAAAATAAGATACAGAGGGCTGACAGCCATCTTCAAGATGAACTGTCAGCTCTTCCTACACAAGCGGGCATTATTAATAAAAAGGCGCAGCAATTAACCACTTATTGGCCAACCAGATCTGCCTGTCATTTCTCTTCTGACCTATAAGGTAATGAGGTCTAGACGTTGAGCAAGCGCCTGCGTTCTGGTCGATGCACTCGGCCCTGACCTTCCCGTTGAACGCCTCGGCGGATGCATTATCCGTTGGCTTTTCAGGCCGACTGCAGTCGAGGATGACGCCGTTCATCCATGCCCAGAGATCGAGGTCCTTGGAGGTGAATTCCGGCCCTTGGTCGACCCGGAGCGAGCTAGGGAGGCCATGCTCGCACGTAACACGTTCGAGCGTGGCGACTACGTCCGCACCTGTGTAGCGGCGTCGCACGTCGATGGCCGGAGACAGCTTCGTGAAGGCATCGGCAATGGTCAGCACTCGGATTTTCGAGCCGTTGAAGAGCTGGTCCGACAGGAAGTCCATTGCCCAGACATCGTTCGGCCCACTGGCCGGGCGCCGGTCTTCCCGCAGCTTCGCGTCGACCTTGCGTTTCGGGTTCGGCGCGGCCTCGAACCGGTGGCGGCTCGCGCCTCACTGTTTCAGGTCCGCAAGCCTTCTTCGACATATAGCCTGTAGACGCGCTTGGCATTCACGGCCCATCCCTACCCTCTCAGCAATACATGGATGCGCCGGTAGCCGAACCGCCGTCGGTCCGAAGTCATTGCCTTCATGGCCATGCGCGTCTCGGCGTCGTCTGGCCGAATGCTGCGATAGCGCATGCTCGAACGATCTACCGTCAGTGCTTGGCAAGCCCGGCGGTGGCTGACGCTGGGCGCTTGAGCAATTTGAAGGCTCCGCGCTCTTGCCTCAAACGACCAGTCCAACTACCAATCTCAAACCCGTGAATTCTCGTTAGGACCGAGAGACCGGCGGGGAACAGGCCGTCTGGAAAAAAAATTGTCGAGCGCCCCGAATTATATCCCCGCATGGAATTACCGCCTCATCAGCGGCGATGGCGTGTACATGTATGTTGGAGAGACCAAAAACCTTGTCTCTCGCCACAAAAGCCATCGCAGGAGTTGGATGAGCATTGCTCGCGTCCGCACTTTGGCTATCTACGGCAACTATGAGGTTCTTGACCCCGACACGATGCCAGACCCGGCGTGGCACCGCTTTCAAGATCTCGACAAGGAGGCCCTTTATCAGTTCTCCGTGGAAAAGAACGAGGCCAAGCGGCGCGAGAAGGCGCTTATCCAGCACTACTCCAGACAGGAGGGTGTCCGGCTGGTGAATAAGGACCATAACCCTTTCTATAGTATGCTCACCGGCTACGACTGGCTCAAACACGAGCCGAAGGAATATCGCACCGCCCTCCACTTCCGACGTATCTTTAAAGAGTTCTAGGGTCCAGAATACCTTACTACAAACCGCTCCTTTTGCACCAAGCTCTTGATAGAGTGTTTTGATGTCCAATCTGGGTACACCCCAAGCGGACAGCCAGGGGCTGTGTCTGGCATGTCCGATCTGGATGGCGTTTACTCAGATCAGACACTTTCTGATCAGGCCCTAGACACTGATCGTACAACCGGAGGCAGGACGTGGGACGGATCTACGGATACCGGCGGGTCTCGAGCGCAGACCAGGACCTGGCGAGACAAGATCTCGCACACTGCGAGCGCGTCTATGAAGACAAGCTTAGTGGTGGAGGTGGCACTGCCGTCCGGAACTCGACAAGCTGCTCGACGCCGTTTGGGCCGGCGATCAGGTACATGTTTGGAGCATCGACCGGCTTGCGCGATCAATTGTCGACCTCAACCGGATCGTCCGCCACATCCTCGATCGGGGGGCGGAGGTCCGGTTCCTGTCCGAGCGCATGACCTTCCAAGGCTCACTCAACGACAGTGATCCGCAGAACGTTCTTACGTTCCAGATGCTTGGGGCCTTCGCGGAATTTGAACGCCAGGTGATTAAGCGGCGCCAGCGGGAGGGCGTTGAGATCGCCAAGGCGGAAGGGCGTTATAAGGGCGGTACGAAAACCATTGACCGAAGCGCAGTGCGAGACCTGCACTGCAATGGCCTGTCTCCCACCCAGATCGCACGGACGCTGAAGATATCCCGTAGCACAGTCTACGGAATTCTCAGGGAGCTCGGTTTGAGGAAGACCTGCGCAATAAGCGGGGCGAGCAACCACGCGCGAGCCTGAGAGGTCAGTCGGTAGCATGGAGCTGCTTGACAGTCCGCCATGCCGCATTGATGCTCCACTCATGAGCATTTGGATCACCTTAACGCCGATACGTTAACGCCCCCTCACCGGGGTGCCGATCGGCGCGCGTGGTCATCTTCCCTCTGAACCCGAGACTTTGCCTGCCAGCTGACGGCTGCCCCTTGTCCATCATGGAAACAAGGAGCCTCAAAAATGGCTAACGACATCATCATCACCACATTCGATCCTCGCCAAGTGGACATTACCCTCCATGAAACTTGGGGCATGCACCGCCCCAATGAAGGCAGCCGTATCGACCTTGACTGGGGGGCGGGCCAATCGCGGCATGCTGAAACGGAAGAGAAGCTCGCCGAACTGCTGCAACGCCTTGGATGGCAGTGGCACTACCGCTGGCACAAGCCCGCCACCCAGCTGCCGTGGGGGGCTCCCGATCCGTCTATGCGTGATGGCATCATTGACAGCCTCCGGCGCCAACTGGAGGCAGCCGGCATCGGAGCGTATGACATGCAGGCCTTTCCTACGGGATGGCTCCACATTGCAGAGGTAATGACTTGGCACATGTGCCGATGGGCCAATGAGGGCGACTGGGTTGAGATCTCCAAGATCGAGGACGAGTTCGGCTCCCTCAGGTGCTACGTCTACGGCAATACGCGACTGCAAAATCTGGCTAAATGGTGCGAAGCGCAAAGCGTAGTGCGCTGCATGGCTACCGGCGAACGCGGAAGGCCCCGCGATACCAAGCGGGCGATGTGCCTGTCGGACGAAATGTATGACCTTTATAAGCGCAACCCAGATGCGGTGATGTCTCTGGCATACCCAGAATGATGCGCGTCAACATGAGGCTACAGAGTCAATAGCCGTGACAGGACACCCTGATAAGCCGGCTCGAAGTGACGTCGCAGGGGCTAAGGCCCCTGCTTGACGGCAAACACTACTGAAATGCGGCCGTTACTAATCGGCGCCGCGCCCGACGTGTTGGGTCTTCTGTCGCCGGACTGACCGCTACCGCCGGCCCGCGCAGCGCCACCTAGGTCCTAACCGCCCCTTCTCAGGCCCGGCTTCCCTCGCATCGAGGCCACGGTTCTGGCTGCGCGCGAGGCGGCTCTTATATTAAACCAACTAATCGCGCGTTTCATGTCCTGACCTTGAACTGCGTTTGGGAAGCAGAACCACCTGAAGGCCAGGCCAGACCCTTTGCCCCCGAACCTCCCACTTTAACAGATGTGCAATTTCGCACATATTGAAGGCTCATGGTCTTCGTTGAGCCGGCGAAAAAGCGCCCCTAACTCCACCCAACTTTCAAAAGTGGGTTGAGTTAGGGACGCTTTTTGAGATTCCGTCGAGCAACATTGTTGCGTCGAGTGCTCAAATTCAAACAACCCCAAAAGACTTGATGAGGATTTCTGGAACTGGGGAGGTCCGATCTATCGCCTGACATGATAGGGGGTGATCCCGCAGGGCGCGGGACTGCTACACGTCGATGATCATACGTTCGATACGTTCCCGGATGTCGGAGCCGCGAGGCAGATGATCAGGGTAACCGAGAGCCACGCTGCGGATCTCGGTCCGACCGACGCGGGCATCGATCAGGTCATGCGTGTGACCGTACAGCCAGAGATCAGGCGCGCTGGGGCCGGTCATGAGGTCACCGAGATCCGAGCCGAATGCGGCCGACAGGTCTACATCGTATCGCTTGATGACAGCCGGATGCGGCGCATGATGCGTGACGACGATCGTCCGTCCGGGCCACGTCTCGGCGAGGCGGTCTTCGAGCCATGCCCGGTGCTGGCGGTGCAGCCTGATCAGGTCACTGCACCAGAGTGCGCGCCAGCTTTCTCCGACATGGATCCGGCGGAAGTCGTTCATCCCGTCCACGGCGCGCCGCTTATTGACCTCGAAATCCCCGCCGAGCTCGAAGTCCGTCCAGAGCGTGGCACAAAGGAACCGGGTGTCGCCGCATAGAATCTGCCGCATCTGGGCATATGAGGCGCCGGCCTTCTGGGCGCAGGCGGCCATGAGCGGCTCGCGGTCGAGGCGGGATCCGTAGAAATCATGATTGCCGGGAAAAATGTGGACATCCGCATACGGCATGCGCTTACGCACATACTCGATCGCACGTGGCCATTTCTTGAGCGGCTCATGCGCAATGTCGCCAGCGAGGATCAGCGTGTACACGCCTTCCAGCAGGTCCTCGCAGCCCTCGAGTGGATCGCGGGTAATATGGTTCCACCTGTCCCAGTGCAGGTCTGCGAGAATGAGCGTTTTCATGAAATCCATTTTCATGATCAGAGGGTTACGTGCACCTCACTGCAGCATACCGCACCGATCATGCTATTCTCCCGGCATGCAGTACCTCAACGATCTGGTATTCCTAGACTTCGAAGCAAGCAGCTTGCCGGACACAGCAGGGTGGCCGATCGAGGTCGGTCTCTCTTGGGTAACTGACGATGGCGAGATCGAGACCCACTCCAGGCTGATCAGGCGCTGGCCAGACTGGTCGATGGATGCATGGTCGGCCCAGAGCGCAGCGGTGCATGGGATCCCGTATGAGGTGCTCGAGCAGGAGGGGTGGGAGGCCCCAGAGGTCGCTACGTGGTACCTTGATCTCACCAAAGGCCGACGGATTGGATCCGATGCGCCGGATTACGACACCGCTTGGCTGCAGCGCTTGCTCGAGACGACGACGATGGGTTCTTTCGCGGTCAACCGGGAGATCGGCAAGATCGGAGACTCCTACACACTGATCGAACCGTTGCTGTCCTCAGCGGCGCTCGACCGCTATCACGAGCGACTAGCACGAATTCGTGCACCGCATCGGGCCGGACCCGACAGTGCCAGGCATGCCAAGGCGCTCCGAGTTGCCATGGATTCGAGGTGATCGGGCCAAGGCTGCTATCATGATACACGCCGAGTACGGGGCAGCCATTGCTGGAATAAGGCAGCGTTGAGGACGTGACCAGATGTACGCCAGATAGCAAGGAGGCTTGTAAGCTAGTGCTCGCCTCCCCCCAGGCCCTCACCTGGACCTCCTCCTTGTTATGGCGACCAGGCCGGGAATGTCATCGAGGGTCAGGCAAGTCATCTTGGCGATCAGTTCGTTGCCCCCTGCGTGCAAGGCATCGGCCTTGGCATAGATGCTTTGCGCCTCTCTCAACGTGGCGAGGTTCTTGAGGGTCGGGGAGACCAGATGGTGGACAGGCACCCTGCGCACCCTCAGGAAGGGGCCGCAGTTGCTCTAGTATCAGGCGGCGCGGTTCCGTGGTTTCCTCTGTCTATTTTGGAATGATTTTGATCCCTTTTCTGAGAACGAAGGTGCTCGGGGGCAGGCGCTCCGGCTGCATCCCAATCCGAGCGGGCGCCCCCCCGACCCGTCGGATCAACGCTAGTCCCTCTCGCCCTGCGACGGTTGTTGGGACTTCAGTATAGCCTTGCACCAGCAGGCACGGTTCCGCCCACTTCGTGAAATGCCGGGGGCCCAGTTCGCGGATTACCAAGTTCTCGATGGCATCTGCGACAGGCTCAACGACGGCCTGCGGCGATGAGTCTTCCACGGGTTGCTGGGCACTTGTTCCCTTCCTTTGGCGGGATGGGTTCCGGCACCCTTCATAGGCCCCTTGGGATGTTGGTGCCGGCCTCGGAGCGGCTTGCCGCGATAGTGAAGCGGTCCCCAAGCCCTCCGGGCGCGAGGGTGCAGGTGGAATAGCCGGGTCTTCTTTCCTGACCGAGTGGCCGGGAGCCGGATGGGTACGGTGCATTTGCCGATCATGAGTGTATTGGTGAATCCAGCGGATCGCCTCATCGGGGGCTTCGCAGAGATCAGCGACCTTCGTAACATAGCTGCAGACCCGGGAGATATCCCGTATTGTGGAAGCGTCGTGCCACCCTTGTTGCCCGAAATACCTGTTGGTGGCCTTGGAGAGGGCACCCATTCCCATTTCCGGTGGCATGAGAATGAGGTTCGCATGGACCAGCACGGACCCCTCCCCGGCCGGATCGAAGGCCAATTCCAGGCCTGTCCAGACCACGCGTGCGCCCGCCGGGCCAACGATATGCTTTCGCCAGGAAGACAGCATATCGTTGATTTCGTCGATCCTGCCGGTGAGGTCGCCTCCCACCGGGACCCTCTCTACAGGCGCCACCACGAGATAACGCAGCCGGTCGCGAGCCGGGTGCGCGCGCAGCCTAGTCTCCAAGGCGGAAGCTTTCTTGGTCGCAGCCCGGACGGCGACAGCAGGGAGGATTGCGAGGTTGCGCCACTTATGTGCCAATCGGCGAAGGCCAGTGATTGCCCCGACAAGCTCAATAGGCGTTTCCGGCATGGGCTGGCGGGTTTCGATCCCGGCCTGCTCGAGCGCGGCCGCGCGGCGAAGGGTCTCGCGGTGAAGCCGCCGGGTATCTGGTCGGCGCGCCATCCAATCCTTGAGATGCTCGCCAATCGCGGGTGCAGTATCAATCTTCATGGCCTGCCATGTGCAAGCCGGAAGTTAATTCTAATTCAAAGCTTTACGGTTTACTTGACTTAGTCATCAATGCGCCTTGGTTTCTTGGCTTGGCGACTGGGCAGTCTGATGTGATGGTAATCACGTGGGCAGGTCGAACGACATGACGATGGGGAGCGGCCAGATGACAATGCCCCCTGTATCACGCGATACTTATAATCTTGGTGGCCTACTTCGTCGCCAGTGCCATCGGCTCCATTTCCGATGACCAGTGCTAAAACGCGGTATGACACTTGGCTTGCGACCGCGCGCGATGGGCTTGCCTATGAAGCGCAACGTCTACAGTGCGATGGGCCGACGCTCAGCCGACATCGAAATGTCGCAGCCTTGGCCCTGCCCAAGCGGGATGGCTATGACGATGATCACGAGCCGTCCCCCCAGTCCGCAGGGTCGATGTCTGGATGAGTGCCGCCGAAGCCGCCGTCTCCGTAGCGGCTGGTGGGATACATCTTCTCCTCCACGGCCTTCACGTCCCACTGCGCGAGGACGTGCATGTCGTCACACAGCGTCAGCACACGCCAATTGTAGACCCGCTGCTCTCCTTAATCGCCTGTGACTTGGCAGCGATCATAGCTCTGGTGCTTCGCCCAGATGGCCAGCCTGTCGACCCGCTCGCTACCGGCCACCTTGCATTCGAGCACCCCGACCCGCTCTCGGATTTCGAGGATCTCGATCTCCTCACCTTCCTCGGCCCAAGCGCGCAGGTAGTGGAACAAGACATGTGCAATCAGCATCCAGCCGGTCGGGAAAGCTCGAAATTCGGCCGCGCCGTTGACGCCAATCCCGGTCAGACCGCGCTCGAACTCCTCTAAGATTCCGGCTCGCAGAAGGCTATTGGGTGTACCCCAAGGAAGACGTTTGACTGGCGCGAATGACGAGTATCGTGCCCTCCAGGGTTCGACGAAGAGAGCCTCAAGCGCGGCCTCCCTCTCCGCATCACGGGGCTGGTCGGCTCCCCATTCCACATGGACGCTGGCCCCTGTGCCGGGGATCGACATGCCCCACACCGCGTGCAGGCGGATGTCGATCGCGCCAGGGTCGAAGTCGTAGCTGGCGTGACGCTTGGCGACCTCCAGGAAACTAGCCATCGGCCCCCTCCCTTGGGGGATACATCATCCGCTCAGCAGCAGGCCGGTCACGCTGGCAGAGTTCGTAGGCCGCGTCCGAGAGCGTGAGCAGCCATCCTGTCTGACGCAGCTCGCCCTCCATGCCAGTCGCCATGCACCGGCAAATCGACTGCTCCTCACACCAGTCCGTGAGACGGCCCAGGCGATCGCTGCCGTAAGCGTAGACCCTGAGTCCACCGAACTTCTCTTTGATCTGCTGAATGCGGATCGTTTCGCCTTCATTGGCCCATTCGCACATGCGGTGGACCATCACCTGAGCGATCCAGATCCAGCCCGTGGGAAACGCTTGCACATCGTTTGCGCCGATGATGCCAGCCTCAGAGAGCCGGCGCTCAAGGTCGTCTCGGATACCCGGCACGTCAGATGGCTCGGGGGCACCCCACTGGAGTGGCTCAACCGGTTTGTGCCACCGGTATGCAAGCTCCCACGGGTCTCCCGGGCCCCCAATGGCTTCCCTCAGCCGCTTTTCCAGTTCCAAGTCGTGATCTTCATCGGGTCCGAGCACGAGATCGAGGCGAGCGTCTTTGTCGCCTGGGCGGTGAAGTCCCCACGTCGCACGGAGCATCGTGTTTACGCGGGCGGGATCGAATGGGTGGTCGTTCATGTGCAGCTCCTTGCATCGCATTGATGGGCAAGGCGGCCGCTGGCCGGCAGATCTCGGTGTCAGGAGAGCGGATCTCGCACGTCTAGCGGCGCCCTAGGCGGGGCGTCCACGTATCGATCGTAATGTGATCCACATGCACATGACGCTAGCATGCAGCTTGGGGTAGAATCCGTCAACAGCGAAGGGGATAACATGCTAGCTTCAAACTGGGCTTCCAACCATGGCCCTGACTTTGCTGACCAAGTTTTCGCGATTGGCGACGTTCATGGACAAGCGGATGCGCTCGAAAGCCTTCTCGATCATATCGATAGCATTCCGCGCGACGGGCGCCGGCGGGAACTGATCTTCCTCGGCGATCTCTGCGATCGCGGACCCGATAGCCTGCGCGCCTTCGAGCTGGCCTGGAACGCCTCCTCGCTTGCCGACGCGCGCCACATCCTCCCGGGCAATCATGAGCTAATGATGTTGATCGCCTTTGAGGGTCGCAGAAGGGCTCTGGCAGACTGGCATCGAGACGGTGGATGCCAGACGCTGCGTTGCGTCGATCCCGATGAGGATCTCCCCCTTGAGCTTGCCGTCTCTGCTCTACGAAAGGCCTTGCCCAAGGGTTTGGAAGACCTGTTGCGAGGCGGGCCTACTCACCTCGTGCGAGAAGGCATCCTTTTCGTTCATGCAGGGCTGCACCCGCTTGTCGAAGCCGACGAGTTCCTCGGCCAGCATGGCACCATCTGGCGTGGCCGCTTCCCGGGGGCACACTGGGCTCACGTTCGGAGACCATTCCTCGCTTGGGAAGATGGTTGGGAGGTTCAAGGCTTCAAATGGGTTGTCCACGGCCACACTCCCGCAACGATGAAGCCTCTCGCGGCTGCAAGTGATGTCACTGAACTGATGTGTGCAACGGCCTCGAAGAGGCGCATCTGCGTCGATGTCGGCGCTACTGTATGTCCGCAGGTAGCGGCAGTAGAGTTTCTTGGCGCGCAGCATCGGCTGCATGTCGCTCCGGCACCGCAGGAGGCCCCATGCTGATCACCGACTGGGCTTCCAATTTTGGCCCAAGCTTCGAGACGCAGACCTTCGCAATCGGCGACGTCCACGGTCAAGCCGGCGCGCTGGAGCGCCTACTGGACCACATCGATAGCATCCCACGTGTCGGGCAACGCGAGATCATCCTCCTTGGCGATCTCTGTGATCGTGGGGCGGAGAGCCTACGCTGCTTCGAACTGGCCTGGAATGCATCCTCGCGCGCCGACGAGTGCCACATCCTGCCAGGCAACCACGAAATCATGATGCTGAAAGCCATCGACGACCCGAAAGAGGTTTACTGGTGGAAGATCATTGGTGGCTCAAAGACCTTGCAGTGCATCGGCTCGCAGGACGAGATGGGCGACGAAGCCCGGCTCGCGGCACTACGAGCCGCCTTTCCTGACGGGCTGGAAGACACGCTCCGCCACGGGGCTACCCATCTCATCCGAGAAGGCGTCCTGTTCGTGCATGCGGGGCTGCATCCGGAGATGAATGCTGACGAATTCCTCGAACAGGATCGCTTCGCGCGGGACAAACTGGATCGACACTGGGCTTGGATCCGGCAGCCCTTCCTGAGCTGGCAAGGCGGATGGGAGCATCATGGTCTTCACATGGTCGTTCACGGCCACTCACCAGCCACCACAAGGCCCCTGCTATCGGTCGAGGAGGCATCCACAGTCCTTGAGGTTGCCGGCAAGCACCGGGCCATCTGTGTCGATGTCGGGGCAATGAAGATGCCTCAGATTGCGGCGGTAGAATTCCTCGGCACCCAGCATAGACTGCATGTTGCTGCCGCGCCGGCCGACTGGGTCGACGATCCGTTCGCGGATTGGCGCAAGCCGCTGGGAGATACCGTCGACATCAGGTGAGGAGGTCCAGCATGAGCGACCCTGACGATCATCCTGCCTTCCCCCGACACCTGCATCGGAGCACGCTCTACCTCGACGAGGAGATCGCCCGCACCGATCGGCTTGTCATCAAAACGCGGGATGCGTGTGAGCAGGCATATGCGGAGCTCGCCCGCCTGCAGCGCGCCGGAGCGGCTCTAGGGACGCCAGAAGGTAAGCGGCTCGATGACCTGATCATCGCCGTCGAGGCGTTCGAGATGACGATTTCAGGATACAGTGGATAAGCGAGGTGATGATGGAGCACGGAGATGAGCGCCCCCCGTCGCGCGATAGGACGCTGGCCGAAGCACTGCACTACCCCGGCGCGGACGACGTCGAGTTCGATCCCCCACGCGCGGACGGAGGGCTAACGGGACATGATAGCGACCGACAGCGGTTGCTTGATCTCGCTGCGAAGCGGTTGGGCACATCCACTACTATCACGGACAAGGAAGTTGGACCGTTCGCGGCCGAACTCGAAGCACGATTACCGTCCGCCCAGAAGCCTATCGGAGGGTGGTATCCTGCTGACGTCCTGCGCGTGCTATCTAAAGGCTAAGAACCGAAAAAAGCCAAGCGCCGGGTAATGAAACCCCTGATGAGCACCATCGACAGCATGGCGCTATCAGTCGACTGCACAAAGATGCGTTTGCATATTTTTGCATCATGTAGCTTGCGACAGCCACGGATTTTCTGGACTTGGTTTCTGGACAAGGACCTAGAAATATAGGGTTTCAAGCCCTTGTCTTGGCCATTGACGGAACCCTCGGCCCCAGCCAATGTTCTTCTTGTGTTCCTGCATCCGTAGCGACCAAGAGGTCCCGATGTCTACCATTATCACCCCCAATAAGATCGTCTTTGAAAGCCAGACCGGCACTGGTACCCGCGTCCTCTACGCCGGCTTCCCGATCGACGGGCTGCAGATGGATGTTCAGCCCGATGCCTCCCAAGCAGAGATGCAGGCAGCCCAGGAAGACGCCGCCCGCTACTTCGAAGAGCAGATGGTCTTCAGGACGTTCCTGGCCCGGATACGCGGAGTCCGGCAGCAGTTCGCGAAAGACCAGTTTCCGGTGCTGATGCCCAGCGAATGGGACGCCTTTATGCCGCTCGGCAATTCGGGATCGTATGAAGATCTGGTCGAGCTGCGAGAAGCGCTGGCCCTTCAGGAGGATCTGATTGCCACGGCGATGCCGCTGCATGAGGCAGCCCGGATCACCGGCCTGGAAGAGAGGGATCTGTACCAGCGCCTCGAGGAGGGGAAGCTGCTCGGAATATGGTGCGCAGGGCACCACTGGCGCGTCTTAGCGTTCCAGATCGGGTCTGCGGGCCTGCTGCCGCATCTTGAGAGTGTCTTCCATTGGGTCCCATGCGACATGGAGTCATTGCGGGTCTACAGCTTCTTCGTCACGCCATCGCCTAGCCTGGTCATCGCGGGGCGGATGGTCTCGCCCAAGGACTGGCTCGCGGCCGGCGCAGATCCCCAGCCTGTCGTGGACCTTGCCAAGCGCCTATAGTGGTCGCTGGAGGTCCTGGCCTATGCCACACGAATATGCCGTTCTGATCGTGCTCGCCGTCTACCTAGTAGGCGGCCTTGCCTACGCCCACTGGATACACCGGCCGCGCAAGCCGAACCGGACCAAGCATCCAGAGGGAGGCACCCATGAAGGCGAGCATCACCGAAGCGAAGGCGCCGCTCTCGACGCTCATCGAGGCCGCTGAGCACGGTGAAGAGGTTCTGAAACCCCATGACACAGCCACCACGCGGCCTCTCCTGTCGGTCGACCAAGTTACCAAGCTACTGCAGGAGACCGCACCAAAGCGACGTATTTGCGTAGACGTGGGTGCTGCGATGAAGATGCCCCAAGTCGCGGTCGTGGAGTTCCTCGGAGACAGGGATAGACTGCATGTCGTCCCGGCGCCGGAGGATGCGCTGGATGATCCGTTCGCGGATTGGTGCAAGCCGCTCGGAGATACCGTCGATTTCAAGTGAGGCAGCACGTGTCTGGACCTGAGGAGCATCCCTCAGCGTAGCACGACTAGGGGCGAACTCTTCATCATATGAGATACTGACACACGCCATGCCTGATGGGTTTCGATCGCCCTCTGTCGTCATGCCCTACACTCCTCGGCAGAGGCGCATTGGCTGAGCCATGTATTGACTGAACTCTGTCTCCAGCCAACGGCTCGTTGGCCGATCCGCGCTGGGCGTGGGAACTCCCCCCGGTCCATCATGCGGTACAGGGTGCTGCGGCTCAGGCCGGTCATCTCTTCCACGGCTGCGCGGCGAAGGATCTTGTCAATCATGTTGTCTGCTCTCGTGTTGTCGTTGCCTCGACACACGAAATACAGCGCCCCGGTTTCTGTTGGATTAAAGGACGGCAATCATGCAAGCGCCACCACCTTCCCAGTCTCCTTGCCGGTCGCAAAGCGCGCCCAGCGCAGCATAAGGTCGCGGCGGCGGTCGAAGAGTGTGGACCGGGCATCAGCACGTTCGACAGGGCCGCCGACCGCATGTGCCAGCACCATCTCCGCGATTTCCCGATCAGAATGCGCATACTCACTTGCTCTGTTGCGCAAACGCACTAACGGGTTTCATCTCCGGAATCCAGCGTGGTAGCGGGGCTACATGAGCAGCAGACCGACGCCGCCGAGCTAAAAGACCATGAGCTGGTCCGACGACAACGCGGCGCCGACGAAGCATGGCTCTCTGACGACCTGGCTTGACCCCTAGATGATTTGGACGCCGCCACCGACGGGCAAGATGGGCCGCCAGCACAGCGACAGCGACAGCGACAGCGACAGCGACAGCGACAGCGATGCGGCAATCCAAGTCTGCCTGGCGGTGAAGGTGTTGTTCGGCATGGCGCTTCGCCAGACGACCCGCTTCGTCGAAAGCCTATCGCAGCTGATCGATCTGGATTGGTCGGTGCCGGACTTCAGCACGCTGTGCCGACGCCAGAAGGTGCTGGAGGTGAACATCCCCGGGACTTCGACCGTCAGGTGGCTGAAGTCCAAATCCGCATTGCCGTGCTCAACGGCTTCACGGCGCTTGCTATACCCGTCACAAAGGCCGTGGGATAAGTCCGACCGAAGCACTTCGGTCATCACCCGTTTTGCGCAACAGAGTCTATGAGAGCAGAAGTTGACGATAACAAAAGAAGAACTTGAAGAATTAGAGAATCAGGAAATTTGCGCCGGATGCATCGGAGACGCCTATCTTTCCGAATGCATCGAAAACGAGGGCGAAGAGGGCAATTGCCCTTTCTGCGGGGATAGCGAAGTTTCATGCATTACTCTTAAAGACCTGGCCGGCCGAATTGAAGTGGCATTCGAGACGCATTATTCTCGCACAGCCAGCGAACCAAACTCCTATGAATATGCACTGCTCCGCGACAAGGAGATCGACTATGATTGGCAGCGTGATGGGCAACAGAGCCGTTATGCTATCATGGATGCTGCACATACCTCTGAAGAGATAGCACAGAATGTTCAGACGATCCTGAGTTACCGCCACTTCGACTTCGAAGGGGCCACAATGGGCATAGAAGCCGAGTTCTCCGATGATGCTCATTATGAAGAGATCATGCCGCGAGACGAGCGCTGGCAAGAGGAATGGAGCGGCTTCGAAAAGCAGATAAAAACTGAAGCACGATTTTTCAGCCGCACTGCTGCCACACATCTGAGCGAACTGTTTGACCGTATCGATGAAATGCGGACAGGCGATGGTCGCTTTTTGGTCGAAGCGGTCGGACCGGGGACAGCGGTTTCTCATTTCTTCCGAGGGCGAGTCTTTCAGTCAGAAGAGCCACTACAAAAGGCAATGAGGCGCCCTGATCTTGAGTTATCCGCACCTCCGGCGTGGGCCGCAGCATCAGGCCGTATGAATGCCAAAGGCATATCGGTATTTTATGGAGCGACCACTCCAGAAATTGCGCTGGCCGAAGTACGACCACCTGTCGGAAGCTGGGTTGCGCTAGCGCGCTTCGAGATCATTCGCCCCTTGAGGTTGCTCGATCTCGCGGCTCTTGGCGATGTCCTTGAGCGCGGCAGCATCTTTGATCCTGATTATGCCTATCGGCTGGGGCGGATGATGTTCTTGCGGACTTTGAGCCGCCGCATGTCTCGCCCTGTCTTGCCGGATGATCAGGAGATGGAATACCTGCCAACACAGGCCATTGCCGATTATCTCGCTACCGAAGGTCAGGTTCCACTCGATGGCATACTGTTTCCCTCTGTTCAAGTTGGCGGAAACGGTGTGAATGCTGTCCTGTTCCACAAGGCTTCGCGTTGCGGAGAACTCGAAATACCGGGCGGTACGGAAATCACCGCAAGAACATACTCAAATTATGAAGATGGCCCTGAGCCTGATTTTTCGGTCAGCGAGGAAGTACCACCCGTCGGGGATAACGAGCAAGAAGATACAGATGAGGGCAGACAGCGCAGCCCATTCGAGCTTCCCTTAGGCGACTGGGGAGACCGGCTGAACGCCGATCCGAGAGAAACAACACTTAGGATCGATACCAATTCGTTGCGTGTGCATAAAGTGAATGCGGTGCAGATCGAAACTCACAGCCATTCTGTCAGACGACACCGTTTTGAGAAACGCGAGTCACCTTTCTGAACAGCAAACTTGCAGTCAGCCGGATGACCGACGGGAACTTATTTTTCTCGGCGACCTGAGAGGTCGCGGCTCGGACACCTGCGATCCTATCGCGGAGGCGATCCCGTAACGGTTTACCTACGGCTGCCGCCGCGTCTGCGCAAGTCGCAGGCGCCCCCTCTTCGCCTCTGGCAAGCTGTATGGTCTCGTCAACATGGCACCAGCTGCTTTCAAGTCCGCTAGGACTACCGGACGAGGTGGTAAGTAAAACTATCGCTCTGGAGTCCTGATCTTGTCTATCGGAAGCCAGATCGTCGGCCCATCTGAGGCATTGCATTCAAGGGCCGGCATCTGTCGCGTGTCATGAATGACACAAATCACCCCTAGATTGAATGGCAATGCTGCTTGCAACGTTGCTCGCCGGTTCCGGCAGTGAGCAAATTCACGCGCTGTGTAGAACGTTACTCCTACGGCAGCACTACAAGTCCTGAAAGCAACGGAACTGGAATCTTACTTTGACTACCCCCTACCCCACTCCCCGCCCCCCCAGACGACGTCTAATTAGCAAAGGAGGCATCCCCACTGGAGCGGAAGCAAAAAACAACACTAGAATTGAGGGGCCCAAAGAAAATCCGCCTGATCAGGCCTCAGTGATTGACAGCAACAATGATAAAGAAAACAAAGACATCAGCCCTAAAGGCTATGAATCAAAGGATATATTCTTCTCGAGGTATGCCGTAATTGAATGCGCGAATGCGCACGCAGGCGAAGAATTGACGGACCTGAAAATTGGCGGAAAGAATATCGGCTTCCTTATCCCAGAAGTCTCGGAAGCATCAAAGCTATACAAGATTCAAACCCCCACGAATGAAGGAAGTGAGGAAGAGTGGTTCCTGAGCTTCTTTGCAGGAACTGAGTTTGAGAAGAATATAAAGGTATGCATCCAAAGAAGTTCTCCCGGAAAAAATCCAAATGGCTCGTTTAACAGCGGCCTCAGCGGGAAAAAAGCTTTTTGCATTGCGCATCTGGACTTGGATCCATCCAAGTTCTCGCCGGACAACAAGAAAGACAGGAAGTTAATCTCGTCGAGATTCACTAGGGGCTCGAAGGCGCTCCCAGAAAATAAGATAATCAGGTTCAAGAATCAAGGGGAGATTACAATTGATCTGAGAAGGGTAGTATACACCAATGATAATGATGATAACTTCAAGAGGGTAATCATTATCGCCGCCCTCGCTGATGCCTATTCTGCGGCACTCGATGACTTTACTAAAACATCCTCAAGCTTGGCCTCCAAGCAGATGACCAAAGAAAACTTCTCAGAAACATCCAGAGATTTGACCGACCTATTGCAAAAGCTAAGCCTTTTCAAAACAGCTTACTACTACAAGCATCCAATTCAGCTTGACCGGATTGACCTCCCCCCCATTTGGGAGAAGATTCAAAATGAACTGAAACTTAAAGAAAAAGTCTCCGAACTTAGCGAGCAAATCGCATCACTATCACAAGTTTCTGACCTCATCTCCCAAAGAAAAGGAGAGGAAGCGAGCTCTAGATTCAACAGGAGAATAGCTTACTGGGGCACTGCACTGACTGCTGCTTCCTTGATTGACCCACTTATCTCACTTCTAAAGTAAAGGGGAGCGCATAAGCTTAGAAAGCGTCGATGTATATCACAAGAAGCTGGAGCTTCCATTAACTTTCCCCACTGAAGACATTAAACACCGCTGTGACAGGCTTGATTAATCAAGGGGGCGACCGGAGGACGAGTAGTAAGTCCGGCAAACCTAGGTGCATCTAGATAAATCTTCGGCATTTCGGAAAACTGCAGAGGCTCGGAGCGAAGTCGCCGGTAAAAAGCGTTAAACTCGCCTCATGCAGCGGAAGTGCCGAAGGTTTTTGCGGCACAACCCGGCCTTCACTGGAGCGGCGCGAGGGGCTGGAAAAAAATATATGCGAGCCTTAAGGCGGGCGGTCTCCAGTTTGGCACTTGGCGAGATCCTCCCACCTATGGCGCGGCTTGGAGAGGCTATCTGGAACCCCTCGCCCCGCCACCACTGCATCGCCCGGGGGCTGCAAGCGCTTGACGATAGGTCGTTCTACGACATTACCCTGGGTCATGTGCCGGGGCATGGTGTAGCTGAGGCGGCTATCGGGCTTCTCGGAAACGGGCATAGACTGCATGTCGTCCCGGCGCCGGAAGATACGCTGGATGATCCTTTCGCGGATTGGCGCAAGCCGTTGGTAGATACCGTCGATATTAAGTGAGGCAGCACATGTCCGGACCTGAGGAGCATCCCTCAGCGTAGCACGACTAGGGGCGAACTCGTCATCATATGAGATACTGACAGTCGCCATGCCAGATGGTTTCGATCGCCCTCTGTCGTCATGCCCTACACTCCTCGGCAGAGGTGCATTGGCTGAGCCATGTATTGACTGAACTCTGTCTCCAGCCAACGGCTCGTTGGCCGATCCGCGCTGGGCGTGGGAACTCCCCCCGGTCCATCATGCGGTACAGGGTGCTGCGGCTCAGGCCGGTCATCTCTTCCACGGCCGCGCGGCGAAGGATCTTGTCAATCATGTTGTCTGCTCTCGTGTTGTCGTTGCCTCGACACACGAAATACAGCGCCCCGGTTTCTGTTGGATTAAAGGACGGCAATCATGCAAGCGCCACCACCTTCCCAGTCTCCTTGCCGGTCGCAAAGCGCGCCCAGCGCAGCATAAGGTCGCGGCGGCGGTCGAAGAGTGTGGACCGGGCATAAGCACGTTCGACAGGGCCGCCGACCGCATGTGCCAGCACCATCTCCGCGATTTCCCGATCAGCATGCGCATACTCACTACTCCAGTCGCGAAACGTGGAGCGGAAGCCATGTGTGGTGAAGCCGGTACGGCCCATCCGCTCGTACAGCGATTCGAATACGGTGTCGGAGAGCGGTTTCGCCAAACCGGATTTGGATTTCTGTGGGCTGGGAAATACCAAGACATCGTCATAGCCAGCCATCTGTCCAACTATAGCCTTGGCTTCGGATGCAAGCGGGATCCGGTGCACTTCGTCCTTGATTTTCATGCGTGATGCAGGGACGGTCCAAACGTCCCCCGAGAACTCCTCCCATCTTGCACCCCGGCCCTCATTCGAGCGCAGGCCGGTCAAGATAATCAATTCCAAGCAACGTGCGGAGACACCTTCCATCTGCTTCAGCTCCGCCATGAAGGCGGGCAGCTCTTGCCAAGGGAGAGCGGGGTGATGCTTTGGTTTGGCCTTCACTCTCGGCAATGACTTCTCAACCCCTACGGTCGGGTTCTCAGAGGGATAATGCCCGGCGCCCTTCGCCCAGTCGAACACTTGGTTGACTCGCTGTTTCACCCTGCGTGCGGTATCGTTCTTCGCCACCCAAATAGGAGCGAGGACGCCAAGCACATCCGAACTCTGGATGGTATGGATCGGCCGTGACCCGAAATGCGGAAATACATACATGTCTAAGCTCGATTTCCATCGCTGCGCGTGGGCCGGGCCATGCCATGTCGGTTTCAGTTGCTCCCAGACATTTAAGGCTGCTTCCTCGAAAGTCAGAGCTTCTCGCTGACGTGCGGTAGCCGGATCACCGCCCTCTCTGGCGACCTTGCGTAGCGCGTAGGCTTCCTCCCGTGCCTCTGCGAGGGTCTTCGTCTTCACCGAGCCAAGGCCAAGGTCCCGACGCTTGCCATGGATGACGGTGCGTAGGATCCACGACTTGCCACCCTTCGTGCCGATCCGCAGATAAAGCCCATCCCCATCGGAATACATGCCTGCATCCCTCAGACTGGCGACCTTCCGAGCAGTCAGCTTTGGCATCTCTCACGCTCCATATGTCCCATCATCTTTACCATCATTATCGACGGGATTGGAAGATACTGAATGAGAACTCATGAGAACAGCTCCCGATATAGTACCCCATAAATCAGGCTCTTATGGCACAAATTAAGAATGTATGATATTATGGATTGGTAGCCTCCTCCGCTACCAAGCACCCCCCATTCTTTGCCGGATCGTTGGTGAGAGCGCTTCGACGTCCTCGAGTTCCGATCGAGACACATCGTCCGTCATCGACGATGACTTCGATTACAGGTCTTATCGGTGAAGAAGTCATTTGGAAGCCGCGCGCTTGACTCGGCGGGGGCTCCACCACGACCTGACAGGAACGGCGCGCTTTCGTTTCGGAGACCGCTCAGCTCAGGACTGGGGGCGGCGCCATGCCCTTTTTGGCGCATTTCTTCAGATAGGCCGGTGTCCAGTGCCGGTACTTGCCCAGATCATTCTGCTGGTGGATCAGCATCGTGAGAAAACCCTCGCGATGCTCGGGGCGCTTCAGCGTCTTGAACATCTTCTTCTGCGCCTTGGTCATCGAGCAGCCGATGCAATGGCCTTCGCGCCGGAACTTGCAGACATCGATGCAGGGGGATGGCAGTTTCTTCGCCATGAATTCTCCGCTCAGACAGGGGGCAGCCTGCGTATCCTGAGCGAGATAGAGGCCCCGCCTTTCCGGGGAAAGACGGGGCGAAGAGTATCCCGGGCGGCCGCGCGGCTTTCCGCAAGGTTGCCCCGCGACGAGCCGATCGGACCAAGATGCCCTCAGGCGGGACACCTCGTACGGATCAGGACACGGCCGCTCCCTGCGCATCGAAGAAATGCATTCGCTCCGCGTCGAAACCCAGCCCCACGCGCTGGCCCGGCTTCAGGTCGGAGCCGCCGATCACCCGCAGGGTGATCTTGCCCAGCGCGTCGCCGCAATCGACGATCACATAGGTGTCCGCACCGAGATATTCGAGCAGGTCCACCGTACCGTCGCAGGCCCCCTGACCCTCGGGCAACAGAGCGATATGCTCGGGCCGAATCCCGAGCGTCACCGCCTCACCGGTGCCCGCATAAGCGCCGCCGCGGCCACCTTCGAGCTGCCATTCGCCGCGCGAAGTACGGCAGGGCAGCACGTTCATCTTGGGGCTGCCGATGAATTGCGCCACGAAGAGGTTGGCTGGGTGCTCGTAGAGCTCCTTTGGCGTGCCGACCTGCGCGATGCGGCCCGCCTCCAGCACCACGATCCGGTCCGCGAGCGTCATCGCCTCGATCTGGTCATGAGTGACGTAGATCATCGTCGATTTCAGCGTCTGGTGCAGCTTGGCGATCTCGTAACGCATCTCCACGCGCAGCGCCGCGTCGAGGTTCGACAGCGGCTCGTCGAACAGGAAGGCGGTCGGATCGCGCACGATCGAGCGGCCGATGGCCACGCGCTGCCGCTGCCCGCCGGACAGGTCGCGGGGCCTGCGGTCGAGATACTCTTCAAGTCTGAGCACCCGGGCCGCCTCGGCCACCTGGGCCTGCCGCTCGGCGGGCTTCACGCCCGCGGCTTTGAGCGAGAATCCCATATTTTCGGCCACCGACATGTGCGGGTAGAGCGCGTAGGACTGGAACACCATGGCAAGGCCGCGCTTCGACGGCGGCTCGGCGGTGGCGTCGCGCCCGCCCACCATGATCTGCCCACGCGAGGTGCCCTCGAGCCCGGCGATCATCCGCAGCAGCGTCGATTTTCCGCAACCCGATGGCCCGACGAAGATGACGAACTCGCCCTCCTCGATGGCGAGGTCCACGCCCTTGATGACCTGGACGTTGCCGAACCATTTCTCGACGCCCCTGAGCTCGATAGATGACATCACGCACCTCCTTTCGCGTCAGCGGCCGTTCCCGCCCAGGTGAGCCAGATCGCCGCCGTCCAGGTGAAGGCATCGCCGCCACAGGGCGTGCCGTCGATCGGATCGAAATATTCGAAGAAGCCGTGCTGCTCGATCAGCTCCGCCGTCTCGCGGCGCAGCCGCTCGGCGGCCGCGTGGTGGCCGCGATCCTTCAGCCCGATCGCCATCAACGCGTTGACCACCGGCCATGAGGGCCCACGCCAGTAACGGCGCGGGTCGAACTCTGCCGAGGCCGGATCGGCCGAGGGAAAGCCGTAACGCACCGCGTCCCACAGCTCGGTCATGCGGGCGTCCAGCTCGGGGCTTTCGACGCCCGCGAGATAGGCGAGGAAGGCGGCCGAGCCGATCCGCCCCGAAAAGCGCCCGGTCTTGAGGTCGCGCGCGTCGTATCCGCGCGTCTCCGCGTTCCAGATCGACGGCACGGCGGCGCGCAGATCGGCGGCCCAGCCCTCGATCTCGCTCACGTCATGGCCGAGCGCGCGGCCCATGGCGGCGAGGTCGTCATGCGCGCGCAGTAGGATGAAGGTGATGCCCGGGTCGGCCATCAGGAACGGGCCGTTCTTCACGATCTCGGACTGGTCCCAGCCACACTCGCGGCCGAACTGCACCATGGCGATGTAGCGGTCGTAATCCGCCTTGCCGGGGCGCATGGACGGGTCGACATGGCCGGTGTCGCGGCGGGTGTATTCGCCGACATTCGAGCCGTCGACATTGCTCATGCCGATGTCCCAGTCGGGGCAGTTGTCGCGCCCGGATTCCCACGGATGGGTGATCGCGACCACGCCCGAGCCGCAACGGTAGTCGCGCCACCAGCGGTGCCAGGCGAGCATTTTCGGGTAGAGCGCCGCGATGCGGTCGCGGCCCGCCTCGGGGTCCATGTCGAGGATCAGCCGGGCCATGGTCGCGGCCACCGGCGGCTGGCTGATGCCGGAGGTTGGCGGCGAAACCTGCGTGCCCCAGACGTCGGGGCCGGGGAAGTAGCCCGGATCGGGCCTGTGGAAGATGATGTGCGGCACCATGCCGTCGTCCCACTGGGCCGAGAACAGCGTTTCGAGTTCGGTCCAGGCTCGGTCGAGATCGAAGGTCGCGAAGCCCCAGGCGGCGAAGGCGCTGTCCCAGTTCCACTGGTAGGGATAGAGCCCGTCGGTCGGCACGGTGTAGCCGCCGCGGTCGTTGCCGCGCAGGATCGCGCGGGCCTGCTCGTCGAGGGCGGGCGAGATGCGGGGGTTGGTCATGGGAATCATCCTTTGACGGAGCCTGCGGTGAGGCCTTTGGTCATGAAGCGTTCGAGCCCGAGGAACAGCGCCATGATCGGCACGGTCGCGATCACGGAGCCCGCCATCAGGTGCTGGCGCGGGATCTCGGAGGAGTTGAGGGCGGCGATGCCGCGGGTGAGCGTGAATTTCGACGGATCGTCGAGCAGCATGAAGGCCAGCAGGAACTCGTTCCACGCGATCATGAAGACGTAGAGCGAGACGGAGGCCAGCGCCGGCATCGACAGCGGCAGGGTGATCTGCCAGATCACCTTGAGCCGCGACAGCCCGTCCATGAGACCGGCCTCCTCGATCTCGGCCGGAAGCCCCCGGAAGTAGCCCTGCAGCATGTAGAGCGCGACCGGGATCGTGGTGACCGGGTAGATCATGACGATGCCGAAGATCGAGTTGCGCAGGCCCAGCATCGAGAAGGCGATGTAGATCGGCAGCGCCAGCACGATCATCGGCACCATGTAGATCAGAAGGATCGAGCGGGAGATCATCGCCCGTCCCGCGAAGCGCAGCCGCGCCACCGCATAGGCGCCGGGAATGGCGAAGATCAGCGTGATGATCACGGTGAGCACCGAGACCAGGAACGAGGTCCAGAGATAGCTGCCGAAGTTGAACTGGCCGAACAGTTCGGCATAGCTGCGAAACAGCCCCCAGCCCTTGGACAGGTCGATCGAGAAGTCGAGCGGGTTCTGGATCAGCTCGGACTGGTTCTTCAGCGAGGTCATCACCATCACGTAGAAGGGGATGGCGACGATGGCGGTGAAGAAGATGTAGCCGAAGCCGGTCAGGAAGCGGATCACCGCGGCCTCGAATTCGTGCCGGGTGAGCGCACCGGGGCGACAGCCCTGCATCATCGCCGCGATCGGCCAGCCGATGGCGGCACCGGCGACGCCGCCCGCCAGCAGCGCGGTCCAGAGCGCGACGTCCGGCCCGGTGACCACCGCCGCCACCGGCGTGACGGCGAGGATGGCGCCGAGGGCGAGGCCCACCGGCCCGGCCAGCCGCGGCATTGCCACGGCGAGGGTTCCGAGACCGGCCCCCAGAAGTCCCGCGCCAATGCCGCCGGGACGGTAGGCGCCGCCCGTGGCGAAGGAAAAGACGACCGCGGTGGTGGTGGCGATGACCAGCGCCCAGAGAAGACCCAGGAGCGGCCCTGCGACATATCCGTGACGGAACATGCTCATAGCCCCTCCTCCTGGCTGATGAAGCGGAAGAACAGGAAGCTGAACACCAGCAGGCAGCCGAAGATCACCACGGCCACGGCCGCGCCCGCCCCGATGTTGGAGACGGCGAAGGCCTGTTCATAGACGTTGACGGTGAGGGTCCGGGTACCGGCATTGCCGCCGGTGAGCAGGAAGATGTCGTCGAACTTGTTGAAGGTCCAGATGAAGCGCAGCAGGAACAGCACCGACAGGATGCCCAGAAGCTGCGGCATCGACAGGTACCAGAACTGCTGGAACGGGCTGGCCCCGTCCATGTCGGCGGCCTCGTACATGTCGGTGTCGATCGACTGCATCCGGGCGAGGATGAACAGGAAGGACAGAGGGAAGTAGCGCCAGACCTCAAACAGGATCACCATGATCAACGCCAAGGGCCGCTGGCCGAAGAAGTTGATCGCCTCGGTCGTCACCCCCATCTGGATCAGCAGCGCGTTGGCCGAGCCCGAGAACGGGTCGAACAGGATGATCCAGGTGAAGGCCACCGCGATCACCGGCGCGACATAGGGAAAGAGGTAGAGGCCGCGCAGCACGCCCTGCCCCCGGAACGACTTGTCCAGCAGCAGCGCCGCGAAGAGACCGAAGAGCAGCGCGCCGATGGTGCCGAAGACGGTGTAGACCAGCGTCACCCACAGCACGCCCCAGAACTCGGACCCGTCGAAGACGCGGGCGAAGTTCTCGAAGGTGAAATTGCCGGAGGTCAGCACGTTGGGGGCCTGACCGGTGAGGCCCGGCGGGCTGTCGGGCAGCTCCATCCCGGCATCGGCAAAACCCTGTCCGATGGTGACCGGGATCTCGATGGTTTCGCGGTGGCCGCCCTCGAAATCGCCGAGCTCGCAGGTCAGGGCCAGCCCGTCGAGCGCGCAGCGCGGGTCGAGATCGCCGATCTCCAGCCCCTCGGGCAGGGTGTCGGTCAGGACCACGCCGGTGATCACCTGGTCCTGGCTGGAATTGCGCAGCCGGTAGCGCAGCGTGGCGTCGTCGCCCACCGCTTCGGGCCGGCCGCGCAGATCCTCGCTGACCACCGGGGTCGGCGGGCGCAGATCGGCGAGGCCGACAGGCTTCACGCTGATCCAAAAGATCGCCAGCAGTGGCAGCACGACCACGAGGGTCACGGCGGCGACGGTGGGCAGCAGGAGCCCCCAGGCCAGCCGTGCCTCGCGGCGCTCGAGCGGGTTGCGGCCCTTGGGCGGTTTCGGCGCGGGGCGGCTCGTCTCGGCGCTCTGGCCGAGCGGCACTGGCCCACTTCGTGGGGTCTGGGCGGTCATGGTCCGGTCCTCGCGGATGGCGGATGGGAAATGGAGATTTGCGGGCGGCCCCGCGCGGGGAGGAACGCGCAGGGTCGCCCGGCCGCGATCACTGGATCGCGGCCAGCTCGTCGTTCATCGCCTCGATGGCGGCCGGGGCGTCGATCTGGCCATCGATGTACTGGCGCACCACGCGGTTGATGGCCTGCGAGTTGATCATCTTGGAGGCCAGCGCCAGCTGCCCCTCCTCGACGCCCCAGCGCTTGGCCACGTCGAGCCCGCCGACGATCTCGTCGATCATCTCCTGGTCGTAGAGCTCGGACATCGGCTTCTTGCGATCGACGCCCATCGGAAGGGCGGCCCAGGATTCCGAGAACTCCTCCGGGTTCTCGGCGGTGCCGCGCCGCACCGGAAACTTGCCCTCGGGCGCGATCGACAACGTCTTGGTGTAGCCCTCGTTCATCGAGAACTCGACGAACTCCATCGCCGCGTCGGTCGAAGCGTCGTTAGTGATGCCGAAGTAGCGGATGTCGGCCCAGGCCGCGCCCTCGGGGTTCGAGGGGCCGGAGAAGTTGGTGACGATGCCGGTCTTCGAGGCCAGCTCGGGCGAGGTCGGATCGTCGTTGATGGTCGGCGGATTGCTGTCGCGCAGGCCCGCAAGCTCGTCGAGGATGAAGGGCGACCAGATGATCATCGCCGCATCACCGGAGAAGTAGAGCGAGCGCGACTGGTCCCAGTAAAGCTCGCCCGGCGGCGAAGCTTCGGCGATCGCCTTGTAGAACTCCAGCACCTCGGTGGTCTTCTGCTCGTCGAGCGGCTGGAAGCCGTCGGGGCCGACCGGCGAGACGCCGTTGGCGAGGAAGACGTGCTCGAGCACCTGGCTCATGAAGTTCTCGTCGACCTTGGTGGCGGCGACGAAGCCGTACATCTCGGGAGGGTTGTGCAACGCCTCGATCGCGGTGCGAACCGCGTCGAAGGAGGTCGGCGCTTCGAGCCCGGCTTCCTCGAACAGGTCCTTGCGGTAGATGATCATCTGGGTCCAGCCATCGACCGGTACGCTGGCATAGCCGCCGCCCTCAAGTGCCGCCATCTCGAGCGCGCCGGGCGCGAAGGTGTCCTCGCCGAGGTTCTCGATCACGTCGGTCGCGGCATCGATGTCGAGGATGCCGGCCTCGGCCCAGGGCAGCGCGTATTGCAGCGTGTGATAGATCACGTCCGGCAGGTCGCCCGCCGCATAGGCCGCGGTGGCACGGGTGCCCAGATCGCTCTCGGTGACCGGGATCACCTCGACCGAATGGCCCGAGGCCGCCTCGAACTCGGCCGCCAGCTCCTGCTGCGCGGCAAGCCGCTCGGGCTGCTCCTCGGTGGTCCAGAAGCGCAGCTCCTCGGCCTGCGCGGCCCCGGCGCTCAGCGCGATCAGCGCCGCACCTGCCATCAGGCGGGTCTTGTGGGTCATGATGTCTCCTCCCTTGGTGAAAATCATGTGGTTTCGGTGGCGAGGCGCTTCGACAGCGCTTCGGAACTCAGCCGGGGCGGACCGGCCGATCCGCGATCCGCGAAAGCGGCGCGGGCGGTCTCGCGCAGGGTCTCGGGGGCGGCGCCGCGGATGCGGTCGATCAGCAGTTCCGCGAGCCGGTGCCCCGCCGCGCGGGTGTCGACCGTGAAGGAAGACAGCGGCGGTTGCACATGGGCGCCGTCCGGCACGCCGTCATAGCTGATCACCGAGACATCGCGGCCCACCTGGAGCCCCCGCTCGGCGCAGGCCCGGTAGAGGCCGAGAGCCGCGTGGTCGACCGCGAACACCACCGCCGTGGGCGGCTGCGGCAGCGCCAGCAGAGCGCGCGTTTCCCGCGCGCCGTCATCGGTGTTGAGCGCACCGCCGCGGATCAGCTCCGGATCCTCCGGCAGGCCGGCCGCGTCGAGGCCGTCGCGGTAGCCTTGCAGGCGCAGACGGCTGTAATTGTAGGCCGTGCCGCCATTGACGAAGGCGATCCGCCGGTGGCCGAGACTGGCGAGATGCAGCACCGCGTCCCGCATCGCCGCCTCGCCGAGGATGTCGAACCAAGCGCAGCCCTCGGGATCGGCGGTGCGGCCGAACATCACGAAAGGCACGCCCCGTGCGCGCAGCAGCGCCACGCGGGCGTCATGCGACAGGGTGCGCGGCAGAATGAATCCGTCGGCTTTCCGGTCCTCGACCAGCTGCTCCATGGTGCGGACCGCGTCGGCTTCGCTATCGGCCGTGGCTACTGTGAGGGTCCAGCCCTCGGCGCTGGCGGCCACGGAGATGCCGGCGAGGAAATCCGCGAGGAACGGGCGCTGCGCGTCGTGATCGCCGATCTGTACCACGAGGCCAAGCGCCCGCACCCGGCCGGTCCGGATCGCTTGCGCGTGGCTGAGCGGGCGGTAGCCCATGGTTTCGGCGCCCCGGCGCACCCTCAGACGGGTCCGCTCCGAAATATCGGGATAGCCGTTCAGCGCCCGGCTCACCGTGCTCTTGCTGAGCCCCAGAGCCGCCGATAGCGCGGTGATCGTCACCCGCCCCGGCTGCGCCCGGCCCTCTTCGTGATCATGGATCGCCTTGGTCACTTCGAATCTCCCTTGATTCGAAGCTCGTTTCCGAAACCGGTTTCGGCAATTGGTATTTCGTTAAAGCAGTAGCTTTTCGATGCTGCACTGCCGCATTGGGAAGCTGGCAGTCCACGCCGCCAGCCTTCACTTTTTTAAGGAGACCTTGGCTACTCAACCTCGCGGAAGAATGAGCAAGGCCCTGAAATCATTGACATTGGTTAGAGTCGGCCCGGTCACGACCTGCTCCTCTACGCGGGCGAAGAACCCATGGGCATCGTTCTCTGCCAGCGCCGTCTCCGCAGCCTCCCGCCCCGCCTTGGCCAGCGTGTCCGGCCCGGCACAAGCGCCGGCAACCTCGTCCGAGCCGTCGACCCCATCCGTATCGCAGGCCAGCACGTGGATCCGAGGATCACCCTCCAGCGCGATCGCGGCGGCCAGTGCGAACTCGGCATTCGGACCGCCGCTTCCCTTGCCGCGGCGGGTCACCGTGCATTCACCGCCCGACAGGAGCAGCACAGGCGCGTCGCCCGGCGCCATCGCCTCCGCGATCTCGCGCGCCATGCGGGCCTGCTCCCGCGCCAAGTCGCGCGCTTCTCCCTCCAAGGCGTCGCCCAGCATCCGGACCTCGCAGCCCGCCTGCTTGGCAAGCGCCGCTGCCGCTTCGAGCGACTGCGACGGCGCGGCGACGATCCGGGTCTTGGCCCGGGCTAGCCGGGGATCGCCGGGACGTACCGGATCGAGCCCGGCCGCCAATGCCGCACGGGCCGAGGCCGGTACCGCAATGTTCCAGCGCTCGATGACCTCCAGCGCCTGTTCGGGCGTGCTGGTGTCGGCCACGGTGGGCCCGGAAGCGATCTCCGACGGATCGTCGCCGGGCACGTCCGAAATCACCAATGTCAGGAGCCGCGCAGGAGCGCAGGCCGCGCCGAGCCGACCACCCTTCACGCGGCTCAACTGCTTACGCACCACGTTCATCGCGGAGATTGGCGCACCCGAGGCCAAAAGCGCCTCGTTCACCGCCTGCTTGTCCTCTAGCTTCATCCCTTCGGGTGGCGCGCAAAGCAGCGCCGAGCCGCCGCCCGAGATCAGCGCCAGCACGTGATCCTCCGGTCCCAGTCCCGCCAGCATGTCGAGAAGCCGCGTCGTCGCCTCGAGCCCCGCCCGGTCCGGCACCGGATGCGCCGCCTCGACGATGTCGATGCCTTGGCAGGGTCGCGCATAGCCGTAGCGCGTCAGCACCAGCCCCTCGCAAGGGCCATAGACGGCCTCCACCGCTTCGGCCATGCGGGCGCTGGCCTTGCCCGCCCCGATCACCAGGAGCCGCCCCTCGGGGCGGGGCGGCAGGTGATCGGCCATCACCTCCATCGGATCGGCCCGCGCGACGGCGGCGCGGAAGAGCGTCTCAAGAAAACCGCGCGGGTCGGCGGCTGGCTGCGGAACGGATGTCATGCGGTTTCCTCCTCGCCGACAGGACTGGTCGCGCCGCCGCTTCGGCAGACAGGCGTTGCGCGGCCAAGGTATAACGTTGTATCTGATGTCTGGAAAGCACTTGCTGCCTTGGCGGAACGGAGACCATGGCAAACAGACCCAAGCTCAGCACCGTCGCCGCGGCGGCCGGCGTCTCGACCGCGACGGTCAGTCAGGTGCTGCGCGGCACGGGACGGATCTCGGCCCAGACGCGTGATCGGGTGCTCGCGGCGGCGCGGCAAGTGAACTACCTGCCCGACGGCCGAGCCGCGGCACTGCGTTCCGGCGAAAACCGCGAGATTGGCTTGGTGCTGCACCACCTCGCCAACCCGTTCAATGCAGAGGTCGTCAGCGGCGTGAGCGACCGGTTGGAACGGGCGGGTCATCTCGTCTCGGTACTCGATTCCCGCGACGATGCGGAGCGAGAGGGACGCAATCTGCGCGCCCTGATCGCCAGCATGCGCGGTGGTCTGATCTGGGTGCCGGCAAGCGGCACCGACCCCGCCACGCTCGACCTCCTCGTGGCGCAGCGCCTGCCGGTGGTCACCTTCTTGCACCGCGTGGCCGAACGCTTCGATCATGTCGGGCTGCGCAACGCGGCGGCGCTCGGTCGCGCGGTCGACCACCTTGTGGAACTCGGCCATCGCCGAATCGCCTTTCTCGGTGGCACCACGCCTCGCGCCCCGCGCGCCGAGCGGATCGCAGGCTATGCATCTGCCCTCGCCGCACATGGCCTTGGCGCGCCGCAGGTCTTCCCATGCGAGGACAGCAAGCCCGGCGGCCTCTCCGCCATGCTAAAGCTGCGCGAGACCCATCCGGAGGTCACGGCGGTCGTCTGCAACGGCGATATGGTGGCGCTCGGCGCCTGTCTCGGCTTGGGTCGGCGCGCCGAAACGCCGGGGCGGGAAGTCTCGGTGATCGGTTTCGACGACGTCGCCGACGCAGCGCTGGCCACGCCGGCGCTGACCACCCTTTCGATCGCCCCCTACTCCCTCGGCCAGCACCTGGCCGAGCGGCTTCTTGCACGGCTGTCGGACCGCGCCGCCGCCCCCGTTCACCAGGAACTCGATGCCTCCCTGATCCTGCGTGACACCACCGCACCGCCCTTGCCTCGATAACCACTCCGGAGACGCCTTCATGACTGTTGCCACCCGCTGGGCCGACCGGCCCGACCACCGCCATTGGCTTGCGCGGGAGGCGGACGACCTGCTGCGCCTGTTCGAGGCCGAAAGCATCGATCCCAAGGGCGGGTTCTTCCCGCTTGACGCGCAGGGCCGGGCGATCCGCGAGGAGGGCTTGCGCGAGATCCATGTCACCACCCGCATGGTGCATTGCTATGCCATCGCCGCCTTGATGGGTCGCCCCGGTGCCATGGGGATCGTCAATCACGGCATGCGCTTCCTGCGCGAACGGCACCGCCAGCCAAACGGTGGCTATGCCTGGGGCGTTACAGCCCGGGACGTGCCCGATCCGCGCCTGACGGGCTACGGCCACGCCTTCGTCCTCCTCGCCGCCGCGAGCGCCAAGCTGGCCGGACATCAGGACGCACAGGGCATGCTCGACGACGTCACGACCCTGATCCGCGAGCGGTTTTGGGAGGAGGAGCACGGTGCGATCCGCGAGGGCTTCGACGACGATTGGCAGGAAACCGAGCCCTATCGCGGCCAGAACTGCAACATGCACCTGACCGAGGCGCTGATGGCCGCCTTCGAGGCCACCGGCGATGCGCGCCACCTCGAGATGGCCGAGCGGATTGCCGACCTCATCGTCAATCGTCGCGCCCGCGAGAATGGCTGGCGGCTAGCCGAGCACTTCCATGCCGATTGGAGCCTTGACCGCGACTATGACGGCGATCCGATGTTCCGCCCTGCCGGGCTGACACCGGGCCACTCGCTCGAATGGGCGCGGCTCCTGGTTCAGCTTTACGAGACCGGTGGCCGCAGGCTCGCCTGGGCCCCCGAGGCGGCGCGTTCCCTGTTCGAGCGCGCCGTTGCGGATGGCTGGGACACGAAGAAGGGCGGGCTCTACTACACTCTTGGCTGGGACGACCGCCCCACCATCGACGAACGCTACTGGTGGCCGATCTGCGAGGGCATCGGTGCGGCCCATGCGCTGTCCGAACTCGACGGCGATCCCCTTTACGAGGAATGGTACCGTCGCTTCTGGGATTTCGCGGCGCTGCATCTGATCGACCGCGAGAATGGCGGCTGGCACCCACAGATCGACGCGCAGGGGCAGCCGTCATCCGACCCGTTCTTCGGCAAGCCCGACCTGTATCACGCGCTGCAGGCCTGTCTGATCCCGCTCGGCACCATGACCGGGAGCTTTGCCGCGCAGAAGGCTTCGGATGCTGCCTGAGCCCTTGCGGCTTTGTCCTTGGCGGCGGGATCGGGGCTGGCGGCGGGGTTTGCGTATTTGTGGAACAAAGTGGCCGGCGGGTGGGCCCGGCGCGGTGAAGGCGCGCGCCGGGCCCCTTGGTCGGGGTGCGGGGGCTCA
>NZ_FWFY01000017.1 GCF_900172345.1 Limimaricola soesokkakensis
TCAGCCTTGGGCAATATCCCACCCGCCGAATTTGCCATGAAAACAGCACTGGAACAGCAGGCCGCATAGCCTCAGAAACCACCCATGGATTCTCCGTCAAACCGGAGGAAAGACGGGTCTCAGGTCACTCTTCACCTTGTCCCGGAGCGCCGCGAGCCGCAGGGTGAGGCGGCTATCGTCGATGGCTTCGGCGAACTCTTCCTCGGTGATGAAGCGGTCGCCCTGCGACGCCATCCGGAAAATGCGCTTGCTGCGGATTTCGGAAGCTTGCGCCCATTCCTTGCGGGACAACATGCCATCGCCATCGGTATCATAGGTCTCGAAGGTCACCGATTGGGCGGTGGCCACGCCGGAGGTGGAGAGGAGAGCGCTTATGGCAAGCGCCGAGGCGGTGGTCAGAAGTTTCATCGATCGGTCCCATGGCTGCGGTTTGACAGACAAGCTACTGCCCAATCGGGCGACAATAGGGCGCAATTCCTGCTACAAGTGGAGGCACGGCGAAACGCTACGTCCCAATGAGAGGGCGGGGACGGAAACGTCCCAAGCGGATGATCGCCGCTCTTGGAGCCGGCACGCATACGGGTCTCGGAGACATGAGTGATGGCAAGGCCGAAGCGCCGCGCCGCCTTGGGGTTGAGGTCGATGTTGGCATGGGGGTCGACAACGGTGCGGACATTCGCGGCCTCGTCGCCTGACAGGTAGGCGCATTCGGCGAGGGCATCGGTCAGGATCCGGGCCAAGCACAAGTTCACGGCCGGTCCTCCAATCAACAGGGAACGCAGGGTGCGATTGCTTGGGTTGCTGTTCTCGGAGGGGACGGGTTTCCCACTTGCCCCGCGTTGCAGTTTCGGCGCGTTTTTGCCCTTTCCCAATTTCCGACGAAGTGCCGGCTTCTCTCCCGCGACCGGGTACCGTAGCGTGGCAGAGCGCTGAACATGCAGAAGGCATCGTCTCGTATGCTGCTGAGGCAAATCGTCGGGTTGACCCTTTGCTGGCTTCTGCTCCTCGTGGGGCTTGGGGAGGTTGCCGGTCCGGAACATGCCCACGCGGCAGACGGACACGCGGAGCACGCCTCCGTCGCAGCTCCCGTCATCTCCGGCCCCGCATCTCAATCCACGGCCTGTCATCCCAGCGTGCGGTGCATCATAGTTCCGGCGGACGAAGGCGCACTTGCCAGTCCACCGCTGCGGCTGGCTGGCCGGATGACCTTCAGTGTCGCTGGCTCGGAGCCGCCTTCGCAGCACCCTGACATCGCTCTGCCGCCACCCCGTCGAAGGGTCTGATCTGGACAATCGGACTCAGTCGACGAGGGCAGTATGACAAGAAAGAAGATGGCGATGGCCGCGCTGGCGACTTGGGTCGCCGCAGGGGCCGCGCTCGCACATAGCGGCGCGACGGGCGTGGTGCGCGAACGCATGGAGGGGATGGTCGCGATGCGCGACGCCATGCGCGACGTGACCCCGATGATGCGCGGGGAAGCGCCCTATGACGCGGCGCGCGTGGCCGAGGCCGGTCGCGCGATCGCGGCGCATGCCGGGAGCGAGATGACCCGGCTCTTTCCCGAGGGCAGCGCGGACGGGGTCTCCTACGCGAAGGAGGCCATATGGCAGGAGCCCGAGACGTTCGATGCATTGGCCGAAGAGTTGCGGCGCCATGCCGAAGGCCTCGTGAAGGCCGCTCCGAACGGACTGACCGCGCCCGATCCTCATGCCGGCATGGCGATGGGCGGCTCCATGGCGGGGCATGAAGGCATGACGATGCCGGACCAGTCTTCGGACCGGGCCGGCCCGGGCGCCGGATACTCGGTGGCGCAGCTCCTCGGCATCGAACCGCGCAGAAGCGCGGAGCAGGAGGTGTCGGGGGCCACGGCCACGAAGGCCGCGGGCAGCTCCGCGCCCGGCTACGCGACACTCGCCGCGCCCGACGTCTTTCGCAGGATCGGCGAGACCTGCGCGGCCTGTCATGGCCGCTACCGGGCGGGGAGCTGAGCATGCGTGGGCTGCTCAGAAGCGTGCTGCTGGCGGCCGCCTTGGCCGGAGGCGGCTATGCCGGGCTGCGTGCCTGGCCAATCGGCGAGGCGGACGCGAAGATCTCCCTCGATGGGGACGCCCGGCGCGGAGCCTACCTGGCGCGGGCGGCGGGCTGCGTGGCCTGTCATACCGACACGGCGGCCGATGGTCCGGCGCTGGCGGGCGGCGCGCCGCTCGACACGCCCTTCGGCAGCTTCGTGCCGCCGAACATCACGCCCGATTTCGAGCACGGCATCGGCAACTGGACCCCGGACGATCTCGCCCGGGCGCTGCGCGAAGGGGTGTCGCCCGAGGGCGAGCCCTATTACCCGGCCTTTCCCTTCGAGTTCTATGCAGACTTCTCGGACCAGGACATCGCCGATCTCTGGGCCGCGCTGGCGACGGTGCCGGCGGTGGCCGAGACCCGGGCGGAGAGCGACATCGGCTTTCCCTTCAGCGTCCGGTCCGGGCTGAAGCTCTGGCGCGCGGCTGCGCTCAGGCCTTCGGATGTCGCGCCGGTGCTGGGCCGCTCCGAGGCATGGAACCGGGGGCGAGAGCTCGTGGAAGGCGCGTCGCATTGCGGGGCATGCCATACGGGCCGGGGCCTCATGGGGGGCCTCGACGCGGTGCCCTTCGGCGGCAATGACGACTTGCCGGGCGGCTCGGCAGCGCCGTCGATCCGGGCGGAGGCGCTGCGCGAGGGCGGCTGGACCGCCTCGGCGCTCGCCTATGCGCTGGAGACCGGCATCACCCCCTCGGGCGATGTGTTCGGGGGCTCGATGGCCGAGGTGGTGGAGCAGGGCACCGGCTTCCTCGACGAGAGCGACCGCCGCGCCATTGCGGCCTATCTGCTCGACCCAACGCCTCGGCCCGTGACGCCCGCGACCGACGAAGTGGCGCAGCTGCGCTGACCGCAACGAAACAGATGCGCCGGCGCGCCCTCGGAGCGCGCCGGGCCTATTCCATTCGAAAGACGTAGCGATGAACAAGACGATCATTCTCGGCGCCATGGGCGTCCTCCTCGCCGGCGGCCTGCTCTGGGTCGTATCGAGGCCGGACGAGAGCGGCATGGGCGGCCAATCCATGACCCCGCCCGACAGCGGTGAGATCCCGCAGGGTGCGGCGATCGTCCGGGTGGCGCTGCCGACGGAGCTTTCGGAGCAGACGCAGATGGGCAAGCGCGCCTTCGATGCGGTCTGCGCCGATTGCCACGGTCCCAACGCAGCGGGGCAGAACGGCGTGGCGCCGCCGCTGGTCCACAAGACCTACGAGCCCAGCCACCATGGCGACTATGCTTTCCTCGCCGCCGTGCGCAACGGCGTGCGGTCGCATCACTGGGACTTCGGGGACATGCCTCCGGTCGAAGGGCTGACCGATGCGGATGTGGCGAACGTCGTCGCCTACGTGCGGGCCTTGCAGCGCGAGAACGGCATCGACTGATGGCCGGAAGGTGATCCCTTGGCGGCGAAGCGCCGCCGCGGCTCCGCTCCGGACGCGAGCCACTTGTATCCGGGTCGGAACCTGCCATTTCTCATTTCAAGATGCGACGTCGACATGTGATTCCCAGGCTCCTGATGGTTCTCTTCGGAGGGCTGCTGATGCTGTCCGTCGCGCTCTCCGGGGCAAGTGCCGCGACCGCCCTCGGCGAGGGCCAGGGACATAGTGCGCATCATCTCTCGATGCCCGAGCATGGTGACCTGCCTGCGGAAGAGGCCGGATTGGCCGAGTGTGCCTTGCTATGCCTTGCCGAACGATTGCGCCCCCTGCGGCCCGAGGGCTATCGTAGCCTGACCCGACGGACCGCGGTCGAGACGGGCTTTGCTCCGATCCTTATGGCGGGCCAGGCGCCCATGCCCCCTTGGCATCCTCCACAGTACGCCTGAAGTCCCGCGTCACCGCCCCCGATTGATCGGGTGGCCCCGCATCGCGGCCCCTTCGCCGCAAGGATTTCAGACATATGACCCATCACCTTTCCCGTCGCGGCTTCCTCGCCACTAGCGCGGCCGCAGCCGCATTCGCCACCATGCCTGCTGTCGGGCGCGCACAAGCCATGGAGCCGCTGCTGCTGCGCGCGACGACGCGCACGCTCGACATCGACGGGCGCGCCGCCACCGTTATGGGGCTGCTCGGCCCGGATGACCGGCCCGGTCTCACGCTCGATCCCGGCCAGCGCTTTGCGGTGCGGCTCGAGAACCGGCTCGATGTCGAGACGCTGATCCATTGGCATGGGCAGATCCCGCCCAATGCCCAGGACGGCGTGCCGAACCTGCCGCTGCCCCCCATCGCCCCGGGCGAGAGCCGCGACTACGATTTCGCGCCGCTGCCGGGGACGCACTGGATGCACAGCCACCTGCCGCTTCAGGAGCTCGGGCTTCTGGCCGCGCCGCTGATCGTGCGCCGCGCCGAGGACCTTGCCGCCGACCGGCAGGAGGTGGTGATGTTCCTGCACGACTTCTCTTTCAAATCGCCCGAGCAGGTGATGGAGGAGATCACCTCGGGCATGGCGATGCACGGCATGGACCATGGCGGCATGGCCGGGATGGGCGCGACGAGCGGCATGGACCACGGCGCGATGAACGGCATGCCGGGTATGGATCACGGCGCGATGACCAGGATGGACCATGGAGCTATGGCCGGGATGAATCACGGCGCCATGGCCGGGATGGATCATGGCGGCATGGCGATGGCGGCCGATCTCAACGACTACGACTTCGACGCCTATCTGGCGAATGACCGCACGCTCTCGGACCCCGAGCTGGTGCAGGTCGAACCGGGCGGGCGGGTGCTCCTGCGGGTGATCAACGCAGCCGCCGCGACAAGCTTCTGGATCGAGACGGGGGCGGTCGAGGCCCGGCTGGTGGCGGTTGACGGCCATGCCGTGCAGCCGATCTCCGGGCGTCGCTTCGGCGCGGCGATGGCGCAGCGGCTCGATATCGAGATCGATCTGCCCTCGGGCGGGGCCTTCCCGATCCTCGCGTTGCGCGAGGGGGCGCCGGAGCGTACCGGGATCGTGTTGGCGAGCCCCGGGGCACAGGTCGAGAAGATACAGGGCATCGCACCCACCGCGGCGCCGGCCTTCGATCTGGATCTCGGGCAGGAGCGGTCGCTGCGCGCCACCCAACCGCTGCCCGAGCGCGCCGCCGAACGGCGGCAGATGGTGATGCTGGGTGGGCAGATGCAGCCTTATGTCTGGACCATCGACGGCAAGACGTGGGCCGAGCGCCAGCCGGTCCCGGCCGTCTCGGGCGAAAGGGTCGAGCTGACCTTCCACAACATGTCGTCCATGGGGCACCCGATGCATTTGCACGGGCACGTGTTCCAGGTCGTGGAGGCGGGTGGTCAGCGCTTCTCGGGCGCGGTGCGTGACACGGTCTACGTGCCGCCGATGGCTGCGGTTACCGTGGCGCTCGATGCCGGAGAGGCGGCGCGCTGGATGCTGCACTGCCACCAGATGCCGCATCTCGCGAGCGGGATGATGACCGAGTTCGCCGTCGCAGCGACCTGAAGCGGGCCCGCTGCGGCCGCTCCCTCCGGGTGGCCGCAGTCTCAGCGGACCGATGCGAGCGGCCGGCCGGCTTGGCCGTGCCATTCGGCATGCGCCGGCACGAGCCGGTCAACGGCCCGCAAGACGGCGCCATGCAGAACGATCCCCGATCCCGGCATGTTCGCGGGGACCGAACCAAAACCTCAACCTCAGAGAAAGTTTCGACCAGATGTCGATCAATGCTCAACCAGGCGACGTGACCTTCACCACGCCCTGGAACGTCTTCAAACCCTACTTCTCCTACCTGCTGATGTTCCTCGGCATGGGCCTGATCTCGGGCTCCATCGTGCACGCGGCGCAGGCAGATATGCGCCAGTATGCGCTTGTCCTGATGGCCATCGGGGCCGTGCTGTTCGCCTTCGGCTCCTACCTCAACGAGGTGCTCTTCAAGACCGGCATCCTCGGTGACAGCGTGTTGAAATACGTTTCGGTGTCGCTGCTCCTCGCGCTCGGCATCGGCATGGTCTCCGGGGCCGCGCAGCATTTCTACGATACCCCGGTCTTCGCCAGCTACATCGCGCCGATCGGCATCTTCGTATCCTCGCTCGCCTTCGCGATCCGTCAAGGATACGTCCTGCACCGCCGGAACTGGGTCTTCATGATCATGCTGGGTGTCGTCTTTGCGACCGTCTTTCACCTCGCCCTGCGCAGCTATGCCAGCAGCCTGCCCGTTAGTGTCGGTCATCACGGCATCGCGGCGGCGACGATGCATGGCGATGCGCATGACGACGGTCACGACCACGATCACTCGGCGCCCGACCATGGCACAGCGGCAACCACCCTCGGCTCTGCCCATTGATCGGTCGGTCGCTAGGTACAATCCTCAACCAAGTGAAGACTTTCCAAGCCAAAGGCTAGAAACTGAACGGCCGCCCCAAGGCGGCCGTCTCTCTTTCCCTCGCACCGTCAGCCGCCGGTCAGGCGTCGCTCAGCAGCTTCTTGCGGGAGGCGTATTCCTCGGAATCGATCTCGCCCTTGGCGAAACGCATGTCGAGTTCGGCGAGCGCGCCGGATTTCCGGCCCGGTCCGGCGCCCTCGTCGAGGCGCCGGACCAGCCAGATCACCCCGGCGACCACGAGGCCGAGTACGATCAGCCAGAGCACCGGGCCAAAGACCATGCCGAAGCCGCTGCCGCCCCAGCCCATCATGTGCCCGTAACCATAGCCCTCCGGATCGGCGGATGCCGGGCCCGCGATGAGGGCCAGGCCGAATGCAATGCGGTTCATCTTGGTCTCCATGGCTCGTTTCCACCACGAACCATGAGGGGACAGGGCCCGTATCGCATTGATCTGCATCAATCGGGGCAGGGAGCCCAACCATTGCCGCAGCCCCATCTCGCCCAATCGGACGTGCTGGTCGGGCCGCGCGGGCACCTCACCGCGCCGGGGTCGTGTCAGCTCGCGCCCAGCTCGACCTCGCCCTTCATGCCGGCTTCGAGATGGCCCGGAACGTTGCAAGCGTAGCCGACCTGACCGTCCTCGGGGAAGGTCCAGACGATCTCGCCGCTCTCGCCCGGCTCCAGCAGCACGCTGTTGGGGTCGTCATGCGCCATGCCCATCTCCTGCATCTTTTCGTGATCGACGCGGCGCATGTTCATCATGCCCTCGCGCATCATCGCCTGCATCTCGTCCTCATGCGCGGCCCAGCTGTCGGGGGTGCCGAGGTTGAACTCGTGGATCAGCAGGCCTTCGTTGCTCACGACGAAGCGGATCGTCTCGCCAGCGGTAACCTCGACCGAAGCGGGGGTGTAGCTCATCTCGTCCATAGCGATCTCGACCGTCCGGTCGACCTTCGCGGGATCACCCGGTTCGCCGATGCCTTGGGCGGAGCCGTGGCCCGGCCCGGCAAGGGCGCCACCGGCAAGAGGAACGAAGGCGAGGGCGGTGATCAGGCTCTTCATGGGCGGTCCTTTCGCTCGGATCTCGGGAAAGCGCCGGACCCTGTCGGGTCCGGCGCGATAGCGCAAATGGGGGAAGCGGAGTTCTGCCGGGATCAGGCCGAGCAGTCGAGGAAGCCGCGATAGCCCACCCGCAGGCCCTCTTCGAGATGGAAGGTCATCTCGGCTTCGGCGCGGCGCAGGCTGCCATCAGTGTCGGTCCAGTCGGCGCCCGGGTCGGGCATGACGGAGACATCGACGCCTTCGGCCGCGAACCGCGCGCCGTCTTCCAACGTCTCGACGGCGATCGGGCCACCGGCGGCCAGCGGGACCAGCACGCCCGACAGCTTGATCGCACCGTTCTCGCCCGCCATGGCGAGCACCGGTTCGCCCTCATTGGTGCGGCGGAACTCACAGGTCGCGTCGCGTTCGAGCGCGGTCTCGATCTCCTCGGGGGTCAATCCCGCCGGGTCGAGGCCGGCCAGTTGCACGGAACTCAGCGCCTCCTCGACGGTGCCTTCCTCCGCGGGCGCTTCGGACTCACCGAGCGCCGGGTCCGTAGCGATGCCGTTCTCTTCGATATCGGCGATCAAGTGGCGCATCTCGCCGATCTCCTTGCGCTGCGCGGCGATGATTTCGTCGGCGAGCTTGCGCACGCGTGGATCCTCGATCTGCGCACGCTCGGAGGTCATGATTGCGATCGAATGGTGCGGGATCATTGCCGCCATGTAGCTGGTGTCGTCCACCGTTTCCTGGCTGCGGATCAGCCAGAGCGTGACGCCGAAGACCACAACGGCCCCGGCGTAGATCGCGACGTTGATCGCCTTGTTCGAATACATCGACAGCATGAAGCTGAGCATGATCACCGCCATCGCCGCACCCATCAGGAGCGCCATGTAGGTCCGGGTCTCGCTGAAGAAGACGTGCTCGAAGGCGTAGGTGTTGATGTACATCAGCCCGAACATCACCACCGTCGAGGTCGCGATCATCGCGGCGAAGCGCCAGTAGGACATGGAAACTCTCCTTTCACTGCCGGACCGGGGAGGGTCCGTTTACATACGAAGGGGCGCCGCCGGACCGATGGCCCGGCGGCGCCCCGTTTGGTTCAGTTCGCCTCGAAGCCGACCCGCGCCGCGCGCAGGCGCAGTGCGTTGCCGATCACCGAGACCGAGGACAGGCTCATCGCCGCGGCGGCGATGATCGGCGACAGCAGCAGCCCGGTGAACGGGTAGAGCAGGCCTGCCGCCACCGGCACGCCAAGGCCGTTGTAGAGGAAGGCGAAGAGCAGGTTCTGCTTGATGTTGCGGACCGTGGCGCGGCTCAGCCGCCGGGCGGTCACCAGCGCCGTCAGGTCGCCGCGCACCAGCGTGATGCCGGCGCTCTCGACCGCGACGTCGGCGCCGGTGCCCATGGCGATGCCGACATCGGCGGCCGCCAATGCGGGCGCATCGTTTACCCCGTCGCCGGCCATCGCCACGACGCGCCCCTCCGATTGCAGCCGCCGGATCGCCGCCTGCTTGTCGGCGGGCAGCACCTCGGCGATCACCTCGTCGATGCCCAGATCCGAGGCCACGGCGCGGGCGGTGACCGCGTTGTCGCCGGTGAGCATGACGATCCTGAGGCCCTCCTCGTGCAGAGCCGCGATGGCCTTGGGTGTCGTTTCCTTGATCCTGTCGGCCACCGCGACCAGCCCGGTCGCGCGACCGTCAACGGCCACGAGGATCGCCGTTTGCCCCTTGCGCCGCGCAGCATCGGCCCGCTCGGACAGGGCGGCCGTGTCGGCGCCCGCATCCTGCATCATCGCGGCATTGCCGATCGCGACGCCGCGGCCCGCAACCCGGCCCGAGATGCCCTTGCCGGTAATGCTGTCGAAGCTTTCGACCTCGGGCAGGGGGATACCGCGCTCATTCGCGCCCTCGACGATGGCGCGGGCCAGCGGGTGTTCGGACTGGGCCTCGAGCGCGGCGACGAGGCCCAGAAGCTCATTCTCCGCCATGCCCTCGGTCCCCACCTCGACCAGCGCCGGGCGGCCCTCGGTCAGCGTGCCGGTCTTGTCCACGACCAGCGTGTCGACGGCGGCGAAGCGCTCCAGCGCGGCGGCGTTCTTGATCAGCACGCCGTGGCCCGCGCCCTTGCCGACGCCGACCATGATCGACATCGGCGTGGCGAGGCCCAAGGCACAGGGACAGGCGATGATCAGCACGGACACGGCGGAGACCAGCGCGAAGGCCATGGCCGGGTCGGGGCCGAAGAGGCTCCAGACTACGAAGGCGAGGAGGGCGACGCCGACCACCGCCGGAACGAAGTAGCCGGACACCTTGTCAGCGAGCTTCTGGATCGGCGCCTGGCTGCGCTGCGCCTCGGCCACCATGGCGACGATGCGGTTGAGCATGGTCTCGGCGCCGACCTTCTCGGCGCGCATCACGAAACTGCCGGTCTGGTTTAGTGCCCCACCGGTGACCGGGTCGCCCTCGGCCTTCTCGACCGGGATCGGCTCACCGGTGATCATGCTCTCGTCGATCGAGGAGCGGCCCTCGACCACCACGCCGTCCACCGGCACGCTCTCGCCCGGTCGTACCCTGAGGCGGTCGCCCGAGCGGACCATGTCAAGCGGCACGTCACGCTCGCCCTGCGCGTCGACCAGCCGCGCCGTCTTGGGCGCGAGGTCGAGAAGCGCGCGGATCGCGCCCCCGGTGCGCTCGCGCGCGCGCAACTCCAGAAGCTGGCCCAGCAGAACCAGCGTGACGATCACCGCCGCCGCTTCGAAATAGACGCCGACCTCGCCCTCGTGGCCACGAAACTGCGGTGGAAACAGCTGTGGCGCGGCGGTGGCGACGACGGAGTAGACATAGGCGACGCCGACGCCGAGCGCGATCAGCGTGAACATGTTGAGGCTGCGGCGGACGATCGAGGCCCAGCCGCGTTCGAAGAACGGCAGCGCCGCCCACAGCACCACCGGCGTGGCGAGGATCAGCTCGATCCAGTCGAGCATGGGCGCGGAGATGATGGCGAAGGCATGCGGTGCGAAGTGCCGCCCCATCGCGATCACCGCCAGCGGTACGGTCAGCACCGCGCCCAGTACGAAGCGGCGGCGGAAGTCGAGATATTCCTCGCTCGGGCCTTCGGTCATCGGAATGCCCTTGGGCTCGAGCGCCATGCCGCAGATCGGGCAGGAGCCGGGACCGATCTGCTCGATCTCGGGATGCATCGGGCAGGTGTAGATCACGTCTTCGCGCTCGGGCGGCGCGGCCTTCAGCGCGGGATCGAGGAAGATCTCGGGCCTTGTGCCGAACTTCTCGCGGCACTTGGCCGAGCAGAAATAGAAGGTTTCGCCCTCGTGCTCGGAAAAATGCTTTGCGGTCTCGACATCGACCGACATGCCACAGACCGGATCGGTCACGGTACGGTCGCCGGGCAGATGGTGGTGATGCGCATGCGCATGGCAATCGTAGTCCATGGCGCGTCCTCCTTTGCTCCGAATGCGCCGACTCGGCGCCTCGATGCCCTATTATACCCCAGTGGGGTATGTGACGTCGAGATACCCACATAGGGTATGTTCGGAACCGGTCGGATGGCGTATGGTTCCATGTGCCGGAGGCGCAAGGCCTGGCTGGAGGCGACGAACATGCAGGAAAAGCAGAACAAGGCAGCGATCCAGAAGCGGCTGGCGCGGCTCGAGGGGCAGGTCCGGGGGATCTCGCGCATGGTCGAGGAGGATCGCTACTGCGTTGATGTGCTGGCCCAGACTGCGGCGGTGCGTTCGGCACTGAAGGCGGTCGAGCGGCTCTTGATCGAGGATCACACCAATCACTGCCTCGAAGCCGCGATCCTATCGGGCAATCCGGACGAGCAGCGCACCAAGTTCCGCGAAATGGTCGCCCTGCTCGAGAAGGCACGTGACTGAACCGCGCTACGCTCCGACGCCCCATGCCGTCGAGGTCGCATGATCCTGGCCATTCCGATATCCGCCGTCGTCGTGGCGCTATGCAGCGCCATTCACTATGTCACGCTCAAGCAGGTCTCGGATGTGATCGCATCAGGTCCGGCCGATGCCCCGGGGCCGTCATCTTTATTACGATCGGCGCGATCACCGTGGCGCATGTGATCGAGGCGCTGATCTATACCTTCGCCTTTATCTGGGGGGTGCAGGGTTTGCAGGTCGGCGACCTGAAGCCTTCTTGACCCGATGCGCCCGACCCGACGCTCATGGACTATTTATTTCTCGCTGGTCAATTTCACCACGCTGGGCCGCGGCGATCTGAACCCGGACGGCCATCTGCGCTTCATCAGCGGGATCGAGGCGTTCCACGGCTTCCTGACGATTACCGCCTCAGGCTCTTTCATGCTCCAGGTGATTGGGGGCAAGGCACTCTTGTCCGGCGAGGGCTGACCCGTTCGCATCGGTAATCGGAAAGATATTCTTGCGACACCGAACTGGCCGAACCGAATCGGCCCAAATATTCTTGGTCTGTCACAGGCGACCAATCATGAGGCGAGTGGTATGCAGCGAAGACAGTTTCTGACGCGAATGGCGGGGTTCGGTCTGACCGGGGCTACACTGCCGGGTCTGGCGCAGGCGCATGCGGGGGGCACGCTGCCCGAGAAGTTCCTGCCACGCGAAGTCGAGATCGCACCGGGCATTGCCGCGGGCGAGATCCACGTGATGCCGGACGAGTTCGCGCTCTACTGGACCCTGCCCGAAGGCCGCGCCATCCGCTACAGCGTCGGCGTCGGACGCGCGGATCTCTATCATGCCGGCAGCTACGTCGTTCAGGTAAAGAAGGAATGGCCAAGCTGGAAGCCGACCCCGGCCATGGTGCGGAGGGAACCCGAGAAATACGAGAAATATGCCGAGGACGGCATGCCTGGCGGTCTCGACAACCCGCTCGGGGCACGGGCGCTCTATCTCTTCGTCGATGGTCGGGACACCTATCTGCGCATCCACGGCACCAACCAGCCCTCGACGATCGGTCAGGCGGTTTCGAATGGCTGCGCTCGGCTGGTGAACGACCACATCATCGACCTCTACGAAAAGGTCCCCTTGGGCACGAAGGTCTTCCTCTACCCGAAAGCGGGCAACCCGTACCGGCCGGACCAGCACGGGATGGACCACCACGCCTGAGCGAGCTGGCAAGGGGACGATGCCTTCAGGCGAGCCGCCCGGGATGCCATGCACAACCCCTGGCGGCCTCGTCAATCGCCGCGACGCACTCCTCATGCCTGTGCTCGTATTCGAGCCATTCCCGAACTCGGTCTATCGAGGATCGCCTCGATCTTGGCCTCGCGGAACGACCCGCGAAGCCCGGTATGTCGCGCTCATCGCCGTTGTAGACCACCGGCACCGCGCCAAACTGGCTGATCGCGCACGGCACCCGGATGGAGTATCAAGTCGAGTCTCCCGCGTCATGGGGCAGGCTGCGTGCCCAGCGGGAATCAGAAGAATTCCGGTTTGAACCGGGTTCTGGCACGGACCGGAATGCGGCGACGCCAAAAGCAACCGATGGCTCGGAGTTCGAAGGGTAGGGCACGTACCGCGATCGAGCCTCCACGGATTGCAAGTGCCACGCGGCAGGATCAGTATCTGTGCAACGCTTTGTGCAAAGCCAAATGAAGACCCCCGGGTCTCTGCCGAGACCCGGGGGTTCTCTGTCTGAACCTTAGCGTCTTTCCGGAAATTTGGCTGCGGCGGTAGGGCCCGGAGCCAAAATGCACAGCGCTGAAATCAAACCGAAAACCGGGACCAGCAGCACGTGCGACACCAGTTTGTGCAAAGGACTGTGCCACGAGCTGTGCAGCATGCCAAGCGGTCGCGAAGAGGGTGCTTCGTCAGTCTCGAGATCTGAACGAGCGTTTCTCCTGATTGATTTCGGAGCTGACGGTGGCCGCCACCAGCTTGCCCGCTTACGTCGGTCGGGATCGGCATAACCAGATGACACCACGCGCCCGCTTTGCGCGGTCAAACACGGGGCACGCTGCGCGACAGAGGGCGATGTCGGTGGGCTACCGCCTGGGCGTGACGAGGAGGAAGGGGCTGTCTGTTTCCTGGGTGGCGGCCTGAACGAACGCGCGCCCTCCAACTCCGCCATCAATGAGCGCCTGTGCCAGTGAATGCTGATGGCTGAGACTGGTGACGGCACCGGCAAACCCGTCGGCAATCCGGCCAAGACGTGTCGCCGCGTTGCGTCGTGCGGAAACGGCGTCGGCCAGATCCTTTTCGCCAGCTGCGACCAAGCGCGCCAGCGCATCCGGGTTCAGCTGGTTCAGGCACCTGATGTTGTCGTCCCGGTAGCGCGCCGCGTAATCGCCCGCGTGTGCCAGATCCTCTGAAATGAAAAGCGTTCGCAGTTCGGCCTCCTCGCAGAGCCATTTCGCCGAGCTCAGGGTCCAGATCAGGTCCAGTTGTTCCATTGGAAGGACAGTGACCTTACCCAAAGCCATGGCCTCCCGCAGCAGGTCTGAGAGGGTGCTCACATGGGTGGAAAGCTGTCTCTGCAGGTTGCTTGCGAGGGAAAGGCAATCCGTTCGGGTGACAACGCTGTCGAGATCCTTGAGCGCCGAGCGGATCTCGCTGAAGAGGCGTCGAAGCTCGGCCTCCTGTATCAGCCTGCCGATCTCTCGGACCTCGCCTCTCAGAGTTCCGAGATGGTTCTCGATGGCGTCCAGACGCATCTTCATGATCGCGAAGCCGGCAACGGACACGCCGATCCCGATTCCGGTCAGGGCCATGTTGGCGAACTGCAAATTCTGCAGCAGTGCCATGCCTTGCCCCAACTCCTTCAGGGAGGCTTTGATCTGTTCGTTTTGGACGAGGCCAATGACCCCAAGAGGCGAGAAACCGGTCTGTGCAGCGGCACCACCGGCTTGCGTCAATGCTTGAGCAAAGCTCTGCGTCTGCTGGACATGACCCAAGACCTGACCAGAGGAAACGTCCTTGATGATCGCGCCAATCAGTTGAGCCTGACCGGACGAGACAAGCGCATCGAGCCCAGGGGGGATGGCGTAAAGAAGAGGCATCAGGCGATTTCCAACTTGGCTTCGAGGCTCCGCAGCGTGGCCGCTTGTAGATCCGTGACGAGACTGCGCTCGCCCGAAGCGAGCCCGTGACCCAATGCTGCGATGCGGGCGCGGCACTGTAGGCGGGCCTCCAAGTGGGCACGATTTTGGTCACTGAGCCAGTCGACAAGGCGGCTGCCGGTAAACGAGGCCACGGCGATCCCGGCGCCTCCGACTGCCAGGACCGGCCAGGAGATCGTGGTGGTGGTGAAGAAAAAGAAAGAGGTCGTCGTCACCGTCGCTATCGACATGACCGAGGGAATGGCAGCAAGGGATGCGGCGAGCACACCCACTCCGGCGAGCGCGGGCAGCGCAACGCGCAGAACATCCTGACTGGTGCCCTTCTCTGAAAGCGACGCAGCGAGCACCCCGATTTCCTCGTCCATCTCCGCTTCGACGCGGGTGGCGACCTGCCGTGCCCAAGGTTCAAAGAGCGTTTTCCAAAGGTTGTCGGGTGAAATTTGGGCCGTGCCCACAGCGATCGACGACATCGAGGCGACGGTGCTTTCGATCTTCGTCATGAGGGCGGGGAGAGCGTCCTCCACGCATTCGGTGATGCGCTCGAAGCGGGCTTGCCGCCATCGAATTAGTTCGAGCTCCACAATGGGGTCGGGAGACAATGAAGGTGCAGGGAGGGTCATCGCGGGTTCAGTCGGCCTATCTATGAAAAGACCATTTCACGTGGTCCTAAATCATCTTCATTCTGATTGTCGTGTCGTCTGCTGATCAAGCACGATCAGGAAATTTCATTGCGCGCACAGATGCTCGCGTCGATCTTGCCACTCAGTCGTGACTGGATCTGACCTGCCCGTCACCGAGCCTCATGCGAGAGGCGAGGGAGCGCACGGGCTCCGAAAATACTTTGTCCATCTTGCGATAGCGTTCGACCAGCCAAGATATCATTTCTGGCCAGTTTTCTTTGCTATAACCCTGCGCCGGCGCCTTGCAGACCACCATGCTGACTTTCTTTTCATCGATCCGGCGCCATTCCAATTCTCCGCCCACAAGTTGCTCGTATCGCTCCCGCTCTTGGATGAGCTGATCGAAGAGCCATTTATTCTCTGATGCACTGGGGCGGTTGAGCTGAAATTCAACTCTTACCTCGTCACGCACGAAAATCAGAACAAGGCTACATCCGGCGACGCCAATGCTGGAGGTGAGCCAATGATCACGTGACGCAGTAATATTTTGCCACCGGTCAAGGCCGGCTGCGTTCATCGCTTCCAACACTTCCGTCCAGAATGCGAGGCGTGTCTGATGCGATCGGCGTAATTCGCCTTTAGCCGACTTTTCTTCACTATCCTTTTCGGCCATGCGGATCATGTAGTCGGCCGCTTCCGGCGTCGGGATGACCTGCTGGAGGTCGATGAAGAGCTCCTCTCCGAACCTATACGGCACAACCTTTACACAGCGCGCATCGATTTGATGCTCGCGCAACCAAAGCACCGTGGCTGTGACCTCGCGCCGAAAATTCGCGGCGATGAAGACGACACGCTGGCTGGTTCCGTCATTCAGGACCACCTCGTCGAGGGTGTCCTCGCCCAGAAATTCGCAGATCGTGCTGGTCGCATCTCCACCGCCATGGCGATCGAGATACTGCTGGAAGATCCCTACGATCTCGATTTTTTTCAGGCTTGAGCAGTAGGCAGCGTATTTCAGCGCCTGCCAGACTACATCTCGGCCGGAATCGTCCAGCTTGTTTTCAATGACGACAAGCTGCCCGCTCCGGTCAAGCGCCAGCAGGTCGAGCCGCTCCCGGGTGCCGTCGAAGCCGTCAAATTCCTTCTGGATGATCAGCAGGCCATCTTCGCCCTCACTCATTGCCTCGCAAAGAGCGTCGGGCATCGTGGCGAGCCACTCCTGAAGGTGCTCGCGCTCCCGGAACCCGACTTCGGAGAAGCTGGTGCGCTCAAGCTTACGCAGGCGGTTGGCGGAGCGGTCAATCTGGAACATTCATTCACCTTGGGAACCGTTGAGGGCAACAGTAGCCGTAGCTCCCAGACCGTCTCCCATGCAAAGAAACATGAAGCCTCGATTTTCTATCATCGTTGTCGCATGGCATCGCTGCCAGATTCATTGAGACTTCGATATCTTGAAGCGTGACGCCCCATGATGGGTTGGGTAGGGGGGATTGGGATTTCCTTTTCAGTTCAGTATCTCGAGACCCGGGTTCTGGGGCGCCTGGAAGCCTCCACACCCCCAGTGCTGTATGATCGGGCAAAAGCATCGGCGGTCAGCCAAGGCGGACCCATATGATCTGCGAACGCTCCTGCTTTAACGGTGAGCCGCGTAGACAGCAGGAACCGTAGGGCCGCGTTTACAGTGATGCTATCCTCGTCTTAGGAGGACGAAGGATGGATCTACGCCATGACACGACACACCTACTTCGCGCGGACGGGAGTGTTATCATCAAGGCCTTGCTGTCGTCCCTCGGGTTGACCAGGAGCGAGCTTGCCGAAACCATCGGCGCCTCGGAGCAGTCCTTGGGTGACGACACGCAGGCGGCAAGCCCACAGACCGAGCGCAGGCTCGCGGACCTGATTCAGATTCTGACGAAGCTGACGGACTGGTCTGGCTCCTTCGGCCATGCCTTCTTTCTCTTTACCTCACAGCCACTTGCGTCGTTCGCAGGGGAAACGGCAGCGGACCTGCTGCGCGCCGGGCGCGCAGAGGCGGTGAAGGCCTATCTCTCTCGCATCGAAGATGGTGGATATGCGTGAGGGGAAGGGTCGATCAGGCAGAGATCGAAGCGGCGTTGCAAAGAGAGATAGCGACCAGAGAGGTCCCGTCCGAGGATAGCGAGATCCGGACGGAACGTTTTGTGAAACTGACGGGCAGGCCGGGCTCGAAAGAGGAGGCGTTCTTCGCGGGACGCGGCTGGGCCGGCGAAGGCATCGGCCTCTATGCCTTCGGCCATCTTGTCCATGCCAAGCAGGCCTGCCCTGACGCACGCCCTTCCATCCTTCCCTGAAACGGAAAAGGACAGACCGACCCGCAGGCTCCTTAGAGATTGCCGCCGGGAAAGCCGGGCTCTACCAAATCCCAAAGGACTTCTGCATCGTCGCCGCCGTTGTGAATCGCCTCACTGGCCGAGCCACGACGACCTTGTTGCACATCTCGGTGAGGGGGATTCACTGAGCGCGCGCTGATGGTTAGCTCGAGGGCATGCCGAAGCCTTCCCCGACCCGTTACCGCACGACGAACTGGGCAGACTACAACGCGGCGCTGCGCAAGCGCGGCTCGCTGTCGGTCTGGTTTGACCCCGAGATGGTCTGGCACGCCGGCAAGACCGGGAAGCGTGGGCGGCCCGAGACTTTCTCGGACGCTGCGATCCAGACATGCCTCACTCTGAAAGTGCTCTTCGGGCTTCCGCTCCGGCAGACGGTCGGGCTGGTCGAGAGCTTGATCCAGATGGCGGGGCTGGATTGGCCAGTTCCGGACTATTCGACGCTGTGCCGCCGGCAGGCGCGGATCGCAGTGCAAGTTCCGTATCGCGCGTCAGGACAGCCGCTGAACCTGTTGATCGACAGCACCGGCATCAAGTTCCGCGGGGACGGCGAATGGCAGGCCCGCAAGCATGGCGCGTGACGCCGAAGGCAATGGCGGAAGGTTCATATTGCCATGGACGCGGGCACCGGGGATGTGCGCGCGGTCGAGTTCACCTCGAGCCGCCAGGGCGACAGCCCGCTGCTGCCGGACCTGCTGGCGCAGATCCCGCCGGAGGAGGCGATCGGCACGGTCACAGCTGACGGTGCCTATGATACACGACGATGCCATGGCGCGATCATCGATCGAGCTGCCGACGCGGTCATACCGATCCGTCGTAATGGGCGTGTCTGGAAAGAAGACTGTCCCGCTGCTGCCGCGCGAAACGAGATCCTGCGGGCAACTCGGCGCTTGGGCCGGACGTTCTGGAAGAAGTGGACCGGCTATCACGTCCGAAGCCGGGTCGAGGCCAAGATGAACTGCCTGAAGCTCTTCGGCGAGAGGATCGTGTCACGAGATCCCGACCGCCAAACCGCCGGAATCCAGACCCACATCGCCATCATGAACCGCTTCTCGGCCCTTGGACGGGCCGAGATCAGAGCCGTCTGCTGAAGAAAAGCGGAAAAGGGGACAGTCATGCTCGCGGCTGCTTTGCGCAACATCGCCCTTGGCAGGAATGGCTGCTCAGCGGACTTAGCAGCCGTCGGGCGCGTGGTCCTTTACGACATTGATCTCGACGCCGTGTTCCAGCAGAGCTTTCGCGGCGGTGATGACTTGATTGAAGCCGCCAGTGGAGTCGATTGCCTTCGCAGCAACTTCCTCAGTTGAACCATCAAAACCTGTTTCGGTAATCTCCACGAAGGTCATGTTGTTCTTTTGCGGTGTGAACTTCCATTCGACGCTTGTTGCTTTCTCCCCGGCCGCCCACTCGATCTTCAAAAGCGCATCTTTCTGAAATCCAATTACCTTCACATCGATTTTCGGCGCGTCGTCATCCATTCCGACGTGCCACTCCACCGATGCACCGGCCTCGAGACGGCCTGTGCTTTTCGGAAACCAGAACTTGGTCATTTGATCCGGATTGACGAATGCTTCAAACACCTCCTGAACAGGGCGGCGAATGAGCATTTCGGCTTTGGCTTTGATCTCGTTGTTCGGCATAAGGCGTCGCCTCCTGTTGATTAACAGGGTAGCACGGCGGTCGAAAGGTTGGGAGGTTTGGGCTCGGAGCGACCTTCGCCGCACGGGATCTGAAAGTAAGCTAAGGGCAGTCCCTGTCGGACGACTCAAATCGGCAGATTTCGATGGCTTCCGAGATCGCAAGCGCCTTGATGCTAACTCGGCCCCTTCCGCTTCGGGCGCCACGGCATCTTCATGTAAAGATCTCCCGCGCGGAGTTCATCCAACATCTGCCGAAGTCGTTTTGCCTTGGTGTCTTCGCGCTGTGCCCTGTCGATCCAGCCGAGATAGTCATTGCGTTGATACCACGGTCGTTGGTCGTAACGCTCCCTGAGGCCCGCAGCGCCCAGCGCCTGCTCGACATGATACGGCATCGGGTGAGGCGGTCGCTTCATCTTCTTTTCATCCGATGCTTATGGGCGATGGCCACCATATCAACCGGGTCGAGATGGGTTGCGCCGACATTCTGCTCCCCACCCTGATGGCGGAAAAAGCCGACTGCACCGCACCATCATCGCCCTGCATACCGGTCAGCTGAAAAGTTGCTCTCGCAGATCAAGACGTTCTCGCAACGCCGACGACGTAGTTCTCGCCATAAGCCTTCGCGCATTTCGGACAAGTGGTGTAGAAGAAATAGATGTCGTCATCTTCGTCGCCGGTCTTTCCCGCCAGTTCGCGCATCTCATGATACCAGTTCCCGGCATCACGGTATGGGCCCTCGAAGACCTTCGTCACGAAATCTCCGGATAAGGTGACGCTTTCTTCGTTCGGGACCGGGCCGGAGATCGCAAAGAGGTGTTCTGCCGACCACGGCGACAGATCCCGGCTCAGAACGATGAAATCGTTCGCGTCACGGGCTTGCGCAGCGTCGATGTGCTTCTGGACGCGCTCGAAGACCCGACCCATGTTCAGAGGCACATGCATCATCGCCGTCGTGGTCGCTCGCACGAAGTTCTTGTCCTCGAAGTGCAGCTTGGCACCGTCCCAGCCTTCCGGGTTGAACCGCGGGCAGCACCCTGTGGGGTTGTCGCTGTCATCGTAGCGCGGGAGAGCATTGGTCTCCATGGGACCCTCCTTTGGTTGCAGGTGGGGCATCTTACCCGACCGGAACCCCTCGCGCCTTGATCCTGCTCAGGTCGGTGGCGAGACCACTGGGGCTTTTTGAGCCGACCCAAGCTGCGGGTGAACGAAGCCCGCGCCAGACAGGCCACGGCGTCATGTCGGGGTCGATGGGCCGGCAACCCGCGCCCCAGCACGCCATGCGGCACCGATGCCTTGGCATCTCGGGGCAGACCGTGACGCGGCTGAAAGGGGTCGGTTCGGGCCGCAGATGCAAGTTGGCGCGCCGGTGATCGCTATCTGCTTCCCGCGGTTGCGCAGATAGCTTCATTCCGAGATCGGGCGGCGTCTCACAGCCCCGAGAACTCGATTGTCACCGCCGCGTGATCGCTGGCATGCGGCCTATGCCGTCCAACACCGACAAGCCTTGCCCTGTGCATCCGCGATGCTTCGGTTCCCAAGCCACGGCGCACCACGACCGGCTCAGCATGTGGCCACTTCGTTGCAAGCGCTGGCGATCCGAGAAGCATATCCGGGCAGTGGTATGTCCTCGAGTGCGGATCGTAGTAGGTCCAGCGGCTGTGAACCGGCGTCCGCTTCATCAGATCGATCGAGAAACCTACCTCCAGCGGCGCAATGGCGCGCTCGCGCGAGCCGCTCCCGACATCCGGCTCATTGAGATCGCCAATTATGAGCCAGAGGCCGTCCGCAGGGTTTTCGAACTGACGTTCGACAAGGCGACGGGTCGCCAGCGCTTCCAATCTGCGCGTGGTCCAGGCCACGCTTGCATCTGGGTAGGGAGACTTGAAATGGCAGACGAACAGCGTCAGCCGACCGATCGTGACCATCAGGCAATCTCGACGAAAGACCGGCAGGTGCGGATTGACCCCGTCCGGCGGGGCTATGCCGGCTTCCGCCAATGTGAGCGATGCATGACTCCGGACTGCACCGACCCGGCGACGGGAAAGTAAAGCAACATCGAGGCCACGACCGTCATTGCCGGGTTGGCAGATGCGTTCGCCATATGGACGCACTCCCGCTGGCAGCAAATACGCGTCGTGAAAGTGCTCGAGCGTTACAAGATCGAACACTTCTTGCAGGGCCACCACGTCCGCGTTGATCTCCTTGAGAAGTTCCGCGGTCAGTTTGCGATCGGCTTCGTCGAGAGCGGTATCCTCCGGATCGTCGGAGTCCCAAGCCCCATGAAGCTGCTTGCTGCCGTCAGTCTTCAGAAGCCGCAGATTCTGAACATTCAATGTCGCTATGCGCATGATCCCCAACACATCGCGTATGGGCGGGCTTTCAGAAAGACCCGGCAGATCGGAGCCCCACGCCGAGGCGCGCCGAATGAACGGCCCAAGCTGTCAGCTGTCCGGACCACCGCATTGCATGCCCGCGCGATGCCGGCGGTGCGCACAACGGAGTGGTCTGGCGATGATGGCACTCCAGCCGGTTCGCGTCGATTGATTTGGCGCAAGGCGGAGCATTCCGGATGCCGTAGGATCTTGCCTGCCGGCGAACGGAGGCAAGACATGGCAAGGTTTCTTCTGGCTTTGGTTTCAGGCGTCGTTGCGGTGCCAGGCTGGGCACAGTCCGATGCTGTGTCCTTCGGCATTGGCGAAGACTTTTTCCTGGCCGGGCGATCGGTAAGTCATGTCGATGCCGGGACCGATGACCTGTTCATGGCGGGCGAAAGAGTGGCGGGAAAGGCCGACGTTGCCGGCTCGGCGCATCTGGCAGGCCGCGAGGTCACCATGGAGGGGACGGTGGGTGGCGATGCCTATGCGGCGGGGGAAGAGGTTTCTCTTCAGGGCGATGTGTTTGGAGATGTGACCATCGCCGGGCGCGCGGTGTCTGTCGCGAACGTTGGCGGTGATCTGCGAGCTGCCGCCTCCGAACTACGGCTGAGTGGCGACATCGGGGGCTATGCGATGGTGGCGGCCGAAGCCGTTGCATTCGATGCGGCGGTGGCAGGAGATGTGCGCCTCGCGGCGCAGAGGGTGGACTGGGGGCAAGCCGCGACGATCGCCGGACGGCTGCTTGTCTATGAAGCCGAGTCCGGCGCTCTCGAGATTCCCGAGCGCGTGCTGCCCGTCGACCGGATCGAACGGCGTGAGATCGAGGAATGGGATGGGCCGCGACAGCCAAGTTGGCGATGGGCCCTTGCCGGGTTCTTCCTGGGGGTGGTCGTGGTGGCAGCGCTGGCCGCGCTGGTTGCAGCCTTGGTGCCGGAGCGACTGGCTGAAATGCGGCGGCAGATACTGGCGCGGCCGTTCCGCAGTTTGTGGTTCGGCTTTCTGGCACAGTCGACGGTGATAGGAGCGGGCGTGGTATTCGCGATGACCATCGTCGGATTGCTGCTGACCCCGGCTATGGTGGTTCTGGCGCTCGTCGCCGGGTTGGCCGGGTATATCGTGGCAGCCTATGCGTTCGGAGTCGGCCTGCTGCTGGCGTTCGGCAGGCATGAGCCGGACACCATCGGTGATCGGGCGCTGGCTGCGGGCGTCGGGGCGACGGCCGCGGGACTTGTTGGGCTGATCCCGTTTCTGGGCTGGCTTTTTGTCCTTGCGCTGGTTCTCTCAGGGATCGGGGCGATCACTGCGCGGGTGCTCCGACCCGAGTTCTTCGTGGATAGGCATTGAGATGAATGGCGCGAATGATTCGAGTAGCAAGCCATACGTAGCCGCCTCGTTTGCGGGCAAGACCGCCGATTATCCAATCTGCGCTGCGGTCGTCATGAATGCCCGTATTCGGCGAGGCAGTCAGCCGTTCTTCAGGTTCTGCAACGGGCCGACCGCGGCACAGCACCTTATGCTGCAACTGCGAAAAACCGCAGGTTTAGCGCGGTCAGTAAGGGCTCGTTCCCGACCTTCGTCGGGCAGTTCCCCACCGACTACTTCGGCAGGTCCAATTGAGACCGCCCCTTCATTCTTCAGTGGAGCGGCGGGCTGTCCCTCGTGTCGGCAAGAAGGGGAGTTCGGCTCGTAAAGGCACCCATTTCTGGAATGCCACCTTTGAGGAGGGCGAACAGCTCTTTGCCTCGGCCGTCTCGACGGAACGCGTCAGCTGTCTGCCCGCCTAAGGGCGCGAGTCTCTTGCAGCGCACCCAGACTCAGACCTCAGCGTTGGAGGAGACCCAAGGCCGAACGATGCTGGCCAAATGGTAAAGCTGCGCCAAACGCTGCTGATCCCAAGAGAGATGGGCCAACTGCTCGGGCTGGATGGCCAAGGCCTGGGCCATCAGGTCGGCATCAATGAATCCGTCGTCGCGAACACAGTCGTCGAGTAGTCGTGCCGTGGACATACTGAAACCCTCATTCGTTGCTCATGGACTGATCGATCAATTCGTTACCAGGCAAACTCGTGAGTATCGCAACGCTCTGTGAGCACCGCCTGCTAACAACAAGGACAGGGCAGTGGCTGTGCGTTGTCTTCGTCATGACGTTCCAATCTGCGCCTCGCTGCCCAAGGGTCAAGCAAAGCTGGACACTTACATCCTGAGGGTAATCAGCGGGCCAAGAAGCTCGCGTTGAGCAGACAGCGGGTGACCTGTCGCACGGCCCCGTCGGCCATATGCCGGCAGGGTCTGTGCGACCGAACCGGCGACCCAACATGTCGCCACGCGTCTGAGGATTGCGAAAAGACCGGGGGAACCCCAGTCACAATAGAGCGTTCCTGACGCACTGTTCCGACAACGGTGAAGAAGGGGCAGCGCGTGCCGGTCAGGGATATTTTCCTCGCCCGGCGCGCGTGGCTTTCGACATTTAACTGGCCCCGCTTCCACTGGACTGAATGCTGCTCGCAGTTGCCTTTGTATGCCTTCAGTTGCATGTCGGCTTATAGGCATTCACGAACGAAATACTCGCATCTGGCCAAGCTCGTCTTGCTGTCGCAAGAAAGTTAGCCGTGGCCACGGCGGTTCTTGCGCACCACCTCAGTGCCGACCCTTGCATATATCAACTCGCGTAAATTGACTCCGTCCGCTCCGAGGTCCTTTCACGGACGTAGATGGACCCACTTCGTTAAAGCAACCAACTCGAACCGGACTTTCGCTGCACCGGTCAGGAGTGTCAGCTCTGGGCCGGGGGCGCCAATCGGTTATTAGGCCGCGAACCGACTTTGCAGAGTCCGCTTCCTGCGCATTCCAGACATTGGAGCAAAGTGCTGTAAGGCGTTTGCGCGGTATTTGTAGAAATTACTCGAACTCCATCTGCTCGAAGACGCGGCCCGCGTTCTTTGTTGCCAGTTCCTCGAAGGTGTCGAGATGCGCGAAGGGGCTCTGGTCGACGTAATAGGCATCCGCCAGACCGCCGCCTGCGTCGAGATGCGCGCCGATCTTCTCGCGCAGCCAGACGAGGTAGTTGCGGGTGTAGCGCCGCACCTGATCCATGTTGGTCGGGTGGCCATGGCCGGGGATGACATAGGTCGCGCCCAAGGGCTCGAAGGCGGTTTCCCATGTTTCGATCCAGGCGCGGGTGTCGGTGTCGGCGAAGACCGGCAGCATGCGCTCGTGAAACGCCATGTCACCCGAGATCACCAGTTTCTGCTCGGGCAGCCAGACCACGATGTCGCCGGGGCTGTGGGCCGGGCCGAGGTAGAGCACCTCGATCGGGAAATCTCCGAAGGGCACGGTGTAGCTTTCTTCGAACGTCTCGGTCGGGCCTTGAAGACGGGTCGTCTCGAACCGGTCGCGCAGCAGCCGCTCGCCTGCCAGGAACGAAGCGTCGCCGTCCTCCTCGAAGGCGCGCGCTGCCTCCGTATGGGCCAGAACCGGCACGCCCTCGTCGACCCAGTAGCCGTTGCCGAGCATCGCGTGGCCCTGTCCGTTCTCGTCGATCACCAGCTTCACCGGCTGGTCGGTCACCGTGCGGATCTCGTCGTGCAGCGCCTGCGCCAGACCGCGGCTGGCGCCCGCGTTGACCACCACCACCCCGTCGCCGGTGACGATGAAGCTCAGATTGTTGTTGTGCCCGGCATTCTCGTAGGTCGGCGGAGCGGTGGCGCCGGTGGCGGTCCAGACGCCGGGGAGGAACTCCACCGGCTTGGCGTAGAGCAGCGAGCCCGGATACTGATCCGCGATGTCCTCGTCGGCCAGTGCCTCGGTGGCGGCGAACAGCGTCAGGGCGGCCAGCACGCCGGGAATATGTCTCATCGAAATCCTCTCCTCCTGCCGCACGACGGGCGGGGCGTCTCGCCGGAGAGCATGGTGGCGCGGGCGGCGGTGGTCCAGCCCGCACCGCCCGCAAGGCTTCAGATGATGCGGACTTGCGTGCCGACCGGGGTGATGGCGAAGAGCTGGGCAACCATCTCGTTGTAGAGACCGATGCAGCCATCGGAGGAGGGCCGCCCGATCTTGCGGGTGTCATGCGTGCCGTGGATCAGGTAGGCGGGCCAGCTCAGATACATCGCGTGGGTGCCGAGCGGGTTGTCGGGGCCGGGCGGCATGTAGCGCAGCTCGGGATTGCGCTCGACCTGGCTCGGCGTCGGGGTCCAGTCGGGGCCGACCTTCTTGCGCACGATCTCGGTGTAGCCGCGCTTGGTCAGCTCCTCGGAGATCGGAATCGAGGTCGGGAAGACGCGGTAGTCCGAGGCATCGGCGTTCCAGTAGTGCAGCGCGCGCGACTGGGTGTCGGCGACGATGGTGGCGACACCGAGCGTGTCGAAGTGATCCTGCCAATACTGGGTGCGGAAGCTCGACACGTTGCGCTGCACGGGGGCCTGCGCGGGAGGCCGTGCGGACTGTGCGCGCAACAGCGAGGGGGTGGCCAGCGCGGTCGTGGCGGCAGCCGCGCCAAAAAGCGCCTGCCGGCGGGTGGGGGTGGTGCTCATCTTGCCTGTGGTCCTGCTCTTGGTTGGGAGGCCGGGACAGGTCGACCACGGTCGCCTTATCCCAGCCTTAAGGGGGCTCAGCCGCGCGCCATCGCGATCGCGTTCTCGAGCCCGGCCTTGTCCATCGCGCCGGGGTAGATCACCGTGCCGATGATGAAGGCGGGCGTGCCGCGCAGCTGGAAGGCTGCTGCCTGCGCGCCGTTGCGGGTGAGAAGCCCGTCCCACTTGTCGCGGTTCTCGCCATAGGCGGCGTCGAGCGCCGCGACGTCGAGCCCGGCCTCGGCGAGCGTCTCCTCGATCAGCGTGTCGTCCAGCCGCCCCTCGGTCGCCATCAGTGCGTCGTTCGCGGTCAGGTAGGAGTCGAGCGAGGCCGCGCCGAGCGCCAGCTGAGCCGCGCGCACCGATGGCGCGCCGAAGATCGGCCAATCCTTCATCACCAGCCGGACATTGCCGTCTGCTTCGACCACCTCGTTCAGGACCGGGTGGTTCGCCTTGCAGTAGGGGCATTGGTAGTCGAAGAACTCGACGATGGTGACGTCGCCCTCGGGGTTGCCGAGCACCGGGTTGGCGGGGTCGAACATCACCTCGTCGATGGTCGGGCGCAGCGGCTGCTCCTGCGCGCGCGCCGAGCGCGTCGCGGTCCAGAGCGTGATGCCGCCCAAGGCGAGCAGGCCGCCGGTGAGCGCGGTGCGGCGGGTGAGGTTGGTCATGAGGTCTCTCCTTGGTTGGTCGTCTGCTGGGGAGTGGGCAGGGGCGTGCCCGGCGGCACCGTGCCCTTGCCGCTGTCGGCTTCGCTCAGCACCACGACCTTGGCGCCCGCGCGGGCGCGCTCGTGCAGGTCGATGATGTCTTGGTTGAACAGGCGGATGCAGCCGGCCGAGGTGGCCTTGCCGATCGACCATGGGTCGTTGGTGCCGTGAATGCGGTAGAGCGTGTCGCGCCCGTCCTTGAACAGGTAGAGCGCCCGCGCGCCGAGCGGGTTGTCGATGCCGCCCTCCATGCCGCCGGCATGGGGCCCGTAGAGGTCGGGATCGCGGCGCAGCATGTTGGGGGTCGGCGTCCAGCGCGGCCATTCGCGGGTGAAGGGGATGTTGCCTTCGCCCGAGAAGCCGCGCCCCTGATCGCCCACCGCGACGCCGTAGCGCATCGCCCGGTCGCCCTCCATCACGAGGTAGAGAAACCGCGCATGCGGATCGACTACGATGGTGCCGGGCGCCTCGTCGGTCCAGTAGCCGACCTCCTGGCGGCGATTGCGTTCGTCGAGATACTGTTCGGGCACGGCGGGAATGACCTCGCCCTCGTCCTCCACCGTCGCATACATCGCCCGGACCTCGGCGGGGAGCACGGGTTCGGCCTCGGGAGGAGCGGCGGGTTCGGGCGCTGGGGCGGCAGCGCAGGCCGCCAGAAGCGGCAGCAGCGCGAGCGACGCCAGCCGCCGGGGGCGGATGGTTCCGGTCATGGGGTGGTCCTTTCGAGGTCGTCGAGGCCCGCGCGGAGCTGCGCGCGGGAGATTTCGCCGGTATGGGCGGCCCGCTGCCTTCCCTCGGCGTCGAAGAACAGGGTGGTCGGCAGGCCCAGCAGGCCGAACGCCTCCATCAGCGCGCCCTCCGGGTCGCGCAGCACGCCGGTCGTGCCCAGCGACTGCCCCGCGAGGTAGGTCTCGATCACCTGCGTCGCCTCGCGTTGGTTGGCGAAGAGGATCTGCGCCCCCTTCGTTTCGGCGGCGACCTCCATCATCATCGGCAGTTCGCGGCGGCAGGGCGGGCACCAGCTGGCCCAGAGGTTGATGACAAGCGGCTGCCCCGCCGTCTCGGCGAGCGGGAACGGGCGGCCTGACAGTTCCGCGAGATGGATCGCGGGCAGGCGTCCGCGCGTCTCGTCGGGCAGCGCGGCCCGGGCCACCGCGACCCCCGTGCCCGCGAGGGTGACGGCCAGCAGCAACGGCGTCAGCGTCCTGGGGTGGCGCAGCAGCGCCGCCACAAGCGCGAGGCCCAGCCCGAACAGGCCCACCTGCGGTGCGAAGCCGCCTTGCCAGAGCTTCAACGCGTCGAGCGGCGCAGCGCGAAAACTGTCCAACTGTATCGCCACGAAGCCCGCGCGCGCCGCGGCCACCCAGCCGAGGACGGCGATGAGCGACCAGCGCCGCAGCGCCTCGGCCTGCGCGGGGCGGCGCCACGCGGCGATCTCGGCGACGCCGATGAAGACGAGCACCGCGATCACGGCGAGGAATCGCTCGCCGGAGAACACCAGTGGGCCGATCGCCACCGCGTTCATCGGATCGTCCGCGCCGAGGCCACGACCTCCTCCACGCCCGGCTCGCCGATCAAGCGGCTGCCCGGCGCCTCGCGGCCCTCGGCGTCGAGGAACACCATGGTGGGCGGGCCGACCGAGCCGAGGTGATCGAGCAGCGCCTGCCCCTCGGCGTCAAACTCCGACAGGTCGGCGGTGATGAGCGTGGTGCCTGCCAGCGCCTCGCGGACCATCGGGTCGGGCCAGAGGCGGCGCTCAATCACCTTGCAGGTGACGCACCAGTCGGCGGTGACGTAGATCATCGACGGCCCGTCGCTCCCTGCGAGCGCGGCGTCGAGCTGCGGCACCGAGGTGACGGGGGTGAAGGCGATATCGTTATCGGCGACACCGGGCGCGGCCTCGGCCGGGCGCAGACCGGCCAGCGGGCGCATCGGGTCCTCCGCGCCGCTCGCCGCCCCGAGGCCCATGAGCACGGCGGCGAGGATCGCGGCGAGCCCGACGGTTTTGCGGATGCGCGGCGCCGTGCCGGAGCCGGGCTCCAGCCGGTCCAGCCCGCCGACGAAGACGCCTGAACCAAGCAGCAGCGCCGCCCAGAGCGCCAGCGTGGCGGGGCCGGGCAGCAGCCGGCCGCCGAGCCAGATCGCCATGCCGAGGAAGACGACGCCGAAGGCGGCCTTAACGCCCTCCATCCATGCCCCCGCACGCGGCAGCATCCGCGCGCCGAAGGTCCCCGCGATCAGGAGCGGCACGCCCTGTCCCAGACCGAGCGCGAAGAGCGCGGCCGCACCGAGCCACGCGTCGCCGGTCCGCGCGATGTAAAGGAGCGCCCCGGCCAGCGGCGCGGTCACGCAGGGCCCCATGATCAGCGCCGAGGTGAAGCCGAGCGCCGCGGCCCCGCCCAGCGTGCCGCCCCGGCCCGCACCGATGCCCGACAGCCGACCAGTCCAGGCCTGCGGCAGCCGCATCTCGTAGAGGCCGAACATCGACAGCGCCAGCGCCACGAAGACCACGGCGACCACGCCCACGGCCCAGGGCGATTGCAGCGCCACCTGCAAGTTCTGGCCCGACCACGCGGCGATGAGGCCCAGCAGGCCGAAGGCCGCCGCCATCGCCAGCACGTAGGTGCCCGAGAGCAGCGCGCCGCGTCTGGCGCCGACCGTGCCGTCCTGTCCGGCCAGCAGCCCCGCGAGAATCGGAAACATCGGGAAGACGCAGGGCGTGAAGGCGAGCAGCAGCCCGAAGCCGAAGAAGCCCGCCAGCACGAGAAGCGGCCCACCACGGGCGCTCAGCCCGTCGAGCAGGCCGCCCTCATTGGCAAGGATGATGCCACTTTCCGATGCCACGGATGTCGCCGGGTCTTTGACGGAGGCGGGTCCGGGCGCGGGCGGCGTGGCCGCAGCCTCGATCGCGGGCAGGGTGTCGGTGACCGGCGGGTAGCAGATCCCGTCCTCCTGACAGCCCTGGTAGGTCACGCGCACCGGGCCTTCCGCCGCGCCGAGCTGCGCCTCGGTGCCATGGAAATACACCTCGACGGTGCCGAAGGTCGGGTCGTCCTTGGTGACGCCGGGCTCGGTCTCGAGGGTCAGCGATCTCCCGTCCTCGGTCTCGGCGGCGAGGTATTCGCGGTAGAGGTAATAGCCCTCAGCAACGTCCCAGCGCAGCAGACGGCTGCCATCAGGCTGCGGCAAGACCTCGAGTGCGAAGGCCTCGCGCGGGTCCATCGGCGGCGACTGCCGGCCGAAGGCGTCGCCGCTCTGCGCAAGGGCGGCGGCGACGACCAGGGCGAGGGACAGCGCCGCGAGGAGCGGGGCGATGATGGCGCGCCGCAGGGCGGCGGGGTATGAAAGGGTCCGTGTCATGGCGCCCGGATCGGCGCGCTACCTTAAGCGGCCCTTAAGCCCGCAGGCGCAACAGCGACGGCAAGGACGACAACCGGAGGCGGGATGCGGGTTCTGATCGTGGAGGATGACGAGACGCTGGCCGACGGGCTGAGCGTCGGGCTGCGGTTGCAGGGTTTCACCCCGGAGCTGGTGACCTGCTGCGCCGATGCGCGCGAGGCGCTGGCGCAGGGCGGCTTCTCGGCGGTGGTGCTCGACCTGATGCTGCCCGACGGCTCGGGGCTCGACCTGCTGGCCGGGCTGCGAGCGGGCGGCGACCGTTTGCCGGTGCTGCTGCTCACGGCGCTCGACCAGGTGCGCGACCGGATCGGCGGGCTCGACGCCGGGGCGGACGACTACCTCGGCAAGCCTTTCGATCTGGGCGAGGTCAGCGCCCGGCTGCGCGCAATCATTCGCCGCGCCGAGGGGCGGGCCAGCGCGCTGCTCGAATGGAACGGGCTGCGGCTCGACCCGTCGCGGATGAGCGGCGAGATGGATGGGCGCGAGCTGCGCTTCTCGCGGCGCGAATTTTCGGTGCTGCGCGCGTTGATCGAGACCCCCGGCGTGATCGTCGAGAAGGACCGGCTGGAGGAGCGCCTTTACGGATGGCAGGAGGGGGTCGAGAGCAACGCCGTCGAGGTGCATGTTCACAAGCTGCGGGCCAAACTGGGCGCGGGCTTCATCGAGACGGTGCGCGGCGTCGGCTACCGCCTCGCGGAGCCGCGGCCATGAGTTCGATCCGCACGCGGCTGTTCGTGATCCTGTTGGCGGCGACCGGGGTGGTCTGGCTCTCGGCGGTCTGGTGGATCCAGCACTCGACCCGCTCAGAGGTTGAACAGGTGCTCGACGCGCGCCTCGCCGAGGCGGCGCAGATGGTCTCGTCGCTGATCTCGGACCGGCGGATCGACGTGGCCTCGGCCGGGCCGGTGGAGCTGGACCTGCCCGTGCCCGCGGCGGGCTCGGACTATTCGCGCCAGCTCTCCTGCCAGATCTGGTCGCTCGACGGGACGCTGCTGGGCGCCTCAGCCAGCGCGCCATCGGGGCGGCTCGCGGCGGAGCAAACGGGCTTTTCCGACAGCCTCGTCGATGGCGAGGCGTGGCGCGTCTACACCATGATCAACGAAGATCTGGGCCTGAGGGTGATGGTCGGCGACCGGCTCACCGTGCGCGAGCGACTGGTCACGGACGTGGTGCGCGGGCTGCTGCTGCCGGCGCTGGCGATCCTGCCGGTGCTGGCGGCGCTGATCTGGATCAGCGTCGGGCGCGGTCTTGCGCCGCTCGACCGGATGGCACGGGCGCTGAGCGCGCGAACGGCCGATGATCTCGGGCCGGTGTCGGCAGGCCCGCTGCCGCGCGAGATCCGGCCCATGGGCGCGGCGCTCGACGGGCTGTTCGCTCGCGTGGCCGGGGCGCGCGAGCGGGAGAAGAGCTTCACCGCCTTCGCCGCGCATGAGCTGAAGACCCCGCTTGCGGGCATCAAGACGCAGGCGCAGATCGCGGCGATGGCCCCGGACGAGGCGACACGCCGGCAGGCGCTGGCGCGGATCGAGGCCGGGGTAGCCCGCACCGACCGGATGGTTCGGCAGCTTCTCGAACTCGCTGCCGTTGACGGAGCTCCGGAGGGAGGTGGCGAGATCGTCGACATGACGCGCTTGGCGACCGACTTGGTGCAGGACATGCGGAGGCTGGCCATCGAGCGGGATGTGCAGTTCAGGCTGGAGATGGCACCAGAGCTGTTCTGCCGAATACCCGACCCGGTGCTGCCCGCCGTGGCGTTGCGCAATATCGTTGAAAACGCCGTGCTGGCGAGCCCGCCGGGCTGCGAGGTCGTGGTCGAAGGCGTGGCACGGGACGCGCGGATCACGCTGTCCGTGCTCGACCGTGGACCCGGCATTCCCGAGGCCGAGCGGGCCCGCGTGACCGAGCGGTTCTTTCGCGGTGCGGGCGCGCCCGCGGGGGGCAGCGGGCTGGGGCTGGCGATCGCGCAGGTGGCGGTCGAGCGGCTCGGCGGGCGGCTTGGCTTCGCGCCACGGGCGGGCGGAGGCGAGGCTGTGCAGATTGTGCTGCCCTGTGCCGGACCCCTTCACGAAAGCGGCAGGGCGTCGGAAGGACGCGACACTGCCACACGCTCGTAAGGCTGCCTTAAGCTCGATGCATTCGACACGGCATGGACGCACTGCGCTTGGAACCCCGGATCGACCGGTGCCAGCGCGGGGCCATCATTACCATATCCTGCGTATGACATCCGTCGGCGTCGGGACAAAACGGACGAGGTGACGCATGCTGAGACGAGGTTTTCTCAAGAGAACGGCCGCTGCTTTCGCGGGTGCCACGCTACCCGCCGGGAGGGTGTTGGCGCATGAGGGCGCGGCGCAGGCCGCGGTGATCCCGCCCCGCGAGGTGGCCATCGCCGAAGGCATCCCGGCCGGGCAGATACACGTCATGCCCGACGAGTTCGCGCTCTACTGGACGCTGCCGGGCGCGCGAGCGCTGCGCTACGCGGTCGGGGTGGGCCGAGACGATCTCTACGAGGCGGGGACCTTCCTGATCCAAGCCAAGAAGGAATGGCCCAGCTGGACACCGACCCCCGGCATGCTCGAACGCGAGCCGGAGGTCTACGGCAAATGGGCCGACGGCATGCCGGGCGGGATCGATAACCCCCTGGGCGCCCGGGCGCTCTACTTGTTCAAGGACGGCTACGACACCTTCCTGCGCATCCACGGCACCAACGCGCCATCCACCATCGGGACCGCCGTGTCGAACGGCTGCGCCCGCCTGGTGAACGAGCAGATCATCGAGCTCTATGAAAAGGTGCCACTGGAGACGAAGGTGTTCCTGTATCCCAAGGTGGGCATGGCCTAAGGTTCGATCGCCGCAGAGGCAGGGCATGGGGCGGCTCGACCGGGGCACCGGTTCAGGCGCTCTGGCGGACCGGCTGCGGGGTTTCCGGCCCGCCTTCCGCCAGCTTGCACGCCGCCTCGTGCTGGCTGAGGAACACCTCGCCGGTCAGTTCGTCGAGGAAATGGCTGCGCTTGAGGCGATCCATCACCGGCCCCTTCACCTCGCTCAGATGCAGGCGGATGCCCGCGTCGTGCAGACGAGTGTTGATCGCCTCGAGCGATTCCAGCGCCGAAAGGTCGATCTCGTTGACTGCCGGGAACATCAGCACGACGTCGGTGAGTTCAGGCTTGTCGGCGGCATAGGCCGACAGCTGGTCCTCAAGATAGCGGGCGTTCGGGAAGTAGAGGCTTTCATCGACGCGCAGTGACAGCACGTGTGGCTGGGTCTCGACCTCGTGGCGCAGCACGTTGCGGAAATGCTCGGTGCCCGGCACCCGGCCGACCACCGCCATGTGCGGGCGCGAGGTCTTGTAGAGATGCACGAGGATCGAGGTGACCACACCCGCGGTGACGCCCACCTCGACACCGAACACCAGCGTCAGCAGGATCGTCGCCGAGACGGCGGCGAAATCGGCGCGGCTGAAGGCCCAGGCACGCTTCAGAACCGAAAAGTCGACGAGGCTGAGGACGGCGACGATGATCGTGGCGGCCAGCGTCGCCTTGGGCAGGTAGTGGATCAGCGGCGTCAGGAACAGCGCGGCCAGCGCCAGGCCAAGGGCGGTGAAAGCCCCGGCGGCGGGGGTCTCGGCCCCGGCATCGTAGTTCACCACCGATCGCGAGAAGCCCCCCGTCACCGGGAAGCCGCCCGTGAAGGCCGCGCCGAGGTTGGCGGTGCCGAGCCCGATCAACTCCTGGTCGGGGTCGATGCGCTGGCGCTTCTTGGCGGCCAGCGTCTGCGCAACCGAGATCGACTCGACGAAGCCGATGATCGAGATCAGCAGGGCGGGGACGAACAGCTGCGACAGCAGCGCGGGCGAGAAGGAGGGCAGGGTGAGCGGCGGCAGGCTTTGCGGCACCTCGCCGACGATAGCGACGCCACGTTTGCCCAGATCGAACAGCCAGACCGCCAGCGTCGTGGCGACGATGGCCAGGACGGGGCCGGTCTTGGCGCCGATGTCGGCCATGCGCGGGCCGAGGCCGATACGGCGCAACAGCGGCTTCAGCCCCTTGCGGACCCAGAACAGGAACGCGGTGGCAGAGACGCCGAGCACGACGGTGATCAGGTTGGTCTCGCCCAAATGCGACCAAAGCCCGTCGAGGATCTCGATCAGCGTATGGCCTTCGCCTTCAATGCCGAGGATATGGCGCAGCTGGCTCGCCGCGATCAGGATGCCAGACGCCGTGATGAAGCCCGCGATCACCGGGTGCGACAGGAAGTTGGCGAGAAAGCCGAGGCGGAACAGCCCCAGCGCCAGCAGCATCGCGCCCGACAGGAAGGCGAGCGTCAGCGCCGCGGCAACGTAGCCCGCCGTGCCGCTTTCGGCGATGTTGCCCACCGCCGCCGCCGTCATCAGCGACACCACCGCGACCGGGCCCACCGCCAATGCGCGCGAGGTGCCGAAGATCGCGTAGAGCAGGATCGGCGCGATCGAGGCATAGATCCCGGCCTCGGGCGGCATGCCGGCAAGCAGCGCGTAGGCCAGCGACTGCGGGATCAGCATGATCGTCACGATCACGGCGGCGACCATGTCGCCGGTGAAGGTGGAGCGGTCGTAACGCCGTCCCCAGTCGAGGATCGGCAAATAGCGCGACAGCGGGGGCATGGTCATCCGTATCCGTCCGGTCTTTGGGGAAGGAAAGCGGGCGGCCCGTGGGCCGCCCGTAAGCTCAGTCGAAGCGGTTCACCGGCAGCTTCAGGTAGTGGTTGCCGTCATTCTCCGCCGGGGGCAGCCGACCGCCGCGCAGGTTGATCTGCAGCGCGGCGAGGATGCGGTTCGGCAGCGCCAGCGTCTTGTCGCGGGTCTGACGGCGCTCGATGAAGGCTTCGCGCTCGGTGCCATCCTTGACGTGGATGTTGTGCGCGCGGTGCTCGTCGACCGTGGCCTCCCACATCGGCTCCTTGCGCTCCTTGGTGCCGTAGTCATGGCCGACATTGAGGCGGGTGTTGCCCGGCAGGGCGAGGATGTCCTGGATCGAGTCCCACAGCTCGGCTGTCTTGCCGCCCGGGAAATCCGAGCGCGAAGTGCCGGCGTCGGGATGCATCAGCGTGTCATGCACGAAGGCCGCGTCGCCGCAGACATAGGTGATCGAGCCCAGCGTATGACCGGGCGAGAGCATCACACGCGCGTCCAGCTCACCGATCTTGAAGGTCTCGCCCTCCTCGAACAGGTGGTCGAAATCGCGGTTCGCGTCGAAGGCGTCGGGCAGGTTGTAGATATCGGCCCAGATCTTGGCGATCTCGGGGACCAGCGCGCCGATGGCGTTGGGGGCACCGGTGCGCGCCTTGAGGTGCGCCGAGGCCATGACGTGGTCGGCATGGGGGTGAGTGTCGAGCACCCACTGCACCTTCAGGTCGTTGTCGCGCACGATGTCGAGAACCTGATCCATGCTCTCGGTGGAGAAACGGTAGTTCTTGGGATCGAAATTCCAGACCACGTCGATCAGCGCCGCCTGACGGGTCTTGGGATCGGCGCAGATATACTGGATCGACCCGGTGTCGGGCTCGTAGATACCCCAGACATCGGGGCTGCCTTCGCCGGTCGAGGGCGAATGGCGGACGACGCGGCTCTTGAGGGGGTCGGTCATTGGGTGGCTCCTTTGCTGAGGGGCATGGAGAGGTCAGGGGTATGCCGGGCCAGCCACATGCCGGCCAGCATGAAGGGCACGAAGATCAGCGTCCCGGTCGCCGCGATCGGCAGCGCGGTCAGCGCCGGGCCGGGGCAGAAGCCGCCGAGCCCCCAACCGGTGCCGAACAGCACCGCGCCGGTCAGCAGCTTGGGGTCGAGGTCGGTGCGGCTCGGGATACGGAACTCGGTGTCGAAGAACGGACGCGAGCGGCTCCGGGTGAGCCAGGCAAAGCCCGGTGCAGTCACCGCGATGGCGCCGCCCATGACGAAGGCGAGGCTCGGATCCCAAGTGCCGAACACGTCGAGGAAGTTCAGCACCTTGGCCGGGTCGGACATGCCGGAGATGATCAGGCCGAAGCCGAAGATCAGGCCGGAGAGAAGCGCGAAGATCTGTTTCATCTCAGCCTCCGATCAGGTGACGGGTGACGAAGACCGTGACGAAGGCCGCGGCCATGAAGGTGACGGTGGCAGTGATCGAGCGCATCGAGCCGCGGCTGATGCCGCAGACGCCATGGCCCGAGGTGCAGCCATTGCCATAGGTGGCGCCGAAGCCCACCAGCAGGCCCGCGACCGCCATCAGCGCCGGGCTCGACGGCACCCATTGCTGCGGCCATTCGCCGGACACCAGCAGCCAGATCGGCGCGGCCAGCAGCAGGCCCAGCACGAACAGCGCCGAGACGCCGCGCGCCTCGGCATCGGTCGAGCGGGCGAAAATCCGCGAGGTGAGGCCGCTGA
>NZ_FWFY01000019.1 GCF_900172345.1 Limimaricola soesokkakensis
TCAGCCTTGGGCAATATCCCACCCGCCGAATTTGCCATGAAAACAGCACTGGAACAGCAGGCCGCATAGCCTCAGAAACCACCCATGGATTCTCCGTCAAACCGGAGGAAAGACGGGTCTCAGGTCACCTGCATCAAGCGCGCTCGGTTCGTGCGGCCGGTTGAGCTATAACCGTCGAATGATATCCGCCGGCTGCATGCCCGCCAAGCGCACCTCAAGCCAGCTAATGTAACCTCTCAAATACTTCGTCGCAGGCCAACAGAACGGCCGGATGAAGCTGCTATAGCAGGCGTTTCGCCCACAAGAACGCGCTGCTTCTCGCCGTTGTCGAGGGAGAGGCCGCGGATCGCCGCCGAGTTCGAGGACGGTTCCGCCGGTGCTGGAAGCCCGCTGGATGCATTTTTGACAGAGCCAATGCCTATTCTCGCGTCATGGAGGACCCAGGCCGAGTCCGGCTGATGCTCTTGGAAGGGCCTGGCGTGCTCGGGCCGGAGCCGATGCGCCGCCTCGACAGAGAAACCGGCGGACGGGAGCTGCGCCACGACCTCGCAGAGGCAATGGGGCGCAACGAGGGCGACCCCGAGGTCGAGATGCTCGCCGACCCGGTCTCGGCGATGTTCGACCGAGCGGTGCTTGCGCGGAATGCCTCGACCGGGGGGGACTACAGGAAGATGGTTACATCGGTTCTGAGAGAGCTCGTAGATGAGTAGCGTTGATCCGTCCTGGCCATGCGTTTGCGGACGTGTCCATCTTGGGAAACAGGTCGTAGTCCGTCCGGGACTTAGGGTTGAGCCTGCCGGATCGGGGAAGCTGGTCTGAGATCCGCTGCTCTTCCGGTTTGACGGTAGTCTGCGTCGGGTGGCTCCGGGACCCAACCCCGGTTCGCCAGGCGCCGAATATTCTCGGCGTCGCTATTGGTTTCCCTCCGCTCGGTGGCCTTTCATTTATGAGGCCTCTGGAGGCGCTGGAGAAGAGGCCGAGGAGTCGCGCCGTATTGAAGGATGTAGCGTGATGGACCAGGCCGTTCCGCCGCCCCGTGATATCTCAAGCTCGCCCTTCAGCTGTTGAGCCAGAGCCTCGACAATGCGGCTGCCGCCGCCCCTTCGTGCGGGGGTCTCGTTAATCCCGCAGCCATTGTCTGCCACTCCGAGATGATATCCGTCCTCCGCTTCTGCGAAGGTGATCCTGACACGGCCCGCGTCCCGGTTCGAGAAAGCATGCTTGATCGCGTTGGTGACCAGCTCGTTGACCAGTAGACAAAGCGGCAGCGCGGTCTCTGTGTGGAGTTCTGTGTCGAAGATCTCGCTCTCGAGCACGATATGCGGCGGGCAGATCGAGATCCGAAGGTGGTCCAGAAGTGCGGTGAAGAGGGCCTTGGACGTCAGGACTTCGCTTTCGTTCCGAGCGTCCAGAATGTCGTGAACGATGGCGATCGAGCGGATGCGGGTTGCTGCCGCTGTCAGCGCCTCGGTCGCCGCCGGATGCTCTGCCGCTCGCGCTTTGGTGCGCAGCAGGGCCGACACGATGGCGAGGTTGTTCTTGACCCGGTGGACGAGCTCGCGACGCAGGTCTTCTGCCGTTCGAAGGGCCGCTCGAAGCTTGTCCTCAGTCTGGCGCTGGATCACCAACTGGGCATTGAGCCGTCGAACCTGTTCCGAATGCTCGGCAAACTGATGCGGCGCCGAGTGGGATTCCAGCAACAGGACCCGTGGCTCGGCATGCCCGCCCAGCAGGAACCCGCGCCCCTTCAACTCGATCTCCTGGCCCTCCCGTCTCAGCGCCAAGGGGACCCAGCTTGAGGAGGTGGCGACCGACCGGAGCGCCTGCGCCAAGGTGCCCCTGCGGGGCTGCCAGTCATCGAGCCCCACGAGGCGTGGAATGCCCTCTCGCAGGCCCAGGAGCCGATGGGCACGGGCGTTGCAGTCCACGACCTTTCCGTTCAGGTCAGCAACCACCACGGCGACCGGAAGCTCCGAAAGAACGCGCTCCGCCAGGTATGGCCCCGCTCTCGGCTGCTCCCGGGTCACGGACCGTCCGCGAGTTCAGGGTCGAAGGCCCGGTAGTATTCCCGTTCGCTCACGGCACGGCCCTGGACTTGCTTCAGGCGCACGACCACCCGGCAGCCGGGGTGGCCCTGCGCGATCGTTTCCTGCAACTCCACGCGCGCAAAACCGAGATTGTCGGCCGTGATCCGACCGAAAACATTCGAGGTCATCATGCACAGCGAGGGACGATCCTTGACGGCTTCGCCGAATGGGCAGCTTCTGTTCCCGAAGACCAGCTCCTCCTCGGAAGAGGAGATGAGGTAGAAGTCACCGCCTATGCGTCGTTTGAGATCGACACAAACCTCGCCGACTTCCTCAGCGCTCAATCGGCTCGTGCCCAACGCCTCTTTGTAGCTCTGATCGATCCATCGGCCGACGCTGCTTCCGACGGTGCTGATGTATCCTTCCGCCGCCTCGATACCGATGACGTCCTCCAGCGTGCCCGCGAGCTCTCGCACCAGCTTGCGAAGGAAGAGATCCCGGTCAAGGTCGAGGTCAGCCGCCTCTACGAGCTCAGACATCCGAATCCCCCGTGACTGTTCCCTTCCTCGCAGCATAGCAAAGGAAACCTTGTTGAAGCACGGCGGCTGACATCATGTAGTTGCTGCGGGTGATTGCCGGTGGGCGCGGCCAGCAGCGATCACCTGATTGCTTATCAGGTGTAAGAGGCAACGCCGTAACAGGGTCGCGAGCGAAGCCCCGCACCGGACCTTCGCCGCAGGCATCGCCACTGGCAGTTTCGGGCCGGGGGCGCCAAAGCAGGAAAGCGCGAAGAGCCGATCTTCGTTGGACTCATTAGGATCAGGTTCTCAGCAGGCCTTGCCGCCCTTCGCTGCACCCCCCGTGTCCGCTACATCTTCGAAGTCATTCGCCCTCAGAGCGACAACCAGCCATTCGCGCCCCCCGCTTTGGGGAGGCTACCACGCAGATCCTCCTCCGATTCAGCAGGTGGGCATGGATTTTGGCCTGACCCGCGCACTCCGCATGGTCGCTTCCACTTCACTGCGCGGACAAGTTGAGTGCGCGGTCCGGCCACACGCTTCTTTGGCCAGTCTCGGAGGAAGCCAAGCTTGATACATGTCAAAGCGGATGACCGCGTATCCGGAGAGTATGACGTAAGATCTGATCTGACTACGAACGTCAGTAGACAGTGCGGAAGGAAATAGGGATGTCAATCAAATCGATAGCTCGCCCGCTCGCATTCACCCTGGCAATTGCATCGCTACCGGATTTTTCGACGGCGGAGACTCTCGTAGGTTCGAATATCGATAGCCGGGTATATGTAGCCGTTGAGGTATCCCCAGCTGGCATTCAATCGTTGATGCCCGAGGGCTGGACATCGGTTCCGTTTCCCGGTGGGCCATTCGAGGGGGCAAACCTCCTTTTGTCTCTCATTGACGGTGTGCTGGAAATGAGTCCGGAAGGTGCTCCGCTCGAACCGGCAAGCCGACGAGCTGCCGTGCTGGTCGGTTTAGGCAAACGAGATGACGCTCTGCGCATGTTTGTCTTGCGGGTAATGACGACGGTTCCGGAACGGGACCCATACGGTGTCGCGAGCGCCGCAGAGATCGAGCGCACGATCTCTCTCACGGGACCGGCGAATGGGGCTCGGGTAAGCTCGGACGAATGGCGGATAATGCCCGCCGAGGGCGGCGAACTGAGTTTCAGGCTGAACTACACAACCGGCAATCGAGGTTGGAGTTCAGGTGAGAGTAACCCGCATTCCGCCGATGATCCGAGCTTTTCGCGCATATACCGATACGACCAGCTTACGGACCTCGTTGCCAGCGCGGCGCTTGGAAGACCCTCCAGCGGTGAGTTCAGTCTATCCAGCACGGTTGAGGGATTGATGCCGATATTTGATGGGTCACAGAATGCCGTCGCGGTCATGGATATTCCGGTCTATGTGCGGAAGGTCTATCTACCTTGACCCGAGACGATAACGGTGAGGTGATCCGGACCATTGTAGTGCCAGTGCCGTCTGGAGGTGCTGCCCAACCCATCATCAAAGTCTGCCGAGCTTGATCTGAATCAGCGCGACCGGGGGCCACCGGCCATAGCCTGGAGAGACATCGGACCAAGGAGGGATTCGAGATGAACATCCAGAAGGGCCCGGCTTCTCCGGGTATGTATCTGGCGTGGGGCGCCATGACAGTTCTCGCGCTGGCCATTCTATGGGGTATGGGTGGAGTGATTTCTGCCTGGATCGCCCCACCAGAAGAGCCGACGACGATCACCGCGCCGGCGCAGTGACCTCGCGCCCAGAGAGAGAGCGACGGCGAGCAACGCGAGGGTGGATCGGACACCGGCTCTCTGGCCGGACCATACCCCTGGACCGCCTGTCTACCTCAGAGATTGAGGCTCTCGCGAAGCGCCTTTTTCAGGTTCACTCGAGCATCTTCCGGGGCATCACGCAGGCACACTTCATCGGCCACGTCTTGCGGCCTCCGGCTCTACGGTCGAAGGTCCGCCTATTCGAGAGCCCGGAGGGAGAAATCGTCGGCTACTGCGCGATGCATACCTATGCGCGTGCCGTGAGGGGCCGCCCGGCGCTTGTCCTGCGCGGCGAAACCGGTCTGTTCCCTGACTATCGGGGGCGGGGGGCATCCTACGGCTTCGGCATGGCCTATGCCTTCATGGAGAAGCTGCGTCACCCCTTCACCCCAGTCTATTACCTGGGCACGCTCGTCCATCCATCGAGCTATCACCTGTTCTACAAGTATTTCCCGACGGTCTATCCGCACCCCGCCAAGACCTTTCCCACACGCCAGCGCGCGCTGGCGATCGAGCTGATCGAGAGCTTTCCTGATCCGCCAGTCGCGCCATCCGACCTGCTCGTCCGTGACGTTGGCTGGATCACCGTAGAGACGTCGCAGGAACGGAAGCTGATCCTTGAGAGCCATCGACCTGACGTGCAGCTCTTTGTGACCCGAAACCCCGGATATCCTCAGGGCCACGGGATGGTCGTCGTGGCGCCAATCTCATTCGGCAACATCGTCGCCGCGATCTTTCGGAGGCTCCGAGAGGTGCTCTTGGCTCTTCTGCGGATCAAGTCCCCGCGGTTCTGACCGACCGGACCAACCGCTCACCTCAGTCCTGTGAGGGTCGACGATCTGGATCGCAACGAAGCTGGTAGTCATGGTCTGCGCGCCGAGCACCGCGATGGGTTGAGCGGCCTCTTGTTCTGACAGGTTCCGCGCGACGCACTGATAGGGTCGGGCTTCGAGAGCTTCGCGTCCCTGCGCGACAGGAGGACAATCAGCGCACTCCGCTCAGCAACTGGGACATTCGCTGCACAGCGCATGAGGGTCGGCTTAGGGCCGATCCCGCCAAGATAGCTTCCAGTAGCGGCCCGTAGATATTCGGAGTCCATTACCTCTCAACCTGACTCAGAGGCTGTGGTGCCCGCCTGACCTTCATGCTCGAACCGGAGCCGCCTCCAGCTGGCTCCTGGAAAACCTCATGGCACAGTAAAAGCCTGTTTCGTCCAAGCGACGCTCAAAGCTTCCGCCGAGACGACTTTCGATCATTGCGTGCAGGAGCTGGGACCCGAAGCCCTTCCGGCTCGGTTGCTCCGGCGGAGCGTCGAGCGGCACGTGGCGCAACTCGCGCCAGTCCAGTCTCAGCTCCCCCGTTTCATCACTGCATGCGACTCGAATATGCAGTTGGCTTTCATGCCCCAGAGTGCCGTATTTCAGTGCGTTGGTCCCGAGCTCGTTCAATATGAGCGACAACGGCATCACTGCTTCGCTGCAAATGATGACAGGCGGGCCCACGAGTTCGACTGTATCGCGGTCAGGTAGAACAGCCAAGGCATCCAGGATCAGGTCTGGCAGCGAAACACCTCGGTCGCTCTCGACGATTGCCATCCTGTTGGCGCGACCTATGGCCATGACACGGCTCAAGAAAGATTCGTCGAGTTCCTCCTTCGACGCTGCGCGGCGCGAGCAGCTGCGGTAGATAGATGAGAGCACGGCCAAACTATTGCTGACCCGGTGCATCATCTCACGGCGCAGCGTCTCGCGACTCTCAGCACCTTCCTTGCGCCGGATCGCGGCTCCGATCTGGCTTCCGACGGTCTTCAGCAAGCGCAGGATTTCTGGATCGAGCCTCGAGCTATCTGTGCCGAAGAACTCGAGCACTGCATGGATCTCGCCGCCATGGCGCACGGGGAGAGCCGACCTTGTTGCACATCTCGGTGAGGGGGATTCACCGAGCGCGGCCTGAGGGTTAGGTCGAGGGTATGCCAAAGCCTTTCCCGACCCGCTACCGCACGACGAATTGGACCGACTACAACGCGGCGCTGCTTAAGCGCGGTTCGCTGTCGGTCTGGTTCGATCCCGAGATGGTTTGGCACGCCGACAAGACCGGCAAGCGTGGCCGACCCGAGACCTTCTCGGACGCTGCGATCCAGACATGCCTCACCCTGAAAGTGCTCTTCGGGCTTCCGCTCCGGCAGACGGTCGGGCTGGTCGAGAGCCTGATCCAGATGGCGGGGCTCGACTGGCCGGTTCCGGACTATTCGACGCTGTGCCGCCGGCAGGCGCGGATCGCGGTGCAGGTCCCCTATCGCACATCGGGACAGCCGCTGAACCTGCTGGTCGACAGCACCGGCATCAAGTTCCGGGGTGATGGTGAGTGGCAGGCCCGCAAGCATGGCCCGTCACGCCGGAGGCAATGGAGAAAGGTTCATATCGCCATGGACGCTGGCACCGGGGATGTGCGCGCGGTCGCGTTCACCTCGAGCCGCCAAGGTGACAGCCCCCTGCTGCCGGATCTACTGGCGCAGATCCCGCCGGAGGAGACGATCGGCATGGTCACCGCGGATGGCGCTTACGATACGCGCCGCTGCCATGGCGCCATCATCGATCGAGGCGCTGATGCTGTCATACCGATCCGTCGCAATGGCCGTGACTGGAAAGAAGACTGTCCCGCTGCTGCCGCGCGAAATGAGATCCTGCGGGCAACCAGGCGCTTGGGCCGGACGCTCTGGAAGAAGTGGACCGGCTATCACGTCCGAAGTCGGGTCGAGGCTATGATGAACTGCCTGAAGCTCTTCGGCGAGAGGATCATGTCACGAGACCCCGACCGCCAGACCGCCGAGATCCAGATCCGCATCGCCATCATGAACCGCTTCTCGGCCCTTGGCAGGGCCGAGATCGAAGCCGTCCGCTGAAGAATGCGGAAAAGGGAGCAGTCATGCTCGGCGCTGATTTGCGCAACATCGCCAAGCCAAACCGCGGATCGCTGGCATAGGTGCGTCGCTCGGCCAGCACGAAGGCATCGAGGAGATCGCTCAGTTCCAGCACCGCCTCTCCGGCCAGAGGCTTGATCGTTGCGAGTGCCCGCTGCGGTTGGACGAATGCCCCCGGAAGACTCCGGACGTAGACCACGGCGTCGTTTTCCTTGGCCCAGCTCTCGAACCGGCCCGTATCGATGTGCTGGATGAAGCCAAGCTCCTCGGAGTAGAGGTCGACCCCGCCCTTCGGTATCACACTGACGGGGCGCCCGCCCAAAGGCGCGGTGCGATGGAAATGGCCGAAGGCCTCGCGCGTCGCCGCATCCACCTTCTCGATCGTGTTTCCCAACCGTCCAAGCCGCGCGATGTTGTCGACCCAACGGACGTAGGTGAGGACGACCCAAGCGAAGATGGCGATCCACGCCATCAACAGAGCCTCTCTGATGCCAAATAATTCATGCCAGCCATGAACCCGGCGGCCGGGAAACCGGCAATTTCGAGCTCGACGGACTGATGGGGTTTGACCTGCATTCCAAGACGGTGGGCATCGTCGGAACGGGCCAGATCGGTGCCGTCCTCGCGCGTATTCTCCGTGGCTTCGGTTGTCGGGTTCTCGCCTGCGATCCGTCGCCTCATCCGGACTGCCTCGACCTCGGCGTCAGCTATGTCGATCTCGCCGAACTGCTCGCGGAGAGCGACATCGTCACTCTGCAATGTCCGCTGACGCCGCAGACGCATCATCTCATCGACGACCGGGCGGTCGCGCGGATGAAGACCGGGGCCATGCTGGTCAACACCAGCCGAGGTGCGGTGATCGACACGCGGTCAGTCATCCGCGGCCTGAAGAGCGGGCGGATCGGCAGCCTCGGCCTCGATGTCTACGAGGAGGAGGGGGAGCTCTTCTTCGAAGATCTCTCGAACCAGATTATCCCCGACGATGTCTTCGCGCGGCTCCTGACCTTTCCGAACGTGCTGATCACCGGTCACCAGGGATTCTTCACGATTGAGGCGCTCACCGGGATCGCCGAGACCACGATTGGGAACATCACCGCCTTCGAGCGAGACGGTCGCGCCATCCATCCCGTTCCGGACCCGGCGGGATAACCACGCGCGTCGGACATTGCTTCGCCTTGTTTAGGGAACGCGCGAACGCCGCTGCACCGCTCGGTCATCGTTTGACCGATGTCGCATTCGTGTGAAGGTGGGGCATGTGGTTCCAACTCGCCCTCGGCAGCCTGCTCATCGCCATTACCGCCGTGGCGGCCGCGCTGTCTTGGTGGGGGCTCGAAGCGGTCCTCGTGCGGACGCATCGTTGGGCGACGCGCCCGCCGCACGGGCCGAAGCTGACCGCGATCCTGTCGCTGTCGATGCTCTGGGCGCTGATGATGATGACGGCGTCCGTTTGGATCTGGGCGCTGGCCTTCTGGGCGCTCAAGACCTTCGACACCTTCGAGGCGTCGGTCTATTTCGCGCTCGTGGTCTTCACCACCCTCGGCTTCGGCGATGTGCTGCTGCCAACCGAGTGGCGACTGCTCGGAGGCCTGGCCGCGGCCAATGGCCTCCTGACCTTCGGCATCCTGACCGCGATGCTGGTCGAGACGCTCAGGCAGACCCGGCTGAGCCAGCGAAATTCGGTTTCTCCGACCCGATCGCGACCTCTGGAACGGTAAGTCTCGCCGCTCAGAGCAGAAGCTGCGGTCGACAGGAATGGCCCGCGAGATCGGGCTGATCGCCGGCACGAAGCGCCGGCGGGAAGCACCAACCCTGCGTCAGAGCGATCAAGGCGCCTTGAAACCTGACACCGGAGATCGAATGCACCGACCGGCGCTGGCCATTCGAAGTCAGTCTTCGGGGGCCGCGATGGCGGGCACCTCGGCAGGCCCTGAGATCCAGTTCATCACCACGTCGCCCAGCATCCAAACCAGAGCAAGCGCGAGCACCGCCGCGACCAGCAGCACCATGAAGACGCCCGGTGAGACTGGCCGCTTGTTGATGTCCATTCTGACATTCCTTCTGCTGAAGATACCATCCAGCATAAGTCCGCGGCATTGATTTGCCCTGATCCAGATCAAGCCCAAGAGAGATCAGGCACTGCTTCGACTGGCCTGCCTGATAGTTCGGTCCGATTGCAGGGAAGGGGTAGATCAGGCCGGCACCAGGTTCTCGCCGGTCTCCTCTTCGAGACGGATGAGATCCGGAATGATGATGCGACGTTTTTCGTCCAGCGCGATGACACCCTCACGGCTGAGTTGGCTGATCTGCCGGCTCACCGTTTCGATCGTGAGTCCGAGATACTCGGACATCGCCTCTCGTGTCAGGGGCAAGTGGAGCCGAAGATCTCCGGTGATTGGAACGAGGCTGAAGTTGGCTTCACGGCGTGCGACCGAGACCAGCAAGCTCGCGATCCGCTCGCGCGCCGTCTTTCGACCCAGAACCATCATCCACTCGCGCGCGGCATCCAGCTCGTCGAGGGTCATTTCCAGAAACCGTCCCGACACATGCGGCATGTCTTCCAGCAGTTGTTCGAACGGCGCGCGGCGAAAGCAGCACAGGGTCACGTCGCTGGCCGCGACAATGTCGTAAGGCGTGGTGCTGCGTCCGGGGCGGCCGATGAAGTCGGAAGGCAGAAGCAGTCCCACCATCTGCACTCGCCCGTCCTCCATGGACTGGGACATCGTGGCAATGCCTGAGACGACCGAGCCCACGAAAGACAGCTCATCTCCCGCCCAGACGATCCGCTGGCCTGCTTCGTAGCGGCGATAGAATTTGACGTCTTCGAGACGTTGCAATTCTGCTTCGTCACAGCGGGAGCAGACCGCCCGATGTCGAATATGGCAGTCGGAACAATGCAGATCGCCATGAGGTAACATGGCCGTTCTCCTAACTTGGCAAAGCAATTCTATCATCGAAATGCATTTGCGGGAGTTGCAAAGGATCGAATGACGTCCGGTATTATGAGTGGCCTGCGTCTTGTTCACCGAATGCCCTGCGTTCAGGCGAAATCAGGAAAGAGCGGGGCGGTTCCAAGCCACCCCGGTCGGCGGCCAGGTCGAATCGCCTCTGTAGGCCAGAATGCCATCGGTCTGCGAACTGCCATCTGGGCAACGGGGCTCGGCCGGGTGCGAGGGGTATTGCATTGCTGGGTCGGTTTCCGCCTTGACCGGCATTCCAGCAAACAGATGTCGAAGCTCCGTTTCCGACACCCTGTCGGCTTCCATCAGCAAACGCACGAGGGGGTCCGCGAGCATTCCGTCCAGAAACGCGCTTTGTGCGTTCGATCCTCTCAGGGCATCGCGCGCGAGCGCGCTCTCGAGGTCGGTCAGGCGCACGTCAAGCGTCGGCGGCATGCCCGGTTCCGGTGCCGGATTGTGCAAATGGAGCAGGATGTAATCCTTCCAACACATCGGGGCGGCGTAGGCGCGCCAGACATCGATCTCGACTTCGAACTCGTATCGCCCCGGCGGAAGCTGTCCGTCGAAGCCTGGCAGCACGAATGGATGGGCGAATGAAATCTCGGCCATGCTCAGGATATCCGTCCGGAGCCCGGGATCGTCATGTGGAGTCCGCGCGCTGTCGGGCGCTGAGCACTCCGGCCCTGCGCGATTCATCTGCTTTTCCGTCTTCGCAAGTTGGCGCTTGAAACTCATGGGCGTTCTCCCAAGTCCGGGGGTCGTTTACTCGCTCGGGCACCGCTTCTTGGTGGGGAGCGACCGAGACCGGAAGGCATGGCTCCACCACGCGTCCCGACGGAACTGTCTGATGATCCGCTCGAAAGGCTGTCGAGCAATGCGGCCTTGCCGCCATCGAGCGTCCTGCCGAACGCAAAGGTCGCTCAAAGGCGGTTCTCGTCCGGCAAAGCCTCTTCCGGGCCAACCGGAGGTTCCGGAAGGCGAGTAAGGCGGCAGTTCATCCGCCTCACTCGACCCCACTCGTTAAACATTGGCACGCAAAACCCGTAGACCAACGAGGCTCCGATCGTGCTGTCGATGTCGTCGAAACCGGGCAGCGAGTCGCTGGTGTATTCGGTCCTGTAGCTGAACCGGGGAGAGAGAGGGTCGGTGACCCTGAAATTCACACCCGCATCGTAGGTGACGAGATTGCTGAACTCCGAGAACAGGAAGTCGGGATATTCCATGATCATTCCCTCCTTGAAGTCATCCGCCCGGCTTGGGCGTCCCTTCAAGGACCGACATAGGCACCCCTCATGCCATTCAAAAATTCATAATAATCATGGTTGAGGCGAGTTATTCTCACGGATGATTTTGCGGGTCTTGCCCAGTGTTGCGACCTCGGGCTGCATGCTGATGGTGCGAAGTTTCTTCATCACCACGGCTTGGTCGTCGCGAGCTGCTTCGGTCGCCTGTGCAAGCGTCTCCTTGGCCAAACCGAGAAGATCTGGATCAAGGTCGTCACGCCAGACGGACCACAGCGGCAGCGTGAACTTCGGCGCACCCGGAACCAGGTGTAGGCTATCTGCATCGAGGTGCTTGTAGATGTATCTCGCTGGCAGGTAGGCCGCCCAGTGACGATCCAGGATGAACTCGGCCCCCAATGCTTCGAGCGACAACGTCAGCCCCGGGTTGGTCAGTTCCGGGAAGGCGAGGCTGTGTGCGTGGACAAACTCCTCCCCCCAGTTGATGAATGCATAGCGCCCCGTGAGATCGAAGGTCGGCTCAGGCCAAGTCGCGGCCAGCACCAGTTCATCATCCATGACCTTCTCGGCGTGAAGCCCCGGACGCAGTTGCGGCGTATACATCAACCCGACTTGCATGCTGCCTTCGGTCAGAAAACGGGTGAGGCGGTCGGGCATCCCGAGTTCCAAGCGCAGACTGAGATCAGGCATGGTCGCTTGAAGGCCATCGATCCAACGAAAGCCGAGCCGCGGCCAGAGGGAGAACTGCGCACCGATGGTCAAGCTCTTCCTGAACCCTTCGGGGATACCGACCTTCTGACGCGCTTCCTCCCAGACCTTCAGCAGGGACAATGCATACTTCTCAAATTCATGCCCGGCATGGGTCAGCTCGGCGCCGGCCTTGGAGCGCTCGAAGAGGCGTTTTCCAAGTGCCTGTTCGAGACGTTGGATGCGCAGGGAGACGGCAGATGGGGTGACGTAAAGCCTTTCGGAGGCGGACACGAAGGACCCGGTCGCGGCTACCTCCAGAAACGTCTTCACCAGTATCGTGTCCATGACCAAGCATATGCAGATCTTGGTTCAAAACCAGTTCAGTCTTGCGTGGCTCATGTGTTTGCCGAGGTCGCCTGACTGAAGAAATGGGCACGATGGACGCCATGGCGCCGTCGTTCGGGCTCGCCATTAACCAAGGGCGTTCGAGGCGCCCCAGTCTGGCTATTGCTCTGGCTGCTTCCGGTGAGACGAACAGCAGCCGGTCCTGCGGTCCCCGCTTGTGGTATCATTGCCTTGCCGCTTTGCGGGAGGAGAGCCGTGACGGACCTGCTATCGTTTTTCGGGGCTGCGGATACCGTCACTGGGTCGCGCTACTTGCTCGAGACCGGTGGACGCCGTGTGCTGATCGACTGCGGCCTGTTCCAAGGCTACAAGAAACTGCGGCAGCGGAACTGGTTGCCGTTTCCGGTCGCCCCTTCCAGCATCGACGCCGTGCTGCTTACCCACGCGCATCTTGATCACTCGGGGTATCTACCTCGGCTTGCCCGAATGGGATTTTCGGGCCCGGTGTATTGCACGGCTGGGACCCGCGATCTGTGCCACATCCTGCTGCTCGACAGCGCCTATCTCAACGAGAAGGACGCCGACCGCAGCACCCGCTTGGGATACACGTCCCACCATCCGGCCCGGCCGCTCTATGACCGGGACGATGCAAAGGCCGCCCTCAAACTGCTTCGGCCGGTAGAGTTCGAGACGCCTCTGCAACTCGACGGATTGCGCGCCCGGTTCAGGCGGGCCGGTCATATTCTCGGGGCCGCCAGCATCTCGGTCGAAACACCTGATCGGACCATCGTCTTCTCCGGCGACATCGGACGCCACAACGATCTCACGATGCCGGACCCTGAGCCTTTCGAACATGCGGACGTTCTTTTGATCGAGTCGACCTATGGCGACCGCCTCCATGATCACTCGGATGCCGAGGCGCAACTCGCGAACATCATCTCCGGCACGACGGCGCGCGGCGGCACGGTTCTGATCCCGGCGTTCGCGGTCGGTCGAGCGCAGACGCTGCTTTTCATTATCCAACGCCTCAAGGTTGAAGGCCGGATTGGAAACATACCGGTGTTTCTCGACAGCCCCATGGCGATCGATGCGTCCGAGATCTACAAATCGCATCCGCGCGACCACAAGATGGATGTCGGTGGCTTCAAAGAGACATTCGCTGGCGCCACCTACGTGACCTCGGTCGAAGCCTCCAAGGCGCTGACGGTGAATCGCTACCCCAAGGTGATCGTATCGGCATCGGGAATGGCCACCGGTGGACGTATCCTGCATCACCTGAGCGCCTATCTTCGCGACTACGACAACACGATCCTATTGCCTGGCTTCCAGGCAGGGGGCACTCGTGGCGCGCAATTGGCCGCAGGCGCTCAGCAGATCAAGATTCATGGTCAATACGTCCCTGTCGGTGCCGAAGTCGTGCAGATGCACCAGCTTTCAGCGCATGCGGATCGAGAGGGCCTGCTTCAATGGCTGGACGGCTTTCGCGAGCCGCCTCGAACGATCTTCGTGACGCATGGGGAGGACACTGCGTCCGACGCTCTGCGGTTGGCCATAAAGGAGCGGACCGGGACGAACGCGGTTGTGCCTGAGCACTCGCAGTGTGTCGATCTCGACCGGGTCTAAGTCTGACAGCGTATTTCTTGCGCTCGCCGGTCAAGGCATGAGGATCGTGATGAGAACGAAATAGAGCGACAGGCTCGCTGCGTCCTGAACGATGGTGCATATGGGCCCTGAGCCCAAGGCTGGGTCAAAGCCAAAGCGCTGGAAGCCCCACGGCAGTGCAAACCCCGCAAGGGCCGAAACTGCCCCTCCGCCGAGCACGGAAAGACCTACTGCAAGCGCAAGGGGGAGCTGGCCGAAGCTGAAGAACACTGCACCTCCCGCGAGCAGGCCGAGCGTCGTGCCGATTGCCAGACCGATGATCAGTTCGTCCCGCAGTAGAGGGCCAATCGCAAACCCTCCGCCGGAGAGGCTGCGCACAGAGACCGACACTGCCTGAGTGCCGATCGCGCCCGCGATATAGACGAGTGCCGGCACGAAGAATGCAGCGGCAACGTTGCGGGACAGAGCGTGCTCGAACCCGACCATGATCAGGGTGACAAGCGAGGACGCAAACAAGCCGAAGACCAACCACGGCAAGCGGCGTGAAAACCTGTTGAATAGGGAGGCATCCAGCGCGGCGTCAGCTCCATGTTCATGAGGCGCAATGCCTGCGAAGCGCTGCAAGTCTTCCATGTGCTCCTCGCGCAGGATACGGAAAACCGCTTCGGGCGGCACTGCGCCTATCAGCTGGCCGAGATCGTCGACGACTGGAACGGCGATCATGTTCAGGCGAATGGCCAACTGGGCGATGGCCTCTTGGTCGTCTCCGGGGCGCACCGCTTCATGCTCTTCCTGCATGATATCGCCAATCCGGTCGGATGGTCTGCCGAACATCTCGTTGATCCGGACGATGCCGACAAGCTGCCCAGCGGCATCGATGACAAATACCGTATCCGCGCAGTCGTAGAACCGTCCGCGCAGTGCCTCGAAGGCCTCTTCTACCGACGTTTCCACATGCACCCGCGGAACATTGGCGACCATGTGTGCGGCAGCAGCTTCCCGGTGATAGGCATGTTGGGCGTTGGACAGTGGGGGCATCTTCGATCCTTGCGAAGGTGGGCCGGGCTCGCGTGTCGCGAGCGCAAATGCGCCGACCGTTGCAGTCTCCGCACAAAAAACTTACTCGGCAAGGTCTTTGCAGTCCTATGTGCCTCAGACTGATTGATGGCAGGACGGCAATATCAGCATCGGCCCTCTGTATTCAGCGGTGACCAGCCTCACGCGTTGATCCCTGATCTGCCGAGAAGGCTGTCGGCAATACCGTTGACACGTCGTTGTGGGCCACCCGCGTGGTCATGAAAGGCGCGGTGGTTGCCTGAGAGGTCGTCACAAGGGATGGCGAGGACGCTGTGCGGAGCATTTCAGCGGCCGGACGATCAGCCTTCGTGGATCGGCTGGTGGCGGTGCGACATCATCGCGCCTCGCCTTGATATCGATCAAGGCACGTTCGCCGCCACAGCGATCTACTGACCCGGCATACCGAAACAGGATCGCCATGAAGATTGCACATGCCTTGCTGGCGCTTGCCACCGCTGCCGGATGCGTTCGGGACGATCCGATCGCGGGTCGCAGGCTTTTCGTAGAGCACTGCGCCGTCTGTCATGGCGCCATGGGATTGGGGGATGGTCCCGCCACCGCGAGGCTGACCACACCTCCGCCCGATCTGACGCGCATTGCTGCGCGCCGTGATGGTGTTTGGCCCATGCTTGAGGTCATGAGTATCATCGATGGCTACGCGCAGCGCACCAATCCGCGCGCGGAAATGCCGGTGATCAGCGATTTTGTCGAAGGTCGATTGGTCAAATTCAACCACGGAAACGGGCAGACTGCACGCGCACCCGAGAATCTGCTGGCGATGGTGCGATATTTAGAGAGCATCCAGTCGCCTGAGCCGACCGGCTATGCCCCTTGAAGCCGTAGTGCTTTCGAGGACCGTCAACTGCCGATTATGTAGATCGGCGTTTGGCTCCGCTTGGAAGACGACCGCTTCGCCCAACTCGCAACCTTGTAGCGGAAGCATCAGGGTTCAGGCTGCTTCGATCTCCGGCAGCTGCACATCGGCGTTCTTGAGTTGCTGCGCCATGATCTCCGTAAAGGGCAAGGTCGGGTTTGCTTCGGCAAGCATGCCGACTTTCATCCAGAATTCGGCTTGCGCATTGATCGAACGGCACATGACCGAACTGGACTTGCGCAGTTCCTCATGCAGATCGTCCCCAATTTTCACGATCCCCATCGACACACCTACCGTTCATTTATATGCGAACCATATATGAATCATATATACCAGTAGCTGGCTGCCGGTCAATCTGATCTCCGTTGCCACACGTGGAATACGTAGGGAGGCCCGTGATGGACGGCTATATCGACGTGCCGGTCGCACCAAAGGCGCAGGACGCCCGCAGAACCGAAGCCATCAAGCTCTATGGACTGGACGCCTTCGAGGGGATGCGCCGAGCAGGTGGGTTGACGGCCAGATGCCTCGACGGCGTGTCCGATCTTGTCCGCGATGGCACTGCTTTGGCACAGATCAACGCCTTCGTTCTCGAGTTTGCGGCCGCCCATGACGCAACGCCCGCAACACTGGGCTACAAGGGGTATCGTTACGCCTGCTGCACATCGGTCAACCACGTGGTCTGCCACGGATTTCCGAACGAGAAGAAGTTGCGCGACGGCGATATCGTGAACGTCGATATCACACTGATCCATGACGGGTGGTATGGCGATTCAAGTCGGATGTATGTGGTTGGAAAGCCGAAGCGTGCGGCTGAACGCCTCATCCAGATCGCACATGAGGCGATGATGCAGGGTATCAGGGCGGTGCGTCCGGGTGCGCGACTCGGTGACATCGGTCATGCAATCCAGACCTACGCACATTCCGAACGCTGCTCAGTGGTCCGCGAGTTTTGTGGCCACGGCATAGGTCAGGTCTTTCATGACTCCCCCGACATCCTGAACTTCGGCAGAGCTGGAACCGGCCCCGAACTGAGGGAGGGCATGATCTTTACGGTTGAACCGATGATCAACCTGGGGCGCGCCGAGGTAAGAATGCTTGCGGACGACTGGACTGCCGTGACGCGGGACAAGTCCCTTTCGGCACAATTCGAACATTCGGTTGGCGTGACATCCGATGGTTTCGAGATTTTCACTCTCTCGCCGACGGGCGATCACATGCCAGGGATCGAGCTTAAGACCGTTCCTGCATAGCGGATCTTCGACGCTACCGCAGCATCGGTCAGTTTGGGCTCAAAGCCGTCATGCGGCGGTGCGGCAGGCTCGGCCCGCCGTGATCGCACCGCGGCGTGGCGGACTTGGTAGGTTCGACCGTCGGCATGATGCTGAAGACGTGGCGGGCGTGGGGGATCGGAGGAACCGTCATGCCGACCACAAACCTGCCAGCCATCCGCGCCTGCCGTTCCGCTTGGAACAAAGGCCGCATCGTTGGTCAAAAGCGTCCGCTCGAACCAAAGCATGTATGGGCGATCCGGGTCCGCCTCGAGATCGCTCAGCGGACCCGCGAGCTTGCGCTCTTTAATCTTGCGATCGACAGCAAGTTGCGAGGATGCGACCTGGTGAAAATGAAGGTCGCTGACGTGTATGCGGCCGGACAGGTCAAACACCGCGCTTCGATCGTCCAGAGCAAAACCCAGAAGCCGGTCAGTTTCGAGATCACCGAGGGGACGCGAAAAGCCATCGCGACTTGGCTCGAAGCTCCGCAGATGGTCGGGTCGGAGCATCTCTGGCCTGGGCGCTTTCACGAACGCCGGCATATTTCGACAAGGCAATACGCCCGCCTCGTGCGGGACTGAGTGAACTCGATTGGTCTCGAGCCAAGCGCCTACGGCACCCACTCGATGTGTCGGACCAAGGTAGCGCAGATCTATCGCAAGACTGGCAATCTCCGCGCGGTGCAGCTCCTGCTCGGCCATACGAAGATGGATAGCACGGTGCGCTACCTCGGCGTCGAACTCGAAGATGCGCTCGCCATCGCGGAGGCGGTGGAGCTCTGAGAAGTCGGGCCGATCGGTAGCGGCCGGCCCTTAGCGGCCGTTGGGAGCCCTTGCAGCGTATGCCTGCTTCCAGCCGAGAGCAGACTTCCCTTGCCGACGTAGCACGAGCGGCACCAAGGCAGACGGCCCTGGACGGTCGTGGGGCGATTGCCCCATGAACCTTAAGGGCCGCCGACGTCACCTCGTATGACCGTGAGAGCGCTCGCCAGGACCTGAACGTCATCCCCGGCTCATCATGGGCAGTATACACATTTCGGCCTGCATGATGGCTACCGCCCTGATGAACCCCACTGTCGGCTCCATGTCGGCCCTGCCTTTCTGAAATTATAATTACAAAACAGTAAGTTGTATTGTATGTCGGCTGTCGGCGACGGCCGGGGTCTTCCTCCTCGGAATGGGGATCAAACCGATGCGAGGCCTTTTGGGAACGTCTGCATCTCCCGTGCACTGAAACAGCCCACAAGGTGCACAACATGACGACGAAGACCCGCAAAACCACCCGGAATCAGAAGAAGAGGCAACAGGTTTTCCACAACCTCCGTGTCCGCGAGAAAGGGAAACAACGCCCCCTCATGGCAAGCGAGGAGGAGCAAATCATCGCCGTGCTTGCTCTCCGGGAATGCCCCGAGGCCCTTTCGGTCGAGAGCCTGATCCCCAAGGGCTCTTACCTTGAGCAAATTAGCTCCTACTTCCAGAAGACCGACGTCAGCTATGTGCTGCCGCTGATCCAGCTCATCATGATCGCGTCCTCCTACCTGACGCAGGGAGGCGCCACCCTCTGGATCCCGGGACTCGGTTGCAAGCGCCCAATCCTCTGGACCATGGCTCTGGCCTCGTCCGCGAGTTCGAAGACGCTCGCGACCGACAAGGTGGCTGAGATCCTCCTGCCGGAGGGACCAAACGACATCGTCCGCATGCTCCCCAAAGCAGGGAGCGACGCGCAGTGGATCGTCGAGGTGAAGGATCACAACGGATCCTACTGGTATCAGGACGAGGCGGGGAAGATGTTCCACATGATCCTGACGCAGTCGAACTTTGCGCGCATGAAACCCTGGATGCTGGACGCCTACTCGAACAAGCCGATCTCCAATCGGCTCAAGGGGGAGGTGGACAAACTTGAAATCGAAGACCCCCATTTCACTTTCCTGGGCCTGAGCGTCCGGGAAACCTGGACCAGCGATGTCGACGCGGCGAGCATGCTCGATGGGTTCTGCCAGCGGTTCAACTACGTGATCGCGGAGCCGCGCGCCGACACCGACATGTTCGACCATTTCCTGTATTTCGCCGGGGAAGAATTCGACGCCCGGAAGAGCGAAATTCGGGAAGTCTGGCATGCCCTGTGCGCTCAGAAGGGAGCGCTCGAGACCTACCAGTTGGACGATGAAGTTCTGCCGTATCTCGAATGCTGGTGGCGGAGCTTGCGGAGCAGTTGGGGCGACGGTGTTCTGCCGGGCTCGTTCATCCGGCGCGCGGGCTTCTCGATCCTCAGCTACCTCGTCGTCCTGCAGTTTCTGCTCGGCAAGGCGAACCGGCCGATCGATCTGGAAACTGCGGAACTGGCGACGAAGTATGCCGAATACCACCTCGAAAGCACGCTCATCATGATGCGCGAGTATGGGTCCGAGGGACGGAGCCAAGTCGAGAAGGTCGCCCGGGTCCGGGAGTCCCTGCTGGGCAACGGGTCGGCGCAGGTGACGGTCCGGGACATCCAGCGGCGGTTGAGCAAGAAGCAAAGCAAGGAGCTGACGCGGGATCGCATCGCGCAGATCCTCGGCGCGCTTGATCGGGTGGAAACGTCCAGCGACTTCTCTGACGGCATTCTTAGCGAGGTGAAATCTCCAGAGGAAATCCGGCAGTGGAAGGCCGAGTTTCTTGCGCAGCAATATGACGCGGCCCAAGAGCGGGACCGCAAGCAGGAGGCCTGGCGGAACAGGAAGCGCCTCCAGCGGCTGCTCAAGGCCTACCGTGAGCAAGGGGGTGTTCTGCACTCTGGGGCCCTGGACGCGGATGACACCTGCAACGTGGTGCCTCTCGCTGCCAGCCCGGGAGGCACGCGCCAGAAGGCCTCCTGACGTCGTAGCTGGCGCAAACACGGAGGGGGCAGGGCGATGGGTCTCGCGCCCCCTTCGAAGCCTCGCCGTTGGCTCGGCGAAAAATATGTGCCGAAAATTTCAGGGTGAACGCTCTGGGGCCCAGTTCCTCAAAAAGGAACTGGGCCCATGTTTTTATCTTCTGAGATCCCCATCACTGTCGCAGACGCCGCACGCCATTTCCAGCTGCGCGAGGCGACTACCCGGAAGCTGCTGGCGGCGGCCGATATCCGGCCAGTGGATCACAACCCGCAACGCTATGCATGGGCAGACATCTGGCAGCTCGAAGGTGCCGCCTACGTGTCAGCCGAACTTGCGGCCGAGTTCCAGAAGCCACTGCTGAAACCGGCAGTAGTCGTCTTTCTCCACTTCAAGCACCTGTCGCCGCGCACGATCACGGACCGGGCGAAGAAGGGTCGCCTTCCTGGCATCCTTCTGGGTAGCGACTGGCGTTTCCGGGAGCGCGACATGCGCGCGGCCGCGATCCATGGCTGATCGCTCGGTTCATCACCCGGATCCTGCGCCAAACGAACTCACCTTGCGCAGCAGAGCATCGTTTGGCGCAGTCTCACCCGAGGGCCCTTCGACATACCGGGGATGTATGGCGAGGGGTGTCCGGCTGAAACCACCCTGATTTCCGGCATTTCGCGCCAAACCGGCTGATTTGGCGCAATGGCTGACCCCGGTCTTCCGCGGCCTGTCCGGGAGCGCGGAGAGGCTGTTGGCCGAACCTCTCCGACCTCCCGGACCTCCCCAGAGAAAGACGACAAAATGACCATCACCAATCTCAAGCAGGTGGAAGAATACCTGCCCGAACTGGGCTACGCCCCGAGTTTTGAAAAGAACCTGCGGGCTTCGATCCGCAAGAGCGCCGAGATCTACAAGACCGAGCTGGAGCGCATTCCGGCAGACCTCGCCGAGTTCGATCGCAAATGGGGGCGGGGCCGTGTGCGCCACGTGCCTGCGCCGTTCCGCGAGGCTGACAAGTTCCGAACCTGGCGGAAGCACAACCGCATGGTGCTTCGACGCCTCTCAGGCGCTTCGGTCCCACCCGTCTTGGGCACCGAATGGAGCACGCTGCTCGCCTTCGTGAAGGAGAACCAGGGACCGGGAAAACTGCTCGGCGCCAACTCGCACCTCACATTCGGCGTGCTGGCGCGCACGGCCTCGGCGGCCGGTGTCAGGCCGGCGGAGATCACCGATGACTGGGTGAACCGGGTGGCGGTCGGCCTCGAGACCAGCCAGCGGAAATCTCTCCGCCGCGGGATCGCCCGCTTCAACGCGATAATCGCCAAGCGGACCTGCCGGCCCGAGATGGAGCACCTGTTGCCTGTGAAGGAAGTGGCGCAGCCCGTCGCTCTCCGGCCCGCCGGCAACCGCTGGCTCCGCAGCGCAGGGCATCCCGGGGCCCGTGTGCTCTGGACGGAGTTCGACGAGATCATCGCGCGGAAGAAGCATGGCGAGGACGCGCCACTGGCTGGTGCGCCGGTCCAGTTCAAGTCGAACTCCGAGAAGTCCTACGCGGAATCGCTGAATTGGCTGCTGGGCGGCCTCGTGGCCGAGGACCTGATCGAGGACGGCGCGGACCTCGCCGAGGTCATCACCCATGCCAATCTCGTCACGGCGATAAACTACTGGATCACGGCACGCCGGGCTCGGGGTCAGAGCATCAAGACCAGCACGCTGCACAACCACGTCTCCCGGCTCGTGCACCTGGCAACGACCTACCTCGATCTGGCACCCAGGGAAGCGGACCGGCTGCGCAAGCTCCGGAAGAAGCCCACGGTCCGGACGGTCTCGGTCGGGAAGATGTCGCAGACGCGAGAGGACTGGATCAAGGAGTTCGATCTCGATCCGGCCAAGCAGGAGCGCGCGCATCGCCTGCCGGAGGATCTGATGGCGCGGGCCGAACGCGTGCTCGCAAAGGAGCGAGCCGGCAAGAGACTGCGCCCAATCGAGATGATGGATGCCCTGCGCGCCGGGGTTGCAGCGACGATCGCGGCCATTCTCTTCCGGGCCTCGCCCGTGCGTTCAGCCAACCTGCGCACTCTTCGCATGCGCGGGGAGGGAGCGGAATTCGATCTCACCGCCTTTGAGCGCGATAAGCGTCTGGCGGAGCTACGGTTGTCGATCCCGGGCGAGCAGGTGAAGAACGAGACGCATATCGACGAAATCGCCGACGACGACTTGGCCCCCGTTCTTACCTGGTATCTGCAGGAAATCCGTCCCCGCCTGGTCTCGGCTCATCCGTTCAACAAGCCCTATACGGACAGCGATTACCTGTTCCCGTCGACCACCGATCGCCCCATGGAGCGGTCGAACTTCTCGGAGATGTTCAGGCGCGCTTGCCTCGAAGTGAACTTCGTCATGACCATGCACCAGGCGCGCCATGTCTGCGCCTACTGGATCCTTTCCGTGGATCCGAACGCATGGGACGAGGCCGCTGCTCTGCTGGGCGATAACGAGCTCACGGTGCGGAAATACTATGCCTGGATGAACAAGCGGCGGGCCTCGCAGGCTGGCCGGGCCAAGCTTCAGCAGGCCCGCAAGGGCGTTCGCAAGCACCGTCCGGGAGCGTTCGACAATGCGGCATGACAAGAGAATACTGCCCGCGGATCGGCAGGAGGCCGCACGGCACCGGTTGCTGGCGAAATGGGATGCGCATCTCGAAGAGCGAGGGGTTCTCCACCCCGCGATGGAGGACTTTCTCAGCTTCGGGAGCCTCCCGCAGCTCGAGCGACTGCGCGATGCCTTGAACCGGCATCGTCCCAACTCGGTCGGCGGCATGCGACTGGCTCTGCGCCGCAAGCGCTCGGAGAAGTGGCGCAAGACGCAGCCCGAGCCGGAGAGCCGTGAGAGCCGCATGCCGCGCGTGTCTGCGCGGCTGTCGATGGCGGAGGCGGATTTGCCTCGGCCTTGGAGGAGGGCTCTCCGGGAGATGCGGACCAGCCGCACCACACTCGATCGTGGGTTGCTGGAGCTCGAAGATCGCACGCCCCCCAGCGCGACCGTGATATGCAATCTCGCCTCGACGTTGCGGGTTTTCGGTCAAGTCTGCGCGGATCACAGCCTCCCGGTGGAAATGACGCCGAAGACCATCGATCTCTACCGGGCGGCCCGGCATGCCAAGGGCAACGTCAGCGTCAGCATCGCCAGCCGCCTCAAGGAGCTCCTGACTTTTGCCCGATGGTGCGAGGCCGAGGAAGACGTGATCCGCAAGCTGGTGCGCCTGCACAAGCTCTACGCCGAGGCGGCAAAGGGGGAGCGCAAGCGGAAGGACATCTGGGCCGCCAAGCATGGAAAGGGCATCGGGGAGGTCTGGGCCAAGGCCGAAGAGCTGCTCGCGCTCTCCCATGCTGCCCCGGAAGGCTCCATGCTGCGGGCTACCCTGACGCTGGATGCCGCCTGCCTGGCGTTGAGCGTGGTCTGTCCGCTGCGCTGCGGAGACCTCCATCGCATCGAGATCGGCACCGAGCTGGCCCGGAAGGAGAAGGGGTGGTCGTTGTATATCGAGACGCGAAAGACCGGCCGGCCTTATCATCGACCGGAGCTTTGGCCTGAGCTGACCCCCTTTCTCGACGCGGTGGTCATGCTCGACCAGTCGGGGCGTGACTTCCAGGACGCCTATGCGGCCAAGCACGGCACAGCGCTGTTCTCGCGAGACGGGGGCGCAAGCACACCGGCTGTCGACTGGCCGTCCCGCTGCTGGTTCCGCCACTTTGAAATCGGGGCCCACATCGTCCGCTCGCTGTGGCACAGCCTGATGTTCGAGAGCGAAGATGACGAGCAGTGGATCGCGTTGGCTCTCTGTGGGCAAGGCAATGCCCGGACTGCTCAAGCCTACATTCTGGAGGGCAGAAAGAAGCGGGCAGGCCGCCGGGGTCGCGCAAAGATCCGGGCTATCCGGCAGGCAAGTCGCGCAGGCTGAAGCTCGTGTGCGTCGAAACGCACAGATCCCGATAGAGCACAGGGGTATCGGAGCTGGCTCGTCTTGCAGCGTCTCACTTGGGTGAGAGCCGCTGCAAGGCAAGCAGCCCCGAGGAAATCAAAAGGAACACAAACAGCCCCGGCCCGGAAGGAGGAGGAGCCGGTCTTGTCACCTGAGGCATTTCGCCAACGGCACCATACGGGAGAACATCATGTTCGATATTCCCATGCCAGCCACCGCGCTGCACCGCTTCGCCCAAGAGCACTACGAGCCTATCCAGAACGCCGCCCTGCTGCTCGGAGGACGCTCCTGGCTGCGGCGCGTGCAGCGTCTGCTCGATCACCTCCAATTCACATCCACTGTGACCGACCATGTGCGGCGTGAAGCGGCCGCCCTGCTCGAGTTGCTCACTCTGGAGCATGTCCATGACGTGCTTCGTCTTGAGGCTGCCTACTTCGCCGATCTCGATCCGGCTGATCCCCATGTCGAAGAGATCTGTCTGCTGACGGACCATCTGTCCGACGCACTCGACGAGTGGGCAGCGCCGCAGGAAACCACGGTTGTCGACGACAAGGGGGGGAAAGCCGATGTGTGAGGACAGAGAACGACAGGATCCCCTGCGGGAAGCTGCTTTCGAAGCGCTGAGTGCCGCGGACCGGCTGTCCGAGGCCATCGTGGCTGTCGAAGTGGCGCAAGCCCTGACACGAGAGCAGCTCGAACAGCTGCGTGACCTGCGGCCGGCGTCCTTGATGCCTTCTCAGATCACCAGAGAGGCTGTCGATGCCCTCCGTGGACTGGCTGAGAGCCTCGAGCCGAGTATCAAGGGGGAAACCATGACCTGGTTCGTTCATGACGAGCACGACATGTCCGACGGCTACGAGGACTCCGAGACGTCCGATAAGGGCTTCGCGCTGATCCGGCTCCGCTCGGCGCTGCAAAATCTCGCCGAACGGTTGATGCTCCTGCGCAACTGGCAGGAGGCAGAACGGATTGCCCAGCAACTCCGCAGTTGAGGCATTTGGCCGAGGGGCAACCCTCGGCCAGTGTCCGGCAGGCGCGGAGTTCACTCTATGCCGACAGCGCGACGCCGTCACGTGCCGCCAACTTCGGCCCCTTCCTGCTGCTTTGGGGCGCGGCATTGAAGCGTCGCGCCACCATGCTGAGATCCAGCTGCTCCTGCTCCACATAGGCTTTCAGGGTTGCGAGCGAGAATCCTTCGGGGAGGTAGTTCACGATGCCGACGTCGTCGTTCCGATGGCCCATCAAGTAGCGCCGGGCTGTATCCGGCACGGCCCGGGTCACCATGCTCGAATTGAAGCTGGTCCGCATGGCGTGCAGGTCGCGCCGCTTGTCATAGACCTTCCGGGAGTTGCGGTAGTAATTGAAGTTCTTGGTAAAATTCGCGGTGAACGTCAGACGTTTCGATTTCGAACGGCTCACTTTGTCGAAGATTCGTTCCTTCCCGAGAGAGCGTTGACGTTCGACGAGCTCGAGGAAGCCAAGCTCGATCAGCTGGCTGTGGATGGGGATTATCCGGCGAGCATTGTTGCTTTTGAGCGACTGGCCCGTCCCTCGTTCGATGTCGAAGAAGTAGATGCCCTCATCGCACCGGATGTTCTTCGGCTTCAACTGCAGGATCTCCTCGCTCCGCATTCCATGCAACCGGGCGATCAGCGGCACCCAGAACACATGGTCGTTGATCTCCGTCTTGGCCGAGTTCCACTTCTCCGTCTTGAGCAAATCGGCCAGCTCGGTGCTGCTCCATGTCTGCCGCGAAGTTTCGGGAAGCTGCTTTCGCATGTCGTCGATCACCGCCTCGCCCAAGACGAAAGGCTTGAAGGGATTGTGAGAAATCCGGCCCCTTTCGACGGCATAGTCCAGGGGTGCCGACAGATACTTCTGATGCCGCTGCAAGGTCCGCGGAGAGATGAGTTTGGTCCCGGCCCTCTCCCGGGCGGCATCAGCCTCCTCGGCGGCAAGACCTCGGGAGTTGATCTCCTTTTCGACCTTGGCGAGCCGCTTCTTCTGTTCATGTTTCTCATGCTCGATGAACTCGAAGCAGGTGAGGTGACGCCATCGGCTCGAGCGACCATGATTGTTCGGCAGGCTGCGCAGAAGATCGGTGAACCGCGCCCAGAGTTCACCCGTTGCCTGCGAAAGGCGGGTCTCACCAAAAACATCGTGAACGATCCGTCGTGTCGACTGGATCGTATCGGCGTCCTTTTTGAACCGGGCAGCCTTGCCTTCGTCCTCGAACGAGTAAACCCCGTTGGAGCGCAGGCCACGCGACATGTCGTTGAACCAGTCGTCCCAAAGGTCGATGACCTTCGGATCGGTTCCGTCCAAGATGCGGGCCGGCGCCAAGAGGCTGGGATCGATTGTCATTTTGAGGCCGGGCCGATCGTAGAAGGCAGCTTTCGGCTGGGCCGTCCGTGGAGCGGGCCAATCCAAAGAGCCGTCCGGGTTCTCTTGGGCAGGACGCTGTTCCTCGGCCGTGGCTGAGGTTAGTCGTGGGCTTTCGCTGCGGGGCTCGGCCTGGTCCTGCGGGATATCGCACGACGCCATCTCTGCCGCGGGCTCCAACGTATCGGGCCGGTCCACAGTCGAAGCGTTCGTTGCCGCCGAGCGCGGCATCGAGGACGGCCTTTTCGGCAGGCTCATCCTTTGGAGGGCCTCCGCAAGATAGGGGTCTTGTTCGGTGAAGACTCCGCGGGCGCGTCGCTCCTTTTCCTCGCTGACCGCGATCATGGCGCGGACCATCTTGTCGGCGAGGATCGCGAAATCCTCGTCTGACTCGTCGAGGGAGATCCCGAGGCGTGCTGCTGTATCCCGCAGCGGCTGAATTGCCGGGGTCTTGTCGCAGAGAAAGATTGCATCATGCAGCGAGGCGCGGGCGGCGGCTTCCAGCGCCATGGCGGCTTCGGCCGCTGCGCGCGTGCGCAGGCCGGATAGCGCCCGGAGGCGATCAGAGACTTCAATCTCGCCCTCAATATAGGCGACCAAGATCTCGGTCATGACATCGGACGGCATGTCCTGCTCCGCGTTGAAGCAGATCTCACTGACGGCGGTCAGTCGCCGGGCGAGCTCTGCGGCATCGCGGGGGACGTGCGTGCGCAGTGGAAAGCAGAAGAATTCCGGTTTGAATCGGGTTCTGGCGCGGGCCGGGACGCGGCGGCGCCAGTAGTAACCGGTGGATCGACGTTCGAGATGGGGTTGGTTGATCGCCATCGGCGAGGGGCCTCCAGAGGTTGGAGGTGCCGCAGAGCGATCCAGGATCCTGTGCAGAGCTTTGTGCAAAGCCAAACGCAAAACCCCCGGGTCTCTGCCGAGACCCGGGGGTTTTCTGCCTGAACTTCAGCGTCTTGCTGGAAGTTTGGCTCCGGCGGTAGGGATCGAACCTACGACCAATTGATTAACAGTCAACTGCTCTACCGCTGAGCTACGCCGGAACATGTGGGCGATATACAGTTATCGGATCGGGAGTGTCCAGAGGCCCGGGCGGAAAAATTTCGCTCTCCTCACGTCAGCTTGAATCGGGCCTCGGCAAGCCCGGGCGTTTCAGCGAGCGCGCGGTTTCGCGACATGAGATCAAGGAGATGCGCGAGGACGTTGCGGCGCGCAGCGCCCTGCAACTCGGCAGGGATGTCGGTGTAGAGCCTCCGCGTGATTTCGCTTGCATCGGCGGGACCCTCCGAAAGAACGCGGACGATCTGCGCCTCGCGCTCGGCACGGTGCGACAGCAGCCAGTCGATCCGTGGCGCCGGCCGGTCGACCGGCGCGCCATGGCCGGGATAGAGACGCCGGGGCTGCAGCGCCCGCAGCCGCGCGCAGGAGCGGCGGAACGCTGCGAGGTCGCCGTCGGGCGGCGAGATCAGGGTGCCGGCCCAGCCCATCACCAGATCGCCCGAGAACACCCCCCCGCGCCAGGCGAAGCACAGATGCCCGGCCATGTGGCCCGGCATGTGCAGCGCGGTGACCGGCGTGCCGCCCGAGCCGATCCGCTCGCCTTCGCGCAGGATACGGTCGGGCCGGAACGCCGCGTCGAGACCCTCGCCGCCGCCAAGACCGGCATCGGCCAGCCGCCGCATGAGCGGGCTGCGCCCGGCATCCGCGGTTCCAAATCCGCAGATTGGCGCGCCGGTGGCCTCTGCGAGGGCAGGGGCCAAGGCGGAATGGTCGCGATGCGCGTGGGTGACGAGGATCGCCTCGACCGGGCGACCGTCGACCTCGGCCAGCAGTGCGGCGAGATGGGCGTCCTCGACGGGGCCGGGGTCAATCACGAGGAGCCGGTCTCGGCCCAGCACGTAGCTGTTGGTGCCGGGCCCGGTCATCGGCGAGGGGTTGGCCGCGCGGAGCCGCACCAGCCCCGGTTCGAGTCGCGCGCGGGCGTCGTCGCTCATGCTTTTCCTTTCCGGTCCGGGCGGCTAGCCTGCGCCATGACCTTTCACTGGTTGAAACGATGGATGCCGCGCGGTTTGCAGGGCCGCGCCGCGCTGATCCTCCTGCTGCCCGTGGTCACCCTCCAGCTGGTGATCTCGATCAGCTTCGTGCAGCGCCATTTCGAAGGCGTCACGCGGCAGATGACAAGATCCGTGCTGATCGATCTGCGCTATGTGGCCGAAACCGTAAATGCCATGCCAGGGCGCGCCGCCGCGGCCGAGGCGGCGGCCCGGCTGGGCGAGCCGCTCGAGCTCGAGACCCGCTTTGCCCCGGCGCCGCCCGGCGGCGATTCGGTCAAGCCGTGGGATCTGTCGGGTCAGCAGGTCATCGCCACGCTGCGGTCCGGGCTCGACGACGTGCAGGCGGTCGAGCTGACCGCCGGGCGTCAGGTCTCGGTCTGGGCCGGCACCGATCACGGCACGTTGCAGCTGGGCTTCGACCGGCGCCGGGTGTCGGCCAGCAACCCGCACCAGCTGATCGTGCTGATCGTGGTACTCGGCGCGCTGCTGACGCTGGTGGCCTATCTCTTCATGCGCAACCAGCTGCGGCCGATCACCCGGCTCGCCGCGGCCGCCGCCGCCTATGGCAAGGGGCGGCTCGTGCCCTACAAGGCAGGCGGCGCCTCGGAGGTGCGGGCCGCCGGCATGGCCTTTCTCGACATGCGCGCGAGGATCGAGCGGCAGAGCCAAGCCCGGCGGCTGATGCTGTCCGGGATCAGCCACGACCTGCGCACGCCGCTGACGCGGCTCCGGCTCGGCCTGTCGATGCTGCCGGAGGAGGAGGTGGGTCCGCTGGTCGGCGACGTGGACGAGATGCGCCGGCTGCTGGACGCGTTTCTCGACTTCGCGCGGGGCGATGCGGGCGACGAGGTCGAGCGGATCGACCCCGAGGAACTGACCGCGCGGGTGGTCGAGGATGCGCGGCGCACCGGGCAGGCGGTGGAGATGCGACCAGTGCAGGGCAAGAGCGAAGCGATGCCGCTGCGACCCACGGCGCTGCGCCGCGCGCTCGAAAACCTGATCGGCAATGCGCTGCGCTATGGCACGCGCTGCGAGGTGTCGCTGATCGTGTCGCCGCGCAGCTTGCGGCTTCTGGTCGAGGATGACGGGCCCGGCATCCCCGAAGCGCGCCGCGAGGAGGCGATGCGCCCCTTCACCCGGCTCGATCCCGCGCGCAACCAGGATCGCGGCACCGGCGTCGGCCTCGGCCTCGCCATCGTCGCGGACATCGCCCATGCGCATGGCGGCGCGCTGCATCTGGGTGACAGCGAGCGGTTGGGGGGCCTTAGGGCCGAGCTGGTACTGGCACGCTGAAGCATCGCGTCAGATGGCAGGCTGAGGACACGTCTGATATGGCCCGGACCCGATACATCCATGGGGCGTTGGTCCGCCATGAGCCGAAGGAATCGAAATGACTTACAAGTCCATGCTGCCGGCCTTCTTCCTGCTCGCGGCCTGCGCCGAGATGCAAGGTGGGACGTGCGTGACGACCCCTGCAAGCGCCGATGGCACCGTCTTCGATGATGAGGATCGCGCGGATTATCGTCCCGGGGGTGACCCGGTCCTGCAGACCGGTGGCGGTCTGAACGACGAAGAGGACTGAGGGTGTCGTCATTCCTGCTCCATCCGTGAGGAGTGCGCCAGACCGAGTGGTAGGGAGCATCAACTCGGGCGGACCGGACATTTCTAGCCCCGGAAGCCGACAACAATAAAGTCGCTGGGTCGCCACTGTTCAGTCGCGCCGGACATTACGTCGAATTTTCCCCTATACCCTTGCGAAACATGGCGCATTTGCGTCTTTTTGAGGGAGCAAATGTGAGGGGATCGACCATGAAGACTGCCGTGCGACTCGTAACCAGCGCCGCATTCCTTGCCGCCATGGCCACGCCGAGCTTCGCGACTTGGCGTTTTTCCTGGCGTGACTGGTACGCCTACAAGAGCAAGCCGCATGCGGTTCCTGAGATCGACGCGTCGAGCGGTTTGCTGGCTGTCGCTGCGGTCGCCGCGATGCTGATCTTCGCGTGGGAGCGGAACAGGAAGCGCGGCTGAACCGCTTCACCGACTTCAGATCAGGGCCCAATTGCCGCTCGATACGGCCCATAGGGCCACGACGGCATTGGCCGCGACATGGGCCGCGACGGCATCGCCGACGCGGCCTCGCCGTATCAGCAGCGCCGAGAACACCAAGCTCGCCAGTCCGGCGGCAAGCCATTGCCCATGCAGCAGGGCGAAGCCCACAGCCGATATGGTAAAGGCCAGAATGCGGAGAGGCATACTGCCATCATCGATCCGAGCGTGCAGGTAGCCTCGGAAGAAGAGCTCCTCGATCATCGGCACCAGAAAAATGGTTCCGACGAGCCGGGCCCCAATCCACAGTACCAGAGCAGCGCCACCGATCGGCCCGGCAAGATCGGTGATCGTCGCCTGTGCGCCGCTTGCTAAGCCGGCAAGGATCCAGACGATTCCCACGACGCCGCCTGCAGCAAGAGAGAGCGCGTCCGGGCGCCATTTCAGCCGCGCGTAAGCCTGTGAAAATAGCGCCAGTGACAAGGCCATGGCGATCACCCGCCACGGATAGCCCGCCTCGGGCGCAGTCCAGAACGCCGAAACGACGATGCCCGAGATCATGAAGACCACGAAGGGCAGGATCCGTGCCGCATCCCAATCCTGCAGCAAAGGTATGCGCGCCGAAGGGACAGCGCGGTTTCTATGCAGCCAAGGCAGGCTTTGCGCCAAGGCCAGGATTAGCAGTGCCAGAATGGTGAAGGCGAGCCAACCGGCATAGCTGTGGAACCCATTCACCGCGAGGTCCGGGGCGCCACCCACGCCGATCATCACCAGGACGGCGATCCGGATGACGTTGAACACCCAGCTCAGGCCAAGCGCCAACGGCCAGAGCACCAGCCAGAGCGGGCGCTGCCGCAGCGTGTCGCGAAACAGTACCGCGTAGAGGCCGACGAAGCCGGTGACCAGGGCCAGCCCCTCGACCCCGGAACAGGCCGCCGCGATCTGCACGAAGAAGTCATTGGCACCGATGATGTATTCCGACACATCAACCATGACCGCGAGGCCGCTCATCGACATGATCAGCGCCACCGCTTGAAATGTCGGCTGCGCCAGCCAGTCCCAGTTCCAGAGCATGCCGCTCATTGTCGCGGCCTCGGGCAGCAGCGCTGCCATCAGGGCGAGCCACAACGGGACCCAGCGCTGGTCGGCGAGCCATGCGGCCCAGCCGCGTGGCGACACCATCCAGAACGCGCCCCCCAGTACCCCGGCGAGCGCACCGGTCGCCATGATCGGCAGTGCCGTTTCCAGCCGGTCCTGCAGCAGGGCCGGACCGAAGAGGATCACCGGCGAGAAGATCAGCAATACCCCCAATGCGTGGATGGCGGGCCAGAGGCCGGATGTCGCGCCGCTGCTCAGTGCCACGAGGGTCTTTCCGGCCTTGGGCCGGGCCACGAAGTAGAGCGACATCGCGGCAATGACGGTGATCCCGCGCCCGAGCGATCCGCGCAGCTGCTGGCACCACAGCTCCGCCACACTGGCGCGACACTCAACCGAAACGCCGAACTGATAGACGGCGACGATCATCAGCGTCTCGACGAAAAAGAGAACGCAGAGCAAGGCCAGACGCGGCTGGGAGAGATAGGTCAAGAAACGGGTCCTGTGGGCAGTCTGTAACGGTTCGTCGAACGCGTGCCTCGATCGATGGTCAAGCCATGACGATGCTCGCGCTCCTTCAAAGCTTTCACGCCGATTTGGGGCCTCAATTTGCTTTGGCTTGGTCGATTGTTCGACCGATCGCCCGCCTGTATCCGATGGACCAGCGGACCAGCGGCTTGGCATGCCGGGTCATTCGGCGGATGGCCAGCGGCTGAAAAGCGAAGCGTCGCGTCCCAGCGGTCATCTCGATGTCCGAAGGAAAGTGCCCGCCTCACCTCAGCCTCGGAAGGATTCAGAGGGTGTTGAATTGGTCCAATGGACAAACGCTTTTGCCCGGAGTGCCTCACGGCCGAAATGTGAACGGCGGTGCCACACTGTTGCCACAATCATCGTTCCTATGGGCAGCAAGAATACTAGTACTTTTGGGTAGCAACCTGACCCACTCACCTCATCGGCTCGTCAGAAGCCGTGGACGTCAGGGGCCTGCACCAGAGACGAAGGGCAGATCTATGAGCATCTCCTACGCGATGCAGACCGGCGTGAGCGGGTTGCGGGCCAATTCCACGGCGGTGGGCCGGATCTCGGAGAACATCGCCAACGCCAACACCGACGGCTACCGGCGCAGCTTCGTGCAGATGGTCACCACCAGCACGCTGAGCGACAATGCCGGCATCTCGCCCTCGGGCG
>NZ_FWFY01000037.1 GCF_900172345.1 Limimaricola soesokkakensis
TGACCTGAGACCCTGTTCCTCCTCCAGTTTGGGGTAGAGTCCGTCCAACTCAGGAGACGGACATGAAGCGATCGCGTTTCGCGGAAGAGCAGATCATTGGAATGCTGAAGGAACAGGAGGCCGGGCTGTCGACGGCCGAGGTGTGCCGCAAGCACGGCGTCAGCCAAGCCACTTTCTACAAATACAAGGCGCGCTTCGGCGGGCTGGAGGTGTCGGACGCGCGTCGGCTGCGGGCCCTCGAGGACGAGAACGCCAAGCTCAAGAAACTGCTGGCCGAGCAGATGCTCGACAACGCCATCCTGCGGGATGTCGCGGCAAAAAAATGGTAGCGCCCGGCGTCAGGCGGGAAGCGGTGGCCCATGCCTGTGCATCGCACGGGGTGAGCCAGCGCCGGGCGTGCCAGGCCCTGGCGGTGGATCGATCGAGCGTGCGCTATCGCAGCGTTCGGCCCGACGACGCCGAGGCGCGCACGGCCATGAAGGCGGTGGCTTCGGAGCGACGGCGGTTCGGCTACCGACGCATCCACGTGATGCTGGAGCGGCAGGGGATCGTGATGAACCTCAAGAAGCTGCGGCGGCTGTATCGCGAGGAGAAGCTTCAGGTGCGGCGCCGGGGCGGGCGCAAGCGGGCCTTGGGCACGAGGCGTCCCTTGCTCGTGCCGGATGCCGCGAACCAGCGCTGGAGCCTCGACTTCGTCAGCGATGCGCTGACGGATGGCCGCCGGTTTCGGATACTCGCCGTGGTCGACGACTTCACCCGCGAATGCTTGGCGCTGGTCGCGGACACCTCGCTGTCGGGGCTACGGGTGGCTCGCGAGTTGGATGCGCTCATCACCCTGCGGGGCAAGCCTCAGACCATCGTCAGCGACAATGGGACCGAGTTCACCTCCATGGCCATCCTGGCTTGGAGCCAGCGCACGGCGGTTGGCTGGCATTACATCGCGCCCGGCAAGCCGATGCAGAACGGCTTCGTCGAGAGCTTCAACGGGCGGCTCCGCGACGAGCTGCTCAACGAAGTGCTATTCTCGACGCTCGGCGATGCCCGACGTCAGATCCAAGCGTGGCAGCTCGATTACAATCTGCACCGCCCCCATTCAGCCTTGGGCAATATCCCACCCGCCGAATTTGCCATGAAAACAGCACTGGAACAGCAGGCCGCATAGCCTCAGAAACCACCCATGGATTCTCCGTCAAACCGGAGGAAAGACGGGTCTCAGGTCA
>NZ_FWFY01000025.1 GCF_900172345.1 Limimaricola soesokkakensis
CGCCACGCCCCGGAAGTGCCTGGGCTACCGGACCCCGGCCGAAGTCTTCCGGGAAAAGCTGATGGAGGCAATGAAGTCAGGCGAGTAAGTTGAAGCCGTGAAAATTGCGCTTCAGCGTGAGCCCACAGGCGGCACGCGCTACCCTGAATCCACCGCAGAGTTGCGGTTCAAGCATCGCTCACCCCAGCTTTTCGAGTCGGGGGCTCCCTCGGCGAATTGACATGAGGGCACCATAATTTTGCCCCGCTCCTCGAGGAGAAATGAATCGGATTGCGTTTTGGCAGTCCAAAGGCGGTATTGAGGAATTATTGTTTCCAATATTGCCATTCAATACCCTATACCGCTGTACTCTTAGACCTATACCGACGGTCACAATCTTGCCAGATTTAAGGGGTTTTTCTTCTCCTTTCTGCAGCCATCAAACTAATGTCCTTCACACCGCTCAACGCGCTTGTAGGTTCTAGGCTCAGGCAAGAACACGAGCAGCGTTTCTGAAAGCGACACTTCAGGCCATGCAGATAAGAAGGGATTTAAAATCCCAATGGTCAGGCTTGATCGCGATAATAGGCGGCCGCAATTTCTGCGGAAGAAATAGGGCGTGTGATGATTGATAAGTTCCTTACTCCGAGAGCATTCCCCCCTTTGCGGCGTGGTCTGGCCCTTCTGAGCACGATCGCCGCCATGTCGGGATGCAGCCTGTCTTCCACGGGGGGCGGCTTGGCGACCGCCATGTTTGCCACCAGCGGCGCGGTCGCGCCGGGCTATTCCATGTCCGAAGGTGGCAGCGTCTCGATCCCGCTGGAGCAACTCCTCGCCACCGCGCCGGTGACCGTCACCGAGAGCCTGCCCAACGACACCTTCCTGCCGGGCGACAACAGCATGACCCATCTGCATCTCTCAAGCTGGGGTTTCGGATCGCCCCTGTCCCGGGCACTCGGCCAGATCGGCACTCTACCGGCGCCATTCGAATACATCACCGAGCGTGATTTCAGGCCCGCGGGCGATTTCAACGGCCAGTATCACTACGCCGTCTCCGCACCCGATGCCGACACCACCTGCGTTCTCGCCATTCGCGTGGCCGAGGAGGAGAGCCGTCTCAAGGTCATGCGCAACTGCGTGATCGGCGACCTCGTGGAGGCGTTGGAGCCGATCCTCGAGACCTAAGGCGGCGACGCCGACCCATTCATCCCATCCGTATTCCGTTTTCAGCGAGGGCAGCCCATGCCATCTCTTCGCGCGTTCCCGTTCGGCCTGGCCTTCCGCCTCCTGCTCTGGCTCGTTTGCGTGGCCTCGGTCATCATCCTGGCCAGCATTCCCACCTCCGTCCTGGCACAGGCTCTGCTGGGGCTGGTGGCGGTGGCCGTCGTGTTGGTGCTGCGCGGCATGACCGAGAGCTTGCTGCCGCGGCTGGCGCTGCTGGCGGTCGCATCGATCATCGTGCTGCGCTACTGGTTCTGGCGTCTCCTGCACACGCTGCCCGGCCTCGAGGACCCGGCTTCCTTCGTCGCGGCCTGAGCGCTGTTCGCGGTAGAGACTTACGCCATCGGCGTCTTCTTCTTGGGCAGCTTCATCATGGCCGACCCGGTGCGCCACCGCCGCCCCGATCCGGTCAGCGTCGAGGATCTGCCCACCGTGGACATCCTCGTGCCGACGCTCAACGAGCCGGCCGAGCTTCTCTCGATCACCCTCGCTGCGGCGCGCAACATCGCCTATCCCCAGCACCTCGTACGGGTGGTGCTGTGCGACGATGGTGGCACCGATGCACGCTGCGCCGATCCTGATCCGCTCAAGGCCGCGGATGCGCGGATGCGGCGCGAGGAGCTGCAGGCGCTGTGCGCCGAGCTGGGCGTCACCTACATGACCCGCGCCGAGAACCGCCACGCCAAGGCCGGCAATCTCAACGAGGCGCTGATGCAGCTTTCGGGCGATCTGGTGGTGATCTTCGACGCCGACCACGCGCCGACACGCGATTTCCTGGCCCGCACCGTCGGCTACTTCGCCGAGAACCCGAAGCTGTTTCTGGTGCAGACCCCGCACTTCTTTCTCAACGACGATCCGGTCGCCCGCAATCTGGGCCTCGGCGCATCGCCGCCCGAGAACGAGATGTTTTATTCGCAACTGCATGAGGGGCTGGACCGCTGGGGTGGCGCCTTCTTCTGCGGCTCGGCGGCGGTGCTACGACGCGCCGCGCTCGACGAGGTAGGCGGCATCTCCGGCAACACCATCACCGAGGACGCCGAGACCGCACTGGGTATCCACGCGCGGGGGTGGGAAAGCCGCTATCTCAACCACGCGATGGTGGGGGGCTGCAGCCCGAAACCTTTGGCTCCTTCATTCAGCAGCGCGGCCGCTGGGCCACCGGCATGATCCAGCTCCTGATGACCTGCAACCCGTTCCGGATCCGCGGCCTCAGCCTGTTCCAGCGGCTGTGCTACTTCAACTCGATGAGCTACTGGCTGTTTCCGGTGTTCCGGCTGGTGCTGCTCATGGCGCCGCTGAGCTACCTGTTCTTCGGGATCGAACTCTTCGTGACCACCGCCGGCGAGGCGATGGCCTTCATGAGCAGCTACCTGGTCATCACATACCTGGTGCAGAACGCACTGTTCGGGCGCACCCGCCACCCCTTCATCTCCGAGATCTACGAGATCGCGCAGGCGCCCTACCTGCTGCGCGCGGTAATCGGCACCTTCCTCAACCCGCGCAAGGCCAGCTTCAAGGTCACCAGCAAGACGGAGACGGTCAACGTCGCGGTGCTCTCGGACGTCTATGCGCCGCTGCTCGCGCTGTTCGGCCTGATGTTGACGGGTCTCGGCGTGCTGGCATGGCGCTGGTATGCCTTTCCGGGCGATCGCGACACGCTGCAGATCGTCGGGGCCTGGGCGGTGTTCAACACGCTACTGGTCAGCGCTGCGCTGCGGGCCGTGGTCGAGGCGCGCCAGCGCCGCAGCGCACCGCGCTGCACGGTCGAAATCCCGGCGCTGGTCCAAGGCGACGCGCAGGACGGAGCGCAGCATCCCGCGCTCGTCACCGACATCTCCTATGGCGGGGCGCAGCTGCTGCTGTCGTCGCGCCCTGGCCAGCGCCAACCGCAACGTTACAGCCGTGGCGCGCAGCTGGATTTCATGCCGGCCCCGGCCTTCGGCTTCGAGGATGCCGTGCCCGTGCAGACGACCATCGCCTCGGTGCAGGTCCGGGACGGCAACATCGTGCTGGGGCTCGATTTCACCGGTGCGCGCAGCGGTGCAGCCAGCCGGACCATCGCCGCCATGCTCAATGGCGACAGCGAACGCTGGCGCGCCAGCCGTGCCGCCCGGTGCCAGCGCATGGGTCTGTTGCAAGGCGCGGCGCAACTGTTGGTGCTCTCGGCCGGAGGCGTCGCTTCCGTCGGCGCGATCCTGATGCGCCCGCGCCCCGCACGAAAGGTGGAAGTGGTCGAGAGCGCCTCCGGCTGGCTCACCTCCGCCCCGATCGAACGGCAGGCCTTCATCGAGGGTCCCTCTGCCTACGCGCCCGCCACCGGCTCAGCGCATCCCGTCTCCAGCCTGAACGGAGTTCGCGCATGACTTTCCCGCATCCCCAAAAGGCGTCGCATGGCCTGCGCACCGGCACCACGGCGCTCGGTCTCGTTCTCGGCTTCATGGCCGCCCAAGCCCAGGCACAGGATTTGACCCAGAGTCTGATCAGCCCCCAAGGCGACGCACAGATCCGCCTGTCCTTCGCCGAGACTGCCACGCCCGCTTCGCGCATCTCTCTTTCCCTCCTCGATGTGATGGAGCCCGCCCGAGAGACGACCCAACAGTTCCCCGACGCCGCGATCCGGCTGCAATTCGGTGGGTCCGAGATGACGCACGAGACTATCGCAGTGTCAGAGACGGAAGCGGGTGTGCTGCGAGAGATGCGTCTCGCCTCGCTCTGGCCGCTTGAGGCTGAGCAGGCACGCCAGGGGCGGCTGCGTCTTGCGGGCGAACAGGCCGGAGCTGATCTGCTGCTCTTCGCCGCCGAAGGCGCGATGCCCAAGGCGCTGGTGCTCTCCACGGTCTCGAGCGCCTATGTTCTGCCCGGTGCTTCAAGCCTGCGGGTGCTGGTCGAAGGACGCGAAATCGGCACGCTCCGCCCCGAAAACATCTCCGGCCTCTCTGGCGCGAGGCTGCCGCTGCCTGAAGGCGCGCTGCAGCCGGGGGTCAACCGGCTGCGCATCGAGGCGGTGCATGCGCATCGCCACGCCTGCGGCGGCGACGCCGCCTATGATCTTTGGACCGATCTCGACCTTGCCACCAGCGGCGCAGAGTTCGACACCGCTGGGCTGCGTTCCGACGCCTCTGGTTTCCTGGCGCAGATCGCCGCCGCGCGCGGCGCGGGCCAGCCTATCACCTTCCACCGCCCCGCCGACGGCTCGCTGGACATGGCGGCGCTGAAGGTAGCGCAGAAGCTGGGCCAGCTCAGCGGTGGCGGCTTCGACATAGCGACTGCCGATGCCGCCACGCCAGCCACACCCGAGGGCGTGTCGGTGGTGCTGCGTTCGGGTCCGATAGCTACGGTGCAGCCGCAGGTCGGCACCACGGGGGCGACGCTGATCCTGCAGTCCGGGCCCGAGGGCCTGCCCGATCTCGAGGCCGCCCTCGGTGCCGGGATCGCCACCGAGGTGCCACCGATGTTGAACACCGGCCTGCCGGTCGCGCTGGCGGATCTGGGCTTCACCGAGCAGTTGATCACCGACCATCTGTGGGAGGAAGGCCTCGCATTCGAGCTGCCGCGCGACTGGCACATCGCCACCAATGCGCGGGCCGAGCTGGCGCTGCGCTTTGCCAATGCCGAGGCGCTGCCCGAGGGGGCGCGCCTACGGGTGCTGGTGAATGGTGAGCCGGTGCGTCTGGTGCCGCTGCATGACAAGCTGCACCAGCCGGACGTCCCGCTTTCGGTGCGCTTCAGCAGCGCGCTCTTGCAGGCCGGGCGCAACGTGTTGGGCTTCGAGGTCTTCGTGCCCGGCGATCCCGGCGACGCCCCCTGCCCGACCGAAAAGCGGCTCAATGTCAGCATCGATGCGGGCTCGACCCTTTTCGTTCCGGCCTCGCCGAAGATGTCGATGGCGGGGCTCGCCGCGCAGATCGACAGGTTGGACGCGACCGCGCTCCTGCCCGCGCTGCGCGCGACCGGGGACGAGGCGGCAGCAGGCGAGATCCTGCGGCTGGCCATGGCGCTGCCCCATGCTCCGGATGAAGAGGGTGGGACCCGGCTGGTGCTGAACGGGGGCGGCGATGTCGATCCCGCCACCTTCGGGGATCTGTGGTCCTCGCGCGAGACGGTGCGCACGGCACTGCAGCAGGCCCCCACGAACGATGCACCGCAGCTCAACGTTGCGACCGTGCAGGATACCGCCATCCCCGCCACGACCCGGATGTCGCTCTTGGCCGCGCCGGAACTGGTGGCGCGCGCGCGCCATGAGGTGAGTGCTCTGCGCGACTTTCTAACCGATCTCGTCTTCCCCGACCCAAAGCGCGATCTTGCGGAATGGATGCAGGCCAATCAGGGCCAGGCACTGCTCTATCAGCTCGATCCGGCGGATCCCGAGACGCTGCATCTGGCATTGGCACCCGATGCTGAGCCGGGCGAAGTCGCAGCCGCCCTTGAGCGCGCGCGGCTGCGGGACGTACCGCTGCGAGGTCAGGCGGCGCTGCTGAGCTGGGATGGCGAATGGCTGAGCTGGAGCGACAGCGAGCGGCTGCCGCAATTGCACGAAGCGCTACGCCCGGCCAATCTGCGGGCCGTTGCAGGCAACTACGCCTCGGCCCGTCCCTCGGTCTTCGTCGCCGCGATGCTCGGGCTGACGCTCATGTCGGTGCTCGCGGCCTTTTCCTTCATCCTGAGCACGCGGAGCCGTCGATGATCAGCAGGCGCAGCCTCATCACCCTGCTCGCGGGCGGCGCGGTCGCGGCAGTCGGCGCGGTCCAGCTCGGTGCGAGCGAAGGGCTCGGCGCCACCGCTGGCCCCGATCCGCTCCGCCCACTGTGGGACGCTTGGAAGACGGCGCATCTGGCCCCCGAAGGTCGGGTCATCGATGCCTTTCAGGACAATGCCAGCCATTCCGAGGGCCAGGGCTACGGCCTCGTCCTCGCCGAGGCCTTCGGCGATCTGGAAAGCTTCGAGCGTATTCTCGACTGGTCGATGGCGAACCTGTCGCGGCCCGGGGACAACCTGTTCTCATGGCTCTGGAAACCGGCGGATGGCGGCAAGGTCATCGACGCTAATAACGCCACTGATGGCGACATCTTCCACGCTTGGGCGCTGGTCCGGGCGGCCGAACGCTTCGGGCGGAACGCCTATCTCGACCAAGCCCGGGGCATCGCCACCGACATTGCCCGGCTTTGCGTGCGCGACCGGCCCGGCCGCTCCGGCCAGACGGTGCTGCTGCCCGGTGAACATGGCTTTGAGAAGCCCGAGGGGCTGATCGTGAACCCCGCCTATATCTGCCCCCGGGCACTGAGCGAGATCGGCCGGGCCTGCCGGGTGCCCGAGCTCGAGACGGTGGCCGCCGACGGGGTAGCGCTCTTGGCGCAGCTCAGCCGCGACGCGCTGCCCCCCGATTGGGTCATGGTGAGCGAAACCGGCCCCGAACCCGCGCCGGGCAAATCCAGCCATTTCGGCTACGAGGCGCTGCGTCTGCCGCTCTACCTCGTCTGGTCGGGCCTAGCGGGCCACCCGGCGGTGCAGCGCGCGGCCGCGGCCTATGCGCCCTTCATCGGCACCCATACCCAAGCCACGCCCACGGTGATCGCGCCGAGAACCGGCGAGATCATCGAGACCTCGTCCGATGCGGGCTACCGCGCCATCGCGGTGCTGGCAGCCTGCGGCAACGGCCCGCTGGGGCCCAACCAGATGCCGGCCTTCAGTGCCCGGCAGCCCTACTACCCCTCGACCCTGCATCTCCTTGCCCTCGTGGCACAGAAAGAGGCCAGTTTTTCATGCTACAGCCTGTGACCCGTTCCCTGATCGCCCTGCCTCTCGCCGCCGCACTGCTGTGGAGTTCGGCGCTAACCGCCTCGGCCCAGCCGATCCCCGAAACCGAGCTGGCGGCATTGCGCTACTTCCTGTCGGTGGGCGACGCGCCGGGCATCGAGGCCGAGAAGGTCCGTTTGCAAAGCACCTTCCCGGGGGCCTCGATCGACGCGTTGCTCGAGGAACTCGTGGTGCGCTCGGAAGAGGTCGATACCAGCCAGATCTGGCAGATGATCAACGCTGACGACTTCGAGGGTGCGCGTGAACTGGTCGAGCGCACCAAGGAGGGCCAGCCCGGCTGGACCCCGCCCGAGAACCTGCTCGCGGTGCTCAACGAACGTGAGGGCCAGTCTCGCTTCGAGGCTGCGGTGGAGACCGGCGAACTGCAGACGCTCATGGCGGTCCTGAACGATTTCCCGGACCTGCTGACCTGCCAGAAGATCAACAATGCTTGGCGGCTGGCCGAGCTGCAGGCAGCGCAGGCGATGCCGCATCAGGCAGTGATGACCTATGACGGTATTTTGGCGAGCTGTCAGGTCCCGGATTTCGTCGTGGCGACCCTGCAAAAGGTCTCCGGCGTCGCGGACAAGACCGAGATGGCGGCGCTGTTCGAGCGGGCGCGCACGCTTAATCCGGGCCTCGGGCTCCGGCTCGCCAGCCTCGAGGCCGAGCTTGCACCGCTGATCGGCAAGCCCGTCGCAGCATCCGTCGATGTGCCTGGCGCGAGCCAGCTGGCAGTGCCTGCGGTCGAGACGCGGCCGCAGCCCCGCGGCATCCCGCCGGTTGTGCAGCAGGTCTCGGCCCCCGCTCCTGCACCCGCCGCTCCTGCGCCGCAGCCTGTTCGTGCGGCTGCGGCCACTCCGGCCACGCAGGCCGCACCTTCGGGCGGCGGTGATCTTGCCGCTGCGCAGGCGGCTGCCGCGCGCAAGGACTGGGCCACCTGTCTGAAGCACGCCGCGCGCTCGAATTCGGTCGCCAGCACCAGCCAGCGCGGCTGGTGCGCGCTCGAGCTCGGTCGCACGCTCGAGGCGATCTCCGCTTTCCGCCATTCGGCGGCGAATGCCGGCAATGCGCAGCTGCGACAGGACTCCGATTACGGCCTGATACTTGCCTATCTCAAGGCTGACATGGTCCGCGAGGCGGCGGCACATGCGAGTCGCGCCAAGCTCAGCGCGCAGCAGAAAATGACGACCGACCGGCAGATCCTGAGCCGTCTCGCCCTCGGCGCCTTCGATCGCAAGAGCTATGGCGAAGCCATCACCTATGTGGACCGTCTCAGCCGCGAGGCGGGCGGGCTCGACCGGGGCATGGCGATGCTGCGCGGCTATTCCTTCCTGCACATGAACCGCAAGGCCGAGGCGCGTCAGCAATTCGCTGCGATCCACCGGGTGACACCCGGCAAGGACACGCAAGAAGCCATGGCCCTGGTGCGATAGATGGCGATGCTCCTGAATTCCCTGTCTCTCGACGGCGACGCTGAGATCCGCGACCTGTGTAGTGCCTTGGGCAGCTGCGCCGGTGTCCCGGCCCGGCTGCGCCTGCTGCCTGCCCCTTCGGCCGGCCAGGCCGGATGGCGCGACGGCGCCGCCGCCTCCCACGTCATCTTTCCTGTCGACACCGACTGGATGGGCGAGCTGACCTTCGATATGGCCGGGGAAACCGAGTTGAGCGAGGCTGGGCGCAAGGCGGTGCAGGCCCTGCTGCCGCTGGCCGGTAGCCTGCTCTCGGCCGCGCAGGAACGGCGTCGGCTCAAGGCGTCGCTCGACTGGCTGCGCGACCACAACATGGCGCTGCGGCGGCGCACCCGGCACGACCCGCTGACCGGTCTTCTGAACGGACGCAGCTTCCACGCCATGGCGCGGCTGATGTCGCGTCAGCCGCTGCAAAAGCGCGCCTCGGCCCTGATGCTGATCGACGCCGACGACTTCAAGGGCGTCAATGACCGTTTCGGCCATCCGGCCGGCGACCGCTATCTCAAGGCGCTGGCACGGAGCCTGCGGGATTTGTGCCGCCCTGAGGACCCGGTGGGGCGGATCGGTGGCGACGAGTTCGCACTCTTTCTGCACGACGTTCCCGCCGACCGCGACTGGCGAGAGGTCATGACTGACCGCCTGCGCGCCCGACTGCGCCAGGAGGTACATCTGGCGGTCGGGCCGGACTGCCAAGCTTCCGTGTCGGTCGGGATCGCCATCTTCGAGACGCCGCGGGGGGACTATGCGACGCTTTTGAAGGAGGCCGACACGGCGCTCTACGCGGCCAAGGCGGAAAGCCGTGCAAGCGGGTAGCGTAATACCTCTTGCCTGCTGGGATGTGCGAACCTCGATTCCTTCCGAAATTGAAGGATGACTCCAATCCTGACATCAAGCCATTTTGTTTCCCTAACATATTGAGGCTGCGAGATGGGGAATGGTCGCTTAGCTGCAATCTCATGAATAAATTACGCCTTTACAAAACCTTATCGCATTAGGAGCCCCCGGCAGCGCTTCTCTTTCGAATACCTGCTTGAGTCAGTTGCGGACAGCTAAAGCAGGGGGATCGGGATGAACGCGTCTGATCAAAAAGATGTCTGCATTTCATTACAAAGAAAGCTTATATGACTAATGTAGTTGTATTCGATAACGGGGCATATGTTGATACCAGCAACGGGCTGGATGCAGAGTCCGATAACATTCAGGCGGCGCTTAATGCCCAAGGGCACGCGGTTTCCAGACTAACAGGTCTTTCGGCATCAGCAATGTCATCTGCACTTTCCGGAAGTTCCGTCCTTATCATTCCCGAGCAAGAACGAGGGCAATTGATTGGGGGCCTGTCTGAGGGAGCGAGAGAGGTGCTTCGCGGATTCACATCCATGGGAGGCACGGTAATAGTATCTGCAGATATGGGGTCAAACGACACATCTTTAATAAATACACTTTTCGGCTTCAATCTTGAAAATGTAAATATCTCCGGGGCCTCTAGCATTAGCGCGCAAGCTGGCGGAACCATTTACAATGTCGGCAATACCCTGCCACATAACAATGGAACCTATGCTTTTGGAAATCTGCCATCAGGGTCTACACCGCTATACGGGAGCTCCTCGGCAACAACGGCAGCACTGATGCCCTATGACGACGGGACGATCGCGTTCCTGGCATATGATTGGTACTACGCCGCCCCTCGTGGGAGCCAAGATGGCGGCTGGAATGCGCTGCTCAATAAGATAGTTACACACGCCGGAACGTCAGAACCGGCAAATCGCGCGCCTGTTGTCACTGAGATCGATGCCGGCACCACGAACGAGGATGCTGATCCGGTCACGATCGACCTTTTGCAGACTGCGTCCGATCCTGATGGTGACGATCTCGATACCGCCGATGTGATCCTGTCCACCTATACAGGCCGTACAGTAGATTTCGAGATCAACAACGAGACCGATCAACTCGAGATCGACCCCTCGCAATTCAACGATCTGGGGGCCGGCGACCGCGAAACCGTGACGGTTTCGTACAAAATCACCGACGGGCATGGCGGCGTTGTCGCCAACTCGGCCAAGCTCGTCATCGAAGGCCGCAACGATGCGCCGCGGCCCTCGACAGCCGTCGAGACGACGACTGGTACCGAAGACATGGCGGTCGAGGGGACGCTGCAGCCTGGAATGGATATCGACCGCGGCGATGCCCTGAGCTTCGTGGCTGGCGAGACGCCTTCGGTTAGCGGGACGGTGGTCATCGATGAGACCACTGGCGCCTATACCTTCACGCCGGAGGAAGACTTCAACGGCACCGCCTCCTTCTCCTATGCCGTCTCGGACGGGGAAGCCCGCAGCGCCGAGAAGATCGTCGAGATCGACATCGCGGCGCTAAACGACGCGCCCACGGATATCGACCTCGACAATGCCGCCGTCGCCGAAAGCACCCGCGGCGCGACGATCGGCCTGCTGGCCACCACGGATGTCGACCTCACGCGGGAGGGCGACAGCCACAGCTACGAGATCACCGGCCTGACGGACGCGTCCGGAAACGTTCTGGCCGCCGACGATCTGTTCGAGATCGTGAACGACACGTTGAAACTCAAGGATAGCGTCGCCCTCGATTTCGAGACCAACCCCTTCTATCGCGTCGAGGTAGCCTCGACGGATGCGGCCGGCGCGGCATACTCCGAGACCTTCGAGATCACGGTCGAGGATCGGCCCTTTGGTGCCGACTGGGCGGCAGGATTCCAGTCGACCACCATCAACGATTGGTACAACCCGGCTTGGGGCGGCGGATTCAACGCGACCATCTCCTACACGGTCCAGGAGGAGGATCTCGTGGGAAGCGATGTCTATGCCTGGGACATCGCGCCCAACTACACCGGCACCGGCACCGGCACGCTCACGCATGGCTGGATGAACGGCTTCAACGCGACGGCCTCGGCCGGCATGGATGAAGAGGGTGACTTCGTCCTGTCGACGGATGGGCAGGCGTTCCAGCGCGTGCTCGTTGCGGGCGATGTCCTCAACTTCACCGTTCAGGTTTATGGCGCCGGCTACGATGAGGACGATTTCGCCTTCGCCTTCGCGGATGTCGACCAGACCGCCTCGGCCTCGAGCCCGACGCTCGAGATCGATGCAGCCCCGACCAACAGCTGGGGTAGCGGCCTCAGCCAGAACGTCGCGGTTCGCAACACCGGCACCGAGAGCGTGGACGACTGGACCGTCGAACTCGACGTGCCGGACGACATCGTCTTCAACCTCACCGGTGTCTGGGGCGCGACGGCAACCAAGGATGCGGATGGCGATATCGTCTTCGAGGCGCTTGGTTGGAACAGCTCGATCGGCGCCGGTGGCGCTGCCAATTTCGGCTTCAACGCGAGCTATGACGGTGGCTTGGCTCTCATCTTCGACGACAGCGACTTCGCCTTCGTGTAAGCGAGGCGGCGGCGGTCGGTTCTGGCTTGAACCCATATCAGAGCCGAAACCGCCGTGATAACAAGCGGGATCCCGCCAGGCATCGCGGGGTCCCGAGTTGGGCCATGACGTCGGATCACCTAGGATAAGTCCGCGCGTGGTCTCTAGGCCCCGCACCCACCCTGCGAGACAGCTGCCCCTTCCACCAGAGCCGCCACGCCTGCGCGGCGCGGTCAGGAATTGGATCGGCAGGACGGCCCGAGATCCGTCTTGCCAGTCTCCAATGAGCGAGCGCCCCGCCCTCAGAGAGCGCGCAGCGCCTTGTGTTCCGCTTTCATGCAGTCACCATGGCAGATCAGGCAGTCGCTCGGCTCTCACCCCGCCGCCACGAGGTGCGGTGGTTGTTCATCAATCGAGTGGTTCCTGCGTCTTTGAGAGTGAGGCGCGCTGCGTTTGCCCTCGCGAGCCGAAGCGGAAGGTCGGTATTGAGCAAAGTGACCACGACATCGAAGGAAGGTTGGCATTTTCCACTAATCCAGCCGGCCTAGGCGGATGGGTTCGCGGTCGGTCAATGCGGTGTGTCATCCGGGTCCGGCTTTGAGCTGTCTCCCCTTGCCGGAAGGCGCGCAGCAATCGCCAGGAACGTCCGCGACATCGCCCCGCCCTTCTCAAACGGCGCGTTCCCTCGGGTCGACCCAATGAAGAGCCATCCCAAAGATTGTCTTCACAATATTAGATTGTGGCAAAAAAATGGTTGCTCCGTAGCGCGGGATTGCTAACGTCTTCCATACAGGTGTGAGGAGCAGCGGATCCGCAAAAGATATTGCGGTGTCGAGTGGGATCATGGATCGGCAATAACGGCCTGTTGCATTCCGTAGGCCATCTTCCGAACCTGATCAGGTCATTTCCCGGCAGCCATGACATGCCGTTTGAGATGCGGATTTTGCGCTTCTCCGTTTTTTAACGCGTATTCCAGAGGTAACGATCTTGGCACTTTCCCCCAATCTTTCCGCCAGCGCGTCCGATGTCGACGATACGCCTGAGGCGCAGCAGGTCATCCCTGCCTCCACCGAAACCATCGTCTACCGGGTCAATGCCGGCAGCACCGATGTCGCCGCGATCGATGGCGGCCCGGTCTGGACCGGCGATCTGGCGCTCGAGAACGGCACAGGGCCGGTTTCCGTCACCGGCGATGTCGAACACGAGTTCACCAGCAAGAGCACCGACTCTGAAGCGGAGGTCACTTACACCGATCCCGCAGTGGCAGACTACGCACCTTGGCAGCTCTTCGTCCACGAGCGCCACGACAAGATCAGGCCGCTACCGAATGATGACGAGCCCCTGACCTACAACTTCGACGTCGAAACCGGTGCTACCTACAAGATCACGCTGCTCTACGTCGAGAACTGGACTGGGGCCTTCGACATTCCGACTAAGAACCGGATCTTCGACGTGACGGTGGACGGCACTGCCTTCGCCGAGTTCGCCGACCTCAACCCGCTGGTTGAGGCCGCGGCGGCGTTGGGGCAGAACCTGCCGCCGATACCCTCGAAGATGTCGGCCAAGCAGCCCTTCCTCGGCACGGTGCTGACCCGGGAACTGGTCTACACGGCCGTGGATGACGAACTGAACCTTACCTTCATCGACAAAAATCAGAACCCCAAGATCAACGCGATCCAGATCAGCCAGATCCTGGAGATGCCAAGCGAGATCGAACTGTCCGCCACGCAGGTGGCCGAGAACGCTGCCGGTGCCGTGGTGGGCGAGGTGTCGGTCAGCGATCCGGATGGCGGTGACGCGCCCGAGATCACCGTCTCCGACGACCGCTTCGAAGTAGCGGACGGCATGCTGAAGCTGAAGGCCAAGACCAGTCTCGATTTCGAGGACGCCTACAGCATCCCCCTCACCATAACGGCGACGGATGCGGATGGGCTGAGCTTGTCCCAGGACTTCGAGATCGCCGTGCAGGATGTGGCGGAAGGCCGTCTTTCGGCCGTGACCAACGTGGTGGAAGGCAGCGATACCGGCGAGACGCTTAAGGGCACGAAGGCCAATGATCTGATCGTTGGTCTGGGCGGCAAGGACACGCTGATCGGCCGGAAGGGCGACGACATCATGGCCGGCGGCAAGGGCGCCGACAAGTTCGTGGGCGGCAAGGGCTTCGACACGCTCGATTACAGCGACTCCGCAAAGGGCGTTACCGTCAACCTGCAGAAGGGCGTGGCCAAGGGCGGAGATGCGCGCGGCGACAAGTTCAAGAGCATGGAAGGCGTGATCGGCTCCGACGCGAACGACAAGTTGCTCGGCTCGAAGGCCGGCAACGTGCTGATCGGCGGCGCGGGGGCCGATACTCTCAACGGTCGCGGCGGCAAGGACTGGGCCGACTACAGCGGCTCGGATGAGGGCGTGACGGTGAACCTGGCCAAACGCAGCGGTTTGGGCGGTGATGCCGAGGGCGACCGACTGCTGAAGATCGAGAATGTCCATGGCAGCACGCACAACGACACGCTCGTCGGCGATGGTCGCAAGAACGTTCTCGTCGGCGATGATGGCCGGGACAAGATCACGGGCGGCGGCGGCGGCGACAAGCTCGATGGCGGCGCCGGCAATGACAGGGTTCTGGGCGGCAGCGGAGCCGATACCTTCATCTTCGACCTTGGTAACGACAAGCTGGTGGGCGGCAAGGGCCGCGACACGGTCATGTTCGATGGTGAGTTCGGCGATTACGGCGTAAATCTCGGTAAGAAGGTGATCGTCACCTTTGAGGGGGATCGCGACGTGCTCACCGGCATGGAGCGGCTGGAGTTCGACGACACCACTTATGTCCGCCAAGGTGCGAACTGGGTCGAGCTCGGCTAGGAAGAGATCGAAGCGGTCGAACGCCCGTCTTGGCTCGAGACCGGCCATGGCCCGGTCTCGAGCGTCACAATCCTGAGGCCATGGGACCCCGCGCCCTCACGCGAGCCGGGGAACCATGCCTGTGACAGCGCCGTATTCGGCGCGGAGCGCGCGCTCATGGCATGGATCAATGCCGGTCTCGACCGCACCCGCAGGACCCTCGGCTTGCGACTTGCGACTTGCAAAGCAGGGGCACGCCCTATTGCTCACGGCAACCAGGCGCATGGTCGGATGAAGCGTTTCCAAATTGGGTACAATAAGAAAGCCTGACGCAAGATCATTTCATCGCCAGATGATTGTGGCAAAAAAATGGTTGCTTCGTGGCGGCGTCTGTTTAACCTCGAGGCAGGTACGAGGAGCCACGGATCCGTAAAAGCGATTGCGGGGTCAATAGGACCAGATCTTCGAATGATTGTTTTTACCATTTCTGGTTGATCATTCCCGCTTTGTCGTTTCGTTTCCAACAGCCCATGACGTGCCGTCTGAGGCGCGGGTTTTGCGTCTCTCGGTTTTTTAACGCGTAACCCAGAGGTCATTGTTTTGGCTATTCACCCTAATCCTCCCGACTTCACCGAAAACATCATTTACCGGGTCAATGCCGGCAGCACCGATGTGGCCGCGATCGATGGCGGCCCGGTCTGGACCGGCGATCTGGCGCTCGAGAACGGCCCGGGGCCGGTCTCCGTCACCGGTGATGTCGATCACGAGTTCATGAGCAAGCTGACCGACTCCGAAAACGAGGTCGATTACATCGACCCGGAGGTGGCGGGCTACGCGCCCTGGCAGCTTTTCGTCCACGAGCGCTTCGACAGAAGCCGGCCGTCGACGGCGGATGACGAAGAGCCGCTGACCTACAATTTCGAGGTCGAGGCCGGCGCGCATTACAAGATCACGCTGCTCTATGTCGAGAACTGGACCGGGGCCTTCGACATTCCGGCCAAGGACCGGATCTTCGACGTGACGGTGGACGGCGCGGCCTTTGACGAGTTCTCCGATCTCAACCCCTTGGGCGAGGCGGCGGCGGCGCTGGGGCAGGAGCTACCCCCGAAAACCTCGAACCCGCCGGAGAAGCAGCCCTTCCTGGGCACGGTCCTGACGCGGGAACTGGTCTACACCGCCGTGGATGACGAGCTGAACCTCGCCTTCATCAAGGACAACCAGAACGCCAAGATCAACGCGATCCAGATCAGCCAGATCCTGAATGGCCCAAGCGATATCGCCCTCTCCTCCTTCGGCCCGCTGGCCGAGAACGCGACCGGCGCCAAGGTGGGCCGGCTGAGCGTCACCGATCCGGATGCCGACGACACGCATGGTTTCAGCGTCTCCGACAACCGCTTCAAGGTGACTGACGGCGGCATGCTGAAGCTGAAGCGCAAGGCCAGTCTCGATTTCGAGGACGCCTATAGCATCACCCTCGCGGTCACTGCGACGGACTCAACCGGACTGGGCCTAACGCGTGATTTCGAGATCGCCGTCCAAGACGTGGCCGAAGGTCGCCTCTCGGCCGTGACCAATGTTGTGGAAGGTAGCGATGCCGGTGAGACCTTGAAGGGCACGAAGGCCAACGACCTGATCGTCGGTCTGGGCGGCGAGGACATGGTGCTCGGTCGCAAGGGGGACGACATCGTCGCCGGTGGCGCAGGTGCCGACATGCTCTTCGGTCGCAAGGGTTTCGATACGCTCGATTACAGGTCTTCCGCGCAGGCCGTCACCGTGAACCTGAAGAAGGGCATCTCGAAGAGCGGCGAGGAGCAGGGCGACACTTTCAAGAGCTTCGAGGGCGCGATCGGCTCCGCTGCGGATGACAAGCTTCTGGGCAGCAAGATCGGCAACGTGCTCATCGGCGGTGATGGCGCCGACATCCTCAATGGCCGTGGAGGCGCCGACTGGGCCGATTACATCCACTCGGACGAAGCCGTCACGGTGAACCTGGCCCAAGGAACCGGCATGGGCGGGGAAGCCGAGGGCGATCGCCTCGTAAAGATCGAGAACGTCCATGGCAGCACGCACAACGACACGCTGATCGGCGATGGCGGAGCAAACATCCTTGCCGGGGATGCAGGCCAGGACGAGCTCATGGGCGGCGGTGGCCGCGACACGCTGCTGGGCGGCGAGGGCCACGATATGCTGTGGGGCAATGCCGGCCGCGACAAGCTCGTGGGCGGCACCGGCACCGGAAGCGATGAGCTTCATGGCGGCAAGGGCAACGACAAGCTTCTCGGTGGCAAGGGCCGCGACACGCTGTCGGGCGATGCCGGCCGCGACAAGCTCTTCGGTGGCGCGGGGCATGACATGCTCGACGGCGGTGCCGGCGACGACGTGGTGCTGGGCGATGGCGGGGCCGACACCTTCATCTTCGACCTCGGCAGCGACAAGTTGGTCGGCGGCACAGGTCGCGACACGGTTATCTTCGACGGCGCGTTCGGTGATTACGGCGTGACGTTCGGCAAGAGGGTGATCGTGACCATCGGCGAGGATCGCGACGTGCTGATCGGCATGGAACGGCTAAAGTTCGATGACGCCGTATATGTCCGCGAGGAGGGCAGCTGGGGCGAGCTCGGCTAGGGTGAACCATCGCTGGCCGGACACCATGACAGGCGTCTGGCTAGCCAACTCCCATGCGAAATCGCGGGTCGCGATATGAACGATACCGCGCCCGATAGAGCTTTCGATGTAGAGTTTCCAAGCTTCTACGGCGTGCATAGCGCCGCCTGCGATCTTTCCGGAAAGTTCCGCTTGCAAGGCATGGGCCACGGTGGCGGAATCATCGGGGAAGCAGAACCTGAAAACCTCGTCTTTCGCCCATTCCGTCAAAGGCAATTGAGGACGCGGAACAGCACCGCATAAACCACCACCCTGAGGCTGGCTTCTGCTGCCGGCGCTCTCGCTGATGCTAGCTCTCTGAAGCCATGAAGGAGGACCGACGCCGCGCCAGCCAGCACAACATCACAAGACGGAAGCGTTGCCTGAGCTGCAAATTACCCAGCGCATCTGGGGTGTTGGCCCGACATTCGAGGGGCGTTTTACTAGTCGTCAGGTGGTTTCATGTCAAAGATTGCTCTGGTGGGTAACAACAGGACGTTTCTCGCTTCGGTCTCCAAGGCTTTGAAGGCGGAAGGCCTTGAGGTGGAGAGCTACAGTGATGGAGAGGTCGCGCTCGATGCCTTCAGCATGCGCCTGCCGGACTTGGCCGTACTGGACTGCAAGTCACCACAGATGAACGGCATGGAGTTGCTTGAGCGGCTACGCGAAGAAAGCAGCCTTCCCGTGATCCTCATGTCCTCCAAGGAGGGCGAGATCGATGAGCTCTGGGCTCTGCGCATGGGCGCGGATGACTACCTCAGAAAGCCCTGCTCTCAACTCGTGCTGCTTGAGCGCATTCGCGCCCTTTTGCGCCGGCAGAAGATCTGGGCCGCGGCGAGCCATGAAGACGGATCCGAGGTTCCGGTCATGGTCCGTGGCCCGCTCACCATGGATGCGTCGCGCCATGAGGTCACGTGGAGGGGCGAACAGGTGTCGCTCAGTCCGACGGAGTTCCTGCTGTTGCAAGCCATTGCCCACAGGCCAGGCATCGTCGTGTCGCGCAATCAGCTTCTGGACGAGATAGGCGACACCACCTCGTGCGATCGCATCATCGACGGGCATATCAAGCGTATTCGCAAGAAGATGCGCGAGGTGGATGACGGCTTCCTGGCCATCAAGACGGTCTATGGAAGCGGCTACCGCTACAGCGCCTATGAAACGCCCTTGCCCGAGCCGGCGACTGGTCAGAAGCTTGTCAGGTCTCTGAACACACCCAATGAGCCTTTTGCGGTCGCGCGAGGCGCGGAGCAGACCCCCAGACCGATCCGGCCTCGCGAGCCTTGATCACAGCATGGTGTTAACTCCACCGTCACAGGCGGGCTCGCCATGTCGCTCCACCGGGGTATGAGGCCGGGCAAAGCATCTGGCTCTCGATCAGTTTTGGCAGAATATCGGCGCCGTCGTCCTGCTGTCCGAAGCCGTTCTCGAAGGTGGAGCGGGCTTGGGCGATGCGGCAAATGTAGTCGAATACCGTTACCTAGTTATCTCCCCGACGCGATTAGGGGCCTGCGAGTAGAACTGTCATGGCGCCTGCAACTTCGCGCGCTTGCACGCTCAGACAAGGCTGTCGACGTCTCAGATACAGGTGTGAGGGGGAGCGGATCCGCAAAAGTGATCGCGGCGTCGAGTATGATCACGGATTCCGACTGATGGCCTATTGCATTCTGCAGGCCCTCTTCCGAATCTGATTGCATCATGTCCCGGCAGCCATGCCGTTCGAGATGCGGATTTCGCGCTTCTCCTTTTTAACGCGTATTCCAGAGGCCAGTATCTTGGCTATTTCTCCGACAAACTCCAGCGAGAGCATCGTCTATCGCATCAACGCCGGCGGCGGCGATGTCGCAGCGATCGACGGCGGCCCGGTCTGGACCGGCGACCTGGCACTCGAAAACGGCACAGGGCCGGTTTCCGTCACCGGCGATGTCGAGCATGAGTTCACCCGCAAGCTGACCGACACCGAGGATGAGGTCACCTTCACCGACCCCGCCGTGGCGGCGATCGCGCCTTGGCAGCTCTTCGTCCATGAGCGCTTTGACAAGATCAGGCCCCTGCCGAACGACGACGCACCCCTGGCCTACAACTTTGACGTCGATACTGGCGCAACCTACAAGATCACGTTGCTTTACGTCGAGAACCGGACCGGCGCGTTCCGCCCGGGGAATGACCGGGTCTTCGACGTGACGGTCGATGGCGCGGCCATCGCCGAATTCGCCGATCTGAACCCGCTGGGCGAAGCGGCAGCGGCGCTGGGGCAGGAGCTGCCGCCGACGCCGTCGAAGAATCCGGCGAAGCAGCCCTTCCTCGGCACGGTGGTCACGCGCGAGCTGGTCTACACGGCCGTGGATGACGAGCTGAACCTCACCTTCCTGCACAACAACCGAAACCCGAAGATCAACGCGATCCAGATCAGCCAAATCCTGGACGAGGTCACCGATATCGCGCTGTCCTCCAACAAGATGGCCGAGAACGAGCCCGGCGCTGCGGTGGGCGAGCTGTCGGCCATCGGTCCGGACGCGGACGACGGGTATGTGTTCACCGTTTCGGATGACCGCTTCCAGGTGGTGGACGGCATGCTGAAACTGAAATCCGGGATCAGTCTCGATTTCGAAGAGGCCTACAAGATCAGCTTAGCCGTCACCGCGACGGCGAACGGTGTGAGCGTGACCGAAGAGTTCGAGATCGCCATGCAGGACGTCGCCGAGGGCTGGCTGTCGGCCCTGACTAATGTAGTGGAAGGCAGCAATTCCGGCGAGTCCCTGAAGGGCACGAAGGCCAACGATTTGATCGTCGGTCTAGGCGGCAAGGACACGCTCATCGGCCGTAAGGGCGATGACATCATGGCCGGCGGCAAGGGCGCCGACAAGTTTATGGGCGGTAGGGGCTTCGACACGCTCGACTACAGCGACTCCGCGACGGGCGTCACCGTCAACCTGAGAGAGGGTGTGGCCAAGGGGGGCGAGGCGCGGGGTGACAAGTTCAAGAGCATGGAAGGCGTGATCGGCTCCGCCACGAACGACGAGCTTCTGGGTTCCAAAGCTGGCAACCTCCTGATTGGCGGCGAGGGAGATGACGTGCTCAAGGGCCGCCGTGGTTCGGACGTCTTCATCTTCGGTCCCGGCAACGACAAGATGCTCGGCGGCAGGGGCCGCGATACGGTCGTCTTCGACGGTGATGTGGGCAATTACGGCGTAACATTCGGCAAGAAGGTGATCGTCACCATCGATGCTGATCGCAGCGTGATGAGCGGCATGGAGCGGCTCGAATTCAGCGACACCACCTATGTTCGCGAAGGCGGTAGCTGGGTCGACGTCGCGGCCATCGTTCTCTCGATCGCCAATGCGCCGACGCTGACCGAGACCGGCGACACCGGAACCACCGATCTCGGCTTCGGCCTGAGCCTGGACGACACCGGCTTCACCGGCACTCTGCAGGTGAGCTACAAGGCTGGCACGGCGACGAACCAGACCCAGAGCGTCAGCTTCGTCGGCGGGCTCGGCAGGCTGGTCGTGCCGGTCGCCAATGACGACCTCGTCAACGGCACCGAGACGGTGGCGGTCACCCTGACCGGCGCCACCGGCACCGGCGTGGCGGTGACGCTCGGCACCACCACGGCCAGCGGCATGGTCGCCGAGGACGACGTCATTGCCATCGTTCTCTCGATCGCCAATGCGCCGACGCTGACCGAGACCGGCGACACCGGAACCACCGATCTCGCCTTCGGCCTGAGCCTGGACGACACCGGCTTCACCGGCACTCTGCAGGTGAGCTACAAGGCTGGCACGGCGACGAACCAGAGCCAGAGCGTCAGCTTCGTCAATGGGGTCGGCACTTTGACCGTGCCGGTCGCCAATGACGACCTCGTCAACGGCACCGAGACGGTGGCGGTCACCCTGACCGGCGCCACCGGCACCGGCGTGGCGGCGACGCTCGGCACCACCACGGCCAGCGGCATGGTCGCCGAGGACGACGTCATTGCCATCGTTCTCTCGATCGCCAATGCGCCGACGCTGACCGAGACCGGCGACACCGGAACCACCGATCTCGCCTTCGGCCTGAGCCTGGACGACACCGGCTTCACCGGCACTCTGCAGGTGAGCTACAAGGCTGGCACGGCGACGAACCAGAGCCAGAGCGTCAGCTTCGTCAATGGGGTCGGCACTTTGACCGTGCCGGTCGCCAATGACGACCTCGTCAACGGCACCGAGACGGTGGCGGTCACCCTGACCGGCGCCACCGGCACCGGCGTGGCGGCGACGCTCGGCACCGCGACCGCCAGCGGCATGGTCACCGAGGACGACGTGCCTGCCCCGCCGCCACAGCCGACCAACGCGCTCCAGGCCTTTGCGGCGCAGGGTGATCTCGATACCTCGCAGAGCTACGCGGCCGGGACCGTCGGTGCGGCCAAGCTCGGCATCATGCTCGGCAACGCCAACATCGAGGCGTCGA
>NZ_FWFY01000022.1 GCF_900172345.1 Limimaricola soesokkakensis
TGAGCCCCCGCACCCCGACCAAGGGGCCCGGCGCGCGCCTTCACCGCGCCGGGCCCACCCGCCGGCCACTTTGTTCCACAAATACGCAAACCCCGCCGCCAGCCCCGATCCCGCCGCCAAGGACAAAAGCCGCAAGGGCTCAGGCAGCCTCCGCGGTCTCCGGCTCGGCCCGGCGCATGCCCGGCGCAGAGAGCCGCATCCGCGACCTGATCCAGCCAGAGAACGCGTCGATCCCGAGCGTCAGCAGCGCCGAGACCACGAGGAGCATCACCGCGCGATCGGTGCGCAACTCCTGCACGGCCGCATCGACGTAGAAGCCGAGCGTCGCGATCCCCAGAAGGCCCAGGATGGCGCTGTCCCGGACGATGATCTCCCAGCGATAAAGGCATAGCGCGAAGAAGTTGCCCGACATGCGCGGCAGCAGCTCCCAAGCGGCCAGCCGCAGCCCGCGCGGTGCATCGGGCCTGAGGCGCGCGGTGAGGGCATCACCCTGCCGCCCCATCAGATGCGCGATGATCGCGCCGTTGTGCAGGCCAAGCGCGAGGATCGCGGGGATCATCGAAGGGCCGGTCACCTGCAAGATCAGGAAGGCCAGCATGTAGTCGGGGATCGACCGCGACAGCACCAGCGACAGGTGTCCCAGCAGCGCACCGGCTCGCCCGGCCACACGGCGCACGATCAGCGGGAAGCCCGCCACGGCCACCGCCGCGGCCAGAGCCAGCGCCAGTTGCGACAGGACCAGCGTGGCGGCCACCCCAGGCAGCGCCTGTTCGCCCAGCAACCGGGACAGCCAAGGCCAGAGGCTCGCCCAATCGCCCATGCGGAGCGGGGCTGGCACAGCATCGGAGAGAAAGCGCAGGAGCGCACCATCGCCCATCGGTGGCGCCGGGTGGCGCGCCAGAAGCCATGCGCCCGCGACGAGCCAGAGCGGCGCCAGCCGCAGCCGCATCCAGTAGCGGATCGGCAGGATCAGCGCGAGGTAGACGGCGAGCGCCGCCGCCGCCGCGCCGTACTGCGCCTGCCGGAAATCGGTTTCGAGCAGGTAGCCCAGCGTCGGCAGGCCCACGAAGCCGAGCACCGCCGAGGAGCGCAGCCCGCATTCGAGCCGGTAGAGCGTGTAGGCGCCAAGCTCTGACAGCGCCAGCGGCAGCCGGCTCCATAGCAGCCGCGACAGCGGCGGCGTGCGGCGCGGCAGCGCGCGGGTGGCGGCGGGATCGGCCTCGGCGAGATATTCGGCAAAGACCTTGGCGAAGATGCCGGCATAGGGCAGGGCGATGGCCAGCACGCCGGTGAGCGGACCGAGACCGGTGATGCCCAGCAGCAGGAGCGCCCAGAACAGCTCGTGCACCGAGCGGATCAAGATGCAGAATCCCCGCAGCGGCGCGAAGCCGTAGCCGAGGCAGAGAACGAAGCCGGCCAACGCCCCGGCGAAGACGCCGCAGACCGCGAAGGCGACGGTAAGGGCCGCCGCGTAGGCCAGCGCGGCGGGGTTGCCGAAATCGGGCGCGGCGAGACCGGCGCCGATCCGGCGCAGCGTCAGCCACGGGTCGGGCCGGGCGAGATCGAGATCGGCAAAGATCAGGGCGATCAGCGTCGCGATGCCGAAACCTGCCAGCACCTGGCCGGCCCGCAATCGACGGTTCGGTTTCGGTTCAGGCCGCGTAAAGCGCATGGAGCTCGGACGGGGTAAGGTCGCGCGTCGGCCGGTCGAGCGTGACATGGCCGCCGCGGATGCCGATGATCCGGGTGCCGATGGCGAGCGCACGCTCGGGGTCGTGCAGCGCCAGCACCATGGTCGGGAAGCGCTGCGCGAGCGCGTCGAGCAGGTCGCCGGACTGGCGCGGATCGACCGCCGAGACCGGCTCGTCGGCGATCAGCGCGTCACCGCCGCGCATCAGCGCGCGGGCCAGCGCGGTGCGCTGCCGCTGCCCGCCCGACAGCGCCGCGACGCGGCGCCGTTCGAGCCCCGCGAGGCCGACCCGTTCCACGAAGGGGGCGACACGGGCGCGCTCGCGGGCAGGGGGATGCAGCAGCACCCGCAGCCCGTAGGCGGCCGAGTGATCGTCGAGCCCGCCCATCCAGACGTTGTGAAACACCGAGAGCTGCGGCACCAGCCCGGGGTCCTGCGGCACCAGGGCGAGGCGGGGCGCCGGGCGCGCCGCCTCGAGCTTGAGGCGGATCGCGTTCAGCAGGGTGCTCTTGCCGGAGCCCGAGCGCCCGAGGAGCACAAGCCGCTCGCCGCGCGCCAGCGACAGGTTCAGCCCCTCGAGCACGGCCGCCCCGTCCCATGAGAGCGTCTCGCCCTCGAAGCGCAGGAGCGGCGCGGCGGTCATCAGTCGATCAGGTCGAGCTGCTGGGCGGTGTCCTCGATCGCGTCGTAAAGCGCGTCCTCGGCGGCGATGAAGCCGGTTCTGGGGAAGCTGTCGAGGAGCGCGGGATCGTCGATGGCGATGATCGCCTCCTGCACGCGCTCGGCGAAACCGTCGCCCCAGCGCTCGTCCACGTCGCCGCGAATGGTCCAGTTGTAGTCGGGATAGGGCGGGGTGCGCCAGATCACCTTGGCGGTCTCCACCTCGGGGGCGCCCTCCGTGACCGCCTGCTCGTAGACGGTGTAGTTCAGCGCGCCGACGTCATAAGCGCCGGAGGCCACCAGCCGCAGCGTCTGGCCGTGATCGCCCGAGAAGCCGACATCGGAGAAGAAGTCGCGCGGGTCCTCGCCGGTGATCCGGCGCAGGTGGAATTCGGGCATCAGGCGTCCCGAGGTCGAGCCCTGCGAGCCGAAGGTGAAGCTCAGCCCCTCGAGGCCTTCGGGAAAGCTGCCATCTTCGGGTTCGGTCAGCGGGGTGCCGGTGTTGGCGATGAAATAGGTGACGAAGCTCTGATCCTCGGCGCCCTGCGCGATGGCATGGCTGCCGGGCACCAGCCGCCGTGCCTGCACGCCCGACAGGCCGCCGAACCAGGCGAGCTGGATCTGGTCGTTGCGAAAGGCGGTGACGGAGGCGGCGTAGTCCTTGACCGGGACGTATTCGACCGGCACGCCGAGCGTGGCCTCGAGATAGTCGGCGACCTTGCCGAACCGCTCCTGAAGCTTGGTCTCGTCATTGTCGGGGATGGCCGAGAAGTAGAGCGTCGGCACGTCCTGGGCCGCGGCGGGGAGCGTGGCGAGGAGGGCGAGGGCCGCGGCAAAGGCCCGGCGGGTCGTGGTCAGGGGCATGGCTGGTCTCCGTGTGGATCGCAGCCCTTCTAGGCGAAGATGCGCGCGAGGCAAGCGCCGAGCGGGCTGGGCGCTGCGTCGTGGCGGTCTAGTATCGAGACAAGCGCGGCCGCGCCGCCATAAGGGGAGACGACAAGATGAGCATGGCGAGCAGGGTTTTCGGACGTACCGGCATCCCGGTGAGCGAGATCGGCTTCGGCGCATGGGCGATCGGCGGCACATGGGGCGAGGTGAGCGAGGCCGACGCCAAAGCGGCGCTGCACGCGGCGCTCGATGCGGGCGTCGACTTCATCGACACGGCGGATGTCTATGGCGACGGCCGGTCCGAGCGGATCATCGGCGAAGTGATCGCCGCGCGGGGCGGCGAGAGGCCCTTCGTGGCGACCAAGCTCGGCCGCAGGCTCGATCCGCATCTGGCCGAAGGCTACACGGCGCAGGCGATGGAGGGCTTCGTCGATCGCAGCCTGAAAAATCTCGGCACCGACACGCTCGACCTCGTGCAACTGCATTGTCCGCCCACGGAGGTCTATTACAGGCCCGAAGTGTTCGGGGCGCTCGACGATTTGGTGTCGCGCGGCAAGATCCGCCGCTACGGCGTCTCGGTCGAGAAGGTCGAGGAGGGGCTGAAGGCGATCGAGTACGACAACGTCGATTCGGTTCAGATCATCTACAACATGTTCCGCCAGCGCCCGGCTGAGCTGTTCCTGCCGGAGGCAAGGAGGCGCCACAAGGCGGTGATCGCGCGGGTGCCGCTGGCCTCGGGACTGCTGACGGGCAAGATGCTGCCCGATACGGATTTCGCACCCGACGATCATCGCCATTTCAACCGCGACGGCGCGGCCTTCGACAGGGGCGAGACCTTTGCGGGCGTGCCCTATGATGTGGCGCTGGAGGCGGTCGAGGCGCTGCGGCTGCTGCTTCCGGCCGAGGCGGTGATGGCGCAGGTGGCGCTGCGCTGGATCCTGATGCAGGAGGCGGTGACGGTGGTGATCCCCGGCGCCAAGACGCCCGAGCAGGCCAACTCCAACGCCGCCGCCAGCGGGTTGCCGGTGCTGCCCGAGGATCTAATGGCAGGGGTGCGCGAGATCTACGAGACGCGCATCCGGCCGCATGTGCATCACCGCTGGTGATGCGAAAAGGCCCGCCCGCATTCAGCGGACGGGCCTTCGTTCGAGACTGGCCGGGGATCAGGCCTCGATCAGTGCCAGCAGCTTCTTCGCGGCCTCTTCCGAAGACGCCGGGTTCTGGCCGGTGACGAGCTTGCCATCGACCAGCACGTAGGGGGCCCAATCCTCGCCCTTGGAGTACTCCGCGCCCTTTTCCTTGAGCATGTCTTCGAGCAGGAAGGGCACGACGTCGGTCAGGCCCACGCCCTCTTCCTCGCCATTGGTGAAGCCGGTGACGCGGCGGCCCTTTACCAGCGGCTCTCCGGCTTCGGTCTGGGTATGCCGGAACACGGCCGGGGCGTGGCAGACGGCGCCGAGCGGGCGGTCGCCGTTCACGAAGGTCTCGATGATGCGGCGGCTGTCGGCGTTCTCGGCGAGATCCCACATCGGACCATGGCCGCCGGGATAGAACACGGCGTCGTATTGCGTGGGATAGATCTCGTCGAGCCGCTCGGTGTTGGCGAGCAGCTCCTGCGCCTCCGCGTCCTCTTTGAACCGGCGGGTCGCGTCGGTCTGGAAATCCTCCGTGTCGCTCTTGGGGTCGAGCGGCGGCTGGCCGCCCTGCGGCGAGGCCAGCGTGATCTCGGCACCCGCGTCCTTGAAGACATAGTAGGGGGCCGCGAACTCTTCGAGCCAGAAGCCGGTCTTTTCGCCGGTATCGCCGAGGCGGTCATGCGAAGTGAGGATCATCAGGATCTTGGTCATGGGGTCTTTCCTTTGAATTCCGGGCGCGGTGCCTGTTCAGGCGACGCGGATCACGCGCTTGCCGAAGGCTTCGCCACGCAGCAGCCCAACGAAAGCCTGCGGCGCCTGTTCCAGACCCTCGATCATCTCCTCGCGGTAGGCGATCTTCCCATCCGCGACCCACTGGCCCATTTCCTTGGCGAACTCGGGGTAGAGATGGCCGAAATCGTCGAAGATGATGAAGCCACGCATGGTGATCCGCTTGCGCAGCATCTGCCCCATGAGCCAGTTCATCCGGTCCGGGCCCTCGGGCAGCGCGGTGGCGTTGTATTGCGAGATCAGGCCGCAAAGCGGGATGCGCGCGGCGGTGTTGAGCCGCGGCAGAACCGCGTCGAACACTGCGCCGCCGACGTTTTCCCAATAGACGTCGATGCCGTCCGGCGTCTCGCGCGCGAGGTCCTGGGCAAAGCTCTCGGCCTTGTAGTCGACGCAGGCGTCGAAGCCCAATGTCTCGACCGCGTGGCGGCACTTTTCGGGTCCGCCCGCGATGCCCACGGCACGAAGGCCCTGCAGCTTGGCGATCTGGCCGACGGTCGATCCGACGGGCCCGGTCGCGCCGCCAACAACAAGCGTCTCGCCCGGCTTCGGCTTGCCGATCTCGCGCAACCCCGCCCAGGCGGTGAAGCCCGGCATGCCCAGCACGCCCAGCGCCCAAGAGGGGTTGGCCATCTCTGCTGGCAGCTTGTTGAGGCCGGTGCCATCCGAGACGGCGTAGTCCTGCCAGCCGGAGAAACTCACCACCCGGTCGCCCTCGGCGAAGTTCGGGTTGTTGGACTTGGCCACCCGCGCCACCGTGCCGCCGACCATCGGCTGGCCGATTTCCACCGGAGCCGCGTAAGAGGGCGCGTCGCTCATCCGGCCGCGCATGTAGGGGTCCAGCGACAGGAACTCGGTCGCCAGCAGCACCTCGCCCTGTTTCGGCTCGGGCACCGGGGCGGTCTCGAGCCGCAGCGTGTTCTCGTTCGGCTCGCCCTTGGGGCGTTCGGCGAGAACCCAGCGGCGGTTGGTATCGGGGGATTGGGGCATCAAGCGTGTCCTTTGTTGTCGAGAAGCGCCGCCGTGGCGGTCATGGCGCCGTCATAGGGGATGGTGTCGCGCGACAGCGCGCCCATCAGGCTCGCGCCGAGCCAGATCTGATAGAGCGTGGTGGCGAGCATCTGCGGATCGGAGTGCGCGGGCAGCGAGCCGTCATCGGCCCCCTCGCGGATCACCGCCGCGAGACGGGCAATAATGGCCGAAACGCCACGATCCAGCACATCCCGCATGCCGGGCGACAGCTCGGCCACCTCGGCCGAGAGCTTCACCACGAGGCAGCGCGCCTCATAGGCCTCGCCCGACTGGCGCGCGCGCCAGCCCTCGAAATAGGCCATGAGCCGCGCCCGGGCATCCATGTCCGGCGAGCCGAGGGTTGCCGACAGCTCCTCGGCATAGCCCTCGACGAAGCTGTCGAGCAGGGCGCAGCCGAAGGCCTCTTTCGACTTGAAGAAGTGGTAGAAGCTGCCCTTGGGTACGCCTGCCTCGCGCAGAAGCTCGGAGAGCCCGACGCCGGTATAGCCACGCTGCGCCACAAGGGCGCGTCCGGTGGCGAGGATGTGCTGTCGCGTATCGTTCATGCCCGGCAGATGGGCATGATTAGACCGGTCGTCTAGTGACGCAGGTCCGATGCGTCGAATGACTTTGCGTCAGCGGCGCGTGGTGCCGGGGCGGCGCAGGGGCCGCCCCGGGGCCGGGGTCACTGGTTCGCGAAGCGACCCTTGCGGGCCAGCACCTCGATCTCGTAGCCATCGGGGTCTGCCACGAAGAAGAACCGCGCGACGGTCTCGCCATCGGGCGCGAAATCCTTGATGTCGCGCGGCTGATGGCCAGCCTCGGCGAGCCGAATGTGCAGCGCTTCCAGATCGTCCTCGAGGAAGGCGAGGTGACCGTAACCGTTGCCGAGATCGTAGGTCTTGTCGCCCTTGTTCACGGTCAACTCCAGCTCGAAGCCGCTTTCGGGGTTGCTGAGGTAGATCAACGAGAAGCTCTCGAAATCGAGCCGCTCGGTAATCTCGAGGCCGAACATCTCGTAGAAGGCCAGCGAGCGGGCCTCGTCGCGAACGCGGATCATGGAGTGGATCATCTTGGGCATGGGGCGTCCTTTCCTCGAATGGGTCGCTGGCCGAATGCCCAAACCGGGCCTTGGGGTCCAGCCCCCCTCTCGACACGCGCACCGCGCCGGGGGAGTGTCGGGGCAATGACGAGGGACGGCATGACGAAACGACACGAAAGCCGCGGCAGCTACGGAATGAAAGCGGCCATTTCGTTCGGCAGGGGCGGATGCCGAGGCAATTTCCGGGGGATCGCGTGACCGCCGATCAGGCACCGGGGCGCTGGCGCGCGTTGGCGCTGATCTGTGCCGGCGTGGTCTGCGCGATGACGAGCTGGTTCTCGGCGACGGCGATCCTGCCGGATCTGGTGCGCGATTGGGGGATCGGCCCCGGCGCTCAGGCGTGGCTCACCAACGCGGTGCAACTAGGCTTCGTGGCAGGCGCGGTGGGGGCGAGCCTCGTCAACCTGCCCGACATCGTGGCGTTGCCGCGGCTGATGGCGATCTCGGCACTGGTCGCGGCGCTCGCCAATGCGGTGCTGCTTCTGGAGCCGGGGGCCGGGGCGGCGATCGCGGCGCGCGCGCTCACCGGGGCGGCGCTGGCGGGGGTCTATCCGCCGGCGATCAAGCTGATGGCCACGTGGTTCATGCGCGGGCGCGGGCTGGCGCTCGGATTCCTGATCGGGGCGCTGACGCTCGGCTCCTCGATGCCGCATCTGCTGCGCGCATTGACCGAAGGGCTCGACTGGCGCGCCGTTGTGATCGGCACGACGGCGGCCACCGGCCTTGCCGCCGCGCTGTTCGGGCTGGGGCTGGCCGAGGGGCCGCATGGCTTCGGCCGCGCCACCTTCGATCCGCGCCAGAGCCTCGCTGCTTTGCGCAACCGCGGCGTGATGCTCGCCAATCTCGGCTATTTCGGCCACATGTGGGAGCTCTATGCCATGTGGGCGTGGTTCCTCGCCTTCGCCACGGCGGCAGAGACGGAATTATTGCCGTTTCCAACAGGTTCCGCGTCGATGCTCACCTTCCTTGTGGTGGCGTCGGGGGGCTTGGGCTGCGTGCTCGCAGGGGCGCTGTCGGACCGGATCGGCCGCTGTGCAACCACGGCGCTGATCATGGGGCTCTCGGGGGCCTCTGCGCTTGTGATCGGCTTCGCCTTCGACGGGCCGGGCTGGCTCCTGGCGCTGGTGGCGCTGGTCTGGGGGGTGACGATCGTGGCCGACAGCGCCCAGTTCTCGGCCGCCGTGACCGAGCTGGCCGAGCCGCGCTTCGTCGGCACCGCCGTGACGCTGCAACTCGGGATCGGCTTCGCGCTGACGGTGCTGGCGATCCAGATCATGCCATGGGTGGCCGGGGCCATGGGCGGCTGGCGCTGGGCATTCCTGGTACTGGTGCCGGGGCCGGTGATCGGGACGGCCGCGATGCTGTGGCTGCGCCGCCTGCCGGAAGCGGCGCAGCTTGCGGGCGGGCGGCGCTAGCGCCGCCCGGACCGGTCAGTAGAGCTTCTCGTCCGTGCCATCCTTGCGCACCCAGGTGCCGAGACCGATCTGGCCCAGAACCTTGAGGAACGGCTTGGGGTCCATTTCCTCGACATTGCGCATCTCGCGCGCGTCCCACTCGCCGGTGGCGATCAGCATCGCGGCGGCGACGGGCGGCACGCCCGCAGTGTAGGAGATGCCTTGGCTGCCCACTTCCTCGTAGGCCTCCTTGTGGTCGGCCACGTTGTAGACGAAGACCTCGACCTCTTCGCCACCCTTTGTGCCCTTCACCAGATCGCCGATGCAGGTCTTGCCGGTGTAGTCGGGCGCGAGGCTCGACGGATCGGGCAGGCAGGCCTTCACCACCTTGAGCGGCACGACTTCCTGCCCCTCGGCCAGCTTCACCGGCTGCTCGGACAGGAGGCCGATGTTCTTCAACACGGTGAAGACGTTGATGTAATGCTCGCCGAACCCCATCCAGAACCGCACATCGGCATGGGGGTAGTTGGTCGCGAGCGAATGCACCTCGTCATGGCCCGACATGTAGGCGCGCTGGGTGCCGACGACGGGCAGGTCCCAGTCGCGGCCCACTTCGAACATCTCGTTCTCCTGCCACGCCCCGTCCTGCCAGGAATAGACCGTGCCGGTGAACTCGCGGAAGTTGATCTCCGGGTCGAAATTGGTCGCGAAGTACTTGCCGTGGGAGCCGGCGTTGATGTCGACGATGTCGATGGACTTCACCTCGTCCATGTACTCGTCGATGGCGAAACGGGCATAGGCGTTGACTACGCCCGGATCGAAGCCTGCGCCGAGGATCGCGGTGACGCCCTTCTCGGCGCAGCGCTCCTTCCGCTTCCACTCGTAATTGCCGTACCAAGGCGGCGTCTCGCAGATCTTGTCGGGCTCTTCGTGGATCGCGGTGTCGATATAGGCGACGCCGGTCTCGATGCAGGCCTCGAGCACATGCATGTTCACGAAGGCCGAGGCGACGTTGATGACGATCTGTGCGCCGGTCTGCTCGATCAGCGCGGCCACCGCCTTGCTGTCGGTCGCGTCCACGGCATGGGCCGCGAGGGCGCCGTCGGTCTTGTGAGCCCCCTTTTCACGGACGCTGGCGAGGATCGCCTCGCATTTCGCCTTCGTGCGCGAGGCGATGTGGATGTCTCCGAGCAGGTCGGCGTTCTGCGCGCATTTATGCGCCACGACCTGGGCGACGCCACCGGCGCCGATGATGAGGACGTTCTTCTTCAAGACCCTCGAGCCTCCTTTCGTGTTATGCCGCGCCTCAGGACAGGGCGGCTTCGAAGTCACCATAGCCGAATTCGCGCACGGACCTAACCGTGCCGTCGAGTTCGCGCACCGCGATGGCGGGCATGCGCACGCCGTTGAACCAGTTCTTCTTGACCATCGTGTAACCCGCCGCATCGCGGATCGAGACGCGGTCGCCGGGCTTGAGCGGCTCCTCGAAGCGGAATTCACCGAAGATATCGCCTGCCAGGCAGGAGTTGCCGCAGACCATCCACTCGTGCGCGCCGGTGTTCGGGGCGACCTTTGCGCTCTCGCGGTAGATCAGCAGGTCGAGCATATGCGCCTCGATCGAGCTGTCGACGATGGCGAGGTTCTTGCCGTTGTCGAGCGTGTCGAGCACCGTCAACTCCAGCGTGGTGGAGTTGGTGATCGCCGCCTCGCCGGGCTCCAGATAGACTTGCACGCCGTGGGTTTCGGAGAACCGCTTGAGCCGCTCGGCCAGCTTTTCCAGCGGGTAGCCCTCGCCGGTGAAGTGAATGCCGCCGCCGAGGCTGATCCACTCCATGCGGCCGATGAGGTGACCGAAGCGCTCCTCGATATGGCCGAGCATCCCGTCGAAGCGGTCGAAATCGGCGTTCTCACAGTTGTTGTGGAACATGAAGCCCGAGACCCGGTCGCAGACGGCCTCGATCCGCTCGGGGTCGTGCTCGCCCAGCCGCGAGAAGGGGCGGGCCGGGTCGGCGATGTCGAAGCTCGACGAGCTGATGCCGGGGTTCACCCGCAGGCCGCGCACGTGATCGCGGGCCGCCGCGCCGAACCGCTCCAGCTGCCCGATCGTGTTGAAGATGATCTTGTCGGAATTGGCGAGCACGTCCGGAATGTCGGCCTCGTCCCAGGCCACCGAATAGGCATGGGTCTCGCCCGGAAAATGCGTGCGTCCCAGCTTCACCTCGAAGGGCGACGAGGAAGTGGTGCCGTCCATGTATTCGCTCATCAGGTCGAAGACCGACCACGAGGCGAAACATTTCAGCGCCAGCAGCGACTTGGCCCCCGACAGTTCGCGCAGGCGGGCGATCTTCTCGAGGTTCGGCAGCAGCGCCTGCTTGTCGATCAGGTAGTAGGGGGTACGCAACATCTCGGGGCTCCCTCGCGTGTCGGGCCACGTGCGGGTGGCGCGAGGGGCATATAGACATGCGCCGCGGCAGGCTCAACAGGAGCCGTAGGGTTCAGCTCTCGCGGCCCCAGCGCAGCAGCACCATCTCGTCGGTCTCCGCGGCCTCGCGTGCGGCGCGGTCCCGGGCGGCGCGCAGCTTCGCGCGGGCGGCCACCGTGGCGACCGTCTTCATCTCGCGAAATCCCTCGCGCATCGCCGCCTCAAGCGCCTCGGCCTGCGGCTCCAGCGCCGCGCGCGCCCGGTCGAGCGCGCCGATCTGCGCGCGGGCGTCGCGGATGTAGTCCCCGACATAGGGGGCGGTCTCGATGCTGGTGATGCGACCGTCGCGGGCCAGCGCCTGGGCCGTTTCGGCGCTCTGGCGTTCCAGCTCGGCCATCCGGTCGCGCAGGGCGCCGAGCTCCACCGCGCGGGCCTCGATCTCGACCCGGTGCAGCCGCTCGATCAGCCCCAGCGCCCGGTCGCGCCTACTGGCCACCGCGCGCGGCCTCCAGCGCCACCAGCGCCTCGCGCATCCGCGCCAGAATCTCGGGCGGAAAGGCGTTGACCTGCTCGGGCGGCTCCAAGGGGTAGGGGGTTGGCACAAGGCCCGTGGCGGCATCGGCCGGGGTCTCTTCTTCCGGCTCGGCCGATCCTGCCGCGATGGCGGGACCGGCCAGCAGGGCGGCGATGAGAGCCAGCCGGATCATGCCGCCGGGAGCTCCTTCTGCGCGGCCTCGACGCGGTAGAAGTCGGGCTGCTTGGAGGTGGGGATGTTGCCGCGGCCGATCTCGACGCAGATGTTCGGCGGGTGGTTGGCGACCATGGCGACGAAGATGTCGCGGATGATCATGTAGAAAGCGCCGTCCTCGTCCTCGATCTGCTTCAGCCGGTTGGAGACAGGCTGCACCATGCAATAGGCGAGGAACACGCCGAGAAAGGTGCCCACGAGCGCGCCGCCGATCATCTTGCCCAGCACCTCGGGCGGCTGGTCGATCGAGGACATGGTCTTGATCACGCCCAGAACGGCGGCGACGATGCCGATCGCGGGCAGGCCGTCGGCCATGGTCTGGATCGCGCCGGCCGCGCCCAGAGCCTCGTGGTGGTGCTTCTTGATCTTGCGGTTGATGACGTCCTCGGTCTGGTACTTGTCGTCGAACTGCATCGCCAGCATCCGGAAGCTGTCGGTGATCAGCTCGGTCGCGAAGTGGTCCTTGAGGATATTCGGGTAGCGCTGGAAGATCGGGCTGTCCTTTGGGGTCTCGATATGCTCGTCGAGCGCGAGGATGCCCTTCTGCTTGTAGAGCCGCGCCAGCTCGTACATCAGGTTCAGGAGCGCCTCGTAGTCGGAGGCCTTCCATTTCGGCCCCTTGAGTACCTTGATCAGGCCGCTGAACGAGCTCTTGATGACGGTCATCGAGTTGGCGATCACGAAGGCGCCGAGCGCCGCGCCGCCGATCATCATGCCCTCGTAGGGAAGGGCGTAGAGCACGATGTCCATCTTGCCGCCCGAAAGCATGAATCCGCCGAAGACCAGTCCGAAAACCATGCCAAGTCCGAGGATTAGGGTCATCGCAGCTCTCCGAAACCTTGCGCCCGCGACACAGCATCGCGTGTTTCCGCTTAAATCGGATAAGGATAATTGACACCAATTCAAGCATAAACAAGGATAGTTCCCAAGATTGCCGCAGTGGTGTTTGAAATGAGCAGCGTCGAGACACTTGCCTATTTCCTCGAAGAGGACAGCCTTCGCGGCGTGATGCGCGACTGGCCCGAAGGCATGCAGCTGATGGTGCGGCTCGACGGCGCGGGGCGCTGCGAATTGATGGTGCATCACCGCGACGAAGCGGGGCGCGTGCTCGAAGTTCTGCGTGAAAGCCTCGGCGAGGCGGCGGAGACGCTGGCCGTGGTGCCGCCGGTCGAGGGATTTGCCACGCGGCGGGTGCGGTTTTCGGAGGAGCAGCAGCTTCTGGCGCTCGCCGCATCGACCGATGGGCTGAGCGAGAGCGCGCAGGATTACGCGATCAACTACCGTTTCGCGCGCGAGGAGGGGCTCGACCCCGAGGCGGTGATCGGACGCGACGCGCGCCGTTTCGCCGAGGAAATCGAGAGCGACCTGCCGCAGGTGAGCGAGCGTCGCAGCGCCCGGCGTGCGCCGCAGCCCGAGCCCGAGCCGCGGCTGTTCCCCGAGGGGTTCGAGGCCGCCGACGATCCGGCGCGGCGCGAATGCGCACTGGTTTCGGCGCATCTGCACGGGCAGGGCGCGCGGGTGCGGCTGACGCTCGAGCCGGAGGCGGCGCAGGGCAACGAGATGCCGGTGACCGTGGGCAATGTCGGCCACAGCGTCGATTTCGGCTGCTTCGTGCTGCCGCGCGGGGCGCTGGCGGACTGGCAGCCCGGAGCACCCTTGGTGATCGACATGCCGCAAGAGCAGTTCCCCGAGGCCTGGGCCGCCCGGTTCCGCCGCCAGACGCACAACGCGCAGGTGTCGATCACCGCGGGCGGGATCTTCGTGCGGCCGCTGCTGCCGGCTCTGGCCGCGCCCCCCGAGGCGCCGATGGTGCAGGTCGAGGAGGGCTGGAGTCTTGGCCGGCCGCTGCGCGCGGCGCTGGTGCTGGCCGGCATGGTGCTGGTCGGCGGTTCGCTGATGGTGAGTTGGAGCCCCTTCTCGGTCTCGGAGGAGGTGGCGGGTGCTCTACAACCGGCGCGGGCCGGGCTGGCGGCTCTGGCCGGCGTATCCGAGGCGGCGCGGTGAGTCCCGCGCCTGAGCGCGGCGAGCGAAGCCCCGCTGTGCCGATCGAGGCCAGCGTGACACCCGATTACATCATCTGTCTCGAAACCGGGCGCAAGCTGGTGCTCTTGCGCCGGCACCTGCGCGAAATCCTGCACTTGACCCCCGAGGAGTACCGCTCGCGCTGGGGTTTGCCGCCCGAATACCCGATGGCGGCGCCGAACTATCGGTGTCGGCGACATACCGCCAAGAATGGAGGGAGTCGTTGATTATTCTTGAGGCACGTGCAAGGATAGAGAAAGACCCGTCGAAGAATTCGACTTGCTGCATTTCGGCGGACCGACCTGCGACCACTGTCGGGCAGAGCCGAGCGGCGCGCGCTCCCTGAAAGAGAGGGTGGAAATGACCAGATCGAATTCGAAAACCGAGCTTCTGAGCGCCATTGTGGCCTCCTATGCGGCGCGGCCGGATGTGGGATCGGACGATATCGTGGCCCTCGTTGCGAAGCTGAGCCATGAGCTGGGCCTCGATGAGGATGCCAATGGCGATGGCGGCCGGCACGAAGCCTCGCCCGCAGGGTCCGGCACCTTGACCCCGGCCATCCCGGTGTCGCGGGCGGTGACCCAGGACAAGGTGTTCTGCCTGTGCTGCGGTAAGGGGTTCAAGATGCTCAAGCGGCATCTCGGCGCCGAGCATGGCATGACCGAGGCCGAGTACCGCGCCGCCTTCGGCCTGCCCGAGGAGATGCCGCTGGTCGCGCCGAGCTATTCCGAGCGCAAGGCGAATTACGCCCGCAAGGTCGGCTTTGGCCGTTACAGCCGCGACGCGCAACGCCAGAGCGGCGAGTCCGTCGGCTGAGCGACGTCGGCCCCATCGTTTCCCCATATCAGGAATAGCCACGCGGCGCGCCACTGGCGCCGCGTCATCGCAACGCGTGCCACGGGCCGCGGGCAGGAGAACAGCGCATGGCCGCCGGTCAGACCATCATCATCAAGAAAGTCGAGGACGACGGCCATCATGACCACCATGGCGGTGGCTGGAAGGTGGCCTATGCCGACTTCATGACGGCGATGATGGCGTTCTTCCTGCTGCTGTGGATTCTGGCCGCCAGCGAAGAAGAGACGCTGGAAGGGCTGGCGGAATATTTCACGCCATCGCTGTCGGCGGTCAATGACGGCGGCGCGGCGGGGCTTTTGAGCGGCCAGATCGTCGAGATGGCGGGCGACGTGGCGGCCTCGGACGGGGTGCCGCCGAACGATGCGCCGGAGATGCCGGATTTCGGCACAGAAAGCCCGCTCGAGGTGTTCGACAGCCGGCTGCGCGACAAGGCGCCGGAGGTGGTGGTCGAATACCTGCCCGCCGAGGCCGCGCCGCCCAGCGCAGAAGAGATCGAGACGCGGCAGATGGCGCAGGCCGCCGCCGAGATGCAGGAACGGGTGGAGCGCCGCGACGCGGAGCTCGACGCCATCGAGGCCGAGATCGCAGAGCGGATCGCGGCGACACCGGCGTTGTCGGATATCGGCGACAATCTGCGGCTCGACCGGACGCCCGAGGGGTTGCTCGTGCAGATTCTCGACGAGGAGGAGCGCCCGATGTTCGCCACCGGGTCGGCCCGGATCGTGCCGCAGACACAGGCCCTGATCGAGATTGTGAGCGAGACGATCGGCGACATGCCCCAGCCGCTGGCGATCACCGGCCACACGGATTCGCTGCCCTTTGCGCGTCAGGATGGCTATGGCAACTGGGAGTTGTCCTCCGACCGCGCCAACGCCACGCGCCGGGCGCTCATCGACAGCGGCTTTCCGGCCGAGCGGATCAGCCGGGTCACCGGTCTCGCCGACACGATCCCGCTCTATGCGGATCGGCCCGAAGCCCCGCAAAACAGGCGGATCGGGCTGCTGCTCGAATACCCGGAGCCCGGCATCGCCGCCGTGGGCCGGCCCCGCTGAGCGCGAGTCCTCCGCGCCACATGGCTGCGGCATAAAGATCACGATCATGGCGCTCAGGGGGCAGTAACGAAATGGGTGCCCCAATTCGGCCTCAATTTGCTATCAATCTGAACATGCCCCGAAAGGCAGCGCGGACAGGCCCGCGTCGGGGTGACAAAAGCGTCGAACGAACCGCAAAGCGGCGTTTGGCGGGGCAATTACCAGACCTGGACAACAGGGCGGATCGATGCAGAGCAGTGACCTTCTCGAAGCCATCTGGCGGGGCGATATCGCCTGCGCGGGCGACAGTGACACCGAGGCCCGTTTCGGCCTCATTCTCGATGCGATGCTGCCGATGCGGCGCGTGGCCCTGCAGCGGGGCGACGGGCTTGGCGGGCAGGTGATGTCCGAGCAGGCCGAGCTGATGCCGGCGCTCGCGCTCGGCGACGTCATCGAGGAAGAGCTGGAGCTCGTCGCGCCCTACGGCGCGCTGGTGGTGATCCTTGATCGGGCCGCGCTGCGGCCGGGCGCGGGCGATGCCGCGCGCTCGCAGCTCGCTGGCCGGCTGGTCGGCGAGCTGCTGGTCGACGCGGTGCAGCGCGGCGTGTTCCCGGTCGAGCAGGAGACCGACGCGCTCTACCTGCTGGCGCAGGCCTATGACGCCTTCGCGGCCAGCCCGCGGATGCAGCGCCTCGGCCTCGTGGCGGCGCCGTTCCGGGCCGGGCTCGCGGCGGTGCTGGCCAGCTTCTGGACCGGTGGCGCGGTGCGGGGTTCGGAGCCCGACATGTTGCTCGGCGGGCCGCTCTTCCTGGCCAGCCCGCGGTTGCGCGACTATCTCGGCGCGCTTGATGCGAGCTTCAGCGCGCCCGCCATCGAACTGGCGGTGCCGGACCTGATCGGTTTCGCGCATGGCGCCCGCAGCCATGATGACTGGCTGCGCGCGATCGGCACCCGCATCGGCGCCGTGCTGGGCCGCACGACGGCGGCGCAGGATCAAGCCGCGGGCGATAGCTGACGACCTCTATGGCCATGTTCCCAACCCCCCTGACGCAGAACGCAGCCTCTTCGGGGACGGCGCATGGCGCGGCGATGCGAGGTGGCACGGCGGGCGATCCCGCCGCCTTCGAGGCGATGCTCGCGTCGAGCCGCGACACGGGCGCGCCATCGCGTCCGGCCGCACCGCCTCCGGCGCAGCCATATGAGCGGTTGTTCGAGGCGGCGGCGAAGCTGATGGAGAAGGGGACGGCATCGCTTGACGAGGCGGGCGAGGACCCCGTCGCACGCGCGGCCAGCCTCTCCGAGACGGATGCAGCGCTGCGCGACCTGCTCGCGGATTTCGACGCGGCGCATGGCACCGACATCTCGGCACGCCTCAACGATCTCCCGGGCGCCGAAGATATGACCGCTGCCCCCGACGAAACGATCGCCGGGCTGGCTGGTATCCTGTCTGAGTTGTCCGGCAAACCCATGGGTGATCTCGCAGCGACTTTGCCCGCATGGTCGGCCGTCCCGGCCGCCACGTCCGGAGCCGATGGGTGGAGCCGGGTCACGGGCGCTGCCGCGGCACAGGCGTCAGGCCGGTCCGCCGCGCCAGGTCCATCCACACCAGAACCGGTATCGCCGCTCGGCGAAGCGGGTCACGTCTCCCTACGCCCCTCCAATGCGACCTTGGCCGACGATACGCGAATGGGACCGCTAACTGCTTCGGCAGGCGCGGAAACCGCGATGCCGCTACAAATGCGGATCGGAGCCACGCCGGGCGGGCAAATCGCCATGCCATCGACCCAGACAGCAAGCATGGGGCAGATGACGCTCCCCGGGGAGCAACTGCCCGCGCAGGCTGGCCAAGCCGCGATACAGTCAGCTCAGGCGGCAGCTATTGCGCCCCTCGCCAATGGGCAGCCGACCATGCCCGCCGCACCTTCTCGGCAGGCGGTTTTGGCGACCGGGCCCGCCCCGGCGCGCGGCATTCCCGGCCTGCGCTTGGCAGCGCAGGGCGACCAGGTCGCGGCGGCCTCAGACGCCACCGAAGTGGCAGGGCGCGATGCCGAACCCATGGTGACCGTCGAGGCCGCAACACTGACGCGGCGGGGCTTCGCGGCCCTGCTCGGCGAGGCCCTGGCGCAGCAGTCGGGGATCGGGCCGGAAGCGGCCGAGCCGACACTTCGCGAACCGGTGACCGTTGAGGCGGCGCAGTCGGCCCCCAGAACGCTGGATGCCGGTGTTACGTCGCGCGCCCCGCTGGAGCCTCAGGCTCCACCGCCGCCGGCAGCACCGCAGCTGGCGAGCGGCTTCTCGCGCGCCGTCGCGAGCCAGATCCGGAATGCCACCCTGAACGACGGCGTGACGCGAATCTCGCTGACGCCCGGCGGGATCGGCGAGATCGAGATCGACCTCACTCAGGAGGACGGCCAGCTTCGCGTCGTGATCCGCGCCGAGAACCAGGGCGTCCTGCAGGCACTGCGCGGCGACCGCGAAGGTCTTGTCGCGTTGTTGGGCAATGAGGGGGCCGGTTTCGACGAGAGCCAGCTCAGCTTTGAATCCTTCGATCGCGGGAACGGTGGAGATCGCGGCGATGGCCGCCCGACGGCCGTTCCGGCGATCGAGAACGATGCCGAGACCGACCCCGTCACGGGTCCCGCCACGCCTTCCGGAGGCGGCGCAGGCCGCCTCGACATGTTGACCTGAATTTCCGGAGCCCGCCATGGAAACGCTGTCCCCGATCAATGCCGCGAGCGCGAGCGCGTCCTCGAAGGCCACGACCTCGCGCGAGAAGCTCAACACCGACTACCAGAGCTTCCTGACGCTGCTGATCGCGCAGGTTTCGAACCAAGACCCGCTGGAGCCGATGGATTCCACTGCCTTCGTGTCGCAACTCGCGCAGCTGACGCAGGTCGAGCAGTCGATCACCACGAACGAGACGCTGGAGCGGATCGAGATCCAGCTCGGCGATAGCGGCACCCGCAGCGACATCATGCTGCTCGGGCGCGAGGTTCTGGCGCCGAGCGACCTGATCACCCTGCGCGACGGCGAGGCGCGGTTCTCCTATCAGCTCAGCGGCGAGGCCACGCAGGTCTCCGCCCGCATCCTCGGCGAGGACGGGACCGAGCTGCGCCGGATCGACGGTTTGCCCGCCGGCAACGGGGTGCGGCACGAGGTGGTCTGGGATGGGCGCGATCCGGATGGGCTGCCGGTGCCTGCCGGCACCTTCCAGGTCGAGATCGTCGCGCTCGATGCCGAGGACGAGTCGGTGTTTCACACCACCTATGCCAGCGGCCAGGTCGAGCGCGTGGCCTTCCGCGATGGCTGGCCGATCCTCGAGCTCGACACCGGGGCGGAAATCTCTCCCGACAGCCTGATCAGCGTTCAGTAATTCTTCGGATCGGGTTTTCCCGAGCGACCCTCAGGGCCGTTCGGGGAGCGGTCTCAATGCGTGACCTGAGCCGTGGCAGGCAGGGTTTCGGCGCGCGGGATGTCCTGCCGCGCCACGTCCTGCTTGAACATGTTGGGGAACAGCACCTCTTCGACCGGCATGCCGATCGCCTTGAGATCGGCCAGCACGCGCTTCGACAGCGCCTCGGTGTCGATCGCGGGCCCCGCCATGGCGGGCGTCGTGGCCGCCTCGGTGAGGGACGCCAAGACCGCGTCGCGCATCCTCAGCATGGTCTCGGGGGTCTCCTCGACCTTTGCCACCAGCGCCGCCTCGGGCATCGCCAGCGCGATGTCGGCGACCACATAGGTGATGCTGCGCGGCTTCAGCACCGGCACGGTCAGCCGCCCGATCTCCAGGAGCGGCTTGGCCTCGGCCTCGGGCTCCGCATGATCGGCCTTTGAGGTCTCCTCCGCATGGGCGCTCGCCTCCGGATCGACGGGGGCGGGCGGGATGCCCAGCGCCTCGTGATCGCCGGGGCGGCCGGGCGCGGCATCGGTGAGCGTCGTCGGCTCGGCCGAGGCTACGAGGGTCTCGGTGGGGACGAGGAACATCCCCGCGCCGTAGCCGCCCACGAGGCAGGCCAGCGGCACGGAGATCATTAGGATCATGGATTTCATCGGACCATCGCGTGCGTTGCGTTCGGTCCCTTGTCGCCCGGTATCGTGGCGGTGGTTGCGCCTCAGTAGGGCAAGATGATGTCCATTGCATCCTCGCCATAGCCGCGCTCCTGGGTGCGCGACAGCTGGCCGCGCCCGCCATAGGTGATGCGCGCCTCGGCGATCTTCTCGTAAGGAATGGTATTGTCCATCTGGATGTCCTCGGGCCGAATGATCCCCGCCACCCGGAGCTCGCGCAGCTCCTGGTTCACCTTGACCTCCTGCCGCCCGGCGATGACGAGGTTGCCGTTGGGCAGCATCTGCACCACCAGCGCCGCCACCTTCAGCTCGATCGATTCGTTGCGGGTGATCGAGCCCGAGCCCGACACGTCGGTGGTCGAGCCGATATCGACGATGTCGCCCTGCGGCAGGTCCTCGGGGCCGACGCCCGGGAGGATCTTGTCGATCTGGGTGCCGTAGCCGAACAGCGTCGGGAAGGCGATCGTGCTCTGGCCGTCGCGCGAGCGCTGCCCGGCGTTCCGGAGCTGCGCGCGGTCGTCGATGCGGATGTCGACGGTGAGGATGTCGCCCACCTGGCTCGCCCGCTGGTCGGCGAAGAAGCCGCCCGAGCCGCCGCGCTCCCACAGCGAGGCCGCCTCGGCGCGCTGGTAGACGCGCGGGGGCGCCGGGGGTGGCATCGGCACAGAAACCGAGGCCGCCTCGGGCACGGTGAGCGGGTTCACGGCGATCGCAGTGGTCTGCGGATCGCGGTCGAAGCGGTCGCGTACCCCGCCGCAGCCGGAGACGAGCGCCGCCCCCAGCAACAGGACGGGCAGGGGACGCAGATGGGTGCGGCTCAACGGGAGACCTCCACGATGCCCTCGGCGGCGGCGATGCCGGTGAGGGTGGTGTTGCTTGACGTGTTGACGATACGGACTTCCTGTCCGCGATGCGCGTCCGAGAGCGCCCGGCCGGGCGCCTTGAGCCGCAGCGCGCCGTCGGTGAAGCTGATGCTGACCTCGTCGCCGCGTTCGATCACCAGCGGCTGCATCACCGACTGCACCATCACCGGGCGGCCCTCGGGCAGCATCCGGCGCACCTGCATGCCGATCACGCCATCGGGGTCGATCACTGCATAGGGGCCGAGCCGGGCCTGCGGCAGCCGCATCTCGGTCAGATCGCCTGCGGACACGATGTCGCCGGGCATCAACCGGCGGTTGGGTACCGGCAGCGGGATCATCACCGAGGCGAGGCCGCTGACCCGGTGCAGCCCGCCGACATCGTCGATGGCATTGGCGACGAAGCGCCCGGAGGCCGGGTCCATCCAGAACTCGGCGATCAGCGCCGCCTCGCTCGGCGGGCTGCCGGCAAAGCCGATCTCGAACTCGGCCCGCTCGGGAAGCTGCGGCCCGAGATGGTCGCGCGCGCGCTCCTCCACCAGCACCGGCAAGGGCGCGGCGGCGGCGGCCAGAGGTGCCGCAAGCGCGAAGAGGAGAAGGGCGGCGCGGCGCATCACTTGATCTGGTTGGCGGCGGTCATCATCTCGTTGGCGGTCTCCAGCGACTTGGAGTTCATCTCGTAGGCCCGCTGCGCCGAGATCAGGTCGGTGATCTGCTGGATGATGTTGACGTTCGAGTTCTCGAGATAGCCCTGCCGCAGGATGCCCAGACCGGCATCGCCCGGATTGGCGGGAACCGCGTCGCCCGAAGCGGTGGTCGCCTGCAGCAGGTTGCCGCCGAGTTGCCGCATCCCCGCCTCGTTGGTGAAGGTCGCCATGGTGATCTGGCCCAGCTCCACCGGGACCGGGTCTTCGCCGACGAAGGCCATGACCACGCCCTGCTCGGAGATCTCCACCTGTGTGGTGTTCTCCGGCACGACGATGCCGGGATCGAGCTCGTAGCCCTGCATGGTGACGAGCTGGCCTTCGGCCGAGAGCTGGAACGCCCCGTCGCGGGTATAGGCCTGACCGCCATCGGGCAGGTTCACCGTGAAGAAGCCGCGCCCGTCGATCGCGAGGTCGAGCTGGTTCTCGGTCGCCATCAGCCCGCCCTGGGTGTTGAGCCGCACCGTGCCCGCGGTCTCGACGCCAAAGCCGATATCGATGCCCGTCGGGCGCATCGTGCCGGCCTCGGAGGTGAGCGCGCCCTCGCGCCGGACCGTCTCGTAGATCAGGTCCTGGAACGCCGCCCGGCTCGACTTGAAGCCGGTGGTGTTGGCGTTGGCGATGTTGTTCGAGATGACGTCCACATTGGTCTGCTGCGCGAGCATGCCGGTGGCGGCGATTCCGAGGGCTTTCATGGTCGGGCTCCTGTGTCGGGTCCGTGAAAAGGGGGTCAGGCCGTCTTGCCGATGCGGCGCAGCATGTCGCGCATCAGGTCGTCCTCGCTGTTCACCAGCTTGAGCGCGCGCTCATAGGCCTGCTGGATCGCCATCAGCCGGGTCATCTCGACCACCGGCTGCACGTTGCTGGCCTCGACCGCACCCTGGACGACGCGGGTGGCGTCGGTGGCGGGGCGGGCGGTGTCGCCGGCTTCGGGGGGCACGAACATGCCCGCCCCGATCCGTTCATAGGCCTGCAGATCGGGCAGGTCGAACAGGCCGACGCGGCCGATCACGCCGTTGGCCAGAGAAGAGATCGTGCCGTCCTGCGAAATCGTGACATCGCCGCCGAGATCGGGGGGCAGGGCGATCGGCGCACCGCCCGGATCGAGCACCTTGGCGCCCGACAGCGTCACCAGCGCGCCGTTCGGGTCGAGCGCGAAGCGGCCGTCGCGGCCATAGGCGGTGCGACCGTCGGTCTCGTAGGCGAACCAGCCATCTCCTTGCAGCGCCAGGTCGAGCGGGTTGCCGGTCTGGCTCATCGCGCCCTGGTTCGGGTCCATGTAAGAGCCCTGGTCGATCAGGAAATCGGTTTCGCGGGTCTCTTCGGTACCGGTCTCGCGCAGAATGTAGCTGTCGAAGACCACGCGCTCGCCCTTGAAACCGGCGGTGTTGGCGTTCGCGATGTTGTTGGCGGTCACGTCGAGCGCGTTGCGCATCGCCGTCGCGAGGGACAGCGAAACATAGGTGCTGTTGTCCATCCCGGCCTGTCTCCCGATTCCCACGATTCCCGGTGCTTGCGCCCCGTAACTCGGACTGTTGTTGCGCCGTTCAGGAATTCGATCAAGGATAGTGCCTATCAATTCATGGGGTCGTGGCGGATTTGCCAAGTTTACTGAGCATATGTCTGGGGCTGTCCCTGATGGGACATGCCGCCGCGGCCGATCCGGTGCCGCGGGGGGCAAGCTCTGTCGACTATGTCGATCGCCGGGCCGCGCTGGTCGCGGGGCTGGCCGAGGCGGAGACCGCCGGAGCCCATGCCGACCTGCTGCTCGACCTCGCCGCGCTCTCGGTGAGCCATGCGCTTGCACCCGAGGCATTGTCCTTCCTGTCGGGCCTACCCGATGATGAGGGCAATGCGGCCCTCGATCCGGCCCGTGCGGCGCGGCGCGACCGGATCGCGCTCGCTGCTTGGGGGGTGTCTGGCGCCGCCACACCGGCGCCTCTGCCCGCGCGGTCGCAGATCGAGGCCGCGGATCACTGGTCGCAGCGGCCGCTATGGCGAGCGCTGTCCCATGCACGCGAGGGCGACGTGGCGGCCGCGGCCGAGGATCTGCCGCTGGCGGAGGAGGTGCTCGGCGCGCTGCCGCCGGCCCTCGCCGCAGCGCTGCTGCCCGAATTGCTGGAGACCGCGATCGAGGCCGGGCTTTGGGATGCCGCCCACGCGCTGGCGCAGCGCTTCGACAGCCATCCGGAGCTGCGCGGCGGCAGCGCCTACAGGTTCCTTCTGGGCCGCGCGGCGCAGGCCGGGGGCAACCCGGTCATGGCCTTCGACAGCTACGCGATGGCCGCCGGTGGCAGCGATGTCTGGGCGCAGCGGGCACGGCTGGCGCTGATCGATCTGGGGCGCGCCACCGACACGCTGGCGCCCGAGGACGCGGCCCAGCTCCTGCGCCAGAGCTGGCGCTCCTGGCGTGGCGACGCGCTGGAGGTGGCCACGCTGGAGCGGCTGGCCGAGGTCGAATATGGCAGGGGCGACACCGAAGCCGCGATTGCGGCGCTGACCGAGGTGCTGCGCCGTCACCCGCAGAGCGACGCGGCCCGCAATTCCGGCGACCGGCTCGACGAGATGGTCGAGGATCTCTACGCGCAAGGCGCATCCGGCGAGCTGCCGATCGCCGAATTCGTGGCGGCGCATCGGCGGCTTTCGCCCGAACTGGTGTTCCGCCCGGGCTTCGCGGCGCAGGCGGAACTCTTGGCCGAGAGGCTGTACGAGATCGGCGCCACCGACGCGGCGGCGCGCGAATACGCCGCGATCCGCGACCAGCTCGCGGTGATGCGCGACCTCGGGCTCGAGGAGGTACCGCCCGCCCGGTTCGACGCTCTGCGGCTGGCGCAGGCCGAGGCGCTGCTGCGCGGCGGCCAGACCGAGGCGGCGGCGCTGGCGCTGGGGACCGCCCCGGCCTCGGTGCCGGAGCTGCGTGATCGCCTGGCGCTGCTGCGCGCGCGGCTCTCGAGCGCCGAGGGCGACGGGGCGGCGGTGATCGCCACGCGGATGGAGATCCCCTCGGAAGGCTACCTGCGGCTTCGCGCGGCGGCGCTGTTCGAGCGCGGCGAATGGGCGGCGGCGCGCGATGCCTATGCCAGCTTGTGGCGCGATCTGGGCCCTGCGCTCGGCACGTCGGAGGCAATTCGCCTGCTGCTCGCGGCGCATCGCGCCGGCGATGCGGAATTGGTGGCGGAACTGCTGGAGCGGCTGCCCGATCTCGCGGCCAGCCCGGAGCTTGCGGCAGTGGCTCGCTCGCTCGCGCCGGTCGCGCCGCTGTCGCTGCCGATCGGTCAAAAATCCGCCACGGATCGGATGCAGGGTGCGGATGCAGCCCTGCGCCGTCTCGAAACCATCGCGGGGGATGGCTGATGACCATCACCGCCCATTCCCGGCCCCGGCCGGAGCAACGACCGGACCCGGACCGATGCGTCCGCGGCGGCAACAGTAAGGAAGGACAGGCAGGATGAGCATTTCCTACGCGATGCAGACCGGCGTGAGCGGATTGCGGGCCAACTCCACGGCGGTGGGCCGGATCTCGGAGAACATCGCCAACGCCAACACCGACGGCTACCGGCGCAGCTTCGTGCAGATGGTCACCACCAGCACGCTGAGCGACAATGCCGGCATCTCGCCCTCGGGCG